>NZ_LT629701.1:4150000-5621839 GCF_900103775.1 Allokutzneria albata | reverse complement strand
TGCCGACGTCGACGCCGAGGCGCCCAAGACCACCGAGGCCGCTTCCGAGCAGGAGCAGGCCGAGGGTTCGGTCGAGACCGTCGAGGCCGACCTGAAGGACAAGTCCGACAAGTGACGTCCGGACGATCGCAGTCCGACGAGCCCGCCGCTTCCTCCACTCCGGAGGGCGGCGGGCTCGTCCGCGTACCGGGTCCGTACCGGTTCCGGCTGGACCTCGGCTACGACGGCACGGACTTCTCCGGCTGGGCGAGGCAGCCCGGCAGGCGCACGGTGTGCGGGGTGCTCGAGGACGCGCTGTCGCTGCTGACCCGGCGGGACGTCCAGCTCACCGTGGCCGGGCGGACCGACGCCGGGGTGCACGCCACCGGCCAGGTCGCCCACTTCGACTCCCCCGATCCGTCCGAAGCGGACGGTCTGGTGCGCAGGCTGGCCCGGCTGCTGCCGCCGGACGTCCGGGTCTTCTCGATCCGCCAGGTGCCGCTGGAGTTCGACGCGCGGTTCGGCGCGCTGCGGCGGCACTACGAGTACCGCGTGACCGCCGCCGAGTACGGCGCGGCTCCGCTGCGCGCGCGCGAGGTGGTCGCCTGGCCGCGTGCGCTCGACGTGGACGCGATGAACGAGGCCGCGCGGTTGTTGTTGGGGGAGCACGACTTCGCGGCGTTCTGCAAGCGCAGGGAGGGCGCGACGACGGTGCGGCAGCTGCAGCGCCTGGAGTGGGCTCCCGATGGCGAGGAGCTCGTCGCGCACGTCTCCGCCGACGCGTTCTGCCATTCGATGGTGCGCAGCCTGGTCGGCGCGCTGCTCGCGGTGGGGGACGGGCGGAAGGGGCCGGAGTGGCCCGCGACGCTGCTGCGCTCCACGGTGCGGGCGAGTTCGGTGACCGTCGCCCCTGCGCACGGGCTTTCCCTTGTGGGAGTTGACTACCCGGCCAACGAGCAGTTGGCCGAACGCGCCGAGGTCACCCGCCGGGTGCGAGTGCTCGGCGGGTGACCTGCGGTGGTGTGCGTGCTTAGGGGAAGCTCGGCTGGCCGGTGCGGCAGATCTCCGCGCCGTTGATGTTCGGCATGGTCGCCGCGGCTTCGGCACGTAGTAGGCGTTGACCACCTCGTGCTGGCCGTCCGCGTAGAACGGGATGCTGCCGGGGCCCTGGTACGTGGTGAAGGAGTTGCCGTTGCTCCAGCGCGCCTTGACCAGGATCAGGCCTGAACCGCAGTGGTTGTCGTGGTGCCATCCCCTCGGTGTTGATCAACGACGGGACGACCCCAGGGCCCTCCCCGGCACGGATCTGTCCAAAAAGGACTGATTTGGCCCGATGGGATGGATCGGCCGATGTCCGCTGAACCCCAAGGCTTCTGAAGCGTCAGTCGCCCCGGCGGATGGGGCCGAGCAGCTGCTGTTCGCTCGGTGTGGTGATCAACCGGATGGGCAGCCACAGGTTCGGGCCGACCGCTACCGCCATGTCGTCGCCGAGCGAGCTCAGCTGCTGCACCAGGTGCGGCGGCAGTCGCCACATCCGCCCGGCGAGCTGCGCCTGGCCGACCGGGAGCCGCTGGATCAGCGCCAGATCGGCCCCGGTCACCGTGGACGTCGCCTGCGGGTGCAGGTAGGGGAGCACGTACAGCGTTGTCTGCCAGGGAGAGCGCGGCGGGAACAGCTCCTGGGGGACCGCGGTGCCGTCGTGCACCACGAGCAGCGGACCGTCCTCCGAACCCCGGGGCAGCTCGACCGGGGTGAGCCTGCGGATCTGCACCAGCGGCACCGGTCGTCCGTCCGGGCCCTGGCCCGCCGCCCTGGTCAGCGCGTGCCACGCCGCGGGCCGTCCCGTCGCGACGACCACCCACGCTCCGGTGGCCATCGCCCGCATCGCCACCTGGCGCGCCAGGTACAGCCCGCCGACGAGGGCGATCCGGGTCGGGGCGTTGCGCAGCACCGAGACCGACAGCGGTTCGCCCTGCGCACCGCAGCCGAGCACCATGCCACCGCGGTCGCCGGAGGGGCTGATCGCGTCGAGCATGTCCGGGGAGACGGTGAACTCCGGGGCGACACCGAGGTCGGCGGCCTTGTTCTCCAGCATCCTGCCGCGAGGGGTCACGTGTTTCCTCCGAGCGGGAGCGACGCGGCGAACCCGGCGAGCTGGATGCCGCGCAACGGGGTCAGGGACAGGCCGAGCCGCTCGCTGATCGTCTGCAGGCGCTCGTCGGCCTGCTCCAGTTCTTTCGGGGTGCGGGCGCTGACCCGCACCAGGCCGCGCAGGCCCACGTTGCCGTCCTCGTCACTCGGTGAGATCGCCACGGACACGGTCGCCGACAGCGCGCGCACACCGGTCAGCGCGTTCAGGCTGGCCTGGCCACCCCGGCTCGGCCAGCCGGTGACCGCGTAGCTGGCGTGACCGACGCCGGCCGCGGTGACGCCGGTCCACCGCTCCCGCAGCTGGACCGGGTCCGAGGTCGCGGTCGCCGTGGTGAGTTCGGCCGCGGAGATCCCGGCGCGCAGCAGCTCGTCGGTGTCCAGCGGTCGGGTCTGCACTCCCTTGGCCGCCAGGGCGTTTCCCACCCGGGACAGCGCTCCGAGCAGCGCGCGGTGCGCACCCACGACGCCGCCGCCGCGCTCGCGGATCGCGGAGAGGCAGCGCTGCGGGTCGAGCCGCACGGCCACCCAGGTGGTGCGCCGCGCCGCGGTCGGCAGCGGGCCGAGGACTTCGAGGTAGGAGGCCAGCGCGGGCGAGCTCGCGGGCAGCGCCGCGCTTCCCGGGTAGCAGTGGCAGATCACCTGGATCGAGTCGAGCACGACGCCGCGGTCCTCCAGGCACGGCGCGAGCGCGGACAGCGGCAGGTTGGGCGTGCTGCCGACCTTGGTGATCAGCCCGGGAGCCGGGTCGACCAGCAGGACCGCCGTCCACGTGCCCTCGTGCCAGGCCAGGCCGATGGGGTTGCGGTCGTGGTCGGTGGCCTGCGCGACCACCAGGTCCGGAACGGCCAGCCGGAGCAGCGCGACCCTGCGGTCCTCCGCGCCGAGCGTCGTCTGGCCGGGCTCGTCCGCGGTCGCGGCGACCTGGCGCGCGGTGCGCAGGTGGGAACGGAACGCGTAGCGGGCGGTGAGCGCGATCCACTGGGTCATCCAGCGGCCGTTCCACCGGGTCGTCGCGATCAGCAGACCGAGGACCGCGAGCCCGGCCGCGACGGGCAGGAGCGCGCGGTTCACCGCGAGCAGCACCAGCCCGAGCCCGGCGCCGACCTGGAAGACGACGAGGTTCGCCACGGGCAGCGCGCCCAGGCTCGCGCCCACCGTGCGCCGCCGCGCGCGCAGGACGACAGGGGGCGGAGTGGGGTTCGTTGTCACGGACATTCCGGTTCGGTCTCTCCCCGCGCTGGCTGCCAGTAAGGTGCCCTCTAGGCGCATTAGGCACCGGTCCGTAACGCTACCGCGCAGTGGAGAGCAGCAAACGAGAATGCCCTCAACTCCCACAACCAAGTCACAGGTGCAGGCGTATCGATTCGTCGTTCGCCGCATGGAGTCCGCGTTGGTGCGCAAGGACGCGGTGATGATCCATGAACCGGCGCGCACCCAAATGCGGGCGACCGCCGCCGGGGCCGTGGTCGCCGTCGCGATCATTCTGGGATTCCTGGTCTACGGTCTGATCAAGCCGAAAGGAACCCTGCCGGATAACGGCATCGTGATCAGCGAGCAAACCGGGGCGGTTTTCGTCGCCACGTCGAACCCCCGCCAGCTGATCCCGGTGGCCAACATGGCCTCGGCGCGGCTGTTGCTGATGACCACCGGGGGTACCGCGTCGGGAACTCCGTCGCGGGTGGACGAATCGAAGCTCACCGATGTTCCGAGGGGGGCATTCACCGGAATTCCGGGTGCTCCCGAGCTGCTTCCCGACAAAGACCTGAGAGTTTCACCCGAATGGGCCGTCTGCGACCAGCTCTCCCGGAAGCTGGACCTTCCGGACCCGGACGAGCGGCCGGAGCTGCGCACCACCGCGCTGGCCGGGATCGCCGCGCCGGGCAGGCGGCTGGGGCCGAAGGAGGGGTTGCTGCTGGCGGCCCCGAACGGCCAGACCTACCTGGTCTTCACCGCCGACGACGAGATGGGCATGACGGGGACCGCGACCGTGCGGGCGAAGGTGGACCTCGGCAACGCCGCGGTCCGCGAGACCTTCCAGCTGACCGGGCAGAAAGCGCGCAAGGTCAGCAGCGGCCTGCTCAACGCCATCCCCGAGGTCGCCGAGCTGCGCGCGCCGGAGATCGCGCAGCGCGGTGAGCCGACCGCTTTCGGCAGTGGCAACCACAAGGTCGGGTCCGTCGTCCGGATGGAGCGGGCCCGGGGCGACTACCAGTTCTACGTGCTGCTCAAGAACGGAAAGCAGCAGGTGAGCGAGACCGTCGCGCAGCTGATCCGTTCCACCACCGCGGGCACGGGCTGGGCGGAGATGCCGGACAACGAGATGATCCACCTCCAGGCCGTGAACTCCTTGCAGGTCAAGGACTTCCCCCGGGTCGCGCCGACCATCCTGAACATCGAGAAGGCCCCGGTGACGTGCCTGGGGTGGACGCCGAAGGACGGGCGGCCGACGTCCGCGGTGACCGTCGGGGACAGCCTCGGGCCGAACGTGAAGCCCGTGCAGCTGGCGCAGGCCGACGGCAACGGTGAGGCGCTCGACAGCTTCTACCTGCCGCCCGGCCGTGGTGCCGTTGTGCGCGCGGCGACGTCCGAGTACGACCTCCAGACCGGGCCGATCCAGCTCGTCTCCGACCGCGGCGTGAAGTTCGGCATCCCGGACACGCGCACGGCGGAGGGACTCGGGCTCGCGGCGCCCTACTTGCCCGCGCCGGAGAGCATCCTGCGGTTGCTGCCGGAGGGCCCCAGGCTCGACCCGCGCGAGGCCCGCCGGGTGTTCGACGCGGTCCCGCTGGACGACTCGAAGATCCTGCGCCGCAAGGACCCCCGCGAGGCGCAGCCCGGCGGCTGACCCCGACGGGGGCTGGGGTCAGGTGGCGCGGCGGCGACGGGCGCGCACGGCGAGGTGGGTGAGCGCCAGCAGGCCCAGTGCGATTCCCGAGCCCACCAGGGCCACCGTGAGCGGGCGGTTGTCGACCGGTGGCGGCGCCGCGATGTCCACAGTGGATCGAAGCGGTGGCTGCGGGTTGATGCCCTGCTCCTCCGGCAGCACCGCGGTCAGCGCCGCGACCGGGTCGACCATCCCGTACCCGATGTGGAAGTCACGGGCCGATCTGCCCAGCGGCTGGCGCGCCGTCCGCTTGATCCGCTCCATCACCTGCGTCGCGTCCAGGTGTGGGTACCGGGCGCGGACCAGCGCGACGACACCGCTGACGTAGGGCGCGGCGAAGCTGGTGCCGTCGACACCGTGGAGCTCGTTGCCGTCCACGTAGCGGTTGGCCAATCCGCTCGCCCCCTCCTTGGGGTCGAGCGAGATGTTGTTCGTGCCGGGGGCGGCCACGTCCACCCACGGGCCACCCAGCGTGAAGTTGGCAGGCGCACCATCCTCGTTGAGCGCGCCGACGGTGAGCACGTCCTCGTCCAGCCAGGCCGGGGTGGGCACGGTCAGGATGGAGTCAGGGCGGTTGGGGTTGCCGCAGTTGCTGTTTTTGCCGCTGGTGACGTTGCCCGCAGCAGCGACGATGACAGAGTTCTGCTTGCGGGCATAGCGCACCGCGGCCTGGACGAGGGGCCAGTTCTCCCCCGGGGCCATGCAGACCACCGAGGAGATGTTGATGACCTTGGCCTTGCTGTCGGCCGCGCGCACGATCGCCTGCGCCAGCGTGGACTGGTCCCCCGCGCGGGCAGGCACGCCATTCTTCTGCGCGCCGAACGCCTTGCTGGACTGGCGGATGGCGAGGATGTTCGCGCCGGGGGCCACGCCTTCGAACGCGGATTCGCGGTCGGCGTCGTCGGCCGCGATGATGCCCGCGACCATCGTGCCGTGACCGTCGCAGTCGGTGGTGCCGTCCTTACCGCTCTGGACGTAGTCACCGCCGCTCGTCAACCGCCCGGCCAGGCGGGGGTGGCGGTTGACCCCGGTGTCGATCACCGCGACGAGTTGGCCCTCACCCCGGCCGAAGCGCCGCGCTCCTTCGAGGTTGAGGCCCATCTGACCCCAGGGCTTGACGTTGACATCGCCGTTCACCCGGCCTTCGACACACGACTTGTCCTGCGTGTACGTGACGTCGGGAGCCGGGTCCTTCTTCAGCGCCGTGACGTCGTAGCTGACCGGCGGAGGCGTCGGGTAGCGCGGAGCCGGGGTGAACTCCGCCGTGGGCTGGGCGAGCGCAATGACGCCGGCCAGGGCGATCAGCCGGTGCATCACAGGTGCCTGACGACGCTGTAGAGGTCCATCACGGCCAGCGCGAGCGGCAGCACCGCCGCGATCAGCACGGCCTCGGTGACGTCGACCGAGCGACGCAGCACGGGGGAGAACCGCTGCTTCGGCACGACAACGCCGAGCATGATCGCGGTCGCCGCGAGGACGACGAGCAGGCCGAACACCCACAGGATCTGGTGCAGCGGGCTCGCGCGGAGCAACCAGGCGACCATCAGCCCGGTCGCCGTCAGCAACCCGGTGGCCAGCAGAGCGATCGCCTGGCCGCCGTTGGCGTAGGTGCGGGCGCGCAGCAGCAGCACGGCGGCGACCACACCGCCGAACATCGGCGCGAACCACGAGGAACCGCCCGCCGCGATCACCGCGCCCGCCGCGGCGACCAGGCCGCACGCGATGAGCATGCCGGTCATGTACTGGTGGGCCAGGCCGGCGCGGCGCTCGATCACCGCGTAGTCGGGGAACTCGTCGTCCTCCTTGAGCTCGGCGGCACTGCCGGGCACGTGCGGGAGCGGGAGCTTGGCGAGCTGGATGGTCAGCCTGGGCAGCACGGACAGGCCCGCGAGCGCGACCGCCGCTGCCCCAGCGGCGATGCCCGCGAGCGAGTTCGGCAGGAACACCGCGACCAGGCTGGCGACGGCGCCGGTGGCTCCGACCCCCGCGCCCGCGACGAACACCGTGATCCCGCCGCCGAGCACGAGCAGGCTGATCACCGAGATCACGCCCATCGCCGCGAACGCCAGCACCAGGCTCGCCGGTCCGAGCCGCCCCGGCACCGCGTGCAGGCCGCACACGAAGGCCAGGGGCAGCGCACCGGCGGCCGCGATCACGACACCGGAGTCCGGCGCGCGGTGCACGCGGGTGACCGTCGAGCCGGAGGCGATCGCGACCAGGGCGGCGACGCCCGCGGTGATCGCGGCGGCGAGCGGGAAGCGGGCTCCGGCCAGGTGCACGGCGACCGCCGCGGTGAGCAGGGCCAGGCCGCAGGCGATGTTGCCCAGCCTGCGCGCTGTGTCGCTGGTCCACGGCCGCAGCCCGCCGGGCTCGGCGTCGGCGATCGCGTCGACCACGTCGTCGTAGAGCGGGGGCGGCGGGTTCTCGTTGCGGCGGCGCAGCTGCACCAGGTCGCCGTCGACCACGCCGAGGGAGGCCAGGGTCCGGCTCAGGTCGAGCGGGGGCTCCCCGAGCTTGCCCAGGCACCAGCCCCCGTGCCGGGCGCCGCCGTCCGGCGTCACCTGGCCTGCCAGGTTGAGCAGCATCGGCAGCAGGTCCGCCACCGCGACATCGGAGGGCAACGCCACGTCGATCCGCGTCTGCGGCGCGAGCACCGTCACCCTGCTGAACACCGTCGTGGCGGTAGCCACCAGCACCCCCTGTGCTTTGTTAGCCCGTCCCGGTGGGCGATCACCGAATCGACCGGAACGGCGTACCGAGCGCCCCTAGTATGGCCAAGCCCCGTCCGGCAGTACTTCGGGTTCGGTGAATCCGCCGGAAGGGGGTAGGGCAGTCTTGGGGGACCGCCGAATTGTCGAGACGACCCTGACGAGCTAAGAGGTACTGCTTCGGTGAGCACGCTTCAGTTCAAGCGGTCCGCGCGACTGAGCCCGCCCCGTATGCCAGGTGGTGAGCTGCTTCTCGAAGCGCCGCCCGAGGTGCCCCGCGTGATTCCCGCCAACATCCTGATGAAGATGTTGCCCGCGGTGATGATCGGGGCTTCGGTGCTGATGATGGCGCTGGTGTTCCTCACCGGCGGGCAGAATCCCAGCTCGCTGATCTTCGGCGGGATGTTCCTGCTGTCCACCATCGGGATGATGGCGGGCGGAGGATTCGGCGGGAGCGGCAAGAAAAAGGCCGAGATGAACGAGGACCGCAAGGATTACCTGCGGTATCTCGGGCAGATGCGGGAACGCGCTCGTCAGGCCGGGCGCGACCAGCGCGAGGCGCGGGAGTGGGTGCACCCCGACCCGCAGGCGCTGTGGTCGCTGGCCGCCACCCGGCGGATGTGGGAGCGCCGCGCGAGCGACCCTGACTTCTGCCACCTCCGCATGGGGCGCGGGCCGCAGCGGCTGGAGACCCGCCTGCGCCCGCCGGAGACGGGGCCGGTCGACGAACTGGAACCGATCACCACGCTGGCGCTGCGCAAGTTCATCCGCGCCCACTCGATCGTCCCGGACCTGCCGTCGGTGTTCACGCTGCGGGCCTTCGCCGCGGTCGCGCTGCACGGCGAGCGCGGGCAGACCCGTGCGCTGGCCCGCGCGCTGCTGGCCCAGCTGGTCACCTTCCACGCGCCGGACGACGTCCTGGTCGCCGTCGTCGCGACGGGCCGGGCGCGGGCGGAGTGGGAGTGGGCGAAGTGGCTGCCGCACGCGCAGCACCCCAGGCTCACCGACGGCATCGGCCCGCTGCGGATGATCACCGGCTCGCTCAAGCAGGTCGAGACCTGGCTGGCGGAGGAGATGCGGGACCGCCCGCGCTTCACCAAGGGCGGCCAGCAGCAGCCGGAGCTGCCGCACGTCGTGATCGTCGTCGACGAGGGCGAGGTCGACGGTGACGAGCACGTGCTGCTCACCGAGGGCCTGTCCGGCGTCACGCTGCTGGACCTCTCGGACTCCATCGGCACCCTGTCCAAGCGCCGAGGCATCCGGCTGACCATCCAGGACGGCAGGATCGGCGCGCTCAGCGGCACCGGCGGCGTGGAGTGGTTCGGCAGGCCGGACGCGATGACGGTGACCGAGGCGGAGGCGCTGGCCAGGCGGATCTCGCCGT
Organism: Allokutzneria albata; assembly: GCF_900103775.1. Taxonomy (GTDB): domain Bacteria; phylum Actinomycetota; class Actinomycetes; order Mycobacteriales; family Pseudonocardiaceae; genus Allokutzneria; species Allokutzneria albata. The sequence continues at coordinate 5,612,733 of NZ_LT629701.1, read as the reverse complement.
ACCGGATCATCACCGGCGCGGGCGCGGAGCAGGTCGACGAGCCGCTGCTGACCTCCGACACCGGCCTGTTCGAGCTGCTCGGCCTCGGCGACCCGATGAGCTTCGAGATCGCCCACGCGTGGCGGCCGCGGCCGATCAGCGACCGGTTCAAGGTGGCCTTCGGCGTCGGCGAGCACGGTCAGCCGGTGGAGCTGGACATCAAGGAGGCCGCGGTCGGCGGCATGGGCCCGCACGGCCTGTGCATCGGCGCGACCGGCTCCGGCAAGTCGGAGTTCCTGCGCACCCTGGTGCTCGGCATGATCGCCACGCACTCCTCGGCGATGCTGAACCTGATCCTGGTGGACTTCAAGGGCGGCGCGACCTTCGCGGGCCTGGAGACCGCCCCGCACGTGGCCGCGGTGATCACCAACCTCGCCGACGACCTGACCCTGGTCGACCGCATGCAGGACGCGATCGCGGGCGAGATGAACCGCCGCCAGGAGGCGCTGCGCGACGGCGGCAACTTCAAGAACGTCTGGGAGTACGAGCGGGCGCGGGAGAACGGCGCGGACCTGGACCCGTTGCCCGCCCTGTTCATCGTGGTCGACGAGTTCTCCGAGCTGTTGTCGGCCAAGCCGGACTTCATCGAGCTGTTCGTCGCCATCGGACGGCTCGGCCGGTCGCTGCAGATCCACCTCCTCCTCGCGTCCCAGCAGCTCGAGGAGGGCAGGCTGCGCGGGCTGGACGGGCACCTGTCCTACCGCATCGGCCTGAAGACCTTCTCCGCGTCGGAGTCGCGGTCGGTGCTCGGCGTCCCCGACGCCTACGAGCTGCCGCCGGTCCCGGGCTCGGGCTACCTGAAGTTCGACACGAACACGTTGGTGCGCTTCAAAGCCTGTTACGTCTCCGGCCCGCACCGGCCGCCCGGCATGCAGGCGGTCCGCGCGACCGCCCCGGTCACCGGTGACCGCAGGCCGAAGTTGTTCGTCCCGGACTTCGTGGAGATCCCGGTGGAGCCGGAGGTTCCGGTCACCGCGGACGAACCCGCGAAGCAGCCGGAACAGCCGACCGAGCCGAGCGAGCTGGACATCGTCGTCCGCCGGGTGCAGCGCAAGGGGCCGGAGGCGCACGCCGTGTGGCTGCCGCCGTTGAACGAGCCGCCCTCGCTGGACCTGTTGCTGCCCAACCTCTCCGCGACCGAGGACCGCGGACTGTCCCCTGTGGACTATTTCGGTGCCGGGAAGCTGATCGCCCCGGTCGGCATCGTCGACCGTCCCTACGAGCAGCGCAGGGACACCCTGTGGGCCGACTTCTCCGGCGGTGGCGGACACGCGGCAGTCGTCGGCGCGCCGCGCGCGGGCAAGTCCATGTTGCTGCGGTCGACGGTGATGTCGATGGCGTTGACGCACACCGCGGAGGAGGTGCAGTTCTACTGCCTCGACTTCGGCGGCGGCACGCTAGCGTCCCTGCAGGGCCTGCCGCACGTCGGCGGTTACGGCGGCCGGTTCTCCCCGGACCTGGTGCGGCGCATGGTCGCCGAGCTCAAGACGTTGCTGGCCGAGCGCGAGGAGAGCTTCCGCGAGCTGGGCGTGGAGTCCATGGTGGAGTTCCGCGCCCGCAAGCGCCGCGGTGAGATCGTCGACGACGCCTTCGGTGACGTGTTCCTCGTGGTGGACGGCTGGGCGGCGTTCCGGCAGGAGTTCGAGCTGCTGGAAGAGGACGTGGTCAAGCTCGCCGCGCAGGGCCTGGCCTACGGCGTGCACGTCGTGGTCGCGGCGACGCGCTGGGCCGAGATCCGCCCGTCGCTGAAGGACCTGCTCGGCACGCGGTTCGAACTGCGGCTCGGCGATCCCAGTGAGTCCGATGTGGACAGACGAGTCGCGCTCAACGTGCCCGCCGACCGCCCCGGGCGCGGTGTGTCCAGGGACCGGCTGCACTTCCTCACCGCGCTGCCCAGGATCGACGGCGCGGCCAAGGCGTCCTCCGGAGTGCCCATGACCGCCGAGGACGTCGGCACCGGGATCTCCGACGCGGTAGCCAAGATCGCCGCGGCCTGGCGCGGGCGCTGCGCCCCGCCGGTGCGGATGCTGCCGGACTCCTTCCCCTACGCCCGGCTGCCCGCACCCAGCGCCGAGCTGCCCCGGCACGCCATCCCGATCGGCATCGACGAGGACGAGCTCAAGCCGGTGTACCTGGACTTCGAGTCCGAGTCGCACTTCGTCTGCTTCGCCGAGCAGGAGTCCGGCAAGACCAACCTGCTGCGCACGATCGTCCAGGGCGTGGTCGACCGCTTCACCCCCAAGCAGGCGCGGATCATCCTGGTCGACTACCGCCGCACCATGCTCGGCTTCGTCACCTCCGAGCACCTGCTGGCCTACGCGGCCGGATCGCAGCAGTTCACCGGCATGGTCGAGGACATCCACGCCTCGCTGACCAAGCGGCTGCCCGGCCCGGACGTCACGCAGGAGCAGCTGAAGAACCGCTCCTGGTGGTCCGGCCCCGAGCTGTTCCTGGTCGTCGACGACTACGACCTGGTGGCGACCTCGGGCAACAACCCGCTCGCCCCGCTGGGCGATTTCCTCGCGCAGGCAAGGGACATCGGCCTGCACCTGGTCGTCGCGCGGGCCTCGGGCGGGGCCAGCAGGGCGCTCTACGACCCGGTGCTCGGCAAGCTGCGCGAGCAGTCCGCGCCGGGCATCGTGATGAGCGGCAACCGGGACGAGGGCGCGCTCGTCGGCACCGTGAAGCCGTCCTCGATGCCGCCCGGCCGGGGCATCCTGGTCAACCGCAGGTCCGGCCAGCGGGTCGTGCAGCTGGCCTGGCTGGACCCCGCATGACCGAAAGGGTCCGGCTCGCCGTCGACTTCGGCACGTCCAGCACGTGCGCGGCGTTGTCGGTCGACGGCGCCGAACCCGCCGTGGTGCTGATCGACGGCAGGCCGCTGGTGCCCTCCGCGGTGTTCGTCGCCGTTGACGGGACCGTGTTCGTCGGCCGTGAGGCGGAGCGCCAGGCCGCGATCGACCCCGCGCGGTTCGAGCCGCATCCCAAGCGCCGCATGGACGAGGGCGAGCTGCTGCTGGGCAACCTCGTCGTCCCGGTCGTGCGCGTGGTGGCCGCGGTGCTCGCGCTCGTCGTGGCCGAGGCGCGCCGGATCGCCGGCGGTGCGCAGGTCGACGTGCTCGTGCTGACCCACCCCGCGAACTGGGGTTCCGTCCGCCTCGGCGCGCTCGCTCAGGCCGCCGCCGGGCTCGCCAGTCGCGTCGTCCTGGTTCCGGAACCCGTTGCGGCAGCGATGTTCTACGCCGTGAGCACGGGATCGACCGGCGTGCTCGCCGTGCTCGACATCGGCGGCGGGACCGTGGACGCCGGCGTGGTCCGGGGGTCCGAGGTGCTGGCCAGCCGTGGTGACCCCGGGTTCGGCGGTGCCGACATCGACCAGGCGCTGCTGGAGCACGTCGGCATGCGGGTCTCCGGTGAGGACCCGCAGGCGTGGCAGCGGCTCGTCGAGGGCCGTGAACTGCCCGACCGCCGACGTCGGCGGGTGCTGCACGAGGACGTCCGCAGCGCCAAGGAGACCCTGTCCCGGCACGCCTACACCGACATCCCGATGCCCCCGCCGTTCACCGACGCGCACGTGCCCCGCGTGGAACTGGAGCGGCTCGTGCACGGGCGGCTGGCCCGCGCCGTCGAGCTGCTGGCGGCGACCGTGCGGGATGCAGGGGTGCACGTCGACGGGGTCTTCCTGGTCGGCGGCTCCAGCCGCATCCCGCTGCTCGCCCGGCTGGTTCACGATCGGCTCGGCACGGTGCCCACCGCGCTCGACCAGCCGGAGACCGTGGTGGCTCGCGGGGCCCTGTGCGCGGTCCCGGTCGCACCCGAACCGGTACCGGCCCCGGAACCGGTGCCCCTGTCCCAGCCGCCGCCACCACCGGCCCCGCCGCGTCGCCGATCCAAGGCGGTATTCGTCGCGGTCGCGGTTCTCGTGGCCGCCGCGACGGTGATCACCGGATTTGTGGTGTTCGGGGGAAGCGGTGGCAAGGAACTCGCGCAGTACGACTACCGATTCCGCGTTCCCGACGGATGGGAACACAGCGGCGGGGATGCCACGAAACGCAAGGTCCAGCTGCGCAGAACCGCGAGCCCGGACACCGACGACGTGATCGGCGTGGAACAACGCCCGCTGTCCTACAACGCGACGCTGGAACCGGAACGGGCGCTCGGTGAACTCCGCAGGGCAGTGGAGGCCGAAGCCCCGTCGGGCATCACCGGCTTCGCGCCCTCGGTCCGGTTCGGCGGCCGCGAGGTCGCTCGGTACGGGCTTGAGCTGCGAGGATCGGTCGTGCAGTGGTACGTCGTCTTCGACGGCCCGAAGCAGCTCATCGTGGGCTGCCAGAGCACGCCGGGCGGCCGGGATGAGGTCGCGAGGGCGTGCGAACACGTGGTCCGCACACTCTCCGGCACCGGCTGAGTAATTTCACGGGCAAATGCCAGAGTGACTTTCCCTACCAGAATGCGATCGGGTCCCACCAATCAGGTGGACCGCGTTCACAAGCGCAACAACTTGCCGCATTGCGTCGCCGTCTCGGAACGGCTCGTGGCATGGTCTGGGGCTGTAACACCGATCGAAGGGGGAGTCGTTCGATGACTCAGTACGAGGTCAATGCGGAGGCGATGGGCAAGGCCTCCGTCGACGTCGCAAGAGTGCGGGACCAGCTGGTCGGCCAGCTCAACAGCCTCAGGGGGCAGCTGGAACCGCTCCAGGGCCAGTGGAAGGGCGAGGCCTCCAAGGCCTTCCAGACGCTGATGCGCAGCTGGGGCGAGCAGACGCTGAAGCTGAACAACGCGCTCGGGGTGATCTCCGACCAGCTCGGCCAGTCCGGCAAGTCCTACATCCGCCGTGAGCAGCAGGCCACCGAGGGCATGTCCAGCATCCGCGCCGGCCTGGAAGGACTGTGACGACCATGGACATCAAGGTTCAGTTCGGATCGCTGTCCGAGGCGCAGGGCAACATCGCCGCCGCCGCGACCAAGGTGCGCACGCAGCTCGGTGAGCTGAAGTCCGACCTCGCGCCGCTGGCCGCGACGTGGACCGGTGCGGCCGCGGACAACTACAAGCGGGCGCAGCGCGAGTGGGACGAGGCCGCGAAGGCCCTGCAGGAGATCCTGGCCAAGGTCGGCGTCGCGCTCGGCCACGCCAACGAGAACTACCAGGACGGGGAGCGCAAGGCCGCCGACCTCTGGTGACGGCGGGCGCCGCCTGACGTGCGCGAAGGCCCCCGGCGGGACGGCCGGGGGCCTTCGCGTGTGTCCGGCAGGCCCCCGACCTGGCATGATGGCGGACATGGCGCTCGTCACCGGGGGCCGTTTTGACCCTGCCGCACGACGGCAGGTAACCTCGATCGCTGTTGAAGCGGTATATCGTGCGGCGCCAAGTCGGCCGCGCGTTTTCGCGCCCTGAGTTCTCCCCGCGCAAGCGGGAGTTTCCCGCAGGTGCCGGACTCTGCCGCCCCAACGCCACCCAAGACGCGAGTGACGACGAGGTAGATCCGTGCGCACGTACAGCCCGAAGCCCAGCGAGGTGAAGCGAGCCTGGCATGTCATCGACGCCCAGGACTTGGTGCTCGGCCGCCTCGCGACCCACGCCGCCACCCTGCTGCGGGGGAAGCACAAGCCGACCTACGCGCCGCACATCGACACCGGTGACTTCGTCGTCGTCATCAACGCCGAGAAGGTCGCGCTGACCGGCAACAAGCGCGACCAGGAGTTCGTCTACCGGCACAGTGGCCACCCGGGCGGCCTCAAGAAGCGCTCGTTCGGCGAGATGCTGGACAAGTACCCCACCAAGCTGGTCGAGAAGGCCATCAAGGGGATGCTGCCGAAGAACAAGCTCGGCAACGCCATGGGCAAGAAGCTCAAGGTGTACGCCGGTCCGGCCCACCCGCACGCGGCCCAGCAGCCGCAGACGTTCGAGCTCCCCAAGGTCAGCCAGTGACCCAGCCGGTGTCGGACAACCAGAACTCAGAGGAAAACCGCGTGACCACTCCCGCTGACGAGACCACTCCCGCCGTCGACGAGACCGTTGCCGCCGAGGTCGCTGCCGACGAGGCCGCCACCGAGGTCGTCGCCGAGGCCGAGGCCACCTCTGACGAGGTCGCCCCGGCCGCCGACGTCACCGCGCCGCTCGGCACCGGTCGCCTGATCCAGACCGTCGGCCGCCGCAAGCAGGCCATCGTGCGCGTCCGCCTGGTGCCCGGCACCGGCAAGTTCCTGCTCAACGGCAAGGACATCGACGCCTACTTCCCGAACAAGGTGCACCAGCAGCTGATCCGGGACCCGTTCACCACCACGGACAAGCTGGACAAGTTCGACGTGTTCGGCACCCTGAGCGGTGGCGGCGTCTCCGGCCAGGCCGGTGCGCTTCGCCTGGCGATCGCCCGCGCCCTGGTCTCGCTGGACGCCGACGACCGCCCGGCGCTGAAGAAGGCCGGCTTCCTCACCCGTGACCCGCGGGCCAAGGAGCGGAAGAAGTACGGTCTCAAGAAGGCCCGTAAGGCTCCGCAGTACAGCAAGCGCTAGGTCCACCGGCGCTCCTGCCTGGCCTTACCTCGCAAGACAACCTACGGGAGCAGATGTCCGTCTTACGGATGTCTGCTCCCGTAGTTGCGTCCGGCCCTCGACCGGGCCCGTCACACGGAGGACTTCTCGACATGGCTCGCCTCTTCGGCACCGATGGTGTGCGCGGTCTCGCCAACTCCGACCTCACGCCCGAGCTCGCCATGTCCGTCGCGGTGGCGGCCGCCCGGGTGCTCGGCGAGCGCACCGGCTCCGACCGGCCCGTCGCGGTGGTCGGCCGGGACCCGAGGGCCAGCGGCGAGATGCTGGAGGCGGCCGTCGCTGCCGGTCTCGCCTCGGCGGGCGTCGACGTGCTGCGCGCGGGTGTCGTGCCCACCCCGGCGGTGGCGCACCTGGTCAGCGACCTCGGCGCCGGGCTGGGCGTGATGATCTCGGCGTCGCACAACCCGATGCCGGACAACGGGATCAAGCTGTTCTCCGGTGACGGCCACAAGCTGCCGGACGCCGTGGAGGACGAGATCGAGCGGCTGATCGCCGAGGGCACGGGCCAGGGGCGGCCCACCGGGGGCGCCATCGGCCGGGTCCGGGACGTCGACAACGCCGTCCAGCGCTACGTCGACCACCTGCTGCTCGCCACCCCGCAGCCCCTCGAAGGCCTGCGCGTGGTCGTGGACTGCGCGAACGGCGCCGCCTCCGCCGCTGCCCCCGAGGCCTACCGCCGCGCGGGCGCCGAGGTGATCGCGATCCACGCGGAGCCGGACGGTGTCAACATCAACGACGGGTGCGGCTCCACCCACCTCGACGTGCTGCGCACCGCGGTCCGTGAGCACGGTGCCGACCTGGGCATCGCGCACGACGGTGACGCCGACCGCTGCCTGGCCGTCGACCACACCGGCGCCGAGATCGACGGGGACCAGATCCTCGCGGTGCTCGCGCTGGCCATGAAGGAGGGCGGCGAGCTCGCCGACGACACCCTCGTGGCCACCGTGATGAGCAACCTCGGCCTGCACCTGGCCATGCGCGACCACGGCGTGAACGTGCGCACGACCTCGGTCGGGGACCGCTACGTGCTGGAGGAGCTGCGCTCCGGCGGCTACTCCCTCGGCGGCGAGCAGTCCGGGCATGTGGTGTTGCCCACTCACGCCACCACCGGCGACGGTCTGCTGACGGCGCTGCGCCTGATGGCCCGCGTGGTCTCCACCGGCCGCCCGCTGGCCGAGCTGGCCGGGGTGATGCGCCGCCTGCCGCAGGTCCTGGTCAACGTCAAGGTCAGCGACAAGGCCAGGGTGGCCGCGTCCCAGTCGGTCGCCGAGGCCGTGGCCGCCGTCGAGGCCGAGCTGGCCGGCTCCGGCCGGGTGCTGCTGCGCCCCTCCGGCACCGAACAGCTGGTCCGCGTGATGGTCGAGGCCCCCAGCCAGGACGCCGCCGACGCCGCCGCCAAGCGCCTCGCCGGGGTCGTTTCCGGCATTCGCTGAACACTTCCCCTGTTCGTCGGACGCGCGCGTCTCCGCTGGTCCACCATGGGGTGGATCGCGGTGGAGGCACGCGTGGGCGGGGGAGCCCCTCGATAGCCTCGCTGCGGTTCGCAGGACATGCGAGGGGGACGACCAGGTGGGTTTCGGCACCAACACCGACGAGATGGCACGAGTCGCCGGCGCTCTGCGCGCCGCGGCCGGTGAGGCCGGTCCGAAGATCAAGGACCTCGAGGGCGCGGTCAACGGGGGCGCCAAGCTCGGCTCGGCGCACGTCGACGCGGCCACGAAGTACCAGGAAGGCCTGCGCAGACTGGTCACCGCTGCGAACAGCTTCGCCACCGCCACCAACGACTTCGCCGGACGTCTGGAGAAGACCAAGGGCGGCTACCAGTGGGTGGAGAACAACAACACCCGCACGGTCGGGGGCAAGTGATGGCCAGACCAACCCGAGAACAGCTCCTTGGCCTCCTCGGTAATGCCGAGTTGTCCCGTGAGGAGAAGCACCAGCTCCTCGTCGCCTACTGGCGTGTCGACGTCAAGGCCACCCTCGACCCTCAGATCAAGAAGTACCTCGAGGAGTTGAAGGTCACTGTCAAAGACCGCGCTGCCTCCACCACTGTCGATGCGTTCCCGCGGGAGCTGGAGGAAGCCCACCAGCGGTTGAGCGAGGCTGCGGAGCACCGTGCGGTTGTGCGCAAGGGCAAGGAGAAGCTGGAAGACCTCAAACGGGGCCGGGCACCGGAGAACTCCGACGAGATCCTGGACGCCGGCAAGCCCGGACTTGAGATGTTCCGGAAGTTCGGCCAGGTCTACGCCGCCGCGCCCGAACACTGTCGCAAGTTCTCGCTGCTCGCCGATCCGTTCGACGCGGCGACCAAGCTTTACGACCAGCAGCGGGACATCCAGTTCGCCCAGCTCGAAGGGCACGCTCAGGCATTGCTGGGCGCCAAGTCCGCAGTCGAGGCGTCCGCGAGCAAGTCGTCGAGCAGCTTGTCAGGTCTCTATGGGCACTGGAGCGGTAAGGCAGCGGATCGGTCGCGAGTCTTCTCCGATCGGTTCCGCGTGGAGGTCGGCCACCTGACAGACGCGATGCGCGGATCGGCGGAACTGATCCGCAGCACGTCCACGAAGGTGGCGCAGGCGTGCCGGTCCAAGGCCGAGTTCGCTCTCGGCCTGCAGTGCGATCGGCTGCCCGACCGCACGGTCCCGGAAGGCCTGTTGATCATGCAGATGGCCAATGGCCGCTGGGATGCCGACGTTCGCCGTGCCGCGGCGTTGCTGGGCGGTGAGGTGGCGAAGCAGGCTGAGAGCGACCACTGCGCGGTCAATGACGAAACTCGGCGACTGGTGGAAGCCGCAGCGGTGAAGTGGGCGCACAACTTCTGCCAAGCGTTCCGGAAGCAGTTCGAGGACTTCAAGCAGATGTGCGACGAGACCCGCACCACGGTCGACAAGCTCTGGAAGGTGCTGACGGACCACCTCAACCAGGTCAACGACAACCCCTTCAAGGAGCTGATCAGCGGGACGCCGCCCGGCGGTGGTGGCGACAAGCCGCCGATCGGCGGCGGCGGTGGGGGTGGCGCGATCGGCGGTGGTGGAGGCGGTGGTGGCGGCAGGATCCCGCCGATCGCAGCGCCTCCGCCCATCACGCCGCCGAACCTGCCGCCGGTCACGCCGCCGATCGAGACGCCGGGAGGCGGGACGGAGACCTCAGGGCTGCCGGGAACGCCTGTGCCGGGCGGGAACCAGCCGCGCGAGTCGGTGACCTTCGAGGATGCGGGGCGCAAGATCTCCGTGACCAGTCCGACCCGGGACGGCCACGTGACGATCACGGTCGAGGGCCCGGACGGCAAGCCGAAGAGCTACGAGGTGGACTTCGGACCGACCGGGCCTGAGGTCAAGCCGATGCCGCAGCCCGGTGGCATCCCGGTGCAGCCGGGCAACGTATCTCCCGGCGGCGTCCAGCCGGGACCAGTTGTGCCGCAAGAGAATCCGGTCACCAAGGCGGACGAGAACGGCAAGGCGACGATCCGCGACGGGGATCGCACGATCCTCGCCGAGCGCGTGCCGGGGGACGCGGGGCACATCCGTGTGACGGTGCCGGGCGCGGACGGGAAGCCTGCGACCTATGACCTCGACTTCACCCAGGGACAGGTCGAACTGGCGAGCGGTTCCGGACCCGTCGAGGAGGTCGCGGAGCGCCCGCAGGGCCCGCAGCCGGGCGAAGCCGGACTCGGCTCGGTTCCCAGTGAGGGGCAACGAGCTCCGGCCGCGCCACCGATGGGCAGCGGGATGATGATGCCGCCCGCGGCCCAGAGCGGCGGCGGTGCTGATCACGAGCGCAGCGGCAACAACTGGCGCACCGAGGGCTACGTCGTCGAAGAGGACAACGAAGCCCTCAGCAGGGTGGCGCGGGTGCTGGGCGGTCTTGACGACGAGGAGAGCGGGCGATGAGCGACGTCGCGGGGGCTCAACGGCAGCTGGACCTGGTCATGCGCGAGCACGCCGAGCGGATGGAGCTGGTGACCAAGCACCGCGATGACGCGTTGGCAGAGGCCGAGCGTGCGGCGAAGGAGATCACCGAGCACGTGAGCAGGGTGGTCGAGCGCATCCAGGACCGCAGGGACACCGGCTGGCCGCCGCCGAGCAGACCGCGGCCGGTGGACGACGACGAGGACTTCTCGACGCAGACGTGGTTGCGCTGAAAGGGAATCAGGCCAGGCTGGGCACTGCGGGGCCGCGGGTGTAGTCGATCGAGCAGCCCTTGATCTCCTCTTCCAGCAACGCGCTGTACTCGCGGTTGCCGGTGAGCACGCGCAGGAAGAACGCGGTCAGCAGGATGCGCGAGATCTTCTGCGTCTTGCTCTGCGGTTTGCCGTCGAGCAGCAGGTCGGTCCACTGCCAGTTCTCGGTGAAGCCGAGGTGGGTCGCCTTGTCGATGCCGCGCAGCTGCACGGGGCCGGCCCACGCCTGGGTGACGGGCTCCGCGTGGCCGATCGGCGGGGAGATCAGGTCCTCGTCGCCGGAGAGGTGCAGCGCGGGCATGGTGCACTCGCGCGCGGCGTCGATCGCGGACGGCCGGGTCTCGGAGAGCCCCATGGTGCCGACCGCGCGGACCCGTTCGTCCTCGGCCGCCGCGAGCACCGCGCAGCCGCCGCCGAGCGAGTGCCCCGACATCCCGAGCTGCTCCGGGTTCACGCTGATCCGGCCCTCGCCGAGGCGCACGGAGGTGCAGACGTCCAGCGCGGTGCGCATGTCCGCGGTGAACAACCGGTGCGAGGGCAGCGGGCCCGTCTGCGTCGCGGGCGCGGCGACGACGAAGCCCCAGGACGCCAGGTGCCGCATGAAGCCGTGGTAGCGCTTGATCGGCTGGAGCCAGCCGTGGCCGAACACCACCGCCGGAAGCCCCTTGCCGGACTCCGGGGTGAGCACCGCGCCGGGGAGCCCCACCAGCGCCAGGTCCCCTCGCATCACCCGGTGCGGGCCGGGGCGAGAGAGCTCCTTGAACGCCTGCTTGGCGGTGAGTGCCATGAGTCGAGACGTTAGTGGATCGGCCCGCGAGCTGCGATGGCAGGCGTGTCCAGACCAATCCGACAACGTCCACGTGACGCCATAGCCTGTGCCGCGTGTGTGGAATCGTGGGATACGTGGGCCACCGCCCCGCCCTGGACGTGGTCCTGAACGGCCTTCGCAGGCTGGAGTACCGCGGCTACGACTCGGCGGGCGTCGCGGTGCTCAACGGGGCGGGGGACCTGGCGACCGAGCGCAAGGCCGGACCGCTGGTGAACCTGGAGAAGCTGCTCGACGAGGCCGGTAGCGCCCGCTTCACCGGCACGGCGGGCATGGGGCACACCCGCTGGGCGACGCACGGAGCGCCCAACGACCGCAACGCCCACCCGCATCGGGACGCCTCGGGGCGGCTCGCGGTGGTGCACAACGGGATCATCGAGAACTTCGCGCAGCTGCGCGCCGAGCTGGAGGCCGACGGGGTCGAACCGGCCAGCGACACCGACTCCGAGTGCGCCGCGCACCTGATCGCCCGAGCCTTCGACGGCGAGGACCTGGCTGCCGCAGTGCGCGCGGTCTGTCGTCGGCTCGAGGGCGCGTTCACCCTGGTCGTCACGCATGCCGACCATCCGGACCAGATCATCGCCGCGCGCCGTTCCTCGCCGCTGGTGCTGGGAGTCGGCGAGAACGAGAACTTCCTGGCCTCCGACGTCGCCGCGTTCATCGAGTACACCAAGGACGCCGTCGAACTGGGCCAGGACCAGGTCGTCGTGCTGCGCCGGGACGGCTACGAGGTCACCGACTTCCACGGAGAGGCCGTGGCCGTGAAGCCCTTCCACGTGAACTGGGACCTCGCCGCCGCCGAGAAGGGCGGCCACGAGTACTTCATGCTCAAGGAGATCGAGGAGCAGCCGGAGGCGCTGGCCAACACGCTGCGCGGGCACTTCCGGGACGGCCGCGTCGTGCTGGACGAGCAGCGCCTGTCCGACCAGGACCTGCGTGACGTGGACAAGGTCTTCGTGGTGGCGTGCGGTTCGGCCTACCACTCCGGCCTGGTCGCCAAGTACGCGATCGAGCACTGGACGCGGCTGCCCGTCGAGGTCGAGCTGGCCAGCGAGTTCCGCTACCGCGACCCCGTGCTGGACCGGGACACCCTGGTCGTGGCCGTCTCCCAGTCCGGCGAGACGGCCGACACCCTGGAGGCGGTCCGGCACGCGCGAGACCAGAAGGCCAGGGTCCTCGCGGTCTGCAACACCAACGGCGCGCAGATCCCCCGCGAGTCCGACGCGGTGCTCTACACCCACGCCGGGCCGGAGATCGGGGTCGCATCCACCAAGGCGTTCCTGGCTCAGATCGCGGCGAACTACCTGGTGGGGCTCGCTCTCGCGCAGGCCCGTGGCACGAAGTACCCGGACGAGGTGGCGCGCGAGTTCCACGAGCTGGAGGCGATGACCGCGGCGGTGGAGCGCGTTCTGTCCACTTCGGACAGTGTGCGGGCGCTGGCGCGCGAGCTGGCCGACTCGAAGGCGGTGCTGTTCCTCGGCCGCCACGTGGGCTACCCCGTGGCCTTGGAGGGCGCGCTGAAGCTCAAGGAACTGGCGTACATGCACGCCGAGGGATTCGCGGCGGGCGAGCTCAAGCACGGCCCGATCGCGCTGATCGAGGAGGGCCTGCCGGTGGTGGTCGTCGTGCCGTCGCCGAGGGGGCGCGCGGTGCTGCACTCGAAGCTGGTCTCCAACATCCAGGAGATCAAGGCCCGCGGCGCGCGCACGATCGTGATCGCCGAGGAGGGCGACGAGACCGTGCGGCCGTTCGCCGACCACCTCATCGAGGTGCCCGCGGTGCCCACGTTGCTCCAGCCGCTGGTGTCCACGATCCCGCTGCAGGTCTTCGCCGCCGAGGTGGCCAAGGCGCGCGGCTACGACGTCGACAAGCCGCGCAACCTGGCGAAGTCGGTGACCGTCGAGTGAGCGGTGTGAGGTGCGAGCACCAGTGGCAGCACCGCGAGGTCGCGATGCGCTGCATGGACGACACCGAAGTGCGGTTGGGGCGGCTGCGTTTCGCGGAGCGGCACCTCGCCGAGGACCAGGACGACGGGCGGTTGTTCTTCCTGGTGGAGATCGCCGCGCCGGGACTGCTCGCGCGCCTGGAGGGCGCCACGAACCTGGCCGACGGAATGGGGTTGTCCTGCTTCCTCGGCGGTCTGGACTACCGCGGCTGGGAGGGCGAGAAGCGTTGGCGCAGCGCCGATCGCGATATCGCGGTGGTGGCCAGGTGGACCGTGGGCGGGCACATCGAGCTGGAGTGGACGCTGCGACCGTGGCGGACGTCGGAGACGGGGGAGTGGTCGGCGTCGGTGGCCACCGTGGTCGAGGCGGGGGCGGAGAAGGACGCCTTGGTGGCTGAACTGCACAACTTCCTGGCTGTCGAGAGGGGCTGACCGTGGGAGCCTGTGCAGCGTGATCGTGGGCATAGGCACCGACATCGTCGGGGTGCGGCGCTTCGAGCGGCTGCTCGAACGGACCCCGCGCATGCTCGACCGGCTGTTCACCGAGGCGGAACGCCGTACCCGCAAGGGAGAACTGCGGCGTCCGTCCTCGCTGGCCGTCCGGTTCGCGGCGAAGGAAGCCGTGGTGAAGGCGCTCGGCGCTCCGCACGGCTACCAGTTGCTGGAGTGCGAAGTCGTTGCGGCGCCGGACAACCGGCCCTCCGTGCGGCTGACCGGAGTGCTCGCCGACGCCGCGGAGGCGGCCGGTGTCGGGTCCTGGCACGTCTCGCTGACGCACGACGCCGACATCGCGGCCGCGTTCGTGGTCGCCGAGCGATCCGGGAGGAACTGAGCGTGAAGGGCGTGTGGACCACCGACCACGTGCGCGAGGCGGAGAACCGCCTGCTGGCGCGGGTCCCGGACGGCTCGCTGATGCGCAAGGCGGCGTTCGGCCTCGCCACGGTCGCGCTGCGCATGCTCGACCCGGGTGTCGTCGGCCGTCGCGTCACGCTTCTCGTCGGTGCGGGAAACAACGGCGGGGACGCGTTGTGGGCGGGCGCGTTCCTGCGCAGGCGGGGCGTGGCGGTCACCGCCGTGCTGCTGGCTCCGGACCGCGCGCATCCCGAAGGCCTTGCCGCACTGCGGAAAGCGGGCGGGCGGGTGACCACCGAGGGGCACGACGCCGTTCGACGCGCTGACCTGGTGATCGACGGCATCGTGGGCCTGTCCGCGCGCGGTCCCTTGCGGCCGGCCGCCGCCGAGCTGGTCGAGTTGATCACCGCGCCCGTGCTCGCCGTCGATCTGCCCAGCGGTGTCGAGCCGGACACCGGCGTGGTGAACGGCCCGGCGGTGACCGCGACGGCGACCGTCACCTTCGGCTGCCACAAGCCGCTGCACGTGCTCGGCGAAGGCGCGAAGCGCAGCGGTGAAGTGCACCTGGTGGACATCGGCCTCGGCCCGGAGCTGGGCGAGCCGGACATCACGGTGCTCGAACCCGCCGACGTGGGACGGCTGTGGCCGGTGCCGGGGCCGAGCGACGACAAGTACACGCAGGGCGTGACCGGGGTGGCCGCGGGCTCGGCGACGTACCCGGGGGCCGCGGTGCTGGCCGCCGGAGCCGCGACGCTGGCGACCTCGGGCATGGTCCGCTACACCGGCCCGGCCGCCGACCCGATCCGCGCGCGCTGGCCGGAGGTGGTCGCCACGGGCTCGATCGGCGACACCGGCCGCGTGCAGGCGTGGGTGATCGGTCCGGGCATGGGCACCGGGCCGGGTGGCAGGGACGTGCTGACCCAGGTCCTCGAAGCGGGGGTGGCGGTGTGCGCGGACGCGGACGCGATCACCCTGCTCGCCAACCACAAGGACCTGTGGGACCTGCGCGAACCCGGCACGCCGATGGTGATCACCCCGCACGACCGCGAGTTCGCCAGGCTCGCCGGGGAGGTCGGCGACGACCGGGTGGCCGCGGCCCTGCGGGCGGCCCGGCGCCACGACGTGGTGGTCCTGCTCAAGGGGCACAGCACGGTGGTCGCCGCGCCGGACGGCCGTGTTCTGGTCAACCCGGCGCGCTCCTCGTGGGCGGCGACGGCCGGTTCCGGCGACGTGCTGTCCGGGCTGATCGGATCGTTGCTGGCAGCAGGCTTGGACCCGTGGCTGGCGGCGGGCTGCGCGGCGGCCGCGCACGAGCTGGCCGGAGAGCTGGCGGCGGACGGGGCGCCGATCCCGGCGGGCTCGTTGCTGAGCGAAGTGCCGAACGCGATCCGCGTCCTACGGGCAGCCGCGGCGTCTGTGTCACCATGAACGGCGTTATGGCTGCTCAGAACCCGCACCTGCCGCGTGCCGAGGTGCTCGTCGACACCGACGCCCTCCGGCACAACATCGCCCTGCTCAGCGGCCTCGCCGCGGCCTCCGGCGCACAGACGATGGCGGTCGTGAAGGCCGACGGTTACGGCCACGGTGCGCTGCACGTGGCCAGAACCGCGCTGGAGGCGGGCGCCTCCTGGGTCGGCGTCTGCCACCTCGACGAAGCCCTCGCGCTGCGCGCGGGCGGCATCACCGCGCCGATCTTCTCGTGGCTGCACGTGCCGGACGAGGACTTCGCGGAGGCGGTCAGCGCCGGGATCGACCTGTCGGTCTCCTCGCCGGCCGCGCTCGACGGCGTGCTCGACGCGGTGCACCGGACCGGGGCGACGGCGCGGATCCACCTCAAGATCGACACCGGGCTCTCCCGCAACGGCTGCGCCCCGCAGGACTGGCCCGACCTGGTCAGGGCGGCCGCGGCGGCCCAGTGCACCGGCGGGGTGCAGGTCGTCGGCGTGTGGTCGCACCTGGCCTGCGCGGACGAGCCGGGCCACCCCTCGATCGACGCCCAGGCGAAGCGGCTGACCGAGGCGCACGCGATCGCCGTGGACGCGGGCCTGCGGCCGATCCGGCACATCGCCAACTCCGCGGCCGTGCTCAGCCGCCCGGACCTGCACTTCGAGCTGGTCCGCACCGGTATCGCGATGTACGGGCTGAACCCGATGCCGCCCGGCTTCGGCGGGGACGAGCTGCGCCCAGCCATGACCTTCCGCGCCCGCGTCGCGCTGACCAAGCGCATCGCCGAGGGCGACGGCGTGTCCTACGGGCTGACCTGGACCGCTCCGCGCGAGACCACGATCGCCCTGGTCCCCGCCGGGTACGCGGACGGCGTGCCGCGCGCGCTGTCCGGGCGGATGGAGGTCCTCCTCGGCGGCAGGCGACGGCCCGTGGTCGGCCGGGTCTGCATGGACCAGATCATGGTCGACTGCGGCGACGACGAGGTCCGCGAGGGCGAGGAGGTCGTGCTGTTCGGCCCCGGCACCAGGGGCGAACCGACCGCGACGGAGTGGGCCGAGACGCTGGGCACGATCCACTACGAGATCGTCACCGGCATGACCCGCCCCCGCGTCACGAGAACGGTCGTTGCGGTCGGAGGAGCATGAGCCGCATCTGGAAAGCCGTCGGGGTCGCCGGTGGCCTCCTCGGCGCGGCCGTCGCCGGTACCGCGGTGGGCGCGGCGGCCAAGAGCTCCCAGATCAAGCACCGCCGCGAGGGTGCGGCGCTCCTCGACCGCTACGCCGACGAGCCGCTCGGCGTGCTCAAGCCGGACCGCACCTCGACGGTGGCCGCCGACGACGGCGTGCCGATCTACGTCGAGGAGGTCAACCCGGCCGACGGCGGCAAACCCGAGCTGACCGTGGTGCTGGTGCACGGCTTCGCGCTGGACCGCAGGACCTGGCACTTCCAGCGGCGCGACCTGCCCCAGCTGACCGATCCCCGGGTGCGGCTGGTGATCTACGACCAGCGCAGCCACGGCAGGTCCGGCCGCGGCCTGCCGGAGACCTCCACGATCGACCAGCTCGGCCACGACCTCGACGCCGTGCTGCGGTCGATGGTGCCGAAAGGCCAGATGGTGCTGGTCGGGCACTCGATGGGCGGTATGACGATCATGGCCCTGGCCGAGCAGCGGCCGGAGCTGTTCCGCGACCGGGTCGCGGGCGTGGCCTTCATCGGCACCTCGGCCGGGGAGATCGGCCGCTCCGGGCTGCCGCGGCCGGTGCTGTCCCGGCACAACCCGGTCACCCTCGGCATCGGCAGGCTGGCCAGCTGGTCACCGGGGGTGGTGGAGCGGGTCCGAGGGGTCGGCGGGCAGATCGTCTGGAGCCTGATCCGCCGGCTGGCCTTCGGTGACCGCAAGGTCAGCCCGGCGCTGGTCGACCTGGTCGACGACATGATCGCGACGACCTCGGTGCAGGTGCTGACGGAGTTCCTGGAGACACTGGGCACGCACAACCGGGTCTCCGCGCTCGCGGGCCTCCGGCACACGCACGTGCTGGTGATCGGTGCGGATGCGGACCGGTTGACGCCGTACTCGCACTCCGAGGTGATCGCGGCCGAGCTGCCCGACGCGGAGCTGGTGCTGGCCGAGGGCGCGGGACACGTTTTGATGCTGGAGCAGCCCGCGCTGGTCAACGAACACCTCGCGGAGCTGTTCGGCAGGTGTGTAGGTCGAAGTGGGAAGAGGAAGCGCTGGTGGAAGCGGGCGTGAACACGGCGGTCTGGACGGCGGAGCTGGCGGAGCCGGAGGACACCATGGCCCTGGGCAGGCGGTTGGGCGCGCTGCTCGGCCGCGGTGACCTGGTCCTGCTCTCCGGTCCGCTCGGAGCCGGGAAGACGGTGCTGGTCAAGGGCATCGCCGAGGGGCTGGGCGTGCGGGGGCGGGTCAGCTCGCCGACCTTCGTCATCTCCCGCGTGCACCCCGGTGACCGCGCGACCCTGGTGCACGTGGACGCCTACCGGCTCGGCGGCGACGCCCTGGAGCTGGACGACCTCGACCTGGACACCGACCTCGAGGACGCGGTCGTGGTGATCGAGTGGGGCGAGGGCTTCGCGGAGCGCCTGGCCGAGGACCACCTGCTGGTCCGCATCGACCGCCGCCCCGACGACGTCCGCGAGGTCTCCCTCACCGGCCTCCCCCGCGTGGTGGCCGCCCTCAGCGCCTGACCAGCACGGTCGTAGACTCGTCAGCCGTGCTCGTGCTCGCGTTGGACACCGCAACCCCCGCCGTCACGGCCGGTGTGGTCGCCCTCGACGGTGACGCCCCGCCGGAGCTGCTCGCCGAGCGGGTGACCGTCGACCCGCGAGCGCACACCGAACTGCTCACGCCGCACGTCACCGCCGCGCTGGACGAGGCCGGTGTCCGGCTGGACCAGCTCGACGCGATCGTCTGCGGCTCCGGTCCCGGCCCCTTCACCGGCCTGCGCGTCGGCATGGTCACCGGAGCCGCGCTCGGCCAGGCGCTGGGCATCCCGGTCCACCCGGTGTCCACTTTGGACGCGATCGCGTACGCGACGCCGTTCCGGACTTCGCTGCTCGTGGTCACCGACGCGCGCCGCCGCGAGGTCTACTGGTCGGTGTACTGCGACCAGGGCTGGCGCGTGGCGGGTCCGCACGTGGACAAGCCGGAGGCGTTGGCGGCGAAGCTGGCCGACGAGCTGGAGGACATCGGCGTGACCGAGGTGTCCGGCCCCGTCGCGCAGCAGCACGCCGAGCTGTTCGGCCTGACTGTGCTGCCCACGACGTACCCGACGCCCGGGGGCCTCGTCGGCGCGGCCGCCCACGAACTGCGTTCCGGTGCCGAGCCCGCGCCGCTGACCCCGCTGTACCTGCGCCAGCCCGACGCCGTCGAGCCGGGCGCGCGGAAGCGGGTGAGCCAGGCATGACCGTGCGGCTTGGCACGCTGTTGCGCAAGGACGTGCCGCGCTGCGCCGAGCTGGAGCGGGAGCTGTTCGCCGGGGAGGACCCGTGGACGGCGCGGATGTTCGTCAGCGAGATCGACGCGGGGCACTTCTACATCGGCGCCTTCGACGAGGACGAGCACCTGGTCGGCTACGCGGGGCTCGCGGTGATCGGGGCGCCGCCCAACGCCGAGGCCGAGGTGCACACGATCGCCGTGGACGCCAAGCGGCAGGGCGAGGGCATCGGCAAGGCACTGCTGCGCGAACTGCTCGCCAGGGCCGACGCCGTCGACGCCGTGACCTTCCTGGAGGTCCGCACGGACAACGAGTCGGCGAAGGGGCTCTACGCCGCGCACGACTTCGAGGTCGTCGGCCTCCGCAAGCGCTACTACCAGCCCTCGGGCGCGGACGCCCACACCATGAGGCGTCCGTCGTTGACCGAGCGCGAGGGGAAGAAGACGTCATGATCGTGCTCGGGATCGAGACCTCCTGCGACGAGACCGGTGTCGGCATCGTCCGCCGCAACGCCGACGGCACGCTGGACCTGCTCGCCGACGAGGTGGCCTCCAGCGTCGAGGAGCACGCCCGCTTCGGCGGTGTGGTGCCCGAGATCGCCAGTCGCGCCCACCTGCAGGCGATGGCGCCGACCATGCGCAGGGCGCTGGACGCCGCGAAGCTCGAACTGTCCACTGTGGACGCGATCGCGGTGACCGCGGGCCCCGGGCTGGCCGGGGCGCTGATGGTCGGGGTCGCCGCGGCGAAGGCGTACGCGACCGCGTCCGGCAAGCCGCTCTACGGCGTCAACCACCTCGCCGGCCACGTCGCCGCCGACACCATCGAGCACGGCCCGCTGCCCCAGCGCTGCCTCGCCCTGCTGGTCTCCGGCGGGCACAGCCAGCTGCTGCTGGTGGAGGGCCTGACCGAGAAGATCACCGAGATCGGCGCCACCATCGACGACGCGGCGGGCGAGGCCTACGACAAGGTCGCCAGGATCCTCGGCCTGCCCTACCCGGGCGGCCCGCCCATCGACAAGCTGGCCAAGCAGGGCAACCCGCACGCGATCGCCTTCCCGCGCGGGCTGACCGGCCAGCGGGACGCGCCGTTCGACTTCTCCTTCTCCGGCTTGAAGACCGCCGTCGCGCGGTGGGTGGAGAAGCACGAGGCGACCGGGGCCGAGCTCCCGCTCGCCGATGTCGCGGCGAGCTTCCAGGAGGCGGTGGCCGACGTGCTCACCGCCAAGGCGATCCGCGCCGCCCGCGAGCACGACGTGGACACCATGGTCATCTCCGGCGGTGTCGCGGCCAACTCGCGGCTCGGTGCACTGGCCAGGGAGCGTTGCGCGGAGGCGGGCATCACGCTGCGGATCCCGCGCCCGAGGCTGTGCACCGACAACGGCGCGATGATCGCGGCGCTGGGCGCGCACGTGGTGGCGAGCGGGGCCAAGCCCTCGCCCGCCACCCTCGCCGCGGACACGTCGCTGCCGCTGGTCTACGGCAGCTGAGCGCTCACCAGCGGAGCCCGACCTTCACCCGGTCGTACCGGTAGGCGCTCGTCACGATGACGGTGTAGTTGCCGGGGTGGGGCGCCGACATGTTCTTGCAGGTCCACGAGCTGGCGGGGTCGCCGATCCGGACGTCGCCCTCGCACCGCCGGAGATCGGTCTTGAAGACCCAGTGCACGAGCGCGTTGTGCTCGCCGCCGATGGCGTCGATGTCCACGTGACCCGTGTAGCCGGGGAAACCGCTACCGCTGAGAACGCAGTACTCCGTGGAGTTGCAGGTCCTGCTCTTGCCCCCGGCGCTCGCGCTGGGCACGGTGACGAAGACCATGCCCAGCGCGAGGGCGGCCGTCGCAAGGGTTCTCGCGAGCTTCATCGCCTCTCCTCTCGGTGAACGCTCACCAGCGGGCCCCGACAACGAGCGCGTCGTGCCGCTCGGGCGCGTCGACGATCACGCGGTAGTGCCCCGGGTGCGTGTTGTGGCAGACCCAGGAGCGCGGTGGGTCGTTCACCCAGAACTCGGCGACGCACCGCTGAGCGTGGTCGCCCTTGTACCGAATCCGCACGCGCGTGTTGGGCCCGCCGATGGCGTCGGCGTCGATGCTGAGCGTGCCGCCGGGGAAGTCGTGCCCCTCGACACGGCAGACGGATTCAGCTGGACAACGCTTGGAATAGCCGCCCGCGCTCGCAGCGGGTGTCGTCATGAACGCGATTCCGACCGCGAGCGCGGCTGCCGCGAAGGGCTTTCCTGTTCTCGCCATCGGGCACCCACGCTGTAGTCGTATGAGTTCACACATGGCCTCTGTTGTCGTTACCCGGATTTTCCCGGACGGCATGTTATGGCAGACCGGGGAACGAGGCGGCTCGTTGACCCAGAATTCGGTGACACAGCGCTGCCGTTGACCGCGTCGGCGTCGATGCTCAGCGTGCCGCCGGGGAACCCGTGGACTTCGAGCTGCCGGGACACGGAGCGGGGCAGAACTTGCTGCCGCCGCCCCCGAAATTATTTCCGTATTTCACGCGCGTGAAGCTCCGCGGAACCCGCTGGCGATCGGCTAACTGCGAGGGGAAATGTGGGGTACCCGATCGACGATGCGGAACGACGCCTTGGTCCGCACCGGCTCACCGGGAGTGGACACTTTCTGCACGGCGCGGTAGTCCACCAGGACCTCGTGCGGGGTGAACTTCGTGCGCACATAACCACGGCGGTTGTTGAAGAACCGGATGTGCGGGTTCTCCTTCAACACCGCCTCGGTGTCCGCGCGCGTTTCCGAACCGTCTCCACCGCTGCTGATCGAGGTCGTCACCAGCTCGACCCCGACCGAGGGCGACTCGGGGTCGTTCCACCGCTTGTGCACGTTGCCCGCCCACGCGGCGTGCACGTCACCGGTCAGCACGACCGCGTTGCGCACCCCCGCCGACGTCCACCCGTCCACGATCCGGTCCCGGTTGGCCGCGTAGCCGTCCCAGGCGTCCATGTCGTTCTTCTCGCCCTCGCCGGGCTTGAGGTCCAGCTGCGAGAAGAACACCTGCTGGCCGAGCACGTCCCACCGCGCCCGCGACGAGCGGAACCCGTCCAGCAGCCATGCCTCCTGCGCCGCGCCGGTGATCGTCCGCTTCGGGTTGAACCGCTCGGGGCAGGTCTTCTTGCCGTCGCCGCATGCCTGGTCGTCGCGGTACTGCCTGGTGTCGAGCATGTGGAAGGTGGCCAGTCCGCCCCAGCCGATGCGGCGGTACAGCCGCAGCTCCGGCCCGGTCGGCAGCGAGGAGCGGCGCAACGGCATGTTCTCGTAGTAGGCCTGGAAGGCCGCCTTCCGCCGCTGTGCGAAGCCGGGATCAGGGTGCTCCGGGACGAGGTTCGCCCAGTTGTTCTCCACCTCGTGGTCGTCGAGCACCACCACCCACGGCGCGGCCGCGTGCGCCGCCTGGAGGTCGAGGTCGGTCTTGTACTGGGCGTAGCGCTGCCGGTAGTTCGCCAGCGTCGTGGTCTCCGGGCCGACGTGGTGCCGCACGTTCCCGCCCGGCGCCACGTAGACGTTGGGCGCGTACTCGTACTGGTAGTCGCCCAGGTGCAGGACCAGGTCCGGTGACTCCTCGGCCAGGTGCCGGTACGCCGTGAAGTAGCCGTGTTCGTACTGGGCGCAGGACGCGAAGCACATGGTCAGCGGCGAGGTGAGGGATCGCGCCGCCGGTGCGGTCCTCGTCCGCCCGGCGGGGGAGAGGTGCCCGTTGGCGCGGAATCGGTAGAAGTAGCGGCGTCCCGGACGCAGCCCGTCGAGCTCCACGTGCACGCTGTGCCCGAGCTCGGGGACGGCGGTCTCGGCCCCGCGCCGGACGATCCTGGTGAAGCGCTCGTCGTCGGCCAGTTCCCACTCGACCTCGACCGCGCGGGTGCCCATCCCGCCCATGCCGTCCTCGGCGAGCGGGGCGGTGGCGAGCCGGGTCCACAGGACCACGCCGTCGGGGGACGGATCGCCCGAGGCGACACCGAGGGTGAACGGGTTCGCGGGGGCGGCGGTGGCCCCGCCGCCGAGGGTGACCGCGCCGAGGGCGGTGACGCCGCCGAGGAGAGCGGAGCGCCGGGAGATCTCTCGCATGGCCGAATCCCACCGCGCCGGGGCGCCGGAGGCCAGAACGACACCCGGACTGTTCGGGCGACACCGGAACCCATCGTCCTGACCAGTGCGGACACCGTCTTTGCCGCCCTGCGTTGAGCGTTGGCACTCTCATGGGTAGAGTGCTAGTCGCACGGCGCCGACCTGCCCCGGCACCCGCGACGGCGGGGTGGCAGGTGCCGTCGGTACCTGCCAACGCTTACAAGACCCGTGGAGGTCACACCGTGACGAGCGTGAACGTCAAGGTGAACATCAAGCCGCTTGAGGACAAGATCGTCGTCCAGGCGAGCGAGGCGGAGACGACGACGGCTTCTGGCATCGTCATCCCCGACACCGCCAAGGAGAAGCCCCAGGAGGGTGCTGTCCTCGCCGTGGGCCCCGGTCGCATCGACGACAAGGGCAACCGCGTCCCGCTGGACGTCAAGGTGGGTGACACCGTCATCTACTCCAAGTACGGCGGCACCGAGGTCAAGTACAACGGCGAGGAGTACCTGATCCTCTCGGCTCGCGACGTGCTGGCCGTCATCGAGAAGTGACGCAGCACTAAGGCGTAACCGCCCCGGCGGCCCCCAGGGGCTGTCGGGGCGTTCTCGTGTCACAAGCAAGAGAGAGACGGGTACATGCCCAAGCAGATCAGCTTCGACGAGGACGCCCGCCGCGCCCTCGAACGGGGTGTCAACCAGCTGGCCGACGTCGTCAAGGTGACGCTCGGTCCGCGCGGTCGGCACGTCGTGCTGGACAAGAAGTTCGGTGGCCCGACCGTCACCAACGACGGCGTGACCATCGCCCGCGAGGTCGAGCTGGACGACGCGTTCGAGAACCTCGGCGCGCAGCTGGCCAAGACCGTCGCCACCAAGACCAACGACGTCGCCGGTGACGGCACCACCACCGCGACCGTGCTGGCCCAGGCCATGGTCAGGGTCGGCCTGCGCAACGTGGCCGCAGGCGCGAACCCCACCGCGCTGGGCAAGGGCATCGAGGCCGCGGCGGACGCCGTCGTGGAGGCCCTCAAGGCCAAGGCCACCCCGGTGAAGGGCCGCGACAACATCGCGCAGGTCGGCACCGTCTCCTCGCGGGACGAGACGATCGGCGCGCTGCTCGGCGAGGCCATGGAGAAGGTCGGCGAGAACGGTGTCATCACCATCGAGGAGTCCTCGACGCTGACCACCGAGCTGGACATCACCGAGGGTCTGGACTTCGACAAGGGCTTCATCTCGGCGCACTTCGTCACCGACGCCGAGTCGCAGGAGGCCGTGCTGGAGGACGCCTTCGTCCTGCTGCACCGCGACAAGATCAGTGCGATCGCCGACCTGCTCCCCGTGCTGGAGAAGGTCGTCGAGGCGGGCAAGCCGCTGCTGATCGTCGCCGAGGACGTCGAGGGCGAGGCGCTGTCCACCCTGGTGGTCAACGCCGTGCGCAAGACCCTGCGCGTCGTCGCGGTGAAGGCGCCGTTCTTCGGCGACCGCCGCAAGGCGTTCCTGGACGACCTGGCCATCGTCACCGGCGGCAAGGTCGTCGCGCCGGAGGTCGGGCTGAAGCTGTCCGAGGCCGGCCTGGACGTGCTGGGCAAGGTCCGCCGCGTCGTGGTCACCAAGGACGCGACCACCTTCGTCGACGGTGCCGGCGACAAGGCCGAGGTGGACGCCCGGATCGAGCAGATCCGCCGCGAGATCGCCGAGACCGACTCCGACTGGGACCGCGAGAAGCTGCAGGAGCGGCTGGCCAAGCTCTCCGGTGGCGTCGCGGTGATCAAGGTCGGTGCCGCCACCGAGACCGAGGTCAAGGAGCGCAAGCACCGCATCGAGGACGCGGTCGCCGCCACCAGGGCCGCGGTCGAGGAGGGCATCGTGCCCGGCGGCGGTTCCGCGCTGGTGCACGCGGCCAAGGTGCTGGACAACGGCCTCGGCCTGGAGGGCGACGAGGCGACCGGTGTCGCCATCGTGCGCGAGGCGCTGGCCTCCCCGCTGTTCTGGATCGCGGCCAACGCCGGTCTCGAGGGCGCCGTCGTCGTGCACAGGGTGCGCGAGCAGGAGTGGGGCCAGGGCTTCAACGCCGCGAACCTCACCTACGGCGACCTCATCGACGACGGCGTGGTCGACCCGGTGAAGGTGACCCGCTTCGCGGTCGCCAACGCCGCCTCCATCGCCAGGATGGTGCTCACCACGGAGAGCGCCGTCGTGGAGAAGAAGGAGGAGGCCCCGGAGGCCGCCGCCGGTCACGGGCACGGCCACGGGCATCGTCACTGACGGTAGTTTCGTCGTAACAGACAGAAGAGGCCGGACGCTGCGAGCGTCCGGCCTCTTCTGTCTGTTCTGCTGCCCGGTGAGAAGGCTGCGTTCCCGCTTCAGGCGGTGGGCGCCAGCGCGATCTTGCGCCGGCGGGCACTGATGATCGTCTCGCGCTCCGACTCCGACATGCCGCCCCAGATGCCGTAGGGCTCCTGCACCGCGAGCGCGTGCTTGCGGCACATGTCCAGTACGGGACAGCGCTGGCAGACCGCTTTCGCCCGGGCTTCGCGCCGTGCGCGGGCTGGTCCTCGTTCACCGTCGGGGTGGAAGAAGAACGCGCTGTCCATGCCGCGGCACGAACCTTCCAGCTGCCAGTCCCACAGGTCCGCGTTGGGCCCCGGAAGTCGCCGAGTGTCCGCCATCGCCGACCGCCTCCTCACCAAAGTCTGGGTTGTGCTGCCTTGGTCTTTCCCGCACGGTGCTGGGTCAACCGTAGAACCGAGTCAAAACTTGTTCAATAACCTTTCGCGTCATACCTTGTTCAACTGCGGGTGACCAAGCGCCCCCTGGTGACGACCTTGAGAGCACGATCCGGGTTGCCGACCGGGTGATGGAGCCGGAACATTTGCGTCGTGACGACTCAGCCTGGGCGCGGTGTACCCATCGGGTCCGCCTTTCATGCCGGGCACGGCGACTTCGTCGACGAAGATCACGCGGGCAGGCACGAGGAGCCGCGGCTGACCGTCGCCGCCGTTGCGAGCAGGCTCGGAGTCGCCCCCGCGACCCTGCGGACGTGGGACCGCCGGTACGGCCTCGGGCCGAGCGGGCACACCAGCGGCAGGCACCGCCGGTACGGCTCCAAGGACATCGCGCGACTGGAACTGATGCAGCGGGCGCTGCTGCGCGGGGCCTCACCCGCCGACGCCGCCCGGTACGCGTTGAGCGTGCCGCTGCCCGCGGCGCCGCAGTCCGTCGAGCGGGCCGCCGCGCGCCCGGTCGGAGTGGAGCTGCTGGTCAGCGGGGGCCGCTCCGGCGCGGCCGAGGACTACGAGTTCGAGGACGACGACCCGCCACTGTTGATCAGTGGCGGTGACGGCGGCTCGCTGGGCATCGGACCCCGGGGCCGTCAGGGCGGACGCGGGCTGAAGCTGCCGGGGGCCTGCCGCACGGCGCGCGGGCTCAGCCGGGCGGCGCTGGCCATGGACGCCGACGCCATCCAGCAGGTGCTCGCGAAGGCGCTCGCCGAGGACGGGGTCGTGCCCACCTGGGACGAGGTGATCCGGCCGGTGCTCTGCGCGCTGGCGGAGCGCTGGGAGCACGCCGGGGTCGGCGTCGAGATCGAACGCCTGCTGAGCGAGGAGATCATCGTGGCGCTCAGCCGCGTGATCGCGCTGGCCCCGCCGCCGCGCAACCCGCGCCCGGTCCTGCTCGCGTGCGTCCCGGAAGAACAGCACAGCCTTCCGCTCTACCCGCTTTCCTGTTCCCTGGCGCTCAACGGCGTCTCCGTGCGCAGGCTCGGCGCGTCGCTGCCGATCGACGCGCTCGTCGCGGCGGCGCGCAGGCTCGCCCCCGCAGCGGTCGTGCTCTGGGCGCACCTGCCGCGCAACGCCGACCCCTCGGTCTTCGACGCCCTGCCGAAGACGCGGCAGCGGACCCGGCTGTTCGTCGGCGGACCGGGCTGGGCGGCGATCGACCTGCCGCGGCACGTCCAGTACCTGGACGACCTGAGCTCCGGCACCGAGCGCATCCTCCGCGCGGTCCTGCCGGGTGTCTGAGCCGGCAGAGGTCCCGCTCCGGGACGCGGCGTTCGGCGCCCACCCTGATGCGGACGTGCACGGGGCGGCCCGCAGCACCGACCCCCGGCGACGGTGGCTCGCGGGCGTGGCGCTCGGCGGCCAGGGGCTCTACGCGGCGGCCGTGACGGCACTGGCTCCGTTGCTCCACGGTCACAACGGTCGGGGCAGCGATCCGCTGTTCGCCTCGTTGGCCGCGAGCACCCTCGCCTCGCACCACCGCCAGCTCGGGTGCCACGGCCCGGCCCGTGATCTCGACGCGCGGGCGCTCGCGCTCATCCTCGGCGCCGGATCGTCAGGTCGGGCGGACCCGGACGACGTGGACGCCGCGGGGGCCGAGCTGGACGCGAGGCTCGGGCTGGCCGCCGACGAACTGGGCCTCGGCAGGCTCGCGCTCGCCCGGCAGCTGCACGGCCGGGCGGAGGAAGCCTTCCGGGACCGCCCGCTCGGCTGGCGCGGACGGCTCAGGTTGCGCTGGGTGGCGGCCGAGCTGGCGCTGGCGGCGGGCGAGCCCGAGCGTGCACTGAATGAGGCTCAAAAAGGGTTTCATCTTTTGTCGCCCCCGGATTCGTTACGCCACCACCTCAAGTCGGAGCTGGTTCTCGGGGTGGCCCTGAATACGCTGGGCTCATCAGAGGCCGCGCCACTGCTCCAAAAGGTGGTAGACCGAACGTGGACGCTGAGACTTGCGCCACTCGCCTGGCCCTCGGCCCTCGTCCTGGCGACAGCCCTGCCCGCCGAGCAGGATCACTGGCATGAGCTGGCCCGACGCGCATTGTCCCACGTCATCGGCCGTTCCGGTGCTGCCCAATGGCGGTTGATTCCCGGGTCTCCTTGGCTACCGTCGTGGTTGCTCCGTTCCAGTGACCGGAGTGCCACGAAGGAGTGGTCGAATTTCTTGACGGATAAAGCACCGGATCGTGTCAAGGTTCGGCCCGCAGCGTCCGATAGGGATGTTGAACGTCACTCGGCTGTAGGAAGGGGTTCCCGTGACGACGGTCCTGATCTGTGATGACCGGCGTAGCGTCCGGGAGGGTCTCACCCGCGTGATGTCGGCTGTCCCCGGTGTGAGCCGTATCGATTGTGTGGCTCACGGTGATGAGCTGCTCGCGCGCTTCTCACGGCAGGCAGTCGACGTCGTCCTGGTGGGCACTCAGCGCGCTGTGCCAACGGGCGTCGAAGCCACTCGCCGCCTGGTCTCCGCCCACCCGCAGGCGAACGTGATCGTTTTCGGCGCTCCTGACGACGCCGGAAGCATCGCGGCCGCCATCGCTGGTGGGGCACGTGGCTACCTGAGGTGGGACGCCTCGCGCCCGGAGCTGGTCGCCGCGCTGGCGCACACGCTCGCCAGCACCTCCGTCCCGGCCCCGCGCCAGCCCTCCGACCCGGGGGTCCAGCTCACCGAGCGGGAGCTCCAGGTGCTGCGCGGGATGAGCCAGGGCAAGAGCAACGGCCAGATCGGCCGCGAGCTCTACCTGTCCGAGGACACGGTGAAGACCCACGCGCGCCGCTTGTTCCGCAAGCTCGGCGTCCGTGACCGTGCCCAGGCGGTCGCCCACGGCTTCCGGCGCGGCCTGGTCTCCTGACCACAGCCGTCGCCTCGCGACACTCGTCATCAACGGGGGGAGCCCGGCCAGCGCGCCGGGCTCCCTTCGTTTCCGCAGGTGGATCACTGTGATCCGGTACCGATTCCGCCCCGCGTCCCCGAACCGGCCCGATCGCCGGGTACGGTGAGAAGCGACCGGAGCGGCGGAACCGGTTATCGAATAACAACTATCGGTCCGCCAACTCGTAACACTTGGGCTGCTCTCAACGATGACCAACATGGGGGACGGGCTGGACGCCCTTGTAGGTGCTTCGCTCGATGGCGACCGCCAGGCGATCGAGCGCCTACTGGCAGCTATCCGTCCCCTTGTGGTGCGGTACTGCCGCGCCAGAGTCGGAAGGCAAGAGCGGTCGTACGCTTCCGCGGACGACGTGGCCCAGGAGGTGTGTCTCGCCGTGCTGACGGCGCTGCCGAACTACCGGGACCAGGGAAGGCCCTTCCTGGCCTTCGTGTACGGCATTGCCGCGCACAAGGTCGCGGACGCGCACCGTTCGGCCGCGCGCAACCGGTCCGAACCGGTCTCGGAGGTGCCGGACTCCCCGGAGACCGGCGCGGGACCGGAGCAGCGGGCCATGCAGGGTGAGCTCTCCGAGCGCATGGCGCAGATCATGCGGGTGCTGCCGCCCAAGCAGCGGGAGATCCTGATGCTGCGGGTGGTCGTCGGCCTCTCCGCGGAGGAGACGGCGGACGCCGTGGGCTCCACGCCCGGTGCGGTGCGGGTCGCCCAGCACCGCGCGCTGGCCAGGTTGCGGAAGACGTTAGCGGCGGAGGAGGTGTACTGAGAATGGTTGAGCGGGACGACGACCTGGACGGTCCGACCGTGCGCCGGATCGGTCGGGAGCGGCGGTCCTCCGCAGTGCTCCCCTCGGACACCGCGTGGTCCGCCGAGAACGGTGACAACGAACCACTCGACCTGGTCGCGGTGCAGGCGGACGACGCGCTGCTGGACACGCTGCGCTCCTCCGACTCCGTGAACGGCGGTATCGCCGACCCCGAACTCTCCGCCCTCCTGCTGTCCTGGCGCAGGGAGGTCGACTCCGAGTCCATCGGCGAGCTGGTCGACCTGGACACCGCCGTGGCCACCATCGACGCCGCCAAGGCGCGGCGCAGGCCCCGGCACCGCCTGCTGATCCCGCTGGCCTCCGCGGCCGCCGTGCTGGCCATCGCCTTCACCGGCGTCGGCCTCGCCGCCCGCGACGCCCAGCCCGGTGACGCGCTCTGGGGCCTGGCCAAGGTCCTCTACTCCGAGCACACCCGGTCGGTGGAGAACGCCGCATCGGCCAAGGACGACCTCAACCTGGCCGCGATGGCGCTGCGGCACGGCAACTACAACGAGGCGGCCGCCGCGCTGACCCGCGCGGTGAAGAAGCTGGAGGTCGTCGCGGCCGAGGACGGTGCCGCCGCGCTGATCGACCAGCACCAGAACCTGGTCAAGCAGCTGGTGACCTCGTCCCCGCAGACGCCTCCGCCGCCGCCGGTGAACAACCCCTCGGTGACCCCGTCGCCGACCCCGGGGAACCCTTCGCCGACCACAGTGCCGCAGAGCAACTCCCACACCTCGGCGACCACCACCACGCAGGTGCCGCCGACGACCACGACGACGCCGCCCACCACGACCACCCCGCCGGTGACGACGACCCCGTCGACCACCGACTCGACAACGGGTGGCAGCGGGACGAACACCGGTGGCAACGGCACGCCCACCGAGGGCAGCCCGAGGGCCGGTCACGGTCAGCCGCAGCCACCGGGGCCGGTCGCCGGGCCCTCGTCCGGCGGCTGAGCGGACAGCACGAGAATCCCGCAGCGCCTCGAGTGCTGCGGGATTCGTCTTTTCCCGGCTCTAGCGCCTGCTCTCGATCGTGGTCACACCGTCGGCGAAGCCCCGGCAGTACTCCCAGGTCACATACGCCGAGGGGTCGGGGTCGAAGGCGGGCTCGTGCGGCCGCATCCTGCCGTCCTTGAGCAGCTGGTGCAGGCTCGCCCGCAGCAGCTCCCAGTCGTGGTAGTGCGGCTCGCTGCAGTCCCCGCAGTCGACCACGATGCCCCTGATCTCGCGCGGTTCCAGCAGCGCCTGGTAGACGGCGAGATCGGTGAGGTCGGAGAGCAGCTCGGCACGTTCGTGCTCGGTCAGCGGCTCGGCCGGGTCCTCCTGGACCGCGTCCAGCGCCCGAGCGGGGTCGTTCGGGTCGCCCGCGAACGGGTCAGGGGGCAAGGCGTCGTGCGGCACGTCTGGCACGGTACCCGCCCCGCCCGCTCGGCGTCCCTCGGCGGTCCGATGGAATCTGCTATAGGGGCCTTCCGGGCTGGGAGCGGTTGCCCGGCCCCTTGACAACGGTGTCAGGACGGCCCCGGACGTGACGGGAGTGACCGGCGGCGGTGCGATTCCCGCGTGCGCGGTGCGGTTAGCATGGACCTCTGATCCCACCAGGCCGGAGTCCCACGTCAGCACCGGTACCGCAGGAAGGTCTACTACCCGCCATGACCAGCGAGCTCTCCGCTCACGGCGTTCCGTCCAAGTTCGCAATGCTCGGGTTGACCTTCGACGACGTGCTGCTGCTGCCAGCCGCGTCGGACGTGGTGCCGAACGAGGTCGACACCAGCACCCGGATCTCCCGCAACATCACGCTGCGCGTCCCGCTGGTCTCCTCGGCGATGGACACCGTCACCGAGTCGCGGATGGCGATCGCCATGGCCCGCGCCGGTGGCATGGGCGTGCTGCACCGCAACATCGCCGCCGGCGACCAGGCCGCGCAGGTCGAGGTGGTCAAGCGCTCCGAGGCGGGCATGGTGACCGACCCGGTGACCTGCTCGGCCGACGACACCCTGGCCGAGGTGGACGCGCTGTGCGCCCGCTTCCGCATCTCCGGCGTCCCGGTCACCGACGACGACGGCAAGCTGGTCGGCATCATCACCAACCGCGACATGCGGTTCGAGATGGACCACAGCAAGCCGGTGCACGAGGTGATGACCAAGGGGCCGCTGGTCACCGCCCAGATCGGCGTCTCGGCCGAGGCCGCGCTCGGCCTGCTGCGCAGGCACAAGATCGAGAAGCTGCCGGTGGTGGACGGCGACAACCGGCTGCGCGGGCTGATCACCGTCAAGGACTTCGTCAAGACCGAGAAGTACCCGCTGGCCACCAAGGACCCGGACGGCAGGCTCGTGGTCGGTGCCGCGGTCGGCACCGGTGAGGAGTCCTACCAGCGCGCGATGCTGCTCAACGAGGCGGGCGTCGACGTGATCGTGGTGGACAGCGCGCACGGCCACCAGCGCAACGTGCTGGAGATGGTGGCCAAGCTCAAGGGCGAGCTCGGCGACAACGTCGACGTGGTCGGCGGCAACGTGGCCACCCGTGCGGGCGCCCAGGCGCTGATCGACGCGGGGGCCGACGCGATCAAGGTCGGCGTCGGGCCGGGCTCCATCTGCACCACCCGCGTGGTCGCGGGCGTCGGCGCGCCGCAGATCACCGCGATCTACGAGGCCGCCCAGGCGTGCCAGGCGGCGGGCGTCCCGCTGATCGGCGACGGCGGCATCCAGTACTCCGGGGACATCGCCAAGGCCATCGCGGCCGGGGCCAGCACGGTCATGCTGGGCAGCCTGCTCGCGGGCACCGCCGAATCGCCGGGTGACCTGATCCTGGTCAACGGCAAGCAGTTCAAGACCTACCGCGGCATGGGATCGCTCGGTGCCATGCAGTCGAGGGGCCAGGCGAAGTCCTACTCCAAGGACCGCTACTTCCAGGACGACGTGCTCTCCGAGGACAAGCTCGTCCCCGAGGGCATCGAGGGCCGCATCCCGTTCCGCGGGCCGCTGTCCCAGGTCGTGCACCAGCTCGTCGGCGGTCTGCGCTCGGCCATGGGCTACACCGGTTCGGCGGGCATCGCCGAGCTCCAGCAGGCCCAGCTGGTGCGGATCACCGCCGCCGGGCTGAAGGAGAGCCACCCGCACGACATCACCATGACGGTGGAAGCGCCCAACTACACCACCCGGTGACCCCCTGCTCCTGGCTGAGAAAGGACTGACGTGCGGGATCTTGTCGAGATCGGGATGAACCGGACGGCCATGCGGGCCTACGGTCTGGACGACGTGGAGATCGTTCCTTCGCGGCGCACCCGGTCCTCAAAGGACGTGTCGCTCGCCTGGCAGATCGATGCCTACCGCTTCGAGATCCCGCTGATCACCCACCCGACGGACGCCATCGTCTCGCCGGGCACCGCGGTGCGCGTCGGCGAGCTGGGCGGGCTCGGGGTGCTCAACGCCGAGGGCCTGTGGGCGCGGCACGCCGACCCCGAGGAGGCGCTGCTCCGGGTGGTCCAGGCGGCCGAGGAGGAGGACGGCGACGCCGCGGTCAAGCTGCTGCAGGAGCTGCACGCCGCCCCGCTGCGGGTGGACCTGCTCACCGAGGCGATCCGCACGGTCCGCGAGTCCGGCGTCACCGTCGCGGCCCGGGTCAGCCCGCAGCACGCGCAGGAGCTGACCCCGGACCTGCTGGCCGCGGGTGTGGAGATCCTGATCCTGCAGGGCACGATCATCTCCGCCGAGCACGTCGAGCGCGACGGTGAGCCGCTGAACCTCAAGCGCTTCATCGCCGACCTCGACGTTCCGGTGATCGCCGGTGGCGCCGGGGACTACCGCACCGCCATGCACCTCATGCGCACCGGCGCGGCCGGGGTGATCGTCGGCTTCGGCGAGTCGCACGCCACCACCACGAACCAGGTCCTGGGCATCGGGGTGCCGATGGCGTCGGCGATCGCGGACGCCGCCGCGGCCCGCCGCGACTACCTGGACGAGACCGGTGGCCGCTACGTGCACATCATCGCCGACGGCTCGATGAAGCACTCCGGTGACATCGCCAAGGCGATCGCCTGCGGCGCCGACGCCGTGATGCTCGGCGAGTCGCTGACCAACGCCGACGAGGCGCCCGGCCAGGGCTTCTACTGGACCGCCGCGGCCGCGCACCCGTCACTGCCGCGCAGCGACGTCTTCGGGTTCTCCGGCTCCAGCTACGACCTGGAGACCCTGCTGTTCGGGCCGTCCTCCAACCCGTTCGGCACGGTCAACCTGTTCGGGGCGCTGCGCAGGGCGATGGCGAAGACCGGCTACTCGGATCTGAAGGAGTTCCAGAAGGTCGGCCTCACGGTCCGGCGGTAGCCCGTGGCCAGGCGCAAGCGCCAGGAGCAGGCGGCCAAGCCCAAGCCGGTGACGCCGTTCGGGAAGTTCGCCGCCTGGATGGGGCGCAAGCCGCAGTGGCCCAAGGTGATCGGCCTGGTGCTGCTGCTCACCGGGCTCGCGATCGCCCGCATCTGGGTGGTGCCCGCGTACTTCACCGCGCTGGACAAGATCGTCGGTGGCAACGTGCCGATGGCGGTGGTGTTCGGCTGGCTGCCCGGCGGCGGCGCGCTGATCGCGCTGGGCGTCTACGTGCTGTACGAGCCGTTCCTGGGCTACCGGGGCAAGCTGGCCTGGGTCGTGGTCAACACGGTCTGGCTGGCGCTCGCGCTGATGATGATGGGAGCCGGGGTGCCGCAGCGCGCGCACCCCGCCTTCGACTACGGCCTCGACGCCGGCCAGGCGGCCGTGCCGGGGATCATCGTGTTCGGCCCGCTGCTGATCCTGGCCGTGATGATGCTCGCCGGGCTCCTCGGGCTGTTCAGCAAGAGCACGAAGCAGCGGTTGACCCCCAAGCGCACCAACGAGGAACAGGGGCAGCTGGTCGGCTGGGGCCTGGTGGCCGCGCCGCTGCTGTTCCTGGCCGTCGCCCTGCTCACCGCCCTGACCTGAGCGCACCCGTCGGCGTTCGAGGTCTTTATCGTTACCGGCGGTAACACCCTCTAGTCGGCGCACGGGGGTTCGGCCTAACCTCCAGTGCATGACCCGACTGGCGAGTAACAAGTGCGCCGACCTGGACTTCGACGTGGTCGTCGTGGGTTCGGGGTTCGGCGGCAGCGTGGCCGCCCTGCGGCTGGTGGAGAAGGGTTACCGGGTCGCGGTGCTGGAGGCCGGGCGCCGTTTCGCCGACGACGAGTTCGCGCGCACCTCGTGGGACCTGCGGCGGTTCCTGTGGGCGCCGAAGCTGGGCTGCTACGGGGTGCAGCGCATCCACCTGCTCCGCAACGTGCTCGTGCTCGCCGGAGCCGGGGTCGGCGGCGGGTCGCTGAACTACGCCAACACGCTCTACCGGCCCCTCCGACCGTTCTTCGCCGACCGGCAGTGGGCGCACATCACCGACTGGGAGGCCGAGCTCTCGCCGTTCTACGACCAGGCGAGCCGGATGCTCGGCGTGGTCACCAACCCCACGGACACCCCGGCCGACAAGGTGATCAGGAAGGTCGCCGAGGAGATGGGGGTCGGCGAGACCTACCACGCCACACCGGTCGGGGTGTTCTTCGACGAGCCGGGCAAGCCCGTGCCGGACCCGTACTTCGGCGGGGCCGGACCGGCGCGCACCGGCTGCACGGAATGCGGTTCGTGCATGACGGGCTGCCGGGTCGGCGCGAAGAACACGCTGGTCAAGAACTACCTGTACCTCGCAGAGCGGGCCGGGGCGAAGGTGCTGCCGCTGACCACGGTGACCGGGTTGCACCAGCGCTCCGACGGCAGCTGGACCGTCCACACCGAGCGCACCGGCGCCTGGCTGGACAAGCGCAGGAGGGTGCTGCGAGCGGGACAGGTCGTGCTCGCAGCGGGGACCTGGGGCACGCAGAAGCTGTTGCACAGCATGCGGGACTCCGGCGCGCTGCCCGAGCTCTCGCCGCGGATCGGCGAGCTGACCAGGACCAACTCCGAGGCGATTCTCGGTGCGCGGGCGGACCGCGTGGACCCGGAGTCGGACTTCAGCGAGGGCGTGGCGATCACCTCGTCGTTCCACCCCGACGACCGCACGCACATCGAGCCGGTCCGCTACGGCAAGGGCAGCAACGCCATGGGGCTGCTGCAGACCCTGGCCACCAACGGCGACCTGCCGACGCCGAGGTGGAAGCAGCTGCTCAAGGAGATGAGCAGGCACCCGCTCAAGGCGCTGCGCAACCTCTCCGTCCGGAAGTGGAGCCAGCGGACGGTGATCCTGCTGGTCATGCAGGCCCTGGACAACTCGATCACCACGCGCACCAAGCGCGCCTTCGGCAGGCGCTGGCTGACCTCCGTGCAGAACGAGGGCGCGCCGAACCCGACGTGGATCCCGCAGGGCGCGGAGGCGGCCGAACGGGTCGCCGGGCACATCGGCGGGATCGCAGGCGGCACCTGGACGGAGATCTTCGACATCCCGCTGACGGCGCACTTCATCGGCGGCTGCGTGATCTCCGAGGACGCCGGCCGCGGGGTGATCGATCCCTACCACCGGGTGCACAACTACCCGACCCTGTCGGTCGTGGACGGCTCGGCGATCACCGCGAACCTCGGCGTGAACCCGTCGCTGACGATCACCGCGCAGGCCGAGCGGGCGTTGTCGATGTGGCCGAACAAGGGCGAGGCGGACACCCGTCCCGAGCAGGGCGCCGGCTACCGGCGGGTCGGTCCGGTGGCGCCCCGGAAGCCCGCCGTCCCGGCCTCGGCACCGGGGGCGCTGCGGCTTCCCGTCGTCGAGGTGCGCCACTCCGATCCCACCCGGCACGCTTCCTCCGGGTAGCGGAGTTCCCACGCGCCGTGATCGCTGGCACAGTAGTGGGGTGGCCAAGCCGTTCGCATCCAGCGCCGACACCGCGCCCAAAGCCGAGACGCTGGAGGTGCTCGCCGACGGCGTGTACGCCTTCACCTCCGAGGGCGACCCCAACGTCGGGGCCATCGAGGGCGAGGACCACGTCGTCTGCTTCGACGCCAGGGCCACCCCGGTGGCGGCGGCGGACTGGCTGACCGCGTTGCGCGAGCACACCGACAAGCCGGTCAGGCACCTGGTGCTCAGCCACTACCACGCGGTGCGCACGCTCGGCGCCAGTGCCTTCGGGGCCGCGGAGATCATCATGCACGCCGAGACCCGCGCGCTGATCGGCGAGCGCGGTGAGCAGGACTGGGCCAGCGAACACGCCAGGATGCCGAGGCTCTTCAAGGAACCCGGCTCCATCCCGGGGCTGACCTGGCCGACGATCACCTTCTCCGCGCAGATCTCGCTCGCGCTCGGCGGTGATCGCGGAGACCTCGTGCTCGGCCACGCCGGACGCGGGCACACGAAGGGCGACGTCTACGCGTGGCTGCCCGATCGCAAGATCCTCTTCGCGGGTGATCTCGTGGAGTCGGAGGCGGCGCTCTACACCGGCGACGCCTACCACAAGGACTGGCTCAGAACCTTGGACGGGATCGCGGCACTGGGCGCGGAGGTCCTGGTCGGCGGCCGAGGGGCCGTCGTGCACGGCGCGGAGAACGTCGAGGCGGCGATCGAGCAGACCAAGTGCTTCCTGCTGACCTTGATCGCCGCGGTCGAGCCCGTGCACGCAGCGGGCGGGGACGTCCGGACGGCCTTCGACGCGGCGCACCAGGCACTGGAACCGACGTACGGGAAGTGGCCGATCTTCGAGCACTGCCTGCCGTTCGACGTGCAG
The DNA here is from genome assembly GCF_900103775.1 of Allokutzneria albata. Classification (GTDB taxonomy): domain Bacteria; phylum Actinomycetota; class Actinomycetes; order Mycobacteriales; family Pseudonocardiaceae; genus Allokutzneria; species Allokutzneria albata. The sequence continues at coordinate 5,575,186 of NZ_LT629701.1, read as the reverse complement.
CGCTTCTGGGACGAGCTGGACGGCATCGTGGACCCCCGGATCTGGACACCGGAACGCGACCGCGAGGTCTGGGCGCTGTTGCAGGACCGGGGATGAGCCAGGACGAGCCGGTAGTCGTCGTCGGGGGTGGCCCCGTCGGTCTCATTGGCGCGCTGCTGCTGGCCAGGGCGGGTGTGCCGACCGTGGTGCTGGAGGCGTTGCCGGAGCACTCGCCGGTGGGCAGCAGGTCCATCTGCATCCAGCGCGACGTGCTCGACCTGCTCGAGCGGATCGGCATCGGCGCACGCGCCGCGCGCGAGGGCGTGACCTGGTACCTGGGGCGCACCTACTACCGCGAGCACGAGCTGCTGACGCTGGAGCTGCCGCACCCGGAGGGCAGCGCGTTCCCGCCGTTCGTGAACCTGCCGCAACCCGATCTGGAGCGGATGCTGCTGGAGCGGGTGGCCGAGGAGCCCCTGGTGGACCTGCGCTGCGGGCACCAGGTGGTCGAGATCGACCAGGACGAGGAGGGCGTGACCGTCCGCGCCGCCACCGTCTCCAGGACGTCGCCGTCGGACGGCCTGGTCACCGTGCGCGGCACGCACTGCATCGCCGCTGACGGGCCGCACTCCACGGTCCGCAGGCTGCTGCGGCTGCCCTTTCGCGGCCACTCGTTCCCGGACAAGTTCCTGATCGCCGACATCAAGGCGGACCTCGACCTGCCGCCGGAGCGCCGCTTCTTCTTCGACCCGGAGTGGAACCCCGGCCGCCAGGTGCTGATGCACCCGCAGCCCGGCCGGGTCTGGCGGATCGACTGGCAGGTGCCGGAGGAGTTCGACCTCGCGGCGGAGGACGCCAACGGCGGACTGACCGAGCGCATCCGGAAAGTGGTGGGCGACAAGGACTTCGAGATCGTGTGGGCCTCGGCCTACCGGTTCCACCAGCGCTGCGTCCCGACGATGCGGGTCGGCCGGGTGCTGCTCGCGGGCGACGCCGCGCACGTGATGAGCCCGTTCGGCGCGCGGGGGCTCAACTCCGGCGCGCAGGACGCGGAGAACGCCGCCTGGAAGATCGCCTTCGACCGGCAGGGCTGGGCCGGGCCCGCGTTGCTGCACTCCTACAACGTGGAGCGGCGCGCGGCTGCGCAGGAGAACCTGCGCGTCACCGGCGACACGATGCGCTTCCTCGTGCCCCGCACGGCGGCCGACCGGGCCTACCGCAACGAGGTGCTGCGGCGCAGCGTCGACGACCCCGGCGCGCGGAGTTGGATCGACTCCGGCAAGCTCGCGGAGCCCTACTACTACCTCGACTCCCCGCTGACCACGCCCGCGCAACCGACCGAGGTCGCCGCGTTCCCGAGGGAGCCCGGTGTCCCGAGACCGCCGTTGCCCGGCGTGCTGTGCCCGGACGCGCCGCTGGCCGGGGGCGGGCGGTTGCGACCGACGTTCGGTCCGGTCTTCACGCTCCTGACGCTGGACATCCCGGTCCGGCTCCCCGTGGACGGCCCGCCGGTGCAGGTGCAGTCCCTCGAGGAGGCCGACGACAACGGCGCGCTCGCGGACGCTCTTCGCGTTTCGCCGGGCTCCGCGGCACTGGTTCGGCCGGACGGGCACCTTGCCGCTCTTTTCCGGGACGGCTACCTCGGCGCGGCGTTGGTCAGTGCGCTGCGTCGGGCTTCAGGATGGTGAATAGTTCGCCCTGACGCCGACCTTCTCGTTGGCGGTTCTCGTGTCGCGGTCGGATGACCGCTTTCTCGGAGGTGATCCGGGTGTCTGCCGTTGATCGTCGGAACTTTCTGCGCACCGCGGGTGGGCTCGGCGCGTTTGCGCTGCTGACAGCCTGCGGCGACGGCGGACCGACGAACACGACGACACCCGCTGCCACACCCACGACGACGGCCCCGCCGAGCACCACGACCGCGGTCCCGCCGGACTGGGACACCCTGAAGTCGCGGCTGAAGGGCCCGCTCGCGCGACCCGGGCAGCCCGGTTACGACGCGGCGCGGCCGTTCAACACCGCGCTGACGAAGACCTCGCCCGCGGCGGTGGCCCAGGTGCGCGGTGTCGAGGACGTGCAGACGTGCATCGACATGGCTCGCCGCTCCCACATCCCGATCGCCGCGCGCAGCGGCGGGCACAGCTACGCCGGGTACAGCTGTCCCGACCGCGCCCTGGTCGTCGATCTCCGCTCGCTGAGCTCGGTCGAGGTCCGCGACGACGGGATCGCGGAGATCGGAGCGGGCGCCCGGCTCGCCGACGTCTACTCCGCGCTCGCCGCGAAAGGCCGTTGCCTGCCTGCGGGGACGTGCCCCACCGTCGGCATCGCCGGGCTCGCGCTCGGCGGCGGTCTCGGCGTGCTGACCCGCAAGTTCGGCCTCACCGCCGATCACCTGGTGTCAGCGCGGATCGTCACCGCGGACGGGGTCGCGCGCACCGCGTCGGCGGACGGGGACGCGGACCTGCACTGGGCGCTGCGCGGCGGAGGAGGCGGCAACTTCGGCATCGTGACGTCCTTCGAGTTCAGCACCGAGGCGGCTCCGGCCCAGCTCACCGTGTTCCACGTGGAGTTCGCGGCGGGCTCGGCGGCCGAGGTGCTCGGTGCCTGGCAGGACTGGATCGCCGAGGCGCCGGCCGAGCTGTGGGCGAACTGCGTGGTCGAGGGCGGCAGTCCGCCGAAGGCCCGGGTGAGCGGCTGCTACGTCGGTGCCTCCGCGCGGGCGAACACGATGCTGACCCAGTTCGCCCGGCGCACCGGGGCGCGCGTGGCCGACCGGAACGTGCGGACGATGAACTACCTCGCGGCGATGCGGCACTTCGCCGGGAGCTCGGGCAGGACGGGTTTCGTCGCCTCCTCGCGCGTGCTGGAGAAGCGGATGAACGAGCCGGGAACCCTTGCGGCACTGGTGAACGACCGCCCGGACATGGACCTGCTGTTCGACCCGCTCGGCGGTGCTGTGTCCACAGTGGACGCGAGGGAGACCGCGTTCCCGCACCGTGCCGCGCTGGCCACGGTGCAGGTCTACGCGGACACCGAGGCCGGTCAGCACCGCTCGGCGGCGTCCCAGGTGGACAGGGCGCAGCGGGACATCGCCGAGCAGGTCGGGCGCGGCGCGTACGTGAACTACATCGACCCGGCGCAGCGCGACTGGCCGCAGGCGTACTACGGCAACAACCTCAACCGCCTGCGCCAGGTCGCCAACCTCTACGACCCGGACGGGGTGTTCGCCTTCGCCCAGGGCCTGCGCACCCGGTGAGCTACAACCGGATGCCGGTGAGCACCATGACCTTCTCCTCGGTGAAGTCGTCCATCGTCGAGGAGACGCCCTCCCTGCCGAATCCGGAGGACTTCACACCGCCGTAGGGCATCTGGTCCGCGCGGTAGGACGGCACGTCGCCGATGATCACGCCGCCGACCTCCAGCTCCGCCGCCGCGCGGAAGGCCACCTGCACGTCCCGGGTGAACACCCCGGCCTGCAGGCCGTATGCGGACGCGTTGACCTGCGCGAACGCATCGTCGACGCCCTCGGCCACGGAGACCGCGAGCACCGGGCCGAAGATCTCCTCCGCCCAGACCTTGGCGTCCGAGGGCACGTCGACGAGCACCGTGGGGGCCACCGTCGCGCCCTCGCGCTCACCGCCGACGAGCACCTTCGCGCCCGCCGCAGTCGCCTCGTTGATCCACTCCTCGACCCGCTCCGCCGCGGCCTCGTCGACCAGCGGGCCGACCTCCACCTCGGGGTCGTGCGGGTTGCCGGTCCGCAGCTCGCGCACCGCCTCGACCAGGCGGGCGGTGAAGTCGTCGGCGATCGATCGGTCCACGATCACCCGCTGCACCGCGATGCAGGACTGGCCCGCCTGGTAGTTGGAGAACAGCGCGATCCGCTGCGCGGCGAAGTCGAGGTCCGTCCAGTCGCCGCAGACCACTGCCGCGCCGTTGCCGCCCAGCTCCAGCACGACGTGCTTGCGCGGTGCGGCGTCCATGATCGACCAGCCGACCGGTCCGGAGCCGGTGAACGACACCACCGGCAGCCGCGGGTCGCGCACCAGCTCCATCGTGGCCTCGTTGCCGATCGGCAGCACCGAGAACGCGCCCTCGGGCAGCTTGGTCTCGGCCAGCAGTTCGCCGAGCAGCAACGCCGACAGCGGGGTGCGCGGCGCGGGCTTGATGATCACCGGGGCGCCCACGGCGAGCGCGGGGGCGACCTTGTGCGCCACCAGGTTCAGCGGGAAGTTGAACGGCGCGATGCCGAGCACGGGCCCGCGCGGGACGCGCCGCACCATCGCCATCCGGCCCTCCGCCGCGGGATCGGTGTCCAGCCGCATCAGCTCGCCGGTGAAGCGCCTGGCCTCCTCGGCGGCGAAGCGGAAGGTGTTGGCGGCGCGGGCGACCTCCAACCGCGCCCACCGCAACGGCTTGCCGTTCTCCGCGGTGATCACCTCGGCGATCTCCTCGGTGCGCTCGACGAGGCGCTTCGCCACGTGCTCCAGCGCGCCCGCCCGCTCGTGCGCGGGCGTGCCGCGGAAGGCTGCCGCGACGTCGGCGGCGGCGGAGACGGCCCGCTCGACCTGCTCCTCGCCCGGGACCGAGACCGACGCGACCTCGGAGCCGTCGTAGGGGTGCCGGACCACCGTCACACCCGTGCCCGTCGCGGATCGGCCGGCGATCCAGAACTGGCGCGGAGCGGGGGTCACGGCGGTCATCGCGTCGTCGGCAGTCATGGGCACACGGTATGCCCCGCCCGGTACCCCCGACAGGTGATCTTCTGGTCACACGGTGCCCTGCCCGATTAGGCCACCCGGGGGGCGGGCTGAGACGATGGAGTCCCGTCGTGCGTCCGTGACCAGGAGGTATCCCCGACGTGCCCAGCAGCAACCAGCGTCCCGTGCTCGTCGTCGACTTCGGGGCGCAGTACGCCCAGCTGATCGCGCGGCGGGTGCGCGAGGCACAGGTCTACTCCGAGGTCGTGCCGCACACGATGCCGGTCAGCGAGATGGCCGCCCGCGAGCCCGCCGCGATCGTCCTCTCCGGCGGCCCCTCCAGCGTCTACGCCGAGGGCGCCCCGCAGGTCGACCCGGCACTGTTCGAGCAGAACGTGCCCGTCTTCGGCATCTGCTACGGCTTCCAGGCCATGGCCCGCGCGCTGGACGGCGGGGTCGAGCACACCGGCACCCGCGAGTACGGCCGCACCGACCTCTCCGTCGTCGGCGACGGCGGCACGCTGCACCACGAGCTGCCCGCCGGGCACCCGGTGTGGATGAGCCACGGTGACTGCGTCACCAAGGCGCCCGAGGGCTTCACCGTCACGGCGACCAGTGCGGGTGCCCCGGTCGCCGCCTTCGAGGACCCGGCCCGCCGCTTCGCCGGTGTGCAGTACCACCCGGAGGTCCTGCACTCCCCGCACGGCCAGGAGGTGCTGCGCCGTTTCCTGCACGAGGTCGCGGGCATCCGTCCGCAGTGGACCACTTCGTCCATTGTGGACGATTCGGTCGCCGCGGTGCGGGCCCAGATCGGCGAGACCGGCAGGGCGATCTGCGCGCTCTCCGGCGGTGTGGACTCCGCCGTGGCCGCCGCCCTGGTGCACCGCGCCATCGGTGACCGGCTGACCTGCGTCTTCGTCGACCACGGCCTGCTCAGGGCGGGGGAGCGCACCCAGGTGGAACGCGACTTCGTCGCCGCGACCGGTGTGCGCCTGGTGACCGTGGACGCCAAGGACCGTTTCCTCGGCGCGCTGGCCGGGGTGACCGACCCCGAGGAGAAGCGCAAGATCATCGGCCGTGAGTTCATCCGCGTCTTCGAGCAGGCCGCGCGCGACCTGCAGGCCGAGGCGGGGGAGTCCGGCGAGCACTTCGACTACCTGGTGCAGGGCACCCTCTACCCGGACGTGGTGGAGTCCGGCGGCGGTGCGGGTGCCGCGAACATCAAGAGCCACCACAACGTCGGCGGCCTGCCGGACGACCTCAAGTTCGACCTGGTCGAGCCGCTGCGCTCGCTGTTCAAGGACGAGGTGCGCCGGGTCGGCCTCGAGCTCGGCCTGCCCGAGACGATCGTGCACCGCCAGCCCTTCCCGGGGCCGGGCCTCGGCATCCGGATCATCGGCGAGGTCACCGCGCACAACCTGGAGATCCTGCGCGCGGCCGACTCGATCGCCCGCGAGGAGCTGACCGCGGCGAACCTGGACCGCGACATCTGGCAGTGCCCCGTGGTGCTGCTCGCCGACGTGCGCTCGGTCGGTGTCCAGGGCGACGGCCGCACCTACGGCCACCCCGTGGTGCTGCGCCCGGTCTCCAGCGAGGACGCCATGACGGCGGACTGGACCCGGCTGCCCTACGACGTCCTGGGGCGGATCTCCACCCGCATCACCAACGAGGTCGCCGACGTCAACCGAGTCGTGCTCGACGTGACCAGCAAGCCGCCGGGCACCATCGAGTGGGAGTGATCGCGAGCCGCGGGCGGGCCTTCCGGTCCGCCCGCGGTCGTGTCCGGCTAGGCCCGGAACAGCGCCGTCCACAGGAAAGGCACGCCGTAGCGCGGTGACTCCGGTGGCTCCTCGCGCATGCGCCGCAGCTCCACCTCGGTGAGGTGGGCGAAGATCCAGCGCAGGGACTCCGGTGTGTAGGCGAGGCCGCCCTGGGGATCGGAGCGGCGGTAGAACTCGGCGTCGGAGACCTCGGAGCCGCCGCCGACCGCGAAGCACGCGAGGCCGAACAGGCAACCGGGTGCGAGAACGCGGTCCAGCAGCCCGAGGTAGCTGATCCGGCGGTGCGGTGCCAGGTGGTGGAAGCACCCCGAGTCGTAGACCAGGTCGTACTGGCCGAGCGCGGTGTCGGTGAAGGCGTCGCCGCAGTGGAACTCGATCTCGACACCCGCCTCCCGCGCCCGTTCCTCACCCCAGGCGATGGCCGCGGGGGACAGGTCCACGGCGGTCACGTCGAAGCCCGCCTCGGCGAGGTGAACGGCGTTGCGCCCGGGTCCACAACCCAGGTCGAGCACGCGGCACGGCTTGATGAGGCCGCGGTCGAGGTAGGAAACCAGGTTCTCGTCCGGCTTCGCCACGAAGAACGGCACCGGTCTGGAGCGGTCTTCGTAGAAGCGGTCCCACCAAGAGGAGTCGGCCTCCGGCGCGGAAAGGTCGTCCAACAGCCTCAGCACGTCGTCGACAGTGCGGATATCGCGGTTCATTCGCCCCCTCGGACTGTCTGTCCATTGTAGTCCCGGAAAGGGCAAAAGGCCAGGTCAGGCCATATTTGAGTTATGCGGAACCGCGGTGGACGAGCTCGACGGGGAGCACCTCGCGGCCGGGCGCGAGGTCCTCTCCGCCGAGCAGCTGGAACAGCCGCTGCACCATCGTGCGCATCTGCTCCGCGGAGTCCTGCTTGACGGAGGTCAGTGGCGGGTCGGTGTAGGGCGCGATCGTCGGCTGGTCGTCGAAGCCGACCACCGCGACGTCCTCCGGCACCCGCTTGCCCGCGGTTCGCAGCGCGTGCAGCGCGCCCACCGCCATCAGGTCACTGGCCACGAAGACCGCGTCCAGGTCCGGCACGCGCTCCAGCAGCTCCCGCATCGCGCGCTCACCGCCCTCCTGGGTGAAGTCGCCCTGGGCAGTCCACGCCTCGGTGCGCGCCGCGTCCGCCCCGACCGCCTCCTGCCAGCCCTGCAGCCGGTCCCGCGCGGACTGCTCGTCGGCCGGGCCGAGCACGCTGACCACGGTGCGCCTGCCCAGACCGAGCAGGTGCTCCGTCGCGGCCCTGCCGCCCGCGACGTTGTCGTTGTCCACCGCATGCACCTCGGTCTCCGGCAGCCACGGCTTGCCGCCGAAGACCGACGGCAGCGGCAGCCGCGCGATCTGCGCGGGCAGCGGGTCGTCCCGGTGCGGGGCGAGCACCAGCGCGCCGTCGACGTGCCCGCCGGAGAGGAAGCGCAGGATGCGCCCGCTGTCCTCGCCCTGGTCGGCCAGCATCAGCACCAGCTGGACGTCCAAAGCGGACAGTTCGGTGGCCGCGCCGCGGACGACGGTGGCGAAGTACGGGTCGGCGAAGAACTTGTTGTCCGGCTCGGAGAGCACCAGCGCGATGGCGTCGGTGCGCCGGGTGACCAGGGTGCGCGCCGCCCGGTTGGGGATGTAGCCGAGCTTGCGCACCGCGGCGTGCACGGTCTCGCGCACCTCCGGGCTCACCTTGGGGGAGGAGTTGATCACCCTGGAGACGGTCGCCCTGGAGACACCCGCGGCGTTGGCCACGTCCTCCAACGTCGGCCGACTGCTCCCTCGCGTTGTGCTGGACAGCTCGGTCACCCCCATCGGGCGGTTCGATTCAGGCAGCGTATGCGAAAGTGCCGCCGGAGGGTTGTACACCCATCCGACGGCACCACGCACTCGTTGTGCCCGGGTTGTGCCCTCGCCTCACCGTTTGCGCTGCGGCCGCAACGTGTTGATCAGCATCAGCGAGCCGACCAGCACGGCGGCCCCGGCCAGCAGCCAGTTCGGCTGGATGATCTCCATGATCTCGCCCTTGGTGAAGCCGTAGATCGCCGCCCACACCGCGACCAGGCCGACCAGGAAGACCACCACGCTGAAGCCCTTGCGCGAGGGCGTCTCGCCGCCCTGCGCCTGCTGTTCGTCGGTCATTGCGTGACCTCCACCTTTCCGTACCGGGTCGAGGCGTCCAGCGTGATCCGGCCACCGCCGACGGCGTTGTCCGCACCGCGGCTGACCGCCGCTCTGCGCACGTCGCTGCCGCGCCCCATCTGGTCCAGGCAGTTCACCGTGCCGCTCTTGGCGAAGCAGGTGATGTCGACGTCGGTGTCGTTCTTCGGCAGCGTCACGTACAGGGTGCCCTGGTCCACCCAGACCCGGATGTCGATCTGCTCTCCGTCCGGCGGCGGGGGCAGCTGGCTGAGGTCCAGCCGCGCCGTTCCCTGCTTCAGCATGAACGAGCCGGTGCTGGGCGTGGCGCCGCTGGCGAGGTCGCTGCCCCGCTTGACCTCTTCCCAGGTGCGCGGGGTCCAGGTCTGGGTGCCGTAGTAGTTGCTGCTGTTGTCGTAGTAGCTGTCGGCGTTGTAGTGCTGCGGGTAGCTGCGCTGGTAGTCGCGCCAGCTCGCGTCGTTGGCCAGCGTGACGGTCGCCGCGATCGCCGGGACGGCCAGCAGCACCAGGCCCTTGCCGCCCCTGCGGAACGCGCCGACGATCAGGCCGGCGGCCAGCACCGCGGTCACCGCACCGGCGGCCACGTGGTCGGGCACCCAGCCGTCCATCACCCCGAGGCCCATGACGCCCGCGACGATGATGCTCACGGCCACCGTGACGGCGGTGATCTTGGAGCGCGTCCTGGGCTGCGGTTCGATCTCGTCGTCGACGGGCGCGGCGGGCTCCGGCAGGTCCCACGCGAACGGGGCCGCGCCCAGCGGGTCCCACGCGGGTGGGCTCTCCTGGCCGTGCCCGGCGGTCACCGGCTTCTCCTGGCCCACCGCGGACTGCGGGTCGGTCGTCATCGTCTCGGTCTCCTGCTGACCGGGCTTGCGCAGGGTCTCCGTGCGGAACTCGCTGCCCTGGAAGCCGCTGTCGGTGGTCATCGGGGTGCTCACCACGACGGGACCGGTCGGCACGGGCTGCCGGTGTGCGCCGCGGTTCTTGTGCAGCACGTAGAGCCCGGCGCCCAGGGCGGCGATCATCATCGCGGACCAGACGTGCAGCGCGAGCAGCAGTCCGGTCAGCGGCAGCACCATCAGCGCGACCAGCACCGTGGCCAGTGCGGAGGTCGAGCTAGAACCCCGGCCGAGCAGCGCGCCCGCCGGGGAGCCCGTGTCCCCCTCCTGCGGGAAGAACAGGACGGCCAGCAGGTAGAGCAGGATGCCGAGACCGCCGTAGATGGCGAACACGACGAAGGCGACCCGGACCAGGACCGGATCGATGCCGTACCGGTTGCCGATGGCCGTCGCGACACCCGCGACCTTGCGGCCTCTCCTGGGGCGCCGCGGGCGTGTCTTCCAGAAGTCCCGCAGCGTCTCCTCGACGCTCATGTTCCCGCCTGTCCCGTTCACGCTGACAAGGGTGCCGCCACGCACGGGCTCCGACATCCGGGAGCACCCCTGAAATCATTTCTCGGGGTTCTGGCCGGGTGCTTCGGGGATGTCCCCTGATGACCGCGCGCACGCGCACGTGTGACCATGCCAGTGTGAATGCGCACGTCCACAAGGGCGAGACCGGCACGGTGCCAGTTCTGCCGGGGTTCCCGCTGCCGCCCCGGCCGGGCGAGCCCCCGAAGCTGTTCCGCCGTCGCCGGGGCAAGGTCGTCGCCGGGGTCGCCGGTGGGGTCGCCGACCACATCGGCATGGACGTGCTGTGGGTGCGCATCGGGTTCGTTGTGCTCTCCGGCCTGGCGGGCGCGGGCGTGCTGGCCTACGCGCTGCTGTGGGTGTTCGTCCCCCAGCAGAAGCGCGGCGGCGGCAACGAGGACTCGCCGAAGCAGCGCCAGCAGGCCGTCGGCGTGATCACCATCGGCGCGGGCCTCGCCATCGCCGTGCTGTCGTTCAACAGTCAGATCAGCCCCATGCTGATGGGCGCGATCGCCGTGTCCCTCGTCGGCGCCGGCATGGTCTGGCGGGAGGCGGACGACGCCCAGCGCAGGCGCTGGCGCGACGGCGCCCGTTCCGGCATCACCGGCGCGGTGCTCGGCACCGGCGGCTGGTCGGCGACGGCCAGGGTGCTGGCCGGTGTCGCCCTGCTGATCGCCGGTCTCGCGACCTTCCTGACCAACACCCGCGGCATCGGCCAGCTCCAGTTCGTGCTGCTCGCGGTGATCACCACGCTGATCGGCGTCGCCGTGCTGACCGTGCCGTGGTGGGTGCGGCTGGTCCGCGACCTCAACGAGGAGCGCCGCGTCCGCATCCGCACCGAGGAGCGGGCCGAGATCGCCGCGCACCTGCACGACTCGGTGCTGCAGACCCTGGCGCTGATCCAGAAGCAGGCCGACACCGCCCGCGAGGTGCGCAGGCTCGCCCGCGGTCAGGAACGGCAGTTGCGCAGCTGGTTGTACGGACCCTCCGGCTACGGCGCGAAGACCCGCAACGAGGGGGACAGCGAGGAGGGCGTCGAGGGCCCCGGCTTCGCCGCGGTGCCCGGCGGCACCCTTGCCGAGGCCGTGCCCGCGGCCTGCGGCGAGGTCGAGGACACCTTCGCGATCACCGTCCAGCAGGTCGTCGTCGGCGACTGCCCGGTGGACGAGAAGATCGGCGCACTGGTGCAGGCGGCCCGCGAGGCGATGATCAACTCCGCCAAGCACGCGGGGGTCGGCGAGGTCAGCGTCTACGCCGAGGTCGAGAGCGATCGGGTGCACGTCTTCGTCCGGGACCGCGGCAAGGGCTTCGACCCCGCTACCGTTCCCGGGGACCGGCACGGGCTCGCCGACTCGATCCACGGCAGGATGGAGCGGCACGGAGGCTCGGTCCGGCTGCGGACCGCCCTCGGTGAGGGCACCGAGCTCCAGCTGTCCATGCCAAGGAGCCCCAGCAAGGAGGCACGCGGGTGAGTGAGAACGAGCAGGTCGACGCCGGGCAGGCGGCCGAGGAGGCCCCGGCGTGCGCGGCGCGGAGCGGACCCGTCCGGGTGTTCCTCGTCGACGACCACGCGCTGTTCCGCACCGGCGTGAAGGCCGAGCTGGACGCGGCCAAGGACCAGGTCGAGGTGGTCGGTGAGGCCGGCTCGGTCGACGAGGCCGTCGCGGGCATCGCCCACTTCAAGCCGGACGTGGTGCTGCTGGACGTGCACATGCCGGACGGCGGCGGTGCGGAGGTGCTGCGCAGGGCCAGGCCCGCGCAGCCGGAGGTGGTCTTCCTGGCGCTGTCGGTCTCCGACGCCGCCGAGGACGTCATCGCCGTCATCCGCAACGGCGCGCGCGGCTACGTCACCAAGACGATCTCCGGCCGCGAGCTGGCCGACGCGGTGTGCCGGGTGGCCGAGGGCGACGCGGTGTTCTCGCCGCGGCTGGCGGGCTTCGTGCTGGACGCCTTCGCCGACCGCCCCGGTGCCGCGCCGATCCGCGACCCCGAGCTGGACCTGCTGACCCCGCGCGAGCGGGACGTGCTGCGGCTGCTCGCCCGCGGTTACGCCTACAAGGAGATCGCCTCGGAGCTGTTCATCTCGATCAAGACGGTCGAGACCCACGTCTCCAGCGTCCTGCGCAAGACCCAGCTGTCCAACCGCTACGAGCTCTCCCGCTGGGCCTCCGACCGCCGCCTCGTCTGACCCCACCGCCTGACCCCACCGCCGCGGCCGTCGACGGCAACCCCGACGGGCACGGCGGTGACGATCAGGAGCCTTCGCCGCCGCTGCCGCCCTGCTTGATGGTGCCGATCTGGACCTGGGTCCCGCTGACCACCACGGTGACGACGTAGGGGGCCGACACCGCGGTCTCCCCCTTCTTCTTGATCTTCAGGGTGAGGTGCACGGAGTCGCCGCTGACGCGCATGCCGCGCTGGATCCGCACCGACTCCACATCGGCCCACTGCGCCTGGAAGGCGGCCAGCGTCGGCCGGGTCGCCGGGGCGAAGCGCTGGTGGGCGGCGACGGTGTTGCCGGGCAGCAGCTCGTAGAACTGCCGCACGGCATCCTTGATCAGCCGGTTCCTCGGCGTCTCCGGGGTCGTCGTGGGCTGGGACGGCTGCGCGCTCTGGCTGGGCTGCGACGGTCCGGGCGCCGGTGGCTCGTCCTCGTCGGTGGGCACGGGGACCACGACGCCGCCGGGCAGCGTCGTGAGCTTGCCCGGCGCGGTCGGTGTGCCCGTCGCGCCGGAGGGGCCGCTGACCGGGGAGCCCGCGTTGGTTCCGTAGGTGATGGTCTTGGTCTCGACGGGCGGACCCGCGGTCGCCACCTGTCGCTGGTTGATCACCAGCAGCGCGGTGACCAGCGCGCCGACCACCGCGGCGAACGCGACCGCGACCGTGATCACGCCCGCCCGCCGCCTGCGCAGCGTCTTCTCCTCGGCCGCCTGCGGGGAGGTCCAGTTCGGCACCGCGACGATCTTGGGCCGGGAACCGCCCGCGATGGCCTCCAGCATCGGCAGCGCCTCGGCGGCGGTCGGCCGGGCGTTGGGGTCACGGGTGAGCAGGCAGGCCAGCAGCTCGTCGAGCACGCCCGCCCGCTCCGGCTTGCGCACCTCGCCCGCCGCAACGGCGCGCAGCAGCGCGAAGGTGTTCTCGTTGAGCCCGAACGGCGGCACGCCCTCGACCGCGGCGTACAGGGTGGAGCCGAGCGAGAACACGTCCGAGGGCATGCCCGGTTCGGCGCCGTCGGCCACCTCCGGTGCCAGGTAGGCGGGGGTGCCGGAGAGCATGCCGGTCTTGGTCAGGGTGGCGTCGCCGGTGGCCCGGGAGATGCCGAAGTCGGTGATCTTCACCGTGCCGCCCGCGCTGATCAGCACGTTGCCCGGCTTGATGTCGCGGTGCACGATCCCGGCCTCGTGCGCGGCCGCCAGTGCCGCGGCCACCTGGTAGCCGATCTTGGCGACCTCGCGCGGCTCCAGCGGTCCGCGTTCGTGCACCAGGGCGGCCAGGCTCTGCGAGGGCAGGTACTCCATCACCAGCCACGGCACGCCGTGCGACTGCACCACGTCGAAGACGGTGATCGCGTTCGGGTGGTGCAGCCGGGCGGCGATCCGCCCCTCCCGCATCGCGCGCAGGGTGGCCTCCTCGGCCTCCTCCGCGTCCATGCCCGGTGGCAACAGCAGTTGCTTCACCGCGACTGTCCGACTGAGCAGCTCGTCGGTCGCGCGCCAGACGATGCCCATCGCGCCGCTGCCGATGCGGTCCTCCAGGCGGTACCGGCCGGCAAGCGTGTGATCCGCGCCATCCACGGGGAGCGAGGCTAGAGCCTTAAGGGGAAGCAAAGCGAACCATCGGCCCAATCCGGGACCTACCTGTGAGCAATCACCCACTGTGCAGGAGCGCCTACCCGCTGGTAGCCTTCGCCGTTTCGGCTGACGGAACGGCGATCGGCGCCTTGGCCCGCCGGGGGCGGGTGAGCATCACGCCGCCGAGCACCACCAGCATGCCGAGCACCACGCGCAGGGTCAGCTCTTCGCCGAGCACGATCGCGCCGAGCGCCACCGAGACCACCGGCATCAGGTAGGTGACGGTCGAGGTGGCCGTCGCGCCCTCGTCGGCGATCAGCCGGACGAAGAGCATGAACGACAACCCGGTGCCGAACACGCCCAGGATGGCCGCGGCGACCAGGCCGCTGGTCACCTCCCAGTGCACCGGCTGCAGGCCCCCGACCGGGATGGCGATGCCCGTCAGCGCGGTCGCCATGAGCATCTGCCCGGCCGCGGTCGAGGTGGGCGACATGCCCTTGCCGCTGAGGTTGTGGCCCACGTACACGGCGCCGATGCCATAGCTGAGCGCGGCGACGAGGATCGCGATGCTCCCGGGCAGCGCCGAGCCCGCCCCGTCCCGCCACGGCGCGAAGATCAGCATCACCCCGGCGAAACCGAGCACGAGGCCCAGCACGCGCAGCGGGCCGAACGCCTTCTCCTGGCCGATGGTCACCGAGATCAGCAGCGTCCACAGCGGCGTCGTCGCGTTGAGCACGCCCGCCATGCTGGAGTCGACGGTCTGCTGGCCGACTCCGAAGAGGATGAACGGCAGCACGTTCGCGAACAGCGCCGCGACGCCGAGGTGCAGCCAGGTCCGTCCGCCCCGGGGCAACGACAGCTTCATCGCCTTGCAGATCGCCACCAGGACCAGCGCGCCGAGGCCGACGCGGACGAAGACGATCTGCACCGGCGACAGCGCGCGCAGGGCCAGCTCGATCCACAGGAAGCTGGAGCCCCAGAGCAGGCCGAGCACGCCGATCCTGATCAGGCTGCCGGAAGACGTCACGCTAACCCCCAATTCCACGGTGTTCGGAACCAAGCGTGCGCCCGTGCAAGCATCAGGACAAGTGAATACTTCTGCGCAACCTTTAAGCAGAGCTGTACGATTCCAGCATGTTGGACGTCCGCCGCATGCGCGTTCTCCTGGCCGTCGTGAGCACCGGGTCGGTCAGCTCCGCCGCGGCCAACCTCGGCTACACGCCCTCGGCGATCAGCCAGCAGATCAGCGTGCTGGAGCGGGAGGCCGGGCTGACGCTGCTGCAGAAGGCGGGCCGGGGCGTGCGCCCCACCGCGGCGGGCCGCCTGCTCGCCGAGCACGCCGCGGTGATCACCAACAAGCTCGCCGAGGCCGAGACCGCGCTGGCCGACCTCCGCGCCGGGCGCACCGGCCGGATGCGCATCACCTACTTCACCACCGCGGGCGCGGTGCTGGTGCCACCGGCCGTCGCCGAGTTCCGCAGCGAGTTCCCGGCGACCGCGCTGGACCTGACGGTCACCGATCCCGAGGACCCGCTGCAGGAGGTCCGGGCAGGCCGTGCCGACCTCGCCATCACCGTCCAGCTCGGTGACGAGGAGCCGAGCGCGCCGGGCATCCGTTTCGAGCACCTGCTCGACGACCCGTACCGCGCCGTGCTGCCGAAGGGGCACGCGCTGGCCCGGCAGCGCGTCGTCGACCTCGCGCAACTCGCCGACCAGCCGTGGGTGGACAACGAGCCGCTGCCCGGGCAGTGCCGGGAGGTGGTGCTGGAGTCCTGCCGCTCCGCCGGGTTCCAGCCGGACTTCGCCGTGCAGGCCGGGGAGTACGTCAGCGCGCAGGGCTTCGTCGCCGCCGGGCTCGGCGTGACGCTGATCCCGGCGATGGGCCTCGGCGCGGTGAACCCGAGCGTCCTGGTCCGCAAGCTGCGCAACCCGGAGCCGGTGCGGCGCATCTACGCCGCGACCACCGAGGCGGACGCGGAGAACCCGGCGACCCTGGGCCTGCTGCGCGCGCTCCGTGCGGCGGCCTCCGCGGCCGCCGCACGGTGAAGGATCACGTGCTGTTCAGGCAGACCTGGCCGCCCTCGTACCCCATCCGCAGCTGCTTGGGCTGGGTGATGGGATCCCCGGAGCTCTTGTAGGTCGTCTCGATCTCGAAGGACACGACCTTGTCGCCGGCCATCTCGACGTCGCTGACCTTCACGTCCTTCACGCTTTCCCAGTACTTCTGGTACGCGGTGTAGGTCTGGGACCGCCGGACGGAGTCGCAGAACTTCGCGAACGCCACCTGGGGGCTGTTGGGCAGCAGCTTGTAGTAGCTCTTGACCGCGTTGACGTAGTCCTTGTCCGTCGGTCCCGACGAGGTGGTCGTCGTCGGAGCCGTCGTGGTGGTCGTCGTCTCGGTGGTCGTCGTGGGCTTGGGCGTGCTCGACCGCTTCGACGGCGAGGCGGACGCCGTCGACGGCTCACTGGTCACCGACGCGCCACCGCCACCGGTGTTGTTCCTGCTGCCGATGAGGTTGCTCAGCAGGATGCCGAGCAACGCGGCCGCGATCACCGCTCCGATGGCGATCAGGATCGGCCGGGTGTTGGAGCGGCGCTCCTCGGGCTCTTCCCTGCGGTCGCGGTCCCGTCCGTTGCCGGGAGGGCTGCCGCCGGTGCGGCCCGCGGCGCCGTTGGCGCCACCGATGCTGGTCGCGCCGGGGCCGACCCTGGTGGCGGGCGCGTCGCTGAGCGGCCGCGCGTCCAGCCGGGTCATCGCCGGGGTGTTGGGGTTGCTGGCGGGAACCGGGGTGCGCGGGTTCAGGTTCGGTCCGCTGCGCAGCCCGGGCTGCACCGCCTGGGTCGGCGCCGACGGGCCACCGGGGATCTGCGTGGTCGGCGGGACCGCGCCCCAGCCCTGCGGCGGGGTGACCATCGGGGCCGCGCGGCCCTCGGAGATCGCCCGCAGCGCCTCCGACGCCTGGGTCATCGTCGGCCGGTCGGTGGGCTGTGGCCGCAACAGGTGCATCAGCACCGAGGTCAGCGGGCCCGCCTGCTGCGGTGGCCGGACGATCCCCGCGGCCACCAGGTGCAGCAGCGCGAGGGTGTTCTCGTTCAGCCCGAACGGCGGCTCACCCTCGACGGCCGCGTAGAGCGTCGAGCCCAGCGAGAACACGTCCGAGGCCGGACCGGGCTCGTAGCCCTTGGCCACCTCGGGGGCGAGGTAGGCCGGGGTGCCGGCCAGCATCCCGGTCTTGGTGACCGTCACGTCGCCGGTGGCGCGGGAGATCCCGAAGTCGGTGATCTTCACCGACCCGTCGTCGCCGAGCAGGATGTTGCCCGGCTTGATGTCCCGGTGCACGATCCCGGCCGCGTGCGCCGCGGCCAGGGCGATCGCGACCTGCGACCCGATCCGCGCAACCTCCCTCGGCGGCAGCTTCCCCTCGTCGTAGACGACGTTGGCCAGGCTCCGCGAAGGCAGGTACTCCATCACCAGGCACGGCAGGCCGTTGTCCTCGGCGACGTCGAAGACACCGATCGCGTTGGGGTGCTGCAGGCGGGCGGCGATCCGGCCCTCCCGCATCGCCCGCTGCTTGGCCTCCTCGGCCTCGCCGGCCTCCATGCCGGACTGCAACAACAGCTGCTTCACCGCGACGACGCGGTGCAGCCGTTCGTCGCGGGCCTGCCAGACGACGCCCATCGCACCTGCGCCGATCCGTCGTTCCAGCCGGTAGCGCCCAGCAACCAGGCGACCTTCGTCGCTCACGCTGCCGCCTCGCTCTGCTTGGTCACCGTGCGGCTCCCCGTGTCGGTCACGGCACCCAGGTTAGAGCCACCACCCGTACAGGTGGTTCTGCGCCCGGTGTGCCGTTTGTGTTCGCAAGTCCGAAGGGGGACGCCCCTGGCCGATCAGCGGTTGCGTGCGGAGAGCACCGTTGCGTCCGCGATACGCGGCACTGACCCTTCCGTGACCACGATGCGCTGTTCGGTGCGCACCCTGCGTCCATCAGCCCAGACGTAGTCGACGACGACCCGCGCGGTGTTGGCACCGGCGGCCTTGGCGGTGGTCACAGTGGCGGAACGCACACCCTTCCACGACTCGCGGAACTCCTCGACGCCACCGGAGCGCATCTGCGGGGCGAGCATCTCGTAAGCCTCGGCGGGCGCGTCCGGCGCCGTGCGGAAGAAGCCGTTCAGCAGGTCCAGCACGGGGTCCAGCAGCCCGCCGTTGCCCGGCTTCTGGGTCGGCTTGGACGGCTGGGTGGTGGGGGCCGGCCTGCTGGGCTCGGTCGTCGGCGTCGCGGTCGGCCTGCTCGGCGGCGGGTTCCCGGTGGTCGGCCCCGGCTGGGGCTGGGGACCCTGCGTCGGCCCGCCGGGGTCGGTACCGCCGCCTCCGCCGCCGGGGTGCGGGGCCGGCTTGCCGGTCGCCGTCGGGTCGGTGGGCTCCGTGGGGGCCTGGCCGCCCTCCTCGCCGCCGACGCCCTCGGGGTTGGCCGCGGCCGCCTCGCCGATCAGGTTGGGCTGGAGCGCCCGCCCACCGGTGAAGTAGTTCTGCGCCCGGGAGGTGTTCTGCGCCTGCCCGCCCTCGTCCTGGCCGGTGAGGATCACGGTGCCGGCGACGATCGCGCCGCAGACCCCGACCACGCCCGCCGCGACGCCGATGGCGCGCATGACGGTGCGCTGGTTCGCGGGACGCTGGGCCGCCCGGCCCTCCCGGTGCAGCAGGTCGGAGACGAGCACCTGCGTGCGCTGTGCGCCCCGCCCGCGTTTCTCCCCGTCCGACGATCCGTTGCCAGCCACGGCCGTTCACCCTTCAGTCAGGACACGTTCCGTGACTGGGATACCGGACCTGGGCGGCGCATGTCACCAATTCGGAGGTATGAGAAAACCGGCAGCGCCCGTTCGGAGCAACCTCGCTCGCCTAACGTCGCAGCGCGCTCAGCTCTGCTGCACGGAGAGCAGTTCGGCCGCCACGATCTGTCGCGGCTCGGCGGCGCCGAGCGTCAGCAGTTGCTCCAGCCGGAGCTTGGTGCCGTTGACCAGCTCCAGCGTCGTGGTGCCGAGCACCCCGCCGCGGTTCTGCTCGACGTTCTTGACCTGCACCGTCTTCACGTTCTCCCACGCCTTGAGGAAGGCGGCGCGGTCCGGGCCGATCAGCCGGGTGTCCACCATCTGCAACGCCAGCTCGGGCCGGTGCTGGAGCCGCTGGAAGAACTCCTGCACGACCTCGACGGCCGAGGTCGGCGTGACGGCGTTCGGCTGCCAGGTGCTCTTCTGCTTGACCACCGGGGTCACGTTCTTGTTGCTCGTCGAGGGCTGCCGCGCGCCCGGCGCGCCCACGGCCGAGTTGACCTTGGTCGCGGTGCTGAGGCGGTCGAGCAGGAGGTCCGGGCGGAGTGCGAGGACGCCGGAGAGCTGCGGCGCCTGGTACTGCACGCGGGGGCCGCGCGAGCCGAAGTCGGCGGTGATCACCGATGCCGCGACCACGGAACCCGCCAGCACCAGCGCCCCGAGCACCAGGCCGACCGCGCGCAGCGGCTTGAGGAGCGGGTGCTCGCCCTCCTCCGGTTCCGGGTCCGGATCGGGGTCGAAGCTGTAGACCGGCTGCGGTGAGGTCGCGCCCGACGCGACGCGCTCGAAGACCTCGGACCGGAAGTGGTAGCCGCTGGTGGAGTCGTTGCCCTGGTACCTGGGCGGGATCGGCTGCTTCCTGATCAGTTCGGCTACGGTGACCGCACCGGCGCGCTGGTGCCGGCGACCTGTGGTCGAGCGCTCCACGGTGGCTGCCTCCGTACGTTCTGTGGTCGGCAGAACTCGTATCGTGACATCGGCTTCGAGCGCGACACTCTGATGCGACTTCACCTGTTCGGAGCGCTGAACGGTCGTTTTGGACCAGTCGAACGGATGAAGGGCTACCCGGAGTAGTCGATTTTTCTGAATCTGGTTCACCGTTGGGCCGTGGACACCAGCCGTTCGGCGTTGACGAGCGGGGCGGCGTCCGGGACGAACCGGAGCTCGCGCTCCTGGACCAGGATCCGGCCTTCGGCGTCCCGGACCTCGATCACCGAGGTGGTCACCCCGCGCACCGGGTCCACCCGCATCGCCTTGAACTCCAGGCGGTCGGCCATCGAGCCGAACCGCTTCTCGAACGAGGGCAGGCCCTCCTTCTTCAGCTCCGGCCCGACGAGGTCGGCGAAGGCCTTCTCGATGTCGTTGGAGACCGCCGAGAAGAACCGCACGGTGCTCTCGGTCAGCTGGCGCACCGGGATCAGCTCGGGGCCGAAGGAAGGCACGGTGGTGATCGGCGGTGTCGTCATGCTGGACGTGGGGGTCGGCGTGGTGCTGCTCGGGGAGCTGGCCCCGGTGGACGCGCCCGTCGTCCGGCGCGGTCCGCCGCCGGTGCCGTCCTGGCCCGCCGCGCCCGGCACGTCGGTCGGGCGCGCACCGGTGCGGCTGCCCTGCTCGGACCTGGTGGGGGCCGCGGTCGTGGTGACCAGCATCAGTTCGCTGGGGTAGGCGGGCAGCGCGTTGATCCGGTCGAAGACGTCCTTCGGGCCGACCAGGGTGACCGCGACGGTGACCAGCACGACGAGCACGATCGCCGAGGACAGCCCCGCGAACCAGGCGGCGCGCTTCCAGGTGGGGGGCGGGGTGACCGAGGCCGGGACCATTCCGAGGTCGAGCTTGCGCAGGCCCCCGGTGTTGGTGTCGTCGAGCGGGTCGGCGGCGGGAGCGCCCGGCGCGTCGGAGGCGGGGCCGGTGTCCGGGGCGGGAGTCCAGGCGAGCGCATTGGCGTCCTGGCGGTGCCGCCCCCGGTGGGGTCGGTACCGCTCCGCAGGCCCCTGCCCGCTGTCCATCGCGAAATCCCCTTTCGCGCGCGTGGGTCAGCCGGTGTGGACGACCTGGAACGTCTCGGCCAGCCTGCCCGGTGCCAGACCGTGCCGCCGCGCCGCCTCCGCCAGGAAGGTCCGCATGCCTTCCTCAAGTCCATCGGCATCGCCGGTCTGGGACTTGTGGGAACGCAGGGCGGCCATTTTCGCCGCCATCGTGTCGGTGATGTCGACGGCGTGGTCGCGCCGGTCGAGCGGACCGTCGGCGAGCCAGAGCTCACGGACGGTCCACGGCTGCAGGCCCTCGGCGAGCAGCTCCGGGTGGGCGTGCGGGTTGCGCGCGTCCGGGTAGACCGCGGCGAAGGCCGCCTCGCCCGCGGCCCGGTGGTCCGGGTGCGAGGTGACGATGTGGTCCCAGTTGTACTCCGGCGACCAGGTCAGCACCCGGTCCGGCCGGAACGCGCGGATCACCCGGGTGAGGTCGCGGCGCAGCTCCAGCGAGGGAGTCAGCCTGCCGTCCGGGTGGCGGAGGAAGTGCAGCTCGCTGACCCCGACCACGTCCGCGGCCGCCCGCTGCTCGCGTTCGCGGAGCGCGGCGACCTCCTCGCGCGGGGTGGCCTGGTCCCCGGTCGCCTCGCCCGAGGTGCACACGCAGTACGCGACCTCGATCCCGGCGGAGGTCCACGCGGCCACGGTGCCCGCGGCCCCGAAGTCGACGTCGTCGGGATGTGCGCTGATGACGAGCACCCGGTCGACCCGGGAACTCTGGCTATCGCGTGCGCTCGTCATGTTGCACAGGGTATGACTGCACCGTTCGTGGTTTCGCTACGGGGACGGGTTGTCACGCCCAGTGACACCTGCTCGGCCGCCGCGTCCATGATCAGTTTCCGCAGGCCACCGCGGTAGGACCGTCTTCAGGGCCCCGGACACCGCCGGCGCTGGGTCGGTGGCACGCGAGGAACGGCGAGCGCGGGGCGTCAGCTGCCGCTGCGGAACCGCTGCTGGGTTTCCTGCAGGGCCTTGGTGGCGGCGACGCCGCTGCCTGCGCCGATGAGGATGGCGATGACGTCGAGGAACGCCCCGCCGCCGGTGAAGAACAGCGCCAGCAGCGCGACACCACCGGTCGCGCCCGCGACGCCCCAGCGGCCGTTGACCCACTCGGTGATGTGGGCGGCGCCCGGCCTGCGCTTGGCCGCGGAGTTCAGCATGGCCAGGTATCCGCCGTGCACGACCGCGGCGACCACGGCGAGGATGGCGACGATCACTGCGATGAGGTGCAACACCATGCGACCAGTGTGCTCCCTCCAACCCGCGCGCGGCGCCACGGCGACCCTGAGAACCCCCTGATATTCGCCTGCACCGGCCTGCGGGACGCCCGTAACCTGCGCCGGTGGACGTGTTCTGGCACGAGGACTGCTTCACCCACGACGCCGGGCACGGCCTGTGGGAGCTGCCCGGCGACTGGCCGTGGCTGGACGTCCCGGAACAGCACCCGGAGAACGCCGACCGCCTGCGCACGATGCTGAACGTGCTGCGGCGGGGTCCGATCGCGTCGCGGCTGCGCTGGCACGTGGGCCGGGCGGCGACGGAGGACGAGCTGGCCACGGTGCACGAACGCGGGTACCTCGACGCGTTGCGGGCTGCCTGTGCCGGACCCGAACGCGTCGCACTGGAGGAGAACACCGTCGTGGGGCCGGGTTCGTGGCCCGCGATCCTCGCCGCGGCTGGCACCACGCTCGCCGCGATGGAGGCCGTGCTGGACGGTCGGGCGACGAAGGCCTACGCGATGGTCCGGCCACCGGGACACCACGCCCAGCCCGGCGCGGCCGATGGCTACTGCATGGTCAACAACATCGCCCTCGCCGCAGCCTCGGCCAGGCGGCGGGGTGCCGCGCGGGTGGCGATCCTCGACTGGGACGTCCACCACGGCAACGGCACCCAGGAGGCGTTCCTCGACGACCCGGACGTGCTGACCATCTCCGTGCACATGCGGCACGGCTCGTGGGGCGGCAGCCACCCGCAGACCGGAGCCCCGGACGAGCTCGGCGCGCGGGGGCGCAACGCCAACATCGAGCTGTCCCTCGGCGCGGGGGACAGCGCGTACCTGCGGGCTGTGGACGAGGTCGCGGCGCCGTTGCTGCGAACCTTCCGCCCGGACGTCCTGCTGTGCGCGTCCGGTTTCGACGCGAGCGCGTTCGACCCCAACGGCAGGCACAACGTCACCGCCGAGGGCTACCGCGCGATCGGCCGCCGGGTCGCCGGGTTGGCCGACGAACTCACCGGCGGTCGCCTGCTGCTCACCCAGGAAGGGGGCTACCAGCGCGGGTACGCGGCGGTCTGCCTGCACGCGCTGGTCGAGGGGCTGCTCGGGATCACCCGGCCGCTGCTGCCCGATCCGATCGCCTACGTGCCCGACGACGCGGTACGCAACGCGGCGGTGACCGACGCCGACCTGGCCGCCGTGCGCGCCGCGCTCGCCCCGCACTGGCCGGGCGTCTTCTGAGCCGCGGTCAGCGGCCCAGCCTGCCCCGGCCCAGCCGCAGCAGCAGCATGCCCAGCTCGCGGCCCTCCGGACCGAGGTCGCGGAACCGGGCCAGCACGGCCATCTCCCGGCTGTAGACGATCTTGGGGCCGCCCTTGGCCATCCTCGCCGCGCCGATGGTGCGCGAGACCTCGCTGCGCCGCTTGATCAACCGGAGGATCTCGGCGTCCAGCTCGTCGATCTCCAGCCGCAACGCGTCGATGTCCGGGGCGGCTTCCTGGGTTGCGGGCTCGCTGTCCGCGGTGGCGTTCATCGTTCATGCTCCCTGGTGGGTTCTCGGAGGTTTCCGGCCCCGGCAGCACAAAGCCCCGGGTCCAGTGGACTCCGGGGTGTTCCGTGTCAGAGTGCGTTCACTCGGCCACGGGCACCGGAGTCCGGCACCCGTAGAAAAAGTAAAAGCCAGCGTGAAGCACGGCCACAGTCTTGCACGAGCCGCCCGAGTAGTCGAGCGAGGCCGGACGAACCGGCCCCTGGTCCCCGCGGACGTCCTAACCTGGCCCGGTTCGTCTCAATTCTGGAGGGGAAGTTGAGCAACAGCATCCGCGGCGCGGGGGCCGCCGCACTCGCGCTCCTGTCGATCACGGCGCTCGCCGTGCCCGCGACGGCGGCGCCCGAACCCACGGTCACCGGGGTCGTGTGGGCCGACACCGACTTCGACGGCGTCCGCGAACCCGGTGAGGCAGGCGTCGCGGACATCACCATCGCCGCCTACCGCGCGGACAACACCGAGGTCGCCTCCGCCGTCACCAACAAGGCCGGGCACTACGCGCTCAAGCTCAGCGGCGGCCCGTACAAGCTGCGGCCGAAGGCGCTCGCCTACGCGAAGACCATCACCCGGCCGAACGTGGGCGATGACGCGCGGGACTCCGATTTCGCTTGGGGCACTTGGGAAACCGCGGAGTTCTCCTGCGCGCCCAGCTGCCCGAAGTTCGACCTCGGCCTGGTGGAGCGCAAGCAGGACATCGCGCTCGCCGTCGCGCCCGCGGAGGTCTCGGCCCGCAAGGGGCAGAGCTTCTCCGTCGAGCTGACCGCGAGCAACCTGGGCACCGTCCCCAACGGCGGTGACTGGATCGAGGCCGGTTTCAAGGAGGGGCTGCAGGTCACCTCGGCCACCGGTGACGGCTGGGCCTGCCGGGTCGACCCGTCGGCGGGGCAGTACCTGTTCTGCCGCTCCGAGGCCGACCACAACCCCGGTACCGACCGCCCGAAGGTGCGGGTCGAGCTGACCCCGACCGCGGACAGCGGCGACATCACCATGGACTTCCACGTCGCCGGGTTCCGCCGCTCCGAGTCCGTTTTCCCGAACAACGCGGCCGCACTCCGGGTTCGCGTGGGCTGAGCGCCGGGCGCGAGGGCGAGGGGACCGGCGGAGTAGCCTGGGAACCACCATGGACACCCTGTTCGAGGTCTCCCAGTCAGATGATCACGGTCCCGTCGCCCGCCCGGTGCGCGGCCCGGACGCGTTGCTGGAGGGCCTGAATCCCCAGCAGCGCGCCGCCGTCGAGCACAGCGGCTCGCCCCTGCTCGTCGTCGCAGGCGCGGGCTCGGGCAAGACCCGCGTGCTCACCAGCCGCATCGCCTACCTGCTCGGCGCGCGCGGGGTGCACCCCGGCCAGATCATGGCCATCACCTTCACCAACAAGGCCGCGGCGGAGATGAAGGAGCGCGTCACCGCGCTCGTCGGCCCGCGCGCCAACGTGATGTGGGTGTCCACCTTCCACTCGATGTGCGTGCGCCTGCTGCGCCGCGAGGCGAAGAACCTGGACCTGCGCAGCTCCAACTTCTCGGTCTACGACGCCGACGACTCGCGGCGGTTGATCACCCTGGTCTCCCGCGAGCTCGACCTCGACCCGAAGCGCTACCCGGCCCGCACGCTCGCGGTGCACATCTCCAACCTGAAGAACGAGCTGATCGACCCGGTCGAGGCGGCCGACCGCGCGGGCAACGACCTGGAGCGCAGGGTCGCCGAGGTCTACACCGCCTACCAGCGCAGGCTGACCGAGTCGAACTCCTTCGACTTCGACGACCTGATCATGCGCACCGTGCGGCTGCTGCAGACCAGGCCCGACGTCGCCGAGCACTACCGCAGGCGGTTCCGGCACGTGCTGGTCGACGAGTACCAGGACACCAACCACGCGCAGTACGAACTGGTGCGCGCGCTCGTCGGCACCGGCGGCGAGGACGGCATCGAGCCCGGCGAGCTGTGCGTCGTCGGTGACGCCGACCAGTCCATCTACGCCTTCCGCGGCGCCACGATCCGCAACATCGAGGAGTTCGAGCGGGACTACCCGCAGGCGCGGACGATCACCCTCGAGCAGAACTACCGGTCGACGCAGACGATCCTCACCGCGGCGAACGCGGTGATCTCCCGCAACTCCAACCGCAGGGAGAAGCGGCTGTGGACCGACCTCGGCGACGGCGACAAGATCGTCGGCTACGTCGGGGACAACGAGCACGACGAGGCCGCCTTCGTCGCGTCGGAGATCGACCGGCTGGTGGACACCGGGGACGCCAACTTCTCCGACATCGCGCTCTTCTACCGCACCAACAACAACTCCCGCGCTTTCGAGGAGGTGTTCATCCGCCTCGGCCTGCCGTACCGGGTCGTCGGCGGGGTGCGCTTCTACGAGCGCAGGGAGGTCCGCGACGCGCTGGCCTACCTCCGGTTGCTGTCCAACCCGGACGACACGGTCAGCCTGCGCCGCATCCTCAACGTGCCCAAGCGCGGCATCGGCGACCGTGCCGAGGCGTGCGTCGCCGCGCACGCCGAACGGGAACGGATCTCCTTCGCCGCCGCCCTGCGCGACGCGGCGGACGGCAAGGTCAGCCTGCTCAACCCGCGCTCGCAACGGGCCATCGCCGGGTTCGTCGAGCTGACCGACGAGCTGCGCGCGCTGGTGACCGACGGCAAGGACGTCGCCGAGGTGCTGGACACCGTCCTGGAGCGCACCGGCTACCGCGGCGAGCTCGAAGCCAGTGACGACCCGCAGGACGCCTCGCGGGTGGACAACCTGACCGAGCTGATCACGGTGGCCCGTGAGTTCGTCCAGGCCGAGGCGAGCGCGCCCGAGCCGGAGGAGCCCGTCATCGACGACGCCGGGCAGCCCGCGCAGGGCTCGCTCGAGGCGTTCCTGGAGCGGGTCTCGCTGGTCGCCGACTCCGACCAGACCCCGGACGCGGGCGACGGCGTGGTCACGATGATGACGCTGCACACCGCCAAGGGACTGGAGTTCCCCGTGGTGTTCTGCACCGGCTGGGAGGACGGGCTCTTCCCGCACCAGCGCGCGCTGGGCGATCCCACCGAGCTGGCCGAGGAACGCAGGCTGGCCTACGTGGGCATCACCAGGGCCAGGCAGCGGCTCTACGTCTCCAGGGCGCTCGTGCGCTCCGCGTGGGGGCAGCCGATGGCCAACCCGGCCTCCCGCTTCCTCGACGAGATCCCCGCGGACCTCGTCGAGTGGAAGCGCGTCGAGCCGGTGCGCTCCTCCGCGCCGACCTCCGCCACCCGCTGGGGCAGCAACCGCTCGCAGATCGGCGGCGGTGACTCCGCGCAGGCCGGGCTCGGCGCGCGCGGTATGCGCTCCACGCCGTTCAAGGGCTGGCAGGACACCCCGGCGATGAAGCTGGAGGTCGGTGACCGGGTCTCGCACGACAAGTACGGCCTCGGCACGGTGGTCGCCACGGACGGCTCCGGTCCCCGGGCGACGGCCACGATCGACTTCGGCACGGGCGGCACCGTCCGGCTGATGCTCATCGGCGGAGTTCCGCTCACCAAGCTCTGACCGCGTTCACCCCCGCACCCTCGCCCCGCCACCTCGCGGGCGAGGGTGGCTTTCGCCCGCCCCGGGGGACACCCCGGCTTCAACGCTGCCGCGAGCTGCCCGCGTTTTCAAGCCGGGCGGTGGGGCTGGGTGGATCTCCGCTCAGAGGGGCGCTCAGCCCGTCACCGCGGCCGTATCACTAGATAGGGTGACATGTCTCCCGGGCAGGTTTGGCGGGATCGGACGCGGGATATGTCCGCAGCGACCCCCGCACGGGTTGTGACACACAAAGCCGGGTGTGCGGTCGGGGGCACACCCGGCGATGTGACACGGGGACGCACTGGCCACGGGCACGACAAAAAGGCGAACGCTCACTGAGCGGTCGCCTCCCGGTCGTACGGGTCCTAGCGGACGAAGACGCCGCGCTCGTTCAGCCACGGCAGCGGGTTGATCTTGCGCCCGGCCGAGTTCCAGACCTCGAAGTGCAGGTGCGGGCCGGTGGAGAAGCCACGGTTGCCCATGGTGGCGATCTGGTCGCCCGCCTTCACCTTCTTGCCCTCCTTCACCAGGATGCGGTCCACGTGCCCGTACACGGTCGTGGTGCCGTCGTGGTGCAGGACCTTCACCCACAGGCCGAAGCCGCTCGCGGGGCCCGCGGCGACGATCGTGCCGTCGGCCACCGAGTAGATCGGGGTGCCGATGCGGTTGGCGATGTCCAGGCCGTAGTGGGTCGCGCCCCAGCGGGCGCCGTAACCGGAGGTGAAGGTGCCGGTGGTCGGCTTGACGAACTTGACCCGGTTGCGCTCGGCCTCCTGCTCGAGGCGCTTGGCCAGTTCCGCCTTCAGCTGCTGGCTCTTGGCCAGCTTCTCGACCTCGAGCGAGGGGTCCGAGGTCTGCGAGGACAGCGGGATGACGTCGGGGGAGGGGGCGGTGCCGCCCATGCCGAACGCCGCGACGGCGCTGCGACCGGATGCCAGTGGAGCCACTTCGTCTGACGCGGAAGCAGTGTTCCCGCCCGGCGCGAGGGTCTGACCGGCGCCGGCGGCGACGAACGCGCCAGCCGCGACGGCCGCGACAACGACCCTGCCGCGAAGTGCGGACGGCGGCGGCGGGAGCCGGTGGGCTCCTCTGGGCCGTGAACCCGTCTGCGACAACGCTTCTGCGAGTGCCGGGGAGGATTGACTGCCGCCGGGGGTGCGGTGTTGCGCCAAGGCCTGCCCTTCCGTCTTCGGGGAGTCCGGGCGGACATTCCGGGCGGGGGATCCCGGCGAGTCGATGGGAACCGACTCAGCGTCCTGGTTTGTGACCGGACCGTGACAACGGACGGCGGCGACAGTAGCCAAGGCGTACCCCTACGGGCAAATCCCTGATCGGGTCATCTGCCGTTCGGCCGCTCAGGCGGACGAGTGTGACCCGCTGCGATAACGCAGCGTATCTTCCGACATGTGATCCAGATCACAAGCAACGTACGGATGGGTCGGGCGTCTGTACTCCAACTGCGTGAGAGCGGTGAGCACCGCGTGCACGGAGCGACGCGCGATCGGCAGGGAAAGGTGGCCTACGTCACGGAGGCAGTGCTCCTCGACGTCGAGGTCCGGATGCCGCAAACGGGCGTTGACCTGCGGGATCACCACTTCGTCCAGTTCGCTCCAGAGCACCACGAACCGGGTGCGGCAGCCCGGGGCGGGTTCTGCCAGCTCGGTCATCAGCTCGGAGCCCGGGCGGAGCTCGCGGACCAGCCTGGTCGGCAGCAGGTAGGCCGACAGCGTTCCGCTGTGCGGGGTGCCGAGCGTGATGAGGGTGCGCACCCGCTCGTCGCCACCCTGGCGCTGCACGAAGTACCTGGCGATGATCCCGCCGAGGGAGTGGCCGACCACGTGCACCGACTCGGAGCCCGTCTCCTCGCACACCCGCTCGATGTGCGCGCCGAGCTCGGCGGCCGCGGTCCTGATGTCGCCGGTGACCGCGGTCAGGACGCTGTAGTTCACGGCGTGCACGACGCCGAAGCCGCGCCTGCGCAGCGCGCTGGAGAGAAAGGTGAAGATGGAGCGGTTGTCGCCGATGCCGTGCACCAGGACGACCGGGGTGCCCGCGCACTCCAGGTTGGAGATGACCAGGCCGCGCTGGGCCGGGGCGAGGTCGTCGGTCCGGTAGCGGTCGTAGTGGCCGCCGGGCCGCAGCTTCTCCGTGATGGCGCCCCAGGGGTAGAGGACCGCGTGCGCTGCGAGCCACGTCGCCTCCACGGCGGCACCGCGCAAGCCGCCGAGACTGGCAATGCCGCGCAGCACCACGCCGACACCCTCGCCGACCGCTTTGGCGGTCTCCGCGAGAGCCGCGGCTCGGCGTGCGTGGCCGAGGAGGTGTTCCCCCAGCTCCTGCACGTCGGACCTCGCGATCTTCCCCATAGAGTGACGGTAGGTGATCTACGCCACGTGCGCGTCAGTACATCGGCTTCTTTTTGGTTGTTACCCCGTTACCGCGAAAAAGATGCGCCGTACTGCTCCCGGCACCGCACTTCGCTAGCGTGGTCGCGGTGACCGCGCGGCCATCCACCTCACCTTCTTCCCCGGCGGATCGCAGTCCTTCGCGGGCTCCCGGTCCCGATGCGGCCTTCCCGCCGCTGACCACGGCGATCGCCCTGTCCGCACTGGGAGTGGTCGCCGCGGCCGCGGCTCCGCTGCTCGGGGTGACGGCGCCCGCCGAACCCGCCGCCTTCCTGGCTTGGCCGCTGCTGGGCCTGCTCGCGGCGCTGCCTGTGGTCGCCGCGCTGATCGCCCGCTCGCGCGGCCGGGTGGCGCTGGCCGCCGGGATCCTCATCCCGCCCGCGCTGCTCGCCCCCGGCCGTGCGGCCGTCGACCTGCAGCTGCTGGACGAGGCCAGCCTCGCCGCCCGGCCGGAACTGCTGCTCCCGCACAGCCTGAACGTGCTGAGCGCGGGGCCGGGCCTGGTCGCCCTGCTGGCGGGGCACGCCGTCACGGTCGCGGCAGGGGTCTTCGCCGCGCGGTCGCTGGCCAGGGCCGGGGACGGCGGTGAGCCCAAGTACGGGCTGTTCGCCTTCACGCTCTGCGTCGGCGTGCTGGTCTCGGTCGGTCTCGCGGCGGCGCCGTTCCGCTCGACCGACCCCTATCTCCGGCCGACCGCGGTCCTGGACGCGCCGCCGTGGGTGATGGTCGGGATGCTCCTGATCGCGGTCGCGGTGCCCCTCGCGGCCGCGCTGGCCATCAGCTCCGCCGAGCCCGAGGCCGCGCGCGGGGGACTGGTCGGCCTGGTGCTCGCCGTGCTCGGGCTGATCGTTCCCCCGATCGTCTCCACCATCGCCTCGGACCAGTTCTTCATCACCTGGGGGCCGCTGGTCGCGCTGGGTGGAGCCGCACTGCTCGCGGTGCTGGCCGTTCCCGCCGGACGCGGGCGGGAGCCGGCCGCCGGGGGCGAGGACGTCGAGCTGCCCGGGCAGGAGCGGTTGCAGATGGTGGCGGGCGTGCTCGCCGTGCTCTCCGGCCTCGCCTCGATGGTGGGCGCACTGCTCAGCACGGTCGACGTGCCGCCGGACCTGCCGAGCCTGGTGAACTACCCGGCGCGGATGCTCCTGCCCGCCGGGCTCGTCCTTCTTGTACTGGGCCTGACGATGGCCGTTCGCGGGCTCGCGAGCACGTTGCGGCCCGCGCTCGCCGTCGCGTGGGCCGGCGTGGTGTTCGCCGCCGCCATCGCGCTGGACGTCGTCGTGGGCGCGGTCGGGGTCGCCGGGGTGGAGGTCGGGCCGGGGACCTGGGCGCTGATCGCCGCGGTGGCGCTCGCGCTGGGGACAGGAGCCGCCGCCGCGCTCGCGGGCGGTGTGGAGCGCGACGAGGTCGACCTCAGCGAGCCGATCCGCAACGACGCCCTGTTCCTGCCGGTCGGCCTCGCGGTGGCGTTGAGCGCGGCGGCCTACGTGGTGCCGGTGCTGTCGGCGCCCGATTTCATCGCACCCGGACTGCTTTCGCCGCTCCGCATCTCTTCGTGGGGCGTGCTCGTCGCGATGCTGACCGTTGTCGCCGCGAGCGCGCTGTCGTTGTTCTGCCGTCCCCGGCGCGCCGCGGCACTGTTGCTCGGTGCCGCATTCGTGGTCGGTCTGCGGGCGGCCGAGCTGCCGTTGACCGTGCAGCGCGTGGAGGGTGCGGCGGCCGCTTCCGGAATGTGGTTCGCCGTCGGCAGCTTCGTGGTGCTGCTCATCGCGGCGGGAATTGCCCTGTCCCGAAAGGAAAAGGCCACCACGTGATCCGAGTGGTGGTCGCGGGCGGCCCGGACGGTGACGCCGACGCGCTGGCGAGGGCGTTGCGGGACGCGGGGATCGAGGTCGTCCACTGCGGCGCGTCGAGCGACCCGGCCCAGGTCGCCGCCGCTGTCGTGCAGGAGGACGCCGACGCGGTCGCGCTCCGGGGCGCGACCGCCGATCTCCGGGAACTGCTTGCGGAGCAGGGCGCGGAGGACGTCGTGATCTTCCGGCCTGAGGCGAAGCCGGAGGACATTGTGGAATCGCTCACGGCCGCCGACCCCCGGCCGAGTGACGCCACCCGGACCACTTGAACGATTCCCGGGCGTTGCCTTCGTCTCAGTACGCGGGCGAATCCTGGTAATTCGCGTGCGCGGTGACCGACTTCACCGTATGCGGACGCGATTGCTTAAGAGCAGGTCGATAGGGTCACCCGGTCCGACAGCGGTGTCGTTGGCGAGATCAGGAGACTCTGAGTGGACCTGTACGAGTACCAGGCGAAGGACCTCTTCGCCGCCCACGGGGTCCCGGTGTTGCCGGGCGCCGTGGCCACCACCCCGGATGAGGCCGAGTCGATCGCCGCCGAGTACGGCGTGCCGGTCGTGGTCAAGGCCCAGGTGAAGACCGGCGGCCGCGGCAAGGCCGGTGGCGTGAAGCTGGCGGAGAACCCCGCCGAGACCAAGACGAAGGCCGAGGCGATCATCGGCCTGGACATCAAGGGCCACACCGTGCACCGCGTGCTGGTGACCCCCGCGTCCGACATCGCGGAGGAGTACTACTTCTCCTTCCTGCTCGACCGCGCCAACCGCACCTTCCTGGCGATGGCCTCCGTCGAGGGCGGCATGGACATCGAGGAGGTGGCCGCCACCAAGCCGGAGGCGCTCGCCAAGATCGCGATCGACCCGATCGCCGGGGTGGACGCGGCCAAGGCCAACGAGATCGTCGCCGCCGCGAAGTTCCCCGCCGAGGTCGCCGACCAGGTCGCCGACGTCATCGTGAAGCTCTGGGAGACCTTCGTCTCCGAGGACGCCACGCTGGTCGAGGTCAACCCGCTCGTGCGCGACCCGCAGGGCAAGATCGTCGCGCTGGACGGCAAGGTCACCCTCGACGAGAACGCGGGCTTCCGCCACCCGGCGCACGCCGAGCTGGTCGACAAGACCACCGAGAACCCGCTGGAGGCCGCGGCCAAGGCCAAGGACCTCAACTACGTCAAGCTCGACGGCGAGGTCGGCATCATCGGCAACGGCGCGGGCCTCGTGATGTCCACTTTGGACGTCGTCGCCTACGCGGGCGAGAAGCACGGTGGCGTCAAGCCGGCCAACTTCCTCGACATCGGTGGCGGTGCCTCCGCCGAGGTGATGGCGAACGGGCTGGAGATCATCCTGTCCGACCCGGCCGTGCGCAGCGTCTTCGTCAACGTCTTCGGCGGCATCACCGCCTGCGACGCGGTCGCCAACGGCATCGTCAAGGCGCTGGAGATCCTCGGCTCCGAGGCCACCAAGCCGCTGGTCGTCCGGCTGGACGGCAACAACGTCGTCGAGGGTCGACGCATCCTCGCCGAGGCGAACCACCCGCTCGTCACCGTGGTGGACACCATGGACAACGCGGCCGACCGCGCCGCCGAACTCGCTGCCGCGGGGAAGTGAAACAAGAAGATGGCTATCTTCCTCACTGAGAACAGCAAGATCATCGTCCAGGGCATGACCGGCTCCGAGGGCACCAAGCACACCAAGCGGATGCTGGCCTCGGGCGCGAACATCGTCGGCGGTGTGAACCCGCGCAAGGCGGGCGAGAAGGTGAACTTCGAGTTTGCCTCGGGTGCGGGGGTCCCGCAGGAAACCGTCGTGCCGGTCTTCGGCTCCGTCGCCGAGGCCATGGAGGCCACCGGCGCCGACGTCACCGTGATCTTCGTGCCGCCGAAGTTCGCCAAGGACGCCGCCATCGAGGCGATCGACGCGGGCATCGGCCTCGCCGTCGTCATCACCGAGGGCATCCCGGTGCACGACACCGCCTACTTCTGGGCGCACGCGTGCGCGAAGGGCAACAAGACCCGGATCATCGGGCCGAACTGCCCCGGCGTGATCAGCCCCGGCAAGTCCAACGCGGGCATCATCCCCGCCGACATCAGCGGCGCCGGCAAGATCGGCCTGGTGTCCAAGTCCGGCACCCTGACCTACCAGATGATGTACGAGCTGCGGGAGTTCGGTTTCTCCACCGCGGTCGGCATCGGTGGCGACCCGGTCATCGGCACCACGCACATCGACTGCCTCCAGGCGTTCCAGGACGACCCGGAGACGGTGGCCATCGTGATGATCGGTGAGATCGGCGGTGACGCCGAGGAGCGGGCCGCCGCCTACATCTCCGAGCACATCACCAAGCCGGTCGTCGGCTACGTCGCGGGCTTCACCGCCCCCGAGGGCAAGACGATGGGCCACGCGGGCGCGATCGTGTCGGGCTCCTCCGGCACCGCGGCCGCGAAGAAGGAGGCCCTCGAGGCCGCCGGGGTGAAGGTCGGCAAGACGCCGTCGGAGACCGCCGGTCTGATGCGCGAGATCATGAAGTCGCTGGGCTGACCGCCAGTCGATGCTTCGGACACGAGGCCGGGGAACCCGTTGGGGTTACCCGGCCTCTGTCGTCACTCAGCGGTAGTGGTTGACTCGATCGTGTTCGACGTACCGGGGGAGCCCCAGGGTGTCGGATGTCGTCCCAACGGCGGTATCGGCTAGCGTTCCGCTGCCACAACCCTCAAGCGTCCACAGTGGCCGCCTCGTTCGAGGAGGAGACCCAGCATGTCCGTGCCCTATGGCGCGCCCCAGCCACATCCCCAGCAGCCCGGGGTGCCCGGGCAGCCGGGCAACGCCCCGAACCTCACGTTCATCCTGTCGCTCGTCGCCGCGGGTCTCGCCCTCGTCGCGTTCCTCTGCGGCTTCGCCAGCGACGCCCGCGGCGGCTTTTCCGGCACCTCCGCGTACCTGATCGCAGGCGGTGTGCTCGCCGGTTTCTCGGTGCTGCCCAAGGCGCCCAAGCTCCTCTGGGCCGCGGCCCCGCTCGCCGTGGTGCCCGCGCTGCAGATGCTGCAGAGCATGGTCGCGGCTTCCGCCATCAGCGGCATGTACGTGGTGGTCTTCATCGTCGCGCTGCTGCAGGCCGGTGCGACCGTGGTGGCCCTGCTCGCCGACATCGACGTGATCAAGATGCAGCCGAAGCCGCAGTACGGCCCGCCCGGTGGCTGGAACCCCGCCTCCGGTGGGTTCCCGCAGCCCTACGGCCAGCAGCCCGGTCAGTTCCCGCAGCAGGGCGGCTACCCGCAGCAGCCCCAGCAGCCGCAGCAGACCCAGCAGTTCGGCCAGCCCGGAACGCCGCCCGGTGGTTTCCAGCAGAGCTGATGCTGATCAAATAGAGCAGTACCTCTCGTCGGGGTGACATCGCGTTCGCGGTGTCACCCTGACGGCTTTTCCGAGCCTGGTCACGCGGCGTGCCTCACCCGTCCGGCGGCTTGCCGGTGCGAGTGTGCCCGCATGACCACAGCTCAACCTACTGACCAGGGGGTAGACGAGGTGGTCGTGCGGCCTCGGGTGGCTCCCCGGGGCCTGCGGATCCGGTTACTCGTAGTAGCCGCACTCGGTCCGTTGGTGCTCGGGTTCCTCGCTGCGGCGAGCGTGTCCGCCGTGGTGCTGGGCTCCGCCCCGCTCGCCGTCTTCTCCGTTCCCGAGGTGCTCGCCTCGGCCCGCTGGCTGTGGCTGGCCGCGTACCAGGTCCCGGTGACCCTGCGCGGCGCCCCGCTCGGCGTGCTGCCCTTGCTGCTCACCCTCATCGCCGTGCTGTTGGTGGCGCGGTCCGCCAGGGCGTCCGCGCGCCGGATGCGGCTGCGCACCCCCGGCCCGACGCAACAGCTCATCGCCACCATCGCCGCGACGCACGGGGTCTTCGCCGCGGTGCTCGCCGCGGTGCAGCCCGAAGGCGCCGCGGTCGCGACGCCGACCACCGCTTTCGTCGGCGCCGCACTGGTTTCCGGGGTCGCGGCGACGATCGCGCTCGCCGAGACCTGCGGCCTGGCCGAGCTGATCAGCAGGCTGGACGCGCCGATCCGCCGCGGCCTCTACGTCGGCGTGCTCGGCGTCGTCGCCCTCCTCGCGGTCGGCGCGCTGCTGTTCTGCGTCGGGTTGCTGGTGGCCCTGCCCAAGGTGGCGGGGATGTTCATGGACGCGGGCCAGGGAGCCGCCGAGTTCTTCGGCATCGCGTTGCTGTGCCTGGCCTACCTGCCCAACATCGTGATC
Organism: Allokutzneria albata; assembly: GCF_900103775.1. Classification (GTDB taxonomy): domain Bacteria; phylum Actinomycetota; class Actinomycetes; order Mycobacteriales; family Pseudonocardiaceae; genus Allokutzneria; species Allokutzneria albata. The sequence continues at coordinate 5,539,728 of NZ_LT629701.1, read as the reverse complement.
GCCGGGACCTCCTTCGCGCTCGGGTCCGGCTTCGCGGTGGGCAAGGCGGTGATCGCGCCGATCGGCATGGCGCTGGCCCCGGTGCCCTCGGTGCCGCTGTTCGCCGCGCTGCCGCCGGTCGCGAGCCGGTGGTGGCTGGCGGTGTTCGTGCTGCCGCTGCTGGTCGGGGTGCTCGTCGGCTGGTGCTGCCGGACCTGTTCGCCGGAGCCGGTCGAGCGGGTGAAGGCCGTCGCGGTGGCCGCCGTGCTGATCGGGTCGGCGTTGTTCGTGCTGGCGTTCCTCGCCGGAGGCCGCCTCGGTGGCGGGCCGTTCGACCCGGTGACCGTGCAGGCGGGGAAGATCGTGCTGGCGGCGGCCGGGTGGGTGCTGGTGCCCGGAGCCCTCGTGGCGTGGGTGTTCGCGCCGAAGGCCGAGCCGGAGGCCGAGACCGGGACCGAGGAGCAGGAGGAAGCGGCCGCACTCGACGAGGACGCGGAGGACGCCGAGCCCGGCGAGGAGTCCGAGGACGAGCCGGAGCCGGAACCGGACGAGGAGGAGCCGGACGAGGAAGCCGCCGAACCGGCCGATGATCTCGACGAACCCGAGGCGCCCGACGAGACCGAGGACTCCGAAGCAGCCGAAGTGTCCGAAGTGGACGTCGACGACTTCGAGGACTACGAGGAAGCCGAGGTCGAGGGCTACCGGTTCGAACCGCTGCCGGAGGAGTTCGAGGACGAGGAGGACCGGCTGGCGCGGGAGCTGGCCGAGGAACTCGGCGAGGAGCTGACGATCGACGACGAGGACCCGGAACCGCCCGCGAAGCGCTGAGCCCTGCCGGAAGTGATCCAGACGGCAGGAACTACGCTGGTCACGCCCCTGATCCGGCTTGCCAGGAGACGACGCTGAGCCCATCGCACCCGGATGTGACGCCGCCCGCGCAGCGGCTGAGCGTGCCGGTACCCGCCCGCATCGTTGCCCTCGTGTCCGGTTCGGGCACCCTGCTCCAGGCGCTGCTGGACGCGGTCGCTGCCGGGGACTACCCGGCCACCGTCGTCGCTGTCGGCGCCGACCGCACCAGCATCGAGGGACTGGAGCGAGCGCGCCGCCACGGTGTCCCCACCTTCACCGTCCGGCTGCGCGACCACGCCGACCGCGCCGCCTGGGACCGCGCGCTGGCCGAGGAGATCGCCGCGCACGAGCCCGACCTGGTGGTCTCCGCCGGGTTCATGAAGATCCTCGGGCCTTCGGTGCTGGAGCGCTTCGGCGGCCGCGTGATCAACACCCATCCCGCGCTGCTGCCCGCGTTCCCGGGAGCGCACGCCGTCGCCGACGCCATCGCCTACGGCGTCAAGGTCACCGGCTGCACCGTGCACCTGGTCGACGCGGGCGTGGACACCGGGCCGATCCTCGCCCAGGAGGCGGTCGCCGTGCTGCCCGGCGAGACCGAGACAGACCTGCACGAGCGGATCAAGGAGGTCGAGCGGCGGATGCTGGTCGACGTCCTCGCCGAGCTCGCGCGCAAGGGTTGCACCCTAACCGGACGAGAGGTGAACATTCCGTGACCGCAACAGATGGCCTGCGGCCGGTCCGCAGGGCCCTGCTGGGCGTGTCCGACAAGGCCGGGCTGGTCGAACTGGCCGCCGGGCTGCACGAGGCCGGGGTCGAACTGGTCTCCACCGGCGGGACCGCGAAGGCCGTTGCCGCCGCGGGCATCCCGGTCACCCCGGTCGAACAGGTCACCGGGTTCCCCGAGTGCCTCGACGGCCGGGTCAAGACGCTGCACCCGGGCGTGCACGCCGGCCTGCTCGCCGACGTCCGCCGCCCCGAGCACGTCGAGCAGCTGGAGCGGATGGAGATCGCTCCCTTCGACCTGCTCGTGGTGAACCTGTACCCGTTCCGGGAGACGGTGGCCTCCGGCGCTTCGGCGGAGGAGTGCGTCGAGCAGATCGACATCGGCGGCCCGGCCATGGTCCGCGCCTCGGCGAAGAACCACGCCAACGTCGCGGTCGTGGTGGACCCGGCGCGCTACGACTGGGTGCTGGAGCGGGTCCGCGGCGGCGGGTTCAGCCTCGCCGACCGGCAGGGCCTCGCCGTCGCCGCCTTCCGGCACACCGCGAGCTACGACGTGGCGGTGGCCTCGTGGATGGGCAGCGCCCTGGTCGCCGACGAGTCCGGTTTCCCGGACTGGGCGGGCGCGACGTGGGAGCGCTCGTCGGTGCTGCGCTACGGCGAGAACCCGCACCAGCGCGCCGCGCTCTACGTCACCCCCGGCGCCGCGGGCCTGGCCACCGCGAAGCAGTTGCACGGCAAGGAGATGTCGTACAACAACTACGTCGACGCGGACGCCGCGTGGCGCGCCGCGCACGACCACTCCGACCCGTGCGTCGCGATCATCAAGCACGCCAACCCCTGTGGCATCGCGGTGTCCACTGTGGATGGTGACGCGATCGCGGACGCGCACCGCAAGGCGCACGCGTGCGACCCGGTCTCCGCGTTCGGCGGCGTGATCGCGGCCAACCGCGAGGTGACCGTGGAGATGGCCGAGCAGGTCGCGGAGATCTTCACCGAGGTCGTCGTCGCCCCCGGCTACGCCGACGGCGCGGTGGACGTGCTGACCCGCAAGAAGAACGTCCGCATCCTGATCGCCGAGCCGCTGGTGCGCGGCGGGCTGGAGATGCGCCCGGTCTCGGGTGGCCTGCTGCTGCAGGCGGCGGACGCGATCGACGCCGAGGGCGACGACCCGGCGAAGTGGACGCTCGCCTGCGGGGAGCCGGTCGCCGACGAGATCCTGGCCGACCTGGTGTTCGCCTGGCGCGCGTGCCGTGCGGTGAAGTCCAACGCGATCCTGCTGGCCAGCGGTGGCGCCACGGTCGGGGCGGGCATGGGGCAGGTCAACCGGGTCGACGCGGCGCGGCTGGCCGTCTCCCGTGCCGGGGACCGCGCGCGGGGCTCGGTCGCGGCCTCCGACGCCTACTTCCCGTTCCCCGACGGCCTCGAGGTGCTGACCGGTGCCGGGGTGCGCGCGGTGGTGCAGCCGGGCGGTTCGGTGCGGGACTCCGTGGTGATCGAGGCGGCCCAGGCCGCGGGGGTCACCATGTACTTCACCGGTACGCGGCATTTCGCCCACTGACCTGGGGTTTTGTGGAGAGGGGCCCGGCGCTGTCGGGCCCCTCTTCTATGGTGTGGGAACCCTCTTCCGAGTGACTTGACGGGGGCGGCGGACCCCGGTTTACTAGTCCCATCGTTCGAACACATGTTCGAACGAACATCACGACTGGTGCGGGATCGGTCGTGAGGATCACCGGCTTCTTTCGGCGGTTCGTGTTCGTGGGTGCGGGCGCTCCATCGTCGGGGAAGAGGAAGCGGGTGTTCGGTGTGGCACTCGCCCCGCGGGTTGTCGTCGGACGGGGTGGTCGTGGTCAACGGGGTGGCCACGACCTCCGGCGGCGGGGCGAGTCGACATGGGGACACCGTGTCCGCGGAAAGCGCGGACACGGTGTCTCATCGCGTGTTGGCCGGGGGCCGAGCTCCCACGGTGCGGGCTTCTGCTGACCGGGCGTGGGGGCGTTGGGTGGGGACCAGCACGGGTTTTGCGCCGCGGTGATGTGTGGGGGTGTGGGCTCGTTCGCCACCGTGTCGTTGTCGCGACCTGGCGGTGCGGTGGTGGACAGGCTCGCGAAGAAGGTGGGAAGAAGGTTCGGTGTCGTGTCGATTCGGCTGGCCGCCGATCGACGCTCTGGTGCGAAGGATGGGAACGACCACCGGAGGAGACACCGATGCGATTCATGGTCATGGTGAAGGCGAACGCCCGGTCCGAGGCCGGGGAGCTGCCGAGCGCGGAACTGCTGACCGCCATGGGCGCCTTCAACGAGGAGCTGGCCGGCGCGGGGGTGCTGCTCGCGGGCGAGGGGCTCAAGCCCAGCTCCGAGGGGGCGCGGGTGCGGTTCGACGGCGAACGGCGGACCGTGATCGACGGGCCGTTCGCGGAGACCAAGGAACTGCTCGCCGGGTTCTGGCTGATCGACGTGAAGTCGCTGGACGAGGCGATCGCGTGGGTCAAGCGCATCCCCTGCGAGCCGGGGGTCGAGGCGAGTGAGGTGGAGATCCGGCCGGTGCACGAGGCCACCGACTTCGGACCCGAACTCGCCGAGGAAGCCCACGAGGCCGCACTCCGCCTGCGCGAGCGCGTCTGACCCCGGGGGGCTCCCCGTTTCGCGCTCACGGGTTTTCCCCGCTCTGGGCGCGAAACGGGATTCGGGGACGACGGGGGAGGTTGCGGGGGGTGGGGTGGGCTGCTGTGATTGCGCGTCGTGGCGGCTACGGCGGAAGACAAGGCGCACCGGGCGATCGAGGCGGTCTGGCGGATCGAGTCGGCGCGGCTGATCGCGGGCCTCGCGCGCTTCATCCGCGACGTCGGCCTGGCCGAGGAGTTGGCGCAGGACGCGTTGGTGGCCGCGCTGGAGCAGTGGCCGGAGTCGGGGGTGCCGAACAACCCCGGGGCCTGGCTGATGTCCGTCGCGAAGCGGCGCGCGATCGATCTGGTGCGGCGCAAGGAGAACTTCGCCCGCAAGCTGGAGGAGATCGGCCACCGGCTCGAGGTCGAGGGCGAGGGCGTCGACCTGGAGTACGACCCCGCGCTCGACGGGGAGATCGGTGACGACCTGCTGCGGCTGGTGTTCACCGCCTGCCACCCGGTGCTCTCCACCGACGCGCGGGTCGCGCTGACGCTGCGCCTGCTCGGCGGGCTGACCACCGACGAGATCGCGCGGGCCTTCCTGGTCGCGGAACCGACGGTGGCCCAACGGATCGTGCGCGCCAAGAAGAACCTGGAGAAGGCGAAGGTCCCGTTCGAGGTGCCGCAGGGGGAGGACCGCGCGCGGCGGTTGTCCTCGGTGCTCGAGGTGATCTACCTGATCTTCAACGAGGGGTACTCGGCCACGGCGGGAGACGACTGGTTGCGGCCGGAGCTGTGCGCGGAGGCGCTGCGCCTCGGCCGCGTCCTGGCCGGGCTCGTGCCGAAGGAGCCGGAGGTGCACGGCCTGGTCGCGCTGATGGAGATCCAGGCATCGCGGTCCAGGGCGCGCACCGACGCCTCGGGCAAGCCGATCCTGTTGCTGGAGCAGGACCGTTCGCGCTGGGACCAGTTGCTCATCCGCCGCGGGCTCGCCGCGCTCGAACAGGCCGAGAATCTCGGTGGCGCGCACGGTCCCTACGCGCTCCAGGCCGCGCTCGCCGCCTGCCACGCCCGCGCGCGGACCGCGGAAGAGACCGACTGGGAACGCATCGCGGGCCTCTACGAGGTGCTGGCGAAGGTGACGCCCTCGCCGATCGTGGAGCTGAACCGCGCGGTCGCGGTCTCGATGGCTTTCGGTCCCGCGGCGGGCCTTGAGGTGGTCGACGAACTCGTGGACGTGCCCGCGCTGAAGAACTACCACCTGCTGCCGAGCGTGCGCGGGGACTTCCTGTTCAAGCTCGGCAGGTTGCCCGAGGCGAAGGCGGAGTTCGAGCGGGCGGCGTCGTTGACGCGCAACTCCCGCGAGCGCGACCTGCTGACCGACCGCGCCCGCGAATGTTCGTGATCATGGCTTCGTGCAGGTCATAGCCTGCTGTAAGTCATGAACGCCATGCCGCTGTCGAAGACCCGGTGCGCGGTGAGCCGGAAGCCGGTCGCGCGGAACTCGCCGTCGAACAGCGGGATGCCCGAGCCCGCGACGATCGGGTAGATCTTCACCAGCAGCTCGTCGATCTCCTCGCGCAGCGCGCCCGCGAGGACTCCTCCGCCGCAGAGCCAGATCCCCTTGCCCTCCTGGGCTTTCAGCTCCCTGACCTTGGCGACCGGGTCGCCGGGGACGATCTCCACGTCGGGGTGCTGCTGCTCGAGCCCGGTGGAGAACACGTACTGGCGGAGGTGCGCGTACGGGCTGCGGATTCCTTCCTTGAGCACGACCTCGTAGGTTCCGCGGCCCATCAGCACCGTGTCGAAGTGCCGGGGTTCCGACGGCGGCAGTCCGACCGCCGCCGCCACGTGGGTGGGGAGGGTCTCCGGGTACTCAGCCGTCATCACCGCGTTGTGGTCGCCCTCCCACGGGAAGAAGTCCGCCGCGCCGTCCGGCGTCGCGATAAAACCGTCCACTGTGGACGCGATGTAGTAGCTCAGCGTGCGCACGCCGCCCCTCCCGTCAAAGTACTGTGTCTGTAGTACTATAAGCAGAGTGGTTAGGCAACCGAATATCGAACGACGGACCGCGCTGGTCGACGCGGCGATCGAGGTGCTGGCGGCGGAGGGCGCGCGCGGGCTGACCTTCCGCGCGGTCGACGAGGCCGCCGGAGTGCCGAAGGGCACCGCCTCCAACTACTTCGCCAGCCGTGAGGACCTGTTCAACCAGGTCGGCGGGCGCATCCACACGAGGCTCGGCCCGGAGCCCGCGGCGCTGTCCACCAACATGCTCGCGCCGCGCACACGGGAAGCGGTGGTGTGGCTGATGACGGAGATGGTCCAGCGGATCATCGATGACCGCACCGGCTACCTGGCGTTGCAGGAGCTGCGGTTGGAGGCGACCCGGCGGCCGGAGCTGCGCGCAGCGCTGACCGCGACCGTGCGCGCGAACCTCGAAGGCAACATCCGCCAGCACACCGGTTCGGGCCTGCCGGGGGACGTGGATTCCGTGGTGCTGCTGTACTTCTCGCTCACCGCGCTGATCGTCGAGCAGCTGACGCTGCCGGACGTGCTCGACGGCTACGAGCTCGAAGGACTCGTCCGGATGTTCGTGGAACGGGCCATCCCCGCTGACTGACCGGCTGTGGCAGGGTGCTTGGGGTGGACGAGGCGATCGAGGATTCAGTGCCACCGCCGGTGGTCGGCGAAGACTTCGCCGACGCCGTGTTCGCGAACGAGGTGTGGGAGGACTGCGCCTTCGAACGATGTTCCTTCGTGGACGCGGACCTGCGCGGGCTGATCACGAAGAACTGCACCTTCGTCGCGTGCGACTTCACCGGCGCGGACCTGTCCGAGTCCCAGCACCGCATCACCGCGTTCCGGCAGTGCACCTTCCGCCGCGCCGATCTCAGCGAATCGCAGATGCACGGCTGCTCGCTGCTCGGCTCCCAGTTCGGCGACTGCAGGCTGCGCCAGTGGCAGCTGCACGACACCGACCTGACCCTCGTCGGGCTCAGCGGCGCCGACCTCAAGGACTCCTCGTTGTCCGGGCTGCGGATGCGCGAGGCCAACCTCAACGAGAGCGATCTGCGCGGGGCGGACCTGACCAAGTGCGACCTCACCGGTGCGCGGATGCTCGACGCCCGGCTGGCCGATGCCGACCTGCGCGGGGCGAAGCTCGGCGCGGATGCCCTGGTCCAGGCCGATCTGCGCGGTACCAAGGTGGATCTGGAGATCGCGGTCGGCTTCGCGGCGGCGCATGGTCTCGTGATCGAGTGAGCAGGGCAATGCCCACGGCTTCGAATGCCGTCATTTGTACAGCTCCTACTCAAGAGGGTCGCCACGAACGGGTGGCGCAGCGACACTGTCCGGGTGAGCAGCCCCTACAAAGACCTCGCCGGAATACCGCACCTGCGGGCGTTGCTGGGCTGGTCGATCGTCGGTCGTCTGCACATGGCCGGAATCTCGATCGCGATCACCTTCCTCGTGGTGGAGTGGACTGACTCCTACCTGATCGCGGGGGTCGTGGTCGGCGCGGTCACGTTGGGGCAGGGCATTTCCGGGCCGTTGCGCGGCAAGGCCGCCGACCGCGGCTCGGCACCGCGGCTGCTCGCCGTCAGCGGGACGCTGCACACGGCGGGTCTGCTCACGCTCGCGGCGTTACCCGGGGCCTGGTGGCCGATCGCGCCGGTGATCGGGCTGGCCACGGGCCTCTTCATGCCGCCGGTCGGCCAGATCGTGCGCGCGGTGTGCACCAGAGCGGTGGACCGCGACAAGCACAACGCGGTGTTCTCGATCGAGGCGATCGTCCAGGAGCTGGCGTTCCTGATCGGACCGACGCTGATCGCGGTCGCCGCCGGGATCAGCGGTGGGCGCGCGGGTCTGGTGCTGAGCGCGGCCATGGTGGCGTCCGGCGTGCTCGGGTTCGCGCTGACGGTGCGCCGCTCCGGGTACGGCACACCCGACCCGGACTCCATCCAGGTCAGCCAGAGCGCGAAGACCTCGATCCTGCGCCACCGGGGCGTGGTGCCGCTGCTCGCCGTCGCCACCGTCATGCTCGGTGCCTTCACGGTCACCGACATCGCGATCATCAACTGGGCCAACGAGCGCGGCACTCCCGCGTTGATCGCCGTGATGGTCACGGTGTGGGGGATCGGCTCGCTGATCGGCGGCCTGGCCGCGGGCGCGTTCAAGGGGGAGCCGAGCCTGGCCCGCCGCGCCGGGCTGTTCAGCGCGGGCATGATCGCGATCGCACTCGTCCTGCCGCCGTTGCTGGACCCGTCGCCGTGGCTGCTCGGCGTGCTGCTGGTGATCACCGGACTGGCCATCGCCCCGGCCATCGCGACCGCGAACACCTGGCTCGGCGACCTGGTGCCCGAGGGCAGGCTGGCCGAGGCCTTCGGCTGGCAGGCCACCGCGACCACGGCCGCGGGGGCGCTGGCCTCGCCGCTGGCCGGGTTCCTGCTGGACCTGTCCGGCCCGGCGGCCGCCGTCGGCGTCAGCGGTCTGCTCGCGGTGGTGGGCACCCTTTTGGCGATCCGTGCTGGCCGCGTACGGAACGTTGCGCTTTCGGAACCGTCTCGTCGCGTGGTGGTCGGCAACGATGCCTAGGTGCATGAAACCGCTGTAGCACCGCAAACACGCGGGCTGGCCCGAGGGCTCGGGGTGCTCGCCGCACTGGGCACCGGCATGTTGCTGGCGGTCCAGTCCCGGATCAACGGCGAACTCGCCCACCGGCTGGGCGACGGGCTCGTGGCCGCGCTGATCTCCTTCGGCAGCGGCCTCCTCGTGCTGCTGGCCCTGGTGCTCGCGCTGCCCGTGGGCAGACGCGGGGTGCGCAGGGTGCGGGAGGCGCTCAGCGGCGGTGCGCTGTCGTGGTGGCACTGCGCCGGTGGCGTGTGCGGAGCGGTCTTCGTGCTCAGTCAGGGACTGACGATCACCTCGCTCGGCGTCGCCGTGTTCACCGTCGCCGTGGTGACCGGTCAGGCGGCGAGCAGCCTCGCCGTGGACCGGGTCGGTTTCGGCTCGGACGGCCCGAGACCGTTGAGCGGCAACAGGGTCGCGGGGGCGGGACTGGCCGTGGTCGCGGTGATGATCGCGGTCTCCGACCGGTTCGAGCAGCCGTCCCTGCTGTGGCTGGCCGCGCTGCCGCTGCTGGCCGGGATCGGGATGGGGTGGCAGCAGGCGGCCAACGGGCTGGTGCGTGCGCGGGCCGGGTCGGCACTGCCCACCGTGATGATCAACTTCTTGGTCGGGACGCTGGCGCTGACCGCCGTGCTGCTCGTGCGGCTGCTCGTGGCGGGCGCCCCGGTCACCTTTCCGGGCGAACCCTGGCTCTACATCGGCGGCCTGCTCGGCACCGTCGCCATCGGCGCGGCCGCCGCGCTGGTCTCCACGACGGGCGTGCTGCTCTTCGGGCTCGGCCAGGTGGCGGGCCAGCTCGTCGGCGCACTGCTGCTGGACCTCGTGGTTCCCGCCGCGGGCGACCACCTCACCGCCGCGACGGTGCTCGGCACCCTGCTCACCGTCGCCGCCGTCGGCATCGCGGCGCTGCCGCACAGGGCCACCCGCTGATCTGCCACGATGGAAGTCGTGAGTGCGACGATCCTTGACGGCAAGGCCACAAGAGACGCGATCTTCGACGATCTGCGGACCCGGGTAACCGCACTGCGCGAGCGGGGCGTGACGCCGGGCCTTGGCACCGTGCTGGTCGGCGACGACCCCGGATCGCACGCCTACGTCCGCGGCAAGCACAACGACTGCGCGAAGGTCGGCGTGACCTCGATCCGCCGGGACCTGCCCGCCGACTCCACCCAGGCCGAGGTGGAGGCGGTGCTCGACGAGCTCAACGCCGACCCCGCGTGCACGGGCTACATCCTGCAGCTGCCGGTGCCCAAGCACCTCGACTCCGGCGCGCTGCTGGAGCGGATCGACCCGGACAAGGACGCCGACGGCCTGCACCCGGTGAGCCTGGGCCGTCTCGTGCTCGGTGAGCCGGGCGCGCTGCCGTGCACCCCGCGCGGCATCGTGGAGCTGCTGCGCCGCTACGACGTCCCGATCGCGGGCGCGCACGTGGTGGTCGTCGGCCGCGGGGTGACCGTGGGGCGGCCGCTCGGGCTGCTGCTGACGCGGCGCTCGGAGAACGCGACCGTGACCCTGTGCCACACCGGCACGAAGGACCTGGCCGCCGAGGTGCGCCGCGCCGACATCGTGGTCGCCGCCGCGGGCAGCCCGGCGCTGATCACCCCGGAGATGGTCAAGCCGGGCGCCGCCGTGCTCGACGTCGGCATCACCCGCACCGAGGCCGGGCTGGTCGGCGACGTGCACCCCGGGGTCCGGGAGGTGGCCGGGCACGTGGCCCCGATGCCGGGTGGCGTCGGGCCGATGACCAGGGCCATCCTGGTCAGCAACGTCGTCGAGGCAGCAGAGCGGGCGGCGCGATGAACGCGGAGCAGCACTTGCTTGACGACCACGAGCCCGACCTGCCCCCGGAGCCGCCGAAATCGCAGCGGTGGCAGGTGCACGTGCCCTACCTGGTGGTGATGGGCGCCGTGGTGATCGGCTTCGTGCTGATCATGCTCTACCGCTGGCGGATGGGCTCCGGCGCGATCGCCGGGGCGCTGCTGCTGGCCGCGACCTTCCGCGCGGTGCTGCCGCCGGAGCGGTGCGGCCTGCTGGTCATCCGCACCCGGCTGACCGACATCGTCACCTACGGCGGGCTCGGGCTGCTGATCACCTACGTGGCGCTGACGATCACCTGAGGAAGGCCAGCACGTCGCGGTGGTACTCCCGCTTCGTGATCACCCCGTGCCCGGCCCCCGGGTACATGACGAGCGTGCCGCCGGGCATCCTGGCGGCCGTCTCGGCGAACATCTCCGGCGTCCAGAAGTGGTCCCGCGCGCCGCAGATCACCAGCGTCGGCGTGGTGACCCGGGGCAGCCGGTCGTAGACGTCGAAGCCGTCCTCGGCGGTCATCATCGCCAGCATGTCCGAGGGGTCCTTCGGCTTGGGCAGCACCAGGCCCACCGCCCACAGCAGCCCGCCGAGCACCGCTCGCGGCACGCGGTGCTTCACCATGCCGGGCACCAGCAGGTGGTAACCGGGCCTGCCCTGGGCGAGCCGCCGCGCCATCTCCAGCTGCGCGCCCTTGGCCACCGGGCCGAGCGCGTACGCGGTGCTGGCCACCACGCCGCGCCGCACCACCTCGGGGTGGTCGACGATCAGCTGGAGCGCGATGGAGCCGCCGGTGGAGTGGCCGATCACGTCGACCGGCTCGCGGAAGTACTCGTGCAGCGCCTTCGCGTGGTCGTCGGCGACATCGCTCATCGTGCTGCCGAGGCGCATGCCTGGCTTGCGGTTGACGAAGTAGACCTTCCGCCCGGCGGCGACGAACGGCCGCATCGTCCGCGCCAACATCTTCCTGCCGGTGGGCGAGGGGTTGTGGTGCGAGGGGTTGAAGCCCGGCAGGTACACCAGTGGTCTGCCCTCGCCCGCGGTGAAGTAGGGCAGGCCGCCGGGCAGGACACCTTCAGACATAGGTCGGCGACATCTCGGTGACCAGTGCGCGGACCGGTGCGGTGGTGAGCCCGTTGGCGACGAACTCGATCAGCTGGTCCAGCACGACCGGGTAGACGTCCTCGGCGAACTCGTCGCGGTGCAGCGGCAGCAGCAGCACCGCCTGCATCAGGCCGATCACCGCCTCCGGGCTGATGTCGATCAGCTTGCTGCTGCGCTGGGCGCGGCGGAAGAACTCCCCGAGCGGCAGGTTGACCTGCTCGCGGACCTCGGCGGCGCGTTCGGGGTCGATCCGCCTGCTGACCGCCTGCATCTCCTCGGGATGGGTGACCAGGCGGCGGTAGAGCGGGTTGTCGTCGAGCACCCGCAGCGTCGCGCGCAGGAAGTCCTTGATCGCGGTCCGCAGGTCGGGCGCCTTGGTCAGCACCTCGTCCAGCAGCTGCTTCTGCACCTGGGGCGCCTGGCGCAGCATCAGCTCCAGGTACAGCGCCTCCTTGGACTCGAAGAAGGCGTAGAAGCTGCTCTTGGCGATGTTCGCCGGCTTCACCAGGTCGTCGAGCGAGGTTTTGCGCAGGCCCTGGGTGGTGAACAGGTTCTCGCCTGTTCGCAGCAGGATCTCGGTGATCCTGGTGCGGTCTGCGGCGCTGAACGGCGTGGGCATGCGGTCTCCAATAAACCCATGAACAATCAGAATTCTTGTTCGCTGCGGAAGCTACGCCTGGCCACGGCCTCGTGCAAGGGCGACACAGGATGATTGAGAGCGCGGCCCATCGGGGCACCCGGTGAGCACACCGTCGCTGTCGTCATCGAGGAGCCCCTGTGAGCGAACTGGACCTGGACATCGAACGCCGCATCTCCTGGCCGGTCCCAGAGCCCGAGTTGTCCGACGACATCCACCCCGCGCTCGCCGACGCCGTGCGGGCGGCCGCGACCGCCTACCGCGCGTCGAGGCACCGGTTCGGCAGGGACGATCTTGCCGTCGTGGTGGCCCAAGGGGCGGACGGCACGCCGACGATGCGCGTGGACGAACTCGTGGAGAACGCGATCGCCGAGGCCGCGACCCGGCACGGGGTCAACCTGCTCAGCGAGGAGGTCGGGTTCCTGGACAACGGCTCGGCCACCACCCTGGTGCTCGACCCGATCGACGGTTCGGCGAACGCGGCCGCCGGGGTGCCGTTGTCCTGCGTCGCGGGGGTGGTCGCGGTGGACGGTGTGGCGACCGAGGCGGTCACCTGCTGGCTGGACACCGGGCGCGTGTGGTGGGCCAAGGCCGGGGAGCCGACGCCGTACCGGACCACCGGGCGGACGTCCGTCGAGGGTTCGGAGCTGTGCCTGCTGCGGCCCAAGCCGGGCTCGCGGGACGCGTGGATGCGGGTGGCCTCGCGCGCCGACCGGGTCCGGGTGCTCGGCACGACGGCGCTGGAGTGCGCGTTGGTGGCGGAGGGCTCGGTGGACGGTTTCGCCGATCCGGGCTCGGACACCCACCGGATCATGGACCTGGCCGCGGCGCTGGTGACCGTGCCCGCGGCGGGTGGCGTGGTGCTCGACGCCTTCGGCCGCCCGTTCGTCCTCGACCCGGACCTCTCCCGTCGCTGGTCCGGCGTCGCCGCCGCCACTCCCGCGCTCGCGGAGGAGCTCCTCGCCCTCATCGCGGGCTGACCCCGGGGGTTGTGGGCGCTCAGCGGAGGGCCGTGGGGAGGTGGGTGGCGAGCAGGGTCTCGATCGGGGCCGCCTTGGTCAGGCATTCCTGCCACTCCGCGGCCGGATCGGAGTCCGCGGTGATGCCGCCGCCGACGCCGAGGCGCACGGTGCCGCCGTGGAACTCCAGCGTCCTGATGACCACGTTCAGCTCCGTGCCCGCGACGGGGGAGGCCAGCCCGATCGCGCCGCAGTAGGCCTCGCGCGGGGTCGCCTCCAGCTCCGCGACGATCTCCAGTGCGCGGATCTTGGGGGCCCCGGTGACCGAGCCGGGCGGGAAGGTCGCCGCCAGCAGCTCACTGTCGTCCACTGTGGACGGAAGCATTCCCTCCACAGTGGACACGAGGTGCCACACCCCCGGTGCCGGGCGGACGGCGAGCAGTTCGGGGACGGTGACGCTGCCCGTCGCGCAGACCCTGCCGAGGTCGTTGCGCACCAGGTCCACGATCATCACGTTCTCCGCTACGTCCTTTGTGGACTGTCGGAGCAGGCGCGCGTTCCCGTTGTGCTCCGGCAGCCTGCGGGGGAGCGTGCCCTTGATCGGACTGGACCGGACGATGCTCCCCCTGCGGGAGAGGAACAACTCCGGCGAGAACGAGGACAGCGCGCCCCATTCGCCTGCCAGATAAGCGGATCGGATCGGCCGCAGCCTGCCGACCCCGGCCGCGTAGACCTCGCCGGGATCGCCGTCGAACGCGGCGGAGAACTCCGAGCACACGTTCGCCTGGAAGATCTCCCCCTCGCCGATCGCGGCGACGCACGCGCGCACGGCGTCCATGTGCAGCTCCGCCGACGGCCGGGCGAGGTGGCCCGCCGTCCAGGGCCGCGCGGGCGGGTCCTCGCCGCGGTCGACGAGCGCGATCAGCTCGGCCGCCAGCTGCTCCGGTGCGGGCTGGCCGTCGGGCACCAGCGCCTCGGCCCACCACCGGCCGCGCCGGTCCTGGCGCAGCACGTGATCGGCCCAGCCCCACACCGCGTTCGGCAGCCGCCTGGGGATGTCCCACGCGCCCGGATCGGTCAGCCCGTAACCGAGGTAGCCGAACCAGCCGCCGCCGATCGCGTCAGCCGGGGCCGAGGTGACCGCGACGGAGGGCTGCTGGCCGGGGATGGCGAACGCCTCGGCGTCGTCGACCGGCTCCGCCGACAGCGTCGGGGCGATCACCGCCCGCGAACCGAACCAGTCCCCGACCAGCGCGGCGGGCGGGGCGAGGCCGAGCGCCCGCGCGCGCTCCGACAGGCGCCGGAACACCCGCTCCGGCGCTGTGTCGGAGGCCAGGGGCCAGGCTACGACTCGCACGATGGCCCATCATGGGCTAGGAATCCTGCCGCTGGTAGGTCCTGGTGCCCCACAACACGGTCACGGCGGTCAGCGCCACCGCCACCAGGGAACCCGTCAGCACCACCGGATCCGCGATCCGCCCGGCGAAGAGCGCACGCTCCGCGTCCACCACGTGACTGAGCGGGTTCAGCACGGACAGCCAGCGCAACCAGTCCGGGGCCAGGCTCATCGGCAGCAGCAGCCCGGAGAGCAGCACCACCAGCACCGAGAGCTGGCTCATCGTCGGCGCGAACATCCACTCGCGGTCCAGCATCCGCAGCGCCACCGCGTTCGACACCGCGGCCAGCGCGATCGCGACGAGGCCGATCAGCAGCAACCCCAGGAGTGCTCCGGGAACCGAGGCGCGCAGGCCGAACAGCACTCCCACGACGACGAGCAGCACGGACTGCGCGACGAGCGTCACCGCGTCCTTCGCCACCCGGCCCAGCAGCAGTGCCGTCCGGCTCAGCGGTGTCACCCGCATCCGCTCGATCACCCCGGAACGGTGCTCGAAGATCACGCCGAATCCCGCCATGCCCGGGCTGAGGATCGCCAGCTGCACCAGGAGTCCCGGCACGAAGAACTGCCAGGAGTTGCCGTCCGGAGCGCCGAAGCGGTCGCCGAGCGGCTGGAGCAACGGTCCGAACAGGACCAGGAACAGCACGGGCTGGAACATCGCGAACGCGAGCGTCAGCGGGGAGCGCCACAGCGGGCGCATCGCGCGCGAGCAGACCAACCAGGAATCGTGCAGCAGCTTCACGCCGCCACCTCCCCGTGCAGCGAACGACCGGTGACGCTCTGGAAGACGTCGTCGAGCGTCGGCCGCTTCACCGTGACCGAAGCCAGTTCGATGTCTTTGTCCCGCAAGGCGTTCAGCAAGACCGGCAGTGCTTCGTCGCCGCGTCGCACGCGCAGCCGCACCACGTCGCCGTCGACCGCGACATCGCTTGTGCCGTCGATGCCGTCAGCGACCTGACCGGCCGCGCTCGCTCCACTGTGGACGGTCATGGTGACCGCGTCCCCGGAGACCGAGCGCTTCAGCTCGTCCGGGCTGCCGCTCGCCACGATCACCCCGTTGTCGATCACCAGGAGCCGGTCGCACAGCGCGTCGGCCTCGTCCAGGTAGTGCGTGCTGAGGAAGACGGTCATGCCGCGCTCGTCGCGCAGCCCGCGGATGCGGTCCCAGAGCGCGGCGCGGCTGGTCGGGTCGAGTCCCGTCGTCGGCTCGTCGAGGAACAGCAGTTCCGGCGAGTGCACCAGGCCCATCGCGATGTCGAGCCTGCGTCGCTGACCGCCGGAGAGCGTCGCGACCTGACGATCGCGGAGTTCGCCGAGATCCAGTTCTGCCAGCAGTTCCGAGCACCTCGACCTGGCTTTCGCGCGGTCCAGACCGTAGAAGCGGCCCTGCATCTCCAGTTCCTCGCGCACCGGGTAGTCGAAGGCCAGCGTGCCGCTCTGCGCGACGTAGCCGATCCGCCGGCGCACGCCGTCGGGATCGGTGAGCAGGTCGCGCCCGGCGACGCGCGCCTGCCCGCTGGTCGGCCGCAGCAGCGTGGTCAGCATGCGCAGCGTCGTGGTCTTGCCCGCGCCGTTCGGGCCGAGGAAGCCGACGAGCTCACCCGCTGCCACGTCCAGGTCGACGCCGCGGACGGCTTCAACGGACCCGTGCTTTCCGGCGAAACGCCTGGTGAGGCCGCGAACCCTGATCATCTCACTCCTTGTTCAAGTCCACTTAGTCAAATTTGACTAGCGTCAGCTTGGGGCACGGCCCGAAGGTTCGTCAAGTTCCTCAGGCGGTCGTCCAGCCCTGGTATGCGCCGTCCTCGATCTTGGCGAGCAGGGTGCGCACCCACGCCAGCTCCGCCGCAGCCAGCCCGCCGGTGAGGTCGAACAGCTCGCTGACGTGCAGCGGCGTGTGCCCCATGGCGCGCACGGTCTCCTTGCCGGACTCGGTGAGCAGCGCGTCGGCTTCCAGCTGGGTGATCCGCTGCTTCAGCAACGGGATCAGCTCCTCGCGCGGCATGTCCGGCAGCAGCGCGGTCGCGGCCATCAGCGAGTCGTAGGTCCGGTTGCGCCCGATCCACGCGGCGCGCAGCAGGTTGCGGTACTCGGCCTCGCCCGCGTCGGTCATCTCGTAGACCGTGCGCGCCACGTTGCCCGCGTCGCGCTCGTCCTCCACCACGCGCAGCAGTCCGGTGCGCGCCATCGACTTCAGCGCGTGGTAGACCGAGCCGGGCGCGACGTTGGCCCACTCGTCCATCCGCCAGCTCAGCAGGCCCTGCCTGATCTGGTACCCGTGCGCGGGCTGGTACCTGCGCACCGCACCCAGCACGACCAGCCGCGTCGTCGCCGACATCGTCCCCTCCCGGAGCCGGATAAGGCGGCCAACTCCGCCAACCGTAGGCTAGGCCGCCGTGTGCACCCGTCTGCTGACTCCCTGTCGCCGTCCGGCGGTGCCGAGGTGAGCGGGGAACGCAAGGGCGAGCGCCCGCCGCTCCCGGAACCCCTCCCGGCGCCGGCCGTGGACTCGCACACCCACCTGGACGCCTGCGGCTGCGTGACCGCCGAGGACGTCGCCGCCGCGATGGACAGGGCGAACTCCGCCGGTGTCGCGCGGGCGATCACCGTCGCCGACGACCTCGCCGCCGCCCGGTGGGCCGCCGAGGCCGCGACCTGGGACGAGCGGGTCTTCGCCGCCGTCGCCATCCACCCGACCAGGACCTCGACCTTCACCGACGCCGACCGCGCCGAGCTCGAGAAGCTGGCCGCCCAGCCGAAGGTGGTCGCCATCGGCGAGACCGGGCTGGACTACTACTGGGACTACTCGCCGCACGACGCGCAGGCCGAGGCGTTCCGCTGGCACATCGACCTGGCCAAGCGGGTCGGCAAGCCGTTGATGATCCACGACCGCGACGCGCACGAGGACATCCTGCGCGTGCTCGGCGAGGAGGGCGCGCCGGAGACGGTCGTCTTCCACTGCTTCTCCGGTGACGCCGACTTCGCCCGCCGCTGCCTGGACGCCGGGTACGTGCTGTCCTTCGCGGGCGCGGTCACCTTCCGCAATGCCAAGGCGCTGCGCGAGGCCGCCCTGCTGGTCCCGGCCGAGCAGCTGCTCGTCGAGACCGATGCCCCCTTCCTCACCCCCCATCCGTTCCGCGGCAGGCCGAACGAGCCCTACTGCGTCGCGTACACCCTGCGCGACCTCGCCGAGCTGCGCGGGGACGACCTCGCCGAGCTGGCCGCCGCCACCACCGCCACCGCCGAACGGGTCTTCCGGTTCCAGGAGGTAGTCGCGCCGTGAGCGATCCCGGCTATGAACCCCACGAGGACGTGACCGAGCGCACGGTCGAGATCCCGGTGGTTGTCGACGACGCCGATGTCCATTACGGTCCCGTGACCGACAGCCGGGGTGGGGACATCCCGGGCGGTCAAGGAGCCTCCACCCTGGTGGGGGCGGTGCCGGAGTCCTGTCGGGGGAACACCGGTGACCAGCACGACCGTTCGCCCCTGCCCGGACGCCCGACGTCTGGACCACCTGTGAAGAGCACGATGGTCAGGGCGGCAGCCGCCGCCACCCTCCTGGTCGTCACCACCGGCGGAGCCACCGCCGTCGCGATGGACAAGACGGTCACCATCACCGTCGACGACGAGCAGCGCCAGGTGCACACCTTCGCCGGCACCGTCGACGGCGCCCTGGACAGCGCCGGGCTGAGCGCGGGCGCCAAGGACGCGCTCGCCCCCGCGGCGCACGCCGCGATCATCGACGGCAGCCGGATCGTGCTCAAGCGCGGCCGCAAGCTCATGCTCACCGTCGACGGCCGCAAGCGCGAGGTGTGGACCACCGCGCTCACCGTCGACGAGGCCATGCGCCACCTCGGCATGCGCCACGACGGCGCGCTGCTGTCCGCCGACCGGCACCAGCGCATCCCGCTGGAGGGCATGGCGCTGGACCTCAAGACCGCCAAGCTGGTCACCCTCGTCGACGGCGGCCAGCCCGCCCGAGAGGTGGCCACCAACGCCACCACGGTCGAGGAGCTGCTGCGCGAGCAGAACGTCGCGCTGGCCCAGGACGACACCGTGAAGCCCGACGCGAAGACCCCGCTCACCGGCGAGAAGCTGCAGATCGAGGTCACCAGGATCCGCTTCACCGAGTCGACCGAGAAGGTCAAGATCGACCCGCCGGAGGAGAAGCAGGAAGACTCCTCGATGAACAAGGGCGAGAAGGAAGTCGTCGAGGAGGGCGAGCCGGGCGAGAAGGAGGTCACCTACAAGGAGATCTCCGTCAACGGCAAGCGCACCAAGAAGGAAGAGCTGCGCAGCAAGGTCCTCAAGGAGCCCAAGCCGCGCAAGGTCAAGGTCGGCACCAAGCCGATCGCCGACGCCGCGGTCTGGGACCGGCTCGCGCAGTGCGAGGCCACCGGCAACTGGTCGGCGGTCAGCGCCAACGGCCGCTACCACGGCGGTCTCCAGTTCGACCGGCAGACCTGGCAGGCGTACGGCGGCGGCGCCTACGCCCCGGTGGCCAGCCAGGCCACCCGCGAGCAGCAGATCGCCATCGCCACGAAGGTCCGCGACCGCCGCGGCGGTTACCAAGCCTGGCCGCACTGCTCCGCCAAGCTCGGTCTCCGCTGACGTCCCGGGGTTCGCGCACCGAATGAGTCATTGGGGTGGTTGAACGCACCCAATGACTCATTCGGTGCGAAAGCGTGGGCCGGGAGCGGGGCGGCTAGGGTTCGGGTGTGGATGAGCGGGTAGGGGATGTGCGGCTGCTCGGGCCCGCCGATGTGCGGCGCCTGGCCGAGGAGCTGGGGGTTCGGCCCACCAAGAAGCTGGGCCAGAACTTCGTGCACGACCCCAACACCGTGCGGCGGATCGTCGCGGGGGCGAACCTCACCGCCGACGACGTCGCCCTGGAGATCGGCCCCGGGCTCGGATCGTTGACGCTGGCGCTGCTCGACGCGTGCCGGGCCGTGGTGGCGGTCGAGATCGACCCGGTCCTCGCGTCCCGGCTGGAGCGCACCGCCGCCGAACAGGCCCCCGGCCTGGCGGAGCGGCTGACCGTGCTGCCCGCCGACGGGATGCGGGTCACCGCCGCCGACTTCCCGCAGCCGCCGACCGCGTTGGTGGCGAACCTGCCCTACAACGTGTCCGTGCCGGTCGTGCTCCACCTGCTCGCCGAGCTGCCGTCGCTGCGGCACGGGCTGGTGATGGTCCAGTCCGAGGTCGCCGACCGGCTGGCCGCGCGGCCCGGCAGCAAGGTCTACGGCGTGCCCAGCGTCAAGGCCGCCTGGTACGCCGACGTCCGCAGGGCCGGGCCGGTGCCGCGGGCGGTGTTCTGGCCGATCCCCAACGTCGACTCCGCCCTGGTGTCCTTCGTGCGCCGCGATGCTCCATCCACAGTGGACCGTGAGGCGGTTTTCTCCTTGGTGGACGCGGCTTTCGCGCAGCGCCGCAAGACGTTGCGAGCGGCGCTTGCCGGCTGGGCCGGTTCGGCCGCGCTCGCCGAGCGCTACCTCGTGGCGGCGGGCGTGGACCCCTCCACCCGCGGGGAGCAGTTGGACGTCGCCGACTTCGCCCGGATCGCGCAGGCCCGTACCTCAGGCTGAGACCGGTATCACCATGCGGGAATAACTCACGTCCGCGAGGCGTTCACCAGGGCGTTCAGTGTTCTCCGAAGGCTTTCGGTGTTCAGTGTGATGTGTCGAACGATCCGGCGCCTGAGGCCCGAAACGACTTGCCTCTGTCCGTCCTCGTCGGTTCTACTGTCCGCAGCAATCCATCCCGAGCGGCCGAGAGACCTGGCTCAGCGACGCCGCAGCAACCACCCGGAGACGGGCAGGTGCTAACGCCAGGACCGATGGAGTCCTCATGCTTCGCCCACCGATGTCCGCACGTCGACCCAACCTGGTCCGTCGACGCTGTGTCGACCAGTGCCTCCGCACGGTGAGTGGCTGTCGCCGCGTATCCCGCACCGACGCCTGACCACCTCCTCACCCCCTTCCACCCCTTTCACCGTCCACTGTGGACGGTTTCGGAGCGCTGCCGCCACGAGCGGCGGCCGTGCCATGGAGTCATCGTGATCACTGTTGAGAACCTGACCAAGAGCTTCCCCGGCCGAGGGGGCGAGGTCCGCGCGCTGGACGGCGTCTCCCTGGAGGTTCCCGCCGGCACGATCCTCGGCGTCGTCGGCACCAGCGGCGCCGGCAAGTCGACCCTGGCCCGCTGCATCGCGCTGCTGGAGCAGCCCGACTCCGGTTCGATCCGGGTGGACGGCACCGACCTGGTCAGCCTCTCCGGTGCCGCGCTGCGCGCCGCCCGCAGGCAGATCGGCGTCGTCCCGCAGACCGACTCCCTGCTGCGCCAGCGCACCGCCGCGGGCAACATCGCGCTCCCGCTGGAGGCCGCGAAGGTGCCCGGCCCGCAGCGCAAGCAGCGGGTGGCCGAACTGCTGGAGCTGGTCGGCCTCTCCGACAAGGCGGCGAACTTCCCCGACCAGCTCTCCGGCGGTCAGCGGCAGCGGGTGGCCATCGCCCGCGCGCTCGCCGCGAGCCCGTCGGTGCTGCTCGCCGACGAGCCGACCTCGGCGCTGGACCCGGAGACCACCGGCTCGGTGCTGACCGTGCTCGACCGCGTGCGTTCCGAGCTGGGCGTCACGGTCCTCGTGGTCACCCACGACATGGCCGTCGTCCGCCGCATCTGCGACGACATCGCGGTGCTGGAGCAGGGCCGGGTGGTGGAGAACGGCAAGGTGCTCGACCTGATCTCCGCGCCGGGCAGCCGGACCGCCTCGGCGCTGCTGCCCGAGCTGGACCAGGTCTCCCAGCAGCACAGCGCCACCTACGACCGGGTCGCCGACGTCGTGCTCGTCGGCTTCGCCGCCATCGGCGCGCTGCTGCCCGAGGCCGCCAGCAGGCACGGCGTCGAGCTCTCGCTGCTCGGCGGCGGCATGACCCGCCTCAACGACACCCCGGTCGCCCGCTTCCGCATCGCGCTCAACGGCGAGCGGGCCGACGCCGCCCTCAAGTGGATCGGCGAGCGCGGCGCCGTCGTCCGCCACAAGCCCACCCTGGTTGCGGGGACTGCTGCGTGAGAACCGAAACACCCTGGTCCACTGTCTTCGAGCTGCTCGCGGAAACGGGGTGGGAGACGCTGTACATGGTGGCGTTGTCCGCCGTGTTCGCGCTCATCGGCGGCCTGCCGCTCGGTGTGCTGCTGCACGTGACCGCCCCGGGCGGCCTGCGCCCCCAGGTGTTCACCCACCGCGTGCTCAACTTCGTCGTGGACGTCGGCAGGTCCCTGCCGTTCGTGATCCTGCTGATCGCGTTGCTCCCGGTGACGCGCTCGATCGTCGGCACCACGCTCGGCAGCACCGCCGCCGTGGTCCCGCTGACGGTCGGCGCGATCCCGTTCCTCGCCCGGCTCGTCGAAGGCGCGCTGCGCGAGGTCGACACCTCCGTCGTGGAGGCCGCGATCACCACGGGCGCGACCAAGCCGCACATCGTGCGGGGCGTCCTGCTCCGCGAGGCCGCGCCCGCCCTGGTCGCCGGGATCGGCGTCACCGTGATCGCGCTGATCGGCTACTCCGCCATGGCGGGCGTCGTCGGCGGCGGTGGTCTCGGTGACCTCGCGATCCGCTACGGCTACCAGCGCTTCGACACCCGGGTGCTGATCAGCACCGTCGTGGTGCTCGGCGTCTTCGCCCGCCTCGTCCAGTTCCTCTTCGACCTCGGCGCCCGCGGTATCGACCGCCGTCGCCGGGTCACCGCCTGAACCTCCAGTAAGGACATCGAATCCCCATGCGTCGTATCCGCACGCTCGCCGCCGCCGCACTCGTCACCGCCAGCGCACTCGTGCTGGCCGCCTGCGGAGGCGCGGACCCCGCCAAGGACCCCAACGCCGCCATCCGGGTCGGCGTCAGCCCCGTCCCGCACGCCGAGATCCTGCGCTACGTCGCGGACAACCTGGCCAAGGACAAGGGCATCAAGGTCGACGTCGTCGAGATCAACGACTACGTCACGCCGAACACCGCGCTCGCCGAGGGCCAGCTGGAGGCCAACTACTTCCAGCACAAGCCCTACCTGGACGAGTTCACCGGCGCCCGCAACATCAAGCTCCAGCCGGTCGGCGCGGTGCACATCGAACCGCTCGCGGTGTTCTCCAAGAAGGTCAAGAAGATCGAGGAGCTGCCGCAGGGCGCGAAGGTCGCGCTGCCCAACGACCCGAGCAACCTCGCCCGCTCGCTGAACCTGCTCGCCTCCACCGGCCTGATCAAGCTCAAGCCGGGCACCGAGGCCAAGGCCACCAAGCAGGACGTGGCCGAGAACCCCAAGCGGGTCGAGCTGCTGGAGACCGAGGCCGCCCAGCTGCCGCGCAGCCTGGACGACGCCGACGCCGCCGTGGTCAACGGCAACTACCAGCTGGAGGCCAAGCTCGACCTGAAGACCGCGCTCGCGGTGGAGAAGGCCGAGGGCAACGCCTACGCCAACCTGCTGGTGACCCGGCCGGAGCTGGCCGAGGACAAGCGGGTCAAGGCGCTGGCCGAGCTGCTGCGCTCGCAGCAGGTGCGCGACTACATCGGCAAGACCTTCCCGGGTGGTGTGATCCCCGCCTGAAAATCGGTGAACGCGTGAGCAGGGGGCGCGGGGCCGTAGGCTGGCAGGGTGCTTGCCGTGGTCCCGCCCCCTGTCACCGTCCGTGCCCCCGCCAAGGTGAACCTCCACCTTGCGGTTGGTGACCTGCGTGAAGACGGTTATCACGAGCTGATGACCGTCTTCCAGGCCCTGTCCCTCAACGACGAGGTCACCGTCGCCCAGGCCGACGAGCCGGGCATCGAGGTGGTCGGGGACGGGGCCGACCTGGTGCCCGACGACGCCTCCAACCTGGCCTGGCGCGCGATCGAGGCGCTGGCCGAACGAGCGGGGCGCGATCCGGACGACCCCCGGGTGCGGGTGGTCATCCGCAAGGGCATCCCGGTCGCCGGCGGCATGGCGGGCGGCAGCGCCGACGCGGCCGCCGCGCTGGTCGCCGCCGCCGCGCTGTGGCGGATGGAGATCGGCAGGGACGAGCTCTCCGAGATCGCCGCGACCATCGGCAGCGACGTGCCGTTCTGCCTGCACGGCGGGACCGCGCTCGGCGCGGGCCGGGGCGAGCGGCTGGTGCCCGTGCTGACCAGGCACACCTTCCACTGGGTCATCGCGCTGGACAAGGGCGGGCTGTCCACCCCGACCGTCTTCGCCGAGCTGGACCGGCTGCGCGCCGAGGGCCGTCCGCCCCGGGTCGGCTCGGTCGAGCCGGTGCTCGAAGCGCTGGCCACCGGGGACCCGCGCCAGCTCGCGCTGCTGCTGGGCAACGACCTGCAGGCCGCCGCGGTGTCGCTGCGGCCCACCCTGCGCCGCACGCTGCGCGCGGGGGTGGACGCGGGCGCGCTCGCCGGCATCGTCTCCGGCTCCGGCCCGACCTGCGCTTTCCTGTGCTCCTCCGCCGACGCCGCCGTCCGGGTGGCCGCGGAGCTCTCCGGCGCGGGCGTCTGCCGTAGCGTTCGGGTGGCGCAGGGCCCGGTGCACGGGGCGCGGGTAATCGGCGGCGACGACACGCCGCGGCCCGTCCCGCCCGAGGTCCACGCCTAGCCGTTGTGCACTGGATGAGTCATTGAGGTACTTGAGCGCCCCGAATGACTCGTTCAGTGCGCTCAACGCACCGAATGAGTCATTCAGGGCCACCACTGTGATGTGAGGATTGATGGCCAACCTGGTCAACCTGGAGTCCGTCAGCAAGAGCTTCGGCGTGCGCCAGCTGCTCGACGGTGTCTCGCTCGGCGTGAACGAGGGCGACCGCATCGGCGTCGTCGGGCTCAACGGCGGTGGCAAGACCACGCTGCTGGAGATCCTCGCCGGGCTGGAGCCACCGGACTCCGGCAGGGTGAGCCACAACCGGGACCTGAACTTCGCCGTGGTCACCCAGCGCAGCGAGCTGCCGAAGGGCTCGACGATCCGGCAGAACGTGATCGAGCCGCTGGGCTTCGACGCCGAGCACGAGTGGGCCGCCGACGCCAAGGTGCGCTCGGTGCTGGACGGGCTCGGCGTGAGCGAGCTGGGCCTGGACACGGTGATCGACCCGCTCTCCGGCGGGGAGCGGCGCCGGGTCGCGCTGGCCGCGGCGCTGGTCCGCGATCTCGACCTGATCATCCTGGACGAGCCGACCAACCACCTCGACGTGGAGGGCGTGCAGTGGCTGGCCGACCACCTCGGCGGGCGCCGCTGCGGGCTGGTGGTGGTCACCCACGACCGCTGGTTCCTGGACACCGTGTGCACCCGCACGTGGGAGGTCGTCAACGGCACCGTCGAGCAGTACGAGGGCGGTTACGCGGACTGGATCTTCGCGCGCGCGGAGCGGGCCCGGCTCGCCGCCACGCTGGAGGAGAAGCGGCAGAACCTCGCTCGCAAGGAGCTGGCGTGGCTGCGCAGGGGCGCCCCGGCGCGCACCTCCAAGCCCCGCTTCCGGATCGAGGCGGCCGAGGCGCTGATCGCCGACGTGCCGCCGGTGCGCGACACCGTCGAGCTGATGAGCTTCGCCAAGCGCCGCCTGGGCAAGACGGTGATCGACATCGAGGACGCCACGCTGCGCATCCCGGACGGCCGCACGCTGCTGGAGCGCACGACCTGGCTGGTCGGCCCCGGCGACCGGGTCGGGCTCGTCGGCGTGAACGGCTCCGGCAAGACCACGCTGCTGCGGGCGCTGGCCGGGGAACGCGAACTGGACGGCGGCACGCGCAAGCAGGGGCAGACCGTGCGCCTGGCGCACCTGTCGCAGGAGCTGCACGACCTGCCGATGACCATGCGGGTGCTCGAGGCCGTCGAGGACGTGGCGCGGCGCGTGGTGCTCGGCAAGTACGAGCTGTCCGCGTCGCAGCTGGCCGAGCGCATGGGTTTCCCGGCCAGCCGCCAGTGGACGCCGGTCGCCGACCTCTCCGGTGGTGAGCGCAGGCGGTTGCAGCTGACCAGGCTGCTGATGTCCGAGCCGAACGTGCTGCTGCTCGACGAGCCCACCAACGACCTCGACATCGACACCCTGCAGCAGCTGGAGGACCTGCTCGACTCCTGGCCGGGCACCATGATCGTCGTCTCGCACGACCGCTACCTGGTCGAGCGGGTCTGCGACACCGTTGTCGCCCTCTTCGGCGACGGCAAGATCACCAAGCTGGTCGGCGGGATCGAGGAGTACCTGAAGCGGCGCGCTGCCATGCGCGAGGCGGGAACGGCGACCTCGGTCGGCTCCGGGACCGCCGCGCCCAAGCCGAAGTCCTCCGCGGCGGAGGAGCGCGCGGCGCGCAAGGAGCTGGCCCGCCTGGAGCGCAAGCTCGCGCAGCTGGAGAGCAAGGCCGCCAAGATCGAGGAGAAGCTGGTCGCGGCGGGCTCGGACGTGGACAAGCTGGTCGAGCTGGACGCGGAACTGCGCGCGGTGAAGTCCGAGCAGGCCGAGGTCGAGGAGCAGTGGATGGCCGCGGCCGAGGTCGTTGAAGCAGGTTGATCTCATGACTGTCCACTGATCGTCTGACTGGCTTAGGCTCCGAAACCATGAGCCAGTTCATCGAGGCACTGGTGAGCAGGGCGCGGTCCACCGACCGCGGCCTGACCACCGGCGTTCCCGCCGCTCCCCGGCGCAGGACCTGGGGTGAGGTGCACGAGGAAGCCAACAGGGCCGCCGCCGCCCTCGTCGAAGCGGGTGTGCGCAAGGGCGACTCGCTCGCCGTTCTCGCCGCCGACCCCGCGCCGATCGCCGCCGCCGTGCAGGCGAGCTGGCTGGCCGGGGGCAGCGTGACCATGCTGCACCAGCCCACACCGCGAACAGACCTGGCCGTGTGGGCCGAGGACACCCTCAAGGTGCTCGGCATGATCGGCGCCCGGCGGGTGCTGCTCGGTGCGCCGTTCGACGCGCTGGCGGACACTTTGCGCCAGCACGGCATCGAATTCTTGTTGATCGAAGAGCTGCGCTCGCACCCGGCGCCCTTGGTCGAACCGGTGGAGACCGGCGAGGACGACGTCGCGCTGCTCCAGCTCACCAGCGGCTCGACCTCGGACCCGAAGGCCGTGCGGATCAGCCACGGTGGCCTGTGGGCCAACATCCAGGCGATGGTGACGACGGCGAAGATCGACGTCGACCGGGACGTGCTCGTGTCCTGGCTGCCGCTGTTCCACGACATGGGCATGGTCGGCTTCTTCACCGTGCCGATGACCCTCGGCGCCGAACTGGTCAAGGCCTCGCCCGCGGAGTTCGTCGGGCGGCCGCTGATGTGGCTCGAACTGATCAGCAAGTACCGCGGCACGGTGACCGCCGCGCCGAACTTCGGTTACGCGGTCGCGGGTCGTCGTCTGTCCACTTTGGACGATGGAGCGATCGACCTGTCCACGCTGAGGTTCGCGCTCAACGGGGCGGAGCCGATCGACCCCGCCTCGGTGCGCGGGTTCACCGACGCCGCCGCGCGGTTCGGGCTGCGGCCGGAGTGCATGGTGAGCGCGTACGGCATGGCCGAGGCGACGCTCGGGGTGTCCTTCGCGCCGCTGGACACCGGGCTCAAGGTGGACGTCGTCGACGCGGAAGCCTTGGCGGACAAGCACATCGCGGTTCCCGCCGAGGACGGGGTCAAGTCCCGCGAGTTCCCGCTGCTCGGCCCGCCGTTGCCAGGACTGGAAGTGCAGGCGGTCAGCGAGGACGGCCGGGTGCTCGGTGAGCGCGAGGTCGGCGAGCTGCGCATCCGCGGCGATGCGGTGACCGACGGCTACCTCACCATGGACGGTCCACTGGCCACGAAGGACAGTGAGGGCTGGCTGAACACCGGTGACGAGGGCTACCTCGTGAACGGTCAGGTCGTGGTCTGCGGGCGCCGCAAGGACGTCATCATCATGGGCGGCCGCAACATCTACCCGACCGACGTGGAGCGCGCCGCCGGGGCGGTGGAAGGCGTGCGTGCGGGCAACGCCGTCGCGGTCCGGCTCGACGCCGGCGACCGGCGCGAGCGCTTCGCCGTCGCGGTGGAGTCCAAGCACGCGGGCGACGCCGCGGCGGAGAGCGCGATGAGCAAGGAGATCGCGGCCCGGGTGATGGACGCCGTCGGAGTCCGCCCCGCGGCCGTCGTGGTCCTCCCGCCCGCGACCCTGCCGAAGACGCCTTCCGGAAAGCTCCGCCGCACCGAGGCCAGGAAGTTCATCCCCTCCTGACCGCCAGGGCTCTCGCACTCATAGCGGGCTTCGTTCCCGCTATGAGTGCAGCTCGATACTGCGAGGCGTCGCGCGGGCACGGGAAGTACGCTCCGCCGTCGTGGGAAAGCGAAGCTCGGCACGGGTGCTGGTCGTGGACGTCGAGGCGACCTGCTGGGAGGGGGCACCGCCCGCCGGGCAGGTCAACGAGATCATCGAGATCGGCGTGTGCGTGCTGGACACCGCGACCCTGGAACGCGGTGAGCGCAGGGCGATCCTGGTCCGGCCGGAGCGCTCCGAGGTCAGCGCGTTCTGCACGGAGCTGACCACGCTCACCGCGGCCGACGTCGCCGATGGACTGTCCTTTGTGGACGCGTGCGCGGTGCTGCGCGAGGAGTTCGGCTCGCAGGACCTGGTCTGGGCGAGCTATGGGGACTACGACCGCAAGCAGTTCCGGCGGCAGTGCGAAGCCACCGGGGCGAAGTACCCCTTCGGTTCGCGGCACATCAACGTGAAGACGCTCTTCGCGTTGGCGCACAACCTGAAGGCAGAGGTGGGGATGGACCGCGCGGTCGAGCTGGCGGGCCTGTCTCTGGAGGGCACCCACCACCGCGGGGTCGACGACGCGTGGAACATCGCCGCGCTCCTGGCCGACCTGCTCCGCCGCGCGCGAGGCTAGGACAGCGGATGGAACTTGTTCTGGGCCGCTTCGAGGCCCAGTGACACCAGGCCCTCGACGGCGTCGGCGCACAGGTCGATGGCGAAGGCCAGTTCCTTGCGCTCGGTACTGGTGAAGTCCTTGAGCACGAAGTCGGCCGGGTCCTGGCGCCCGGGAGGACGGCCGATGCCGAAGCGGACGCGGAGGTAGTCCTTGGTGCCCAGGGACTTGGAGATGCTGCGCAACCCGTTGTGGCCGTTCTCGCCGCCGCCGAGCTTGAGCCGCACCTGGCCGAACGGCAGGTCCAGCTCGTCGTGCACGACGACCACCGAAGACGGCTCGACCTTGTAGAACCGCGCGGCGCCCGCCGTGGCGCCGCCGGAGAGGTTCATGTACGAGCGGGGCTTGGCCAGCACCACCCGGCTCCCGGAGAGCCTGCCCTCCAGCACGTCGGCGCCGGCCTTGTGCGACTTGAACTTGCCGCCGATCCGCCCGGCCAGCTCGTCGAGCACCAGGAAGCCGATGTTGTGCCGGTTGCCCGCGTAACCCGGACCCGGGTTGCCGAGGCCGACCACCAGCGCCAGCCCGTCCGTGCCGACCATGACCCTCTCCCTGGGAAGCGAGAACGGCGCGCCGCCCCTCGCGGGCGACGCGCCGTCAGCAGTGCTGGGTGCCCGACGTCGTGGGCGAAATCAGCTCTCGGACTCCGGAGCGTCCTCGACCACACCGGCGCCCTCGGCGTCGACAGCGGCCTCCATCTGGGCGGCGCTCGGGGCGGCGACGACGTTGACGAGCAGCGCCTCCGGGTCGGTCACCAGGGTGACGCCCGCGGGCAGCTCGACCTGGCCGGCCAGGATCTGGGTGCCGACAGCGGCGCCCTCGACCGAGACCTCGAAGCCGTCGGGGATGTTCAGCGCGTCGGCCTCGACCTGGATCTCGGTGGCCTCCTGGGTGATCAGGGTGCCCGAGGCGGCGGTGCCGGTGACCGCGACGGTGACGTCGACGGTGACCTTCTCGCCGCGGTTGACCAGCAGCAGGTCGACGTGCTCGATGTAGTTGCGCAGCGGGTGCGTGGTGACGGTCTTGGTGAGCGCCAGCTCACTGCCCTCACCGAGGTCCAGCGCCAGCACGGTGTTGGTGCCGTGGGTGCGCAGCACGCGGGCGAACTCCAGCGCGGGCAGGGCCACGTGCTTGGGCTCGGAACCGTGGCCGTACAGGACCGCGGGGATCTTGCCAGCGCGGCGGGTGCGGCGAGCGGCACCCTTGCCGAACTCGGTGCGCGGCTCGGCTGCGAGACGGACCTCGGACACGGTGGTGCTCCCTTGCGACGTCGGGTGATCAACTTCAGTAGTCGGCGGTCTGCGGCGGCGGGCGGCGCGGGAGGGTGTGAATGCGCGCGGCCGATGAGCCGCCGCGTCGATCACGCCGGGTGCGACGACCCGACCTCGCCGAGACAACCCGGCAAGTGTAGGCCGTGGTTTTCCCACGGCCTAACCGGGGGCTGTTTCCCGCAATCCCCCAACCCGGCGAACCGGCACGAGACCCGTGGACATGCCGAGGGCCCCGCCGGGATCGACGGGGCCCTTCCGACGCGTGGACGCCCTCAGAACAGCATGCCGACGCCGACCCCGAGAGCCGCGAGGCCGACGATCGGGCCGAAGTACTGCATCGGCACCCAGAACAGCCGGTGCCGGTTGCGGTACAGCACGGGCTGCCCCGTGGCCTGGTCGAAGCCCTGCACGGGCCGGTTCAGCCGCTCGCCGACGAACCAGATGGCCACGCCGGCCAGCAGCAGGCCGATCACGGTGCCGAGGTTGGCCGAGTCGCTGGGACCGCCGAGCGCGACACCGATGCCGCTGCCGCCCGCTCCGCCGATCGCCGCGATGAGAATGGTCAGGATTCCCCAACCGGTCCAGACGATCATGTTTCTCCGTACGTGTGTCGGTGCTGGTGCTGGTGCTGGTGCGGGTGCGGACCCTACGGAGGTGGGGCCGCACCCGCACGGACGCTTCGGCCGGTGCCGAAATCAGGCCTCGCCGTCGAACAGGCTGGTCACCGAGCCGTCGTCGAAGACCTGGTGGATCGCCTTGGCCAGCAGCGGCGCGATGGAGAGCACGGTCATCTGCGGGAAGCGCCGCTCGTCCGGGATGGGCAGCGTGTTGGTGAAGATGACCTCCTTGGCCCCGCAGTTGGCCAGTCGCTCGGTGGCCGGGCCGGAGAGCACGCCGTGGGTGGCCGCGATGATCACGTCCGCCGCGCCCTCGTCGAGCAGCTGCTCCACCGCCTTGGCGATGGTGCCGCCGGTGTCGACCATGTCGTCGATCACCACGCAGGTGCGGCCCTTGACCTCACCGACGACGCGGTTGGCCACCACCTCGTTCGGCTTGAGCGGGTCGCGGGTCTTGTGGATGAAGGCGATCGGGCAGCCGTCGAGGGTGTTGGCCCACTTCTCCGCCAGCTTGGTGCGCCCGGCGTCGGGGGAGACCACGGTGAGCTTGGCGTCGCTGTACTTGCCCCGCACGTGGTTGGCCAGCAGGGACATCGCCAGCAGGTGGTCGACCGGGCCGTCGAAGAAACCGGAGATCTGCGCGGTGTGCAGGTCCACGGTCATGATCCGGTCGGCGCCCGCGGTCTTGAACAGGTCGGCGATCAGCCGGGCCGAGATCGGCTCGCGGCCGCGGTGCTTCTTGTCCTGCCTCGCGTAGGGGTAGAACGGCATGATCACGGTGATCCGCTTGGCGCTGGCGCGCTTGAGCGCGTCGACCATGATCAGCTGTTCCATCACCCACTGGTTGATGGGCGCGGCGTGGCTCTGGATGACGAAGGCGTCGCAGCCGCGCACCGACTCCTCGAACCGGACGAAGATCTCGCCGTTGGCGAAGTCGTACGCCGCCTGGGGCGTGATCGGCACGTCCAGGTGCTTGGCGACCTCCTCGGCCAGCTCGGGATGGCTGCGCCCGGCGAAGAGCATCAGGCTCTTCTTGGGTGTCGCCGACATCGCGCTCGCGCTCACGGTCATGTCGTTCACTTCCCGTCCTCCGCGTCGTTGCCGGACTCATCATCGCTGTTCGCCGCCAGTGCTCGCGCCGCGGCTTCCGCCGCAGGCGTGCCGGAGCGCTTGCGTGTGACCCATCCCTCAACGTTGCGCTGCTTGGCCCGGGCCACCCCCATCGCGCCGGGGGGCACGTCGTTGATGATCACCGAACCGGCTGCTGTGTAGGCGCCGTCGCCCACGGTGACCGGCGCGACGAACATGTTGTCGGCCCCGGTGCGGGCGTGCGAGCCGATGGTGGTGTGGCTCTTGGTCACGCCGTCGTAGTTGACGAAGACGGTGGCCGCGCCGATGTTGCTGAAGTCACCGATCGTGGCGTCCCCGACGTAGGTCAGGTGGGGGACCTTGGTGCCCTCGCCGATCTTGGCGTTCTTGGTCTCCACGAAGGTGCCGATCTTGCCCTTCGTGCCGAGCCGGGTGCCGGGGCGGAGGTAGGCGAACGGGCCGACCGAGGCGCCGTCGCCGATCTCCGCGTCGGTGCCGTGGGTGCGCACGACCGAGGCGCCCGCCCCGACCGAGCAGGAGCTCAGCGTGGTGTCCGGGCCGACCACCGCGCCCTCGCCGACCTGCGTCGCGGCCTTCAGCTGGACGTTCGGTTCGAGCACGACGTCGCGGGCCAGCACCACGTCGGCGTCCAGCCAGACCGAGGCCGGATCGGTGACCGTGACGCCCTCGCGCATCCAGCCGGTGACCAGCCGCCGGTTCAGCTCGGCGCCGAGCGCGGCCAGCTGGACGCGGTCGTTGACGCCCTCCACCTGCCACACGTCCTCGCACACCAGCGCGCCGACCTTGCGCCCGTCGCCGCGGGCGATGCCGAGCACGTCGGTGAGGTAGAGCTCGCCCTGCGCGTTGGCGGTGGAGATCCGGCCGAGGCCGTCCCGCAGCACCGCCGCGTCGAAGGCGTAGACCCCGGAGTTGATCTCCTGGACCGCGCGCTGCTCCTCGGTGGCGTCCTTCTGCTCGACGATGGCCAGCACGCCGCCGTCGGCGTCCCGGAGCACCCGGCCGTAACCGGACGGATCGGGCACGACGGCGGTGAGAACCGTCACCGCGTTGCCCTGGTCACGGTGCTCGTCGAGGAGCCGTTCCAGGGTCGCGGTCGTCAGCAGCGGAACGTCGCCGTAGGTCACCAGGACGGTGCCGTCCGCGCCGGCGGGCAGGGCGGCGAGCGCGCAGCCGACCGCGTGCCCGGTGCCGTTCTGCTTGTCCTGCACGGCGGTGACGATCTTGCGGTCGAGCTGGTGCCCGATGCTCTCCAGCCGTTCGCCGACCGCCTGCCTGCCGTGGCCGACGACCACGACGAGGTGAGCGGGGTCCAGGCCCGCCGCGGCCCGGACGGCGTGTTCGATCAGCGGCCGTCCGGCCAGCGGGTGCAGCACCTTCGGGGTGGCCGAGCGCATTCGGGTGCCCTCGCCCGCGGCGAGCACGATTGCGTTGACCGGTCCTGGGGTGGTGGGGCCGCTGGAGGAGCCTGGGGCGGGTGCGCCCTGTGGCATCAGAGCTCTCCTTGGTCGTTTCGCGACAGACACGCGGGGCCCTCCAACCGGCGACCCCGGCGGGGGCGATCCTACGGGTGCCCCGACCGGCCCCGGCCCCGCGTCGTCAGCCGACCGCCACCCGGTTGCCACCCTGGTGTTTCGCCACGTACATCGTGGCGTCGGCGCGGCGCAGGGTCTCCTCGGCCGGTTCCCCCGGGCGCAGCCGGGTCAGCCCGGCGGACAGCGTGACCCCGTGCCCGACCGCCTTGGGCAGCGCCGCGACCGCCCGCACGGTCCGCTCCAGCGCCGCCCGCGCCTGCTCGGTGCCCGTCCCGGGCAGCACGACCACGAACTCGTCCCCGCCGTAGCGGGCCACCAGGTCGTCCGCCCGGACCGCGCCGCGCAGGGTGTCCGCGACCGCGCGCAGCACCGTGTCGCCGACCATGTGGCTGAGCCGGTCGTTGACCTCCTTGAAGCCGTCGAGGTCGAGCACCGCGACGATGACCGCGGGGTCGCCAGGCGCCAGCGCAGCCGCGCGCATCCGCTCGGCGAGCCCCCTGCGGTTGGCCAGCCCGGTCAGCGGGTCCTGCAACGCCTGCCTGGTCACGGTCCCGTGCACCCTGGCGAGCCGTTCGTGCTCCACGCGAGCCCGGATGGTGTCGATCACCGACTGCCGGACGCCCCAGAGGTGCTCCTCCATCGCGATCGCGTGCTGGTAGACGGGGTTGTCCGCGGGGTCGATGCCCTCCTGGACGGCGAACAGCCGAGAGTGCTCCCAGGTCAGCGTGAGCCGCAGCAGCCTGCTCTCGGTGCTGCCCCTGAACTCGCGCTGCAGGTCGGTGATCAACGCGATCCCGGTGCCCGGGTCGGCGAAGCAGCGGGCCAGCGCCACGGTCAGCTGGATCAGCTCGCCGGGCTCGCGCACCACCTCGCGCAGCCGCAGCAGCCGGTCGACGTGCGAGACGTTCGGATCGGCGAGGGCGAAGGCCACCGCGATCGCCCCGACCTCGTCCGCGGCCTTGCCCGCCGCGTCCTCGGCGAACATCGAGCCGCCCCACAGCTCCTCGGCCGTGCGGGCGAGCCGTTCCGACGCCGCGAAGCGCTCGGCGCTCTGCTCGGCGAAGCCCGCGCGCTCCAGCCGCAGGCCCCAGTCCAGCATCAGGCACAGCCGGTTGATCGTGAGGACCGTGCGCTGGTGCACGTCGTCGGCCGCGATGTGGCGCTCCGCGTTGTCCAGCGTCTCCTCGGCCAGCTCGTACGTGCCGAGTGCGGACAGGGTGCCGCTCAGCGTCAACAGCGCGCACGCCACCTTCTTGCCCCAGGCCGCCGGGGCCGTGCCCTCCGGCGGGTCGAGCGGCTCCGCCATGATCGCCAGCCCGCGCGCCGCCGCGACCAGCGCGTCGCTCTGCAGGGCCCACCGGATCGCGAACCGCCCGCGCAGCGCGTAGTGGTGGATCTCGTAGAGCGGTAGCTCGTGGGCGCGCGCCGTGGCTTCGAGCTCGTCCAGCAGCGACGCGACCGACTCGTCGTCGGGATTGGTGAGCAACCGCAGCACCAGCGCCCGGCGCAGCGTCGCGGCCAGCACCTCGCCGGAGGCCCCGCGCCGCGCCTTGGCCAGCAGGTCGTCGATCTCGGCGAGGATGGCCCAGCGCTCGTGCACCGGCACGCTCTGGGCGCGGGCGAGCAGCACGTTCCCGCGCTCGTTCAGCCATTCGCCGCTGGGGGAGGCGTCATCGCCGGGGGTCCGGGGCATCGGCGGCACCCCCTCGCGAAGATCTTCTGCTCCGATCGGACCACCGCACTCTAGGACCAGCGCTGTGGCGAGGACCACAGGCGAATCAGGAAAGTGAAAATCCCGGGGGTCTGTTCCGGGTTGGCGCTCAGGGGCCGGGCGGTGGCACCCAGCTCGGCGAGTGCGGCAGGTCGTCCGCGGTGTCCGCGCCGCTCACCGCGACCCTGCAGCCGCCCTGGCGCTTGGCCTGGTACATCGCGGCGTCGGCGCGGGCCAGCGCCTGCCCGGGGGTCTCCGCGGGCCGCACCGAGACCACGCCGATCGACAGCGTGACGCCACGGGAGAAGTCCACCGGCAGCCGCGACACGGCCTCGACCGCTCTGGACAGCGCCGCCTCGGCCGCGCCGAGCGGGGCCCCGGGCAGCAGCACCACGAACTCGTCCCCGCCGTAGCGGCCGACCAGGTCGTCACCGCGGAGCGCGTCGCGCAGCGTGCTCGCGATCACCCGCAGCACGTCGTCGCCCTCGGCGTGCGAGCACCGGTCGTTGACGCTCTTGAAGCCGTCCAGGTCCACCAGGGCCACCGACAGCGGGTAGGCCGACGGGGTGGCGACCAGCGCGTCCATCCGCTCGTCCAGCGCGCGGCGGTTGGGCAGCCCGGTCAACGGGTCCTGCAACGCCTGCTGCGCGATCGCGCCGTGCTCGCGGCTCAGCCGCTCGTGCTCCAGCCGGGTCAGCAGTGTGGCCACCCGCGCCTCGCGCAGCGTCCACAGCTCGTGCTCCAGCGCGGTCGCGTACGCCTCCAGCGCGTTGCTCGTCTCCCGGCCGCCGTCCGGCCCGCACAGCCGCGCGTACTCGCGGACCAGGCACAGCATCAGCGTCGGCTCGCTGGTGTCGCGCTCCAACTGCTTGCGCGTGGTGCCGAGGACCCGCTGCGCCTCCACGTCCCGCCCGGCCATCTCCAGGCAGCGCGAGAGCGCGATCGCCGTGACGATCTGCTCTCTGGGGTACATCGACAGCGTGAGCAGTTCCTCCAGCGAGGCGATGTGCTCGGGTCCCGGCCGGGACAGCGCGTGCGCCGCGCCCAGCATCGGCACCTGCGCGGCGGCCGGGCGGTCGCTGCGCCGCGGGAACAGCGACTCCCGCCACGGACCCTCCACCGAGACGGCGAGCGCGGAGGCGGTGGCGAACCGGTCGAGGGCCTCGTCGCCCTTGCCCACCCGCTCCAGCCGCAGGCCCCAGCCGAGCAGCAGCCGCACCCTGTTGATCATGTGCACGGCGATCTCGTGCGGCCCGCCGTTCTCCCGGACGCAGAGGTTCGCGCGGGCCAGCACCTCGTCGGCGAGCTCGTAGACGCCGAGCTGGGTGAGCACCAGGCCGATGTCGACCCAGGCCGCCGCCAGCAGGCGAGCCCAGTTGCGGCCGCCGAAGAGCACGTCGGGGACCGGATCGCCCTCCAGCATCACCAGTGCGGCGGCGACCTCGGAGAGCGCGGTGTCCTCGTAACCGGACATCAGCGCGCGGCGTCCGGCCAGCGCGTGCGCGTCGGCCTGCAGCACGATCAGCCCGTGCCTGCCGGTGTGGCTGAGCAGCTCCTCCAGCAGCGGATCGGTCAGCTCGCCGAGCCCCGGCGTGACCAGGCGGACGATCACCGAGGAGCGCAGGATCTGCGCGACCATTCTCGGTTCGCCGCGCCGCTGCGCCTCGGCGAGCAGGTCGTCGGCCTCGCGGGCGATGGCCAGCTGGGCCTCGAGGTCGCTGGACTGCGCCGTCGCGGTCAGTTCCCGGGCACGGCCGACCAGCCACGCGTCCGAGACCTCGGCGAGGGCGGGCGGTGGCGCGTCCTGATGTCTTTCCTGGCGCGAGGGTTGGTCCACGGGCCGGCTTCCGGGCGCCGCTTCCCCCTCCGAGGGCTCGGCCAGGGGGCGGATCGGGATGACCGGGAGGTCGGGGGTGGACAGCTCCAGGTCGGTCTGCTCCGGGGGAAGGTGCTCCAGCCGCCGCCGTCCCGTGCGGGACTCGTCCGGGCCGTACGCGGGACCGTCGACGCCGGTCTCCTGCTGCAGGTGCATTCACCCCCCTTGTGAACAGCCACGACGTGGTCGCGGGCACCGTGCCGGGCGCGCTCGCCGGTGCCGGGTACACCGGGAGGGCCCGTCCGCTCCGCCGCCAGGATTCGAACCTGAACCATCAGAACCAAAATCTGAGGTGCTGCCGTTACACCACGGCGGATAGTGGGCGATATCGCGCGCGGTATCGCTACCGCACGCAACGACATGGTGGCATGCGCGCGCCGTTCGTGGCAGGCAGGCCACACTTCTGGCTGTTTTCCGACAGCTTTTCCCCGGTCAGCGCCCCGCGGCCGCGACGGAGTTGGTAATGAAGTCCGTCACCGTTCGCTCGTAGCTCGCCCGGTCGTGGTTCCACAGCGCGACGTGCCCGGCACCCGGCATCTCGGTGTAGCGCAGCGGCCAGTTCAGCTTCCCGGCGGCCCAGGCCAGCTCGCGGGCGGCGCTCACCGGGACGGAGGTGTCGGCGTCCCCGTGCAGCAGCAGCGTCTCCGGCCGCGTCGCGGGCGGCCGCTGCGCCAGGTCGAACCGGTCGAAGTCCAGCCCGGCCCGCCAGCCGCTGATGGTCTTGGTCAGCGGCACCAGGAAGGTCGGCAGGCCCCGCTGTTCCGCCTGGAAGGTGAGGGTCCTGCTCCAGCTCACCACCGGCGAGTCCAGGACCACCGCGGCGATCTTGGGGGCCAGTGCCGACCTGGCCAGCAGCTGCCCGATCACCGCCCCGCCCATCGAGTAGCCGTAGAGCACGAACCGCTTGGCGCCGTTGCCCAGCGCCATCCGCATGGCCGCCTCGACGTCCCGCCATTCCGCATCACCCAGGTGGTGCAGGCCGTCCGCGGAGCCGGGGGCGTCCCGGTCGTTGCGGTAGCTGATCGACAGGGAGGCCAGCCCCGCCCGGTGCAGCGGGCCGATCATCCGCAGCGTCTCGGTGTAGCTGGCGTTGTGCCCGTGCACCGCGATCACCCAGGTCTGCGGCTCGATCCCGGCCGGCGGGCCGACGTACCAGGCCTTGGCGCCGCCCAGCTCGGTCGGCACCACGACCTCGCTGAAGTCCAGTCCGAAGGCCGTGCGCGGGTTGCCCGCTCCCCAGACGTCCGCGTTCACCCGGACGCGCGCTCCGATCGGCGGTAGCGCGCCGCCGAGCAGCCGCCGCTCCACCTTTCCGGGTGAGCGGCCGAGGATCTCGCCGACCTGCGCGGAGCCGGACAGCTCGGTGGACCACCGGATGTCCCAGATCCCCGGGCGCAGGGTGCCCTCGTTTTCGGCCAGTGTGACGCTCTTCACGCCGTTGCGGTCGTGCACGGCGAAGACCTCGTCGTAGTACCGCGGCGCCGAGTGGTTCGGAACGAGCAGCACCGACGAGTAGTAGTACGAGCCGCCCGCGGCCGCGGCGCCCAGCAGCAGCACTATGACCAGGACGAACACGGCCAGGCGGCGCCGCGGTGACCTGCGTCGCGCGGACGGCCGCTCCGCCGGGGCCTCGGCGACGGGTGAAGTCGTCATGCCGGGGATCATCCGCGATCCGCCGCTCGGTGCCGGTGTGATCCCGGAACACCGCGGGCCGCCGGTGCCCGACACGCCCGATTTGATGCGACACGCCGTGAGTTGTCACTCGGGGGGTGACGGGTGGCTCACGCTCAACTTACGCTTGCGTAGGTTACGGTTCCGTAGCCGTAGGGAAGAGTCGTACGGACTCGCCTGTGCCGAAGTGACGAGGTAGCCAACGCATGACGCTGACATCCGAGCCCTCCACGCGTCCCGGGGTAGCCGGGGCGGAGCCCGCGCGTGGCCCCAAGCCGATGTTCGACGAGCCCCGCTCCCGTGTCGGGCAGATCGTCGTGTTCGCGTTCGTGATCATCCCGACGTTGGCGCTCATCGCGGCCGTCCCCTTCGCCTGGGGCTGGGGGCTCGGCTGGGTGGACGTCGCGCTCGCGCTGGTCTTCTACTACATCGGCGGGCTCGGCGTGACCGTCGGCTACCACCGCTACTTCACCCACGGCTCGTTCAAGGCCAAGCGCTGGGTGCGCGTCATGCTCGCGATCGCGGGCAGCAGCGCGGTGCAGGGCCCGATCCTGCACTGGGTCGCCGACCACCGGCGGCACCACGCGTTCTCCGACAAGGAGGGCGACCCGCACTCGCCGTGGCTCTACGGCACCTCGCCATGGGCGCTGACCAAGGGCTTCTGGCACGCCCACATGGGCTGGATGCTGCGCAGGGACGTCACCAACGCCGAGCGCTTCGCGCCGGACCTGTTGGCGGACAAGGACATCCGCCGCGTCGACAAGCTGTTCGTGCTGTGGATCGTGCTCAGCCTCGGCCTGCCCGCGCTGCTCGGCGGCCTGATCACCTGGTCCCTGTGGGGTGCGGTCACCGCGTTCTTCTGGGCGGGCGTCGTGCGCATCGCCGTGCTGCACCACGTGACCTGGTCGGTGAACTCGGTCTGCCACATGATCGGCGAGCGGCCGTTCAAGTCCAAGGACAAGGCGGCGAACTTCTGGCCGCTGGCGATCCTGTCCTTCGGCGAGTCCTGGCACAACCTGCACCACGCCGACCCGACCTCGGCTCGGCACGGCGTCAAGCGCGGCCAGATCGACACCTCCGCGCGGGTCATCTGGATCTTCGAGAAGTTCGGCTGGGTGTGGAACGTCCGCTGGCCCACCGAGGCGCGGCTGGCGCGGATCACCGTCGACCAGCACTGATCGGCACCGAGGCGTTACGGCACCGGGGGCTCCTCCTCGCAGGGGTCCCCGGTAATTCGTTGGCGAAGTGCATAAACTTGTCGCCACAGTTCACTTGCGACGGTGCCGACACACGCGTGCCGCCATCGCGGGAGGGGGAGCTCCGGTGGCCCGTGTACGGATGACCGGCAAGGAGCGACGGCAACAGCTGCTGGACATCGGCAGGAAGCTGTTCGCGGAGAAGGGCTTCGACGGGACCTCCATCGAGGAGGTCGCGCACCGCGCCGGGGTGAGCAAGCCCGTCGTGTACGAGCACTTCGGCGGCAAGGAGGGGCTCTACGCGGTCGTCGTCGACCGCGAGATGCAGGTCCTGCTGGACGGCATGGTCTCCGCGCTCTCCGTCGCCGACCACCCCAGGGAGCTGCTGGAGCGGGCGGCCAGCTCGTTGCTGGACTACATCGAGGACTCCACCGACGGGTTCCGGATCCTGGTGCGGGACTCCCCGGTCGCGGCGAGCACGGGCACCTTCTCCAGTCTGCTCAACGACATCGCCAGCCAGGTCGAGGACATCCTCGGCCAGCAGTTCTCCTCCCGGGGCTACGACGCGAAGCTGGCCGCGCTGTACGCGCAGGCGCTCGTGGGCATGGTCGCGCTGACCGGCCAGTGGTGGCTGGAGGCGCGCAAGCCGAAGAAGGACGACGTGGTCGCGCACCTGGTCAACCTGTGCTGGAACGGCCTGTCCCACCTGGACCACAAGCCCAAGCGCCGCGTCCGGTCCTGACTCACCCGAAGCGCACGCGATAGGTCTTCCCGGCCGCCGCGTCGATCGTGATGCGCAGCCCTCGCGGCAGCTTGGTCACCAGCACCCCGGGATCGGCCGCCGACACCCGCAGATCCGGGCGAGCTACGTTCAGCACCAACGGTTCCTGCGAGCGCGTCGGGTCGGAGACCGCCAGTGCGCGCCGACTGAACACGACTGCCGCCGGGTTCTCCGCGGTCAGGTCCTCGACGGCGCCGGACTCGTAGAAGTTCACCGCGAGGACGTCGCCGTGCCGCACCGCCTGGATCCGCGCGGTGTTGCGGAGCACGACCGACCTGGGGTTCCTGGCGTGCTCGGCCGTTTCGGTCGCGGTGCAGCCGGGGAGCAGCACGTACTGGTAGGTGCTCGACCGCGGGTTGCGGCCGTGGTCGAAGAGCAGAACGGCGTACTCGCCCGTCTCGGTGCGGATGTCACCGCCCGCCGGGAAGAGGTAGCCGCCGACACCGGCGAGGTGGGCCCAGCCCGGGCCGGTGGTGAAGGCGGCGGGCGTCCTGCGGTTCTCCACCGTCGTGATGATGTCGCCGTCCTCGCTGGAGACGCCCGCGCCCAGCGCGACGATCTCGTCACCGAACATGAACCAGGACTTGGTGCCGCGCAACGAGTTCGGCGCTCCGGGCCGACCGTTGTCGAGCTGGTCGGGGCCTGCGGTGAAGCGCATCCCGAAACTGCCGGTGTCGCGGTCCGCGGTGACTCCGCCGACCCATGCGTCCGGCCCCTGGAAGCCGCCGAACCACAGGTTGTCCGCCGGCGTCCGGGGATGCGTCGTCGCGGTCGCGGTCGTCGTCCCCGGCAACCGGTACATGTCCACTGTGGACCAGAAGTCACCGGAGTAGTGCTGGACGTCGTCGTTGTAGAGGTAGGTCATGCCCTCGCCGGTGTACCAGCCGCGCAGGTTCTCGCCGTTGCCCGACTCGTAGCCGTTGATCCTGTTGCTGCGCGCGGAGACCGCGAACACCCAGTCGCCGCGGTGGTGCACCACGCGATCCATGTCGGCGAACGTGTGGTGGGAGGTCTTCGGTTCCGAGGGCGGCGCCACGGCCTTGCGGAGCAGGACGATCTCGCCCGCGCTCGCGGTCCGCTCGTAGGTCCCGGACTGCACGAGGCTGCCGATGAGCGGGCCGATCTCCTTGGTGCGCAACAAGGTGAGGGCGCTGACGAGCTGGCGTCCCCAGGCGTGGTCGTCGGTGCTCCTGGTGATCGAGCGGCCACGGACGAACGACATCACCTGGCCTCGGAAGGTGATCGGCTCGAAGCTGTCGAACACCCACCGCCTGACCGTCTCCGGAACCGGATCACCGAGCACGGCGAGGGTTCTCGCCACGCTGCCGAGCAGGACGACGCCGTACGTGCCGGTGTAGGCGTGCCGTTGGTGCTGGACGAAGGAACCGTCGCGGTAGAAGCCGTCGCCGGTGATCACGTACTCGTAGACCTTGTCGAGCGCGCGACGTGCCTCGGCGATGAGCTTGGTGTCGTCGCTGAGCAGTCCGCGCCGGAGGTGGATGTAGGCCTTGTCCGCCCGGTTCGCTCCGGTCTCCTCCTCGGCGGGGTTGGCCGTTCGTCGCGTCGGGTCGGGGACGAAGCGGCGAACGGCCCTGAGCAGCGCGGGAATGCGCGCTCGGGTCAGCGCGAGGGTGTCCAGCAGGAGGTTGGGAATGCCGATCTCCCACTCCCACCAGTTGCCGACCTCGTCCATGTCCTCCCGGTAGCGGTGGCGCGCTGTCCATTCGAGCGCTTCGGCCACCACGTCCTTGGTGCTCGCGGACAGGGCCATCGCGCGCAGCCGGGACAGCGCCGCGGTGGTGTGCTCGGCCCCCGGTCCCGCGAGGTCCGGCCACAGCGACGTCCTGCCGGGCGATCTGTCCATAGTGGACAGAAGGGTGCGGGCGCGGGACTCGGCGCGCTCGATGGCGGCCGCGATCAGCGGATCCCCGGGATCGGCGTCCTTGCCGCCGGTCAGCAGGTCGAGCCAGCGCCCCGTGCTCACCGGCTGATCCGGAGCAACTTGTCGTCGTCGCCGTTGGATGTCGTCACGTACAGCGCCCCGTCCGGCCCCGGTCGGGCGCCGCGGAGCCTGCCGTGCGTGTCGTTGAGCTCCGCGGGCGTCGCGACCTGGCGCACCGCCCCGGCCGGGTCGAGGGTGAACAGCATCAGCTTGCTGCCCTTGAGCGCGGTCACGGCGAGCGTGCCGTCCAGGTCGCCCCAGTTCAGCCCGGACAGGAACGCGGCGCCGCACAAGGCTTCGGTCGGCGAGCCCGAACTCCACGTGGCGGCGACCGCGTCGGGGAACCGCCGCAGGTCTGTCATCGGCACGTCCTCGTCATACCCGCCGACCGTGCCCCCGCGCGAGGGGTCCCACCCGTAGTTTCCGCCTGGCCGCAGCA
The DNA here is from genome assembly GCF_900103775.1 of Allokutzneria albata. GTDB lineage: Bacteria > Actinomycetota > Actinomycetes > Mycobacteriales > Pseudonocardiaceae > Allokutzneria > Allokutzneria albata. Next base: position 5,497,005 of record NZ_LT629701.1, on the reverse strand, counting down.
GGTTGACCTCGTCATCGACGTCCGGCCCGTGCTCGGCGGCGAAGACCTGGTCGGTCCCCGGCCGCTTGGCGAGGCCCTGCACGTTGCGGTGCCCGTATGTCCACAATAGACGTTCCTGGGGGTCCGCCGAGCCCGCGAACGGGTTGCCGGGCGCGGGCCCGCCGGTTTCCAGGTCGAGCCGCAACACCTTGCCGCCCAAGCCGTTGCGGTCCTGGGCCGAGGCCGCCCGCGCGGCGTCCCCGGTGCCGACGAGCAGCGAGCCGTCGTTGGCCAGCTCCATCCGGCACCCGGAATGCCGCCCGCTGCTGACCGGGATCCCGGTCAGCAGGTTCCCGGTCCGCTCCGCCCGCGTCCCGTCCTCCGACAACCGCCAGTTCACCAGGCGCGTGTCCGCCTGCGTGGTCTGGCACGTCACGAACCGCCGGTTGGTGGCGAACGCCGGGTGCACGAGGAGGCCCATCAACCCGCCCTCGCTCCGCGCGAACAGGTCGGCGAAGTCCGCCTGCACCGCCGTCGCGGTCGCGCCGGGCCTGGTGCTCGACAGCAGCGTCAGCTTTCCCGGCCGCTGGGTGACGAGCGCCTTGCCGTCGGGGAGGAAACCCACGTCCCACCCGTGCGTCAGCCCGGCCGTGACCACCTCGACGTTGAGCGTCGGCGCCCGACCGGCCGCGGGCGCGTTCCCCTGCGGCTGGGGCGAGCCCTGCCCGGAACACCCGGCTGCGAGCGCCAGGACTGCAACAACCGCAACGCTGCGCTTGGTCACGCCCCCATGGTCGCCCTGTTCACGTACAACCGCCGTGAGAACCCACCTCGGTCGTGCTCAACGCGCGTTGGTGCGGCTGTTTGTCCACATCGACGGGTGTTGTCCACAGGTGCGCTGATCACCGGTTTCGCGGGGGCTGTGATCGGTAGGCTGGGCGTGGGGTCGCCCCCCGGGAGGGTGGGGGGTTGATGAGGGCTGGGAAGTGCGGCCCGGCCGCAGGGGAGTGGAGGGGGAGCGCGTGATCATCGAGGCTGGACAGGTCGCCTACGTCAGCGGAGCGGCCAGCGGGATCGGGCGCGTGGACCTCCTGTTCAACAACGCGGGCGTCGGCTACGGCGGCAAGATGCTCTGGGAGAGCACCGACGAGGAGTGGCGGCGGACCTTCGACGTCAACGTCTTCGGCGTGATGAACGGGATCCGCGCGTTCGTGCCGGAGATGATCGAGGCCGGACGCGGGCACGTGATCAACACCGCCTCGCTGGCCGGGCTGAGCGGAGCCCCGCTGCAGAGCGCCTACGGGCCCAGCAAGCACGCCGTCGTCGCGCTCTCGGAGACCCTGCTCCTGGAACTGCGCTCGCGCGGGCACACCGGCGTCGGCGTGAGCGTCGTCTGCCCCGGCTTCGTCAACACCCCGATGGCCGCGGGGGTCTTCGCCCTGCCCCACGCCGAACCCGACTCCGAGCACTACCGCATGGTCCGCGACAGCCTCCCCGACCAGGCTGCGATGGACGAACTAATCGCTGGACTGCGCACCGCGGCCGACACCATGATCGACGCGGACGTCGCCGCCGAGCGGATCCTCGCCGCGGTCGAACGAGACGTCCTGCACGTCCTGCCCAACGGCGACCTCGACAACAAGGCCAGGGAGCGGGCACAGGCCGTGCTGGACGCCCTCGACGCCGGCTGAACGGGCGCGGCGAGCCACCGTCGGACCCACGACGTAGTCTCGGGGTGCACTCGGCAATACGGAGGGAACGTCACGATGGCGGCATCGTTGTCCGGCCTGCTCAGCACTCTCGGCAGGGCGGAGGCGCTGCGTGCGGTCGCCGACGCCGCCGGGACGACCTCGGTGGAGCTGGAGGGACCGCCCGCCGCCAGGGCACTGGTCGCCGCGACCCTCGCCACCAAGAGCACCGTGCTCGTCGTCACCGCCACCGGGCGCGAAGCCGACGAGCTCACCACGACCCTCGGCGACCTCCTCGGCCCCGACGTCGTGGCATCGCTGCCGTCCTGGGAGACGCTGCCGCACGAACGCCTCTCCCCGCGCGCGGACACCGTCGGCAAACGCCTCACCGTGCTGCGCCGCCTCGCCCACCCCGAGGAGACCACGCCGATCAAGGTCGTCGTGGCGACCGTGCGCAGCCTCATCCAGCCGATGGCGCCCGGCCTCGGCGACCTCGAACCCGTGCGGCTGCGGATCGGCGCCGAACACGACTTCGCCGAACTCGTCGAACGGCTCGTCGACCTCGCCTACGCCCGCGTCGACCTCGTCGAGAAGCGCGGCGAGTTCGCCGTGCGCGGCGGCATCCTGGACGTCTTCCCGCCCACCGCCGAACACCCCGTGCGCGTGGAGTTCTGGGGCGACGAGGTCTCCGAGATCCGCGCGTTCTCCGTCGCCGACCAGCGATCCCTGCCCGACGAGCTGACCGAGCTGCACGCGCCGCCCTGCCGCGAACTGCTGCTGACCGCGCCGGTCCGCGAACGCGCCGAGAAGCTCGCCGAACAGCACGCGGGCGACGCGCACCTCGCCGAGATGCTCACCAAGCTCGCCCAGGGCATCCCCTGCGAGGGCATGGAAGCGCTGATCCCCGCGCTGCTGCCGGGCGAACTGCAGCTGCTCACCGACGTGGTCCCCGAAGGCACCCACGTCCTGCTCGCCGACCCGGAGAAGATCCGCACCCGCGCCCACGACCTCGTCCGCACCGGCCAGGAGTTCCTGGAAGCCTCGTGGATGGCGGCGGCGGGCGGCGGGTCCGCGCCGATCGACCTCGGCGCCACCGCCTACCGCGCCCTCGGCGAGATCGCCGACCACGCCAGGGCCAGCGGCAGGCCCTGGTGGACGCTGAGCCAGTTCTCCTCCGGCCCGGCCACCGGCGCGATCCGGCTCGGCCTCAAACCCGTCGACGCCTACCACGGCGAACTGGACCGGGCCTTCGCCGACCTGCGCGCGCACACCGCGGCGGGCGGAGCCGCGGTGCTCGTGGTCCCCGGAGCCGGAACCGCGCAGCGCGCCTGCGAACAGCTCCGCGACGCCGAAGTGCCCGCGGTGCACGCCCAGGACGGGCTCGGCGAGCCGCCCGCCGCCGGGGTCGTCACCGTCGCCTGCGGCGGCATGGAGGACGGCTTCGCCGTACCGGACGTGGCACTGGTCGTGCTCACCGAGACCGACCTCACCGGCGGCCGCGGCGGAACGTCCACAAAGGACATGCGGCGGATGCCGTCCAAGCGCCGCAACGCCGTCGACCCGCTCGCGCTCAAGACCGGCGACTACGTCGTGCACGAACAGCACGGCATCGGCCGCTACATCGAGATGGTCCAGCGCACCGTGGCCGGAGCCACCCGGGAGTACCTGGTGCTGGAGTACGCCTCCAGCAAGCGCGGCCAGCCCGGCGACCGGCTGTTCGTCCCGACCGACCAGCTCGACGAGGTCTCCCGCTACGTCGGCGGCGAGCTGCCCACGCTGAACAAGCTCGGCGGCGCCGACTGGAAGAACACCAAAGCCAAGGCGCGCAAGGCGGTCAAGCAGATCGCGGCCGAACTGGTCCAGCTCTACGCGGCCCGCCAGTCCGCCCCGGGGCACGCCTTCGGCAAGGACACGCCCTGGCAGCGGGAGCTGGAGGACGCCTTCGCCTACGTCGAGACCGCCGACCAGATGGGCGCGATCGAAGAGGTCAAGGCGGACATGGAGAAGCCGGTCCCGATGGACCGGGTGATCTGCGGTGACGTCGGCTACGGCAAGACCGAGATCGCGGTGCGCGCGGCCTTCAAGGCGGTGCAGGACGGCAAGCAGGTCGTCGTGCTGGTGCCCACCACCCTGCTGGCGCAGCAGCACCTCAACACCTTCACCGAGCGGATGCGCGCCTTCCCCGTCGTGGTCAAGGGCCTGTCCCGGTTCACCGACCCGGCTGAGGCGGAGCAGGTCATCGCCGGACTCGCCGACGGCGACGTGGACGTGGTCATCGGAACGCACCGGCTGCTGCAGACCGGACTGCGCTACAAGGACCTCGGCCTGGTGATCGTCGACGAGGAACAGCGCTTCGGCGTCGAGCACAAGGAGCACATCAAGGCGCTGCGCACCCACGTCGACGTGCTGACCATGTCGGCGACGCCGATCCCGCGCACCCTGGAGATGAGCCTCGCCGGCATCCGCGAGATGTCCACCATCCTCACCCCGCCCGAGGAGCGGCACCCGGTGCTGACCTACGTCGGCGCCTACGACGACAAGCAGGTCGCCGCCGCCATCCGGCGCGAGCTGCTCCGCGACGGCCAGGTCTTCTACGTGCACAACCGGGTCAGCTCGATCGAGAAGGCCGCGCGCCGCATCCGCGAACTGGTGCCCGAGGCCCGCGTGGTCACCGCGCACGGCCAGATGAACGAGGACCGCCTCGAAAAGATCATCGAGGGCTTCTGGGAGAACGAGTACGACGTCCTGGTCTGCACCACGATCGTCGAGACCGGCCTGGACATCTCCAACGCCAACACGCTCATCGTCGAGCGCGGCGACATGCTCGGCCTGTCCCAGCTGCACCAGCTGCGCGGGCGCGTCGGCCGCGGCCGCGAACGCGGCTACGCCTACTTCCTCTACCCGCCGGAGAAACCGCTCACCGAGCAGGCACACGACCGGCTCGCCACCATCGCGCAGAACTCCGAACTCGGCGCCGGCATGGCCGTGGCCATGAAGGACCTGGAGATCCGCGGCGCCGGCAACATCCTCGGCGCCGAGCAGTCCGGGCACATCGCGGGCGTCGGCTTCGACCTCTACGTCCGGCTCGTGGGTGAGGCCGTGGACGCCTTCCGCAAGCACGCGGGCGCGAGCACCGGCGAGGAGGACGAGGAGCTGGCCGACGTCCGGGTCGAACTGCCCGTCGACGCGCACATCCCGCACGACTACGTGCCGGGGGAGCGACTGCGGCTGGAGGCCTACCGCAAGATCGCCGCGGCCGGGGACGCCGCCGCGCTGGACGCGGTGCGCGAGGAGCTGACCGACCGCTACGGCCAGCTGCCCGAGCCCGTCGAGCACCTGCTGGCCGTCGCCGCCTTCCGCCAGGTCTGCCGCCGCCACGGCATCACCGAGGTGGCCGTGCAGGGCAGCACCCTCCGGTTCGCGCCGATGGAGCTGCGCGACTCGCAGACCGTCCGGCTCAAGCGGTTGTACCCCAAGGCCGTGCACAAGCCCGCCGTGAAGACGGTCTCCGTGCCGCGGCCCACCGAGGGCGCGGCGGGCGGGCGGATCGGGGCCCCGCTGCTGCGCGACCGCGAGCTGCTGGACTGGTGCGCCGAGTTCCTGGGGTCCGTCGCCCCCTCACCCCAGCCCGCAAGCGTGTGACCAGGCATTATTCGATGCTTGGGCAACCCTTGGGTCCCCCTGTCACCCCGATCGTGAGAAGGTACGACACCGTGAAGGCCATCAGCCGTTCCTCCCGCCTGGTCGCCGCGCTGGCGGCCACCACCGGTCTCCTGCTCACCGGGTGCAGCACCGGAGCCGGGCAGCCCAACGCCGCCGCGATCATCGGCGACAAGGTCGTCTCCGTCGCCGAGGTGCAGCACCGGCTCGACGCCGCCCTTGCCGCCCAGGACCCGAAGTACCTGCGGCAGCAGGCGCAGAACCGGCTGGACCTGGGCGGGCGCGGCCTGCTCTCGATGATGATCCGGCTCGAACTGCTGGAGCGGCTCGCCCAGCGCGAGGGCATCCGGGTCGAGGACGCCGAGGTCGACACCGCCGCCGCCGGGGTCACCGAGGAGGCGATCCAGCGGGGGACCCACCCGGCCTACGACCGGCAGAGCGTGCGCGAGGTGCTGCGCTCCGAACTGCTGGCGGGCGCGATCGGGAAGAAGTACGCGAACCGGACCGCCGTCGTCGCCGACATCGTCGTGACCGGCGAGCGCGCCGAGGCCATGGCGAAGGCGAAGCAGATGGCCAAGGGCCCCGAGGCCTCCGAGCGGCTGGTCAAGGACGAGAAGGCCAAGGGCGGCCAGGCCAGCTCGGGCGAGCGGTTCACCTTCTCGCAGGCCAGCCCCAAGCTCGCGCAGAGCGCGGTGTTCGCGACGGCGTCCGACACCGTCGTGGTCTTCCCGGTCGCCGACGAGTCCGGTCAGATGGAGCAGCAGACGACGCCGACCGCGCAGTGGGTCGCCGCGTACGTGCACAAGCGCGACACCAACGCCACCAGCGCCCCCGCCCAGACCAACGCCGCGACCCAGGCCGCCCTGAACCGGGTTCTCGGCCTGAGCATGGCCTCGCTCTACGCGGACGAGATCGGCATGCGGGTCAGCCCCCGCTACGGCGTCTGGGACCCGGCGGGCAAGCAGCTCGTGCCCAACTCGCAGGAGCAGGCCGCTGTCCAGCTCAAGGCCGTCGTGCCCCGGTCGTGACGTCCTCGCTCGCCGCGGGCTGCGCCGTCGTCCTGCTCAGCCCGCGCCTCGGCCCCGTCCTGCCCGCCGCAGCGCTGCCGTTCCTGCGTGCCGCCAACGCGGTCTACGCGGCCCCCGGCGCCCCGGCGGAGGCGGGAGCGGAGGCGGCGCCCGACCCGGCCGAGCTGCTGCGCCGCGCTGCCGCCGAACCGGTCGTGCTGATCGCCACCGCGCTGACCGACCCGGCGGCCGCCGCGCTGCACGAGGCGGGTGCGCGCGTGTTCGGCACGCCGGAGCCCGCGGGGGCGGCGCTGGTCGAGGCCGCCGAGGTGATGGACCGGCTGCGCTCACCGGGTGGGTGCCCGTGGGACGCCAAGCAGACCCATGACTCGCTCCGCCAGTACCTCGTCGAGGAGACCTACGAGCTGCTGGAGGCCATCGAGGACGGCGACCGGCAGGCGCTGCGCGAAGAGCTCGGTGACGTGCTGCTGCAGGTGCTCTTCCACGCCAGGGTCGCCGCCGAGGACCCCGCCGACCCGTTCTCCGTCGACGAGGTCGCCGGAGACCTCGTCGCGAAGCTCGTCGGCAGGCACCCGCACGTCTTCGCGGGCGGTGACCCGGCCGTCCGCGACGCCGAGACCCAGGAAGTGCGCTGGGAGGAGCTGAAGCAGGCCGAGAAGCGCCGAGAGTCCACTGTGGACGGTGTGGCGCTCGGGCAGCCCGCGGTGGCGCTCGCGGCCAAGCTCGCCCAGCGGACGGCGCGCGCGGGTTTCCCCGCCGACCTGCTGCCCGACGGTGACGGCACCGGGGCGACGCTGTTCGTGGTGGCCGCGCTGGCCAAGCTCGCGGGCGAGGACCCGGAGAACGAGCTGCGGGTGGTCGCCAGGCGCTACGCGGAGGACGTCCGCGCCGCCGAGCGCTCCGCCAGGGCCGCCGGACTCGACCCCGCGACCATGGGTCCCGACGGCTGGCGCGCACACTGGCCCGGCCGCCCTCCAACCACCTGAACGAGTCATTCAGTGCGTCTGAGTACCTGAATGAGTCATTGGGGACTTCAGTCGCTGTTGAAGAGTGAAGAGAGCGCGGGTCCGTTCACGACCGGGTAACGGGGGCAGGGACTAACGTCGGTGCGGTGACTGATGGGTACCTGCGCTTTCCGCACGTGCACGCCGATCTGGTGACCTTCGTCGCCGAGGACGACGTCTGGCTGGCCCCGCTCGACGGTGGCCGGGCCTGGCGGGTCACCGCGGACGGTGTCCCCGCGGCCAATCCCCGTTTCTCCGCCGATGGCGAGCAGCTCGCCTGGGCCAGCAGACTCAACGGCGCTCCCGAGGTCCACGTCGTGCCGGTGGCCGGTGGACTGGGCAGGCGGTTGACGTACTGGGGCAATCTCAAGACCAACGTGCTGGGCTGGACCGCGGACGGCGACGTCCTCGCGCTCAGCGCGGTCGGCGAACAGAGCGTCCGGCACACGTGGGCGCGCGCCGTGCCCGTGGACGGTGGCCCGGCGACCCGGTTGCCCTACGGCCCGGTGAGCGGCCTCGACATCGCCGAGGACGGCACGGTCGTGCTCAGCTCGGCGGCCAATCCGGAGCCCGCGTGGTGGAAGCGCTACCGCGGCGGCACCGCGGGCAAGCTCTGGGTCGACGCGAGCGGAACCGGGGAGTTCGCGCACATCCTGCCGGAGCTGCGGTCCTCCATCGTCCGGCCGCTGTGGGTGGACGGCCGGATCGTCTTCATCTCCGACCACGAAGGCGTCGGCAACGTCTACTCGTGCGCCCAGGACGGCTCCGACGTGCGGCGGCACTCCTCGCACGAGGACTTCTTCGCCAGGCACGCCAGCACGGACGGCTCGCGCGTGGTCTACCAGAGCGGTGGCTCGCTGTGGCTGCTCGACAGCCTGGACGCGGAGCCGAGGAAGCTCGACGTGCGGCTGACCGGGCCGAGGCCGTTCCGCCAACCGATGCCGGTGCCCACCGGGAAGCACCTGGGCGCCGCGGTTCCCGACCGGACGGGCCGGGCCAGCGCGATCGAGGTGCGCGGCACAGTGCACTGGCTGACCCACCGGGACGGGCCGGTGCGCGCGCTGGCCGCCGAACCGGGAGTGCGCGGCCGGTTGCCGCGGCCGCTCGGCGAGGACCGCGTTGTCTGGGTGACCGACGCGGACGGCGAGGACGCGTTGGAGATCAGCCCGGTCGCGGGCCGCGCCGCCGGGGTGTCCCCGCGCAGGCTGGCTTCCGGGCAGCTCGGCCGGGTGCTGGAGCTGACGGTGTCACCGGACGGCGGGACCATCGCCGCCACCACGCACGACCGCAGGCTCGTGCTGGTCGACGTGGACAGCGGTGACCTGCGCGAGCTGGCCTCCGGCGGGGAGGGCGACCCGACCGGCGCGGTCTTCTCGCCGGACTCCGAGTGGCTGGCGTGGTCGCACCCGGGTGCCTGGCCGCTGAGCCAGATCCGGCTGGCCCGGGTGGACGATCTGTCCACTGTGGACGTCACCCCGCTGCGCTTCGTCGACTACTCCCCGGCGTTCACCTCCGACGGCAAGCACCTGGCGTTCCTGTCGAAGCGGAACTTCGACCCGATCTACGACGAGCACGTCTTCGACATGTCCTTCGCCAACGGCGGGCGGCCGTACCTGGTCCCGCTCGCGGTGGGCACCCGCTCGCCCTTCGGGCCGCAGCTGGACGGGCGCCCGTTCACGCCGGACGCCGACGACGAGCCGGACCGGAAGAAGGACGACAGCACGGTCACGGTCACCGTCGACATCGAGGGCCTCTCCGCCCGCGTGGTCGGCTTCCCGGTGCCGATCGCCCGCTACTACCAGCTGAGCGCCGCCGAGGGCGGCCTGCTGTGGCTGCGCGATCCGATCAACGGCGTGCTCGACGAGGACGGCGCGAGCGGAGTCGACGGCCAGTCGACCGTGCTGGAGTACTTCGACCTGGAGAAGCGCTCCGTCGAGGAGCTGGTCGAGGACCTGGACGGCTACCGGGTCAGCGGTGACGGCAAGCGGATCGTGGTGCGCGACAACGGTGGTCTGCGCGTGCTGCCCGCGGACCGCAAGGCGAAGTCCAACGGCGACGCGGGCGACGACCAGATCGACGTCGACCTGTCCCGGGTGCGCGTCGTCATCGACCCGGGCGCGGAGTGGCGCCAGGCGTTCCGCGAGAACGGTCGCCTCATGCGCGACCACTACTGGCGCGCGGACATGAGCGGTGTCGACTGGGCGGGCGTGCTCGACCGGTACGAGCCGCTGCTGGAGCGGCTGGGCAGCCATGACGACTTCGTCGACCTGCTCTGGGAGGTCCAGGCGGAGCTGGGCGCCTCGCACGCGTACGTGAGCCCGCCCGCGCGACCCGGTGCCGCGGCGCGGCGGATGGGCATGCTGGGCGCGGACATCGCCCGCGACGAGGCGGGGGTGTGGCGCATCCGCCGGATCCTGCCGGGCGAGTCCTCCGTGCCCGACGCGCGTTCTCCGTTGGAGGCGCCGGGCGTCGGGGTGCGCGAGGGCGACGCGCTGCTCGCGGTGAACGGGCGCCCGGTGGACCCCGAGGTGGGACCGGGACCGCTGCTGGCGGGCACCGTGGACACCGCGATCGAGCTGACCGTCGGCCCGCGTGACGGCGGGGAGTCGCGACGCGTGGTCGTGGTACCGCTCGGCTCCGAGGAAGCCCTGCGCTACCAGGCGTGGGTGGCCGATCGTAGGTCCTATGTGGACAGAGTGGGCGAGGGGCGGATCGGCTACGTGCACGTCCCGGACATGATGGGGCCGGGCTGGGCGGAGCTGCACCGGGACCTCCGGGTGGAGATGGCCCGCGAAGCGGTCATCGCCGACGTCCGGGAGAACCGCGGCGGCCACCTTTCCCAGCTGGTGGTGGAAAAACTGGCCCGGCGCGTGGTGGGCTGGCAGGTCGGCCGCGACGGCTTCCACCCGCGCACGTACCCGCTGCACGCCCCGCGCGGCCCCGTCGTGGTGGTGGCCAACGAGTTCTCCGGCTCCGACGGCGACATCGTCAACGCCGCCGCCAAGGCCATGGGCGTCGGGCCCGTGGTGGGCGTGCGCACCTGGGGCGGCACCGTGGGCATCGACTCCCGCTACCGCCTCGTCGACGGCACGCTGGTCACCCAGCCCCGCTACGCCACGTGGATCAAGGGCGTGGAGTGGGGCATGGAGAACCACGGCGTCGACCCGGACGTCGAGGTCGTGATGACCCCGCAGGACTGGGCCAACGACCGCGATCCGCAGCTGGACACGGCGATCCGCATCGCACTGGAATCGCTCGCGGAGACCCCCGCGGCGACGCTGCCGGAGCTGCCGCCCCTGTCGTGAGCCTCCTCGGGGCGGCGGGACGTGCGATCCCGCCGCCCCAAGGCGCTTTCTCCGGACGTAGCAGGGGCGCCCGGAGCCAGGGGGGTCAGTAGCCGCCGCTCGCCGCGGTCGTGGTCGGGGCCGCGGTCGTCGTCGGCAGGCAGCTGAGGTTCTTCGTGCCGTCCGGGGCCACGACGAACCAGGTCCCGCCGACGCCCTGGCCCTTCCACTGCCCCGGCTTGGCGTCCCCGGAGTACCGGTAGAGCGGCCAGCCCGCGAGCGTCACCTGTTTCGACCCGTCGGCTCGTGCGACCGTGCCGACCAGTTTGCTGTCCGCGCCTTCGATGCTCGGTGTTCCCTCAGTGAGCACCGGCGGCCACTTCTGCGCGCAGTCGTTCTCGCAGTTGGACTTCGGCGGTTTCGCCGAGTCCTTGTCGAAGCGGTAGAGGATCGCCCCGTTCGCGTCGACCACCGCCTTGCCCATCTTCGGCAGCTCGACCGCGCGGAGCTTCGTGCCTGTGCCTGGGACGGCGCTCCCTTCCGCCGCCAGCACGGGAGCCCGCACCGCCCGATCGGGAACCTGGGCGACGACCTCGGGGTTCGCCTGCTTTTCCTGGGCCGTGCCCAGCCAGGTGACTGCCCCGGCCGCGAGCAGTCCGGCTGCCACGGCGATCGCGATCACGTTGTTCCTCATTGGAATTGTCTCCTCTTCACATCGGTGCTGGGTACTGTTTCCTTTGCTGGGCTTTGCTTTTCCAGTTCCTTGGTCCACGCGATCATCGCCACCGGGCTGTCGACGCCGACGACACCGAGCAGCCGGCCGTCGCGCACGTGGCCGGTGACACCGCGATGGCCGTCGCCGGGCGGCCCGAGCGTCACGGTGTCCGTGCCGAGGTGCGGCATGCCGGCGGCCTGCAGGCGCAGTCCGTGCTGCTCCGACCAGAAGCGCGGAACCGGGGTGAAAGGGCGCGAGTTCTCCTTCCCCGCCAACAGGTTCTCCGCAGCGGCTCGCGCCATCTCCACGGCGTTGATCCAGTGTTCGACCCGCCTGGGCGTGGTGTCGAAGCGGAGATTGGGCCAGCGAGCGACGTCTCCCGCCGCCACCACGTCCTCCGCGCCGAGCGCATGGCAGCTCGAATCGCAGAGCACGCCGTCCTCCAGCACGAGCCCGGAGCCGTGCAGCCAGCTGACGCACGGCACCGACCCCACCGCGATCACGACGGCCGCGGCGGTGATGATCTTGCCGGTGGACAGGTAGACGCCGATACCGTCCACTTGCGACGCCCAGTGCTGCACCTTCGCTCCGAAGGCGATGTCGACCCCCTGAGCCCGGTGCAGCTCCGTCAGCCGCTCGCCGAGACCCCGCCCGAGTGCCGCGCCGAGCAGGGGAGCGGTCCTGGCGACGACGGTGACGTCGCGGTTGAGCTCACGCAGGCTCGACGCGAGTTCACAGCCGGTGAAGCCACCGCCGACCACCACGACCGGGCCTCGTCCGGTGCCGATCGCCCGTTGCAGTGCGAGGGAGTCGGACAGCGTTCGCATGAGGGAGACTCGCGGGTTGTCGTACGGAACACCCGGCAATCGCCTCGCCTCGACCCCGGTCGCGATGATCAACCCGTCGTAGCGGATCTCCTCACCGCCCGGCAGTTGGACGACCCGGCGTTTCGGGTCGAGCGCGCGGACGGTGGTCCCGAGCCGCCACACCGCGTCCAGGGCCCCGTACGCGACGAGACGGAAATCTCTCGGCGTGCCACCGACCAGGAGTTGCTTGCACAACGCCGGGCGGTGGTACGGCCAGTGCGGCTCCGCGCCGATCAGCATGATCTCGCCGGGAAAACCCAGTTCCCGCAACCGTTCCGCGGCGCGGAGCGCCGCGAGGCCGGTGCCCGCGATCACGATTCGTTCCGTTCGGTTCACCGTCGAGCTCCACGGAGTTGGATCGCCTGCATGGGACACGCACGCGCCGCGGCCTGTGCGTTGCCGGCCTGCTCGGGAGCCGGGGTGCGGTTGTACTGCAGGCGTCCGTCCGTGACGAGTTCGAAGACCTGAGGCGCTTCCGCCTGGCAGATCCCATAACGGCGGCAGCGTTGGTTGTCCACGCTCACCCGCAGCCGTGTCATCGGAGTCGCCTTTTCGGATGGCCCGATCGGTGTCGCGCCGATCAGCCCGATGCGGACGAGCCGGTCGGGCGGCAGGAGCCGCAGCACGGTAAGGGTGATCGCGGGCACCAGCAGCGTCACTCCGGCCAGCCACACCACCGCGAGGTGCCCGTTGGCGACCGCGCCGAGCCAGGAGTGCACAGCACCGAGGCCGAGCGCGACATAGGCGAGTTGGTGGAACCGCAACCAGTTCCGGTACATCACCCACCGCCGCAGGCCCGCTGTGATCGCGATCGCGATCATGAGTTCGAGCGCGATGATCCCGAGCGAGTGCCGTGGTGCGGCGCCACCGAGGAACGGAACCGTCAGCTGGATCAGGCCGAAGGCGTTCTCGTCGAGCAACAGGAACGCGCTGCCGTGGGTGGCACCCGCCGCGATCGTGCCCGCCGCGAGCATGACGTGACCGCTGCGGAGGGCCTGCTGTCCGGTGAGCTTGCGAACCCAGCCGGTCGCGGTCAGGACTCCCCAGCACAACGTGAGGCACATCAGCGCGTAGGCCACATGCGCCGACAGCGCGGCCATCTCCCGGATGCCGCCGTCGCGCGCCGTCGCGGCCAGCGAGAACGTGTTGGCAGACATGGGTTACGCGGCCTCCGTCGTGATCACGTGCAGTTCCGGCCCTCGTTGATGCACGCGACCGCGCGGTCCATCAGCTGCTCCGGCATGACGTTGGCGAAATCCGCGTGATCGGTGATCGGGTTGTGTTCCTGCTCCGGGAAGCTGTCCACGGCGAACGTCGGTCGCGGTGCGACGTCGTAGGTCAGCGTCATGCGCAGCTGCGGCACCGCTTGCGTCCCTTGTGGACAGTTACCGTTGCGCCCGGGGAAAACCAAGTGGCTGCGGTGGTCCTGACTGTCCACGTTGCGGCCGTCCCAGCAACTCGGGAAGTCCATCACCCGCATCACCTGACCACCGGTGGAGCACAACGGATACTTGGTTGTGCGCTTTTCCGGGGCGTCAGTGCAGGTCCAGGAGGCCCGCGCGTTCTCGTCGCCGTTGGTCGCGGCCTGCGCGTCCCCGGTGATCGTGCGGAGGAACCGGGGCATCGCGGTGACCTTTTCCCTCGGGTTGCCCCGGAACTCCAGGCGGACGAGGCTCGGTGTCAGGATCGTTCCGACGTTGCCGTCTCGTGCTCCGCCTTGGTCGCTGCGTCGTGCGTTGTTGCTGTCCTGCCCTCCCCGTCGTGCGTTGTTGTTGCCGATCTGCCTGAGCACGGGCCAGAAGTACGTGGACTTGTCTCCGTTGCGACAGGTGGTGCCGGCGCGGCTGAGGCTCCCGTTGGTGGAGTCGGCATTCGTCGAGAGGTTGCCGACGTAGTCGTGGGTGTGGTGCGCTCCGTTCCGAACCCCTGGTGTGACGATGAAGTTGTCCGGGTTGCGGTGCTCGTTCTCGTTGCGTCCGCACTCCGAGGTGAACGTGCCGCGCGAGGCGTTCCGTCCGGCCGGTGGCTCGGCAACGACGCCCTGCACCTTGGTGATGTCGATGAAGTTCCGCCGGTCGACCGGTTCACCCTCGTGCGCTGTCGCCACGCTGATGCCGATCACGGTGCCGCCCACCGTGAGCAGGCTCGCCGCGATCGCCAGCAGCCGCACGGGTTTCGGCATCCGGTGCCGTGTTCGTGTCATGTCAGCCCTCCGATGTGCTGAAGTTCCTGATGAGCCCGAGCGTGAGCCCGGCCGCAATCAGTCCTAAAAGGACACTGCTGAGCAGGTGCCCAGCGGAGATCGAATTGCGGGTTGTGGATGCTTTCGCTTGTACAGCAAGGGAATCGGCCTGGACGAGTCCGGTGCTCTCCAACAAGGTCATATGTCGCATAACCGCGTTCACCGCGCGCTGGGCGAATGCCCGCACCGCGTCGTTGCGGGTACCGGACCGGACCTTCGCGACGAGGCCGAACACGGTTCCGTGTGCGGCGCGGAGGCGGTTGGCGAAGGTGCGGTCGTATTCCGATCCGGTCTTGGAGGCGATCTCGGCCATCCATGCCTGTTGGTCGGCGTTGGGCCGGTCCGGCAGTGGGACGCCGAGCTGCTCGGCGACGCGTCGCACGTCATCGTCCAGCACCACGTGGTCTTCGGCGATGTGCTTCCCGACGTCGCGGACGCGCTCGGATTCGCCGCGCTCGGCGGCCTGGTGGCCGGTGGGGATTTCCCAGAGCCCGGCGAGCCGGACCTTCTCCAGCAGCTCCCGGTCGCTGGGCTCCAGTGCCTGAGCGGTCGCCAATGCATTGCCGCACAAGCAGAAGCCGAGCAGCAGGGCGATCAGGGCGAGCAGGCGCACCGGTCAGTACCCGTAACCACCGGGGGCGGGGGCGTCCGGCGACGGCATTTTCGCAGCTAAGGCGGTGTTAACGCGCGCCAATCGATCGGTGGACATCCTTTTCCTTTCCTGGATCATAATTCGGCCGCGCAATGCGGGCCGTTGTCAGGAGTACGTCCGGGCGGACCGGAATGGTTTTCGATCCGGTGGTGACGTGGATCACAAAACCTTTGTGAACCATATCTCCTTGACCTGCGTACTTGCCCACGTGCCTGGGCAAACGCCGCTTGGGTGTGGTGTTTGGAAGATCGTTGTGATAGCCATTTCCCGGTCCTCGTTGAGGTCGGGGCATGCGCGAGGAGCTGGTTTTACCTGCTCGTGATAGTTGATTGCAGGAGGTTGCGTGCTCGATGAAGGCACTGCGAGGGAACTGTCATGCCGAGTACGACGACGAACTGATGGTCATGCTGTACAAGCGCTTCGAACCGATGGTGTTCGCGCACGTGATGCAGCTGACCAACCAGGACCGTCAGTGGTCGGAGGACGTCGTCCAAGAGACGCTGATCCGGGCCTGGCAGAACTCGACGAGCCTGGTCCGCGAGCCGGACATGCTGCGCGGCTGGCTGTTCACGGTGGCACGCAGGATCGTGATCGACGGCTGGCGCAACCGCAGCGCGCGGCCGCAGGAGGTCGAGCTGACCGACTCCGACGTCGCCGAGCCGAAGGATGAGGCGGAGCACTCCTTGTCCGCCATGGTGATCGAGCAAGTGCTGGGCAAGCTCTCCGCCGAGCACCGCGCCGCCGTCTACGCGACCTACGTGTGCGGCCGCACGGCCCGCGAGGCCGCCGAGGTGCTGGGCATCCCGGTCGGCACGGTGAAGTCCCGGCTGCACAAGGCGACCCGCGTCATCCGCCGGGCACTGCGCGACTGGAAGCAGTGACGTGGGCACCGATCCGGCGCACGAGGACGTGGCCGCCTACGCGCTGGGAGCCTTGGACGACAAGGCCAACGACGCCTTCGAGCGCCACCTGATCCGCTGCGCGGCCTGCCAGGGCGAGGTCGCCGACATCGTCGAGGTCGCGGCGGTCCTGCGCCGGGCCGGTCGGCTCGGCCTCTTCGAGACGACGAAACCGCGCCGGGTGCTCAGCGTCCTCGGCGGGATGGCAGCGGGGGTGGTCCTGCTGGTCATCGCCACCCTGACGGGCCGGGAGCCGCAGTTGGAGACCGGCGTTCCCGCGGTGGCGCTCGGCCCGGACCCCTCGGTCCAGCCGCTGACCGGCGCCGCTCTACGGAGCCAGCCGACGCTGCGCGTGACCACGCGCGGCGTCGGCTGGGGAACGGAGGTCGACGTCGAGGTCGAGATGACCGGGACCACGGGCCGCTGCGAGCTGCTGGCCTACCCCAGATCCGAGGACCCCCGCGTCGTGCTGAGCTGGATCGCCGGTAGTGGTCAGAAGCCGGTGCGCCTCAAGGGATCAGTGGCACTGCGGCCGGACGAGATCGCCGGCTTCGGCGTCCGCGCCTCGGACGGGACCCTCGTGGCCACCACCGGCTGACGCCGCTGTGTCACGCGGTGGCGAAGCGGTCCAGGGCGGTGAACAGGTGCTGGGGCATGTCACCGCCGCCCTTGTGCCCGGCGTCGTCGACGATGTGCAGCTCGGCGTCGGGCCACGCGGCCGCGAGGTCGTAGGCCGTCTCCGCCGGGCAGCTCAGGTCCTGGCGGCCGTGGACCAGCACTCCCGGGATTCCCTCGAGGCGGTGGGCATCGCGGATGAGCGCGCCCTCCTCCAGCCACCCCGCGTTCGAGTAGTAGTGCGTGATGATCCGGACCAGCGCGAGCGTGGAGTCCGAAGGACGGCCCGTGAACGCGCTCGCTGAGCCGTTGGGCTCCAGGCTGAGCACGGTGTCCTCCCAGAGACACCACTCCTGCGCGGCCTTGATGCGCACCTCGGGGTCGGGGTCCTCCATCATGCGGGCGTAGGCGGAGATCAGGTCGCCATCGCGGTCGGACTCCGGAACGGCGTCGCGGAAGCGCTCGTACGCCTCGGGGAAGAAGCGGCGAACCCCGCCGTAGAGCCAGTTCAGCTCGTGGCGGCGGGTCGTGCTCAACGCGACCAGCACCATCTCCGACACGCGCTCGGGGAAGCGCTGCGCGTACGCGAGCGCCAGCGTCACGCCCCACGAACCGCCGTAGAGCAACCAGCGCTCCACGCCGAGGTGTTCGCGCAGCTTCTCCATGTCACCGATCAGGTGCTCGGTGGTGTTGACGCTCATGTCCGTCGCCGGATCGCTGGCGTGCGGCAGGCTTCGGCCGCACCCGCGCTGGTCGAACAGGATTATCCGATAGCGCTCGGGGTCGAAGTTCTTCCGTGGGTTCGCCGTGCACCCGGAACCCGGACCGCCGTGGATCACGACGGCGGGCTTGCCGTCAGGGTTCCCGCAGGTCTCCCAGTAGACACGATTCCCGTCGCCGACGTCGAGCATGCCGTGGTCGTAGGGCTCGATCGGTGGGTAGGGCGCGCCCATGAGCTGGCTCCTCTCGAAGGGGAAGCGAGCCAGACTGGTTACTCAGAACAGCCGCTGTCCCCAGAATTCTCCGGGGCGCACGCCCGGAGGGCAGGCGAACAACCCGGAACCGTTGTGCTTCAAGTACTCCATCATTGTGTCCTTGCTGGACAGTGCCTGCTGCATGGGCACGAACTGCCTGCGCGGATCGCGGTTGAAGCAGATGAAGAACAGCCCCGCGTCCAAGTGGCCGAAGCCGTCGGAGCCGTCGGTGAAATTGTAGCCGCGGCGGAGGATCTTCACCCCGCCGAGCGACTCCGCCGCCGCGAGCCGCACGTGGGCGTCCTCGGGGATCAACGGCACCCCGCCCGCGCCCTTCACGTGCAAGTCGACCGGGTCGAACTCCTCGGCCTGACCGAGCGGGGCGCCGGAGCCCTTCTTCCTGCCGACGATCGCCTCCTGCTCGGCGAGCGAGGTCCGGTCCCAGGTCTCGATGTGCATCCGGATCCGCCGCGCGACCAGATAGGTGCCCCCGGCCATCCACTGTGGACCGTCGCCGTCGCGGACCCACACGTGGTCGCGCAGCTCGTCGGGGTTCTCGGCCTTGATGTTGTTCGTGCCGTCCTTGAACCCGAACAGGTTCCTCGGCGTCGCCTGGTCCTTCGTCGTCGAGGACGTGCGCCCGAACCCGAGCTGTGACCAGCGCACCGCCACCGCGCCGAAGCCGATGCGCGCGAGGTTGCGCACCGCGTGCACCGCGACCTGCGGATCGTCCGCGCAGGCCTGGACGCAGATGTCGCCGCCGCTGCGCTTCGGGTCGAGGTCGTCGGCCGGGAACCTCGGCAGGTCGGCGAGCGCCGGCGGACGGGCTTCCTCCAGGCCGAAGCGCTTGTCGAACAACGACGGCCCGAAGCCCACGGTCAGCGTCAGCGAGGCGGCCGAAAGCCCGAGCGCCTCACCGGTGTCCGCGGGCGGCGCGTGCTGAGGACCGCCCACCGCACCCCGGTCCGCGGCTTCTTCACCTCTGGTCATCCGTTCGGCGGCGATCGTCCACTCGCGCAACAGGTCCACCAGTTCGGCGCGCTTGTCCGTGGTGACGTCGAAGGAGACGAAGTGCAGCCGGTCCTGCGCGGCGGTGGTGATCCCGGCCTGGTGCTCCCCGTGGAACGGTACCACCCGAGGAGCGGCTTTCGGTTGTGCGGCAAGGGCTCCGGCTGTCGCCCCGGCGCCGGCGAGCGCTACCCCGGCGCCCGCGTAGCCGAACAACCGCCTCCGGGACACCTCGGTCATTTGCCCGCCACCACCGATGCCACCTTGCTCAGCGGCTCACCGAGCGCGTCGACGCCCGCCGCCAGTTCCTTCTTCTCCGGCTCGGTCAGCTCGGTGTAGAGCTTGAAACCATCGCCCTTGCGCTGCTTCTCCAGCAGCTTGTCCAGTGCGGCGAACCGTTCCTCCACGGTGGACAGGGCCTTCGCGTCCCGCTCGACCAGCACCGGGCGCAGCGAGGCGATCGCGGCCTGGGCGCCGTCCACATTGGCCCGGAAGTCCCAGAGGTCGGTGTGCGAGTAGCGGTCCTCCTCGCCGGTGATCTTGCCGGTCGCCACCTCGTCCAGCAGTTCCTTGGCGCCGTTGGCCAGCTGCAACGGGGTCAGCTCGACCTTCTTCGCCCGCTCCACCAGTTCCTTCACATCGGCGAGCAGCCGGTCTGCGATGGCGTTCGAGTCCGGCTTCAGCCCGTCAACCCACAGGTCTTTCTCCAGCCGGTGGTAGCCGGTGAACTCCTGCCCCTCCTCGATCACGTCCTCGCGGCCGTCGATCTTCGGGTCGAGGTCGCCGAAGCTCTCCGCGACCGGCTCGATCCGCTCCCAGTACGTCCGCGCGATCGGGAACAGCGCCTTGGCCGCATCGACCTTGCCCGCCTTCACCGCGTCGGCGAACTCGGTCGTCTTCGCCAGCAGCGCGTCGGACTGCGAGTTCACGTAGCGCTGGTAGCTCCTGGTCGCCTCGGCCAACTTCGCGTCGCCGTCGACGGCCTTGGCGGCACCGCCGGTCACGGTGAACTCGCCGCGGATGCCGTCGCCCTTCATCCCCGGCTTGCACGCGGTGGTGTACTTGCCGCCCTCGGCGACCTCCACGTTGAGCTTGCGGGTCAGCCCGGGGCCGATGTTCTCCACCTCGCCCATGATCCGGTCGCCCTCGGCGTAGAGGTAGAACTCGGTGACCTTGGTGCCCTTGTTGGCCACCTCGAAAGTGATCGTCCCGGCGGCGGTGCTGGTCCTGGCGACCGCGCACTCGGTGTCGGTCGCGCGCACCGCGATCGGCCCGCTGTCCCCGGCGGGGGAGGAGCAGGCGGAGAGCGCGATCAGCGCCAGTGTTGCGAGGTGGGGCGTCTTGTTCACTGAGCGGTCTCCTGAGCGCGCGTGCGTTGCGGGGCGAGGAAAAGGGACAGGACGACGAGGACGTAGCAGCCCCACACCCCGGCTTCGAGCACGGTGGTCTGCGGGGAGAAGTTGAGGATCCCCTTCAGCAAGGTCCCGTACCAGGAATCCGCGGGCACGTACTCGCTGACGTCGAAGGCGAGGGTGTGCAGGCCGGGCAGGATTGCCGCCTCCTGGAGGTCGTGCACGCCGTAGGCCAGCACCCCGGCGGCGACGAAGACCAGCAGGACGCCGGTGACGGTGAAGAACTTCCCGAGGTTCACCCGGGCGGCCCCGAGGTAGAGCAGCCACGCCAGCACGACCGCGACGCCGATGCCGATCACGAAGCCCAGCAAGGGTTCCAGCGTGCCGCCGCCCGCGGCCTGCAGGCTGGAGAAGAAGAACAGCGCGGTCTCCAGGCCCTCGCGGGCCACTGCCAGGAACGCCACCGCGATCACCGCGGCCGGGCCGATCTCCAGCGCCTCGTCCAGCTTCTCGCGCAGCTGTCCTGCGAGCGACCGCGCGGTGCGCCGCATCCAGAAGATCATGCCGGTGACCAGCGCGACCGCGGCGATCGACGCGAACCCGCCGAAGGCTTCCTGCTGTTCGAAGCTCAGGCTGGCCGCGGTGAAGGTCAGCAGCGCGCCCGCGGCGACCGAGAGGCCAACGGCGACGGCGACGCCGGTCCACACCAGCGGCAGTGCGCGCCTGCGGTCGGTGCGCACGAGGAAGGCCACCAGGATGCTGATCACGAGGGCGGCTTCCAGTCCCTCGCGAAGCCCGATCAGGGCGTTGCTGAACAGCACGATCTGTCCTCCCGTCACGGACCCGACCGGCGAAATTAGGTAAGCCTCGCCTGCTCTGTCTAGTGCCGTTCGGGGGTTCTGCGGGGGACGTCACCGGACAACGCGGCAAAGCCGACAAATTTCCCCGATTCCGTGTCCTCCGGACGAGCGAACGTTCTCACCTGACCGGCGTGACCCTGCGGCGGATCCCTCGCGTCCCGCCCGGAGCGGGCCCGGTTACCGGCACCCTGGCCGCTGGAGAGGAGGCTTCCTTGCGGCTCGACACGTCCTGGACGCGACGGTGGTGGTCGGCGCTCGTGCTCGGTTCGCTGGGCATGGCGGCGTGCGCGCTCTCCGCGCTGCTCGTCGCCGACGACCCGGTGGTCCGGCACCGGCAGCAGCCATCCGGTCCCACCGAACCGTTGCTGCCCGCGAGCGCCCCGCCCAACGGGGGCACCGAGCTGCCGAGGCTCGGGCTCGCCGCGGACCTCTCGGCGCTCGGGGGAACCCCTCAGCGGCAGCTCGCGGGGTGGGCCGGCCGGATGTCCGACCTGCTCAACGTGCCGAGGGCGGCGCTGCAGGCGTACGGCTACGCGACCATCCGGCTCCAGCGCGAGCGCCCCGACTGCCGGATCACCTGGACCGTGCTCGCGGGGATCGGCCAGGTCGAGTCCAACCACGGCCGGTTCAACGGCGCGCGGCTGGACCCCGACGCGCGGCCGACGCTGCCCATCCGCGGCCTCCCGCTGGACGGACGGCCGGGGGTGAAGTCGATCCCCGACAGCGACCGCGGTGAGCTCGACGGGGACGCGGTGTGGGACCGCGCGGTCGGCCCGATGCAGTTCATCCCGGCCACGTGGCGCGAGTGGGGGGTGGACGCGGACGAGGACGGGCTCGCCGACCCCGACGACCTCGACGACGCCGCGCTGGCCGCCGCCCGCTACCTCTGCGCCTCCGGCGGTGACCTGGGGACGGAGGACGGCTGGTGGCGCGGGGTGCTGACCTACAACGAGAGCCGCAGGTACGGCCAGGACGTGCTCGACCGTGCGGATCGTTATGGCAGGTTGAGCCGTCGGCTCTGACCGGAACACGAGGAAAGCCCGTAACCTGACCGGGTGGTCCTTCCAGCCCCGGTGCTGTCGCCGACCCCGCCGCCGCGCGGGCGCTCGCTGCTGGGGCGGCTCCTCGTCGTCGGCCTGGTGCTCGGCGTCGGCGGGGTCGGCCTGGCCGTTCTCGCCGACCTGACCACGCCGACCAGGGACAGCAGGCCGGAGACCCCGATCACCGCGGCCCCCGTGCGGCCCGGCTCGGTGATCCCCGGTGACGCCGGTGTGGTGCCGGACCAGCCCGCTCCGCAGGGCTCACCCGGGCGCGACGCGCTGACCGAGTGGGCGACCAGGCTCTCCAGCACCGTCGACGTGCCCGCGCGGGCGTTGCGCGCCTACGCGCTCGCCGACCTGGCGATGCGGCAGGAACGACCGCGCTGCCGCCTGTCGTGGGCGACCGTCGCGGGCATCGGCCGCATCGAGTCCAACCACGGCCGCTACGGCGGTGCCACCCTCACCGACGAGGGCAGGCCGTCCAAGCCGATCATCGGCATCCCGCTCGACGGCGGGCCCAACGTGCGCGCGATCCCCGACTCCGACGGCGGTCAGCTCGACGGGGACACCACCTGGGACCGCGCGGTGGGTCCGCTGCAGTTCATCCCCGGCACGTGGAAGCGCTACGCCGCCGACGGCAACGGCGACGGCCGCGCCGACCCGCAGCAGATCGACGACGCCGCGGTGACCGCCGCCCGCTACCTGTGCTCGGCCAACCGCGACCTCGGCGAGGCCAAGGGCTGGTGGGCTGCGGTGTTCGCCTACAACAACTCCACGGAGTACGGCCAGAAGGTCTTCGGCCTCGCCGACACCTACGCCCGCCGCAGCCTCGGCCGCTGACCCCACCCACCGCTTTCGCCCTGAATGAGTCATTCGGTGCGTTCAAGTACCTCAACGAGGCATCGGCGCGGGGGAAGGGGGAGGGCTAGTTGCTGTTCTCCACGGCGATGCGGGCGCGGACCTCGTTGAGGGCTTCCTGGTAGTCCGGGGACGGCAGCATGGCCACCGCGATCCTCAGCTGCCGCACCGCGTCGTGCAGCCTGCCCTGGCGGTGCAGCGTCTTGCCGAGGCCGAAGCGCGCGTAGTGGTCGGTCGGATCGAGTTCGACCACCCGGCGAAAAGCCGCCTCCGCCCGGTTGAGCTGGGCAGAGGCGAAGTAGGCGCGGGCGGCGAGCAGTTGCACGCTCGGTGTGTTCGGTTCGTGCTCCAGCACCGGTTCCAGAGCCCTGATGGCGTCGAGGGGCTGCCGTCGCGCGAGTAGCGCCTCGGCCCTGCGGAACGCCTCGAATGTGCCGTCGCTCATGGTCCACCCCACGCTACGCCGCGAACGGCCAGTGATCGACCGCCGGATGGTGGGCAGTCGGCAGCGCGCACCGGCACCCTCAGTGATCATCCCGGATGGACGGTCGCGACGCGATCTCTTCGCGGTACCGGACGGATTTCCGCCGTTCCCAGCACGCACGCGGCGGCCCCGGCGACCAGGCCGACGACCGCGCCGAGCGTGGGCAGTTCGCCGAGCACGGGCCACGCCACGATCGCCGTCACCGCGGGCACGACGCTGAACAGGGAGCTGGCCCGGCGGGCCCCTCCGCGCTTGACCGCCTCCATGTACACGGCCGTGCCGAACAGCGCGTTGATCAACACCAACCACAGCGCGATCAGCCCGGCGCCGGTCCAGTCCTGCACCGTTCCGTCCTCGAACAGCGCGAGCACACCGACCACCGGAGCCGACACGGCCATCTGCACGGTGCTCGCGGCCCGCACGTCCACGCCCGTGCAGAACCGCTGCTGGTGGATCCCGCCGACCGCGAAACCGAACAGTCCGACCAACGTCAACAGGCTGCCCGCGTCCAGCCCCACCTCCACGACCCGCTCACCGAGCACCGCGATCACCGACAGCACTCCGAGCCCGAGCCCGACGAGCTGCCTCCGGCCGACCCGCTCGCCGAGCAACCCGGTCACCAGAACCGCCGTCAGCACCGGGTTCAACGCCATCACGAGCGCGGTGACCGCCGCGGGGACCCCGGCCTGCAAACCGCCGTAGACACCGGCGAACTGCACGGCCTGGGTGAGCACTCCGGCGACGCAGACGTGCAGCAGGAGACGCCCACGCGGCCAGTGCGCGCGAGTCACGAGCGCGATCACGCCCATCAGCACCGCGCCCAGCGTCAGGCGGACCGTCGTCAGCAAGTAGGGCGGGACCACGCCGACGGCGAGAGCGCCGAGCAGGTATCCCGACGTCCAGACGAACACGACGCCGAGCGCGATCGGAACGGGAATCCTCATGCGGTCAGGGTGATCGGGCCGTCCGCCCGTCATGCGGATTGATTAGGAAACACGATCGATCAGCACGCGTGATCGATGCTGCGGCTAGCATCCCGCCATGGCCGCCGTCCTCGACATCGTCCAGCTGCGCAGCCTGGTCGCCATCGCCGACCACGGCGGCTTCCACCGCGCGGCGACCGCGCTGCACCTGACGCAGTCCGCGGTCAGCCAGCACATCGCGCGGCTGGCCAAGCTCGCCGGAGCGGAACTGCTCGAACGCGACGGCCGCCAGAGCCGTTTCACCGAGCGCGGCGAACAGCTCCTCGCCGAGGCCAGGTCGATCCTCGCCGCGCACGACCAGGCGCTGCGCAGGCTCGGACTCGACCACGACGCCGCGCTGGTCGTCGGTTCCAGCGAGCACGCCGCCGACCAGCTCCTCCCGGAACTGGCCGTCGCCCTGCGCGATGCCTTCCCGCAACGCGAGATCCGCTTCCGGCTGGACCGGACGGCCCGGTTGGCCGAGGCGGTCGAGCACGGTGACGTCGATCTCGCGCTCCTGCTCGGCGGACCCGCCGGTGGGCGCAGCCGTGCGGCGGGAACGCTGCGGTACTCCTGGTTCGCGGCGCCGAAGTTCACCGCGGGCGAGCCGCTGCCGCTGATCGTCTACGCCGAGCCCTGCGTGGTGCGGCGGACCGCGCTCGCTGTGCTGAACGAGGAGCACATCCCGTACCGGCTGGTGTGCGAGGCGCAGGACCTCTCCGGGGTGCTCGCCGCGGCCAGGGGCGGGCTCGGCGTCACGCTGCTGCCCGTGACCGCGCGCCGTCCCGAAGGGCTGGCCGAATATGACGGACTTCCCACGTTGCGGCCCGCTCCGCTGCGGGTCAGGGCGCGCAGGGGCGCTCCGGCCGGGCTCGGCGCGGTCGCCGCGGAGGTGGTCCGCGACGTGCTCGCTCGGCACGACTAGGCTCGGCGCTTGTTGGGTCCCACACGCTGGTAAAGAGGGAGCGCACGTGGCGGTCATCGAGCAGGTAGGCGCCCGCGAGATCCTGGATTCGCGCGGAAACCCCACTGTCGAGGTGGAGGTGCTGCTGGACGACGGAACCCTGGGGCGCGCGGCCGTCCCTTCCGGGGCGTCGACCGGTGAGCACGAGGCGGTCGAGCTCCGCGACGGCGACAAGGGCCGCTACCTCGGCAAGGGCGTCGAGAAGGCCGTGACCGCGGTCCTCGACGAGATCGCCCCCGCGCTCACCGGCATCGAGGCCATCGAGCAGCGCGTCGTCGACCAGAAGCTGGTCGACCTCGACGGCACCCCGGACAAGTCCCGCCTGGGCGCCAACGCCATCCTCGGCGTCTCGCTCGCGGTGGCCAAGGCGGCGGCGGAGAGCAGCGGGCTGGAGCTGTTCCGCTACGTCGGCGGCCCGAACGCGCACGTGCTGCCGGTGCCGATGATGAACATCATCAACGGTGGCGCGCACGCGGACAGCGGCGTGGACATCCAGGAGTTCATGATCGCCCCGATCGGCGCGGAGTCCTTCCGCGAGGCCGTTCGCTGGGGTGCTGAGGTCTACCACTCGCTGAAGTCGGTGCTCAAGGCCAAGGGTCTGAACACCGGGCTCGGCGACGAGGGCGGCTTCGCCCCCGACCTGCCCAGCAACCGCGACGCGCTGGACCTGATCGCCTCCGCCGTGGACAAGGCGGGCTACCGGCTCGGCCGCGACATCGTGCTCGCGCTCGACGTTGCCGCGACCGAGTTCTACCGCGACGGCGCGTACCACTTCGAGGGCTCCAAGCGCAGCGCCGAGCAGATGGCCGGGTACTACGAGGAGCTGGTCAAGGCCTACCCGATGGTCTCCATCGAGGACCCGCTCAGCGAGGACGACTGGGACGGCTGGGTGCGGCTGACCAGCGAGCTGGGCGAGCGCGTCCAGCTGGTCGGCGACGACCTGTTCGTCACCAACTCCGAGCGCCTGGAGGAGGGCATCTCCCGCCGCGCCGCCAACGCGCTGCTGGTGAAGGTCAACCAGATCGGCACGCTCTCGGAGACCCTGGACGCGGTCACCCTGGCGCAGAGCTGCGGCTACCGCTGCATGATGAGCCACCGCTCCGGTGAGACCGAGGACACCACCATCGCCGACCTGGCCGTCGCGACGAGCTCCGGGCAGATCAAGACCGGCGCCCCCGCCCGCAGCGAGCGGGTCGCCAAGTACAACCAGCTGCTGCGCATCGAGGAGGCACTGGGCGACGCGGCGCGCTACGCGGGCGACCTGGCCTTCCCGCGCTACTCCCCGGCCAACGGGGGCTGATGAGCCATGGCTGGGCGCGATCAGGATCGGGAGCGCCGCCGCCGCCGGACCGAAGCCGCGGCGGCGCGTCGACCGGAGCGCGCCCAGCGCAGGCTGAGCGGCTGGACTGGTATTCGAGGCGACAGGGGTGAGCGGGGCGGCGGTGAGCGCGCGGGCCGTCCGCACGCGCGCGAGCAGCAGCCCGGCTCACCCCATCGCGGCGGACCGCCGCGCCGCACCCCGCAGCCCCGCAGGCCGAGGATGGCCCCGAAGGCGGCGGGGGCCTTCCAGCTCTCCTCCACCCGCAGGGCCGCGATGCTGGCGCTGGTGGTCTGCGCCCTGGTGCTCTCGGTCGCGGTGCCGCTGCGGACCTACATCAGCCAGCGCTCGGAGATCCGGCAGGAGACACTGCTGCAGCAGCAGAACGCCGCCGAGATCCGCAGGCTGGAGGAGCGCAAGGCCCAGCTGCTCGACCCCGCCCAGGTGGAGGCCGAGGCGCGGCGGCGGCTGAAGTACGTCAACCCGGGGGAGACCCCGTACGTGGTGGAGCTGCCGACCCCGGCTCCGCCGCAGGAACAGGACAACACCAAGCAGGCGGCCCCGAACAAGACGTGGTTCGAGCGCCTGTGGGAAACGATCGTCGGAGGCTGACCGCAGTGACGTCCGGAGCCGGGCACGAGCCCGCCAGCCAGGCAGACCGGGACGCGATCACCGCGCAGCTCGGCAGGGCCCCCAGGGGCGTGCGCGCCGTCGCGTACCGCTGCCCGTGCGGTGACCCGGCGGTGGTGCAGACCAACCCGCGCCTGGAGGACGGGACGCCGTTCCCGACGATGTACTACCTGACCTGCGCCCGGTTGTCCTCCCGCCTGGGCACGCAGGAGGCCTCCGGCGTGATGCAGGAGATGACCGAGCGCCTCGGCAAGGACCCGGCGCTCGCGGAGCAGTACCGCAAGGCGCACGAGTCCTACCTGGCCGAGCGCGACGCGATCGAGTCGCTGGGCACCGAGGTCAGCGCAGGCGGCATGCCCGACCGCGTCAAGTGCCTGCACGTCCACGTCGCGCACGCGCTCGCGGCCGGTCCCGGCGTGAACCCCTTCGGCGACGAATCCCTCGAAGCCGCGGGCGAGTGGTGGAAGCCCGGCCCCTGCGCCCAGCGCCACTCGCCCCAGGCCTAGACCGGCGTCACCCGCTCCACGAGCGCGGTGGTGCCGAGGCCGCGGGGGAGGGTGCCGAAGGTGCGTGTGGCCTCCGCGCCGAAGCGGGTTGCCAGGAAGGCGTCCGACACCTCGTTCGGGGCTTCGCGCAGGAGCAGGGAGCCCTGGAGGCACAGGGCGGCCAGTTCGGCGAGGCGCCTCGCGCGGGCGGGATGCGGGTCGGCCAGCTCCTTGCGCAGGTCCGCGACGCCCGCGTCCAGTCGCGCGTCGGCCCCGGCGGCCAGATCGATCTCGGCGAGCAAGGCGTCCACTGTGGACGGTTCCTTCGCCATGGCGCGCAGGGCGTCCAGGGCCGTGACGTTGCCCGAGCCCTCCCAGATCGAGTTCAGCGGCGCGTCCCGGTAGAGCCGCGGCAACCCGGACTCCTCGACGTAACCGTTGCCGCCCAAGCATTCCAGCGCCTCGGCCACCGCGATCGGGCAGCGCTTGCACACGTAGTACTTCGACACCGGCAACGCCAGCCGCAGCAACGACCGCTCTCCGGCGTCCACCGCGCGGGCGAGGCGCATCGCCAGCCTCGTCGCCGCCTCGGACTCCAGCGCCAGATCGGCCACCACCGCCGACATCAACGGTGTGCCGGCCAACCGGGAGCCGAACGCGGAGCGGTGCGCCACGTGGTGCGCCGCCTCGGTCAGCGCGGCCCGCACCGTCGACGCCGAGCCGATCACGCAGTCCAGCCGCGTCATCGACACCATCTCGATGATCGTGGGGACCCCGCGGCCCTCCTCGCCGACGCGCCAGCCGATCGCGCCCGCGTACTCGATCTCCGAGGA
Source organism: Allokutzneria albata (assembly GCF_900103775.1). Taxonomy (GTDB): domain Bacteria; phylum Actinomycetota; class Actinomycetes; order Mycobacteriales; family Pseudonocardiaceae; genus Allokutzneria; species Allokutzneria albata. Next base: position 5,468,605 of record NZ_LT629701.1, on the reverse strand, counting down.
CGCGTTCGCCTTGTTGCCGAGCTTGTCCTTCAAGCGCTGCAGGCGAATCGGGTTGCGCGAGCCGTCCGGGAGCACGCGCGGCAGCACGAAGCACGTCAGCCCGCCCGGCGCCTGCGCGAGGGTCAGGAACAGGTCGTTCATCGGCGCCGAGGTGAACCACTTGTGCCCGACCAGCTCGTAGCTGCCGTCGGCGAGCGGCGTCGCCGTCGTCGTGTTCGCGCGGACGTCGCTGCCGCCCTGCTTCTCCGTCATCGACATGCCCGCCAGCAGGCCGGCCTTGGTACCGGGCTCGCGGAGGCCGAAGTCGTAGGTGCGCGAGCGCAGTCCGGGCTCGAAGCGCTCCGCCAGTTCGGGGGAGTGGCGCAGCGCGGGGATCGACGCGTAGGTCATCGAGATGGGGCAACCGTGGCCGGACTCGGCCTGGCTCCACAGGTAGAAACCCGCCGCGCGGGCCAGGTGCGCGCCGGGACCGGCATCGGGTGACCACGGCGCCGCGTGCAATCCCAATTCGACCGCTTGGCCCATCAACCAGTGCCACGAAGGATGGAACTCCACCTCGTCGACGCGATTGCCCCAACGATCATGGGTGTGCAGGACGGGCGGGTTCTCGTTGGCCAGCCGTCCGTGTTCGCGCGCCTGCGCCGACCCGGTGCGACGGCCGATGTCGTGCAGCCGTTCCAGCAGTTCGGCGTCGGTGATCGTGCTGGTCAGCGCGGGATCGCAGGCCAGGGCGTCGAAGTCGGCGAGCGCGGGCGGCTGGTTGGTGACCCGGTGTGTGACGAAGTCCCCTTGCGGCATGTACCGGACAGTAACCTCGTCGTCCGGCGAGGAGAAGAGCACACCGAGTGACCGGTATACGGCAGGCGGTAAAGGAGTTGTTAAGTGAATTGATACATCGGTGGGAAATCGCCGGTGAGATAACGAAGACGCCTCAACAACCGACCTACTTGTAGGTACGGTGGGCCCGCGGGTACGCGACGACTCTGAGGAGAGGGTGCTTGGTGGAAGCCTCCAACGCGCCGCTCGGGCGGACCGCCCTCCGCAAGGCTCGTCGGCGCCGCGTGCTGAGGAACAAGGCCAGGCGCATGGCCGCCGCGGCCACCGCGACGGCCGCGCTCGTCATCCCGCCCGCGCTCGCCGGAGTGGCCGGGCTCAGCACGCTCCCGGGCACCGGCTCGGAGGACCGGGACGCCACCTACGCCTTCGGCGACCTGCTCACCAAGCTCCGCGGCTACCCCGGAGACCTCGGCGCGGGGGGTCACCTCGCGCAGAACGACACCATCAGCCCCACGCTGCTCGACGCGCTCCGCGATCCCGGTCAGCTCAGCGACGACCCGTTCGCCGAGTTGCCCGAGGGCGGCACGCTCGGCATCCCCGGCACGGTGCTCGACGCCTACATGCGCGCCGACCGCACGCTCCAGGCCACGATGCCCGGCTGCGGGCTGCACTGGTCGGTCCTGGCGGGTATCGGCCGCATCGAGTCCCGGCACGCGAACTCCGCGGTGGACCTGCGCGGCAACACCATCGGCCGCATCCTCGGCCCGGTCCTCAACGGCGCCCCCGGCATGGCGGCGATCGCCGACACCGACGGCGGCAGGCTCGACGGGGACACCGCGTGGGACCGCGCGGTCGGCCCGATGCAGTTCATCCCCAGCACCTGGGCGCTCTACGCGGCCGACGGCGACAGCGACGGGACCAGCAACCCGCACAACGTCTACGACGCCGCTCTGGCCAGTGGCAAGTACCTCTGCGCGGGCGGGCTGAACCTGCTCGACCCGGGCCAGCTCGTCCAGGCGGTGTTCCGCTACAACCACTCCAACGTCTACGTGCAGAAGGTGCTGCTCTGGGCGGCGGCGTACGCGACCGGTGTGAACCCGTTGCCCACCAACCCGGTTCCGCTGGACGTGCTGGCGCAGGGCGCCCCGCCGGTGCCCAACCCCGCGCCGCAGCCCCCGCCCGGGCCGGACCCCACCGTGCCGCCGCCGAACCCGGACCCGACCAGCCAGCAGCCGACCACGACGTCGGTCACGCCGACCAACCCGTGGACGACCACCTCGGCCAAACCGATCCCGACCACGTCCTCGTCGCGGCCGATCACCACCACGACGCCGTCCTGCACGACGACGACCACCCCGACGAGCACGACCACGACCACGACGCCGCCGAAGCCGACCACATCGACGTCGGTGCCCAGCACCAGTCCCTGCGTCACGCCGGGCGCCCCGACGTCGAAGGCCGAGCCCGGACCGGCGAAGACCTCGACGCCGCGCTGAGCCGCTGCCGCTACGGTTGGGCCGGGAGTCCGCCCACCGTAGGAGGTCTGGCATGCCACGGGTCGCAGCGATCGACTGTGGAACCAACTCGATCCGGCTGCTCGTCGCCGATGTGACCGTGCGCGAGGACGGCAGCCGCTGGCTGCGCGACGTGCACCGCGAGATGCGGATCGTCCGGCTGGGCCAGGGGGTCGACGCGACCGGGCTGCTCGCGCCCGAGGCGATCGAGCGGACCAGGGCCGCGCTGGCCGACTACACCACGGTGCTGCGCCGCAAGGGTGCCGAGCGGGTGCGGATGACCGCGACCTCGGCGACCAGGGACGCGGGCAACCGCGAGGACTTCTTCGGCATGGTGCGCGCCACCCTCGGCGCGGAGGCCGAGGTGATCAGCGGCGACGAGGAGGCCAGGCTGTCCTTCACCGGCGCGGTCGGCGACCTCGAACCGGAGGACGGCCCGTTCGTGGTGACCGACATCGGCGGCGGCTCCACCGAGGTCGTCGTCGGCACCTGGGACGGCGTGCGCGCGGAGATCACTGCGGCGCGCTCCGTCGACGTGGGCTGCGTCCGGATCACCGAGCGGTGTCTGCACGACGACCCGCCGACCGCCGACCAGCGCGCGGAGGCGGAGCGCGTGGTCGCCGAGATCCTGGCCGAGGCCTTCGACGCGGTGGACGTGCGCGCGGCCCGCACCTGGGTCGGCGTCGCGGGCACCATCACCACGATCTCGGCCGTGGCGCAGGAGCTGCCGGAGTACGACTCGGAGCGCGTGCACCTGCACCGCATGCCGGTGGACACCGTGCACCAGGTCTCCGACCGCCTGCTCGCGATGACGCACGACGAGCGCGCCGCGCTGGGGCCGATGCACCCCGGCCGGGTCGACGTGATCAACGGCGGGGCGCTCGTGCTGCGTTCCCTCGCCGACGAGTTCGCCAAGCGCGCGGGCATCACCGAACTGATCGCCAGCGAGCACGACATCCTCGACGGGATCGCGCTCTCGCTCGCGTGATGCGGAGCGGCCGTTCGCGGGCGCTGGGCCCGCGAACGGCACGGCGTCAGCGGTTCGAGGCGGCCTTCACGAAGGCGGCCAGGTCCTTGGACTGCTGGATGCGCGAGGGCTCGTGGACGTACATCATGTGTCCGGCCTCGTAGTACTTCACTTCGATGTTGTCGCGCAGCTCCGCGGGAATCTGGAGCTGAGCGAACACCTGCTCCGCGGCGAAGTACGGCGTCGCACCGTCGTGGTAGCCCGAAGCCACGTGCACCTTGAGGAACGGGTTGGCGCGCATCGCTTCCGCGAGCTTCCCCGCCACGCTGACGTGGCGGTTCTCGAACTCCTTGTAGGACCAGGGGTGCACGCGCCGCGACAGGATCTCGTAGGGCAGGTCGTTGGCGTAGCCGAGCTCGGTGCGCACGTAGTGGTTCAGCGCCGCGGCGTAGGGGCCCGTGATCGCCGTCATCGACGGGTCGCTGGCGAAGGCCTCGACCCCGCCGTCGCGCTCCCAGCCGGTGAACCGGCCGTCCAGCCTGCCGACCACGAGCCCGCGCGAGCGCAGCAGCTCCGTGTAGAAGCGGACGTGTTCGATGCGCAGGTTCACGCGGTCCACGTAGTCGGTGGAGAGGCCGGTCAGCGACGCCACCTTCCGCACCGCCTCGGCGCGCTCCTCCTCGGTCAGCCGCGCTCCGCGGCCGAGAGCCCACAGGAAGTCGTGCGCGGCGTACTCCTCGGCTTCCGCGAGCACGTCCGCCAGCGGCCGATCACCGTGCAGGCCGTGGTAGTGCGCGATCGCCGCGTACGTCGGCAGGAACAGCGCGTAGGGCTGGTCGTTGCCGGGGGTGAACCGGATCGAGCCCATGTCCAGCACGCTGGAGATCAGCATGAGCCCGTTGAGGTACATGCCGAACCGCGTCTGCAGGTGCTCCGCGAGCCCCGCCGCGCGCAGCGTGCCGTACGACTCGCCCGCGAGGAACTTCGGCGACATCCACCGGCCGTTGCGCGAGGTCCACAGGCGGATCACCTCGGCGACCGTCTCCAGGTCGCCGGTATAGCCGTGGTGGTCACCCGGCTTCTCACCGGTCGTCGCGCGCGAGTAGCCCGTGGACACCGGGTCGATGAACACCAGGTCGCTGTGCGCCAACAGGGTTTCGGCGTTGTCGGTGAGACCGTAGGGCGGCGGGACCAGCTCACCCGCGTCCCCGCTCAGCACGCGCTTGGGGCCGAGGACGCCCATGTGCAGCCAGACGCTCGACGAGCCCGGACCACCGTTGAACGCGAACGTCACCGGGCGGTCGGTCGAGCCGCCGTCCACGGTGTAGGAGGTGAAGAAGACCTCGGCCTTGGGCTTGTGACCGTCGAAGGTGCCGTCGGTGTGCACCTCCTTGCGGAGCACGACGCGCCCGGCGGTCGCGGTGTAGTTCAGCTTGCGGCGCTTGATGGTCAGGGCGTGCCGTGTGGTCACCAGGTCGTCGACGGGCTCAACGGGCCGAGACGGGGTCTCGGTGTCGAGCTCCTTGTCGCTGGCGCCCTTCGGCTCCTTTGCGTCTTTCTCTGGCATGACGCGACCTTAGCTGGGGTCGCCGGGACTGTTAGTTGAACTCCGCAACTGCTTTGTCCTTCCGTTACGTGGGGCACCCTGATCGGCGTGGACCTCGAAGCCCTCGACGCGGCGGTGATCTCCTGCCGCGCCTGCCCGCGACTGGTCGCCTGGCGCGAGGAGGTCGCGGTGGTCAAACGCGCCGCCTTCCGCGACCAGGAGTACTGGGGCCGTCCCGTGCCCGGCTTCGGCCCCGCCGGCGCCGCACTGGGGATCGTCGGCCTCGCCCCGGCCGCGCACGGCGCGAACCGCACCGGCCGCATGTTCACCGGCGACCGCTCCGGAGAGGTCCTGTTCGCGGCCATGCACGCCGTCGGCCTCGCCAACCAGGCCCAGGCGACCCATCCCGACACCGGGCTGCTCGACGACCGCCTCCGGCTCATCGGAACGCGCATCACCTCCCCCGTGCGCTGCGCGCCGCCGGAGAACATGCCGACTCCCCAGGAACGCGACAACTGCCGCCGCTGGCTCTGCGCCGAACTCCGCCTGCTCCGCCCGACCCTGCGCGCCGTGGTCGTCCTCGGCGCGTTCGGCTGGCAGGCGCTGTTGCCCGTCCTGGCGTCCTCCTCGTGGGCCGTGCCCGTGCCCCGTCCCAAGTTCGGACATGGCGTGCGCGTCGACCTCCCCGCCACCGACGACGGCCCTCCGCTGGCCTTGTTCGGCTGTTACCACGTCAGCCAGCGCAACACCATGTCCGGCCGCCTGACCCCCGCGATGGTCGAAGCCGTCCTCTCCGCCGCGAAGCACGCCGCAGGCCTCACCTAGCAAGCCGGGTCCGCACATCCACGGGTCCTCGGGGCGCTTCAACGCACCGAACGACTCATTCAGGTCAGTGACAGCGGGTGGTCGGGTGATCACGGCGTGGTGGACCGATTCAGTTGACAGGTCCACACGGGCGTGTGCCGCTGACCACGTTCGCGGGGCGACCTGGGGTTTCGTCCTCCGCTGAGTGCCAGAACACGTGCGATTTGTCCGGCGTTCGCGCCATGCGGGTGCGACCATTCGTGTATGGCTGCTGTGAGGTCTCAACCCACTCGCATTCTGGTCGTCGGCGGCGGTTACGTCGGCATGTACACCGCGCTGCGGCTGCAGTCCAAGCTGAAAGCCGGGGAAGCCTCGGTCACCGTGGTCGACCCCCAGCCGCACATGACCTACCAGCCCTTCCTCCCCGAGGCGGCCGCTGGTTCCATCGAGCCCCGGCACGTCGTGGTCCCGCTGCGCAAGGCGCTCAAGCGCTGCCACGTGCTGACCGGCCGGGTCACCAAGATCAGCCACGCGGACAAGGTGGCCACCGTCGAGCTGCCGGACGGCCACGTCGAGGAGCTGGGCTACGACGTGCTCGTCTCCGCGCTCGGCTCGGTCGCCAGGACGCTGCCGATCCCCGGCCTGGCCGAGCGGGGCATCGGCTTCAAGACCGTGGGCGAGGCGATCCTGCTGCGCAACCACGTGCTCTCGCGGATGGACCTCGCCGCGACCACCGTCGACCCCGAGCTGCGCCGCAGGCTGCTGACCTTCGTGGTCATCGGCGGCGGGTACGCGGGCATCGAGGCGCTGGCCGAGCTCGAGGACATGTCGCGCTACGCGACCCGCTACTACGAGAACATCAAGCCCGAGGACATGCGCTGGGTGCTGGTCGAGGCGACCGGCCGGGTCATGCCCGAGGTCAGCCCGCGGATGGGCGTCTACACCGTGGAGCGGCTGGCCGAGCGGGGGATCCAGGTCTACCTGGACACCCGGGTGAAGAGCATGGTCGACGGGCACGTGGTGCTCGACGACGGGACCGAGTTCGACTCGGAGACGATCATCTGGACCGCCGGGGTGAAGGCCAACCCGGTGCTGGAGAACACCGACCTGCCCAGGGACGCGCGCGGGCGGGTGCGCTGCACCTCCACTACCCAGATCGAGGGACTGCGCGACGCGTGGTCGGCCGGGGACTGCGCCGCCGTCCCGGACCTCGCCAAGATCGAGCAGGACCCGCAGGCCACCTGCAGCCCGTCGGCCCAGCACGCGGTGCGGCAGGCGCGGCAGATGGCCGACAACATCGTCGCGGTGCTGCGCGGGAAGCAGCCGAAGCCCTACCGGCACAAGCACGTCGGGTCGGTGGCCAGCCTCGGTCTCTACCGCGGGGTCGCCGAGCTGTTCGGCGTGCGGGTCAAGGGTTTCCCGGCCTGGTTCATCCACCGCACCTACCACATGAGCCGGATGCCGACCTTCAACCGCAAGTTCCGAATCGTTATGGACTGGACCCTGGCGCTGCTGTTCCGGCGCGAGGTGGTCTCGCTCGGTCAGATCAACGACCCCAAGGCGGATTTTGTTCGCGCAGCTAGGAGCTGACTACAGTGCTCGGTACGGCCTGGTAGCGATCTTGTGCGGCGGCCGCGGTCACAGTGGTCCGGACGGCTCGCGTCGACAGCCCGGACAGTGGACGGTAATTTAAGGTTGCCTTGACATTGCGTGAGGTTGAAACCGAGACTACGCGAGGTGCATCACCTGAACGTGTGAGGCATCACACCGGAGAAGAGGTGACCGCTATGTCGATCAAGGAGTTGGCCGCCCTGGTCCGCCAGGGCAGAGCCGACGACAGCGCGCTCGCCGACTACGCCTCGGAGTACGCCAAGGCGCGGAAGGTCTTCCGCAAGAAGGACGACTAGAGATGTCGAGTGTCGGGTGGGAGCAGGAGGGCGCCCTGCTCCCACCCCACCAGCCGGTCGCCGAACCGGCCGCCCCCGCCACCACCTCACCCCGGCCCGCTCCGCTGCTGTTGCAGGGCCAGGACTACTACTACCGGTCCCCGAGCACCTGCCTGGACTTCCAGGAGCGGGTGCACGAGATGGGCCTCGTCGACGACGACGGCGACCCGGTGCCGTGCGTCCTGGTGCTCGCCAGGGCGGCCGACATGGAGATGAACGAGCTCTCCCTGGCACTGGCCGAGCGCGGCATCCGGATGGCCCGCATCGACGCCGACCGCTGCCTCAACCTCGCCCTGACCGTCTACACCGACGCCCCGCTGATCGAGCTCGACCAGCGGCTGCTGCGGCCGATGCTGGTGTGGCGCAGGCACTTCGACCTGACGGCCGTCCCGGTCGACCCGCGCACGATCAACGGCTCGTACTCGGTGGACCAGTGGCGCTCGGTGGCCAACTGGCTCTCCGGCCGCACCGACTGGGAGCACGTGAACCCGACCAGGGCCACCTGCCACCTGGACCGGCTGACCCAGCTCGCCGACGCGCGCTCCTTCGGCTTACGCGTGCCGAGGACCGCCGTGACCACGCAGCCCGGCCGGAGCAGGCCCGGCGGCGGCCAGTGCATCGTCAAGACGGCGGGGCACCACCTGCTCGAACCGCGTCCGGGCGCGCTGCACGGGTTGTTCCCGCGCCCGCTGGACACCAGCAGGGCAGGTGACGTCCCCGAGCCGGCCCCGGTGATCGTGCAGCAGTACGTCTCCGCCGAGGGCGAGCTGCGGGTCTTCGTGGTGGGAGAGAAGCTGATCGCCTACCGGGTGGACAAGCTCGACCCGGCGCAGCTCTGGGTGGACCCGGACGCGGTGACGGTCACCAGGGCGGAGATCCCGGACACGCTCGCCCAGCGGCTGCGCGCGCTGGCCCGGCACTGGCGGGTCCAGGTCGCCGCGTTCGACCTGCTGGTGACCGGCTCGGAGCACGTCTTCCTGGAGGTCAACGTCAGCTGCGACTGGCGTTGGTTCGAGCACCGGGCGGGCAGCCCGGACGTCTCCGAGGCGGTGCACGAGTGGGTCGCGACGCGGTTCGCCGAACTCCGGGCGGCCAGAGGCGCGCGCTGACCGCGGCTACCGCCGGATGGCCGGTGCGGCGCGTTACAGAAATTGGGCCTCATGGGCGACTTGTCACGTACGGCTCCCACAAAGCGGGGTCGACCGCTTAGGCTGCCCGCTGCCCCCGTAGCCCAATCGGTAGAGGCAGGCCCCTTAAAAGGGTCACAGGTGTCGGTTCGAATCCGTCCGGGGGCACCATCGAGACGTCGGTCCGAACGTGCGGACCAAGATCGTCCAGAACCCTAGCAGGATCCCTTCTTCGCTGGTCAGCGCCGTCTTTTCGGGGTCACTGCACGTAGCATCCGGGGCCTGTAGTTGATCTTGCTAGTGCACTCGTTCGTGCGCGCCGAACACGGATCGTGAGCCCGGTTCGCGTGCCCGGCGCATCCGCCGGTTCGGCAACCGTCGAACAGTGTGGCGCCGATCCGACCGGGTGATCTCGATCACGGTGCTCAGAGTTCGAAGGTGGTTCCGTCCCGCGGCACCTCGACGCCCGCGGCCGCCAGCTCCGCGTGCTCCGGCGAACCCTTGTCCAGCACCGGGTTGGTGTTGTTCAGATGGGTGTAGATCCGCCGTACCCGGGGATGGGCCCGCAGCAGCTCCAGGCTGCCGCCGGGGCCGCTGATCGGGATGTGCCCCATGGACTTCTGCTCCCCGCCGCCGACCGCGCTCCCGGTCGCGCCGGGCATCTCCCCGGCCGAGTGGAAGGTGCCGTCCAGGATGAGGCAGTCCACGCCCGCGACCAGCTCGTCGAAGCCCTCGGGCCAGGACGCCAGGCACGGCGCGTACAGCAGCGTTCCGCCGGTCGCCGGGTCGCTGATCCGGTACGCGCACACCCAGTGCCCCTCGGCGGCGGAGTCGGCCGCGTAGCGCGGGCGCTTGCCGCTCACCGGGATCGCGGTCACCAGCAGGCGTTCGCCACCGGGCTCGGTGATCTCGAACTCCGCGCCGGGCTCGGCGATCTCCCAGTCCCACTGCCGGTAGCGCGCCACCACCCCGCGCACGCCGAAATCGTGCTCCAGGGCGTGTGCGACCGCCGGAGGCGCCCACACGCGCAGCCCGCCGCCTTCGCGCAGCATCACCAGGCCGAGCGCGTGGTCCAGCTCCGCGTCGGTCAACAGGACTCCGCGGAGCGGGGTGTCGCGCGGACCGGGGCCGGGCGTGAAGTCGGGGGAGGCCACGATCTGCGCGCGGATGTCGGGGGAGGCGTTGACCAGGAACCAGCCGCGGCCGGTCGGGCTCACCGCGATGCAGTCCTGGGTGCGCGGGCGGACGCCGGCCGCACGGCCCCGACACGCGGCGCACATCCGGCAGGCGCAGTTCCACTGGGGAAAGCCACCACCGGCGGCCGTCCCGAGCAGGGTGACCCTCAACGGAACCTCCCGGTGGTAGGGGCTCGCATGGACAGTTCCACGTCCACAGGAGCAATGCTCGACCCCGCAAGCGGGTCCTCGGCAGGTTGCTCGGCAAGGATGTCGTCCACCAAGCCGCGGTTCGGCGAGAGCGAGCAGACCGGGTCGGTGGCCGCGGCGTCCCCGGTCAGCAGGAAGGCCTGGCAGCGGCAGCCGCCGAAGTCGGTCTCCTTGCGGGGGCAGCTCCGGCAGGGTTCGCTCATCCAGTCCGTTCCGCGGAAGGCGTTGAAGGACGTGGAGGAGTACCAGATCTCCGCGAGCGGTGTGTCCACGACGGAGGACAGTTCGAGCGTCGTGATCGCGGTGGCGGCGGGGCAGGGGAGCACCGTGCCGTCCGGGGCGACGGTGAGCTGCCGCGCACCCCAGCCGTGCATGCAGGGCTTCGGGTGCGCGTCGGCGTAGTCGGCCACCACGTACACGATCTGCATCCTGCCCGCGAGCCTTTCGGTTGCCTCGCGCACGATCGGCTCCGCCGCGTCGAGCTGTTCCCGCGTCGGCATCAACGCCGTCCGGTTCCGCAGCGCCCAGCCGTAGTACTGGGTGTTGGCGAGTTCGAGCCGTTCCGCGCCGAGCTGTTCCGCCATGGCGATGAGTTCGGCGATCTCGCCGTGGTTCCGCCGGTGCAGCACGGTGTTCACCGTCAGCGGCACCCCCACCTCGGCGACCGCCTCGGCGGCGATGAGCTTGTGCTTGAACACCCGCGCGCCCGCGATGGCGTTGTTGCTGGTCTCCGAGGCGCCCTGGAGCGAGAGCTGCACGTGGTCGATGCCGCGCTCGACGAGATCGGCCAGGCGCGGGGTGGTCAGGCCGACGCCCGAGGTCACCAGGTTCACGTAGCAGCCGAGGTCCCTGGCGTGGCTGACGATCTCGGGGAGGTCGTTGCGCGCCAACGGTTCCCCGCCGGACAGGTGCACCTGCAACACACCGAGGTCGCGGGCCTGGTCCAGTACCGAGAACCACTGTTCGGTGCTCAGTTCTTGTTGCCGCGCGATGAGCTCCAGGGGATTGGAGCAGTACGGGCAGTGCAACGGGCAGCGATGGGTCAGCTCGGCGAGCAGGCCGAGGGGAGCCGCGGCGTGAGGCATCTGTGTCGTTTCGGACATCAGGCTACCTCCACCACGTGCCGTTCCACGAAGCGCGCCACCACGTTCTGGACGTCCTCGATCCGAACTCCCCGGTAGGTCTTGGACAGCGCGGCGACGATCTCCGCGACGCTGCGTTCACCGTCGCAGAGTTCGAGCACCGCCACCGCGGTCGCGTTGGGCATGACCACGCCCTCCGGGAACAACAGCACGTGCGTCCGCCGCACCTTGTCGAAGCCCAGCCGCACTCCGCGTCGCAACCGTGGTCGTTGCTCAGCTCTGATCACGTTGTGCCCCAGCGAGTTCCAGCGCGTCGAGGATGCTCCACAGCACATCGCACTTGAAGGACAGCGCCTTGATCGCGAGGTCCTGCTGCTCGCGGGTCACGCTGTGCTTCACCACCAGGTCCAGGGTCTGCTTGCCCTCGCCGGAGACCGCGTCGATCCGGGTGGTGAAGTACGCCAGGTCCGCGCGGTCGATCCAGTCGTAGTTCGCCAGCATGTCGGTGACCCGGCGCCGCATGAGGTGTCCGGAGAACATCTCGGTCAGCCCGGAGGCGACCGCCTCGACCCAGGGCTTGCGCCTGGCGAAGTCCACGTAGGCGTCCACGGCGAAGCGCACCCCGGGCAGCACGTGCCGCTGGTCCAGCACCTCGTCCCGGCTCAGCCCGACCGCCTCGCACAGCCGCAGCCACTTCTCCGCGCCGCCCTCGCCGTCGGTGACCCCGTCGTGGTAGACGATGCGGTCCACCCACAGCCGCCTGACCTCGGGCAACGGGCAGTTGGAAATGATCGCGGCGTCTTTCTGCGGCAGCACGCACTGGTAGTACCAACGGTTCGCCGCCCACCGCCGCAACTCGTCCCGGCTCAGTTCACCCGAATGCAGTCTGCGGTGAAATGGATGTGACCCCCAGTATCGCGGAGCCAGTCCGCGTAATGCGGTTACGAATTCTTCTTCTGTCAACAGCTCAGTGTCCACCGAACTCTCCGCCCACAATAAAACCGTGCGCGGCGACCAGACCGCCGCCAGTTCGGATCGCCGCGCACGGCGTTTGAGCCAATCACGCACCCGGGGCGCTCATGCGCGCGCCGCGTAGGCGGTGACCTCCATCGGAGTGTCGTACTCGGTGAAGTCGGGCATGACCCACTCAAGGTGTTCGGTGTTCTCCACGACCACTCCCGTCGATCAACTTCACATGGTGGACATCACAACCGTAGTTCGGTCGGACGCCGAACGCCAGCCCCTTGACGGACCCTTCGGAAACTACCTTTACCTCTTGACTGGCTCCTCCGGCTAGCGCTTACCTGATTAACCGGATTCACATTGAAGTTTATGTACCTGAATCCGTCCCTGCGCAATCCGCGCGGCTGGTGAGGCTAGCGAGGAGAGGTAATGAACCAGAGGATTGGAGCGCGTCGCGGCGTGGTCGTGGGCTCGGTGGCGGCCCTCACCGCGCTCGGGACGCTCTCGGCGGGCAACGCCGCCGCGGACGTGGAACCGAGGACGATCACCGAGATCACCAGCGGCCTGAGCCAGGCATGGGGGCTGGACTTCCTGCCCGACGGCAGCGCGCTGTTCACCGAGAAGAACAAGGCGCGCATCCGCAAGCTGGACAAGGCGGGCGCGGTCACCACCGTGCAGACGATTCCCGGCGTGTCGATCTCGAACGAGGGCGGGCTGCTCGGCATCGCGGTGTCGCCGAACTACGCCGCCGACCAGACCGTGTTCATCTACTACACGGCCGCCAACGACAACCGGATCGCCAAGCTCAAGCTGGGCCAGACCCCGCAGCCGATCCTCACCGGCATTCCCAGGGGTGCCGAGAACCACCAGGGCGGCAGGCTGGAGTTCGGCCCGGACGGCCACCTCTACGCCGGTACCGGTGACGCCCAGAAGGGGTCGAACTCGCAGAGCGACACCTCGCTGGCGGGCAAGGTGCTGCGGATGACCGTGGACGGCAAGCCCGCTCCCGGCAACCCGAAGCCCGGCTCCGTGGTCTACGCCAAGGGTTTCCGCAACGTCCAGGGCCTGGCGTGGGTGGACAAGCAGCTCTACGTCAGCGATATCGGCGCCAGCTACCGCGACGAGCTGAACAAGGTCGACGCAGGGAAGAACTACGGCTGGCCGACCTGCGAGGGCAGCTGCAGCACCGCGGGCATGACCAACCCGGTGCAGTCGTGGCCGACCTCCTTGGCGACGCCGAGCGGGCTGGAGTACTACAAGGGCAGCCTGTACATGGCCTCGCTCAAGGGCGGAACGTACAAGCTGACCACCAGCGGGGCCGGGTCGAAGCTGTACACCAGCCTCGGCAGGACCCGCGCCGTCGAGGCGGCGCCGGACGGCTCGCTCTACGTGATGACGCCGAGCGAGATCCACCGCGCCGACGGCAACTGATCGCGCGAACGCGGGCCGGAGTCCACTGTGGACTCCGGCCCGTCGTCACACCTGGGGCGTCGCCACCACGATGCGGTTCTCGTTGTAGCCGAGATCGCCGCCCACCCAGCGCCCTCCGCAGGTCACCAGCACCAGCCGGTGCGGCCCCTGCTGGGAGAACAGCCGCTCCGCGGAGTCGGGCAGCTCGTTCTTGTGCAGCGTGATGATCTCGCTGATCCTGTAGCGGAACACCTTGCTGTCGGAGTCGGAGACCGTGACGTCCTGGCCCTGCTCGGCCTTCCACAGCTCGTTGAACGGCCCGACGGCACCGCGGAAGTTCACGTGCCCGGCCAGCAGTGTCGCCCCGATCGGCGCGCCGAGGCCCGCGCCCCACCACGTCGCCTCACGGACGCCCTCCGGCACCGGAAGGGTCGCGTCGGGCCCGACCTCCTTGCGCACCAACGTCGCCGTGCCGCCACCGGGTAACCGCACGGTGCCCGGTTTCTGCCCGGACGACGGTTCCGGAGCGGTCGGCGGGGGCGGTGCCGGGGCGCTCACCACACCGCCGGGCAGGCCCCAGCGGCGCACGCTGGTCGTCGAATCGCTCAGGTCCGTCCCCGGCAGCAGCTGCACCGGTGGTCGCGCCGGGGAGTTCACCGCGTCCACCGCCTCGCCGGTCACCGAGGTCCGCAGGTCCAGCCCGGCGATGCCCATCCCGACCGCGACCGCGGCGACCACGAACAGGCCGATGCCGGCCTTGGTGCGCGGACCTCGGCCGGACCAGCTCGGGTAGAGGGCCTGTTCCTTCGCCATCACCGGCGCGCGCCCCTCCTGCGCCACACCAGCAGGCCGAGCGCGCCCGCGGTGGCGCCGAGCACGCCCGCCGCGACCAGCGCGTGGGTGTTCACGCTGCTCGTGGTGGCACCGCTGACCAGGGCCAGATCACCGAGGTCACCGGCGGGGATGGTCTTCGGCACGGTGATCTTCGGGGTGTTCGGCTTGTTGGTCAGGGTCAGCGCGAGCGTCGCCCCGGGCGTCAGCTTGCCGCACACGCTCGGCGGCGCAGCGGGGTCGAAGCCCTCCTCGTAGCCGGGAGCGGGGGCCACCTCGATGAGGCACGCCTCCTGGGGCGTCTTCAGGTCGGCGATGGTCACCACACCATCCTGCCCGGTCTGCAGCACCGCGGGCTTGCCGTCCGCGCCGACGAGCTTCGAGCCGTCCTGCTTGACCAGAGCCGAGGTCTTGTCGGCCGCGGTCACCCGCAGCGCCACCCCGGCGACGCCCTTGGCGGTCGCCGCGTCGACCTTGCTGAGCTTGACGATGCCCGGCGCGGTGCGGGCCTTGGCCTCCGATTCGGCCTTCGCGGTGCTCTGCCCGCCGGTGGTGATGATCTGCTGCGCCTTCGGGTTGGACGGGATCAGCAGCACCGGGTCAGCGTTCGGGTTCTCCACCGAGGCGCTCAGCTTCGGCGCCTCGCCGGTCGGGGTGAGCGCGATGCTCAGCGGCTTGCCGTCCTCCGGGGTCCGGACGGCTTCCCCGCCGCCCAGCGTCCCGTCGGTGGCCGCCAGCTTCACCGGGACGTCGCCGACCGGCTTGCCCGTCGCGGAAACCACGGTCAGCTGCCACTTGCCCGCCTTGCCGATGATCTGGTCGTCCTTCGGCGCGGTCAGCTCGACCTTCCACGGCCCGAAGTGCGCGTCGGCGTCCTCGCGCAACGCCCGCACGGAGGTCCTGGCCTCCTCGGTGAGCCGGTCGAAGTGGAACTTCTCGTCGTAGCCGACGGTGTCGAAGGCGTTGGCGGGGTCGAGCCTGCCCGGATCGGTGGTGCCCGAGGTCCACACGTGCAGCACGTGCGCGAGCGCGGCGGCCTCGTGCGCGGCGGTGGTGTCCTGGTAGCGCAGCAGCAGGTAGGAGATCTTCGCCGCGACGTCCTTGCCGAGCGGTTCGCCCCACTTGTTCGTCAGCGGGCCCGTCGCCTGCGTGTACTCGACGTCGTCGGCGGGCACGGTGAGCCCGAAGCGCACGCACCAGACCTGCTTGCCGCGCCAGTCGTAGGACCCGAGCCAGTCCTTCGGCTCCGGGTTGTTCTTGTAGGGCTGGGCGTCGGTGTGCTGTCCCAGCTTCTCTCCGGACGCGCCCGCGACCGCGGGCAGTGCCAGCGATCCGGCGATGGTGAGCAGTGCGCCCGCGGTGATTCCCGCGAGCAGCCTGCGGTGGCCCAGCCGTTGGCCAGACATACGGCTCCTCGGTTGATCTTGATGCCGATCATGGTGTACGGCACCCGCGACGATGGTTTCGGCGCCCCCGGATCGGTCACAAGCCACCGTCGGGGCGACAACCGGAGGAGGACAACGTGCGCGTTGCGTTGGTGAATTAGCACATTCGGTCTAATTCGCTGGTGCACCCGGTCGTATCAAGATCCACGAACGGTCGCTGGAGATCGTCACGTACCGCCGGTATGTGGTGCAGCAGACATCGAAGAATAAAGATCGGCACCGATTGACCGAACCCCGGGGTGCCGCCGGGGCGCCAAGAGTAAAGTCGCCTTTAACCGTCCCGGGAACCCCAGCGCGTCGACCGACGTTGTACTCGGCGGACGGTGTGAACACGTTCCTGGAGGACTGAGGTGCGCACTTCGAGCAACCCGGCGTTCCGCAACCTGCCGAGCAGCGGCGGATACGCCTCGTTCCAGCACGGCGGTCAGGCCGCCGGCTACGACCCCTACCCGTCGGCGCCCCCCACCGCCGAACGGCCGATCACCGTCGACGACGTGGTCCTGAAGACCACGGCGGCACTGGGCACCGTGATCCTCGCCGGTGTTCTGACGGCGATGAGCGGGCCCGCGATGTACGCGCTCGCGCTGCCCGCCGCCCTCGTGGGCATCGGCATCGCGATCTTCATGTGCTTCCGCCCCAAGCCGAGCGCGGCCCTGACGCTGATCTACTCCGCTGCCCAGGGTGTCGTCCTCGGTGCCCTCACCGGGCTGTTCGAGTCGATCCCGCAGCTGCAGGGCATCGGTGTGCAGGCCATCATCGGCACGGCCGCGGTGTTCATCGGCATGCTGATCGTCTACAAGACGGGCGCCATCCGGGTCACCCCGCGACTGACCAAGATGGTCGTCGCCGGTGTGATCGGCGCCGGTGTGCTGATGCTGGCCAACCTGCTCGTGGGCTTCTTCGTCCCGGGCGGCCTGGGCCTGCGCAGCGGCTGGATGGGCATCGGCATCGGTCTGCTGTTCATCGTGATCGCGGCGTTCACCCTGCTGCTGGAGTTCGACCAGGCCGACGAGATGGTCCGCGCCGGCTACCCGGCCAAGTGGGCCTGGTTCACCGCCTTCGGGCTGGTGGCCTCGCTGGTGTGGCTCTACGTCGAGATCCTGCGCCTGCTGGCCCTGCTCCGCGAGGAATAAGGCACCCGCACGACGCGCGGAACGGCCCCGGTCACCTCGACCGGGGCCGTTCCGCTGTCCGGAGTTCGCCGGACTTGAAGGCCGGCGTACCTCGGTGGGTTCAGATCACTTGTGGCACTGGATGAACTCGCGCCCGTTGATCGTGATGGGGCCGTTCCTGCCGCACACGCCGAGGTCGTGGTGGCCGCCGGTGCCCGTGATCGCGGTGCACGAGATGCCGACGCGGCTGGCGCCACCGCCCGCCCGCTGGTACTCCTGCCCGGCGGCGGCGCACTGCAGGCAGGTGCGGTACACGCCCACGTGCGTGCTGTGCCAGGTCTCACCGCAGCCCGGGATCGCGGCCGCCGAGGCGGGAGCGAGGACGGAGGCCGCGAGCAGGGTGCCGCCGAGGACGCCTGCGAAGGCGTGCTTCCTGGAGATCATCCGGCGAGTATCCGGCGGGACGCCGTGCCCCGCCCGTCGTTGCAGGCTGGCGTGAAACCGCGAGGTCAGCTCAGGCGCTCCAGCACCATCGCCATGCCCTGGCCGCCGCCGACGCACATCGTCTCCAGGCCGAACTGCTTGTCGTGGAAGCGCAGCGAGTTGATCAGCGTGGTGGTGATCCTGGCCCCGGTCATGCCGAACGGGTGGCCGACCGCGATCGCCCCGCCGTTGACGTTGAGCCGGTCCAGGTCGACGCCCAGTTCCCGGTAGGACGGGATGACCTGGGCCGCGAACGCCTCGTTGATCTCGACGAGGTCGATGTCGCCGACGGACAGGCCCGCCAGCGCCAGCGCCCGCCTGGACGCCTCGACCGGGCCGAGGCCCATGATCTCGGGGGAGAGCCCGGAGACGCCGGTCGAGACGATCCTGGCCAGCGGGGTGATGCCCAGCTGCCGCGCCTTGGTGTCGCTCATGATCACCAGGGCCGCGGCGCCGTCGTTGAGCGGGCAGCAGTTGCCCGCGGTGACGCGGCCGTCCGGGCGGAACACCGGCTTGAGCGTCGAGGTCTTCTCGTAGGTGACCCCGGCGCGCGGGCCGTCGTCGGCGCTGACCACGGTGCCGTCCGGCGTGGTCACCGGGGTGATCTCCCTGGCCCAGAAGCCGTTGGCGATCGCCTGCTCGGCCAGGTTCTGCGAGCGGACACCGAAGTGGTCCATCTCCTCCCGGCTCACGCCCTTGAGCAGCGCGAGGTTCTCCGCGGTCTGGCCCATCGCGATGTAGATGTCGGGGACCGCGCCGTCCTCGCGCGGGTCGTGCCACTCGCTCGCTCCACTCTCGGCGACGCGCTGCGTGCGGGCCTCGGCCTCGGCGAAGACCGGGTTGTGCGTGTCCGGCCAGGCGTCGGAGTTGCCCTTGGCGAAGCGCGAGACCATCTCGACGCCCGCGCTGATGAACACATCGCCCTCGCCCGCCTTGATCGCGTGCAGCGCCATCCGCGTTGTCTGCAGGCTGGAGGCGCAGTAGCGGGTCACCGTGCAGCCGGGCAGGTGGTCGTGGCCGAGCAGCACCGAGACCACGCGCCCCAGGTTGAAGCCCTGCTCGCCGCCGGGCAGGCCGCAGCCCAGCATCAGGTCGTCGATCTCGCGCGGGTCCAGCTGCGGGACCTGGCCCAGCGCCGCGGTGATCACCTGCGCCGTCAGGTCGTCGGGGCGGACGTCGACCAGCGAGCCCTTGCCCGCACGGCCGATGGGGGAACGAGCGGCGGCGACGATCACGGCTTCTGGCATCGCGGGACTCCTTCGTCCGAGTGGCTCCAGCTCGACATTACTCGCCGGTAACCCTAGTTGTGGCGGTGCGAGCGCTTGATCCGCGCCGCCTCGATCCGCGCGGCGATCCGCCTGCTCGGCCGCATCGCCTCCGCCGCGGCCGACCGGGTCGGCGGATCGGCTATCGGTCCGCCCTGCCACACGCCGATGGCACTGCACAGCGCGGGCAGCAGCACTTCGACGGAGATCTGGTACCCGGCCGCGGAGGGGTGGAAGCGGTCGGCGCTGAACAGCTCGGCCGGGCGGGTCAGGAACTCCGGCGAGAGAAGGTCGGCGAGCGGGACCGGGACGCCACCGGCCTTCTCGATCGCGCGGTGCTGCATCTTGGCCAGCAGCAGGCTCCACGAGCGCACCAACGAGCGCAGCGGTTGCGGGATCGGCCGCACCGCGCCCAGGTCCGGGCAGGTCCCGGCGACCACCGCGGCCCCGGCCGCGCGCAGCCTGCCGACGTGCTTCTCCAGCAGCGCCGCCGAGGTCCTGATCGGGATCTGGGTGGTCACGTCGTTGCCGCCGATGATCACCAGCGCCAGGTCGGGCGGCCGCCGCAGCGCCAGGTCCACCTGCCCTTCCAGGTCCCGGCTGGTCGAGCCGCTGACCGCGTAGGTGGTCAGCCGGACCGGCAGCTCCGACTCCTCGGCGAGCGCCTTGGCCAGCAGCACGGCGGGCAGCTCGGCCGCGGTCTCCACGCCGAGCCCGGCGGCGATCGAGTCGCCGATCATCGCGAAGGACAACGGCGTCTCCGGCACCGCGGGATCGTCCGGCGCCAGCGGTCCCTCGCCGGTCGGCAGGTACACCCCGTCCGCCCGCGGCGGAGGCGCCTCGGGCAGGCCGATGATCCGCCGCGCCCGCCGCGACTGCTCGTTCAACAGGCTGTACACGGCGCCGGAGAGCCCACCGAGGGCTCCGGCGGCCGCCGCCGCGATCCGCAGCGCGCGCAGACCAGCCACTGCCGGGTACCTCCCTCCGCCGGCCGCCGTCGACCATCGCTGGACGAGTATCGGCCGACTCCCCCAGAAGACGCAGAACTCGCCTCCGATTGTTCCGCATGGGGGGTTGAACGGGGCACCCGTCGGCCACGACCGCCCATACCGGACTTCGCGCTGGTGGTGGCTGCGACTACCCTCGGCACGCCACAGGCCGCACGGGTGGGCACCTCCCCGCGGTCGCGCAGACAGCTGAGAGGGAAGCACCGGTGGAGTACGCCGAACACATTGTCGACCTCGTGGGCAACACCCCGCTGGTCAAGCTGAACTCGCTGGCCGAGGGCCTGGCACCGACCGTGCTGGCCAAGGTCGAGTACTTCAACCCCGGCGGCAGCGTGAAGGACCGCATCGCGCTGCGCATGGTCGAGGCGGCGGAGCGCTCCGGCGAGCTGCGCCCCGGCGGCACCATCGTGGAGCCCACCTCCGGCAACACCGGTGTCGGTCTCGCGCTCGTCGCCCAGCGCAAGGGCTACAAGTGCGTGTTCGTCTGCCCGGACAAGGTCAGCGAGGACAAGCGCAACGTCCTCAAGGCCTACGGCGCCGAGGTCGTGGTGTGCCCGACCGCGGTCGCGCCCGAGCACCCGGACTCCTACTACAACGTCTCCGACCGGCTGGTCCGCGAGATCCCCGGCGCCTGGAAGCCCAACCAGTACGCCAACCCGGAGAACCCGGAGAGCCACTACCACTCCACCGGCCCGGAGCTGTGGCGGCAGACCGAAGGCAGGATCACCCACTTCGTCGCGGGCATCGGCACCGGCGGCACCATCTCCGGGACCGGTCGCTACCTCAAGGAGATCTCCGGCGGCAAGGTCAAGATCATCGGTGCCGACCCGGAGGGCTCGGTCTACTCCGGCGGCACCGGCCGCCCGTACCTGGTCGAGGGCGTCGGCGAGGACTTCTGGCCGACCACCTACGACCGCGAGATCTGCGACGAGATCGTGGCGATCTCCGACGGCGACTCCTTCGACGTGACCCGGCGCCTCGCCCGCGAGGAGGGCCTGCTGGTCGGCGGCTCCTGCGGGATGGCGGCGGCCGCCGCGCTCCGGGTGGCCGCGGGGCTCGGGCCGGAGGCCGTCGTCGTCGTGCTGCTGCCGGACGGCGGGCGCGGCTACCTGTCCAAGGTGTTCAACGACTCCTGGATGTCCTCCTACGGCTTCCTGCCGCCGGACCAGAACAGCCACACCGTCGGGGATGTGCTGCGCCGCAAGGACGGCACCCTCCCCGAGCTCGTGCACGCACACCCCAACGAGACCGTCGCCGACGCCATCGCGGTGCTCAGGGAGTTCGGTGTCTCCCAGATGCCCGTGGTGAACGCCGAACCGCCGATCATGGCGGCCGAGGTCTCCGGAGCGCTCAACGAGCGCGATCTGCTCGACGCGTTGTTCACCGGGAACGCCCAGCTGACCGACCGCGTCGAACAGCACATGTCCCCGCCGCTGCCGACCATCGGCGCCGGTGAGGCCATCAGCACCGCGATGAAGGCACTGTCCGATGCGGACGGGGCGATGGTGCTGGAGGATGGCAAACCGGCAGGCGTGGTGACCCGGCAGGACGTGCTGGGTTTCCTCGCCGGCCGTTGACCGTGAAGATCGACACAATCCGACCACAGCCACTGCGCCTCTGGTCCGTTCGGAGCATCCGCTAGCGTTGCCGCACACGGACTTACCGGCCAGGCCAAGGGGGTAGGAACCCGATGACCGCTCCTCAGCCGCCCGACAACACCAACCAGGGCGGCCAGCAGGCACCAGGCGAGAACAACAAGGACAAGGGAGGGGCCGCGGCGGAGCAGCAGACACCGTCCACGGCGGGAGATCTCCCGACGACAACGCATGGCGCCGGCCAGGAGGGCGCGCAGGGGATCAGCTCCGCCCTCGGCGGCGGTGCGGACGCGACCCAGGTGGTCTCCTCGTCCGCCCCGCAGCAGTCGGCGCCCGCCGACGCCTCCGCCGACGCGACCCAGGTGGTCGCGGGAGGTGGCGCCTCCGCGCAGCCGCAGCAGGGTTACGGGCAGCAGCCCGGCGCCCAGCCGCAGCAACCGCAGTGGGGCGCCCAGCAGCCCCAGCAGCAGTGGGGGCAGCAGCCCCCGCAGCAGGCCGGTACTCCCTCGGGCGGCTTCCAGCAGCCCGCGTGGGGTGCCCAGCAGCAGCCCGGCGCGCAGCCGCAGGGCCAGTGGGGCCAGCCGCAGCCCCAGCAGCAGTGGGGTCAGCAGCAGGGCTGGGGCCAGCCGGGTGGCCAGGGTGGTCCGCCGATGCTGCAGATCGCGATGTGGTCCAGCATCGCGGTCGGCGGCTTGTTCACGATCATCGGCATCATCTCGCTGATCAATGCGATCGACGGGCTGTCGGCGCTGAGCAAGCTCCAGAGCGGTCTTGACGATCTGAGCCGTCAGTTCGGCGGGCGCGTTCCCATCCCGAGGTCCAGCACCGGGACCGGCACCATCTACTTCAGCCTGATCCTCGCGATCATCACCTTGCTCGCCTGCGCCGGTACGGCCGCGTTCGCCTGGTTCGCCGGGCAGGGCAAGGAGTGGGCTCGCCTCGCTGCTGGCGGCTCGGCGGCCGGGGTCGTGGTGCTCAGCCTGGTCAGCATGATCGGTGTCGCCTTCGCGCCGCAGTCGATCTTCGGTCTGCTGCTCTTCGGCGGTCTCGCGGCCCTCTGGTTCCTGCCCGCCACGGTGGCCGAGGTCCGGGCGAAGGCCGGGCAGATGCCGCAGCCCGCGCAGGCGGGCTGGGGTCAGCCGCAGGGCCAGTGGGGCCAGCCGCAGCAGGGGCAGCAGCAGTGGGGCCAGCAGGCTCCGCAGCAGCAGCAGCAGTGGGGCCAGCAGGCCCCGCAGCAGCCCCAGCAGCAGTGGGGGCAGCAGCCCGGTCAGCCGGGTCAGCAGCAGGGGTGGCCCGGCCAGCAGTAGGCCGAGCCGTTCCACCAGTTCCATGACGCCAGCCCCCGGTACTTCGCCGGGGGCTGGCGGCGTTTCACCGTCGATCCAAGGGGGGAACTTGGTGACCAGTCCTCATCCGTTCAACCACCAACCCGGACCACCGGGCTACGGGCCGCCGCCGCAGTGGGGTCCGCCGGTGGCTCCGCCGTCCACCGCCATCCTGGGCGTCGCGATGTGGGGCAGCCTGGTGCTGTCGTTGATCAACTGCGGTGGCGCCGCCATCACTGTCGCCAACGTCTCCGGAGGCTACGTCTCGGGGGACGACATCCTGGTCTGGAGCGTGATGATCCTGGTCTTCCTCGCGCTCGGGGTGTTCGCGAGCATCGCGGGCAGCGGCCGGGACTGGGCCAGGGTCGCTTCGGCCGTGCTGCTCACGCTGGTCGTGTTGGCCGAAGTGGCTCTGCTCTTCATCGATCTCGCATTCGCCATGGTCGCGCTGGTTCCCACGTTGTTGCTCGCGGCGATGCTCGCGGTGATCTGGTGGCTGCCCGGCACCGCCGCGGCGGTCCGGGTCAAGGCGGCGCGAAAGATGCCGTCCGGGCCGCCGGGGTGGGGCCCGCCGCCGCAGCCGCCGTCCCAGCAGTGGGGGCCGCAGCGGGGATGGCCCGGCTTGTAGCGGGACCGGACACCGGCCCTCGGCGCCGCGCCGGGGGCCGGTGTGGCGTACATCGAGTTCGACAGGGGCGGAGGAGTGCGTAGGCTCGTCACATGAGTGACGGCTTCGCGACCAGGGCAATCCACGCCGGTCAGGAACCCGACCCGCACACCGGGTCGGTCATCGTGCCCATCCACGCCACCTCGACCTACGCCCAGGACGGCGTCGGCGGGCTGCGCGAGGGCTACGAGTACTCCAGGACCGGCAACCCGACGCGGACGGCGCTGGAGACCTGCCTGGCCTCGCTGGAGAGCGGTAAGCACGGCAGGGCGTTCGCCTCCGGCATGTCGGCCTCCGACGTGGCGCTGCGCTCGCTCTGCCGCCCCGGGGACCACATCGTCATCCCGAACGACGCCTACGGCGGCACCTTCCGGCTGGTCGACAAGGTCCTGTCGCACTGGGGCATCGAGCACACGCCGGTTCCACTGTCCGATGTGGACGCTGTGCGCGCGGCGATCCGGCCGGACACCAAGGTGATCTGGTGCGAGACGCCGACCAACCCGCTGCTGAACATCGCCGACATCGCCGCGCTCGCCCAGGTGGCGCACGGCGCGGGGGCGAAGCTGGTGGTGGACAACACCTTCGCCTCGCCGTACCTGCAGAACCCGTTGGAGCTGGGCGCCGACGTGGTGCTGCACTCCACGACCAAGTACGTCGGCGGCCACTCCGACGTCGTCGGTGGCGCGCTGGTGACCAACAGCGATGAGCTCGCCGAGCAGTTCGCCTTCCTGCAGAACGGCGGCGGTGCGGTGCCCGGACCGTTCGACGCGTGGCTGACGCTGCGCGGGCTGAAGACCCTGGCGCTGCGGATGGAGAAGCACAGCGACAACGCCGAGCGCGTCGTCGAGATGCTGACCAGGCACCCCGCGGTGACGAAGGTGTTCTACCCGGGCCTGCCGGAGCACCCCGGGCACGACGTCGCGCTCAAGCAGATGCGCCGCTTCGGCGGGATGATCTCGTTCACCGTCGCGGGCGGCGAGCAGGCCGCGCTGGACGTCTGCTCGCGCACCCGGCTGTTCACGCTGGCCGAGTCGCTCGGCGGGGTCGAGTCGCTGATCGAGCACCCCGGCCGGATGACCCACGCGAGCACCGCGGGCTCGCTGCTCCAGGTTCCCTCGGACCTGGTGCGGGTCTCGGTCGGCATCGAGGACGGCGAGGACCTGGTCGAGGACCTGCGTTCGGCGCTGGGCTGAGCGAAAGCACGAAGGGCGCCCACCGGCCGAGGTGGGCGCCCTTCGTCGTTCGCGTGCGTCAGGGGCGGATCTTGCCCGGCGTCTGCTTGCCCTCGGCCTGGTCGGCCCCCGGGTTCTTCGGCTGCTGCGGCCCGACCGGCAGGTCGCCGTGTTCGACGCAGCCGCCGACGAACTCCAGCACCGAGCCGCGCTGGACGATCTCACCCTGATCGGCGCACCCCGTCTGGACGACGGTGTAGACCGCCGTGAGCGTCAGCGCCCCGGCCGCGGCCAGTGCCGCGACGAGGGGAAGCGTCCCACCGCTGCGCGTCATGTGAGCCATTCGCTCGCTCCAGGGTCATCTCGGCCGCGATCGGCCTGCGGGGATCGGGTCCCTGTGGAATCCGGGCCACTGCGCGGCACGAAGCGCGCACCGGCCTCGTAGCAAAGGGTACCCGCCCGGTCGAGCCGTGTCCCGGACTGTCGATGACCTGGCAGGATCTCCCAGCATGGAGCTGGTCAGTCTCGACCGCGTCCAAGCGGCGCAGAAACTGCTCGCGGGCGTGGTCCGGCACACCCCGCTAGAGCTCTCCGGCGTGCTGGAGCGGCTGCACGGAACGCCGGTCTACCTCAAGTGCGAGAACCTGCAGCGCACCGGCTCGTTCAAGCTCCGGGGCGCTTACGTGCGCATCCACGGCCTCTCCGAGGAGCAGCGGGCGCGCGGGGTCGTCGCCGCGAGCGCGGGCAACCACGCGCAGGGCGTCGCGTTGGCCGCGTCGCTGCTCGGCTGCCAGGCGACCGTCTACATGCCGACCGGGGCGCCGCTGCCCAAGCTCGCGGCGACGCGGTCCTACGGGGCCGAGGTGCACCTGCACGGGGCGACCGTCGACGAGGCGCTGACCGAGGCGAAGCTGTTCGCGGAGAAGACCGGGGCGGAGTTCATCCACCCCTTCGACCACAACGACGTGATCGCCGGCCAGGGCACGATCGGGCTGGAGATCCTGGAACAGCTGCCCGACGTCCGCACCATCCTGGTCGGCTGCGGGGGCGGCGGACTGGTCGGCGGGGTCGCCGCGGCGGTGAAGGCGATCAAGCCGGACTGCCGGGTGATCGGCGTTCAGGCCGAGCAGGCCGCGACCTGGCCACCGTCCCTGGCCAACGGCTCCCCGCTGAAGCTGCCGGAGATGCACACCATCGCCGACGGGATCGCGGTCGGCATCCCCGGCGAGGTGACCTTCGCGCACGTGTCCGCGCTCGTCGACGACATCCTGACGGTCAGCGAGGAGTCGCTGTCGCGGGCGCTGCTGATGTGCCTGGAACGGCAGAAGCTCGTCGTGGAGCCAGCGGGCGCCGCGGCCATGGCGGCCGTGCTCGACCATCCTGGGCGGTTCCCGGGCCCGGTCGCGGTGGTCCTCTCCGGCGGCAACGTCGACCCGCTGTTGCTGTTGCACGTCATCCAGCACGGCCTCAACGCGGCGGGCAGGTACCTGTCGCTGCGGGTGCGCGTGCCCGACAAGCCCGGCTCGCTGGGCGCGCTGCTGACCAGGATCGGCGCGCTCGGTGCGAACGTGCTCGATGTCGAGCACACGCGGGTCTCCGGAGCGTTGGCCCTCGGCGAGGTCGTCGTCGCGCTGAACCTTGAGACACGGGGAGCCGAGCACTGCCAGCAGGTCGTGACCACACTGCGCCAGGTCGGCTACACCGTCTCCCGCCAACTCTGACGCTCGCGGGCTCACGCACTGAATGAGTCATTGGGGTAGGTGAACGCACCGAACGACTCATTCGGTGCGTCCACCGCACCAAACGCGTCGTTCGCGCTCGCCTCGGGGCGTTGAGCTGCGCCGATTGACATACATTCGCGCCTGTATGTAACTTCGCGGCATGTCGGGAACCCGTGCTCGCCTGATCGTGCTGCTGGCTGTCCTCGGTGTCGGGCTCGCCGCCTGGGTGGGCGCGGACGTGGCCGGGCACCTCTCCAACGGCGGCTATGTGGCGGCCTCCGCCGAGTCCGAGCGCGCCGAGCGGGTGCTGCGCGAGACGTTCGGCGTGGAGCGGCCCAACATGCTGCTCCACGTGACCGCTCCGGCCGACGAGTCCGCGGTCGTTCGAGCGGGGAGCGACCTCACTCGACGCCTCGCGGCCCTGCCCGGCGTGGTCTCGGCGCACTCGTACTGGAACACCGGGGACCCGCGCCTCAAGGCTCCTGGCGGCGGATCGGCGATCGTCGCGCTGCGCCTCGGCGGCGACGAGAACGCGGCCCAGCGCACCGCGCGGCAGGTCGTGCACGACTTCACCGGTCACCACGGTCCGCTGGTGATCGCGGCGACCGGTGAGGCTCCTGGCAACGCGGAGGCGCTCGACCAGGGTGATGCGGACCTGGTGACCGCTGAGCTGACCGCGGCGCCGGTGATCCTTCTGGTGCTGTTGCTGGTGTTCAGGACGCCGCTGGCCGCGTTGCTCCCGTTTGTGGTCGGGGCGGTCTCCGTGGTGTCCACGATGGGGGTGCTCCGGATCGTCGCCGAGTTCACCGCGGTCTCCACGTTCGCGTTGAACATCACCACGCTGCTCGGATTCGGTCTGGCGATCGACTACAGCCTGTTCGTCCTCGTCCGGCACCGCGAGGACGGCGACGTGCGCTCGGCCGCGCGCACGGTGCTGTTCTCGGCGGTCACCGTGGCGATCTCGGTGAGCGCGCTGCTGATCTTCCCGCTCTACTTCCTCAGTTCCCTTGCCATCGCCGCGATTCCCGTGGTCCTCATCGCGGGTGTGACGTCGGTGACCGTGCTCCCGGCACTGATCGTCCTTTGTGGACAGTGGATGGAGTGCGGTGACCTTTCCCGGTTCCTGCCGCGATCGACGAAAGGGCCGATCTGGGGCAGGCTCGCCGGGCTGATCATGCGACGGCCGGTGTCCTGGGCGGTTCCCGTGGTGCTGGGCCTGCTGCTCCTGGCGGCTCCGTTCGGCCACGCGAGGTTCGGCCTGACCGATGAGCGCATCCTTCCTCCGGAGAGCCCGGTTCGCACAACCGCGGTCGCCATTGAACGCGAGTTCGGCCGAGGGGCCTTCGATCCGTTGACGGCCGTGCTCATCGGAGTGCCGGACCCGGGGCCGTACACCGCGCTGGCCGGCGAACCAGGTGTGTCCACTGTGGACGCCGAGAAGCGAGGCGACGTGCACCGCGTCTCGATCGCGTTGTCCGTGCCGCCGTACTCCAACGAGGGAGAACGTTTGGCGCGCAAGCTTTCCGAAATGCATCCGGCGACGGGAGAAGTACTTCGCACCGGGCCGTCCGTCGCTTTCGCGCACACGAAGGATGTGCTCGCGGAGCGCATTCCTTACGCGCTCGCGCTCGTCTGCGTCGCGATGTTCTTGCTGCTGTTTCTGTTCACCGGTGGTGTGCTCGTCGCGGTGAAAGCATTGCTGTTCGGCGCATTGAGCCTCACCGCGAGTTTCGGTGCGATGGTCTTCATCTTCCAGGACGGCAACCTTGCCTGGCTCGTAGGTGATTTCACGGCCACGGGCTACTTGGACGTGACAGTCCCGGTGCTGATGTTCTGTGTCGCTTTTGGACTGTCCATGGACTACGAGGTCTTCCTGCTCGCCCGGATTCGTGAGGAGTACCTGGCCACAGGCGACAACGCCCGCGCGGTCGTGTCCGGGCTCGCCAAGACCGGGTCGGTGATCAGCTCCGCTGCGTTGCTCATCGGCGTGGTGCTGCTTGCGCTGGTGACCTCGGAGATGTCCGTGCTCAAGCTCCTCGGGCTCGGCCTGTTCCTCGCGGTCCTCGTCGACGCCGTGCTCGTCAGGGGAGTGCTCGTCCCCGCCTTCATGAAAATCGCGGGCCGCGCCAACTGGTGGGCTCCGCCCCTGCTTCGCCGGGTGCACGCCCGGCTCGGAATCAAGGAAAACCAGTGAAGAAATCGACAGCGGCCACGGTCGCGTCCGTCGCGATCGCGACCGACATGTTCGCCTACGGCGTCGCCATCCCCGTTCTGCCCCGCATTGCCGGAACATCACCCGCCCAGATCGGCGTCCTCTTCGCGGTCTACGCGGCCACCATGCTCATCGCGACGCCCCTGGTCGGTAGGGTCGTCGATCGGCACGGAACCAGAAAACCAATGCTGGTCGGCCTTTTCGGCCTCGCCGCCGCCACGCTCTTGTTCGCCTTTGCCCAGTCGTTCACCGGAATGCTCGTCGCGAGAGCCCTGCAAGGCGTGGCCGCCGCGGTCTCCTGGACGGCGGGCCTCGCGCTCATCGCCGCCACGCACGAGCCCGAAGTGCGCGGCAAGGTCATGGGAATCGCCTTGTCCTCCATGAGCATCGGCGTACTCATGGGACCGATCGTCGGCGGTCTGCTCGCCGACCTCTTCGGCACCAGCGCGCCCTTCCTGTGCGCGGCCGCTGTGGCCTTCGTGGACGGGCTCCTGCGGATTTTCCTCGTGCAGGACACGGAAACCGTGCGTGAGGACTCGCCGAAGGTCTGGCGTCATCCAGCGACACCCGCGCTGTTCGGCGTGACCGCGCTGGGGGCGGGGCTGATCGCCTTCCTGGAAGCGGTTCTCCCGCTGCGCGTCGTGCAGGGCTTCGGAGCGTCGCCGACCACGATCGGCGTGCTCTTCGCCATCGCCACACTGGTGTGCGCGCTCGCCGCGCCGATCGCCGGAAACCTGGCCGACCGCTTGCCGAGGATCGCGCTCGCGATCGGTGGCGCCGCACTCGCCGCGGTCGGCCTGCTCATCGTCGCCGTGGCCGGATCGATCTGGCTCACCGGCGTCGGGCTCACCGTGGTCGCTGCCGGCGGGCAGTTCGTCCTGGCGCCCACGCTGACCTTGATCGCCGAGCTGGCCGATGCCCAGTCACCGCCCGCTTACGGAGCGGCGTACGCGTTGTACAGCGTCGCGTACACGAACGGCCTGTTGGTCGCGCCTCTGCTCGCGGGAATCGGCGCCGACGTCATCGGCTTCACCGGCATCCTGCTGACCGCCGCGGTGCTCGCCGTGGCGCTGGCACTCGTCCTGCGCCCGGCGAGCCGACAGGGCTAGAAATCAGAGATTGTCTCGGCGGTGTCGATGGCGCCTCGGCGTTAGAGATTGTCTCGGCGGTGTCGATGGCGCCTCGCCGCTAGAGATTGCCTCGGCGCTCCTGCTCACGCTCAATAGCCTCGAACAACGCCTTGAAGTTGCCCTTGCCGAAGCCGAGCGAACCGTGCCGTTCGATCATCTCGTAGAACACGGTCGGCCGGTCACCGGTCGGCTTGGTGAAGATCTGCAGCAGGTAACCGTCCTCGTCCCGGTCCACCAGGATCTTGCGGCTCTTCAGCTCCTCGATCGGCACGCGGACCTCGCCGATGCGGGCGCGCAGCTCCGGGTCGTCGTAGTAGGAGTCCGGGGTGTCCAGGAACTCCACGCCCGCCGCCCGCATGGCGTCCACGGTGGACAGGATGTCGTTGGTGGCGAGCGCGATGTGCTGGCAGCCGGGGCCGCCGTAGAACTCCAGGTACTCGTCGATCTGCGACTTGCGCTGCGCCACCGCGGGCTCGTTCAGCGGGAACTTGACCCGGTGGTTGCCGTTGGCGACGACCTTGCTCATCAGCGCGGAGTAGTCGGTGGCGATGTCGTCGCCGATGAACTCCGCCATGTTCACGAAGCCCATGACGCGGTTGTAGAACTCGACCCAGTAGTCCATCTTGCCGAGCTCCACGTTGCCGACGCAGTGGTCGACCGCCTGGAACAGCCGCTTGGGCGCGCCCTCGGGCTTGCGGTAGGCACCCGCCTTGGCCACGTAGCCGGGGAGGTAGGGGCCGGTGTAGCGGGAGCGGTCGATCAGGGTGTGCCGGGTCTCGCCGTAGGCCGCGATGGCCGCGATGCGCACGGTCCCGTGCTCGTCGGAGACGTCGTGCGGCTCGTCGAGGACGGTGGCGCCCTGGGACCGCGCGTGCTCGACGCAACGGTCCACGTCGCCGACCTCCAGCGCGAGGTCCACCACGCCGTCGCCGTGCGCGCGGTGGTGGTCCAGCAGCGGGCTCTCCGGGGACACGCCGCCGTTGATCACGAAGCGGGCCGAGCCGGACTTGAGCACGTAGGACTTGTGGTCGCGGTTGCCGGTCTCCGGGCCCGAGTACGCGACCTGTTCCATGCCGAAGGCGAACTGGTAGAAGAGCGCGGTCTGGGTGGCGTTGCCCACCACGAAGACCACCGCGTCCATCGCCTTGACCGGGAACGGGTCGCTGGAGGAGTCGTAGTCCACCAGCCCGACCAGCTGGCGCAGCTGGTCGAAGCTCACGTCGTCCATGGGCTTGCCCTGGTCGAGAGTCTCGGTCATGGCCCCTCCTCGGTCGTCGGTGGTCAGTCGGTGCGTCGAGGATGGGTGTCCCAGGACACTGTGAGCAACAGTCGCTCGATTCACTGTGCAGAATGCTCAGTATCTTCGGGGAAACAGCCGTCAGATCGAGCAGCCTGCCCAGGAGGAGCCGCCATGACCGAGGGTGCTCAGGACGACCCGCTCGACGCGCTCGACGCGCTGGACGCGCGCCTGTTGCTGCTGCTCACCGACGAGCCCCGGCTGGGCGTGCTGGAGTGCTCGCGGCGGCTCGGGGTGGCGCGGGGGACCGTGCAGGCGCGGCTGGACCGGCTGGTGCGGCGGGGCGTGCTCGGCGGCTTCCCGCCCGCGCTGGACCTGGCCGCGATGGGCTACGGGCTGACCGCCTTCGCCATCCTGGAGATCGCCCAGGGCCGCAGGCAGGAGGTCGCCGAGCGGCTCTCCGCCATCGACGAGGTCTGCGAGGTGCACGCCACCACCGGCCAGGGCGACCTGCTGGTGCGCATGGTGGCGCGCAACAACGACGACCTGCAGCGGGTCATCGACGAGGTGGTCGGCGCAGACGGGGTGCAGCGCACCTCCACCTCGATCGCGCTGTCCACGCCGATCCCGCCGAGGGTGCGGCCGTTGCTGGAACGGCTGCTCACCGACTCCTGACACGCAAAAGACCCGGCCGCCCGCGGCGACCGGGTCTCGCGTCAGCGCCGTCAGCCGGTGTAGGGCTTCACGGAGGTCAGGGTGACCGATGCCTTGTTGCCGTTGGGCAGCTCGTACTCCCGGGTTTCGCCCTTCTTGGCGCCCAGGAGGGCCTTGCCCAGGGGCGAGTTCGGCGAGTAGGTCTCCAGCCCGCCGTGCGAACCCTCCTCGCGGGCGCCCAGCAGGAAGGTCTCGGTCTCGTCGTCGCCCTCGTAGCGCACGGTCAGCACCATGCCGGGCTGCACGACCCCGGAGTCGCTCGGTGCCTCGCCCACCTTGGCACTGCGCAGCAGCTCCTGGAGCTGGCGGATCCGCGCCTCCAGCTGGCCCTGCTCCTCGCGGGCCGCGTGGTAGCCGCCGTTCTCCTTGAGGTCGCCCTCTTCCCGGCGAGCGTTGATCTCCGCGGCGATCACCGGGCGCCTGGCGATGTGCTCGTCAAGCTCCTGCTTGAGCCTGTCGTGCGCGTCTTGGGTCAGCCAAGTCACCGGGGTCTCGGTCACGGTTACCACTCCTCGTCTCCTCCCGGGCCCCACGGATGTGGGGCCGGCAGCATTCGCGCCCTAAGGCTTGTGGGCACGAACGGAAAAACACGGCCTCGCGAAAGAGGCCGTGCCATCGACCGAGGGTAGCACGGTGGGGCCTGCCGACGCCCGTCTTTTCCGGGCTGCCGGGTGCTCGTTATCCCAGTTCACCCACTTGGCCGTGGGGTAGGTGCCAGATACTCCGGGACCTGGTATGAGCAGCCGAAAACCTCACCGGTAACGGGTCGTTTCGAAGTGCGGATAACCGTTGTTCGCAAAGAAAGATCGCGCGAGGGCGGCACGAAGACCTCTTTCCGGCCGACCTCGTCGCCGTCGGCCGAACGGGCCCGCACGACGCAGGCCGCCGCCCGATCCGGCTCGTCCCGGATCACCTGAAAGTCGATCTTGACGTGGGCGTCGTCGAGCACCAGGAAGGCGGTCCGCTCGGTGCTGATCGGCTGGGTGCCGAGGTTCAGGAAGCCGATGACCGTCGCGGCCACGCCGAGTGACAGGAAGAACACCAGGAGTGAGACCTGGGCCCAGCGGGGCATCCGGCTGTCCCGGTCCTTGCCGTACCGCCCCGGCGGAAGTGCCTGATCACTCACCTCGGACCTGCCTCCCCGCGCCAAGATTGTCGGTCCCATTAGGAACAATGGGCGTGGTCGTCGGAGTTGAGTATCCCAGGGCAGACGGACACAGGGGGGCCGACCTCTCGGTGCCGCCCTGTCCGGACGAGGTGTGAGCAGGAGGGACCACAGCTACCTATGGCTGAGAAGCTGCGTCTGATGACGGTGCACGCGCACCCGGACGACGAATCGAGCAAGGGCGCGGCCACGACGGCGCGCTACGTCGCCGAGGGGCACGAGGTGATGGTGGTCACCTGCACCGGTGGCGAGCGGGGCAGCATCCTCAACCCCGCGATGGAGAGCCCCGAGGTCGAGGCCAACATGGGCGAGGTGCGCAGGAAGGAGATGGCCCGCGCCGCCGAGATCCTCGGCGTCCAGCACCGCTGGCTGGGCTTCATCGACTCCGGGTTCCCCGAGGGCGACCCGCTGCCGCCGTTGCCGGAGGACTGCTTCGCGCTGGTCCCGCTGGAGGTCTCCACCGAGGCGCTGGTCCGCGTGGTCCGGGAGTTCCGGCCGCACGTGATGATCACCTACGACGAGAACGGCGGGTACCCGCACCCGGACCACATCCGCTGCCACGAGGTCTCCGTCGCCGCCTTCGACGCGGCGGGCGACCCGGACCGCTTCCCCGACGCGGGAGCACCCTGGCAGCCGCTGAAGCTGTACTACTCGCACGGGTTCTCCCGGGCGAAGATGACCAAGTTCCACGAGGCGCTGCTGGCCAGGGACGGCGAGTCGCCCTACGGGGAGTGGCTGGAGCGCTGGGCCTCGGACAAGCCCGACGTGATGGAGCGGGTCACCACCCAGGTCGAGTGCGGCGACTACTTCCAGCAGCGGGACGACGCGCTGATCGCCCACGCCACCCAGATCGACCCGACCAGCCGCTGGTTCGCCATGCCGCGCGACCTGGAGCGCGAGCTGTGGCCGACCGAGGAGTACGAGCTGGCCAGGTCGCTGGTGGACACCACGCTGCCCGAGGACGACCTCTTCTCCGGGGTGCATGAGAAGGTCAGTGCGTGACTGGTTACGAGGCAACGGTGGCTCTGGTCGTCCAGCAGCCACCGCAACCGGACGACCCGGGCGGCCGCGGTGAGGACTTCGGCAAGGCCGCGCCGGTCGGCCTGCTCCTGCTGATCCTGTTCTTCGTCGCGGTCGCCTTCCTGGCGCGGTCGATGAACAAGCACCTGCGCAAGGTCCCGGCGACGTTCGACAAGCCCGCCGCGCCCGCGGGCGAGGACAAGCAGGACAGCTGAGTCAGAACAGGGCGCCGTACACCGCGTGCCGATACCAGACGCGACGCGCGGCGATGTCGACGATCTCCTGTTCGGGGTAGCGGAACGCGGTGAGCCTGCCGCCGAAGACACACCCGGTGTCCAGGCACATCGCGTTGTTGACCCACTTCGCCTCGGCGACCGGGGTGTGGCCGTAGAGCACGGTGGCCGCACCCCGGTACTTCTCCGCCCAGGGCAGGCGCACCGGCAGCCCGTTGGCGTCGGTCTCGCCGGTGGTGTCCCCGTACAGCGCGAAGGCCTTGGCCCGGCCGGACTCCACTCCGTGCAGCCGCTCCGGCAGGCCCGCATGCGCGATCACCAGCCCGCCGTCGTCGAGCACCAGGTGCACCGGCAGGTCGAGCAGGAACTCCAGCACCCGCTCCCGGAACCCCTCGGACTGCTTGGCCAGCTGGTCGAGCGACTCGGCCAGCCCGTGCCGCGCCGAGACCTTGTCGCCGCGCAGCGCGCGAGCCAGCTTCAGGTCGTGGTTGCCGCACACCACCAGCGCGTTGCCGGAGTCGACCATGCCCATCGCCAGGCGCAGCACGCCCGGGGTGTCCGGTCCGCGGTCCACCAGGTCACCCACGAAGACCGCCTTGCGGCCGTCGCGGTGCGCGGCGTCCACGGGGCGCCCCTTCGCGTCGCGGACCAGCTCGTAGCGCAGTGCGTCCAGCAAGGCCAGCAGCTCCTCCTGGCAGCCGTGCACGTCGCCGATCACATCGAAGGGGCCGCGCTCTTCCGGCCGGACGATCCTGGAGGACTGGGTCATGGTCGCTACTGTGCCAAAACGGGTATCACCAGAGATCCGACCCGGCCCAGCAGCGAAGGGACGCCGATGCCGAACCGGCTCGCCGAATCCACCAGTCCGTACCTGTTGCAGCACGCCGACAACCCCGTGGACTGGTGGCCCTGGGGCGAGGAGGCCTTCGCCGAGGCGCGGCGCCGCGACGTGCCGGTGCTGCTGTCCGTCGGATACGCGGCCTGCCACTGGTGCCACGTGATGGCGCATGAGTCCTTCGAGGACGAGGCCACCGCCGAGCTGATGAACGCGAACTTCGTGAACGTCAAGGTCGACCGCGAGGAGCGACCGGACGTCGACGCGGTCTACATGGAGGCGACGCAGGCCATGACCGGCCACGGCGGCTGGCCGATGACCTGCTTCCTGACCCCGGAGGGCGAGCCCTTCCACTGCGGCACCTACTACCCGCCCGCACCGCGCCAGGGCATGCCTTCCTTCGCGCAGCTCCTGCAGGCGGTGGGCGAGGCGTGGCGCGAACGCGGTGACGAGGTCCGCGAGGCGGCCGCGCGGATCGTCGCCCAGCTCACCGAGCAGGCATCCCCGCTTCCCGTGTCCACTGTGGACGATTCGGTGCTCGCCGGCGCGGTGTCGCGGCTGATGACCGACTTCGACGCGAACAACGGTGGTTTCGGCGGCGCGCCGAAGTTCCCGCCGTCGATGGTGCTGGAGTTCCTGCTGCGCCACCACGAGCGCACAGGCTCCGTCGAGGCGCTGACCATGGTGGAGGACACCTACGAGGCGATGGCCCGCGGCGGCATGTACGACCAGCTCGCCGGGGGTTTCGCGCGCTACAGCGTCGACGCGTCGTGGGTGGTGCCGCACTTCGAGAAGATGTTGTACGACAACGCTTTGCTGTTGCGCGGCTATGCGCACCTGGCCAGGCGGACGGGTTCTGCCCTCGCGCGCAGGGTCGCGACGGAGACCGCTGAGTTCCTGATCGGCGAGATGCTGACGGACGAGGGCGCTTTCGCCGCGTCGCTGGACGCGGACACCGAAGGCGTCGAAGGGCTCACGTACGCGTGGACGCCCGCTCAGCTGACCGACGTGCTCGGCGAAGAGGATGGCGCGTGGGCCGCGCACCTGCTCGAGGTCACTGAGGGCGGGACTTTCGAGCACGGCATGTCCACGCTCCAGCTGTGCTCGGACCCCGACGACGCCGAGCGGTGGGAGCGCGTCCGCGCCCAGTTGCTCGGCGCTCGCAAGGGGCGTCCGCAGCCTGCGCGCGACGACAAGGTGGTGACGGCGTGGAACGGCATGGCCATTGCGGCGCTGGCCGACGCGGGAGCCGCACTCGACCGTCCACAGTGGATTGAGGCGGCCACGTCGGCGGCGGATTTCCTGCTGAGCACGAACCGCTTGTCCGGGCGGCTGTTGCGGAGTTCCCGAGGAGGCGTCGCGGGGACCGCGGCCGGCGTGCTCGAGGACTACGGATGCCTGGCGGAGGGCTTGCTCGCGTTGTACCAGGCGACCACGGAGCCGAAGTGGATCGACCTCGCGCAGCAGTTGCTCGACACGGCGCTCGACAGGTTCGGTGATCCGAACGCCGTCGGTGTCTTCTACGACACGGCCGACGACGCGGAGAAGCTCGTGCGCCGCCCCTCGGACGTCTCGGACAACGCCAGCCCGTGCGGCAGTTCGTCTCTGGCAGGTGCGCTGCTGACGGCTTCCGCGCTGGTCGGAGCCGAGCGTGCCGCCCGCTACCGGGACGCCGCGGAGCACGCGATTTCGCGCGCGGGGTTGCTCGCCGCTCGTGCGCCGCGGTTCGCGGGGTGGTGGCTCGCGGTGGCGGAGGCGCGGGAGCGCGGACCGATCCAGGTCGCGATCGTCGGCGCGGCGGGCGACGAGCGACGTCAGGAGCTGGCGCGCGCGGCGTTGAGCGCGCTGCCGGGCGGTGCCCTGCTGCTCGTGGGCGAGCCGGACGAAGGTCCGCTGTTGGCGAACAGGCCGCTCGTGGACGGCGGCCCCGCGGCCTACGTGTGCCGCGGCTACGTCTGCGACAGGCCGGTGACCAGCGTCGATGAGGTCCTGAGCGCTCTGTCCTAGTGTCGTTCGGAACGCCCCCGGGTTCGCCCGGGGGCGTTTTTCGTGCTCGGGAACAGTCGCATCCGCTGTTACGTTCGTAGAGGTGTAATCATGTAATCAAAGGAGGCTGACATGCACGGACGATTCGTGCTGACCGCGCGGGACCGGCGAGGGTGGGGTGGCGGCGGCGGTCGCGGCCGGGGAGGTTGGCAACAGGCCGATCTGCCCTCGGCAGAGGACGCCGCGGGGTGGTTCGCCGGGCGGCTGCCCGACGGCTGGTTCACCGGCGCGCCCGAGGTGACCGTGGACCGCGAGGAGATCGTCGTGGTGGGCGAGCTGCCCGCGCTCGACGGCGACCAGCCGGACGAGGCCGGGCGCGCCGCGGCGGAGGCGGGCCGGATCGCCCGGTTCCGCGAGCAGACCCGCGAGGAGCGGATCGAGATCGCCCGCCAG
Organism: Allokutzneria albata; assembly: GCF_900103775.1. GTDB lineage: Bacteria > Actinomycetota > Actinomycetes > Mycobacteriales > Pseudonocardiaceae > Allokutzneria > Allokutzneria albata. The sequence goes on along the minus strand of NZ_LT629701.1, from coordinate 5,431,476 downwards.
GCCGAGCACCGCTACGGGCGCAAGGTGGCGTGGGGCGCGCGGCTCGGCGGTACCGAGGAGCTGTTCACCACGCTGTCGGTTCCGGTGATGACGCGGCTGCGCCAGCCGGAGCGCCTGGTGCTGGACACGCTGGTGGACGCGGGTGTCGCACGGTCGCGCTCCGAGGCGCTGGCGTGGGCGGTCCGGCTGGTCGGCGAGCACGCGGAGAGCTGGCTCGGTGAGCTGCGCGAAGCGATGTCCAAGGTGGACGAGCTGCGCGCCAAGGGGCCCGAACTCTAGGTCTCAGCGGCGGTAGCCGGGCACGCCGGGGACGCGACGCACGCCGTCGTTGTCGTCGACCCAGCTCGCCCGGGTGCTCAGGAAGGACAGGTCCATGCTGCCGCGATCGGCCGCCTCCAGCAGGTTCGTCCCCTCGGCTTCGCTGAGCGGGGCGAACCAGCTGTTCAGGTCGTCGTCACCGCCTGCCCAGTTGACGTGCTCCAAGAAGCGGTAGAACCAGTACGAGCCGCACGCGGTGCACCGCATGACGGCTTCGAGATCATGCGTCGACTGGTCCAGGACACGCAGCCGCTCCAATGCGGGAGCAGAGCAACAATCCAGGTAGCGGCGGGCTTTCACGCCTGCGCACCCTACGGGCGGGCGGACGCCACGTGCGCCGCCAGTACCATCCGGCCGCGTGGCGGATCAGTTGATCGCGCGTCCGGCTGCACCTGGAGGACCGTTGCCGCCGGGGTTGAAGCCGCCCGGCCAGCTCGAACAACGGGGCGAGTTGGAGATCGCCCGCGAGCCCTACACCGGCACCCTCTGCGAGCACACGATCGTCCTCGCCGACCGGAACCGCGTCGTCGTCCAGGTGAGGCGGCCGAAGCGGGGTTCGACGAACCTGTGCGCTCTGGCCGAGGTCGTTTCCGGCCACGCCGTTTCGGTGCTCGAACGGGACGAGGGGATACCGCGCCGCGCGGTGCCGTTCCCGCCGAACTCGCTCGCCACGCTGAACGCCTGCGGGCTGCTCGACGCCGAGGCGCTCAAGCGGGTTCCCGGCGTCGATCCGAACCGCCCGGACACCGCCTTCGGCGACTGGGAACGCCGGTGGTGCACGCCCACCGCCGGAGTGTCGGTGATCTTCGATCGGGCAGCGCCGCGAGGCGTACTACAAACAGGAAGAAGACGAGGACGAGGACACCTGCGCGGTCCGCGTGCCGCATCGCGCGTACGCGAAGCGCATCGAGCTGGTGAGCATCCGCGTCAGCGGCGACCAGCCGCTCGACCAGCGCTGCGCGACCGCCGTCGACCTGGCCGCGGCGGCCACCGCGAAGCTGCCGCCTACGGGTACATGACGAACCAGATCGCCACGTAGTGGCAGATCGCGGCGAGCACGGTCGCGGCGTGGAAGAACTCGTGGTGCCCGAAGGTCTTCGGCCACGGGTTCGGCCACGAAGTCGCGTAGAGCACGCCGCCGATCGTGTAGAACGCGCCGCCGACCAGCAGCAGCACCAGCGCGGTGACGCCGCCGGTGGTCAGGATGTCCGGCAGCACGAACACCGCCACCCAGCCCAGCGCGATGTAGATCGGCGTGCCCAGCCAGCGCGGCGCTGTCGGCCACGCCAGCTTCAGCGCCACACCGGCGACGGCGCCGCCCCAGACCACCGCGAGCACGGTCGTCCCGGTCGCCGGTGGCATCGCCAGCAGGGAGAACGGCGTGTAGGTGCCCGCGATGAACACGAAGATCATCGAGTGGTCCAGCCGCTTCATCCACACCCGCGCCTGGCTGGTCAGCCAGTCCCGCCGGTGGTAGAGCGCGCTGATCCCGAACAGGCCGAGCACGGTCACCGCGTACACCGAGGTGCCGAAGGCGGCCTTCGCGCCGACGGTGGACGCGGCGAGCGCGATCAGCGTGGCACCGGTGGCGAACGAGATCCAGAAGGACCAGAAGTGGATCCAGCCCCGCATCCGCGGCTTCTCGAAGTCCGGTTCCACCGTGGTGGCAAGGGATTCCATGGTCACACCCCCAAGGTTACGGCACCGTAGGTTACGTGCAAGTAACCTGGGTCGATCTCACATTCCTGGTCCCCTGCCGCGGCGGCCTTACGCACTGAATGACTCATTCAGGCGGAAAACGCACCAAACGCGGCATTCGCGGACCACGGTGTCACGGTAGGCGCGCGTGCTCCACCTTGAGACAGCGGTTGGCGACGACCGACAGGCCCGCGTCTCGCGCCCTCGCTTCGGCATTGGCGTTGGTGATGCCCAGCTGGAGCCAGACAGCCTTGGCGCGGACGGCGATCGCCGACTCCACCACGGGCGGCACGTCCTCCGGGCGGCGGAAGACGTCCACGACGTCGATCGGCTCGGGGATGTCTTCGAGCGCGGCGTAGACGGGGTTGCCGAACAGCTCACCCGACAGCTTCGGGTTGACCGCGAACACCCGGAAACCCGCGCGCTGGAGGTAGGTCGCCACGCCGTGGCTCGGCCGGTCGGGGCGGTCGCTCGCGCCCACCACCGCGATCGTCCGCATGGACCGCAGGACCTGCTCCATCATCGTTGACTCTCCGTGTCCGCTCATGCGTCGAGTGTGGCCGGTTCGGGCGCGTCCTACACCGGGCGTACCCTTTTCAGACGTGGGTGTGCGCGAAACGCGGTTGTGGAAACGGGCCCGGGACATCGTCTACAAGGGCTACGAATGGCGGCTCAGCCGGGCCATCGTCGGCCAGCAGCACCCTCGGCACGTCGGCGTCATGCTCGACGGGAACCGCCGCTGGGCCCGCGAGGCCGGGCTGGAGGACGTCAACGACGGCCACCGCGCGGGCGCCGACCGGATCGCACACCTGCTGAACTGGTGCCAGGACGCCGGGGTCGAGGTCGCGACGCTCTGGTTACTGTCCACCGACAACCTCAACCGCGAGGAGTCCGAGCTCAAGCCGCTGCTGGAGATCATCGCGGGGGTGGTCGAGGAGCTGGCCGCGCCGGAGACGCCGTGGCAGGTGCGCATCGTCGGCGCGTTGGACAAGCTGCCGGAGGACTTCGCCCACCGCATCTCCGCGGCCTCCGTGCGCACCAAGAACCGCACCGGCATGCAGGTCAACATCGCCGTCGGCTACGGCGGGCGGCAGGAGATCGCCGACGCCGTGCGCAAGCTGCTGCTCAAGCACGCCGAAGAGGGCACCAGCATCGAGGAGCTGGCCGAGGTCCTCGACGTCGACCACATCGCCGAGCACCTCTACACCTCCGGCCAGCCCGATCCCGACCTGGTCATCCGCACCTCCGGCGAACAGCGCCTGTCCGGCTTCCTGCTCTGGCAGTCGGCCCACTCGGAGTTCTGGTTCTGCGACGCGTACTGGCCGGACTTCCGCCGCGTCGACTTCCTCCGCGCGCTCCGCGAGTTCGGCGCGCGGCACCGCCGTTTCGGGAACTAGCACGGGCTCGTAGGCTCCCCCTCCGTGGAGGGAACCCAGCTCGTTCGCGAGTACCTGCTGCTCGGCCTGCGGTTCGACCGGCTCGTCGAGGGCTTCGTCGACGCCTACACGGGCGATCCCGCGTTGCGCAGGCAGGTCGAGAACGAGCCCGCGCCGGATCCGTCGGCTCTGGCCGCCCGCGCCAGGGACCTGCGCGGCGAGCTGGCTGGGATCGACCTCGCGCCCGAGCGCGTCCGCTTCCTCGACGCCCACCTGGTCGCACTGGAGTGCTCAGGCCGCAAGCTCGCCGGTCAGGACGTCGGCTTCGTCGACGAGGTCGAGGCCTACTTCCAGGTCCGGATCTCCCGCGGCGAGGAGGACGGCTACCGCGAGGCGCACCGGGAGCTGGACCGGCTGCTGCCCGGTGACGGCTCGCTCCGCGAACGCCTCAGCGCCTTCCGCAAGCGCGACGAGGTGCCCGCGGAGAAGCTGGAGTCGTGCGTGCACGCGCTCTCCAGCGTGCTGCGGGACAAGGCGCGCACTGTCTTCGGGCTGCCGGAGCAGGAGACCGTCCAGTACGAAGTGGTCACCGACAAGCCGTGGAGCGGGTTCAACTACTACCTCGGCGACTACCGTTCGAAGGTCGCGATCAACGCCGACCTCGGGCACCGGATGGCGAACCTGCCGCACCTGATCGCGCACGAGTCCTACCCGGGCCATCACACCGAGCACTGCCGCAAGGAGGCCGGGCTCGTCGGCGAGCACGGCCAGACCGAGCAGACGATCTTCCTGGTGAACACCCCGCAGTGCCTGATGGCGGAGGGACTGGCCGACCTGGGCCTGCACGCGCTCGTCGGCGCGGGCTGGGGACCGTGGACCCAGGAGATCCTCGGCGACTTCGGCCTGCGGATGGAGGGTGAGCAGGTCGAGCGGATGGAGGGCGCGGTCGGCGCTCTGCTGTCCGTGCGGCAGGACGCGGCGCTGATGCTGCACCACCACGGTGCCGATCCGGACGAGGTCTCGGCGTTCCTCCAGCGCTGGCTGCTGGTCAGCGAGGCGCGGGCCAAGCAGATGCTGCGCTTCCTGTCCGACCCGCTGTGGCGCGCGTACACGACGACCTATGTAGAGGGCTACCGGCTGCTGCGCGCGTGGCTGGACGCCCGCCCCGGCGGCCAGCCCCTCGCGGAGCGCTATCGCAGGCTGCTCGACGAGCCGTTGGTGCCGATGACCGTGCGCGAAGAGCTCGCCGCGGCCGTTCCGGTGGTCGCGCATGGCGGCTGATCGGGCCGGAGCGGTGCTGTGCGTCGGCCTGGCGACGGTCGACGTGGTGCACCGCGTCCCGGTCTTCCCGGCGGCGAACACCAAGCTCACCGCGACCCGGCAGGACGTGGCCGCGGGCGGGCCCGCGACGAACGCGGCCGTCACCGCCGCGGCCCTGGGATCGCGGGTCACGCTCCTGACCGCTCTCGGCTCGCATCCGCTGGCGCACTCCGTCCGGGACGAGCTGACGGAGTTCCGGATCAGCGTCCGCGACGCCACGCCCGACCGCATCGAGGCGCCCGGGGTCTCCGCGATCTCGGTGCACGAGGGCACCGGCGAGCGCAGTGTCGTGTCCGCCGACGCCCGCGGCGTCGACCCGTGCCCGCCCGCCGAGCTGACGCAGCTGGTGTCGGCGGCGGACGTGCTGCTGATCGACGGGCACCACCCCCGGCTCGCGCTGGCGGCGGCCCAGACCGCGGCCCGGCTCGGCGTCGTCGTGGTCTTCGACGCCGGTCGCTACAAGCCGCACCACGAGCAGCTGTTGGACTGGGTGGACGTCGCGGTGTGCTCCGGTGATTACCGGTTACCGAATTGTGAGCAGGAAGAACGGACAATTCGGGCGCTCGGCGAACGGGTGGCCGTTGGGGCGATGACCCGGGGACATGATCCGATCGTGTGGTGGCGCGACGACCTCCGCGGTGAGGTTCCGGTGCCGGTCGTATCGGTTCAGGACACGCTGGGTGCCGGTGACGTGTTCCACGGCGCCTTCGCCCACGCGGTGGCCGCCGGCGGCTGGGACGGCGGGAAAGTTGCTGATCACCTGGCGTTTGCCACCCGCGTCGCCGGGCTCCGGGTGCAGCACGCGGGACCGCGGAGTTGGCTGGAGAAGTTACCCGCTGTAGTCGATTCGGGTCCGTCGCAGGCGCTCTGAGCAGGGCCTCTCGCGGGCGGCGTCCGCCGTGTAAGCGGTACGTAGCGTTGCGATGACGATCTAGCGAATCACCTGTGTGGCTCTCTGCGTGGGGTCGGTGTTCGGGGGTAACTTCCGATGTGGTAGGTCGTGTCCGAAACGGCCTGCCCCGGGAGGCCCTGGTCTTGGTTGTCTACTGCGTGACGGTCACTCCGTCCACACGACACCCGAGGGGGCCGGCGCCCGGCCCTCGCGAACGCGGGGTGTGAAGCCGGATCCACCGGTTTCACGCACCACGGGAGCACCAGGGGCGGATGCCCGGCCCACCGAGGTAAGCGGACGCGGACGCCGCGTTCGTGAGGGAGTTGCCGTGACAGCACGACGTTCCCAGGCGCAGGCGAACAGCAGTTCCTCCAACACTTCCAGGACCACACCGAAGCAGGACGAGGGCGAAGGCTCCGTCCCCCAGCGCACCTACGTGATCGACACTTCGGTGCTCCTGTCCGACCCCTGGGCGATAACCCGGTTTGCCGAGCACGCCGTGGTGCTGCCGCTCGTCGTGGTCGGGGAGTTGGAGGGGAAGCGACACCACCCCGAACTGGGCTGGTTCGCGAGAGAGGCGTTGCGCCTGCTCGACGAACTGCGGTTGCGGCACGGCCGGCTGGACACCCCGGTGCCGGTCGGCGAGCAGGGCGGAGTCCTGCACGTCGAGCTCAACCACTCCGATCCCTCGGTGCTGCCGCCGGGGTTCCGGACGGACTCCAACGACGCCAGGATCCTCGCGTGCGCGCTGAACCTGGCGGCGGAGGGCCTCGCCGTCACGCTGGTCACCAAGGACATGCCGTTGCGGGTCAAGGCGGGTGCGGTCGGCCTGGACGCCGACGAGTACCGCGCGCAGGACGTGACGCCGTCCGGCTGGACCGGCATGGCCGACCTGGAGGTGGACTCGGCGACCATCGACGCGCTCTTCAAGGAGAGCGTGATCGACCACGACGACGTCCGGGACCTGCCGTGCCACACCGGCCTGCGGCTGCTCGCGGGTTCGGCCAGCGCGCTGGCCAGGGTGACCCCCGAGAAGCGCGTGCGGCTGGTGCGCGGGGACCGGGAGGCGTTCGGGCTGCACGGCCGGTCGGCGGAGCAGCGGATCGCGCTGGACCTCTTGCTGGACCCGGACATCGGCATCGTCTCGCTCGGCGGGCGGGCCGGAACCGGCAAGTCGGCGCTGGCGCTGTGCGCGGGCCTGGAGGCGGTGATGGAGCGCCGGCAGCACCGCAAGGTCGTGGTGTTCCGGCCCGTCTACGCGGTCGGCGGCCAGGAGCTGGGGTACCTGCCCGGCTCGGAGGCCGAGAAGATGCAGCCGTGGGCGCAGGCGGTCTTCGACACGCTCGGCGCCTTGGCGGGCAAGGACGTCATCGACGAGGTCATGGACCGCGGGATGCTCGAAGTGCTGCCCCTGACCCACATCCGCGGACGGTCGCTGCACGACTCGTTCGTGATCGTGGACGAGGCGCAGTCCTTGGAGCGCAACGTGTTGCTGACGGTGCTGTCCCGGCTCGGCGCGGGGTCACGGGTGGTGCTCACCCACGACGTCGCCCAGCGCGACAACCTCAGGGTCGGCCGCTACGACGGCATCGCGGCGGTGATCGAGAAGCTGAAGGGGCATCCGCTCTTCGCGCACGTCACGCTGACCCGCTCGGAGCGCTCGCCGATCGCGGCCCTGGTCACCGACCTCCTGGAAGGTGACATCATCTCCTGACGCGGCAACGGAAGCGGCCCCCGCCATGCCCGGCGGGGGCCGCTTCCCGTTGGGTGGGCCGGTCCTCGGTCACCAGCCGGAGGGGAGCGGGCGTCCTTCGGCGAAGCCCGCGGCGGACTGCATGCCGAGCACGGCGCGCTCGTGGAACTCCTCCAAGGTGTGCGCGCCCGCGTAGGTGCAGGCCGAGCGCACGCCGGAGCAGATCGAGTCGAGCAGGTCCTCGACGCTGGGCCGGTGCGGGTCCAGCCGCATCCGCGAGGTGGAGATGCCCTCCTCGAACAACGCCTTGCGCGCTCGGTCGAAGGCGTTGTCGCTGCGGGTCCGGGCGCTGACGGCCCGCTTGGACGCCATGCCGAAGGACTCCTTGTACGCCCGGCCCGCCTCGTCGCGCAGCAGGTCGCCGGGGGACTCGTAGGTGCCGGCGAACCAGGAGCCGACCATCACCGACGCGGCTCCGGCGGCCAGCGCCAACGCCACGTCGCGCGGGTGCCGGACACCGCCGTCGGCCCACACGTGCCTGCCGAGCCGCCGCGCCTGCGCCGAGCACTCCGCGACCGCGGAGAACTGCGGGCGGCCGACTCCGGTCATCATCCGCGTCGTGCACATGGCACCCGGACCGACGCCGACCTTGATCACGTCAGCGCCCGCGTCGACGAGATCGCGCACGCCCTCCGCCGTGACCACGTTGCCCGCCACCACCGGCACGTCCGGGGCGACGGCGCGCACGGCCTTCAGCGCGCTGATCATCTTCTCCTGGTGGCCGTGCGCGGTGTCCACGATCAGCGCGTCGACGCCCGCCTCCAGCAGCTCGCGGGCCTTCGCGGCGACATCGCCGTTGACCCCGACGGCCGCGGCGACGCGCAGCCTCCCGAGACCGTCCAGCGCGGGCCGGTAGATCTCGGCTCGCAGCGCGCCCACGCTCGTCAGGGCGCCCGCCAGCCTGCCGTCGCCGTCCACGGCCAGCGCGAGCTGGCCGGAGCGGCCGTGCAGCGCCTCGAAGACCTCGCGCGGTGCGGTCTCCAGCGGCAACGTGACCAGTTCGGAGTCGGCGACCTCGCCGAGCCGGGTGAAGCGGTCCACCCCGGTGCAGGACTCCTCGGTGACGATCCCGACCGGGCGGTGCGCGTCGTCGACCACGACCACCGCGTGGTGGGCGCGCTTGGGCAGCAGGTTCACCGCGTCGGCGACCGCGTCGTGCGGGTGCAGCACCAGGGGCGTGTCCCAGACCGGGTGGCGGGCCTTGACCCACCCGACGATCTCGGCGACCGCCTCCGGGGCGACGTCCTGCGGCAGCACCACCAGCCCGCCGCGGCGGGCCACCGTCTCGGCCATCCTGCGGCCCGCGACGGCGGTCATGTTGGCCACCACGATGGGGATCGTGGCACCTGTGCCGTCCACAGTGGACAGATCGACGTCGAACCTGGACTCGACACCGGAGCGCCCCGGCACGAGGAAGACGTCGTCGTAGGTCAGGTCGTAGCGGGGCTCATGCCCGTCGAGGAAGCGCACGAACAGGTGAGCGTACCCGCGTGACCGGCTCCCCGCCGCCGGTGCGAGGAAGCTCCTATGCCGCGTGCGACGGCACCGACGGCACCACGTACCGCGGCCGGTCGGCGGGCGCCGAGCCGAGCTCCCGCACGTCGAGCACGCGCAGCAGGGACCAGAAGACCGGGCCGTGCGGGCCGCGGGTGACGGTGCCCATGGCCTTGCCGTGCAGCTCCGCCTTGTCGTAGGCCTCCTCCGGCGAGGCGGCGTTGAGCAGCAGGTCCATCCGTTCGTACTCGGGCCGGTGGTGCGCCCGGTCGGCGGAGGAGACCAGGACGACGATCGCGCGGTAGCTCGTGGTGCCGCTCATCAGGCTCATGTCGTCCCCCTGATCGCCGTGACGCGCTCGGACAAGATGGTGCCAGTCACCCCGGTTCCGGGGCCGTGCAGGTCAGCGTGGAGGACCGAGCCGGTCTCGATCACCTCGACCGGTGGCCGGTCGGGCTCGCCGTCCGCGGCGGGCGCGCCGAGGAGTCCGGAGCCGGCGAGCACCGCGCCGAGGACCGCGAGCGGGGCGAGCACACCGAGGCGGATCATCCGTGCCCCCTCGACAGGGAGATGTCGCCCGCCCCGGCGGCCACCCGGACGGAGCGCTCGCTCGCCGCGTCGCTGTCCACGCCGGAGTGCAGTTCGCCCTTCTCGGGGCGCACGTCGAGGCGGTAGCGCTCCTGCCCGGCGGGCAGCTCGACCCGCACGTCGCCGCGCGCCACCTGGAAGTCGACCTTGGTCGGCGGCGCGGAGAAGCCGGCCCAGACATCGCCGTGCTCCGCGTTCACCTCGGCCTGCGCACCGCTGAGCGCGCTCAACGAGACGTCCCCGTCCCGCGCGGCGATCTTGAGCGCGCCCGCGGCCCGGTTGACCCGCACGTCACCGCGGTCCACCTTCAGGTCCAGCCCGCCCTCGACGTTGTCCACGTGGGCGTCGCCGGTCGCCACGGTCACCACCAGGTTCACCTTCGGCGGTACCTTGAGGACGTAGCGGTTGTCGCAGATGCCCCGCGCGGACTCCGGGCAGCCGTCGTCCAGCCACAGGTCGGAGTTCTCCAGCAGGAGCCGGTTCACCCGGTCGGGCGCCCCGCCCGTCCGGTGCCGGGTGACTTCGAGGGATCGTTCGGTGCCGCGTTCGATGGAGATGTCGCCCCGGTCGAGGACGTGCACGCGCAGGTCCTGGCCGGGGAACTGGAAGGTGGTCGTGGCGGCGGGTTCCGCGCCGTTCTTCTGCGGCCGCGTATCGCACGCGACCAGCGCGAGCGCTCCCAGCGCCACCGCGATCGCGGTCATCGCCCCCCTGCTGCGTGCCACGTGATCCTCCTGCGGGTGGCCGGTTCCGTCACGGACAACTCTGCCGCTCGCCCGGCTCGCGGGGGATCAGGGAAGCCCCCGATCCCGTCCTGGGGTTTCCCGTACCCCCGCGGTCACGGGTCACGTGCCGACGAGGAGGGCGCGGACGGCGTCGATGGTGTCGGCGTCGGAGGGGTCCTTGTCCGGCCGGTACCGGAGCACCCGCGCGAAGCGGAGTGCCACGCCGCCGGGATAGCGCGGGCTGACCTGCGCTCCGTCCAGCTCGATCTCCACCACCAGCTCCGGGCGCAGGTGCACGGTGTAGGCGTCCCTGCGCACCTCCCGTTCCTGGAACTCCTTCGTCTGCCAGGCGAGCAGCTCGTCGGTCAGCCCCTTGAAGGTCTTGCCGACCATGATCGGTGGCCCGCCGTCCGGATCGCGCGCGCCGAGGTGCAGGTTGGACAGCAACCCGGTCCGCCTGCCGTGCCCCCACTCCGCGGCCAGCACCACCAGGTCGAGCGTGTGCACCGGCTTCACCTTCTGCCACGCCCGGCCCCGCCTGCCCGCCGCGTAGGCGGAGTCCAGCGCCTTGACCATCACCCCCTCGTGCCCGGCCGTGAGCGCGGCGTCCAGCAGCGCCGACGCCTCCTCGGCCGTCGGGTCCACTGTGGACGGTATGCGGTGCTCGCCCGCGACCTCCTCCAGCGCCGCCAGGCGCTCCCGCAGCGGAGCGTCCAGCAGGTCCTCCCCGTCGAGGTGCAGCACGTCGAAGAAGTACGGGCGCAGCAACAGCTCTCGCGGGTCGGCCGCGCCGAACCGGCTCATCGTCTCCTGGAACGGCCGCGGCCTGCCGTCGTCGGTCAGCGCCAGCGTCTCGCCGTCGAGGACCACCGACCGGCACGGCAGCGCCCGCACCAGGTCGACCAGCTCCGGGACGCTCGCGGTGATCTCCCGCAGGGTTCTGGTGTAGACGTGCACCTCGTCGCCGTCGCGGTGCACCTGGACGCGTGCGCCGTCGAGCTTGTACTCCACGCTGGAGGAGCCCAGTTCGGCGACGGCCTCCTCCAGCGACTCCGCGGGCGAGGCGAGCATCGGCCGCACCGGCCTGCCCAGCTCCAGCCGGAACGCGGCCAGCCCCGGCTCACCGCCTGCGCGGGCCGCCACCGCCGTCGCCGCCAGGTCGCCGCTGAGCATCAGAGCTCGCCGCACGGCTTCGGCCGGCACCTCGTAGGCGGCGGCCACCGCGTCCACCATGACGCCCTCCAGAGCGCCCTGGCGCAGCTCGCCGACGAGCAACCGGAACAGGAACTGCTGCTCGGCTTCGGTGGCGCGCGCGAACAGCTCGGTCAGCAGTCCCTTCCTGCGCTCGGTAGAGCCCTTGCCCGCGACCTCCGAAACGCGCTGCAGGTAATCGTCCACATCGGACAGTGAAAGGCCCGGCTCCGGCGCGGGCGGGGCCTTCAGCTCGGACAGCAGCCGCCAGCCGACGCCGATCTTCCCCTGGCGCGGCACGCCGACCAGCAGCGCGACGACCAGCCCGGCGAGAACGGGATCGAGCGCACCGCGCAGCAAGTCCGCGAGCGCGGTGGTCTTCGCGCGGCGGGAGCGGGTGGCGCCCACCGTCGTTGACGTGGTGACGACCTCGGCGAGCAACATGGACACATCATGAGCCGGGGGTCCGACACTCGCGCGTCCGTTCGGGTGCTCTCCGTCCGGAGGACGTTTTCCCCATCGGCCCATCAGCCTTCATGTCGTTCGGCCTACGGGATGGCGTATTTGTACGTACTTTTCAGCGCCCAGCAGCGGCTTTGGCGTAAATGAAAGGTCCTCGGGTTATTTTTTCGGTCCGTTGCCTATGCGCTGACGTGCGAGTTTGCAAATGCTGCACCGTGCAACGAACGTCACTCATATAGACGTTTCAATGGTGATCGCCTTCGTCTATCTTGAATGGGTGGAATCGAGGCCGGGCTGGCCCGTTCCCTCGTTCGGATCGCGCGACATGGCGTGCATTGGGCAGTCATTGTGGGCGGGACCTGGCGTCTCTTGATTCCGGTCGGCTCGGATATCTGAAGGAGTGGTTGAACATGGTTCTGGTCGACAGCGGTGTGGATGGTTCCTCCGGCAGAGGTGTTGACTGGATTACTCCCTGCACTGATGCCTATGGCCGAAGCAGTGACTTCGGCGTCATCAAGAAGCCGGGCGCCATTGTTCTCGTCGCTCCGCCCGGCGGCGCCGGGGTGTTCGACTTCGGCGAGCTGTGCGAGCTGATTTCGCGATTGACCGTGGATGCCGGGTGCATGATGCCCACTGCTCCACGAGCCGCGGAGGGTGAGTCGAAATGAGTGGGATGCACAGGCTCCGTTGTCCTGCCGAGAGTGCGCCCGATCCCGATGAACGCGTCTACTTCGACATACTCAAGCGAATCGGACGCGGGCACGACGGTCTGCTGGCCCTGGTTCAGAGCGGCCGGCTGCATCGGAGCGAGTATCCGCCGCTGCTGCATCTCACATTGGGCTGGCAGTGGATTCTCGATCGGCACAGCAAGGATAACAAGGGGCGTTGTGAGGGGTGCCGGAGGAATGTGGTCGGGCGACGCCCGGCCTGGCCGTGCAGTCATCTCAGGGAGATCCACAGTGCACTGACCGACTGAGCCGCGTCCGGCGGGTCGCCCCCGACGACCCGTTGCGACCTGCGGTGACCAGGCCATCCGGTCTCCTGGATCCCCTCGGCTGAGCGCGCCCTCCTCCGCAGCCGCCGAGCGCGGGATGAGACCGGAACATGGGGTTGCGGTCAGCGGTTCCCCGAGGCGCTGACCGCAACCCCCCTCCTGGTTCAGGCGAGCGCGGCCGCCATCTCCGCCACCGCCGCCCGCAGCCGGTCCGGGCTCAGCGCCGCGTACCCGAGCACGAGCCCCGGATACGGCGAGGGCAGCCCCCAGGAGTGCTTCGACAGCGCCAGCGCGTGGATTCCCCGCGCCGCCAAACGGTCTTGGGCCTCGTCGTCGTCCGTCCCCTCGGGCAGCCGGACCACCAGGTGCAGCCCTGCCGCGATGCCCACGACCGACCACGACGGGAAGTGCGCGCGGATCGCGGACAGCAGCGCGTCCCGTCGTTCCCGGTACGCCAGGCGGGTCCGGCGCAGGTGCCTGTCGTAACCGCCCTCTCGCAGGAACCGGGCGAACGTCGCCTGGGGCAGCGGCCCGCAGCCCAGGTCGTGCATGAGCTTCCGGTTCACCAGTGCCTGCGAAAGACGGCTGGGCGCGACGAGCCATCCCAGGCGCAACGCGGGCGCGAGCGTCTTGCTGACGCTGCCCATGTACACCACGCGCGACGGGTCCATCGCCTGCATGGCGCCGACCGCGGGCCTGTCGTAGCGGTGCTCGGCGTCGTAGTCGTCCTCGATCACCAAGCCGTCTCGCGCACGCGCCCACGCGAGCAGCGCGTGCCGTCGCTCGGGGCTCAGGGCGACGCCAAGCGGGAATTGGTGCGCGGACGTCACGAGGACCGCACGGCAATCTGTGGCCTCAAGGTCCGCAACCCGCAACCCGTGTTCGTCCACGGCGATCGGGACCACGTGCAGGCCATGCGAGCGCAGGAGGTTCGCCTGCCCCTCATGGCTCGGGTGCTCAACGGCGATGCTCGCGTGTCCGTTGCGGTGCAAGACGTTCGCGAGCAGTGCCATGCCTTCGGACGCGCCGTGTGTGACCAGCACGTCGCTCGGCGCTGCGACCACGGAACGGACGCGGCCGAGGTAGCCGACCAACTCGGCGCGGAGCTCAGCGAGCCCCGCCGGATCCGGATAGCCCAGTGCGGCGTCGGGCAACTCGGCCAACGCGGCCCGTGCCGCGGCCAACCAAGCCGCTCTGGGGAACATGCCCAGCGCGGGCAAGCCGGAGCGCAGGTCGTAGCGCCACTGCCTTGTGGTCGCGACCGGGGTGTCCTGCGGAGCGACGGCCGTGTTCACCGCGTCGGCGACTCGCGTTCCCGAACCGCGCTTGCTGATCAAGTACCCCTCCGCGACCAGCTGCTCGTACGCCGCGGTCACCGTGCCTCGCGAGACACCGAGCTGCGCGGCCAGGTCCCGGCTCGACGGCAGCCGGGTGCCCGCGCGCAGCCCACCGGAGCGCACCGCCGCCCGGAGCGCGCGTTCGGTCGACCGCGGCGAGCCGTCGAGGGCAGGGAGCAGGAGCTCCCGCAAAGTGGTCCAATTCTGCGCCATCAAAGTGGAGCTTAATCCTGGTCCACTTCGGCGTCAGGCTGACGGCATGACACGTTCTCGGACCAGTGGGGTGCTCGCCGGTGTGGCGACCGCCGTGATGCTCGGCAGCATGGTGCCGGTCACCGCCTTGCTCGCCGACTATCCGTTGTTCCCGGGCCAGGCGGTTCGCTACGCCATCGCCGCGGTTCTTCTGCTCGGCTTCATGGTTGTGCGCCGCAGGCCGTTGCCGCGCCCGTCACTTCGCGACGTGTTCGCGCTGACCGCGACCGCGGCGACCGGAATGGTCGGCTTCAGCGCCGCGGTGCTCTACGCGCAGCAGTACGCGGAAGGCGGCTTTGTGGCGGCTGTCATCGGCGGTAGCCCGCTTGTGATCGCCATCGTCGCTCCGCTGCTGACGAGGCAACGCCCGGTGTTGAAGGCGGTCGCGGGCGCCGCGCTCGTCGTGGTGGGCGTGGTGATCCTCTCCGGTGGCGGCGCGTGGCACGGGCCAGGGCTCGTGCTGGCGCTGCTCGCGATGTTCGGCGAGGCGGCCTTCACGTTGTTCGCGGTCGGCGTCATCGCACGACTCGGAGTCGTTGCCGTGTCGGCGTATTCGTGCGTGGTCGCGGCTGTCGGCTCTGCGGTCATCAGCTTCTGGGGCAGCTGGCCGATGCCGACGAGCGCCGAGCTGTTCGCGATCCTGTTCCTCGCGGTGATGGTGACCGCAGTGGCGTTCGTTGTCTGGTACTACTGCGTTTCAGTGCTCGGTGCGGCGAACGCGGCGGTGATGGTCGGGCTCGTTCCGGTGTTCGGGTTGCTCGCGACGGTCGCGCTCGGGCAACAGGAACTCACCGTGGTCGCGGTGCTCGGCGCGGTCGTTGTGGCGACGGGGTGCGTGATCGGTCTACGCGCGTCACGCACCCCACCTCCCGTCAGCGACCCCCACGGGCCATGCGAAGAACGTCCAGAGCTTCGTCCAGCTGTTCCTCGGTGATCCGCCCAGCGGAGACGTGCCCGCGCTCCACCACGACTTCGCGGATCGTCTTGCGCTCCTTCAAGGACTGCTTCGCGATGCTGGCCGCTTCCTCGTAACCGAGGTAGCGGTTCAGCGGTGTGACGATCGACGGCGAGGACTCCGCGTACTCCCGCGCGCGCTCGACGTCCGGTTCCGCGCCGACGAGGACCTTGTCCGCCAGCAGCGTGGCGGTGGCCGCGAGCAGCCGCGTCGACTCCAGGACGTTGCGGGCCATCACCGGCATCATCACGTTGAGCTCGAAGTTGCCCTGTGTCCCGGAGAACGCCACCGTGGCGTCGTTGCCGATCACCTGCGCCGCCACCATCATCGTCGCCTCGCAGATCACCGGGTTCACCTTCCCCGGCATGATCGACGAACCCGGCTGCAGGTCCGGCAGGGCCAGCTCGGCGAGGCCGGTGCGCGGCCCGCTGCCCAGCCAGCGCAGATCGTTGGCGATCTTGAACAGGCTCACCGCGAGCGCGCGGAGCTGGCCGGAAGCCTCCACCAGCCCGTCCCGCGAGCCCTGGGCCTCGAAGTGGTCGCTCGCCTCGCGCACGTCCAGCCCGGTCCGCTCGACCAGCTCCGCGACCACGGCGGCCCCGAACCCGTGCGGGGTGTTCAGCCCGTTGCCGACCGCGGTGCCGCCGATCGCGAGCTGGCCGAGCCGGGGCACGCACTCGCGCAGCCGCTCGATGCCGTGGCGGATCTGCGTCGCCCACGCGCCGGCCTCCTGGCCCAGCGTCACCGGGACGGCGTCCATCAGGTGCGTGCGGCCCGCCTTGACCACCTCGGACCAGTCCTGCGCGCGACGCTCCAGGGTCGCGAGGAGGTGCGCGAGGGACGGCAGCAGGTCGGCCGTGACCGCCTCGGTCGCGGCGAGGTGGATGGTGGTGGGGAAGACGTCGTTGGACGACTGGGAGGCGTTCACGTGGTCGTTGGGGTGCACGTCCCGACCGACCGAAGATCCGCTCGCGGGGTCGAGCATCGACAGCGCCCGGGTGGCCAGCGTGGCGATGACCTCGTTGGCGTTCATGTTGGAGGACGTGCCGGAGCCGGTCTGGAAGACGTCGACGGGGAAGTGCTCGTCGTGGCGGCCTTCGGCGACCTCGTCCGCGGCCGCGGCGATGGCCTCGGCGAGGTCGGCCTCCAGCACGCCGAGCCGCCCGTTGACCCGCGCGCACGCGGCCTTGACCAGTCCGAGTGCCCGGATCTGGGCCCTCTCCAGCCCTCGGCCGGAGATCGGGAAGTTCTCCACCGCGCGTTGTGTCTGCGCGCGCCACAGCGCCTGTGCGGGGACCCGCACCTCACCCATCGTGTCGTGCTCGATCCGGTACTCGTGCTCAGCCATACCCGCAGTGTTCTCCGATCATCAGGACTGGGCAGCGTGAGGAGCAGCACGTAGTGTCGGCAACTCCTGGAGGTGTGTGTGGACGTTCAGACGAGCATCGACACCCAAGATCCGCTTGCGGGGTCGAGCATCGACGCCGAAGATCCGCTTGCGGGATCGAGCATCGACACCGACCTGCTGATCGTCGGTGCGGGACCCACGGGGCTGTTCGCCGCCTACTACGCCGGCTTCCGGGACCTCAGGGTCACGCTGGTCGACTCGTTGCCGGAGCCGGGCGGGCAGGTCACCGCGATGTACCCGGAGAAGATGATCTACGACGTCGCCGGGTTCCCCGCCGTGCGCGGGCGCGACCTGATCACGGCGCTCGTCGAGCAGGCCGGGCAGTACCGGCCGACCTACCTGCTCGGCCGCAAGGCCCGCACACTGTCCGATGTGGACGGTCGGCTGCTCGTCGGGATGGCCGACGGCAGTTCGGTGTCGGCGGGGGCGGTGCTGGTCACCGCGGGGCTCGGCGAGTTCCGGCCGCGTCCGCTGCCCGCGGGCGACCGGGGTGTCGTGTACTTCGTCCCCGAGCTGGCTGTCCACAGTGGACAGGATGTGGTGATCGTCGGCGGCGGGGACTCGGCCTTCGACTGGGCGCTCGCGCTGCACCCGATCGCCGCCAGCGTCACCGTCGTCCACCGCAGGGCGGTTTTCCGGGCGCACCAGGCGACCGTGCGCCAGGTCCGCGAACGCGGCGTGCCGATCATCGTCGACACCGAGGTCGTCGAACTGGTCGGCGATCCGCTCGCGTCGGTGCGCGTCAAGGCGAAGAACGGCGAGACCTCCGAGCTGCCCGCGCAGGCCGTGGTCGCCGCGCTCGGCTTCACCGCGGACCTCGGGCCGATCGAGTCGTGGGGGCTTGAGCTGGACAAGCGCACCGTGCTCACCGACTCCACCGGCCGGACCTCGCGCCCGCTCGTCTACGCGGCCGGGGATGTCGCGCAGTACCAAGGAAAAGTCCGGCTCATCGCGACCGGCTTCGGCGAGGCGGCGACGGCGGTGAACAACATCGCGGTCGCGCTCAACCCCGACGCGCACCTGTTCCCCGGGCACTCCAGCAACATGTGACAAGGGGCGCCTCCGCACCGGAGACGCCCCTTCGTGGTGCCACGCCTACGGAACGACCTGGACCACGTCGCCGTAGCCGAGGTAGCTGAAGTACTTCTGCGAGGCCGCGGGCGACAGGTGGATGCAGCCGTGCGAGGTCTGGCGAAGGCTGCCCTGGTGGAAGGCGATGCCGCCGTTGAAGAACACCGAGTTCGGCATCGGAGCGTTGTTGAAGATGCTGCTCTTGTGGTTCTTGTTCTTGTGGAACACCCGGAAGCTGCCGGGCGGGGTCCGGTAGCCCTTGCGTCCGTGGGTGATCGGCACCGGCCCGTAGACGACCTTGCCGTTGTCCAGCAGCCAGGACTTGTTCGCCGAGAGGTCGACGCACGCCCTCGCCGCGATGTTGGTGCACGGGGCCTCGCCGGTCGGCTTCGGCTCCGGCTTGGGTTCCGGCTTGGGCTTGGGCTGCTCGGAGGGCTTCGGCTGCGTGGAGCTCGACGGGGTGGTCGTCGTCGGCTGCGTGCTCGACGAGGACGTCGTCGGCTGAGCCGGCGAGGAACTGGTCAAGGGGTCCTGCTGCGCGGCGTTGCGCACGTCGGCCCCGCCGCCGCAGGCTGTCAGCAAGAGCCCTGTCGCGGTCAGCGTCGCCATGGCCATCACGGTCTTACGCACGTGCACGTCGCACCCCCAAGATCTGCCGGAACCGGCACCAGCACGAGCCACTCCGATGTTGGCTCGTATTCCATGACGCGACGGATCCGGCCTGGGTTGCCTTCACCTGGGATTTACCCGTAATGATCAAGGTGCAAACGCGGAAAGGGGCTGGGGCCCGCCGCAGGGTTGCGGGCCCCAGCCGTCTCGGTGGCCTTTACGGAATCGATCCGACCTGCTGGGTGATCCAGGCGCGGTGGGCCGTGACATCGCTGTAGATCGTGTCGCCGGAGGTGCACCGCAGGCTCTGCCCCCGGCTGGTCGCCCCGGCCAGCCGCCACGTCCCGGCCGCCTTCAGCAGCGCGGGCCCGCCGGAGTCGCCGAAGCAGGCGCTCGCGGTGTTGTCCGGGGCGTCGACGCAGAGCTCGTGCTGCGCGTCGAACGGGATGGCCGAGCACGAGCTGTCGGCCTCGATCCTGGTGTTCAGCTCCTGGAGGGTGACCGGGGGCTGGCCGCAGCCGCGCTCCGGGCAGGTCAGGCCCCAGCCGATGATCCGGGCGGCCGTCTGCGCGGCGGGGGAGGCGTCGGCGATCGCGATCGGCGCGGCCTTGACGGGTGCCGTCAAGTGCACCACGGCGATGTCGTTCCAGCCCAGGAAGACCGGGATGTACCAGGGGTGCTGGACGAACCTGTCCGCACTGGCCAGCTCACCGCCCGCGGTGCGGCTGGTACTGCCGACGCGGAACTGGTAGTCGGCGGGGTTCTGCTGGGCGACGCAGTGCGCCGCGGTGACCAGCCACTGCGGCGCGATCAGGGAGGCGCCGCAGCGGTGCGCGCCGGTCGCCTTGGCCTGCATCGACGCCATGAACGAGTACGTCTCGGTGGCATCGCCGCCACCGACGATCCGGGAACCGACATCACCGGCCGGAGTCGCGGAAGCCATTCCCTGACCGAACAGGGTGGTCGCGACTGCGACGACCGCGGTGAGCAGAGCACGCATTCTCATGGTGTTCACGCCCCTCCCATCCCGGCGCCCTCAACCGGGATG
Source organism: Allokutzneria albata (assembly GCF_900103775.1). Lineage (GTDB taxonomy): Bacteria > Actinomycetota > Actinomycetes > Mycobacteriales > Pseudonocardiaceae > Allokutzneria > Allokutzneria albata. The sequence goes on along the minus strand of NZ_LT629701.1, from coordinate 5,411,985 downwards.
CACGAAAAGTAAACGCTCGTTCCGAATTGGGTGGTACCGACAAAAGGGGAATCGAATGCGGCGTCCCTCCAACGGCGCAGAGGGCGGCCTGGCGCACCGTGCGCCGGGATGACCCGGACGCACCGGAGGGGTGACCCGCCGGAGTGCGGCGGGCCACCCCGGACACCGGTGTCAGACGGCGCCCGCGAGACCGCTGATCCAGCTGCGGAAAGCGGGGACGTCCTCGTAGATCGACGGCCGCACGGCGCAGGTCGAACCGCCGCCGGAGCGGCTGGTGGCGCCGATCAGCTCCCACTGGCCGCTGACCATCTTGATCTGCGGACCGCCGGAGTCGCCGTAGCAGGCGCCCGCGGTGCCGCCGGGGTTGCCGGTGCAGATCTCCACCGAGCCGTAGATGCCGCTGCACGAGCCGTCCGCGACGATCGAGGTGTTCAGCTCCTGCAAGGTGACCGGCGCGCCGCAGCCGCCGGGGCTCGCGCAGGTCTGGCCCCAGCCGATGATGCGGGTGGCGGTGCCCACCGCGCCCGAGCTGGCCGCGACCTTGATCGGCGTCTGGGTCACGGAACTGGCCAGGCGCACCAGGGCCATGTCGTAGCTCGGGTGGGTGTGGATCGCGGCCGCGCCCACGTAGCTGCCGCCGCTGGTGCGGTTGGTGGTGCCGATCCTGGCGCGGATCGACGCCGGGGACTTGCCCTGGACGCAGTGCTTGGCCGTCACGACCCAGTTCGCCTTGATCAGGGAGCCGCCGCAGAAGTGCCCGCCCGAGGTGTTCTGCAGGGACACCATGAACGAGTAGGTCTGGGTGGCGTTGGTGCCGCCGACGATCATCGTGCCGACGTCACCGGGGCTCGCAGGGGTGGCTGCCGCCGTCCCGGCCGTGCCGAGCGCGGCAGCGGCCGTGGCGAGCAGTCCGACGAGAAGTGCGCGAATCTTCACGGATGTGCTCCTCTCGCTTCGGCGCCCTCTGCCGAAGCTGAGAAGAAAGCTAGTGATCCGCGACACGTTCGCAGTACCGCCTGTTGGCAGCGTTGGAGATGTACAACTCTGGAGCACTCGGCCGCGTAATCGCTCCTCCTTTCACCGCTTCGGCGCAACAATTGTGAAAGCGACTGAAGGCCCTTTCCGCCGTGGCGGAAAGGGCCTTCAGCATCGATTACAGGCCGCCGGTGTTGGACGAGATCCAGCTCCGGTGGGCGGACACGTCGACGTAGATCGACGGGCCGGTCGCGCAGATCGAGCTGCCGTTGCCGCTGCGGCTGGTCGCGCCGATCAGCGTCCAGTTGCCCGCACTTCCCTTCACCTGCGGGCCGCCGGAGTCGCCGTAGCAGGCGCCCTGGTCGCCACCGGTGTTGTCGGTGCAGATCTCGGCGGGGCCGTTGATGCCCCGGCAGTCACCGTCGGCACGGATCGAGGTGTTCAGCTCCTTGAGCGTGATCGGGGCGGAGCCGGGGCCGCTGGCCACGGTCTGCCCCCAGCCCATGATCCGGGTCCGGGTGCCGACCGCGCCCGAGCTGTCCGCGATGGACACCGGCGCGTGCGTCGAGGAACCCGCGAGCTGGACCACCGCCAGGTCCACGCCGGGGTGCAGCACGATCCGGCTGGCGCCGAGCACCTGACCGCCGCTGGTGCGGTTGGTGGTGCCGATCCTGGCGCGCACCGACGCGGGCGACTTGCCCTGGACGCAGTGCTTCGCGGTGACCACCCAGTTCGCCTTGATCAGGGAGCCGCCGCAGAAGTGCCCGCCCGAGGTGTTCTGCAGGGACACCATGAACGAGTAGGTCTCGGTGGCGTTGCCGCCGCCGACGATCATGGTGCTGACATCGCCGTCCGGTGACGCGGCCGCGACACCGGGCAGGGAGAAGCCGCCGACCGCGGTGGCGGTCGCGGCCAGGAGACCGACGATCAGAGAACGAGTACGCACTGTTCTCTCTCCTTTCACGCCTCCCGGCGCCCTCTGCCGGGAGGGTCACGAAAAGGTAAACAGCGCTCATGTTCGTCCGGGCACCTACTTTGGGCGGGGCTACGCACCGTCACCGGACACGGCTCGGCCCCGCCGTTGCGGGGAACGACGGGGCCGAGTCCGTGGGCGGCTACGCGCCGGTGTTCTGGGCGATCCAGTCCTTGAAGGTGGTCACGTCGACGTAGATCGACGGACCGGTCGCGCAGGTGGGGTTGCCGTTGCCGGCCCGGCTGGTGGCGCCGATCAGCTGCCACGTGCCGCCGACCTTCTTCACCTGCGGGCCGCCGGAGTCGCCGTAGCAGGCACCGGAGTTGCCGCCGGGGTTGTCCGTGCAGATCTCCTGGGCGCCGGTGATGCCCAGGCACGCGCTGTCGGGGCGGATCTTGGTGTCCAGCTCCTGCAGCTGCACCGGCACGTCACCGCAGCCGCGGGTCGGGCAGGTCAGGCCCCAGCCGATGATCCTGGTCGCGGTGCCCTCCGCGCCCGCCGAGTCGGCGACCGCGATGGTCTTCTCCTGCACCGGGTTGGCCAGCTTGACCAGCGCGATGTCGATGGAGGCGTGGGTGACCACCTTGGCGGCCTTGACCACGGTGCCACCGGCGTTGTGGGTCTTGGTGCCGATCCGGAACTGCATGCCGGAGGCGCCTGCGCCGACGCAGTGCTTGGCCGTGACGACCCAGTCGGCCTTGATCAGCGAGGCACCGCAGGAGTGCCTGCCGGTGCTGCCCTGCAGGGAGGCCATGAACGAGTAGTCCTCGCTGGCGGGCTTGCCGCCAATGATGCGGGTGGAGACGTCGTCTTGCGGGGTTGCCGCCGCGGCGGCGGGCAGGGTGAGACCGCCGATGGCGGTGACTGCTGCGAGGACCCCGACGATCAGAGATCGAGTACGCACTGATCACTCCTCACTTCGCCCCTGGCGCCCTCTGCCAGGAGTCACATGAAGCGTGGGCGCTTAATCCTTTCGGGGTAACCCGCTGGAGGTATCCGCCCGAACGGACTTCCGGAGTGGACCGTTCGGGCTCGACACCTCGGCTCGTCAGGGCAGCGGCAGCGGCTCCGCGTCCTCGTCCTCGGTGCGGTCGAAGTCGACGGAGGAGTACTCGCGCAGCTTCGTCAACCGGTGGTAACCGTCGATCAGGCGCACGGTGCCGGACTTGGACCGCATCACGATGGACTGCGTGGTGCAACCCCCCGAACGGTAGTGGACTCCACGGAGAAGGTCCCCGTCGGTCACACCGGTCGCGCAGAAGAAGATGTTGTCGCCGCGCACGAGGTCGTCGGTGGTGAGCACGCGGTCCAGGTCGTGGCCCGCGTCGATGGCGCGCTGCCGCTCCTCGTCGTCCTTGGGCCACAGGCGGCCCTGGATCTCGCCGCCGACGCACTTCAGCGCCGCCGCCGCGATGATGCCCTCGGGGGTGCCGCCGATGCCCAGCAGCATGTCGACGCCGGTGTTCGCCCTGGCCGCGGAGATCGCGCCGGCCACGTCGCCGTCGCTGACGAAGTGGATCCGCGCGCCCGCCCTGCGCACCTCGTGCACCAGTCGCTCGTGCCGGGGGCGGTCCAGGATGCAGACGGTGACGTCGGAGATGTCGGTGGACTTCGCCTTGGCAACCCTGCGGATGTTCTCCGCGACGGGCGCCTCCAGGTCCACGACGCCCGCGGCCTCCGGGCCCACCGCGAGCTTCTCCATGTAGAACACCGCGGACGGGTCGTACATGGCGCCGCGCTCGGCCACCGCCAGCACCGCCAGCGCGTTCGGCATGCCCTTGCTCATCAGCGTGGTGCCGTCGATCGGGTCCACGGCGACGTCGCACTCCGGCCCGTCGCCGTTGCCGACCTCCTCGCCGTTGTAGAGCATGGGCGCCTCGTCCTTCTCGCCCTCGCCGATCACCACCACACCGCGCATCGAGACGGTGCCGATGAGCTTGCGCATGGCATCCACGGCCGCGCCGTCGCCACCGTTCTTGTCGCCGCGCCCCACCCAGCGGCCCGCGGCCATCGCGGCGGCCTCGGTCACCCTGACCAACTCAAGGGCGAGGTTGCGGTCGGGGGCCTCCCGGCGACGGGCCGAACTGGTGCTCATATCGCGCCTCCCTGGTGGGTGCAGCGGATCTCCGTTGATCTGCCATCGCGGTGGATCGACACCACGCGAAGCCGATCCTCGCAGATCAGACACCTACCGAGTCAGCCGCGAACCAGGTGGTGGGCCCCGATGGTGACCAACCTAACGCGCCTGTGGATAGCCCGCCCAAATGTGGACAAACCTGTGGACAACCCGCCGCGGAACCGCGGCGGCGCGGGATACCGCTGGAAGGATCGATTAGGAGGGCGGACCCGGCTAGCGGTCCTCGGCCTCGACGGCGGCCAGCGCCCGGTCGACGCGCTCCCGCGCACCGGCGAGGTGCCGGTCGCACACCTTGGCAAGCGCCTCGCCGCGCTCCCACAGCGCCAGCGAGTCCTCGAGGGAGAGGCCGCCCGCCTCCAGCCTGCGCACCACGTCGGCGAGCTGCTCGCGCGCGGCCTCGTAGCTCAGCGCGGCCAGTTCGGGATCAAGCTCCGTGCTCGCGCCGCTGTCGTTCACGCTGTGGGACTCCCCAACCTGCTCTGCACCCGGACCATCGCGGTGGCGACCGCCTGGTCGTATCCGATGAAGGCCTCGGCGAACTCGGCGCCGTCGCCCTCGAAGAGCGCTTCGCCGATCCGGTCCTCGGCCGCGGTCACCCTCCTGCGGTGCGCCGAACCGTCGCCGAGCCACCAGGAGTCGCCGACGTAGACCGAGGTCGCCTCGGACAACGCACGCAGCCTAGCCGGGAGACCCAGCCGCGCGGCGGACACGCAGCCGCCCAGCAGGGCCGACCAGCACTCGGCCGCCGCGGCGTTGGCCTCCTCGGCCCGCCGCTGCACCACCCGCGCGCTCGCGCGCTCCGGCGGACCGACCTGGCTGTCGGCGGCGGTTCGGGCCGCGGCTACGGTCAACGGCAGGAACGTCGGTTCTCGGGCCGGAAAGGGCACCGCCTACCTCCGTTCAGCGCTGTTCTGGCTCCTCGGGCACGACGGCATGTACCGAACCGTCAACGATCCGCACGCGCAAGCTTGTTCCCGGGGGAGCGTCGGCCAGATGGCGCAGCACGTGTGTGCTCCCGTCGGGTGCGAGGCGTTGGACGATCGCGTACCCGCGGGCCAGAGTGGACGCAGGTCCCAAGGTCGTCAAGCGTGCTTTAGTCGCTTCTAGCCCGGTGTACGCCGCGCCGAGCTCGGCGCGCACCACCCGCCGCGCCCGGTCCCGCAGCCCGCGTACCTCGTCAGCTCTGTTCCGCAGCGGCGTGATCGGATCGGCCAGCACCGGCCGGCTGCGCAGCGCGTCCAGCAGCCGGTGTTCGCGATCCACCCATCCGTGTAGAGCTCGGCGAGCTCGATTCCGCAGTTGCCTGATGCGCTCGCTCTCCTCCGCCATGTCCGGGACCACCCGTTTGCCGGCATCCGTCGGCGTGGAACAACGCAGGTCCGCGACGTGGTCGACGAGCGGCGTGTCCGGCTCGTGGCCGATCGCGCTGACCACCGGCGTGCGACACTTGGCGACCGCCCGGCACAGGGTCTCGTCGGAGAACGGCAGCAGGTCCTCGACGCTGCCCCCGCCCCTGGCGAGCACGATCACGTCCACCTCGGTGTTCGCGTCGAGCTTCGCGAGCGCCTCGACGATCTGCGGGACCGCCGTCGGGCCCTGCACCGCGACGTTGACCACCTCGAAGAGCACCGACGGCCAGCGCGCGCGGGCGTTGGTGAGCACGTCCCGTTCCGCGGCCGACGCGCGCCCGGTGATCAGCCCGACGCGGCCGGGCAGGAACGGCAGCTTCCGCTTCCGCCGCGCGTCGAACAGGCCCTCCGCGCCCAGCAGCTGCCGCAGCCGTTCGATCCGCGCCAGCAGCTCGCCGACGCCGACCGCGCGGATCTCGTCCACCCGCAGGCTCAGCGTGCCGCGACCGGCGAAGTAGGAGGGGCGGCCGTGCACGACCACGCGGCTGCCCTCGGTGAGCTCCATGCCGCGCAGCAGCGCGGGGGCGCAGGTCACCGTGATCGAGATGTCGGCGGCCGGATCGCGCAGCGTCAGGAAGGCGGTTCCCGTCCCCGGGCGCGCGGAGATCTGCGTGACCTGGCCCTCCACCCACACCGCGCCGAGGCGGTTGATCCACTCGGCGATCTTGCGGGCGACCGTGCGTACCGGCCAGGGCTCGTCGGCGCTGCTGGGAGAGGTCACGAGCCGCGGACGGTGGTCAGCCGGTTGGTCAGCATCCGCACGAACGCCTCGCGGTCGGCGTGCGCGCGCTCGTGGGCGAGCACCTCCTCCAACTGCTCGGCGGTCAGCGACTTCAGCCTGCCGCGCAACTGCGCGAAGGTGAGGTCGTCGTAGCCGGGCAGGGCCTCGGGGCCCGGCTGCTCCGCCTCGGCCTCGGTCTTGCCGGCCTGAGCGGTCTTCGCCTCGGCCGCGGGCTCGCTCAGGTCGATGTCCTCGTCGAAGGTCGCCCATTCGGGGGCTTCCTCCGCGGTGCGGAACGTGGCGAGCGCCTCATCGCCCTTGATGGCCAGCTCGGTGAGGTGCTGCTGCGCCCGCATGGACGCCTGCATGGCGACGCTCGCGACGGTGACCGGCAGCCCGGCGAGGGACTGCGGCAGTTTCCGGGCTTGTTCCACGGCCGTGACCGCCAGACCAGCGGCGACGCGCAGTGGCAGTGGCAAGGACTTCATGCTCCTAGCCTGCCTCAGTTCGGTCGTGCCTGGGAACTCGTGCGCCCGCCCGTTCCCGTTCGGCCCAGTGCGCTCAGTCGACGGTGGGATGACTCCCCCGTTCGGCCGTCCGTACGCTGGTGGCATGACCACCTCCAAGCCCAAGCGCGTGCTGCTGGCAAACCCCCGTGGCTACTGCGCAGGCGTGGACCGAGCAGTGATCACCGTCGAGAAGGCGCTGGAGACCTACGGCGCGCCGGTCTACGTCCGCAAGGAGATCGTCCACAACAAGTACGTGGTCGAGACCCTGCGCGACCGCGGCGCGATCTTCGTGGACGAGACCGACGAGGTGCCCGAGGGCGCACTCGTGGTGTTCTCCGCCCACGGCGTCTCGCCTGCCGTCCACGAGCAGGCCGCCAACCGCAACCTGCGCACCATCGACGCGACCTGCCCGCTGGTGACCAAGGTGCACAACGAGGCTCGGCGCTTCGCCAGGGACGACTACGACATCCTGCTGATCGGGCACGAGGGGCACGAGGAGGTCGAGGGCACCGCCGGTGAGGCCCCCGACCACGTGCAGCTCGTCGACACCGCCGAGGACGCGGCGAAGGTCGAGGTCCGCGACCCGTCCAAGGTGGTCTGGCTGTCCCAGACGACGCTGAGCGTGGACGAGACGATGGTCCGGGTGAAGCAGCTGCGCGAGCGCTTCCCGGAGATGCAGGACCCGCCGAGCGACGACATCTGCTACGCCACCTCCAACCGCCAGGTCGCGGTGAAGACGATGGCTCCGGACTGCGACCTCGTGCTCGTGGTCGGCTCGAAGAACTCGTCGAACTCGGTGCGCCTCGTCGAGGTCGCGCTGCAGTACGGCGCGAAGGCCGCCTACCTGGTCGACTACGCCAAGGAGGTCGACGAGTCCTGGCTGGACGGCGTCGGCACCATCGGCGTGACCAGCGGGGCGTCCGTGCCGGACATCCTGGTGATGGACCTGCTGGCCATGCTGGAGAAGCGCGGTTGGGACGACGTGGAGCTGGTGACCACCGCCAACGAGCGGATCACCTTCCAGCTCCCGCGCGAGCTGAAGCGCGACCTGCAGCAGGTCGCCAACTCCTGAGCCCGACCAACGCGAGAGCCCGGTGACCGCGTCACCGGGCTCTCGTCGTGCTCAGGGGTGTCAGTAGTCGTCGTCCCGGCGGGGACGCCGCTGCGGGGGTTGCTGCCGAGGTCGCTGCGGCCGCCCACCCGGCCCCGGGCGCGGCGGTTGCTGGCGCGGGGGTGGCTGCTGCCCCTGCCCTGGCCGCGGCGCCCGCGACGGCGGCTGCGGCGGTTGCTGCCGAGCGGCCCGCGGGTCCTGCTGACCGCGCGCAGGCCTGGGCGCGCGGTCGGCTTCGCCTCGCTCGCGCGCGGCCGGGCGCGGCCGATCCGCCTGCGGCGGCCGCGGGGCCCGTTCGCGTGGGGCGCGGTCGCCCCGCCCACGATCGCTCTGGCCGCGCTCGTCCCGTCCGCGCACGCGCTCGTCGACGCGGTCCTCGCGCCGCTCGTCCCGCGTCGGTCGCCCGGACGGCCGCGAGGGGCGCCGTGGCTCCTGCTCGGCCACCTCGTCCGCGACAGGCCTGCGCTCCTTGAACGTGCGGTACACGCCGACGCCCACGGTGGCCGCGGTGGTGAGAGCCATCGTCGGGAACGCCTCGATGAGCGGCTTGCCGATGCTCAGCGCCTTGCCGGACAGTCCTTCCCCGCCGGAGCCGGAGAGCAGCACGACGACCGGCACCGCACCCACCATCACCAGCGGCGGCTGCACCATCGGACCGAAGATGGCGATTCGCTGCACCATCACTGCGGCGGCCACACAGCTGAGGAAGAAGAACGCGGAGAACAGGAAGCCACCCGGCCCCGCGATGAGCGCGATGACCGCCGACACACCGAAGGCGAGCACAGCGGCGGCCCACCACGGTATGCCGTTGTCGCTGAATGCGGAGCGCAGCGCCCAACGCGGGTCTGGCCCGGCGTCATTCCGACGATCGCGTGTGGCGGTCACACGTTCCACGTTAGTCCGTGCGGAGGCAACGTTTGCAGCATGGAGTGATCCGGAAGACGTGGTCACCCCGCCGGAACGTCATTCACCAGCGCCATTCGGTGAAACGTGAAGAACGCGTTCGCAATTGAGAAGTCCTGGCTTACCCGAAACGGTGATGTCGGCTGCTCCGGGCGACCCGGTCAGCGTCCGTCGCCGACCACCCCCTGCCCGTCGATCTCGTGCCTGCCGTTGCGCTGCCCGTCGGTTTCGCCGGTCTCGTCCCCGACGGCGCCATTGCCGGTTCCGAACAGTTCGTCGGCGTTGCGAACGGCCGGGATCGGTGTCGGGCTGGCTGCCGCCTCGGTCAGCGGCTGGGCCGCACCGCGGAAGCTGTCGAGGGCGTCCAGCTCCCGCCGCCGCGCCGACAGGAACCGCTGGAGGTGGGTGCTCGCCAGGTTGGCCGCCTCCACCGCGTTGCCCGCCGACCGGTGCGCGCGGGCCGCCTGCGCGCGCACGTTCTCGATGTCCTCGACCAGCGTCCGTTCGGTCGCCGCGAACAGCGCAGCCGAGGCCAGGACGGCGAAACCCGTTGGGCCGCAGAGGAAAATCCGCCGGTCGAGCAACCACCGCAACAGGTTCGGGTCGGTGTCCAGCGCCGCGACCACCGCCGCGTCAGACGGCACGAACATGATCGTCCCGTAGATCGCGTCGGCCCAGCGCTGGTAACCCTTGCCCGCCAGGTCCGCCGCCCTGGACCGGATGTTGCGCACGTGCACCCGGAGGGCGTCGGCCCGCTCGGCGGCGTCGTCGGTCTCCACCGCCTCGGCCCAGCAGGCCATGCTGGCCTTGGCGTCCACCGGGACCCTCCGGTCACCGCCGACCAGCAGCAACAGGTCCGGCTTCGCCGATCCACCACCGGCGAGGTCGGTCTGCAGCGTGAAGTGCAACCCCTCGCGCAGGCCCAGCGCCCGCGCCGTCTCGACCAGCACCTGCTCGCCCAGTTCGCCCCGGCCGCTGACCGAGGAGAAGGCCACCTCGTACCTGCGCAGGGCGGCCTGCTGGTCCCGGTTCCGGCCGCGTTCGGTCTCCACCATGGCCATCGCCAGGTCGGTGCGCCGCACACCGTCGGTGTAGAGCCGCCACAGCATGAACAGCGCGCCGGCCATCAGCAGGGCCAGCACGGCGAGAGCGGTGATCACAACGGAGGTCACACCGCGATGATGGACCTCCGGGCCGACAAAGTGCAGCCGGGGGGCGGCCCGGGTGGAATTCGTTTCACCGTGTCTAGACAAGGAACGCCGCCCGAGGCCACGCCCTGCGCGCACAACACGGTCCCTGACCGGGGCAGAAAGCCCGCTGTGAGTTCGAAAACCGAGTCGGTGGCCGGACGACTCCGTGAGACGAATTCCACCCAGGCCGCGACTTGCCCTTGGTATTGCCGGGAATTCTCGGCGAGTGGGCTTAACGTGACTGCCATGCGAGTGCTGCACACCTCCGACTGGCACGTCGGCCGCACCTTCCACGGGAGGGATCTGCTGGCCGACCAGACCGACGTGCTCACCGGTCTCGCCGACGTGGTGGCGCAGGAGCGGGTCGACGTCGTCGTGGTGGCAGGCGACCTCTACGACCGCGCCGTGCCGTCGGCCGAGGCGGTCGAGACGTGCGTGCTCGTGCTGCGGGCGCTGCGCGACGCGGGCGCGCAGATCGTGGTCACCTCCGGCAACCACGACTCGGCACCGAGGATGGGCGCGTTCGCCGAGTTCGCCGCCGCGGGCGGACTGCACCTGCGCACCAGGATCTCCTCGCTGCACCAACCGGTTCTGCTCACCGACGAGCACGGACCCGTTGCGTTCTACGGCATTCCTTATCTCGACCCGGATCTCGCGCGCAGGGCACTGGGAATGGCGGAAGGCAGGGGACACGCCGCAGTGCTCACGGAAGCGATGCGCCGGGTCCGGGAAGACCTGGGAGAACGCGCCCCCGGCACCCGGTCGGTCGTGGTCGCGCACGCCTTCGTCACCGGTGGCGCGGGCAGCGATTCCGAGCGCACGATCGCGGTCGGCGGCGTGGAACAGGTTCCGGGCGCGGTGTTCGACGGCGTCGATTACGTCGCGCTCGGGCATCTGCACGGACCGCAGGTGCTGGCCGAACACCTGCGCTACTCCGGGAGCCCGCTCGCGTACTCGTTCTCCGAGATGACGCACCGCAAGTCCGTGTGGCTGGTCGACCTCGACGCCTCGGGGCTGGCCGGGGTGCGGCGCAGGGAACTCCCGGTGCCACGCGGGCTCGCCACCGTCACCGGCGAGATCGACGACCTCCTCGCCGATCCTGCCTACGCGGAGCTGGAGGACCGGTACCTGTCCGTCGTGCTCACCGACCGGGTGCGCCCACTCGACGCGATGCGGCGACTGCACCAGCGATTTCCCTACGCGGTGCACATCGATTTCCGGCCGTCCGGCGAGGATGACGCGCCGCTGCGCTACGTGGAGGCGGTGCGCGGGCGCAGCGATGTCGAGATCTCGCACCGTTTCGTCGACGACTGCCGGGGTGCCGAACCGAACGAACGGGAACGGCGGCTGCTGGACGCGGCGATCGAGTCCGTCCGGGAAACCGAGGTCCAGGTATGAGGCTGCACCGGCTCGAACTCGCCGCCTTCGGCCCCTATCCGGGGCGGGAAAACGTCGACTTCGACGCGCTCGGCGAGGACGGGTTGTTCCTGCTGCACGGGGAAACCGGGGCAGGCAAGACCACCGTCCTCGACGCGGTGGCGTTCGCCCTGTTCGGCAAGGTCCCCGGTGCGCGGGGCGAGGCGAAGCGGCTGCGGTGCGACTACGCCGAAGCGGACACCCCGACGGAGATCGTGCTCGAGTTCAGCCTTCAGGGGCATCGGCTCCGGATCACCAGGAGCCCGGAGTACACCCGGCCCAAGCGTCGTGGTGGCGGCGAGACGACGCAGAACGCCAAGGCATCGCTGACCTGGCTGAGCGCCGCGCCGCCCGGTCACGCGAGCGAGGGCGTCACCCGGATCGACGAGGTGGCCAGGACGGTCGAGCGCCTGCTCGGGATGAGCGCCGAGCAGTTCTTCCAGGTCGTTCTGTTGCCGCAGGGGGACTTCGCCCGGTTCCTGCGGGCCGAGACCTCGGAGCGGGAGAAGCTGCTCGAGCGGTTGTTCGACACCGAGCGGTTCCGCGAGGTCGAGCTGTGGTTCATGGAGCGCCGCAGGGAGGCCGGCCGCCAACTCGACGAGCGGCAGCGCGGTGCGCGCTTGCTGGCCGAGCGCATCGCGCAGGTGACGGGAACCGCGTTCACCGAGGAGGCGGAAGGAGAGCGCTGGCTCGACGAGCTCACCGCATCCTGTGCGGCCGAGGTCGAGCAGGCCACGGCGAAGGAACGAGAAGCCAAGCACGCGCACCAGCGTGCGGATGCGGAACTCGTCCGGCGTCGCGAACTCGCCGACCGGGTGCGGCGTGTGCGGGTCGCCACCGCCGAGCTGTCCACCGTGGACGAAATGTGGGTCGAGCGGCAGGCGTGGGTCGCCGCGCTGACGGCGGCGCGGAAGGCGGTTCCGGTCCGCGAGGCGCACGCGGTGCTCACCAGGGCCGAAGCCGAGCTGCGGCGGGCGCAGGACGCGGTGCGGCGGGCGACTGCCAAGGTCGGTGATGAGGACAGCCCCGTTGCGGAGCTGCGGGCCAGGGCGGCGGCGAACCAGGAGCTGGCCGGTCAGCTCGCCGAACTCGCGGCAGAGGTCGAGCAGCAACAACGCGACCAGGACCGGCTGGGCCGGCTGGATCGGGAGCTGGAGACCTTCCGCAGGCGCGCCAAGGAACTCGACGAGATCGTCAGCGGCCTGCCCGAGCGGATCAGCGCCTGCAGGGAGGCCGTCGACCACGCGAAGGCAGCGGCCCTGCGGCTGACCGACCTCGCCGGACAGCGGGACCAGCTGCGTTCGCTGGTGCGCGACGCGGAGGCCCTGCCGGAGGCCGAGAGCGTCCACGAGCGAGCGGCCGCGGCGTTGCGAGCTGCGGTCGACGAGCACCAGAACGCCCGCGAACTCCTGCTCGACCTGCGGCAACGTCGCCTCCAGGGCATCGCCGCGGAGCTGGCGGAAGGGCTCTCGGCGGGACAACCGTGCCCCGTCTGCGGGGGAGCCGAGCACCCGGCGCCCGCGAGCCGCACGGCGGAGCGGGTCACCGAAGCGGATGAGCATCGGGCGGAAAGTGTTGAGCAGCAAGCACTCCGCCGCCGTGACTCGGCCGGCGAGGCAGCGCAGGTCGCCGAACGGAGCGTCGCCGCCCTCCGCGAACGGCTCGACGGCAGGAGCGTTGACGAGCTGAAGAAGCTGCTGGCTGAGGTCGACGCGCAGCACCGGACGGCCAATGCCGCAGCGGCCGCCGTGCGAACGCGTGTCGCCGAGCTGGAACAACTGGAGGGCAAGCTCGAGCAGGCCCGTCAGGAACACAGCGAGGCCGATCGTTCGGTCGCGGTCCGCGCCACGGAACAGGTCGCGCTCACGGAAGCGGTCGAACGTCGAGCGGTGAGGCTGGAGGAGGCACGCGGTGACTACCCGGACGTATCGGCGCGGCGGGCGGCCCTTCTTGACACCGCGAAGGCCCTGACCGAGCTCGTCGATGTGCGCATGGTGCTCGTGGACTCCACCGATCGCGTGGACCGGCAACGCGCCGCGGTGCTGGCCGCCGTCGCCGACGCGGGGTTCGACCACCTCGACGCCGCCTTGGACGCGGTGCTGAAGGAGCCCGACTGCGAGCGGCTGGAACAGCGCATCCGCGAGCTGGACCGCCGGGAAGCCGCCGCGCGATCGGCGTTGGCGGAGCCCGAACTCGCCGATGTCGATCCTGCCGCGCACGTCGACGTGGCCGAAGCCGAGACGGCGGCGCGGGAGGCGGGCCGCGACGCCGCGGTCGCGCTCAGCGAACTGAACGCGGCGCAGCGGCGCCGGGACGACGTGGTCGGGCTCGGCCGCGAACTCCGCGCCGCGTGGACGGTGCTGGCTCCGATGAAGGCCGCGTACGCGGAGCTCGACGCCCTCACCGACGTCGTCAACGGACGTGGGCAGAACACCAGGAAGATGTCGCTGCGGTCCTACGTCCTCGCCGCCCGCCTGGAGGAGGTGGCCGTCGCGGCCACCGCGCGCCTGCAGCGGATGAGCCAGGGGCGTTACTCCTTCGTCCACTCCGACGCCGCGGGCGCCAGGGGGACGCGCGGCGGGCTCGGACTCGACGTCCTCGACGGCTACTCCGGGCGGACCAGGCCCGCCAAGACGCTCTCCGGCGGGGAGTCCTTCCTCGCCTCGCTCGCCCTGGCGCTGGGCCTGGCCGACGTCGTCGCGGCCGAGACCGGCGGCGCGCTCCTGGACACGCTGTTCGTGGACGAGGGCTTCGGCACCCTCGACGCGGACACCCTCGACCTCGTGATGGACACCCTCGACGAGCTGCGGGCTGGTGGCCGCGTCGTAGGGCTGGTCTCGCACGTGGAGGAGCTGCGCCAACGCATCCCCACCCGGCTGCGGGTGCGCAAGGCGCGGGACACCACCGGCTCCAGGCTGGAGGTGGTCACCGGCTGAACATCAATTCCGGTCCTCGTGGTCCAGCAGCCAGCGCTTGGCCTCGACTCCCCACCGGAAGCCCCCGATCCCCCCACCGGTGCGCAGGACCCGGTGGCACGGGACGAACAGCGCGGCGGCGTTGCGAGCGCACGCGGACGCGGCGGCGCGGATCGCCTGGGGGCGACCGGCCAGAGCGGCGTAGTCGGCGTAGGTCACCGGTGTCCCCGCGGGCACGGTGCGCAGTGCGGTCCACGCGTGCTCCATGAACTCCCCGCCGCGCTGCCGCACCGGAACCTCGGCCACCGCGTCCAGCTGACCGGCGTGGTAGTCGCGGACGGCCCTGGTGACAGGCCCGAGTTCGGCGCGGGACGTGACCTCGGCCGGGCGCAACGCGGGCGAGATCACCGCGAGCAGGTCGTCGACGGCTCCGGTCCAGCCCGAGGCCAGCACGACGCCGTCGTCGGCGGTGATCGCGGTGAACGGCCCGATCGGCGTGTCCACCGTGGCCGAGTGCGCCGTGGCGGAACGGACAGTGGCCGTGCTCATGCGGTTCTCCTTGTGGTCGAGGGGGACGCGGCCGGCGCGGCGGCGTGCCACAGGTGCATTCCGGCGTAGGACCGCCAGGGACGCCAGGACCTGGCGCGGGTCCGGAGACCGTCCACATCGGACGGTAGTCCGAGCGCTCCGGCGCCCTTGCGCATGGCCGTGTCCGTGGCGAGCAGGACATCGGGTGTGCCGAGGACCCGCATGGCCAGGTAGTCGGCGGTCCACCGGCCGATGCCCGGCAGCTCTTGGAGCTCGGCGACGAGTTCGCTGTCGTCGCGGCCGATGTGCAGCTGCAGCGAGCCGTCGGCCAGGGCCGCGCAGGCGGCGAGCACCGTCTCGACGCGTTTGCGCGGGCCGGTGAGCACCTCGGCGCCGCGTGCGGCGATGGCCTCCGCGGTGGGGAACAGCGTGGTCAGCTGGTCCTCCGCGGTGGGGAGCTGAGTGCTCGGCAGGGGAGTGCCGAGCACCCGGGTCAGCGCGGCGACGGCGGTGCGGGCGGAGGCCACGGACACCTGCTGGCCGAGCAGGGCGCGCACCAGCATCTCGTGCGCGTCCATGGTGCCCGGCACCCGGATCCCGGGCGTCGCGGCCACGAGCGGGCGGAGGGAGGCGTCGGCGGACAACACCTCGTCCACGGCGAGCGGATCGGCGTCCAGGTCGAGCAGCCTGCGGACCCGGGACACGGCCGCGCCCAGGTCGCGCAGGTCGACCAGGTGGAGGCGGCAGTGCACATGGGTCGGCGCCGGCTCCAGGCGCACGGTCGCGGAGCCGTGCGGCAGCGCGATCGCGCGGGAGTAGACGCCCGCCTCGACGTGCTCCACACCCGGAATCGCCCGTGCGGCAAGGAAAGCCAGCAGGCCGTCGGCGTCCATCGGCGGGCGGAACGGCAGGCGCAGGGTGATCGTTCCGGTCCTGGGCTCGGCCGGTGCGTCGGACCTGCGGCGTTTCTGCGCGCCCGCGCGCAGCACGGAGGGCGATGCGGCGAAGACGGCCTGCATGGTCTCGTTGAACTGGCGCACGCTGGAGAACCCGGCGGCGAAGGCGATGTCGGCGAACGGCAGCGCCGTCGTCTCGATCAAGGTGCGCGCGGCGTGCGCCCGGTGCGCCCGGGCCAGCGCGAGCGGGCCCGCGCCCAGCTCGGCGGTGAGCACCCGGGACAGGTGCCGCTCGGAGTAGCCGAGCCTGCGCGCGAGGCCGGGAACGCCCTCGCGCTCCACGACCCCGTCGCCGATCAACCGCATCGCCCTGGACGCCAGGTCGGCGCGCAGGTCCCACTCCGGTGACCCGGGCACCGCGTCCGGCAGGCAGCGCCTGCAGGCCCGGTAGCCGGAGGACTGGGCGGCGGCCGTGGTCGGGAAGAACTCGACGTTGCGGCGCTTGGGCGTCATCGCCGGGCAGGACGGGCGGCAGTAGATGCCCGTGGTGCGGACGGCCAGCACGAAGCAGCCGTCGAAGCGGGCGTCGCGGGAGGCGACGGCCCGGTAGGCACGCTCTGAGTCGACCAGCACGACACCGATGCTGCCAGCAGCGCCGACCCCCGGCTGGCGGAAATCGGCCGCGGCGATCACCCGGGCGGACCCGGTTGCGCCGCCCGTGGCCGGACGGGTGCGGGCGGGCACCTAGACTCCCCAGACGTGAGTCTCACCCTCGGCATCGTCGGGCTGCCCAACGTGGGCAAGTCCACCCTGTTCAACGCGCTGACCCGCAACGACGTGCTCGCCGCGAACTACCCGTTCGCCACCATCGAGCCCAACGTCGGTGTGGTCCCGCTGCCGGACGCGCGGCTCGACCAGCTCGCGAAGATCTTCGGCAGCGAGCGGATCGTGCCCGCCACCGTGTCCTTCGTCGACATCGCGGGCATCGTGCGCGGGGCGTCCGAGGGGGCGGGGCTGGGCAACCAGTTCCTCGCCAACATCCGCGAGGCGAACGCCATCTGCCAGGTCGTCCGCGTCTTCGAGGACCCGGACGTAATCCACGTCGACGGTGCCTTCGACCCGGTCTCCGACATCGAGACGATCAACACCGAGCTGATCCTCGCCGACCTGCAGACCCTGGAGAAGGCGCTCACCAGGCTGGAGAAGGAGGCCCGGGTCCAGAAGGACCGGCGCGCGGCGCTGGAGGCGGCCAAGCAGGCCAAGGACATCCTCGACGGCGGCCGCACCCTCTTCGCCGCTCAGGCCGAGGTGGACCTGACCGAGCTGCGCGAGCTGAACCTGCTCACCACCAAGCCGTTCCTCTACGTCTTCAACGCCGACGAGGGCGTGCTGACCAACGAGGCCCGCAAGAAGGAGCTGCGCGAGCTGGTCGCCCCGGCCGACGCGGTCTTCCTGGACGCCAAGGTCGAGGCCGAGCTGCTGGAGCTGGACGAGGAGTCCGCCCGCGAGCTGCTGGAGACCATCGGCCAGGAGGAGCCCGGACTGCACTCGCTGGCCCGCGCGGGCTTCCACACGCTCGGCATGCAGACCTACCTCACCGCGGGGCCGAAGGAGTCCCGCGCGTGGACCATCCGCAAGGGCTGGACCGCTCCGCAGGCCGCGGGCGTCATCCACACCGACTTCGAGCGCGGCTTCATCAAGGCGGAGATCGTCTCCTTCGCCGACCTGGTCGAGGCGGGTTCGATGGCAGCGGCGCGCTCGGCGGGCAAGGTCCGCATGGAGGGCAAGGACTACGTGATGGCAGACGGCGACGTGGTGGACTTCCGCTTCAACGTCTGACCCCCGGCGCCGCGGCCCGGGCAGCGCGGGTCAGCCCAGCGTGTCCAGCACACCGTCGATCTCCTCGGCCAGCGACACGTCCAGCGCGGTGATACCGCCTTCGGAGTGCGTCGAGCACCGGAAGGTCAGCGTGCGCCAGCGGATGTCGATGTCCGGGTGGTGGTCGTCGTTCTCGGCGATCTCCGCCACCCGGTTCACCACGCGGATCGCGTCAGTGAAGCTCGGCAGCTCCGCGGTGCGCACGAGCGCCCGTTCCTCCTGGCGCCAGCCGGGGAGCGTGCTCAGCGCCGTGGTCACCTGTTCGTCGTTCAGCAGCTCGGCCATGCCTCCATGGTGGTCCTGGCTCCCGCCGCCCGCGAGTCCGACGTACGCTGGGGGTGCCACGGGAGCCCGGTATGCCGGGCTGAGAGGAGGGCCGCCAGCCCTCGACCGTACGAACCTGATCCGGATCATGCCGGTGTAGGGAGGTTGCGCGCCGCTCGCGGTGCCTCGTGGTCACGACAACGGCGACCGGGAGGGACGGAATGCGGAGCAGAACACTCGTAGCGCTGCTGGTGCTCGCGCTGGTCAGCGGCTGTTCGCTGACGGGTGGCAACGGAGCGGCCACGAGCGGTGACAAGGTCGTCCTGGTGACGCACAACTCGTTCGCGCTGCCGAAGCCGGTGCTGGACGAGTTCACCAAGAACACCGGCATCACCATCGAGATCAGCCGTCGCGGCGACGCGGGCGAGATGACCAACCAGCTCGTGCTGACCAAGGGCAACCCGCTGGCCGACGCGGTCTACGGCATCGACTCCACCTACGCCTCCCGCGCGCTCGGCCAGAACCTGCTCCAGCCGTACAAGAGCCCGGAGGCCGCGAAGGGGGCGCAGCGCTACGCCGTCGCCGGTGGCGAGGACCGGCTCAGTGCCGTCGACGTCGGTGACGTGTGCCTCAACATCGACACCGGTTTCCTCGCCCAACGCGGCATTCCCGAGCCCACCTCGCTCGCGGACCTGACCGACCCGCGCTTCAAGGGCCTGCTCGTCGTGCAGAACCCGGCGACCTCCTCGCCCGGGCTGGCGTTCCTGCTCACCACCGTGGCCACCTTCGGCGAGCAGGGCTGGGCGGAGTACTGGACCAAGCTCAAGGCCAACGGGGTCAAGATCGCGGGCGGCTGGGAGGAGAGCTACAACCAGGACTTCTCCGGCTCCTCCGGCAAGGGACCGCGCCCGCTGGTCGTCTCCTACGCCTCGTCGCCGTCGGCCGAGGTCGGTCAGGACGGCAAGCCGCGCACCAAGGCGCTGCTGTCCGGGTGCTACCGCCAGGTCGAGTACGCGGGCGTGCTCAACGGCGCGAAGAACGTCGACGGCGCGCGCAAGGTCGTGGACTTCCTGCTGTCGGACAAGGTGCAGTCGCAGCTGGCCGAGCAGATGTTCGTCTACCCGGCTCGGGAAGGCGTCGCCCTGCCGCAGTCCTGGCAGGTGGCCGCCCCGCTGCCCGCCAAGGCGCTGGAGTTGCCGGCCCAGCAGGTCGACCGCGACCGTGAGCGTTGGCTCACCCAGTGGCGGTCGGTCGTGCAGGGCTGACGGTGCGCGGCACGAAGATCTCCCTTGGCGTAGGAGCAGCGGTTCCCCTGCTGTTCCTCGTCGTGTTCTTCGCCTGGCCGGTCGCCGCGATCCTCGGCCTGGGGTTGCGCGAGGCCGGGGTCGGCGCGGTGCTCGCGGACCCGCAGACCTGGGACCTCGTCGCTTTCACGCTCGGCCAGGCGGCAGCGTCCACAGTGGTCGCCCTGCTCGCCGGGCTCCCGGTTGCCTACCTGCTCGCGCGCTGTGCGGTGCGCGGGCGGGCGCTGGTCCGGTTGATCGTCACGATCCCGTTCGTGTTGCCCACACTGGTGGTGGGCATGGCTTTCCGGTCGGTGCTCGGTGACGGTGGCGTGTTCGCGATCGTGCTGGCCAACGCGTTCTTCAACGTCGCGGTGGTGGCTCGCACGGTCGGTGGTCTGTGGGCGAACCTCGACCGCCGGGCCGAGGACGCCGCACGCGCACTGGGCGCTTCCCGTTGGCGCGCCTTCACCTCGGTGACCCTGCCCGCGCTGGCGCCCGCGATCGGATCGGCCCTGGCCGTTGTTTTTCTTTTCTGCGCAACGAGTTTCGGGGTAGTCCTGGTGCTCGGCGGTTCCGAGTACCGGACGTTGGAGACCGAGATCTACCTCCGCACGGTGCAGCTGCTGGATCTTCCGGGAGCCTCCGCGCTGTCCCTCTTGCAGCTCGTCGCCGTGGTCGGCGCACTCCTCGTCGGAGCCATCGCGCGGCGCAAGCGCGAGACCGCGCTGGCGTTGCGCAGCCGCACGGAGACGGCTCGGCGCCCCGAAGGGGCTGAGTGGATCGTGGTCGGGTCCGCGGTCGCGGTGGTGGTTCTCCTCCTGCTGCCCGTGTTCTCGTTGATCGCCCAGTCGCTGTCCACAAGGGACGGTTGGAGCTTCGCGGGCTACACGGCGCTCGCCGGCGACGCGGCGAAGTCGACCTTGGGCGTGTCAGGGCTCGACGCCGCGGTGAACTCCCTGGGGACCGCGTTCGACGCGACGCTCCTCGCGATGTTCCTCGGAGTGCTCGCCGCGGTGGTGCTGTCGCAGCTCCGCCGGCGCCGCGGACGGCTCGCCGAGGCGATGGACATGGTGCTGATGCTCCCGCTCGGCGTGTCCGCGGTGACCGTTGGTTTCGGTTACCTCGTCACGATGGACGCGTTGCCCGGTGATCTCCGTTCGTCGCCTGTCCTGGTGCCGTTCGCGCAGGCGCTCGTGGTGATGCCGCTGATCATCCGGACCGTGTTGCCGGTGTTGCGGGCGATCGACGACCGCCTCCGCCAGGCCGCCGCGACGCTCGGCGCGTCGCCACTGCGGGTGTGGCGCGAGGTCGACCTGCCGTTCGCGGGGCGGTCCCTGCTCGCCGCCGCGGGATTCGGTTACGTGGTCGCGCTCGGTGAGTTCGGTGCGACCAGCTTCCTGGTGCGGCCGGACGCGCCGACCCTGCCGGTGGCGATCTCCCGGTTGATCTCCCGGCCGGGCGAGCTGAACGTGCAGATGGCCTACGCGTCGTGCGTGCTGCTCATGATCGTCACAGTTGCCGCGGTCGCGTTGATCGAGCGTGTCCGCGTCGGCACCGAAGCCCTTGGAGAGTTCTGATGGGCCTCCGGCTCAGTTCCCTCAGTGTCCACTACGGACAGACAGTCGCCGTCTCCGACGTGGATCTGGAGATCGCCGACGGTGAGGTGCTCGCGCTGCTCGGGCCCTCCGGCTGCGGCAAGTCGACCCTGCTGCGCGCGGTCGCGGGCCTGGAACGCGCGCACTCCGGCACGGTGGAGTGGGATCGGACGGACCTGGCCGCGGTGCCGGTCCACCGGCGCGGGTTCGGCCTGGTCTTCCAGGACGGTCAACTGTTCCCGCACCGCGACGTAGCGGGCAACGTCGCGTTCGGACTGCGTATGCGGGGCGTGGACAAGAAGGCCCAGGCCGAGCGCGTCGCGGAACTCCTCGACCTGGTCGGCCTTCCCGGCTACGGCTCGCGGCGCACCACCGAGCTGTCCGGGGGAGAGCAGCAGCGCGTGGCGTTGGCGCGCGCCCTCGCGCCCCGGCCGAAGCTGTTGTTGCTCGACGAACCGTTGTCCGCACTGGATCGCGCACTGCGCGAGCAGCTGGCGGCGGACCTCGCCGTGCTCCTGCGCCGGGCGGGCGCCACCGCCCTCCTGGTGACCCACGACCACGACGAGGCCTTCGCTCTGGCTGATCGAATCGCCTTGATGCGCAAAGGAAAGGTCGTGCAGACGGGAACGCCTGACGAGGTCTGGCGCCACCCCGTCGACGCCGATGTCGCCGCGTTCCTCGGCCGCACGACCAGTCCCGGTGAGCCGGCGAGCTGCCCCTGCTGCGGCTCGCCGGTGGCCGAGTCAGCTGTCCTTGGTCGCCATGCGCGCCACGGTGGCTGACAGTCCGATCACGATGTAGCAGAGCGCCCGGACCCCGCTCTGCACCAGCGTGGTGGTCTCCATCGGGTCGCGGATCACGTCGATCACCGACGTCCACCCCGTCGTCAGCAGCACCGGGTGCAGCCATGACAGGTCCGCGATCCCTCCGAGCACCGCGAAGACGATCAGCGAGCCCATCATCACTGCCAGCACCACGAGGGGGTGGTCGGTGAACGAGGACAGCGCCAGCGCGACCGCCGCCACCGCGAACATCTGCAGCCACACCCACGCGGCCGCGACGCCGACGCGCCCGATCCCCTCCGCGAAGGTCAGTGAGGTCCCCGACAGCGACGTGAACTCGGTGGTGCCGGTGAAGACGACGCCGGCAGTGATGCCCAGGAGGGCGAGCACCGCCACGGCGATCGCGGTCACCGCGGCCACGCCGACGGCCTTCACCGCGACCAGCCTGGTGCGGCCGATCGGAGCGATCAGCAGGCCGCGCAGGGTGCCGTGGGAGGACTCGCCCGCGATCGCGTCCGCCGCGGTCATCGAGACGATCATCGGCATCAGCAGCGGCATCGCCATGGTCATCGCCGCGAGCGGCAGCACCATCCCGTTGCCCAGCAAGGACGCCAGCACCGGTGGGCCCTGCAGCGGCGCCCCGCCGAGGTCCAGCATCGACATCAGCACGCCGAGCCCGATCGGGACCAGCGCGAGCACGCCGAGCGCCGCCAGCGTCCTCGGCCGCCGCAGCACCCACCGCAGCTCCGACCGCAACAGCCTGCCCAAGGGCGCCCGAGGGGTCTTCTCCAGCAGCTGCGGTGAAGCGATCGTCGCCGTGGTCATGACCCCTCCCGCACGTCGGACTCGGTGAGCCGGGCGAACAGCTCCTCGAGGCCGGTCCGCTCGCGGCGCGCCTCACGCACGCCCACCCCGGCGAGCACCAGCTTCTCGATCACCTGCTGCGAGGTCGTCGTCACCAGTTCGATCCGCACACCGTCCACATCCAACTTGAACGGAATGCGGTTGTCCCGCAGGGTATCCACGGCGAGCTGAACGTCCTCTGTGGACACTGTGAGGGTCGGCGTCCCGGCGTCGAGCAGCTCCTGCAGCCCGCCCTGCGCCACCGCGGTGCCCTGGTGCAGCACCGCGACGTGCGTGCAGGTCGCCTCGACCTCGGCGAGCAGGTGCGAGGACACGACCACCGTCGTCCCGGACTCGTGCAGCTGGGCCATGACGCCGCGGATCTCCCTGGTACCCGCGGGGTCCAACCCGTTCGTGGGCTCGTCGAGCACCACCAGCCGCCTCGGCACCAGCAGCGCGGCGGCCAGGCCGAGCCGCTGCTTCATGCCGAGCGAGTACCCCCGGTACTTGCGCGTGGCCGCGGCCGCGAGACCGACCCGCTCCAGCGCCTCGTCGACGGCCCTGGAGATCCCCCCGGTCGGCAGCAGCGGTTCGGCGGCGGCGCAGCGGCGCAGGTTCTCCCGGCCGGACAGGAACGGGTGGAAACCCGGCCCCTCCACCAGCGCGCCCACGTGCGGCAGCGCGCGGTCCGCGCCGTCGGGCATGGGCACCCCGAGCAGCTCGACGCTGCCCGCGCTCGGCCTGGTCAGGCCGAGCAGCATCCTGATCGTCGTGGTCTTGCCGGAGCCGTTGGGCCCCAGCAGGCCGAGCACCGCGCCCTGCGGGACCTCCAGGTCGACGCAGTCGACCGCGACGGTGCGTCCGTAGACCTTGCGTAGTCCACTGGTACGGGCCGCGAGAGCGGGGGCGGCGGACTCCGCCGCCCCCGCAGCACCGGTCACCGCAAGCGGCTCGGTGCTCAGGCTCACTTCACGGTGCCGATCGCCTCGATGAGCACCTGGGACGGGACGGCGCCCGCGGCGAAGCGGCCGTCGTCGGTGAGCAGACCGGTGCCGACCTTGGTGGTGATCAGGTAGCCCTTGCCCCACGGACCCTCAGCCCTGGTTCCGAACTGCTTGACCAGGTCGATCGGGTTCTGCGCCCCGGCCTTGGCGTCGGAGTCCTTGGGCCTCTGCTCCTGCTTGGGCAGGCGCCCGGCGACGGTGGTGTCCCAGCCCTCGCCGACGACCTTGAACAGCTCGTTCTCCGGCAGCTTCGGGGTCTCGCCCGGCTTGTGGTTCTTCTCGAACTCCTCGCGGTGCTCGGACTCGAACTCCTTGGCCTTGCCGGTGGCGTCCTCGACCTTCGAGCCCGCGGGCGGGGTGAAGGTGAACAGCTTCGGGTCCTGGGCGCCGATGTCCAGCTTGGTGAAGCCGAGCTGGGCGACCGGATCGCTGGAGCCGTTGGCCAGCACGACCACCCGCAGCGGGATGCGCTTCTCGGCGTCCACGGCGATGCGGACCTCGCGCAGCAGCGTGCGCTCGGTCGGCGCCGGGGCGAGCACCAGCTCGTAGGCGTCGCGGCCGGCCACGCTCGCCGTGCCGTCCACCGAGATGCTGCTGTTCGGCCGGATCACGTCGATGAGCTTCTTCGCGGCGGCGGCCGGGTCGTTCAGCTCCTCGGGGCGTTCCTTCGGGGCCTTGGACTTGTCGTAGGTGAACTTGGTGACGACCTTCGTGCTGGAGTCGTAGCTCCACGCGGTGGTGCCGTCGTTGACCGCGATCTTCTCGCTGCCCGTCTTGCTGGTGGCGATGCGGGACTTGCCGGCACCGTCGGACCAGATCTTCGCGGACATCCCGCTGAGCTCCTGCGGGAGGTTCGGGATGGCGGGAATACCGAGGTTGGTCTTGCCCTCGACGGTGCCCCCCAGCGCCGGAATCTCCTTCTGGCTGAGCACCGACTGCACCAGCTGCTCCGGGTTCACCGGCGGCAGCACGGGAGCGGCACCCGCGCCAGAGGGCATGGCCAGCACGGTCAGCCCGACCGCACCGGCGAGCGCGCCGACGGTGGCCGCGGCGACTGTGGCCTTCTTCCGATCCATGTTCGTCTCCTCCTCGGACGGGTTTCCCTCCGTGTGATGACGACAGTGCCCGCACCACGCTGAGATAGACCTGAGACCGCCACCGCACGCTGAGATAGCGCTGAGAGGTGAACCACAAGACTCTCAGCTAAGGGCATGCTGTGCACGTGAAGCCACGGGTGCTCGTAGTGGACGACGAGGTCGGAGTGCGCAGGGCCCTCCAGCGGGGGCTGCGCGCCGAAGGCATGGACGTGGTCACCGCCGAGGACGGCCCCAGCGGCCTGCGTGCGGCGCTGACCGGCGCGTTCGACCTCGTCCTGCTGGACATCATGCTGCCGGGGCTGTCGGGCTACCGGGTGCTCCAGCAGCTGCGCGCGGACGGTGTCACCACTCCGGTGCTGATGCTCTCCGCCAAGGACGGCGAGGTCGACCAGGCCGACGGGCTGGACCTGGGCGCCGACGGCTACATCGTCAAACCGTTCTCGTTCATGGTGCTGGTCGCGCAGGTCAAGGCGCTGCTGCGGCGCAACGCGGCCGAGGGCGGCTCGGGCCGGTCCCGGCTTCGCCTCGGCCGCCTGGAGATCGACCAGGCCGCGCGCGAGGTGATCTGGGACGGCGAGCCGGTCCCGCTCAGCCCGCGGGAGTACGCCCTGCTCACCGCGCTGGCCGGGCGCGCGGGCACCGTCGTCGGCAAGGACGATCTGCTGCGCGCGGTGTGGGGCGATGAGCAGGCGGCCACGCGCAACGCCGTCGAGGTGTACGTGGGCTACCTCCGCCGCAAGCTGGACGCCGCCGGAGCCGGGCACCTCGTGCGCACTGTCCGGGGACACGGTTACCTCGCGGTCGACGAGACCGTGTCCGAGACATGAGAGTTCTGCGCTGGTGGCGCGGCCGCAGCCTGCGCGGGCGCATCACGATGGTCGCCGCCGCCGCGGCGCTCGGCGGCTTCCTGGTGCTGGCGCAGGTCATGTCGACTGTGCTGACCAAGGGCCTCACCGACCAGATGGACAACCAGCTCAGGAACGTGCTGCTGTCCGCGTCCAGCTCGGTCGCCGAGGGCAAACCCACCGCGACCCAGGCGGGCGCGGTGCTGATCCGGGTGCTCAACACGGCGGGCGAGCCCGTTGACGGCAGCAGTCAAGTAGACCTCTACCCGTCGGAAGTCCGCACGTTGCTCGCCGGGGAACCGCTGACGGTCTACCGCAACTACAACTCGACCAGGTGGAAGCCGACCGTCGTCAGCGCGCCCGACGGATCGCAGCGGCTCGTGCTGGCCGGGCTGGACGCGGGCGACAACCTCAGGCTGTTCGAGAACATCGTCGGCTGGTTCGTGCCCGTCGCCCTGCTCGGCACCGCGGCCGTCGCGTTCACCGCGTGGGTCACGGTGCGCTGGTCGCTGCGGCCGGTGGAGCGGCTGCGCTCGGCCGCCCAAGCCCTGCCCGCCGGGGAGCGGTTGCCGCTGCCGGAAGCCCGCGACGAACTCCACTCCCTGGCCGAAGCCCTGAACAGCCTGCTCGCCAGGCGCGACGAGTCGGCGGAACGGATGCGCCAGTTCAGCGGCGCCGCCGCGCACGAACTCCGTTCCCCGGTCGCCTCCATCCGCGCCCAGGCCGAGGTCGCCGTCGCCTACCCCGATCCCGACGCGGCCCAGGAAGTCCTCGAAGAGATCGCCATCGAGGCGGAACGGCTCTCCGAGGTCGTCGACCACCTGCTGAAGCTGGCCCGGTCCGACACGGCCGCGCTCCCGCCGGTGGACGCCGTCGAGCTGACCGGGCTGGTCCGCGACGTCGTGCGCCGTCAGCCGGATGACGGGCCACTGGTCCGCGTGGAGACGTTCGTCCCGGTGTGGGTGCGCGCCACCGGCCAGGAGGTCGAGCTGGTCCTCGACAACCTGCTGCGCAACGCGCGCCGCTACGCCAGGACGCAGGTGCGCGTGATGGTGCTGCCCGCCGGGCCGCAGACGCGCCTCGTGGTCGACGACGACGGCGAAGGCATCCCGCCGGAGCACCGGGAGCGCGTGTTCGACCGGTTCTACCGCGTGCACGGCGCGCGGGACCGCGACTCCGGCGGAGCGGGCCTCGGCCTGGCGATGGTGGCCGACGTCGTGCACCGCAGGGACGGCACCGTGCGCGCGGGGGCCTCGCCCGAGGGCGGCGCCCGGCTGGAGATCCGCTGGCACACCCACAAGTTCTGACGTGCCAAGATCGGGCGCGTGCCGGTTCTGAGGTCCACCCTGCTCGTCGACGCGCCGATCCGCACCGTGGCGGCCGCGGTTCGCGATGTCGCCGTTGTCCGCGCGACCGGTCCGCGCGCCGGCACCACGGCCCGCGGCGATCTGCTCTGCACCGGTGACGTGCTGAGCTTCCAGGTCCCGCTCGTGCCCGGTGTCCGCGTCCCGATGCGCACCAAGATCGTGCGCGTTGACGACACCGGTCTGGCCTCGGAGCTGGCTTCCTCCGACCAGCTCGTGCGGGAGCTGCGGCACGACATCACCTTGGCGGAGACGGGCGCGGGAACGCTGGTCACCGACTCGGTGCACTGGGTTTCGCCGTGGGGACCGCTCGGCTCGGTCGCCGACGTGCTGCTGATGCGACGGTTCGTGCTGCGGCTGCTGCGGCGCAGGGGAGCGGCGCTGCGGTCGCGGATCGCCGAGCTGGTCGCCGCGCCGGTCGTGGTCGCCGCCGCGATCGTCCACAAAGGACATGTGCTCGCCCAGCAGCGGTCCTACCCGGAACACCTCGCCGGGCGGTGGGAGCTGCCGGGCGGGCGAGTGGAGGCGGGGGAGACGGACGAGGCCGCCCTGGTCCGCGAATGCGTGGAGGAGCTGGGCGCGCGGATCAGGGTCGGCGAGCGCGTCGGCCCGGACGTGCCGCTGCCCAAGGGCTACGTGATGCGCACGTACGCGGCGACCCTCGCCGACGGCGACGAGCTGCCCGAAGCCCTGGAACACCTCGCCGTGGAGTGGGTTCCGGCCGACCGCATCGCGGAGCTGGACTGGCTCGACCCGGACATCGCGCTGCTGCCCGACATCGGGGAGCTGCTGACCGCAGCGCCCTGACTGCCGGGGAGGTCGGTCACTGCGGGCCGCTCGGAAGGCGGGCCGGGAGGAGACCCTCGACACAGCGAGCGCGCCTGCGCGGCGGCCGAAGTGTCGGGAATGCGCAATTGATCCTTATGTCCGCCGGAACCCGTGCCTGCACAGATAAAGAATGCGCATACTTTCAGATTCTATCACGGAGAATTATCGACCCGAAGATCAGCTGGTCCTACCGTCATTGGCATGTATATAGCGCTGCTGACCTACACGGCCCCCGTTGACGAGATCGACTACCTTCTTGCGGAACATGCGGAATGGGTGACGAAACAGTACGAATCGGGCTTTTTCCTGGCCTCCGGCGGCCGGCCGGGCGGAGAGGGCCGGGTGATCATCGCGCGGCCGATGGCCCGCGGCAAGCTGGACGCGATCCTGGCCAGGGATCCCTTGGTGCTGCGGAGGATGGCCAGGTATCAGGTGATCGACTTCCGCTGCACCAGGACCGACAAGGGCATGCTCGCCTACAACGAGGCGCTCGGCGAGGCGTCCTGATCGAGAACCAGTCGGGGTTCACCCATTAGAGGACTACTGCGTCCCGCCGGTCTCCTGGAGTCCAGGACCGGCGGGTGTCCTTTACTTGGACTTCTTTTTCTTTGCCTTCTCTTTATCCTTCAATAACGCGAGGACTGGGCAACGCTTGCATCGAGGTTTCGAGCGGCAGCACTTCTTCTTGAGTTTTCCCTTGCCCATGCGTGCCCTCCTCCCGTGTCGTCCGGCTCCGTCAGGACAGGATAGGTTAGGCTTGCCTGATCTTGTGGGTGGTCGGGACCACGCTCCGTCAGGAGCTATCCTCCAAGTGGGTCACGTGCGCGTAGGAGCCGGTGGCCGCCCCCTGGCATTTCACTCAAGGAGCCCCCGCGTGCCCACCGCACCGACGACCGAACGCACCAGGACTGATCTGCGCAACGTCGCCATCGTGGCGCACGTCGACCACGGCAAGACCACCCTCGTCGACGCCATGCTGCGGCAGTCCGGCGCCTTCTCCGCCCGCGCCGAGCTGGTCGACCGGGTCATGGACTCCGGGGAGCTGGAGCGCGAGAAGGGCATCACCATCCTCGCGAAGAACACCGCGGTGCGCCGGGAGACCCCCGACGGCCCGGTGACCATCAACGTCGTCGACACCCCCGGCCACGCCGACTTCGGCGGCGAGGTCGAGCGCGGCCTGTCCATGGTCGACGGCGTCGTGCTGCTGGTGGACGCCTCCGAGGGCCCGCTGCCGCAGACCCGCTTCGTGCTGCGCAAGACCCTGGCCGCCGGGCTGCCGGTGGTGCTCGTGGTCAACAAGGTGGACCGCCCGGACGCCCGGATCTCCGAGGTCGTCGAGGAGACCCACGACCTGCTGCTGGAGCTGGCGACCGACCTGGAGTCCGCGGGCATCGAGGTCGACCAGGCCGCGATCCTGGACCTGCCGGTCATCTACGCCTCCGCCCGCGCGGGCCGCGCGTCGCTGGCCCAGCCCGGCGACGGCGAGCTGCCGGAGACGGAGAACCTGGACGAGCTGTTCAAGGTCCTGCTGGACTACGTGCCCGCGCCCAAGGCCGACGTGGACGCGCCGCTGCAGGCGCTGGTCACCAACCTGGACGCCTCCAGCTTCCTCGGCCGCATCGCGCTCTGCCGCGTGCACGCGGGCCGCATCCAGAAGGGCCAGCAGGTCACCTGGTGCCGCGAGGACGGCTCCACCCAGCGCGTCAAGATCACCGAGCTGCTGATCACCGACGCCCTGGAGCGGGTTCCCGCCGAGGAGGCCATCGCCGGTGACCTGGTCGCCATCGCGGGCATCCCGGAGATCACCATCGGCGACACCCTCGCCGACCTGGACGACCCGCGCCCACTGCCCCGGATCACCGTGGACGAGCCGGCCATCTCCATGACCATCGGCGTGAACACCTCGCCGCTGGCCGGGCGCAACGGCGGCACCAAGCTGACCGCCCGCATGGTCAAGTCGCGGCTGGACGCCGAGCTGGTCGGCAACGTCAGCGTGCGCGTGCTGCCCACCGAGCGCCCCGACACCTGGGAGGTGCAGGGCCGCGGCGAGCTGGCGCTGGCCATCCTGGTGGAGACCATGCGCCGGGAGGGCTTCGAGCTCACCGTCGGCAAGCCGCAGGTGGTCACCAAGACCATCGACGGCAAGCTCTGCGAGCCCTTCGAGCGGCTGACCATCGACTCGCCGGAGGAGCACCTCGGCGCGATCACCCAGCTGCTGGCCAACCGCAAGGGCCAGATGGAGACCATGGGCGGGCACGGCACCGGCCGGATCCGGCTGGAGTACGTCATCCCGGCCCGCGGCCTGATCGGCTTCCGCACCGAGTTCCTCACCGAGACCCGCGGCACCGGCATCGCCAACCACGTCTTCGAGGGCTACTTCCCGTGGGCGGGCGAGATCCGGGCGAGGCACACCGGCTCCCTGGTCGCCGACCGGACCGGGGCGATCACCGCCTACGCGATGATCCAGCTGGCCGACCGCGGCACCTTCTTCGTCGAGCCCGGCGCGGACGCCTACGAGGGCATGGTCGTCGGGGAGAACCCGCGCGCCGAGGACCTCGACGTCAACGTCTGCCGCGAGAAGAAGCTGACCAACATGCGCTCCTCCACCGGTGACGAGCTGGAGCGCCTGGCCCGCCCGCGCAAGCTGGGCCTGGAGGAGGCACTGGAGTTCTGCGCCTCCGACGAGTGCGTCGAGGTCGCGCCGAGCGTCATCCGGGTGCGCAAGCTGGTGCTGGACTCACACCTGCGCGGCCGCGAGCGCGCCCGCGCCAAGCGCATGAACTAGGACTCGCACCTGACGGGCCCCGCCGGACGATCCCGGTGGGGCCCTCGGTCGTCGGGGGCCACCCGGTGGGGCGGAAGTCGACCAAGATCATCAACTGGATGCAACCGGAAGCCGACGTGGCACGTCAGCACGGGAGGGACCAACCCCAAGTAGGTTGGTGACCGGGGGTCGGGGTACCGCTGACCACGCCGGGCGCCCCGTCTGGCAACCTCGTGTGCGACATGTCCTTCCGACATGGCCGGGACAACGGCTGCGGGGATGCCTGATCACGACACGAGCCATGGGAGGTGTGCCGCGTGGGCTCCCCAGGGGAGAAGAGATCCGGTAGATCGAGGCGGCGGTTGCTCGCCGTGCTGTGCGCGGCCCTGACCGGGGCAGGCGCGTGCACCGATCTGCCGCCGCCGCAACTGGTGACCTCCACCCCGAGCATCACGCCGTCCAGGACGCCGAACCTCACCGAGGTCGTCGTCGGGATCGACACCCTCAACCGCGGCTTCAACCCGCACACCCTCGCCGACCAGTCCGCGCTGACCAGCACGCTGGGCGCGCTGCTGCTGCCCTCGGTGCACCGGCCCGGCCCGGACGGCTCGCCGGTGCTGGACCGCACAATCGCCAGCTCAGCCCAGGTCACCAAGACCGAGCCGTTCACGGTCACCTACACGCTGCGCCGTGACGCCTCCTGGTCCGACGGCGCGCCGATCGCCGCCGAGGACTTCGACTACCTCTGGCAGCAGATGCGCACCGCGCCGGGCGTGGTGAACGCGGCGGGCTACCGGCTGATCTCCGGCGTCGCGTCGCGGGACAGCGGCAAGACCGTCGAGGTCACCTTCCGCAAGCCCTACCCGGGGTGGCGCTCGCTGTTCACCAACCTGCTGCCCGCGCACCTGCTCAAGGACGCCCCCGGCGGCTGGCTCGGTGCGATGGACAGCAGCTTCCCGGCCTCCGGCGGCCCGTTCACGCTGAAGAGCGTCGACGTCGACCGCGGTGAGGTCGTCCTCGAACGCAACGACCGGTACTGGGACCAGCCCGCGGTGCTGGACCGCATCGTGCTCCGCAAGAGCGACCACAACGGCCTGGTGTCGGCCCTGCGCAGCGGCAACGACCAGATGTCGTTGCTGCGCCCGGACCAGATCGCGATGGAGTCGCTGAAGGAGCTGGGCAAGACCGTCTCGCTGACCACGGTGCCGCGCCCGACCGTGCTCCAGTTGCTGCTGCGCCCGGCGAGCGCCCGCCTCGCCGACTCCCGGGTCCGCGCCGCCGTCGCCGCGGCGATCGACCGCGACGCGCTGATCGGCGTCGGCACCGGCGGGGGACCGTCCGCCCAGCTGCGCGCGGACGCGCACGTCTACGCGCCCTCGCAGCGCGGCTACAAGGCGACGATGCCCCCCGGCATCCCAGGCAGCGGCAAGCCGGACCTGACCGCCGTCGAGCGGTTGATGGTCGAGGCCGGGTACACCCAGCAGGCGGGCGCGTGGATGCGCAACGGCCAGCAGCTCAACCTGATCATCGCGGCACCCGCGGAGAACGAGCCGTACGTGATGGTCGCCCACCAGCTCCAGCGCCAGCTCGCGGGCGCGTCGATCCCGGCGCGCGTGGTCACCTCGGTCGGCGACCAGCTCTACGGCGACATGCTCTCGCCCGCGGCGCCGCAACCCGGCGTGCCGGTGGACAGCGGTGTGGACATCGCGGTGGTGCCGCAGGTCTTCGGCGACGATCCGGCGACGGTGCTGGCCTCGAACTTCGGCTGCTGGACGGAGAACGAGGGTGACGGCGCCGTCCCGGCGGGCCGCCCGAACCCCGCGAGCTTCTGCGACCGCGCCCTGCAACCGGTGATCGACGGCGCGCTGACCGGGTCGATGCCCCTGGCCGACGCGCTGCCCGGGATCGAGGCCGCGCTCTGGCAGCAGGCGGTGTCCATCCCGTTGTTCCAGCTCAGCGACACCCTGGTGACGCGGCCGGAGGTGTCGGGGGTGACAGCGGGACCACCGCTGGCCGGGCCGTTCGTCGAGGCGGCCGACTGGAAACGGGTGCCGGTCCCCACCTCCAGCACCGCGACCCCGACGCCCCCGCCGACGAAGTGAGCCTCCGCTTCGGAGTGCTCGGCCCGCTGCGGGTCGTGGCCGACAAGGCGGAGATCCCGGTGCGCTCGGGCAAGCAGCGCGTCCTCCTCGCGGCTTTGTTGTTGCGCGCCAACAGGGTCGTGCCGACCGAGGAGCTGATCCGCTTCCTCTGGCCGGAGGACCCGCCCGCCGGTGCGACGCAGACGGTGCACACGTACGTGACCCGCCTGCGCAAGGTGCTGGGCGACCGGGATCTGATCGGCGCTGTTCCCGACGGGTTCCTCATCCGGCTCCCGGCAGGTGCGCTCGACGTGGAGGACTTCGAACGCTTTGCCCGGCAAGGGCTTCGCGAGGCGGCGCGGGGAAACCGCGATGCGGCGGAGACCGCCTACACCGCTGCGCTCGACCTGTGGCGCGGCGACCTGCTGGCGGATGTGCCCTCGAAAACCTTGCTGAGCAGCGCGAAGCCCGTCGCCGACAGCCGCGTCCGGGTGCTCGACCGGCTCAAGGAGCTGCACGAGCCGCGTGAGCCGGCTTTCGTCTACCACCGCCCGCGCCAGCTGCCCCCTGACCAACCCGGTTTCGTCGGCCGTGCCGGGCTTTTGGATCAGTTGTCCCGAGGGGACACTGTGCTGCTGTCCGGTCCGCCCGGCGTCGGCAAGACCGCGCTCGCGGTTCGCCACGGCCAGTCTCTGTCCTCTGTGGACGGAGAACTGTACGTGAACATGCGCGGCTTCGGTCCTGGCGAACCGCTCACGCCGGACGACGCGATCGCGCACGTGTTGCGCTCCATCGGCTTGCCGCCCGAGCAGATCCCGACCGAGCCCGACGACCTCGCCGCGCGCTACCGGGAACTGCTGGGCAAGCGCGTCCTGCTCGTCGTCCTCGACAACATCGCCTCCGCGGAGCAGGTCCGGCCGTTGCTGTTCGACGGCCCGCGGTTCGTGCTGATCAGCAGGAACACCTTGCCGGAGCTGGAGGGCGTCCGGCGGATCGAGGTCCCCCAGCTGAGCGCGCCGGAGTCGTTCGCGCTGTTCACCCACATGCTCGGCGCGGACCTCGTCACGGCGCAAGCCTCCGCTGTCGGGGAGCTGGCCGAGCTCTGCGGGCACTTCCCGCTCGCCCTGCGCATCGCCGCCGCGCAGATGTTCCGTTGGGACGAGCCCGATGTGGCGTGGTTCGTCCGGCAGCTGCGCGAGGAGGACCGCCTCGGCGGCCTGGAGATCGTGAACGACAGCCAGGCCGCGGTGCGCACCGCTTTCGCCTCGTCGTACCGGGCGCTGTCAGCGGAGGGCGCGCGGTTGTTCCGCATGCTCGGAGTGCTCCCCGGCACGGACTTCTCCGTCGACGCCGTCGCCACGCTGATCGACGACTCCGCGTCCGCCGCGCGTGCTTCGCTGGAAACGTTGGTGCAGGCCAGTTTGCTGCAACGCTGGGCCGACGATCGGTACCACTTCCACGACCTGCTGCGGGTCTACGCCGCCGAACGCGCGGAATCGGATGACGACTCGGCGCGGTGGCGGGAACGGCTTCACGCCTGGTACCTGAGTTCGACGCTGGCCGCGGTGAACACGGTCTTCCCGGAGGCCCAGGAAACGCGGAAGGACAGTGTCGCCGCCGGGTTGACCTTCGCTGACGACCGGCTCGCGTCGGCGTGGCTCGCAGCGGAGACCGCGAACATCGTCGCTGTCGTCGAAACCGCGGCTGAGCAGGGCGACGAGATCGCGTGGCGCCTCGCCAAGGCCGTTGCCCCGTTCCTCCGGTCGCATCGCTTGGTCAGCGAACGCCACGCCACTTGCGAGGCCGGTCTTCTCGTCGCCCAGCGGACCGGGAACCGGGAAGCGGAAGCGGCGATGCTGCACTCCCTCGCTGGGCTGAACTGGAGTCTTGCCGACTACACCTCGGCGATCGACGAGTACGGGCGGGCGCTCGCGGTCCACCAGGAGCTGGGGAACCTGCGCGGGCAGGCGAGCACCCTGGGCAACCTCGGCGGGGCGTACTACGACGCGGGTCGGTTGCACCTTGCCTTCGATGTGCTCACCAGGGCGCTCGCGGCTCATCGCGAGGTGGGTTCGGCATACGGCGAAGCAGCCACGCTGATCAACCTGGGCAGCGTGTGCGCGGACTCGCGGAGCGTGCCGGAAGCACTGGCGCACTTCGAACGGTCGTTCGAGCTGTGGCGCCAGGTTGGCTCGCACGTGGGGGAGGTGGTGTGCCTCAGCAGCCTGAGCCAGATGAGCCTCGCCGCCGGTGACCTGGCGCTCGCCCTCGACTTCGCCGACCGGGGGGTCCAACTCTGCGAGCAGACGGGCAACGTCGGATCGCAGGCCCGGACGTTGCTGGTCCGGAGCGAGGCACTGCTCACGCTAGGACGTCTGGACGGTGCTGAGGACGACTCCAGGACCGCCCTGCTGATCTGCCGGGAGACCAGTGATCGCAAACAGGAGGCGGAGGCGCTGACGCTGCTCGCCGAGCACGCGTTGGCGAGGGTGGAGCCGGAGGACGCCCGGGAGTTCGCGACGGGGGCTCTGGCGATCGCGACGGGAGCGGGGTACCTGCTGGGAAGGTGCGACGCGCTCGCCGCTCTGAGCCAGGTCGATCTTGCCGACGGGGACTTGGCCGCGGCGCTGGAACACGCACGCACCGCGCACGAGCTGGCGGAGCGGACGGGGTACCGGCGCGAACTCGGCCGGGTGCTCGTGACGATGGCCAAGGCGCACCGCGCGCTGGGCGAGCACGGGGCGGCGCTGCACCGCGCGCGGGAGGCGGTCGAGCTGAACCGGAGCTTCGGGCAGCGGCTCGAACTCGCCCGATCGCTGCTTGTTCTGGGCGGGCTGCGCGGGGGTGCGGACGGGGCGCGGGACCTCGCCGAAGGTCACGCTCTGTTGTCGGATATAGGCCTGCCCGCGGGGTCCGGACGCTAGTCCGCCCTGTCATCACATCCAGCCGTCGCAGTGACGGTCTGTCCATCCGGCCGTGTCAGCGGTGTCCGAAGGTGTTGCGACCTGTGGTTCGAATGGGTGGATGCCTTGTTGAAGATTACGTACTGACGATGGAAAATCTGTGTAAGTTACCGTTCGGAAAACGAACTCTGCCGTTCGGTAACCGGCTCGTCACTCTCTGTCATATCCGAGTTACCCTTTGGTCACGATCGGCGGGCGGATGATGACCGTCGCCGAGTCGGGTTCCTAGCGTGCAACCCGACGCGCCGGTCGAGGGCAGTGAGAAGGCGCGTCCTTTGATGATGGGTCAGCATGGCCCCGATCGGCCGTGCGTTGTCCCAGCGCTAGGAGGGCTCGTGTCCATGAGGAGATCGAAGGCCGTCTCCGCGCTCGCCGTGATGACCGTTGGGGTCCTCGCGCTGAGCGCCTGCGGCGGAGGTGGCGGTACCAGCGGCGGCTCGGAGGGCGGAGGTGTCCTGACCGCTGCCAAGGGTTCGCAGCCGGACGGCATCTACAAGGCGCCGAAGGTGAAGCCGGGCAAGGAAGTCGTCGTCGGTCACGATGCCCCGTACACCACCTTCAACAACCAGACCGCGGACGGCAACAACTTCAACAACACGCTGGTCGCGAACCTGGTGCTGACGGAGCCCTTCTTCGTCGACATCAACAACAAGGTCCTGCTGAACGGCGATGTGATGGACGCCGTCGAGGAGACCTCGAAGAGCCCGCAGGTCATCACGTACAAGATCAAGAAGGGCGTCCAGTGGTCCGACGGCGCCGCGTGGGACTGCGACGACTTCTACCTGGCCTGGCTCTCGCAGAGCGGTAAGGCGAAGAAGCCGGACGGCAAGTCCACCTACTTCACCCCGGCGGGCACCAACGGGTACGAGTACATCACCCCGGAGTGCAAGGACGACCTGACCTTCGTCACCACGTACAGCCAGCCGTACGCGGACTACAAGGGCATCTTCGACAAGGCCTCGATGCTCCCGGCGCACATCCTGGAGAAGGAGACCGGCGTCGCGGACATCACCAAGGTGACCCCGACCTCTCCCGAGGTGGAGAAGGTCGCCACCTTCTGGAACACCGGCTGGAACGGGTTCAAGAAGGAGATCATGCCGGCGTCGGGCCCGTTCAAGTTCGACTCCTGGCAGCAGGGCCAGTACGTCCGCTTCGTGCGCAACGAGAAGTGGGCGGGCAACCCGGCGGGCCCCGAGGCCATCACGATGAAGAGCATCTCCGACCCGACGGCGCAGAAGCAGGCGCTGCAGAACGGCGAGATGCAGATCATCGCCCCGCAGGCCGAGCCGGTGCTGGCCGGTCAGCTGCGCGAGCTGTCCTCCCAGGGCGTGAAGTACTCGGCCAAGCCGGGCCTGACCTTCGAGCACCTCGACCTCAACTTCAAGCGGCCGCTGTTCCAGGACAAGGCGTTCCGCCAGGCGTTCGCGGAGTGCATCAACCGCAACGAGATCGTCGACAAGCTGGTCAAGGGTGTCGACCCGGCCGCCAAGCCATTGGGCAGCCTGCTGTTCATGCAGGACGAGGCCGGTTACAAGGACGACTTCAGCGCGGTCATGCCCGCTGACCCGGCCAAGGCCGGCAAGACGCTGGAGGCCGCGGGCTGGGCCAAGGGTGCCGACGGCATCTACGCGAAGGGCGGCCAGAAGGCGTCCTTCAAGATCAGCCACACCGACATCCCGCGGCGCAAGCAGACCGTGGAGCTGATCCAGTCCTCCTGCCGCCAGGCCGGAATTCAGATCGCGGACGACACCGACCCGAACTTCCTCGACGAGCGGGTGAGCAACAGCGACTACGACGTCGCGCTGTTCGCGTGGGTCGGCTCGCCGTTCAAGGCGGAGAAGAAGCCGATCTACGTCACCGGTGGCGGCCAGAACTGGCAGGGCTACTCGAACAAGACCGTCGACGCCGAAATGCCGAAGGTCGACACCGAGTTCGACGAGGCCGTTCGCGACGCCGCGCTGCAGCGGGCGAACAAGGCGATGGCCGAGGACTACGCCTCGCTGCCGCTGTTCTCGCTGGCCAACCTGATCGCGTTCAACGACAACGTGACCAACGTCGGCTACCACTCGCGCAACGGTTCCACCTGGAACGCGTGGGAGTGGGAGATCTCCTGATCTCGGCTCTCCGCCGCAGAACGAAGTAGAGAACGCGAAGCGGGCCGGGACGGCACTTGTGGTCCCGGCCCGTTTCGCATTCGAAGCTTTGACGAACCGGTCGTAATCGGGTTACTACCGAGTATGGTTCGCGCTGCGCGTCTTGCGGAATGGCGTTCCGGAGCCGCCACAAGCGGTTGTTCGCCCCGAACTCGCTCCCACCAAGGAAGACAACGTGGTCCGCTACATCATTAGGCGACTACTGGTCTCGATCCCGATCCTCGGCATCGGATCTTTCCTCGCCTACCTCATGGTCGCCTCGGCTGGCGACCCACTGGCCGAGCTGCGCGGCCGTCCCGGAACCACCGAGGCCGACGTCCAGAACCTGGCGCTGGAACTCGGTCTCGACAAGCCGATCCTGGCACGTTACTGGGATTGGCTCACCTCATTTTTGTCCGGCGACTGGGGCACCAGCGTCGCGCTGGGCCAGGCGCGCGCCGACGTCTTCGACCGGGTCACCACGGCCTTCGGCACCACCTTCAAGCTGGTGCTCGGCGCCGAGGTGCTGGCGATCACGCTGGGCATCGCGGTGGGCGTGCTGGCGGCCGTGAAGCAGTACTCCATCTTCGACTACCTCGCGACGTCCACGGCGTTCGTGATGTTCTCGATGCCGGTGTTCTGCGTCGCGATCGTGGTCAAGACCTACGGCATCCAGTTCAACAACGTGCTGACCGGCATGGGCATGGACCGCTGGCTGACCACGGCGGGCCCGCCCGTCGGCGGCTTCAAGGGCGACCTCTTCGACCAGGTCTGGCGCTACACGGGCACGTTCCTGCTGCCCACGATCGCGCTGGGCGCCATCAGCTTCGCCGCCTACAGCCGGTTCCAGCGCGCGGCCATGCTGGAGACGCTGAGCTCGGACTACGTACGCACGGCGCACGCCAAGGGCCTGCGCCCGGCCCGGGTGATCTTCCGGCACGCGTTCCGCAACGCGCTGATCCCGGTGACCACCCTGGCCGCGCTCAACATCGGCGCGGTGTTCAGCGGCGCGATCGTCACCGAGACGGTCTTCGGCTGGAACGGCATGGGCAGGCTGCTGGTCAGCGCGGTCCAGCAGTTCGACCCGCCGATGCTGATGGGCTGGCTGATGATCACCGCCCTGCTCGTCGTCGTCTTCAACCTCGTTGCCGACATCCTCTACGGCATCCTGGACCCGAGGATTCGCCTTGGCTAACCCGCAGATCACCGAGCCCCCCGCCGCCGGGGCCGCCGCGACGTCGAGCTACGAGTTCGGCACCGGCGCGCGCAAGCAGTGGCAGACCATCCTCCGCCGCTTCGTCCGGCACCGCCTGGCCATGGCCAGCCTCGTCGTCCTCGTGCTGCTCACCCTCGGCGCGGTCTTCGGCGCCGCGGTCTGGAAGTACGACGTCACCTACACCGGCGGCGCGTCCTTCGCCCCGCCCAGCGCCGACCACCCGCTCGGCACCAGCCAGATCGGCAAGGACATGCTCGCCCTGGTCTTCCAGGGCACCCAGTACTCCCTGCTGATCGCGCTGGTCGTGGCGTTCATGGCCACGATCATCGGCGTGACCCTCGGCGCGGTCGCGGGCTTCCTGCGCGGCGCCGTCGACACGTTCGTCATGCGGCTGGTCGACCTGTTCCTGATCGTGCCGCAGCTGGCCCTGGTGGCCATCGCCGCGCGCGCCTTCCCGTCCAGCTGGTTCACCGTGGCGATCGTGCTCGGCCTGTTCAGCTGGATGCAGGTGGCCCGGATCAACCGCGGTCAGACGCTGTCGCTGTCCGAGCGGGAGTTCATCGAGGCCGCCAAGGCGCTGGGCGCGAGCAACAGCCGGATCATCTTCAAGCACATCCTGCCGAACCTGACCGGCATCATCACGGTCAACGCCACCCTCGCGGTGGCAACGGCGGTGCTCTCGGAGGCCGCGCTGTCGTTCATCGGCCTCGGCGTGAAGCCGCCGGACACCTCGCTCGGCCTGATCATCATCGAGAACTACTCGCAGTTCCAGGACCGGCCGTGGCTGTTCTACGCGCCGTTCGTGGTGATCGTGCTGATCTCGCTGACGATCAACTTCATCGGCGACGGTCTGCGCGACGCGTTCGACCCGAGGCAGACGAAGGTGCGTGCCTGATGACCACTTCCGAGAAACTGCTCACCGTCGACGGCCTCGGCGTGGACTTCCCGACCGAGGACGGCGTGGTGCACGCGGTCCGCGGCGTGTCCTTCCAGCTGGACCGCGGCGAGGTGCTGGGCATCGTCGGCGAGTCCGGTTCCGGCAAGTCCGTCTCCTCGTCGGCGATCATGGGCCTGCTGCCCAAGACCGCGAAGATCTCCGGCTCGATCACGTTCAAGGGCACCGAGATCGTCGGGCTCAAGGGCCGTCCGCTGGAGAAGATCCGCGGCAACGACATCGCGATGATCTTCCAGGACCCGATGACCTCGCTGAACCCGGTCTACACCGTGGGCTGGCAGCTGGCCGAGGCCTACCGGGCGCACCACGCGGTGCCGAAGAAGACCGCGTGGGAGAAGGCCGTCTCCGCGCTGGAGCAGGTCGGCATCCCGCAGCCGGACCGGCGGGCCAAGCAGTACCCGCACGAGTTCTCCGGCGGTATGCGGCAGCGGGCGATGATCGCGATGGCGATCATCAACGACCCCGAGCTGATCATCGCCGACGAGCCGACCACCGCGCTCGACGTGACGGTGCAGGCCCAGGTGCTGGAGACGCTGCTGCAGATCCGCGACATCACCGGAGCCGCGATCATGATGATCACCCACGACCTCGGTGTCGTGGCGGGCATGGTCGACCGGGTCCAGGTGATGTACGGCGGGACCGTCGTGGAGTCCGGCCCGGTCAACGAGGTCTTCGAGGCCCCGAGGATGCCCTACACCGTGGGCCTGCTCGGCTCGATCCCGCACGCGGGGCTCATCGGCCAGCGGCTGACCCCGATCAAGGGGGCACCGCCCTCGCTGATGAACCTGCCGCCGGGGTGCGCGTTCAGCCCGCGGTGCCCACTGGCGATCGACGACTGCACCTCGGCGGAGCCGCGGCTGATCCAGGTCGGCAGCGACGGGCACTCCGCCCGCTGCATCCGCTGGGAGCAGCTCGCCCAGCACCCGGACCCGAAGAAGCTGTTCGCGCACAGCGAGATCGGCACGGTGGAGAACCCCGCCGAGCTGACCGCGGCCGACCCGAGCCTGCCCGTCGTCGAGGACCTGGCGGCGGTGGAGGCCCGCATCGCGGCTGAGGAGGAGAAGACCTCATGAGCGTTTCCGACGACCTGCTCGCAGGGTCGAGCGTCAACACCGCCGATTCCGCCGCGCGGAGCACGCTCGACGGTGGCGCCGCCACCGAACCGCTGCTGCAGGTGCGCGACCTGGTGAAGTCCTTCCCGATCCGGGGTGGCGGGATCATCCCGCGCACCGTCGGCCACGTGCAGGCGGTCTCCGGGCTGACCTTCGACCTGGCCGCGCGGGAGACCCTCGGCCTGGTCGGCGAGTCCGGCTGCGGCAAGTCCACCACCGGGCGGGCCATCCTCCAGCTGCACAAGCCCACCTCGGGCTCGGTGAGGTTCGAGGGGCGCGAGCTGACCTCGCTGACCACCAAGCAGCTGCGGCCGGTCCGCAGGGACATGCAGATCGTCTTCCAGGACCCCTACGCCTCGCTGAACCCGAGGTGGTCGATCAACGACATCGTCTCCGAGCCGTTTCAGATCCACGGCTTCGACGGCGACATCCAGGGCCGGGTGGACGAGCTTCTGGAGCTGGTCGGGCTCAACCCGGAGCACCGCAACCGCTACGCGCACGAGTTCTCCGGCGGGCAGCGGCAGCGCATCGGCATCGCCCGCGCGCTGGCGCTCAACCCCAAGCTGGTGGTGCTGGACGAGCCGGTCTCCGCGCTGGACGTCTCGGTGCAGGCCGGTGTGGTGAACCTGCTGGAGGAGCTGCAGGAGCGCTTCGGGCTGGCCTACCTGTTCGTCGCGCACGACCTGTCGGTGGTGCGGCACATCTCGCACCGGGTCGCGGTGATGTACCTGGGCAAGATCGTGGAGATCGGCGCGCGGGAGCACATCTACACCCAGCCGACGCACCCCTACACCCAGGCGCTGCTGTCCGCGGTGCCGCTGCCGGACCCGCACGCCGAGCGGCAGCGCCAGCGGATCGTGCTCACCGGTGACGTGCCGAGCCCGGTCAACCCGCCCTCGGGTTGCCGCTTCCGCACGCGGTGCTGGAAGGCGCAGGACATCTGCGCGGTCGAGGAGCCGAAGCTGGAGCACCGGGCCGGCGGCACGCTCTCCGCCTGCCACTTCGCCGAGGTGAAGGAAGTCGTGTAGGTCCGTGCACCGAGCACGTGCGAGCGCCCCCTGCCTTCGTAGGGGGCGCTCGTGCGTCCGGTCGCTGTGCGTCATGTCGATCTTCGGATGAGTGGGCGCGCAAGGGCCGGGAGTATGAACGATAGAGCGCGGTTGATCTTGTGGATCTAGGCATTCACCTGCAAAGAGGACCCGATCCAGCCATGGGGGCGAATATTCCCCTCGACCAGGGGTGACCACGGTGCGAAGCGTTGACAACCCCGCCACTAGGCTGATCCGGTGACACTGACGGCTCCACCACGGCTGCTGCTGGTCCATGCGCATCCGGACGACGAAAGTCTCTGGACCGGCGGCACGATCGCGCGTTACGCGGCACAGGGCGTGCACGTCACCGTGATCACCTGCACCCTCGGCGAAGAGGGTGAGGTCATCCCCGAGGGCCTGCGCGGGCTCGGCCCCGACGCGGCCGACCAGCTCGGGGGCTACCGGGTCGGTGAGCTGCGCTCCGCCTGCGGCGCGCTGGGCATCGCCGACCACCGCTTCCTCGGCGGCCCCGGCCGCTGGCGCGACTCCGGCATGGTCGGCACCGCGGCGAACGCCCACCCCAGGGCCTTCGTCAACGGCGACTTCGAGGAGCAGGTCGCGGCGCTGGAGGCGGTGCTGCGCGAGCTGCGCCCGCAGGTCGTGGTCAGCTACGACCCCAACGGCGGCTACGGCCACCCCGACCACATCCGCGCCCACCAGGTCACCATGGCCGCCACCGAGCGCGTCCCCGAGGTCGACCGGGTGTTCTACGCGGTGACCTCCCGCGCGGCGACCGAGGTCGGGGTCGCCGCGCTCGCCGAGGTCGAGGGCCTGCCCTTCCGGCTGCCCGCGCCCGGGGAGCTGCCGGTGACCGAGGACGCCGAGATCACCACCACCGTCGACGTCTCCGAGAACCTCACCGCGAAGCTCGGCGCACTGCGCGCGCACGCGACCCAGGTGCAGGTCTGGCAGGCTGGCGACGGGACGGCGGCCTACGCGCTGTCCAACGGCATCGCCCAGCCGCTGGTCGCGGCGGAGTACTACGTGCTGGCCAAGGGCAGTGCCGAAGGCGCCGAGACGGACCTGTTCGGCGTCCCCGTCGCGCAGGGAGGGGCCGGACGCTAGTGCGCGCCGCCGATCGACTGTTCTTCGTGGTCCTGCTCGTCGACGCGGTCCTGCTGGCCGTCGCGGAGCTGGCGTTCCTGCCGCTGCGCGTGCGCGACCTCGCGCCCGGTGTCGGCGTCGACGGGAACTGGCCGCTGCCCGTGTCGGTGGTGGTCGCCGGGCTGACCATGCCCCTGCTGGTCAAGCTGGCCGCGGGGCTGTCGACGCGGATGTCGGTCGCGGGCGCCCCGCTGCTGCTCTGGCTCGCCGCTGTGATCGGCTTCGGCATCGCCGGTCCCGGCGGCGACCTGCTGCTCACCAACGACTGGCGAGCCCTCGCGCTGCTCGCCGTGGGCGCACTCCCCGCCTCGGTCGTGCTCGGCGGCATCCTGGGCTCGCCCCCGGCCCGCGCCTAGACGGGGACCCAGTAGCGGTAGCCGTGGTGGGTGCGGGCACCCAGGCGGGAGTAGAGGCCGAGCGCGGCGGTGTTGGTCTCGGACACCTGGAGTACATA
Source organism: Allokutzneria albata (assembly GCF_900103775.1). Taxonomy (GTDB): domain Bacteria; phylum Actinomycetota; class Actinomycetes; order Mycobacteriales; family Pseudonocardiaceae; genus Allokutzneria; species Allokutzneria albata. The sequence goes on along the minus strand of NZ_LT629701.1, from coordinate 5,368,644 downwards.
GCGTTGCGCGCCAAGGCCTTGCGCCCACGTGGCGAGTCCGGCCAGCACCTCCCGGGCAAGTCCGCGACCGCGGGCGTCGGGGCGCACGGCGAGGCGGGCGAAGTGGAGGTGGTCGTCCACGACGGCGCCGCGCACGGCAGCGAGGACCTCGCCGTCGACGGTGACCGCGCCGTATCCGACGGCTTCTGCGGAGGTCAGCACGTGGTGCTCGGCCGGAGTCGGTGAGGCGCGGCCGACGACCAACGGCCACCACTGCGCCCAGGGAACCGACCGCACTTCGGCGCGGTGCGGAGCCAGAAGCCCGTCCAGCGGGCCCACCTGCACCAACGCCGGCATCCCGGCGCGCTCCACCTCCAAGCGCCAGCCCGCCGAGACCAGCGACGGCTCCCAACGGCTGCCGGTGACCACGTGCGCGCGCGGCTGCTGGCCGTGCTCCCTGGCGAACGCGGCGGCCTTCGCCAGGGCGTCGGCGACGGGCATCCCCGGCGAGCCGAGCAGCAACGTGGAGTTGGCGCGGCCGGTGAAGCCGTCGGCGGTGCGGGCACGCCAGCCCCCGATGCGCAGCTCGGCCACCGCGGGCCAGGCACGGGCGCACAGCTGTTCGAGTGCTTCGTCATCGTGGCGCACCCGCGCATCCTCGGTGCTCACCAGGCGGGATCGCATGCGATTTCTTTGAGAGATACGGCACCGGGTGACACTCTTCATGGTCCCCGGGGGATACTTGCGGGGTCGCGTGCTCCCGAACCGCGCGACCGAACTGACAAGGAGCAGGAGACCGCTGTGACCTACGTGATCGCCCAGCCCTGCGTCGACGTGCTGGACAAGGCATGCATCGAGGAATGCCCCGTCGACTGCATCTACGAGGGTGATCGGATGCTCTACATCCACCCCGACGAGTGCGTCGACTGCGGTGCCTGTGAGCCGGTGTGCCCGGTCGAGGCCATCTACTACGAGGACGACGTCCCCGAGCAGTGGGCCGACTACACCAGGGCGAACGTCGACTTCTTCAACGAGCTCGGCTCGCCGGGCGGCGCCTCCAAGGTCGGCAAGATCCACGCCGACGACAAGATGGTCGCCGCGCTGCCGCCGCAGGCGTCGGAGCATTGATCGGCCCGGCATCGGCGCGCCGGGGCGGTCCTGACCTGCCCGACTTCCCCTGGGACGCGCTGGCCGGTGCCAAGGCCACCGCGACGGCCCACCCCGGCGGCATCGTCGACCTCTCGGTCGGCACGCCCGTCGACCCGGTCGCCCCGGTCATCTCCACGGCACTGGGCTCCGTCGCCGACGTGCCCGGGTACCCGCTGACGCACGGCACCCCGGCGCTGCGGTCCGCGGTGCTCGGCGCGCTGGAGCGGCGGCACGGCATCACCGGTCTCCACCACGACGCGGTGCTGCCGACCATCGGATCCAAGGAACTGGTGGCGTGGCTGCCGACGCTGCTCGGCGTCCGCCCCGGTGACGTCGTCGCGATCCCCGAGCTGGCCTACCCGACCTACGAGGTCGGTGCCAGGCTGGCCGGGGCCGACGTGGTCCGGCTGCGCGACGGGGAGCTGCCCCCGGCGGGCACCGCGCTGCTGTGGGTGAACTCCCCGTCCAACCCGACGGGCCGCGTGCTCTCCGCCGAGGCGCTCGCCGAGCTGGTCCGGGCGGCCCGCGAGGTCGGCGCGTTCATCGCCTCCGACGAGTGCTACCTGGACCTGCCGTGGACGGCCCGCCCGGCCTCGGTGCTGGCCCCCGAGGTGCACGGCGGCGACCTCTCGGACATCGTCGCGGCGCACTCGCTGTCCAAGACCTCCAGCCTGGCCGGCTACCGGGCCGGGTTCGTCACCGGCGATCCGGTGCTGGTGAAGCGGCTGCTGGAGGTGCGAAGGCACGCGGGCATGATGATGCCGCGGCCGGTGCAGGCGGCGATGACCGCTGCGCTCGACGACGACGAGCACGTCGCCGCGCAACGGGACCGCTACGCCGGACGGCGCAAGGTCCTGCTCGACGCCTTGCAGGCCAACGGTTTCCGCGTGGACCACTCCGACGCCGGTCTCTACCTCTGGGCGAGCCGGGACGAGGACGCGTGGACGACGGTCGCGTGGCTCGCTGAGCGGGGCATCCTCGTCGCTCCTGGCACCTTCTACGGCCCGAACGGTGCCAAGCACGTCCGCGTGGCCCTCACCGCCACCGACGAGCGCGTTGCCGCCGCGGCTGACCGGCTCTCCGCCTGACCGCTGTCAGACGGCGCGGGCCTGCACCTCGGCCCAGGCGGTGAGCCACCGCGAGCGGGCTTCGGCCTTGCGGAGCTGTTCCCGCTCCACCAAGCGCCCGGCGGCGAAGGCCATGTCCACGTCGACCCGCTCGCGCGCGGCCAGCAGTTCGCGCACGCGGTCCTCGGCCACGCACGCGTCCTGGTGTTCGCCGAGCACGTCCTGGAACGCCTTCGTCGCCTTGATCAGTTTGCGCACCGGCTTGCCCGCCAACGGTTTCGCGAGATCGGCGGTGTAGCGCAGCCGTTTCCCCCGGATGCGCAGCGCGTGCAGGACGTCGTCCTCCGGCTCGGCGCCCGCCTCCTCGACCGCCGCGGCGAGCTTGGCGAACTGCTTGCGCACCAGGAAGATCAACGCTTCACCGTCCGAAGTGGACGTTGGGGTGAACCGGGTGAGCCGGTGCAGCAGCTCGGCGTAGCGCTTGCTGTCGAACAGGGTGATGATCCGTCGCCGCGCCACAGCGCGTTCCGACTCGACATCGCTCATCAACGCTTCGACGGCGAGGCGCTCCGCGTGGGGCAACGCCTGCGAATCGAGCCGCGCCAGGAGCACGTCCATGTCGCGCACGGGGCCGAGGACCCGCCCGACCGCCTTCAAATCGTCGCGGATGCGCTTGTGCTCCGAGCCTTCGAGCAGTGGTCGCGCCGCACGGAGCATCGCGCGAATGCGGCGCACGGCCACCCGCATCTTGTGCAGGTCCTCGGGGTCCTTGCCTCGGCGCACACCGGGCTCGCGTTCGACGATCACCCGGAGCCGGCGATCGATCGCCGCGTGCACGTGCTCGGCCACCGGGGCGTCCGGCGCCGCGCGAAGGGGCTCGTCGGGCAGGCCGAGAGCGCCGATGTCCCGGCTTCGACTGACTTTGGCGAGACGACGAAGCCGGGACATCGGGACCTCCTAGTCGTTGGCGTGCAACACCGCGTTCAGCTCGAAGCCGCCGGGCGTGCGCGACTTCACCTTCACCGTGCCGGTGACCGAGTCGCGGATGAACAGCAGGCCGGAGACGCCGGAGAGCTCGCGCGCCTTGACCACGCTGCCGTCCTCCGCTGTCACCTTGGTGCCCGCGGTGACGTAGAGCCCGGCCTCGACGACGGAGTCGTCACCGAGGGAGATACCCACTCCGGCGTTGGCACCGATCAGGCAGCGCTCACCGACCGAGACCACCTGCTTGCCGCCGCCGGACAGGGTGCCCATGATCGACGCGCCGCCGCCGAGGTCGGAGCCGTCGCCGAGCACGACGCCCGCCGAGATCCGGCCCTCGACCATGGACGCGCCCAGGGTGCCCGAGTTGAAGTTCACGAAGCCCTCGTGCATCACGGTCGTGCCGCTGGCCAGGTGCGCGCCGAGCCGGACGCGGTCCGCGTCGCCGATGCGGACACCGGTGGGCAGCACGTAGTCGACCATGCGCGGGAACTTGTCCACGCTGTACACGGTCATCGGGCCACGCGCGCGCAGCCGGAGCCGGGTCTGCTCGAAGCCCTCGACGGCGCACGGGCCGTGGTTGGTCCACACGACGTTGCTGAGCAGGCCGAAGATGCCGTCGAGGCTCTGGCCGTGCGGGCGGACGAGGCGGTGGGACAGCAGGTGCAGCCGCAGGTAGACGTCGTGGGCGTCGACCGGGGCGTCACCGAGCCTGCCGATCGCGGTGCGGACGCCGACGACCTCGACCCCGCGCTCCGGGTCCGGGCCGAGCACGGCGCGTGCCGCATCCCCGAGCGCCTCGATGGCTTCCTCGCTGGTCAGGCGTTTGCTGCCGGACTCGCCGGAGTCGGTCAGCGCGGGAGCGGGGAACCAGGTGTCCAGCACGGTGCCGTCGGCGGCGATCGTGGCGAGGCCGACGCCCAGCGCGCCGGTGGTCTGCGGGTCAGGAGTGTGCGTCACGCCTGCACGGTAGTCGCCGACCGGGCTCGGAGCCGAGTGCGGGCGGAGTGACTTCCTCGGTAGCGTGCCTGCTGTGATCCCGCCACTTGACCTCACCGCCGACCCCATCGAGCTGACCGCCGCCCTGGTGGACATCCCCAGCGTGTCCCGCGACGAGGCGCTGATCGCGGACACCGTCGAGGCGGCGCTGCGCGCGCAGGCAGGCCACCTGGAGATCATCCGCAGCGGCAACGCGGTGCTCGCCAGGACCGACCTCGGCCGTCCGTCCCGGGTGGTGTTCGCCGGGCACCTGGACACGGTGCCGATCAACCGGAACATGCCGCACACGCGGTCCGGCGACGGCGACACACTGGTACTGCACGGCCTGGGCACGGTGGACATGAAGGGCGGTGACGCGGTCATGCTCAACCTCGCCGCCACCGTCACCGATCCGCGCTTCGACCTCACCTTCGTCTTCTACGACTGCGAGGAGATCGCGGCCGAGCTGAACGGGCTCACCCGGATCGAGCGCGACCTGCCGGAGTGGCTGCGCGGCGACCTCGCCGTGGTCTGCGAGCCGACCGCCGCGGCGATCGAGGCGGGCTGCCAGGGCACCATCCGCGTGGACGTGCGCGTGCCCGGCAAGCGGGCGCACACCGCTCGCGGCTGGATGGGCGTCAACGCCATCCACGGTGCCGGTGAGGTGCTGCGCAGGCTCAGCGCGTACGAGCCGCGCCAGCCGGAGATCGACGGCTGCCGCTACCACGAGGGCCTGCAGGCGGTGAAGATCACCGGTGGCGTCGCGGGCAACGTGGTGCCCGACGAGTGCGTGATCAGCGTCAACCACCGCTTCGCCCCGGACCGCAGCACCGAGCAGGCGCTCGCGCACCTCCGCGAGGTCTTCGACGGCTTCGAGCTGACCGTCACCGACGGCGCTCCCGGAGCGCTGCCCGGGCTGAACGCTCCGGTCACCCAGGAGCTGATCGCCGCGTCCGGTGGTGCCCAGCCGGTGGCCAAGCTCGGCTGGACCGACGTCTCCCGCTTCGCCGCGCTCGGCATGCCCGCGGTGAACTTCGGCCCGGGTGACCCGAAGCTGGCGCACACCCAGGAGGAGCACGTCCCGGCGTGGCAGATCACCCACTGCTCGGACGTGCTGCGGAAGTTCGTCAGCTAGCTCCGGCCTTCAACCGCGCCGCGACGGTCGCCACCCGCTCCCCGGAGTAGCGGGCGGACTGCCGCGTCGCGTCGCTGATCGGGTTCGCCCCCTGCGCGTCGTGGTGCGAGGGACCGTAGGGGGTGCCCGTCTCGTACTGGATGGGCGCCGTGTATCCGGGCGTCACCAGGATTCCACCGAAGTGGTGAACGGTGTTGTAGAGCGCGAGCAGCGTGGACTCGCGCCCGCCGTGCGGGGTCGCCGTGGAGACGAAGCCCGAGTAGACCTTGTCGGCGAGCAAACCCTTGCCCCACAACGGTCCCAAGGTGTCGATGAACTGCTTGAGCTGGCTGGCCACGTTGCCGAACCGGGTCGGTGAGCCGAAGATGATCGCGTCGGCCCACGTCACCAGATCGGGGTCGGCGACCGGCACATCGGCCGTCTCGCGCACGTGCGCCTGCCACGCGGGGTTCGCCGCGATGGCCTCCTCGGGCGCCAGTTCGGCCACCTTGGCCACTCTGACCTGCGCCCCCGCCTTCTCCGCGCCCGTGGCCACCTCCTGGGCGAGGGCGTGCACGTTGCCGGTGGAGCTGTAGTAGATGATCGCGACGTTCGGAGCGGCCGCCTGGCTCATGACACTCTCCGATCGAGGTTCGGCTGCAACTTCTCCCGCCAGGCTTCCCCGTAATCATCCGTCTCTAGCGTCATTAGGGTGAGAGATATGACCGAGGACAACGCGAAGTCCCGTAGTGGCGGGAACCCTCCGGAGAAGCAACGGGGGCCGGTGACGTTGCGCGGCGAGTCGCGCGTCGAGTCGACGACGACCGACCAGCGGCTGCTCGACTCCCGCGGTCCCTCCGACTGGGTGCACACCGACCCGTGGCGGGTCATGCGCATCCAGGCCGAGTTCGTGGAGGGCTTCGGCGCGCTCGCCGAGCTGCCCCGCGCGGTGACCGTGTTCGGCTCCGCGCGCACCCGCGAGGGTCACCCCGAGTACGCGATCGGGCAGACGCTGGGCAAGGCGCTGGCCGAGGAGGGCTTCGCCGTGATGACCGGCGGCGGCCCCGGCGCGATGGAGGCGGTCAACCGCGGTGCCCAGGAGGCGGGCGGGCTCTCGGTCGGCCTCGGCATCGAGCTGCCCTTCGAGCAGGGCCTCAACCCGTGGGTCGACCTCGGCGTGAACTTCCGCTACTTCTTCGTCCGCAAGACGATGTTCGTGAAGTACTCGCAGGCGTTCATCTGCCTGCCGGGCGGGTTCGGCACGCTGGACGAGCTGTTCGAGGCGCTGACCCTGGTGCAGACCAAGAAGGTCACCAAGTTCCCGGTGGTGCTCTTCGGCAGCGAGTACTGGGGCGGCCTCGCGGACTGGCTGCGCGACAGCGTGTTCAAGAGCGGCAAGATCGGCGAGAAGGACCTGGCACTGGTCCACGTCACCGACGACGTCGACGAGACCCTCCAGATCGTGAAGGACGCCTACAAGGCGTGGGAGGACGCGCACTAGTCGCGGGCAGTGGCGGGCGCGGACAGCGCCCGCCACCCGTCCCGCAGGACCAGCCTTTCCGCCGTGACCACCGGTCCTTCGACGGCTCAACCGAGCGGGATGTCCAGGTAGGACGGTGAAGCGGCGGGTGAGGAGAACGTCAGCCGCTCGCCGAGGGTGGTCTCCGACGCGTACCTCGGGTCCAGGGTGTCGATCACCAGGACCAGCCGGTGCCCCGCCTCCACGTCGTGCAGGAGCGGCTGCAGCGCGACGTCCAGCTGGTGCGCCGCACCGGCCGTGCGGTCGACGAGCGTGACCGGCTTGTGCGAGAGCAGCCGGCCGGCCCCGGCCCCGTCGACGTCGTAGAGGTAGGCGAACAGCGAAGTGTCCGAGGCGCTGGGGGTGACCGTCACGTGCAGCTTCGGAGTACCGGAAACCGTTGTGCGCCTTGACATCTGCTCGGTCTGCCAGACCCCGGCGTTGAGCCTGCTCACCGCGGGCAGCCAGCCGGCGACCGGCAGGCCGATCTGCGTCGCGCCCCCGGCCAGCAGCACGGGGCCGGAGTCCGCGACCGTGTCGGCGCCGCCGTTGGCGGTGTGCGTCCAGCCCGTCCTCGCGCTCGTCGCCAGGTCACCGGTGCGTCCGATCAGCGGGTTCACGTCGCCCAGGTAGCGCCTGCTCGTCGACGCGGTCAGGGCGGACCAGCTGGCGAAGTTCCGCGCGGCGCCACCGATGGTCGGCTTCAGGCGCACCGGAGGCTCCGCGTCGATGCCGTTGTCGGTGCCGCGGAGGTAGTGGTCCAGCCAGCGGTAGGTCGACTCCCAGGTGTCGTTGGGCAGCCCCGTGAGGCCGACCGCCTCCGGGGTGGCGTGGTCGCCGGGTGCGAGTTCGAGCCGCTTCGGCCCGCGGAGACCGTTGAACATCTCCACCACCTGGTCCGGCGGGAACAGGCCGTCCTGCCAGGCGTTGGCGATCAGCACGGCGGGCTTGTTCGCGTTGAGCTGCGCCAGTTTCCGGCCGGGGCTGCGCGGTGCCGCCCAGGTCCGCACCGGCTCCCGCTCGTTGGCGACCACGTTGGCCAGCATCGCGTCCAGCTCCGGGCCGAAGCGGCCGGTGAGCTTGCCAGCGGCGCCGAGCAGCGCGATGCCCTGCGCGCTCCAGGTGTCGTTGGCGCCCAACGACTTCTCCAGGTCGGCCCAGGTGCTCAGCGCGGCGACGGCCTTGATGCGGGGATCGGCGGCCGCGGTCAGCAGGCTGAACCCCGCGCCGTAGGAGATGCCCGCCATGCCGATCCGGTCGGCGGAGGCGGGGGTGTTGGCCAGCGCCCAGTCGATCACGGCGCGGGCGTCGGCGACGTCGTTGGCGCTGCCGACCTCGATCCTGCCGCCGGAGGTGTAGAAGCCGCGGGCGGTGTAGGAGACCACCACGTAGCCGCGGTCGGCGAGCTTGCGGGCCGGGATCTCGTACTCCAGCGTGGGCACGCTCCAGCTCGCCGGTAGTACGACGAGGGGATGTTTTCCGGTACTTGCCGGGGTGTGGACGCGGGCGGTGAGCGTGACCCCGCCGCTCGCGGGGATGCGGTCGTAGCGCGCGGTGGGTCCGGCCGCCGTTGCCTGGGGAGCGAGGGCGGTGGTGAGGCCGAAGGTGAGTAACGCTGCCGTGAGCAGGGAGGACAGGCGTCGCACGGGCTCTCCTGGTGACGTGTCGCCGGTGACGGAAGTCACAGTGGTGCGAGCAGTACACGGCTACCTACTTGCAAGTAGCAAGAACGTGTGACGAGCTTCACGTTCGCCGCGGTCCGATCGGGGGATGGCCCCGCCTGGCACGATCGACGGGGTGACTCCGTTGAAGTTCGGCACGCGCGAGGTGCCGGGGAATCGCGCTCTGGTGATGGCGATCGTCAACCGCACCAGGGACTCCTTCTACGACCGCGGCGCGACCTTCGCCGACGACGCGGCGATGGCCGCGGTGGACCGGGTGGTCGCCGAGGGTGCGGACATCGTCGACATCGGTGGGGTCAGAGCGGGCTCGCACGGGGAGGAGGTCGACGCCGCCGAGGAGGCCCGCAGGGTGGTGCCCTTCGTCGCCGCGGTCCGCGAACGCCACCCCGACCTGGTGATCAGCGTGGACACCTGGAGGCACGAGGTCGGCAGGGCGGTCTGCGCGGAAGGCGCCGACCTGCTCAACGACACCTGGGCGGGCGCGGACCCCCGGCTGGCCGAGGTCGCCGCGGAGTTCGGCGTCGGCATCGTCTGCTCGCACACCGGGGGACTCGCGCCGCGCACCGACCCGCACCGCGTGCGCTACCGGGACGTGGTCGCCGAGGTCGCCGAGGAGGTGGTCGGGCAGGCCGAGCGGATGGCCGCGCTGGGCGTGCCCAAGGAGGGCATCCTGATCGACCCGACCCACGACTTCGGCAAGAACACCTGGCACGGACTGGAGCTGCTGCGGCGGCTGGACGAACTGGTCGCGACCGGCTGGCCGGTGCTGATGGCCTTGTCCAACAAGGACTTCGTCGGCGAGACGCTGGGTGTGGGCCTGCACGAGCGGGTCGACGGCACGCTCGCCGCGACCGCGGTGGCGGCGTGGTCGGGGGCGAGGGTGTTCCGGGCGCACGAGGTCGGCCGCACCCGCCAGGTGGTGGACATGGTGGCCAGCATCGCCGGGACCAGGCCGCCCGCCCGGGTCCTGCGCGCGCTGGCGTGACAGGGTTGGCCCGTGCATCCCTGGTTCGACGACAACACCTGGCAAGATCCACAGTGGACGGCCGAGGAGCTGTTGGCCCGCAAGGGTTCCCAGCGGATCAGCGTCGTGCTCCCCGCGCTGGACGAGGAGGCGACCGTCGGCGCGATCGTCGCCGCGCTGGTGCCGATGCGCGGGCTGGTCGACGAACTGGTCGTCGTGGACTCCGGCTCCACCGACCGCACGGTGGAGGTCGCCGAGGCGGCGGGCGCCCGTGTGGTGCACCGCGAGGACGTCCTGCCCGAGCTGCCACCGGTTCCCGGCAAGGGTGAGGTGCTGTGGCGCTCGCTCGCGGCGACCTCGGGCGATCTCGTGGTGTTCTTGGACTCCGATCTGGTCGACTTCGACCCGGGGTTCGTCGTCGCGCTGCTCGGGCCGCTGCTCACCCGCCCGGACGTCCACCTGGTCAAGGGGTTCTACCGCCGCCCGCTGCGCCTGGAGAGCTCCGGCGGTGGTCGGGTCACCGAACTGCTGGCCCGGCCGGTGTTGTCCGCGCTTCGCCCGGAGCTGTCCGCGATCATCCAGCCGCTGGGCGGTGAGTACGCGGCGCGCAGGTCGTTCCTGGAGTCGGTGCCGTTCGCGGCGGGCTACGGCGTGGAGATCGGTCTGGTGCTCGACGCCCACACCCGCTTCGGCCTCGCCGGGCTCGCCCAGGTCAACCTGGGGGTGCGCAAGCACCGCAACCGCTCACTGGCGCAGCTCGGCGTGATGGCCAGGCAGATCCTCGGCGCCGCGTTGTCCCGGTGCGGCGGCGCGGCGGCCGACAGCGCGGACTTCGTCCAGTTCACCCAGGTCGCGGGGGAGTGGTTGCCGGAGACCACCGCGATCGCGCTCACCGACCGGCCGCCGATGCGCGCCGTCCTGGGGATAAGTAGCGGCACTACCTTGAACGGGTGCGGAGCACTACACTTCCCGGTGTGAAGTCAGACGCCTTGCGCGGGCATTTGGACGCTCTGCTGCTGGCCACCCTGGACGGCAGGGAACTGCACGGGTACGCGATCATCGAGGCGTTGCAGCTGCGCAGCGGCGGAGCGCTCGACCTCCCGACCGGAACCGTCTACCCGGCGCTGCGCCGCCTGGAGCGCGCGGGTTTCGTGCGCAGCGAGTGGAGCACCGTCTCCGGCAGACAGCGGCGGACCTACAAGCTGACTTCGTCCGGCGAACGCGAACTGGCCAACCAGCGCACGGCGTGGCGGGAGTTCACCGTGGCCATCGAAGGCGTTCTCGGGAGCGGCCCATGGCCGGCCAAAGCCTGATCGACGACTACCTCGACCGGCTCGGGGCCCGGCTGGACGGGCCCCGGGCCGCGAAGGCCGAACTGCTCACCGAAGCCAGGAACGGCCTCGAGGACGCCGCGTCCTGCTACCGGGACGCGGGTTTCCCCGACACCACGGCGCAGGCCCGCGCGGTGGCCGAGTTCGGCCCGCTGGCGCTGATCGCCGACGAGTACCAGGAAGAGCTGGCGGTGGCGCAGGGCGCGCGCACGATGCGGGCACTGCTGGCCGCGATGCTGGTGGTCCACGTGCTCTTCATGGGGCGCTGGCCCACCTCGCCGTCCTGGGTTCCGGTGCTGGCCACCGCGGTGAACTACGCGTGGGTCGTGGTGGCGGTGCTCGGAGTGCTCGCGCTGGTCGCGGGGCCGCGGCTGCGCAGGTGCCAGCGGTCCGGCCGGTCCTTCGGGCGGCTCGCCGGGTCGTTCAGCACCGGTGCGCTGGCCGCCTGCGTCGTGCTGCAGGGCACGTTGATCACCGCGACCGCGTACGTCAACCTCGGCCTGCTGCTGTCCCCGGCGATCCTGGCGACGCTCGGCATCGGCCTCGTGGTGATGGTGCGGCTGGTCGGCATGACCCGGCGGTGTTTCACCGTGTCGGCCGCGGCCTGAGGGCTGCCCGCCGCGGACGTTCGTGCCACGATCTTCGGCGTGACCACCGCTCTGATCTACCTCCTGATCATGATCCTCGTGGCCGCAGTGGTGTTCCTGCTGGCATCACTGGTCTTCGGTCGAGGCGAGGAACTGGCCCCGCTGCCCCCTGGCGCGTCGCCGACCCAACTGCCCGCGTCGGGTGCGCGCGGCGACGACCTGCGCGCGTTGCGCTTCCAGCAGTCCGTGCGCGGCTACAAGATGTCCGAGGTGGACTGGGTGCTCGACCGCGTGGCCGGGGAGATCGACGCGCTCCGGGCGCGGGTGGACGAACTGGAACAGCAGTTGGCCGAGTCCACCGAAGACGTCCGATCATGACCAGACTCGTCCACCAGGTCGCCGTCGCCGCACCGGTGGAGACGGTCTGGGCCGCGGCGACCGACTGGGACCGGCAGCACGAGTGGATGCTCGGCACCACCGTGCGCGTGACCAAGGGAGACGGCCGCAGCGTCGGCTCCACGCTCGCCGCGTTCACGGGCAAGGCCGGCGTCGGCTTCACCGACCACATGGAGATCACGGTGTGGGATCCGCCGCACCGCTGCCAGGTCCTGCACACCGGCTGGCCGGTACGCGGACCAGGCGTCTTCGCGGTGCGGCCGGACGGTCCGGGGCGGTCCCGGTTCGTCTGGGGCGAGGACCTGTACCTGCCCCTCGGCGTGGTGGGCGCACTCGGCTGGCCGTTCGTGCGGCCCTTCTTTGTCGGTGGTGTGCGGTACTCCTTGAACCGGTTCGCCGAGTTCTGCGAGGAGTACGCGTGAATGCCATCGAAGTCCGGACGCGCTGCGGCTGGGTCACCTCGGCGCCGGAGTACATCGACTACCACGACACGGAATGGGGTGTTCCGCTCCGCGGGGAACGCGAACTGTTCGAGCGGGTCAGCCTGGAGGCGTTCCAGTCCGGGCTGTCGTGGTTGGTGATCCTGCGCAAGCGGGAGAACTTCCGCGCCGCCTTCGCCGGGTTCGACCCCGCCGTGGTGGCGGAGTTCGGTGACGACGACGTGGCGCGCCTGCTCGCCGACGCGGGAATCGTGCGCAACAGAGCCAAGATCGACGCCACGATCGCCAACGCGCGCGCCGTCGCCGGGCTCGACGTGCCGCTGGACGAGCTGCTCTGGTCCTTCGCCCCGCGGTCCTCGCCGCGACCGTCCACTTTGGCCGATGTGCCCGCGGTGACGGCCGAGTCCAAGGCGATGGCGAAGGAGCTGAAGCGCCGCGGCTTCAGGTTCGTCGGCCCGACGACGTGCTATGCGCTGATGCAGGCCACCGGCATGGTCAACGACCACGTGGCCACCTGCTGGCGCGCCTGAACCGCCGCCGTGGAGGTGTCTTCGAGACCGGGGACTCAGAGGCCGGTGAAGCGGGCTTCGCGCTTGTCCACGAAGGCCTCGACGGCCTCGCGGTGATCGGCGGTCTGCCCGGTGGCGGCCTGGGCGGCGGCTTCCTCGGCCAGCGCCTCGGTGAGGTCCGCGCTCGCGGCGGTCAGCATCTCCTGCTTGATCCTGGCGTAGGCCGTGGTCGGTCCCGCGGCCATCCGCGCGGCCAGTTTCTGGGCCTCCGCAAGGACTTCGCCGTCGTCGACGACGCGGGTGACCATGCCGATCCGCAGCGCCTCCTCCGCGCCGACCGGCTGCGCCAGCAGCATCAGCTCCATGGCCCGCCCGTAGCCGATCAGTCTCGGCAGCGTCCAGGACGCGCCCGAGTCCGCGGCCAGGCCGACGTTGGCGAAGGCCAGCAGGAACTTCGCCGAGCGTGCCGCGATGCGCAGATCGCACGCGTAGCTCAGCGAGGCGCCCGCGCCCGCCGCCGTGCCGTTCACCGCGGCGATCACCGGCTTCGGCATCCGGAAAAGCGCCTGGGTCAACGGGTTGTAGTGCTTCTCGACCGTGCTCAACGGCGCGGGATCACCGGAGGAGAGCAGCCGCACGTGCTCCTTGAGGTCCTGACCCGCGCAGAACGCCCGGCCCGCTCCGGTCAGCACGAGCGCCCGCACCGCGGGATCACCCGCCGCGTCGTGCAATGCGGCGAGCAACTGTTCCTTCAGGGCGACGGTGAGTGAATTGAAGGCATCCGGCCGATTCAGGGTGAGCGTTCGGACGCCGTCGCTGTCGCCGACCAGAAGTTCGGCATCGTGATTATTCTCACGGTCCAGTCCCACGCTGATCTCCGTTTTCCGCTCAGGCGCTCGATGATGTTCGGGTGGTGCCGAGACAGCTCTCGATGAATTCGTTGGTGGCCACCGCGAGCCGTTCGGTCTGCTGGTCGAAGAACCGCGCCGCGGTGTGCCCCGGCCAGTCCGCCGGCAGTAGTTCGGGCGGCAGGCTGGGATCGCGGAAGAGGAACTTCCGCCAGGCGTGCAACAGTTCCTGGGACACCGCGAATGCCGCCGACTGATGAGTTGGGTCCACAGTGGACACTCGGCCGGACCAGTCCTCGACGAAGCTCTGGTAGTCCGCCCCGAGCGCCTCGAGATCCCACGCCCGCCCGGCCAGTTCGGCGTCGTCGCCGTCGTGCTCGCCGTGGAAGATCCGCGCCGCCACGCCCTCGACCGCGAGCAGATCGGTCAGTTCCGGTGACGGGCGTGGGGAAATCCAGGTGACCGGACCGAGTTCGCCGTACCCGATCAGTTTCAGCGAGGAGGTGAGCTGGTCTCGCCTCGGCCGGGCAGGGAGGTCCTCGAGCACCACGACGTGCCACCGACCATCCCAAGTGGACGGTCGGGTGCGGAACACCCTGGCGCTGGCCTCGTCCAGCCGCTTCTCCGCGCGGGCGGTCATCGCGTAGCCGGGCCCCGCGGGCAGCCTGACCGGCCGCAACCAGCCCTGGCGGACCGTGCGCGAGACCGCGGTGCGCACGGCCGGCGGCGCGAATCCGAGTGGTTCGAGTAACCGCACCAGGGCGGCAATGGTCGCGGTGCCACCCCGCTGCCTGAGGTGTCCACCGTAGACATCGAACAACGCCGAACGTGCCCGCACGAAGGGCGATTTTGGCAGTGAATTGCCTGCTCGGCCACCACCCCGGAACGGACGCGTGCTGCGGCGTTGTGCATCGACGGAGACACGAAGTGATCGGTTCGGTTTCTCCGTTGCGGCCATATGGGGGAGAATGAGCTCCATAAGCGGCACGTCGGGGGATGTGTCGTGGGGAAGAAGTTGACGGAGGGAGCACGCTATGGCGGCCATGAAGCCCCGGACCGGCGACGGTCCCCTTGAGGTCACCAAGGAAGGACGCGGCATTGTGATGCGCGTTCCGCTGGAAGGTGGGGGCAGGCTCGTCGTTGAGATGTCGGCAGAGGAGGCCAGCGATCTAGGCGACGCACTGAAGGCGGCCGCCGGCTGATCCCACCGCCCAGTCCTGGCTGGGCGCGGCCCGGCCACCCCGCAGTCCACCGAGTCCCCGGCGCGTCCCGCACGCGACCCGGGGACTCGTTGTCGTGAAGTCGTCCCCGTTCTCGAGGAGTGCCAGTGCCCCCGGTGTCGCCGTCCGTGCCCACCCCGTTGCCGCGCGTGTCGGTGACCACCAAGGTCCGCCGTGACGGCCTGCGCGCGTTGATCGCGGCCGCGGGGCCGGAGCTGCGGTCCGGCACCCTGGACGTGGACCTGCTCGGCGCCCTCGCGGCGACCGGTGCCGCGGCCGAGGTCAACCCGCTCCCGTTGACCAAGGGCCCCGGCTGGCTGGTCGGCGTCGGCGACGGCACCCCGCGCGACTGGCGGGCCGCCGGTGCCGCCCTGGTCCGCGCCGCCACCGCGCGGGCCCGCGCGCTGGACGAGGCGCCACGCCCGGTGCAGGTCGCGCTTCCGGGTGATCTTGAGCCGGACCTGGCCGGCGAGTTCGCGCTCGGCGCCACGCTCGGCGGTCACGAGCTGAAGGTCACCGGTGAGCGCCCGCACCGGGTGAAGGCCGTCGAGCTGCTCAGCGACTCCCCGGCGGTGGCTGAGGCCGTCGCCCGCGCGGTGACCCTGGCCGAGGCGACCGCGCTCGCCCGCGACCTCGCGGGCACCCCCTCCAACATCAAGAACCCCGCCTGGCTGGCCGAGACGGCGCGCAGGACGTGCGCCGCACTGGACGTGAAGGTCCGGGACGAGGCATGGCTGGCCAAGCACGGCTTCGGCGGCGTCCTCGCGGTCGGCGGCGGCTCGGCCAGCCCGCCCCGGCTGGTCGAGCTGTCCTGGAACCCGGCCGCGGCGAAGAAGGACACCCCGCACCTGGTCCTGGTCGGCAAGGGCATCACCTTCGACACCGGCGGCATCTCGATCAAGCCCGCCGAGGGCATGCACCTGATGCGCACCGACATGTCCGGCGGCGCCGCGGTGATCGCCGCGCTGCGCGGGATCGCGGCGCTCGACCTGCCGATCCGGGTGACCGGTCTCGTTCCGTGCGCGGAGAACCACGTCTCCGGCTCGGCCTACCGCCCCGGTGACGTCGTGCGCCACTACGGCGGGACCACCACCGAGGTCACCAACACCGACGCCGAGGGCCGCATGGTGCTCGCCGACGCCCTGGCCTACGCCGTGCACAAGCACGCCCCCGACGTGATCGTCGACGTCGCGACGCTGACCGGGGCGATGAAGGTCGCGCTCGGCCTGCGCACCGGCGGTGTCTTCGCCACCTCGCCCGAGCTGGCCGAGCGGATCACCACCGCGGGCGCCGACGCGGGCGAGACCTGGTGGGAGATGCCGTTGCTGGAGGCGCACGCCGCCGACGTGCGCAGCGAGATCGCCGACCTCCGCCAGTGCCCGCCGGGCCCCGGTGGTGTCACCGCCGCGCTGTTCCTCCGCGAGTTCGCCGCGGGCCTGCCGTGGGCGCACCTGGACATCGCGGGCCCGGCGCGCGCGGAGAAGGCCTACGACGAGGTCAACCCGGGTGGCACCGGCTTCGCCGCCCGCACCTTGATCAACCTCGCCGCCTCCTACCTTCCCTGATGCGCGACTGAGAGCGCTCAGCGGTGGGCGTGGGAGACGGCGAAGTCGCGGAAGGCCCGGCCGGCCGCGGGGATCGGCCGGCCGGCGACCCAGACCAGGCCGACCGTGCGCGTGGGGCGCGGGGTGATCGTCAGCTCGACCACGCCCCGCGTCGGCGGGTCGGCGCGGGGCACCAACGCCACCCCCAGGCTCGCGCTGACCAGGCCGCGCACGGTGTCCACGTCATCGCCCTCGAAAGCCAGCCGCGGGGTGAAACCCGCTGCGGCGCAGAGCTTGTCGGTGACCTGGCGCAGGCCGTAGCCGGGTCTCGTCGTGACGAACGCGTCCTCGGCGACCTCGCGCAGCCGCACCCTGCGCCGAGCCGCGAGGCGGTGATCGGCGGGAACGGCGAGCACGAGTTCCTGTTCCACCCAGGGACAGGTCTCCAGACCGGGCTCGTCCACCGGCATCGGTGAGGTCAGCGCGAGGTCGATGGCGCCTTCCCGCAGCTTCTCCAGCACCGTCGGGTGGGCGTTCTGCATCAGGGTGAAGCGGACAGTGGGCCTGCGGCGCTTGAACTCCCGCAGCAACGCGGGCACCCAGGGCGACATCGTCCGCAGGAAGCCGAAAGCCACGTGCCCGCCCTTCGGATCGGCCTCCTCGGCGGCGCGGCGGCAGCCCGGTTCCAGTGCGCCGAGCGACTGCGTTGCCGCCTCGGCGAGCATCCGGCCCGCGCGGGTCAGCTGGACACCGCGGCCGGAGCGCACCACGACGGGGGCGCCCAGCGAGCGACCGAGTTCGGCGAGCCAGCGGCTGACCGTGGGCTGCGGGACCGCGAGACGCTCGGCCACGCGGGTGATGTGCTGCTCTTCGGCGAGGGCGCGCAGCAGTCGCAGTCGCGGCGCCAGCTCGGTGACCAGCCGTTCCACCCGATCATCCATGAATGAGTAATTTACCGCTGAATTCAGTATTGGACGTATTAAAGTTCTCCTGCCAGCGTGTTTGGACGTGGCTCAGCACAGAAATCGACGCATCGGTCTGGCCGTTCTCGCGGCGGGTTTGGCGACCTTCGCCGTGCTTTACGCGCCGCAGCCGGTCCTCCCGCTGCTCGCCGCCGAGTTCCGCCTCGGCCCCGGTGAGGTTTCCGCCGTGGTGAGCGCGGCGACGCTGAGCCTGGCGCTGGCGGTGCTGCCGATGGCCGCGCTGTCGGAGGTGACCGGCCGCAAGCCGATGATGCTGGCCTCCGTGGTCGCCGCCGTGCTGATCGGACTCGCGCTGCCGCTCGCGCCGGACTTCGGCAGCCTCATCGCGCTCCGCGCCGTGCAGGGGGTCGCGATCGCCGGGCTGCCCGGAGTCGCGATGGCTTACATGGCAGAGGAAATCGGCCTCGCGGGTCTCGGTGCGGTGATGGGGCTGTACGTCGCGGGCAACACCACCGGAGGCATGTCCGGCAGACTGCTGGCCGGAGTGCTCGGCGATGTCGTCGACTGGCGGTTCGGGCTGTTCGCCGTCGCGGTGCTCGCCGCGCTGTGCGCCGTCGCGATGGCCTTGCTGATGCCCGCTTCCCGCGCGCAGGCGCGACGAACCTCGTTGCTCGCCGGATTACGTGGAGCCACAAGGGATTCGGGGCTGTACGGGCCGTACGCGGTCGCGTTCCTCGGCATGGCGGCGACGGTCGCGGTGTACAACGTGATCTCGTTCCGGTTGATCGCCGAACCGTTCCGCCTCGCGCCCGGCCTCGCCGCGTTGGTCTTCCTGGGCTACCTCTTCGGCGGAGTCGCCTCGGCGATCGCGGGCCGGATGGCCGACCGGCTCGGCAAGCCCCCCGTTTTGCTGGCAGCACTGGGAACCGCGGTCGTCGGGATGCTGATGACCTTGCCGGACAAGCTCTTCCTCGTGCTGCCGGGGATCGCGTTGCTGTCCGCGGGTTTCTTCGCCGCGCACGCCGTCGCGAGCAGCTGGATCGGTGCGCGTGCGGCGCCTGGGGCACGCGCGCAGGCGTCGGGCGTGTACCTGCTGGCCTACTACCTCGGCAGCAGCATGGGCGCGTCGGTCGCGGGCTGGGTGTACGGCGCGGGCGGGTGGACCCCGGTCGCCCTGGTCGACTGCGCGTGGCTGGTGGTGGCCGGGCTGGCCGTCGTCAGGGTTCGAGCCGCAGGTCGATCGGCGCCCCCGTCGGTGCCAGCTCCAGCTTCCCCAGCGCGGGCAGGGTGACCGAGCCTGCGTCGATGGTGACCTGCGCGGAGGTGAGCTCCGCGGGCACCTCGAAGACGACCGCGGTCGGGAACAGGCCGCCGTCGAAGCGCTTTCCCACGAGCTTCGCCTTGCCCCCGCCCGGCAGCTTCAGCGCGATGCGGTCCGCGGTCAGGTACCCGGCCAGCTCCTCGGGCAGGTCGGTGCCGGTCACCTGGAGCTGCACCTCCAGCAACGCCTTGTTCATGCCGGTGGGCGCGATCAGACCGAGCTTGCCCGACTCCGCCTGGCGCACCGGCCGCTGCCAGCCGAGCCGGACACCGCTGACGCCGAGGTTCGCCGTGCCCGAGACACCAACGAGCTTGAAGGACAGGGACTGCGTCGCAGAAGGGGACTTCACCGTCCCCAGCTTCCTGCGCAGCACCGCGGGCAGGTCGTACGCCGGCTTGCCGCTCGGCAGCTCGACGGCCTGCTCCAGCAGCGACTGCACGTTGGAGTTGAGCACCAGCTTCGGCGGGGCCCCGCCGCCCTGCTCGGGAAGGGTGAACACCACGAAGATCGACCCGTTGTCCGGCAGCTGCGCCTTGGGCAGGTCGCGCCAGCCCCCGGGCAGGTCCAGCGCGATGCCGGGGACCGGAGCGCTCCCGTTGACCCACGGCGCCGACGTCAGCTCCTCGTCGAGCCGCTTGCGGTCCACGCGCAGGCGCAGCACCCACAGCCGCTGCCCGCGCTCCGGGTGCAGCACGCCGCCGTTGTCCGGCAACGGGAAGCTGCCGGGCATGCCCCAGCCCTTGCCCTCCACCGCGGCGAAATCGTCGCGCAGGTAGACGGCGGTGGCGTCGTTCAGACCCAGTTCGACATTGCTGCGCTTCCCGTTGTCGGGCAACACGGCCAGATAGCCGGGCCCGGCATTGCGTTCGCTCTGCGCATGGGGTTTCCGCGAGGTGCCGTCGGGCCGCACGATCTCCGTTCCCGGCGTCGTGGCCTGTCCGGGCGCGGGCACCTTGGGAGCCTCCAGCTCGACCCGGTCGCCCTTGGTGAGCACCGGGATCGGGATCCAGTCCGGCGCGGGGCCGGTGCCGGGGACCTGGACCGGCCCGCACCACAGCTTCGACTCCACGGGCACGTAGTACTCGCCCTGCTCGGCCTCCGCCTTGGCGAACCAGCACCGCACCGAGCCATCACCGGAGCGGGCGACGCGTTGCTGCTCGATCGCGGTCGCCACTGCCTCCTCACCCGCCTTCAGCAGCGCGTCGGCGTTCGGCAGGCGAAACCCCTGCAGGGTCACCTCGATCGGCCCGCTCGGTTTCGGGGCGGGCGGGGGCGTCGGTGGCGGCGTCGGCTCCTGGGGGAGGCCGCAGCCCCCGGCCAGTGCCAACAGCAGCACGAACACCGCCTGGCCGTGACGAGGACGCGACACCAAGGAGCTCTCCGGTAGCGAGTGGGAAATCGAACCCGACTACCTAGATGCGCGCGAGAGCCCTCTCGGGTTGCACTCGGATAAATTTACTGAACCCTATTTGCGGCCGGAGTTCGCCGCGTGGTATACGGCGACCGTCTGTTCGGCCACGCTCGCCCAGGAAAACTCCTGCACAGCGCGCTCGCGCCCGGCCGCGCCCATGTCGGCGGCCCGAGCCCGGTCACCGAGCAGTTCGTTGACCGAATCCGCGAGTTGTGTGTGGAAGGTCTCGACGTCGTGCTCGTCGTAATGCGCGAGCAGTCCGGTGCGCCCGTGGTCGACCACCTCGGGGATGCCGCCGACGTCGGAGGCCACCACCGCGGTCCCGCAGGCCATCGCCTCCAGGTTCACGATGCCCAGCGGCTCGTAGACCGAGGGGCAGACGAAGACCGTGGCGTGCGAGAGGAACTGCCGGACCTCGGCGGGCTGGAGCATCTTCTGGATCCAGAACACCCCGGGCCGCGCGGCCGCGAGCTCGGAGACGGCGCGCTCGGTCTCCTCGGCGATCTCCGGGGTGTCCGGGGCGCCCGCGCACAGCACGATCTGCGCGTCCCGGTCGATGCGGTGCGCTGCCGCGATCAGGTGGCCGACGCCCTTCTGCCTGGTGATCCGGCCGACGAAGACCACGGTCGGCCGGTCCGGGTCCACCCCGTGGGCGCGCAGCGCGTCGTGCTCGGCCACCGGGTGGTAGGACTGCGTGTCGATGCCGTTGCGCACCACGTGCACGCGGGCCGGGTCCAGTGCGGGGTAGCAGTCGAGCACGTCGGCGCGCATGCCCGCGCTCACCGCGATGATCGCGTCGGCCGACTCGTAGGCGGTCCGCTCCACCCACGAGGAGAGCTGGTAGCCGCCGCCGAGCTGCTCGGCCTTCCACGGGCGCCGCGGTTCGAGGGAGTGCGCGGTCACCACGTGCGGGATCCCGTGCAGCACCTTGGCTATCTGGCCCGCCATGTTGGCGTACCAGGTGTGCGAGTGCACCAGGTCCACGCCTTCCACCGCGGCCACCATGGACAGGTCGACCGACAGCGTCCGCAGCGCCGCGTTGGCCCGCTCCAGGCCCGCTGCGGCGGTGTGGGCGTGCGCGTCGGCGCGGGTGCCGCCGAAGCAGTGCACGTCCACGTCGATGAGCTCACGCAGCCGAGGAACCAGGAAACCGACATGTACCCCTGCCCCGCCGTAGACCTCCGGCGGGTACTCGCGGGTCAGCAGACCGATGCGCACGCCGGGAAACGCTAGCCGCTCTGCGGCAGCCGGGTGAACGTGGCGCGACACCTGGCCAAGCCGTGACCCGATGCGGTGGCCATCCGGTGATCTGCCCGGATAGGGTCACCGACTGTGAAGGGGCAGCCTCACGTCCTCGGGATCGTGCTGGCCGGTGGCGAAGGGAAGCGGCTGTGGCCGCTGACCGCCGACCGGGCCAAACCTGCGGTGCCCTTCGGGGGCAACTACCGGCTCATCGACTTCGTGCTCTCCAACCTGGTCAACGCGGGTCTGACGCAGATATGCGTGCTCACCCAGTACAAGTCGCACTCGCTGGACCGGCACATCTCCACCACCTGGCGGCTGTCCAGCGTCCTCGGGCAGTACATCACCCCGGTCCCGGCGCAGCAGCGGCTCGGCCCCCGCTGGTACACCGGCAGCGCCGACGCGATCTACCAGTCGCTGAACCTGGTCTACGACGAGCGGCCCGACTACATCGTGGTCTTCGGCGCCGACCACGTGTACCGCATGGACCCGTCCCAGATGCTGGAGCAGCACATCGCCACGGACGCGGGCGTGACCGTCGCGGGCATCCGCGTCCCGCGCGCCGAGGCGAAGGCGTTCGGCTGCATCGACTCCGACGCCAGCGGCCAGATCACCCGCTTCCTGGAGAAGCCCGCCGACCCGCCGGGAACGCCCGACGACCCCGAGGTCACCTTCGCCTCGATGGGCAACTACGTCTTCAGCACCGACGCGCTGCTCGACGCCCTGCGGGAGGACGCGGCCAACCCCGACTCCGACCACGACATGGGTGGCGACATCATCCCGGCGCTGGTCGCCGCGGGCCGCGCCGCCGTCTACGACTTCGCCGACAACGTGGTCCCCGGGGAGACCGAGCGCGATCGCGGCTACTGGCGCGACGTGGGGACCATCGACGCCTACTACGACTCGCACATGGACCTCGTGTCCGTGCACCCGGTGTTCAACCTCTACAACCAGGCGTGGCCGATCCGCACCGCGACGCCGCCGCTGGCTCCCGCCAAGTTCGTCCAGGGCGGCACCGCCCAGGACTCGATCGTCGGCCCGGGCACGATCATCTCCGGCGCCCAGGTCACCAACTCGGTGGTGGGCGCGGGCGTGATGATCGAGGCGGGCGCGCAGGTGGACGGCAGCGTGCTGCTCCCGGGCGTGCACATCGGCAAGGGCGCGGTGGTCCGCCGCGCGATCCTGGACAAGAACGTGATCGTCCCCGACGGCGCGCAGATCGGCGTCGACCTCTCGACCGACCGCGAGCGCTACACCGTCAGCAACGGCGGCGTCGTGGTCCTCGGCAAGGGCGTGCGCGCCGAATAGCCCCGGTCAGCGCTTGGCAGCGGCGAGGAGGCCGTCGCCGACCGGGAGGAGCACGGGCACCAGGCGCTCGTCCTCGCGGGCCAGCCGCGCCACCTCGCGCAGCGCCGTCGTCGCCGTGTCCTGCTCGGTGGGGTCCGCGACGCGGCCGCTCCACAGCGCGTTGTCGAAGACGATCACCCCGCCGGGGCGGAGCAGCCGGATGCCCTCCTCGAGGTACTTCGGGTACTCCGCCTTCGACCCGTCCACGAAGACCAGGTCGTAGCCGCCGTCGGTGAGCCGGGGCAGCACGTCCAGCGCCTCGCCGTGGATGAGCCGGGTCCGCCCGGAGGGGAAGCCCGCCGCGGCGAACGCCTGGCGCGCGGCGCGCTGGTGCTCGGGCTGGATGTCGATCGAGGTGAGCACGCCGTCGGCGACCATGCCGCGCAGCAGCCAGATCCCGCTGGTGCCCGTGCCCGTTCCGACCTCGACGACCGCCTTCGCCTGCAGCGCCGCCGCGAGGAAGCTCAGCGCCGCGCCGCCGGTCGCCGCGATCGGGCTGCACCCGAGCTGGCCGCCCCGCTGCCGGGCGAGGCTGAGCACCTCGTCCTCCACGAGGTAGTCCTCCACGTACTCGCGAACCGCCGGCGCGAAAAGGGACGGGGTGTCGGCTGCCACGCGAGCAGGTTAGCGCCGCCGCCCGCGCACCGTTGACGAACGTCACCGGTCCGGCTTTCTCAGGCTGCTCTCAGCCGACTCTCAACATCGCCACACCAGAGTGAGGCACCGTAAGTCGTGTAGATGAGCGAAGAGAACTCGGCATGGCACCGGTCACCCACGGGAACACAGCGGGTCTCCTCAACGTTCACGAGTAGGGCAGACAAGCCCGCCATGGAGGTGCCTACCCGCCCGATGCGAACGCAGCCTTTGACCCCGGCGACCACCGCCGGCGCGACGACCGTGACTCCCGACGCGGCCAACTGGACGCCGCCGTCGTGGGACGACGTGGTCCGGGAGCATGCGGACCGCGTCTACCGGCTGGCCTACCGCCTCACCGGCAACCAGCACGACGCCGAGGACCTCACCCAGGAGACCTTCATCCGGGTCTTCCGCTCGCTCGCCTCCTACAAACCGGGGACGTTCGAGGGGTGGCTGCACCGGATCACCACCAACCTCTTCCTGGACATGGCGCGCCGTCGCACCCGGCTGCGGATGGAGGGGCTCCCGGAGGACACCGACCGGCTCGCGGGCAACGACCCGTCGCCGGAGCAGGTCTACTCCGACACCCATCTCAGCCCGGACCTGCAGGCCGCGCTCGACGAGCTGCCGCCGGAGTTCCGCGCCGCGGTCGTACTGTGTGACGTGGAAGGTCTGTCCTATGAGGAGATCGGCGCGACGCTCGGCGTGAAGCTGGGCACCGTCCGGTCCCGCATCCACCGTGGACGGCAGGCGCTGAAGGCGGCGCTGGAACGCCGTCGGGCACAGGAGGACTTTGCATGACCCCGGAGGTCTCGTCATGAGCGACCTGCGCGCTTGGGCTTTCGCCGAGCAGCACCTGAACCCGGACGCGCTGGTCGCGTTCGTCGACGGTGAGCTCTCGGCGCTCGCGCACGACAGGGCGTCCGCGCACCTCGCGCGGTGCTCCTGCTGTGCCGCGGAGGCCGCCGCGCAGCGTCAGGCTCGTGCCGCGGTGCGCACGGCGAGCATGCCGGGCCTGCCCTCCGGGCTGCTGGACAGCCTGCGTTCGATCCCGCAGCAGGTCGAGCTCCCGCAGGGGCCCGACGAGCTCGCGGTCACCCCGGACGGCCAGCTCGTCGCGGTGCTCCGGCCCTCCCGGATGCGCGCGAGCGAGCCGCCCGCCGGGCTCGGTCCGTCCGGACTGGGCTCGTCCCCGATGCTGGGTTCCTCGCCGATGCTGGGCGAGGGCTCCTCGGTGCTCGGCCGCCGTCGTCAGGGCACCGGGGTGGTGGTGTCCGGCCTCGTGCTCGGCGTCCTCGCCCTGGTCAGCCCCGCGGTCAGCGACTTGGTCGACAACCAGTGGCCGACCCCGCCGCAGCCGGGCGCCCGCGCCGCGGAGGACCCCACCCGCGCGCCCGAGCCCGTGCCCGGGGTGCTGTCGTCGCTGAACTCGCTGTCGCCGAGCGCGGCGACGTCCTTCGGCGGGTTCCTCAACCGCTGAGCGACCCCGCTACGCGGACTTCACCGCCCACCAGGCACGCTAGGGGCGCTTCAGCCCTGTCAGGACAGCGCCGCACGCCCGGGGAACGATGAGCCAGCAGCCCAACCACCGCCAGCCGCCGAACGCCCGAGGGCACAACCGCCTCGGTCCGCGTCCGCTGGAGCAGCCGCCCGTCGATCCGGCGCAGGCGGCGGCCTTCGGTCGCCCGGCAGGAGTGGACAGCGCGTTCGCCCCCAGGGCCGACCGTGAGCGCAACGGCTCCTTCACCCTCGTCGCCCCGCCGCCGGAGGCGCTGGCCAAGGCGTTCAGCCGTCCTCCCGGCAACGGGGAGCTGCTCCAACGCCCGCCGGGGGACCCCGGGGGCGCCGCGCCCGTCGCGGACCCCGAGCAGCCCTTGTGGGCCGACAACGGCGGCGGCTGGCGCGATCCCACCGCGGGCGCTGCCCTCGGTCCGCCCGCCGTGGCCGCCGAGGAGAAGTCCGAACCGGTGGTCGTGCGCGAGGCGGGCGCCCGGCTCTCCGCCCGCGAACTGCTCTTCGGCCGCAGACTGTCCACGTCGGGCGCGCTCGCGCTGGCGGGCATCGTGCTGCTGATCGCCGCGGTCGGCGGTGTCGTCGGGCGGCTCACCGCCGAGGACGGCAACGTGCTGACCAGCTCAGGCGTCACGCTCTCGCCGGTCTCCCCCGGGGTGGAGCGACCGCCGGGCTCGGTCTCCGACGTGGCCAAGCGGGTGCTGCCCTCGGTGGTCTCGATCGAGGTCGTGCTCGGCGACAAGGGCGGGACCGGCTCCGGCGTGGTGATCGACGGCCAGGGC
The DNA here is from genome assembly GCF_900103775.1 of Allokutzneria albata. Taxonomy (GTDB): domain Bacteria; phylum Actinomycetota; class Actinomycetes; order Mycobacteriales; family Pseudonocardiaceae; genus Allokutzneria; species Allokutzneria albata. The sequence continues at coordinate 5,343,162 of NZ_LT629701.1, read as the reverse complement.
TACGTGCTGACCAACAACCACGTGGTGGACATGGCGGTCAACGCCCAGGCCGCGAAGGTGGAGGCGATCTTCTCCGACGGCAGCCGGGTGCCCGCCCGGGTGGTCGGCGCCGATCCGAAGACCGACCTCGCGGTGATCAAGGTCGAGGTGCGCAACCCGACCGTGGCCCAGGTGGGCCGCTCCGCCGACCTCCAGGTGGGCGACGCGGTGATCGCCGTCGGTGCCCCGCACGGCCTCGCGGGCACCGTGACCACGGGCATCGTCAGCGCGAAGAACCGGGCGATCCGGCTGGACACCGACCTGGTGATCAACGCGATCCAGACCGACGCGGCGATCAACCCCGGCAACTCCGGCGGCGCGCTCATCGACTCGCGCGGCGCGCTGATCGGCATCAACACCGCGATCTACAGCACGTCGAAGGGTTCCATCGGCCTCGGCTTCGCCATCCCGATGGACGAGGCGACGCAGATCGCGCAGTCGCTGATCCGGACCGGCTCGGTGAAGCACGCCGACCTCGGCGTCGACGCCAAGTCGGTGACCGCGGACACCTCCAGCGGGGCCCAGGTGCAGAACGTGCGCCAGTCCAGTGCCGCGGCCGCCGCGGGCATCCAGGAGGGCGACGTGATCACCAGGGTCGGCGACCGCGCCATCGCCAACGCCGACGACCTGGTCGTGGCGGTGCGGCAGCGCAAGATCGACGAGACGGTGCCGGTGCAGATCGTGCGGCAGGGCCGCCAGCTCACCCTGAACGTGACGCTGAAGTCCGACTGAGCGGTGGCTGACCCGGCAGGCCGGGCCAACTAGGCTGGCCTGGACGCCTGACGAGGAGGTGCGGGGTTGTTCGAGAGCATCGGCTGGCTGGAGATCCTGGTCCTGGTGGTCGCGGCCCTGTTCATCCTCGGGCCGGAGCGGTTGCCGGAGGCGGCGAGCTGGCTGGCCAGGAACCTGCGCAAGCTCCGCGACTACGCCACGGGCGCCCGCCAGCAGCTGAAGTCGGAGATGGGCTCGGACTTCGAGGAGTTCCGCAAGCCGATCGAGGACCTGCGAGACCTGAGGAACAACCTCAACCCGCGGCAGGCCGTGCGCAGCTTCTTCGAGGACGACGAACCCGGCTACCGGAGCAACGGCAACGGCAGCTACACCCCGCCCGCCGTGGACCCCACGCCGCCGCCGTCGTCCGCCCCGCAGCGCCCCCTGTCCTACGGCGAGCGCCCGCCCTTCGACCCCGACGCCACCTGACCCGGCGGGGTCAGCCGGCCTGCGCCAGGGGCCGGGGCCCGTCGTGGTCGACGACGCCCCGACCCGGACGCTGGGTCAGCGGCCCGCGGGGGTGACGGACAGCATCCGCCCGGCGAGGCCGCGGGCACGGGTGCCGAGGCGCTTGGCCACCTCGCGCAGGACCTGGGACGCGGGGGACTCGGGGTCGGAGATCACCAGCGGCACCCCGGCGTCGCCCGCCTCGCGCAGGCGCGGGTCGAGCGGGACCTGGCCCAGCAGCGGGACGTCGGAGCCGAACGCCCGGGTCAGGGAGTCCGCCACGATCTGGCCGCCGCCGCTGCCGAAGAGGTCGAGACGGGTGCCGTCCGGCAGCTCCATCGGCGACATGTTCTCCACGACGCCGACCACGCGCTGGCGGGTCTGCAGCGCGATCGCGCCCGCCCGCTCCGCGACCTCGGCCGCAGCCTGCTGCGGGGTGGTCACCACCAGGATCTCCGCGTTGGGGATCAGCTGCGCCACCGAGATCGCCACGTCACCGGTGCCCGGGGGCAGGTCGAGCAGCAGCACGTCGAGGTCGCCCCAGAACACGTCGGCCAGGAACTGCTGCAGCGCGCGGTGCAGCATCGGCCCGCGCCAGACCACCGGGGTGTTGCCGGGGGTGAACATGCCGATGGAGATGACCTTCACGCCGTGCGCCTGCGGCGGCATGATCATCTGCTCCACCTGGGTGGGCTTGCCGTCGGCGCCGAGCATCCTGGGCACCGAGTGGCCGTAGATGTCCGCGTCGACGACGCCGACCGACAGCCCGCGCTGGGCCAGCGCGGCGGCCAGGTTCACCGTCACGCTGGACTTGCCGACCCCGCCCTTGCCGGAGGCCACGCAGTAGACCCTGGTCAGCGAGCCCGGCTGGGCGAACGGGATGACCGGCTCCTTGGCGTCGCCGCGCAGCTTCTGCCGCAGCTCGGTGCGCTGCTGGTCGCCCATCACGTCCAGGCTCACCTGGACCTCGCGGACGCCGGGGACCTGGGACACCTCGGCGGTGACGTCCTTGGTGATCTTGTCCCGCAACGGGCAGCCCGCGACGGTCAGCCACACCACGACCGACACCACCCCGTCGGCGACGACGGAGACGTCCTTGATCATGCCCAGTTCCGCGAACGGCTTGCGGATCTCCGGGTCCTGGACGCGTCCCGCGGCCGCGCGAACGGCCTCGATGTCAATGGTGCTCACGAGTGCGGACACCGACCTTCCGGTACCGATTGGCTTGCTGGAGCGGCTTACCCCCGCTCGGACCATGCTACGGCCGGTTCAGCTACCCGGTGCTCACCGGCTGTGTGCCTTGCGGCACGGGGGCGTTGAGCAACCGGAAGGACGCGCTCCGTAACATGGATTCGTGTCAGATTCGGGAACTGCTCGATTACCGACCAGTGGGGAACTGACCGCCTGGCGCTCGTTCCTGCGGGCGCACGCACGCGTGACGCGATGGCTGGAGACGGAACTCATCGCGGAGCAGCGGCTTTCCCTGGCGGCCTACGACGTTCTCGTGCAACTGGCCGGAGCGCCTGAGTACAAGCTCAGAATGACCGAGCTCGCGGAACTCGTCCTGCTCTCCCGCTCGGGGGTGACCCGGCTGGTGGACCGCCTGGAACGGGCGGGGCTGGTCAGCCGGGAACGCGCGGACAGCGACGGTCGAGGCGTCGTCGCCGTGCTCACCGAGCGCGGGCTGGAGCGGCTGCGGGCCGCCGCGGCGACGCACATGCGCGGCATCTCGCGGCACTTCGTGGCGTTGCTGGACAACAAGGAGCTCGACGCGCTCGGGCACACCTGCGGCAGGCTCGCCGATGGCGAACTCCCCGTCACGCAGCCCAAGAGAGCGCAGGCCTAGCGCGTCTCCGCGGGCTCGCCGTCCCACCGCGCGGCGTCGTCGACGGCATGAGAGCGCTTGCCCCGCTTGGCTTTTCCCTCGAGAAGGTCGCCGCGCAGCCGGTCCAGCTCGGTGCGCAGGAAGTCCCGCGTCACCGACTCGCCGACGGCCAGCCGCAGCGCCGCCAGCTCACGCGCCAGGTACTCGGTGTCGGCTTTCGTGCGCTCCGCCCGCGCCCGGTCCTCCTCGAGCGAGACGCGGTCCCGGTCGTCCTGGCGGTTCTGCGCCAACAGGATCAGCGGTGCCGCGTAGGCCGCCTGGGTGGAGAAGGCCAGGTTGAGCAGGATGAACGGGTAGGGGTCCCACCGCAACGAGACCGCGAGCAGGTTCACGGTGATCCACACGACCACCAGCACCGTCTGCCAGAACAGGAAGGTGCCGGTGCCGAGGAACCGCGCGATCCGCTCGGAGAACCGGCCGAACGCCTCGGGGTCCAGGTCGAAGGACAGCCTGCGCGGTTGGCGCGGCTGGTCGAGGCGGCGGCGCGGGTGCAGCTCGGGCATGGCCTCGCTCCTCAGCTCTCGGAAATGACAGCGGTCTCCGGGAGCCCGCTCTCCCGCCAGTCGTCCGGCAGCAGGTGGTCGAGCACGTCGTCGACGCTGACCGCGCCCAGCAGGTGCTCCTGGTCGTCGACCACCGGCGCGACGACCAGGTTGTACGCGGCGAAGTAGCGGGTGACCTCGCCGAGGGAAGCGTTGGGGGACAAGGAACCCAGGTGATGGTCCACCATGCCCGCGACGAGGTCGAACGGGGCTTCGCGCAGCAGCCGCTGGATGTGCACGCAACCGAGGTAGCGGCCGGTCGGCGTGGCCTGCGGCGGTCGCGCGACGAAGACCATGCTGGCCAGCGCCGGGGTGAGGTCGGGGTTGCGCACGCGCGCCAGCGCCTCGGCGACGGTGGCGTCCGGCGTCAGCACCACCGGTTCCGGGGTCATCAGGCCGCCCGCGGTGTCGTGGGAGTAGGCGAGCAGCCTGCGCACCGGCGCGGACTCCTCCGGCTCCATCAGCGACAGCAACCGGTCCTTGTCGAAGTCGGGCAGCTCGGCCAGCAGGTCGGCGGCGTCGTCGGGGTTCATCGCCTCCAGCACGTCCGCCGCCCGGTCCTCGTTGAGGTGGGTGAGCAGGTCCTTCTGGTCCTCCTCCGGCAGCTCCTCCAGCACGTCGGCGAGGCGTTCGTCGTCCATCGCGTCGGCGACCTCGTAGCGCCGCTTCGCGGGCAGTTCGTGCAGCGCGCTCGCGACGTCCACCGCGCGCATCGTGTCGAAGAGGGCCATGAGCTCCTGCGCGCCCTGCGGCTGCGCGCTGATCTCGGCGAAGCCGAGGCCGGTGACGCCCTCCCACGGCACCACCTGGATCGGGCCCCTGCGGCTGAGCCGCCCGATGCGCTCCCGCACCGCGAGCTTCGTGATCACCCAGTCCCGCGTCCGGGTCTGCTCCATTCCGGCGTCCACGACCACGGCGGATGCTCCGTCCGAGGTCACGGTCACGCGCGCGTCGAGCAACTCCCCGAGGACCATCACCTCGTTGGGCCGTTGGTGAAAATGGCGCAGGTTCACCATTCCGGTCGCTAGCGTCACCGCGTTGGCCTCCAACGAGGTCACCCTCAGCATCGGAACGAAGATGCGGCGCCGGGTGATCAGCTCGACCACCATGCCGAGCACGCGCGGCGGTTGCCGGTCCAGCCGGAGCCCGGCGACCACGTCCCGCACCTTGCCGACGGACTCCCCGTCCGGCCCGAACACCGGCAGCCCGGCGAGCTGTGCGGCGAAGACCCTGCTAGTGCCTGCCACACCGGCAACACTAGTGTCCGGAACATGATCGAGCCTGGTGACGCGCGCCTCCGCTACGACGTCGTGGACGTCTTCACCGACCGTCCCTACGCCGGTAACCCGCTCGCCGTGGTGCACGGGGCCGACGAGCTGGACACCGATCAGCTGCAGCGGATCGCCCGCCAGTTCAACCTCTCCGAGACGGCCTTCCCGATGCGGCCGACCCGGCAGGGCGCCGATTACCGGCTGCGGATCTTCACCCCGGCGAAGGAGCTGCCCTTCGCCGGTCACCCGAGCGTCGGCTCGGCGTGGGTGCTCGCCAGGGACGGCGTGATCGGTGTCGGCGAGGCCGTGCAGGAGTGCGGGGCCGGGCTGCTGCCGATCTCGGTCGACCAGGCCGGTGCGACGCTGACCGGCGGCGCCGCCCACGTCGGCGCGGACCTGTCCGCCACCGCGCTCGCCGCGGCCGCGGGCCTCGAACCGTCCGATGTGGACAGTGCGGGCGAGCCGGGGATCGCCGGCTGCGGGATCGACTTCGCCTACCTGCTGGTGCGGCCCGGCGCCGTGTCCCGCGCCGTGGTCGCCGAGGCGGCGGCGAAGCGGGCCGGAGTGCCGCACGGCCTGGTCGTGGCGTCCTACGACCGTGAGACCAACGCCGCTCACGCGCGCATGTTCGCGCCCCAGCTCGGCGTGCGCGAGGACCCCGCGACCGGTTCTGCCGCGCTCGGGCTCGGGGTGTGGCTGGCCTCCCGCGGTCTCGTCGCCGACGGGGACACCCGCTACGTCGTCAGCCAGGGCGCCGAGATCGGCCGACCGTCCACTTTGGACTGCATCGTGTCGGTGCGCGATCGCGAGGTCATCAAGGCAACCGTCCGCGGCGGCGTCGCCCCCGTCGCCTCCGGCACCATCGCCATCCCCTGACCGCGTTTACGCACTGAATGAGTCATTCGGTGCGTTCAAGTACCCCGATGACTCATTCAGTGCGCAAGCGGTGGCGTGGGGACGAGGCGGTGGACGGTGGTCCACGAGGGCGGAGCGGACAGCGACGGGCGGTTGAGGCGGGCGGTGGCCAGCGCGGCGGTGACGGCCTCGTCCGGGGTGACCGCCTCGACGGCCACGGGCACGTCGACGAGGTGGGAGTGGGTGCTGGGGGAGCGGACGGTGACCGTGGCGGTCGCGGCGCCCGCCAGCCCGGGGACCTCCTGCTCCTCCGGGCCGGTCGCGAGCCAGACGGCCCCGTCCCGCCACAGGGCCCAGACCAGGCGCGCGGGGTGGCCCTCCGGCCGGACCCAGACCGCCGCGGCCTTGCGCAGCGCCGCGTCCAGCAGCCGGGTGATATCCATCCGGGCAGCATGCCACGGCTGTGAAAGGCGCCTCAGCGAGTGGTCGCGCCGGACCGGGCGTGCCAGCATCACGCGTGTTACCCGTCGGTACAAGGAGGTCCGCAGTGGTTGATCGCCGGCGTCCCCGCCGCTCTTGCCTGGCCGTCCCGGGGTCGAGCCAGAAGATGATCGACAAGGCTCGCGGCCTCCCGGCCGACCAGGTCTTCCTCGACCTGGAGGACGCGTGCGCCCCGCTGGCCAAGCCCGGCGCGCGCAAGACGATCGTGGCCGCGCTCAACGAGGGCGGCTGGGAGGGCAAGACCCGCGTGGTGCGGGTCAACGACCTCACCACCGAGTGGACCTACCGCGATGTCGTCGAGGTGGTCGAGGGCGCGGGCGCGAACCTGGACTGCATCATGCTGCCCAAGGTGCAGACGGCCGCCCAGATCGCCTGGCTGGACCTCACGCTGACCCAGATCGAGAAGACCATGGGCTACGAGGTCGGCCGGATCGGCATCGAGGCGCAGATCGAGAACGCCAAGGGCCTGGTCGAGGTCGACGCGATCGCCACGGCCTCGCCGAGGATCGAGACGATCATCTTCGGCCCGGCCGACTTCATGGCCTCGATCAACATGAAGTCCCTGGTCGTCGGCGAGCAGCCGACCGGCTACGACGTCGGCGACGCCTACCACTACATCCTGATGCGCATCCTGATGGCCGCGCGCGCCACCGACGTGCAGGCCATCGACGGGCCCTACCTGCAGATCCGCGATCTCGACGGGTTCCGCAGGGTCACCGGCCGCTCCGCGGCGCTGGGCTACGACGGCAAGTGGGTGCTGCACCCCGGCCAGATCGACGCCTGCAACGAGCTGTTCAGCCCGCGGCAGGAGGACTACGACCACGCCGAGAACATCCTCGACGCCTACGACTGGTTCACCTCGGAGGCGGGCGGCAAGCGCGGCGCGGCCATGCTCGGCGACGAGATGATCGACGAGGCCTCCCGCAAGATGGCGCTGGTGGTCTCGGCGAAGGGCAGGGCGGCCGGGATGACGCGCACCGACCGCTGGACACCGCCCACCGAATGAGCGCGTCGTTCGGTCGAACAGGCACTCCTGGGGACCGCGGGGACGCGATAGCGTTCGGTGGCATGAGCGAGTCGCAGGAGCCCGAGGAACACCCGGAGCTGACGCACGAGCGTCCGTGGTTCGTCCTCGTCGAGACGCCGCATGAGCACGGGTACACGACCAAGGTCCTGGCCGGCGGGTTCGACACCGCCGAACAGGCCAGGGCCGAAGCGAGGAAACAGGCCTTCGAGTTCAAGAGCTCCGCGCGCGCCGCGAGCAAGCGCAACGTCTTCCTGGTCGGCGAGGACACCTACGTGGTGCTCTACCGCAAGGCAATGCTGAGCTACGAGTTCAAGCTCCGCGTCGTGCGGCTCATCGCCGACCCCGAGGATGAGCACTGACCAGCACTGACCGGAGGAGTCCTCCAGAGGCACCGGTGGCCACGCGCCGCCGGTGCCTTTCGTCGTTCTGGCAAGCCCATTCACGCCAAGGGCCTAATCGAGCGCCCTACAATCGGTTGCATTCGGGCTGGATTCTCAACCTTGAATTGATTGTTCGGTCAAACATCGGGGTATAGGACCCATTGTGGCGGGTATAGCACGTACTCCGTTGCGGTCATGTTCGATCACGCCTTGGTTCCCATCGCCCGTTCAGGGGTACGCGGAAAGTTCGCTTCCGATACCGTTGCTGCCTAGCTGGTGACAACAATCCCTGCTTAGCGGAGGGTGCATCCATGTTGAGGAAGTTAGCCGTTGCTGGAATGTCCCTTGCATTGATTTCCATCCCTGCAGTGGCTCAGGCAGATATTGCGCCGCCCCCGGACAAAATTGTCATCGAAGTGGCAACCGTGAACGGATCCGGCTGCCCGGCCGGTACCGCGGCCGTCGCGGTCTCGCCGGACAACACCGCCTTCACGGTGACCTACAGCCAGTACATGGCGAAGGTCGGGCCGGGCATCAGCCCGACAGAAGCCAGGAAGAACTGCCAGCTCAACCTGAAGGTGCACGTGCCTCAGGGCTTCACGTACGCGATCGCGCAGTCGGACTACCGCGGTTTCGCGAACCTCGCACGCGGTGCGACCGCGATCGAGCAGGCGAACTACTACTTCCAGGGAATGTCACCTACCGTAGCAGCGCGGCACAATTTCTCGGGCCCGCTGGACGACAACTGGCAGACCACGGACAAGGTGGACATCGCCTCGCTCGTCTACGCGCCCTGTGGCGAGAAGCGCAACGTCAACATCAACACCGAGCTCCGGGTGAGCAAGGGGACCTCGCCCGCCACCGAGACGAGTTTCATCGCCATGGACTCGACCGACGGCAGCATTAAGACGACCTATCACTTCCACTGGAAGACCTGCCCCTGATCGGGCCGGGCACGGCCGGGTTCCGGCCGTGCCCGTTTCCGCCGGAAAAGGTCACTCGCTCCCCATGTTGATCAACGTCACCAGCAGGAACAGCCCTCCGCCGAAAACAACCACGATCGCCAGGAGGCAACCGGAGACCTTGAAGAATGCGGCAATCGACTCGCGCGCCTCCCTGCGGCGCGGCGTGTCCTCACTGCTGCTCGCCCGATAGATCGCCCGGCAGATCCAGTACGGGCTGGTGACGAGGTAGTAGAGGCCCATCACCAGGTAGTAGAGGAGTTCGACGAACTGGGCGAAGAAGGCCACCACGGCGAAGACGGGGAGCAGCGCGATGACCGTGAGCGCTTTCTTGCCCGTCGTCCACTCGTCGAAGTTCGGCTTGTTGATGGGGGAGCGGCGCTTCTTCGGCTGGTCGCCCGCGGGCGCCGCCGCGGCTGGTTCCGTCACGGGCGCACAAGATAGTCACGACATCATTCGGCGGGCGCGCCGACCGCCCTCGACGGCAGCGGCGAGGAGTAGACGACCGACGTGGTGATCGACCCCAGCGCCGCGATCCGGCCGGCCAGCCGCTCCAGGTGGCGCATGTTCCGCGCCGCCACGAACAACACGAAGCAGTCCTCGCCGGTGACGTGGTGGCACTGCAGGATCTCCGCGGTGCGCTCCAGCTCCGCGTGCAGCTTGCGGTAGTTCCCCGAGGGGTAGCGCAACCGCACCACGGCGAGCACCGCGTAGCCGACGCGTTCGAGGTCCACCTCCGCGCGGAAGCCCTTGATCACCCCGCTTTCGGTCAGCCGTCGCACCCGTCCCGTCGCGGCCGTGGCGCCGAGGCCGACCCGCCTGCCCAGTTCGGCGTAGGTCAGGCGCGCGTCCTCCTGCAGCTCCGCGAGGATCTGCCAGTCCACCGCATCCAGTGCGACCGGGGAATCATCGCTCATAGGGGGAAACTAGCGTGGAATCCTATGCCAGAACAGGGGTAGTGGCGTGGATGAACCCTGCTCAAGCAGCCGATGGCGGCATAGCGTTCTCCGCATGACAAGAGTCGCCGCGAATCCCGCGGAGCCGAGCGCGGCCGCCGCGCACTTCCGCCACCTGCTCTCCGTCGAGACCGACCCCGCCGACCTCCGCGCGGACATGGAGGACGGCGAAGGCGGCTTCCTCGTCCTCGACGTGCGCGCTCCCGAGCACTACGCGGCCGGGCACATCCCAGGCGCGATCTCCTTGCCCGCCAAGGACATCACCGCCGAGACCACCCGTGATCTGCCCCGAGGGGACGTGCTGGTGACCTACTGCTGGGGACCCGGCTGCAACGGGGCCGACAAGGGCGCGCTGAAGCTGGCCGAACTCGGGTTCACCGTGAAGAAGCTCATCGGCGGGTTCCAGACGTGGAGGTGGGACCGGCACCCGGTCGAAACCGGGACCGATCAAGAGCGGGGTTGAGGACCTTCTCACACCGCGAACCCCACGTGGACGCGCGATACTCGCCGGTAACCCCAGTCGCCAGCGTCGCAGAAAGGGGACCTCGCCATGGCACGGCTCGCCCAGACCGCCGGTCTCACCGATGTCCAGCAGGAGATCCTGGCCACCGTCCGCAGCTTCGTGGACAAGGAGATCATCCCGCACGCGCAGGCGCTGGAGCACGGAGACACCTACCCGGCGGACATCGTCGAGGGCATGAAGGAGATGGGCCTGTTCGGCCTCACCATCCCCGAGGAGTTCGGCGGGCTCGGCGAGTCGCTGCTGACCTACGCGCTGGTCGTCGAGGAGATCGCGCGCGGGTGGATGAGCGTCTCCGGTGTGATCAACACGCACTTCATCGTGGCGCACATGATCAAACAGCACGCCACGGACGCGCAGAAGCAGCACTTCCTGCCGCGCATGGCCACCGGTGAGGTGCGCGGCGCGTTCTCCATGTCCGAGCCGGAGCTGGGCTCCGACGTCGCGGCGATCCGCACCAAGGCGAAGCAGGACGGCGACGGTTACGTCATCGACGGCCAGAAGATGTGGCTGACCAACGGCGGGAGCTCCACGTTGGTCGCCACTCTGGTCCGCACCGACGAAGGAGCCGAGAAGGCGCACCAGAACCTCACCACGTTCCTGATCGAGAAGCCGACGGGCTTCGGCGAGGTCCTTCCCGGGCTGACCATCCCCGGCAAGATCGAGAAGATGGGCTACAAGGGCGTCGACACCACCGAGATGGTCTTCGACGGCTTCCGGGTCGGCGCGGAGGCGATCCTCGGCGGGGAACGCGGCAAGGGCTTCGCGCACATGATGGACGGCGTCGAGGTCGGCCGGGTCAACGTCGCCGCGCGGGCGTGCGGCATCGCCATCCGCGCCTTCGAGCTGGCCGTGGAGTACGCCCAGCAGCGCACCACCTTCGGCAAGCCGATCGGCCAGCACCAGGCGATCGCGTTCAAGCTCGCCGAGATGGCGACCAAGGTGGAGGCCGCGCACCTGATGATGGTCAACGCCGCCCGGCTCAAGGACTCCGGCCAGCGCAACGACGTCGAGGCGGGCATGGCCAAGCTGATCGCCTCCGAGTACTGCGCCGAGGTCACCCAGGAGGCCTTCCGCATCCACGGCGGCTACGGCTACTCGAAGGAGTACGAGATCGAGCGCCTGATGCGCGAGGCGCCGTTCCTGCTCATCGGCGAGGGCACCTCGGAGATCCAGAAGACGATCATCAGTCGCGGCCTGCTGCGCGAGTACCGCTCGCGCGGCTGACCGGCCCGGGTGGGCCGTTCGGGGGGCGCGTGTGCCCGCCCGGCACGCGGGCGAGGATGATCGGGGTCACCATTGAGCCAGTCCAGCTCGCGGAGGTGACAACGGTGACGAGTCCATTTTCCGGCAGACCCGCCGGCGGCGCGCAGAGCCTGCCGACGCCTCCCTCGGGGTGGCCGATCGGGTCCTACGCCACCTACGAGGAGGCGCAGCGGGCGGTCGACTACCTGGCGGACGAGTCCTTCCCGGTGCAGGAGGTGACGATCGTCGGCGTCGACCTGATGCTCGTCGAGCGGGTCACCGGCAGGCTCACCTGGGGCAGGGTGCTGGCCACCGGCGCCGCCTCGGGCGCGTGGTTCGGCCTCTTCGTCGGCATCCTGCTCAGCCTCTTTAACTCGACCGGGTTCCAGGTGGGCCCGATCCTTGTGGCGTTGGCCACAGGTGTGATCTTCTTCATGATCTTCAACGCGTTCGGTTACGCGGCTACGCGCGGTCGCCGTGACTTCGTCTCGGCGAGCCAGCTCGTCGCTGGGCGTTACGACGTGCTGTGCCAGCCTCGCAATGCGGAGAAGGGACGCGACGCCCTGGCGAAGCTCGCCATGAAGGCCCCCGGCCAGGAGACTTGATAAGGGCTTGACTGACGGGCTGCCCTTCGGAGACGAATGGTGGCCCGTTTTGTGTTTCACATTTCCCTGAGTTGATGTTGACGTGGACGTGCATACCCACCGTGACCGGCGCAGAGTGGTTTCTGAATGCTTTCCGTTCCGGGCTTATCTGAATCGTTGCCGTCACCCGGTTGCGGGAGCCGGAACTCCGGGCCTAGGTTCTGTCACCAGCCTGCGGGCGTGTGCGATGGCTCACGCTCGTGTCGGAGGGCACGACGAGGTGTCTTGGTGTATCCGCCAGTCCTCGTCGTCGAGGTTTCGTGCCGCCGCTGGAGTGACCACAGCCTCGAAAGCCTTCCGTGCTTTTCAGAGGAAGGAGGCTGGGTTACATGGACGGCCCGGGTCGCAGTGCCCGCTCTCGATCCACCACGTCAACCAAGACCCGTTCGCGGAGTCGTGCATCAGCGCTGCTCGGGGTCGCACTGGTGACCGCTCCGCTGCTTGCGGCCTGCGGCTCCGGTGACACCGGGGGGAACACGCTCAACCTGTACGCGGCTCCCGAAGAGAACTTCGAGAAGGTCATCGAGAGCTGCAACGCCAGCGCGAACGGCAAGTACAACATCGTCTACAACAAGCTCCCGCGCGGCGCGGACGGCCAGCGCGAGCAGATGGTGCGCAGGCTCGCGGCGGGCGACGACGAGATGGACATCCTCTATCTCGACAGCCCGTGGCTGGCGGAGTTCGCCGAGGCGGGCTGGATCCGGGAGTGGACCGGCAACTACAAGGAGGAGGCCGAGCGCGGCGTCCTCGCCGGCCCGCTGGAGTCCACGCGCTACAAGAACCGCACCTACGCGGCCACGAAGAACACCAACGTGCAGCTGCTGTGGTACCGCGACGACGTGGTGCCCAAGCCGCCGGAGACCTGGGCCGAGATGATCGCCCAGGCCAAGGCGCTCAAGGCGGCGGGCAAGCCGCACACCGCCGTGATGACCGGTGCGCAGTACGAGGGCCTCGTCGTGCAGTACAACACGATGGTCGCCTCGGCGGGCGGCAAGATCATCTCGGAGGACGGCCTCTCCGCCGTCGTCGACGACAACGCGGTGCGGGCGCTGGCCACCCTCAAGGACTTCGCCACCTCCGGCATCGCGAGCGCCTCGCTGACCAGCTCCCAGGAGGACGAGGTCCGCAAGGAGTTCCAGAACGGCAACTCGGCGTTCCAGCTGAACTGGCCGTACGTGTACGCGTCGATGCAGAAGGAGAAGCCGGAGCTCGCCAAGAACTTCAAGTGGGCGCGCTACCCCGGCATCGACAAGGGCAAGCCGAGCAAGGTCACCATCGGTGGCGCTAACTACGGCGTGAGCACCTACTCCACCAAGGCCGACCTGGCCTTCGAGGCCGTGCTGTGCCTGCGCAAGCCGGACAACCAGCTCTACTCCGCGATCAACTCCGGTGTCGCGCCGACCATCGAGTCGGTCTACGACCGCCCGGAGATGACCGAGAAGTACCCGATGAAGGAGACCATCCGCGAGGAACTGCGGGACGCGGCCAACCGCCCGTTGACCGCCGCCTGGCAGAACGTCTCCACGGTGCTGTCGACCATCCTCTCCCCGCCGGCGAGCATCGACCCGCAGAAGACCGCGGAGCGGTTGCGCAAGGAGCTCCAGGCCGCCATTGACTCCAAGGGGGTCATGCCGTGAGCAACCAGACGTCCTTCGGGGACAGCGCCATCGCGGCGGCGCACGTGAAGCAGCCCGGTCGTGCCAAGCCCGTGCTGAGCGAGGGCAAGAAGGCGGAGCGCCGCCTCGGCCTGCTGCTGTGCGCGCCCGCCGCGTTCATCATGATCGCGGTCACCGCCTGGCCGATCATCTACTCGTTCTGGCTGTCCCTTCAGCGCTACGACCTGAAGTTCCCGGACAAGCAGGAGTTCATCGGCTTCGAGAACTACGCCGCGGTGCTCAGCAGCCCGTACTGGTGGGACGCCTTCGGCATCACCGTGCTGTTGACCGCGATCACCGTCGTGATCGAGCTGGTGCTCGGCATGGCGCTGGCCCTGGTCATGCACCGCACGCTGGTCGGGCGCGGACTGGTGCGGACCTCCGCGCTGATCCCGTACGGCATCGTCACCGTGGTCGCGGCGTTCTCCTGGAAGTACGCCTACACCCCGGACACCGGCTACCTCGCCGAGCTGTTCGGCGGTGCGCCGCTGACCGACAAGACGAGCGCGCTGGCCATCATCGCCTCCGCCGAGATCTGGAAGACCACGCCGTTCATGGCGCTGCTGCTGATGGCGGGTCTGGCCCTGGTGCCGGACGACATGCTCAAGGCGGCCGCGATGGACGGGGCCACCGGCTGGCAGCGGTTCACCAAGATCATGGTGCCGATGATGAAGCCGGCGATCCTGGTCGCGCTGCTGTTCCGCACGCTCGACGCGTTCCGGATCTTCGACAACATCTTCGTGCTGACCGCGGGTTCGCAGGGCACGGGGTCGGTGTCGATGCTGACCTACAACAACCTCATCAAGGGGTTGAACCTGGGAATCGGCTCGACCATGTCGGTGCTGATCTTCGTCGCGGTGGCGATCATCGCGTTCGTCTTCATCAAGGTGTTCGGCACCGCTGCGCCGGGCAGTGACAACGGAGGTAAGCGCTGATGGCCGGCATTGGAGGTGCCGAAACGACGGGGAAGAAGTTCCGCTGGGGCCTGGTCAACGTCGTTGTTGTCGTCTACGCGTTGTTCCCGGTGCTGTGGATCGTCTCGCTGTCCTTCAAGTCCAAGAAGGCGATCAGCGAGGGCGGGTTCTTCCCCACCGAGTGGACGCTGGACAACTACGCCGCGATCTTCTCCACCACGGAGTTCATCCGGCCGCTGTTCAACTCGATCGGCATCGCGATCATCGCCACCCTGATCGCGGTGGTGTTCGGAACGATGGCGGCGTACGCGATCGCCCGGCTGGACTTCCCCGGCAAGCAGGTGCTGGTGGGCGTCTCGCTGCTGATCGCGATGTTCCCCCAGGTGTCGCTGGTCTCGCCGCTGTTCAACATCGAGCGCTCGCTCGGGCTGTTCGACACCTGGCCCGGTCTGATCCTGCCCTACATCACCTTCTCCCTGCCGCTGGCGATCTACACGCTGTCGGCGTTCTTCAAGGAGATCCCGTGGGAGCTGGAGAAGGCGGCCAAGATGGACGGCGCGACGCCGGGCCAGGCCTTCCAGAAGGTCATCGCCCCGCTCGCCGCTCCCGGCGTGTTCACCACGGCGATCCTGGTGTTCATCTTCTGCTGGAACGACTTCCTGTTCGCGATCTCGCTCACCTCGACCGAGGCGTCCCGGACCGTTCCCGCCGCGCTGGCCTTCTTCACGGGTAGCAGCCAGTTCGAAGACCCAACGGGGACCACCTCGGCCGCGGCCGTGGTGATCACCATTCCGATCATTCTTTTCGTGCTGTTCTTCCAGCGCCGAATCGTCGCCGGTCTGACGTCCGGCGCGGTCAAGGGGTAGGTGAGTCGTGGCCGACATCGTCCTGGACAAGGTGACGAAGAAGTACCCGGACGGCGCTTTGGCCGTCCAGGAAGTGAACCTCGAAATCGCCGACGGCGAGTTCATCATCCTGGTCGGGCCCTCGGGCTGCGGCAAGTCCACCACGCTGAACATGCTGGCGGGCCTGGAGGACATCACCTCCGGTGAGCTGCGCATCGGTGGCGAGCGGGTGAACGAGCGGGCGCCCAAGGACCGGGACATCGCGATGGTGTTCCAGTCCTACGCGCTCTACCCGCACATGACCGTGCGCGAGAACATGGCGTTCCCGCTGCGGCTGGCGAAGGTGGACGACAAGACGGTCGAGGCGAAGGTCAACGAGGCCGCCAAGATCCTCGACCTCGGTCAGCACCTCGACCGCAAGCCGTCCAACCTCTCCGGTGGTCAGCGGCAGCGCGTGGCCATGGGCCGCGCGATCGTGCGCAGCCCCAAGGCGTTCCTCATGGACGAGCCGCTGTCCAACCTGGACGCCAAGCTGCGCGTGCAGATGCGGACCGAGGTCTCCAGGCTGCAGAAGAACCTGGGCACCACCACCGTCTACGTGACCCACGACCAGACCGAGGCGATGACCCTCGGCGACCGCGTCGTGGTCATGCGCGGCGGTGCGGTGCAGCAGGTCGGCTCGCCGCAGTTCCTCTACGAGAACCCGGCGAACCTCTTCGTGGCGGGCTTCATCGGTTCCCCGGCGATGAACTTCATCCCGGCGACCCTGGAGAACGGTTCCCTGTCGACCGCGCTGGGCACCTTCCCGCTCAGCGACAAGGTCCGCAGGATGGCCGAGCGCGGCCGCCGGGCCGTCCGCGACGTGATCATGGGCCTGCGCCCCGAGCACTTCGAGGACGCGTCCATGGTCGACGGTGCCGCCAAGTCGCGCGGTGCCACGTTCACCACGCAGGTCGACGTGCTCGAGTCGATGGGCTCGGACAAGTACGCCTACTTCTCGATCTCCGGCAAGCGCGCGAGCTCGGCGCAGCTGGACGAGCTGGCGGCGGACGTGGGCGTCTCGGACCTGGGTGCCGGACAGGCCGTCGCCCGCCTCGCGGCGGCGTCGAAGGCCAAGGAAGGGTCCTCGCTGGAGGTCTGGCTGGACCTGGACAAGATCCAGCTGTTCGACCCGGAGAGCGGCAGGGCGCTGACCTACTCGGACTAGGTCTTCGCTGACAGCCGCCGAAAGGCCGCATCCCCGGTTGGCGGGGATGCGGCCTTTCGGCGTGTTCGGCTCAGGCCGCGGGGCAGCTCGCGGTCGCCGCGGGCAGCTCGCCCGTGGTCAGGTAGCGGTGAACGTGCTGGCGCACGCAGGGATTCCCGCCCCGGTAGAGCGCGTGCCCGCCGACCGCGGGCAGGTAGCGCGAGCCGGGGAGCTGCGCGGCGACGCGCTTTCCGTGCTCCACCGGGGTGATGGTGTCGTTGCTGCCACTGGTGATCAGCACGGGCGGCAGTCCGACCGGGCGGATGCGGTGCGGCGGGTGCACGCCGGTTCTCGGCAGGCCGTCGCAGTGCCCGGTCATCCCGAAGATCGGATCGGCCCAGCCGACTCGGGGTGCCACCGACCGCAGCTGGTGCTCGATCGCTTTGTGGCCAACGAATCCGGCGTCGAACGGGAAGTCCGCGCACACCATGCTGCGCGCGAGGCTGTGGTCCGGCGGCTGCCGAGGGGCCTTGTCGAAGGCGCTGGTGTCACCGGCCTCCGCCTTGGCGAGCCCTTCGGCCAGTGCCGGCCACCGTGTTTGCGACGAAGAGAAGTCGGCGACCCGCGCCGGGACGGTGATGGCTTTCGGGGCGACGCGGTCGAACACCGCGATGACGTCTTTCCCGTGCAGGGCACAGGTTTCCGTCGCTGAACACCACTCCGCGAACCGGTGGAGGTTGCGCTCGGTCGTCGCGGCCATCGGCGCCATCCACTCGAACAACCGGCGTTCTCCGTGGTCCAGCACGCTGTCCAGGAACATGCGATCCACGTTGTGCGCGAACAACTCCGCGTACGCCTGGCCGAAGACCGTTCCGTAGGAGTTGCCGTAGTAGCGGAGCTTCCGCTCGCCGAGCGCGGCGCGCATCGCGTCCATGTCGTGCGCGACCTGCCACGAGTTGATCTTCCCGGTCAGCTTTCCCAGCTTCGGCGCGCACGAGCCGGCGAACTCCGCGTTCGCCTTGCGGTAGTCGGTGAAGGCCTTATGCTGCAAGGGAGAATCGACGGCTGTGGGAAACGGCGTCGGACAGCTGACCCCGTCGCCCTCGCCGAATCCCCGCGGGTCGAAGACGACGACGTCGAACCACTGCGTCAGATCGGCGTAGCTGGCCTTGGACAGCTTGAAGTTCGGGATCGCCACGTTGGGGCCGCCCGGATTCACCAGGAGCGAGCCGAGCTTGTGCGCCTGGTCGCGGGCGGGCAGCTTCGCGAGGTTGACGGTGATCGGCTCGGAGTGCTCGGGGGAGGCCCAGTCGGACGGCACGGTGACCCCGGCGCAGAGCACCCCGTCACCGCAGTCCCGCCACCGCACCGCCTCGGCCGCCTGCGCCACGGTCGCCGTCAGCGGAATCAGGCCGAGCGCGGCGACCACACCCAGAAGTCGTGATCTCATCCTTCCAGGGTCACGATCCCCCGGCGGGACTTCGTCCATCGATGGATAGATCTAGTCCGGCAGCTTGGGCTCGATGACGTCCATGACCTTGCGGGCCAGGTCGCACGCGTCGATCGGCACCTGGGCACCGGCCACGTTCGCCACGACCTGCAGCGTGCCGCCGCCGAACTCCACGCCCTGCGTGCACGCGGACTCCTCGCCGACCCAGAGGAACCCGCGACGGCCGTTGATCTCGTTGCGGGAGAAGGAGATGTGCGTGCGCTTCTCCGCGTCCGCGATCGTCACCTTCTCCTCGTTGATCAGGAACACCCGGAAGCCGCGCGGCGAGCCGAGCATGCAGCCCGTCGGCTTGTTGGGCATGCGCTGGCCCCGCGCGAGGTCCAGCGCCTTCAAGTCCGCCTCGGTGAAGACCGCGCAGGTGTCGATGCGGCCCGGCTGGGCGCCTCCATCGGGCGCGGGGGCCGAACCGCAGCCCGCGGCGAACAGGACCAGCAGCGGGAGCACACGAACACCGAGAGGGACCATGCCCACCACGCTAGCGGCGTCGCTTGCTCTCGCGCACCGCGTCGATCACCTCGTCGTCCCACCGGTGCGTCCTGATCAGCTTGAAGCGCTCGCCCGCGATGTGCAGGTACGCCTCGGCCTCGGTCCGGTCGCCGATCAGGTCCGCCTGCTGGAGCATCCGCACGACCGGGACGAACTCCTCCTCGTACCAGCGCTTGGCGACGGTGAGCCGGTCCAGGAACTTGCCCTCGTCCTGCATCAGCCGGAAGCCCCACGCCTCCACGGTCTCGCCCAGCTCGGTGTACTCCCACGGGTCGCTCATCAGCACCGCGGCGCGCGCCTCGCCGGGCAGCGGGACGCGCTCCAGGAAGAGTCTGCGGTCGTTCTTGACCAGCAGGTCGTGGCGGTACCGGATGTCGTAGGCGCCGATCTTGGTGCGCACCTCGGTCACGTGCGCCTCGATGGTGCGCAGGCCGAGCGCGTGCGCCACCGAGACCCGGTGGTGGCCGTCCTTGACGAAGTGCAGCTCACCGACGCGGTAGACGTCGATCGGTGGGATGGACTCGCCGCGCCGCTGGGCCAGCGCCAGCCGCTCCCACCGCTCCCGGGTGCGGCCGGAGGTGGGGCGGAAGTACCGGTCGAAGTCGCGGGTGCGGTCGACGCTGCCGACGATCGAGTCGACCTGGATCACCTGGAGCCCGAGGCGGCGCTCGCCCTCCTGGCCGAGGGCGGCGATGACCTCGGCGTAGGGCAGCATGATGTTGACGTCGTCCGGCTCCCTGCGCATCCACTTCGCCAGCCGGGACATGACCTGGCGGCGGCGCGCCCTGATGAAGTCGTTCTCCGCGTCGGCACGCGGGAAACCGGTGTCACCGCGCATCTGTCGCCTCCTGTCCGCGCGACGGAATCTCCATGACGTGATATCCGACGACGTTGACCACCCGTGTTGACGCCAGTTGACGATCAGGTGTCGGCTCGCCGTGCGGGTGGATGTGCCCGTGCAGCATGAGCGGTGGCCGCAGCCTCCGCACGGCGTCGTGCAGGCAGGCGAAGCCCCGGTGCGGCGGGTCCTCGCGGTCACCGCAGTCCTTCGGCGGGCTGTGGGTGAGCAGGACGTCCACCCCGCGGCCGTCGCGCAGCTGCCGCCAGCCCGCGAGCCGGGCCATCCGGCGGACCCGTCGCGCCTGCTGGCGCTCGGTCCACTGGTTCGGCCCGCGGTTGTAGCGGATCGAACCGCCGATGCCCGCGATCCGCAGACCGGCCGCGTCCACCACCCTGCCGTCGGCGTTCACGCCACCGGCCGGGCCCGGCCACCGGGTCGGTATCCCGCTCTTCGTCCACAAACCGCGCACGTTGGTGTATCCGGTCAGATCGGGGTCATGGTTACCGGGCACGAAGACGCACGGCCGGTCCAACGCGTTGCTCAGGTGCTCCAGGTAGTCGTAGGGCAGATCACCCGCCGCGAGGATCAGATCGACCTCGATCTGCTGGATGTAGGAGGTCCAGAGCTGTTCGACGACCTCGTCCGCTACTGCGAGCACCTTGACCACGCGGCAGAGCCTAGGGCCGAACGGAGCACCGCGCCTTGACGAAACTCACACCTCACACGGTGCTCCCTACCGTTCGGCGAATGACAAATCGACGCGCGTTCGCGATCGGTGTCGCCGCGGCCGGGCTCGCCGCGGCGCTGGGCGTTCCGGCGCAGGCCCAGCAGGCCCCCGCGTTCCCGACGACGCTGCAGCTCCCTGACAACTTCCGGCCCGAGGGCATCACGATCGGCGGCACCACCGCCTACTTCGGTTCCCTCGGGGACGGCTCGGTCCACAAGGTCGACCTCCGCACCGGGCGCGGCGACCGGCTCAGCGCGGGCCCGGGCACCCCCTCGGTCGGCCTCAAGATCGACAAGCGCGGCCGGCTGTTCATCGCGGGCGGTGCGGGCGGCGACGCGCGGGTGGTCGACTCGCGCACCGGCAAGCTCCTCGCCTCCTACGCGCTCGGTGGCGCCTTCGTGAACGACGTCGTGCTGACCGGGGACGCCGCGTACTTCACCGACTCGCGGAAGGCCGTGCTCTACAAGCTCCCCCTCGGACGTGAACTGCCTGCGAAGGCCGAGACCATCCCGCTCGGCGGTGAATGGGAGCAGGTGGAGGGACTCAACGCCAACGGCATCGAGACCACACCCGACGGCCGGAACCTGCTCGTGGTCAACAGCACCACCGGCAAGCTCTTCCGCGTCGACCCGCGCACCGGTTCCGCGAAGCTCGTCGACCTCGGTGGTGTCGTGCTGACCAACGGTGACGGCCTGTTGCGCCAGGGGCAGGTCCTCTATGTGGTGCAGAACCGGCTCAACACGCTCACCGCGCTGCGCCTCGACCACGCGGGCACGAAGGGCGCACTGCACAAGAAGGTGACCGACCCGCGCTTCGACGTGCCGACGACCGTGGCGGCGTTCGGTGACCGCTTGTACCTGCCGAACGCCCGGTTCACCACCCAGCCCGGCCCTGACGTGACCTACAACGCCGTTGCCGTGCCTAGGTTCTGAGCCGACATCCCCACATGCCGGTGGTGACCGCTTGTGTCCGCGGAGCGCTCCGTTCACCACGGGTTCTGGCCCGAACGTGACGGCAACGTCCTTGTGGCGCCTGGGTTCCGCGGGGCCAACGTTGTCACGGAGCGACGTTGCGTGAACGGCTGGTAAAGCTTGCTCGCAGCCGAGTGAATCGAGGATCCGGGGCGTGCTTTCACCCCATCGCCGGACTACCGTTCCACAGGTGCTCGTGGAGCTGTTTCGAGATGCGGCCCGCGGTTGCCAGACCCACAGCCCGCTCAACGCCACCCTGTTGCGCGCGGCGGCAGACGACCTCGCTGCCGGCGGCGTGACCACGAAGGTGATGGCGGGCAGTGAACTGGACCGCGGTGGCACCGTCCCCGGTCTTCGGTTCGCCGGTTCCGTGCACCGGCTCGTCCTCGAGGGCAAGGCCCCGGGCCTCGCCAAGCACTACCCCACGGTCGGTGGGCACCTGGAGCGCGACCGGCTCTGGGCCGACGCCGAGCCGGTGCTCGACGAACACGCCGACATGCTGCGCGCGATGATCCGCGCGAACGCCGTGCAGACCAACGAGCCCGCCCGCAGCGCCGCGCTCTACGGCGGCCTGCTGGTCGCGGCCGAGCGCGCCGCCGAGCACGCGGGCCGGGAGCTGCCGTTCCCGGTGCGACTGCTGGAGATCGGCGCGAGCGGCGGGCTGAACCTGCGCCCGCACCGCTTCGGCTACCGCCTCGACGACGGCACCAGCTTCGGTGACGACGAGAGCCCGGTCCAGTTCGACCTGTCCTGGAGCGGGCGCCCGCGCGCCGACCTCGCCACCCCGCTCACCGTGGCCGACCGCGCCGCCTGCGACATGAACCCGGTCGACGTGACCACCGAGGACGGCCGCAAGCACCTGTCCTCCTTCGTGTGGCCGGACCAGGTGGACCGCTACCAGCGGTTGCAGGGCGCGATCGACCTCGCCCAGGCGGACCCCGTCCCGGTGCACCGCGCCGAGGGTTCGGAGTGGCTGCGCACCCAGCTCGCCAAGGACGCGACGGGCATGGTCACCGTCGTGTGGCACTCGGTGGTGTGGCAGTACGCCCCGCCGAGGGAACGCGCCCGCGGGCGAGCGGTGGTCGCCGCCGCGGCGGCCGAGGCGACCGAGGACGCTCCGCTCGCACTGCTCGTGTTCGAGCCGCGTCGCGGCAACGACCCGGCCGACCCGTACCACTTCGACCTGCTGCTGCGGTTGTGGCCCGCCGGGATCTCGTTGCACCTCGGCACCGGCGTCGGCCACGGCGACCCGTTCACCTGGGACGAGCGTCACTGGGTCTGAGGGGTTTCTTTTCCGCGAAGGCCGGGAGTAGCCTTTTGCGCGTTCGAGTTCTGCGCTGCGCGCTGGGAGGTGATCGCCGTGAGTCTGAATCCGTGCGATCCACCCAGTAGTCGCCGGGGCTGAGCAGTCGCCCCTTTTCCCCTCTTTTCGCACGCCGTTCGGCTTCGTCGTCGGTGTGATTCGCGCTGCGCTTGATTCGGGGCATTCCCATGTTCACTGATGTTGTTTCCGGGCGCCCTCGTCGCGGGCTCGTCGATATCGCGGTGGTGGTCGGCGTCCGCGGTCGAACTCGACCGGCCGCGCTGCACGGTTGCGCGGGCCGCTCGTTGCTGCGGATGCTCGCTGCCCTGGCCCTGTCCGTGCTGTTCTCGCTGGTCTGTGCCGGTGTTCGCCTGCCTCTCGGTCACCGTGAGCGCGTTCCTCGCGATCTTCACCTCGCAGGCGTGGACCCTGGCATTCGCCTTCCACCAGTCCCTGGTGACGCGGTCGGCGGAACCGGACGAAGCGGCGCGGGCGCTTCGGCTCACCCGCTGGCAGCGGTTCCGGCGGCGACTGGTTCTTTCTTGTGCAATCCGAGGCGATCAGCGTGCTCGACCGGAAGTTCGCTTTTCCCGGGGGATCGGCAGTTTTGTCGCAGCGGTGTCCGCGGCGGAGCGCACCGACCTCCTGCTGCTCGCGATCGGCGCGATGATCGTCATGGTGGTCGCGGTCAACGTGCTGTTCTGACGGCCGCTGACGGCACGGCAAGGGTTTTCGGCAGAACCGGAGCGCGGCGCGCCGGACGTCCTCCGGCAACTGGCCACGGCGGTCGATTGGGGCCGCTACGCGCGAACTGGTGCTTGAGGAGCGAGCGATGACCTGGTGGGAGATCGGGCTCCGCCTGCTGTGCGCGGCGTCGTTCGGCGCGCTGGTCGGGCTGGAGCGGCAGTGGCGGGCACGCACGGCCGGGCTGCGCACGAATGCGCTCGTCTGCGTCGGTGCCGCGCTGTTCGAGCTGTTCAGCGTGCTCACACCGGATGCCGGCAGCACGACCCGGATCGCTTCGTACATCGTCTCCGGGGTCGGTTTCCTCGGCGCCGGGGTGATCATCCGTGACGGTGGCAACCTGCGCGGCATCAACACCGCCGCGACGATCTGGGGCACCGCCGGGGTCGGGCTCATGTGCGGCGGCGGTCACTACGGCGTGGCCGCCGCGGGGGCTGTGACGATCGTCATCGCCAACCTCGGCCTGCGCCCGCTCGCTCGCCTGGTGGACGGGCGCGCCACCGACCCCGACCTCGTGGAGACCGACTACGACCTGCGCGCCGTGTGCCGCGACGCCGACGAGGCGCACATCCGCGCGCTGGTGGTCCGTTCCGTCGCTGACGGTGGCTTCGAGCTGCGTGTCCTGACCAGCACTGATGTCGTGCCCGACCGGGTCGAGGTGACCGCGCGGGTGCTCGGCCGCGGTGCGGGCGGCGGGAAGCTGGAGCGCGCCGTGAGCTCGCTGAGCCTGCAGCCGGGCATCACCTCGGTCAGCTGGAGACTCGTGACACACCACCCGGAGGACTGACATGCATTGTCCACAGTGGACGTGGCTGGGAAATTCGTTCGCGGGCGCGGCTTCGTTACCAGCAGAATCGGATTCACGCCTGACCGGATGAAGCCGGCTCGGAACCGTTAACGATCAGGTTTGGCACCGCGAGAACCGGGTAGGCCGATGATCATCGGCCCCCACGAACGAGCAGACAAGGCACGCGATGACCCCCAACGGGACCACGACCACCACTCCGCGCACGACGAGCTTCCTGCTCCGTGCGGTGATGGGCGCCGTCATCGGCCTGTTCGCCGGCCACGCCGACACTCCGACCCGCGACCACGCCCACACCGCCTGACCAGGCGCTCCGCTCAGGCGCGCAGGGTGGAGAGGACAGCGGTGAACAGCGCCCCGGAGTCGGATTCCGGCATCGGGGCGCCGGTCACCAGCCAGTGGTACACCAGCGGTCCGATCAGCAGGTCGCGGATCACCTCCGGGCCGAGGTCCGAACGCAGCACCCCCTCGGCCGCCCCGCGCGCGATCAGCTCCGACACCACGCCCAGGCGCGGCGCGAGGTAGCGCTCGGCCAGTGCCGATGCCAGCAGCGGGTTGGCCGCGGACGCGGCGAGGACCCCGATGACCGCACCGCCCAGCTCCGAGCCGCCCAGGCCGTCGATGGCGGTGCGCACGGTCGAAGCGATGTCCGCCAACAGATCGCCGGTGTCCACAGTGGACGTCACAGGCACGGTGGCGGCGAGCGCGTCCACCACCAGGTCCTCCCTGGTCGCCCAGCGCCGGTAGATCGTCGGCCTGCCGACGCCCGCACGGCTCGCGACGGCCTCGATCGTCAGCCCCGCGAAGCCGGTCTCCACGAGCACGGCGAGGGTCGCGCCGATGATCGCCTCCTGGGCCTGCGCGCTGCGCGGCCTGCCACGGGCCATGGACGCCTCCGTTCCCCGGGGCTATCGTAAATTACATGACGTCATGTAACGAAAATAGGGTCCTGGCGTGGGGACTGCTCGCGGCCTGGCTGGTGCACGACGCCGAGGAGCTGCTGACCATGGCGGAGTTCTCCCGCGACGACGACACCTGGCTGCCCGAGGTGGACCAGGCGCACGTCAGCACCGCCATCGGCCTGATGAGCGCGGTGATCGCGACCGCCGCCGCGGCGGGTGCGCGGACCGGCGGGCGATCACCGCTGTTCCAGACCGTGCTCACCGGCTTCGGTCTGCACTCGCTGACCCACCTCGCGCAGTCGGCGCTGCTGCGCCGCTACACGCCGGGGCTCCTCACGGCACCGCTTGTCGTGGCGCCGTACTCGCTGTGGGCACTGAAACGCTTGCGCGACAAGGGAATCCCGCTGAAGGCGCGAGCGCGTTCGTTCGCCTGGTTCCCGGTGGTGCTCGGCGGAGCGCACGGCGCGGCGGCCGTGCTCACCAGGTCGGTCAGGGCGTGGCGACGGGGGTGACCTTCCACCGCCCGGCGCTGACCACGGCGGGCAGCCGCAGCGCGCCCCGCTCGCCGTTCGGGCGGACGTAGTCCACCACCACCTGCACGCCGTTGAGCCGTTCCAGGTGCGAGGTGATCAGCTGCGTGTCCACGGTGCCGAAGTTGGCGACGGTCACCCGCGCGACCTCGTCACCGCCCTCGTCCAGGGACACGAGCTGGGCCAGGCGGTCGGCGTCCTGGGCACGCAGCGCGTCGGCGATCTGCGTGGCCAGGACGTCGGCCGAGGGCGCCCCGTCCTCGGGTTTGCTCATGATCAGCACGGTGATGGTGGCGATCCAGGCGACTGCCACGACCAGGATCCAGGCGCGCAGGCTGCGCAGCATCCGGAGCATGGGGAACCTCCCAACGGCACTAGAGCCAGCGGTTGCGCCGGAAGATCCGGTACACCACGACGCAGGCGATGACGATGACGCACAGGACCATCGGATAGCCGAAGGCCCACTTCAGTTCCGGCATGAAGTCGAAGTTCATGCCGTAGATCCCGGCCACCATGGTCGGCACCGAGATGATCGCGACCCACGCGGAGATCTTGCGCATGTCGTTGTTCTGCCGGAGCGTGATCTTGGCGAGCACCGCGTCGATCAGCGTGGTCAGCAGCTCGTCGAAGGCCACGACCCGGTCGTGCACGGTGGTGAGGTGGTCGTCGACGTCCCGGAAGTACGAGCGCACCTGCTCCGGCACCAGCGGGATGTAGCCCTCGGCCAGCCGTCGCAGCGGGGTGGCCAGCGGCCCCACCGCCCGGCGCAGCTCCATGACCTCGCGCTTCATCAGGTAGATCTGCTCGGGGTCGACATCGCTGCGCGGGTCGAAGACGGCGACCTCCATCTGGTCGATGTCGTCCTCGACCGCGCTGGTGACCTCGAGGTAGCGGTCCACCACGTGGTCGGCGATCTGGTAGAGCACCGCGGCGGGCCCCAGCGCCAGCTTCTCCGGGTCCTCCTCCAGCAGGTGCCGCAGCGTGGCCAGCCCGGCGTGCTTGCCGTGCCGCACCGTGATCACGTAGTCGCGGCCGACGAAGACCATGATCTCGCCGCTCTCGACGATCTCGTTGGCCGTCTCGGGCGACTCGTGCGCCACGTAGCGGACCGTCTTGAGCACCATGAACAGCATGTCGTCGTAGCGCTCGAGCTTCGGCCGCTGGTGCGCGTGCACCGCGTCCTCGACGGCCAGCTCGTGCAGGCCGAAGGTCTCGGCGATGCTCTGGATCTGCTCCTCGTCCGGCTCGTGCAGGCCGATCCAGACGAAGCCGTTCTGGCGCTTGCGCACCTCCTCGATGGCGGCGATGTGGGTCCACCGCCCGGGCAGGCGCTTGCCGTCGACGTACACGCCGCAGTCGACCACGTAAGCCGAAAGCGGAACCGGAATCGGAGTCATCCCTCGACCGTTTCGAGTTGTGCGGCCCTTGCGGCCGAGCGTGGGCAGAGCAGGCATGACGGGCTCCCGAGAGTTCGCGCAGCGAAATGCGTACGAGCTGCCGGAGCGCGGGCCGCTGGGGGCCGCTCCGACTCTGGGTGCGCGTCCCGGCCTATCCGGTGCGGACGGACCTAGCCGAGGATGGCGGTCCGGCGGCGGGGACGCGAGCCGGTACTGGGAGGCGTGCTGTCTGCACTCATCAGCGTCCCACCTCCTTATGCCGGGAGCCGGTGAACGGTGGAGTCGCTCACAGACCAGTTGTCGAGGGTACCGGTCCGGGGACAAGACTGTCCCTCGCGGTCACCATGATCCAACACACCCGGGAGGACGCTGTGCAGTTCGGGCGCTACTTCGAGGAGTTCGAGGTCGGAGCTGTTTACAAGCACTGGCCGGGCAAGACGGTGACCGAGTACGACGATCACCTGTTCTGCCTGCTCACCATGAACCACCATCCGCTGCACATGGACGCGCACTACGCGGAGCAGACCACCGACTTCGGCAAGAACGTGGTCGTCGGCAACTACATCTACTCGCTGCTGCTGGGCATGTCGGTGCCCGACGTCTCCGGCAAGGCCATCGCCAACCTGGAGGTCGAGTCGCTCAAGCACGTGAAGCCGACCTTCCACGGCGACACGATCTACGGCGAGACCGAGGTGCTCGACAAGACCCCGTCGAAGTCCAAGGACGACCGTGGGGTTGTCTACGTGGAGACCCGCGGCTACAAGCAGGACGGCACCGTCGTCTGCGTCTTCCGCCGCAAGGTCATGGTGCCGAAGAAGTCCTACGGGCTCGCGCGCGGTGGCGAGCAGCCCGGTCGCCCTGAGCCGAAGCTCTCGTAGGAGCCAGCGATGACCTCCCAGCTCGACGCCGTCCGCCAGCGGTTCCACCGGTTCGCCGAGCAGGAGGCCGCTGGGAACTCCCCGCTGTACGAGCGGTTCGCGCTCGGCGCGGCCGAGGACGCCGAGGTCGCCGAGCTGCTGACCGCGACCTCGGTCAACTTCGCCATGCCGACGCTGTTCTTCGCCGCGGCCCAGCGCGCGCTGTTCGCCGAGCCGTGGCACCCGCTGACCAGGTACTACCCCTCGGTCGGCGGCCACAACGGCGTGGACGACGCGGCCTGGCCGGAGTTCCGCGAGTTCGTGCTCGGCCGCGCGGACAAGATGCGCGAGCTGATCGCCTCCAGGACCACGCAGACCAACGAGGTCCGCCGGGCCGCCGTGCTGCACCCGGTCCTGTCCACGATCGCGGCGCAGGCGGGCAAGACCCCGCTCGGCCTCCTGGAGGTCGGCGCGAGCGCGGGACTGCTGTTGGGCATGGACCGCTACGGCTACCGCTACCGCCTGCCCGACGGCACCGACGTGAACACCGGGCGGAAGAAGGCGCGGCTGGTGCTGGACACGATGGTCCGCCGCGAGCAGGGCAGGGGCCGGTCCAAGGCGCCCGCCTTCGGCGCGAAGGTCGGCCTGGACCTCACCCCGGTCGACGTGCTCGACGAGGAGCAGCTGAGCTGGCTGGAGGCGTGCGTCTGGCCGGACCAGCCGCGACGCCTCAGCTTCCTCCGGCTCGCCGCCGAGGAGGTCAAGGCCGACCCGCCGGTCCTGGTCGCCGGGGACGCCGTCGACGACCTGCACGCGGCGGCGGCGCGCATCTCCACCGACCTGCCGCTGGTGGTGTTCAACAGCAACCTGCTGGCGTACGTGTCGGAGGCCCGGCGCGCGGACTACGTCGAGGCGATCCGAGAGCTGGCGGCCACGCGCACGCTCTGGTGGGTCGCCCAGGAACCCTTTGGCGCCTGCCTGAACCTGCTGCTGCCAGAGCGTGACGACCTGGTGCTGGACGGCCCCGCGCACAACGTCCTCAGCGTCACGCGCTGGGAAAAGGGCAGGTCAGAGGTGCGGCCGCTGGCCAGGAGCGGCATGCACGGCCAATGGGTGGAATGGCTTTAGGGTGCCTGGTCACCGGGGTGGGCGATTCTTGGTGATTTGGGGCACTGAGTCCCACTCCCGGAGCGCCTCGCCGAGGCCCTCGGTGAGCGCCCCGGCCTGATCGAGTGCGGCAAAGATCACACCATCGATCCACGCCGCGGCGGCCGCGTCGTCCCCCGGTCGCAGCCTTCCGCCGACCGCCCGGCAGGAGTAGTCGTAGATCTCGTACGACCCGCGTTCAGCCGACCGGACGACAGAACCGATCAAGTCGCCCACCGTCACGACCAGCCCCGTCTCCTCGTACAGCTCTCTGGCCACGGCCACCGCGTCGTCCTCGCCGGGCTCCACCCGCCCTCCCGGAATGGACCACCTGCCCCGACCGGGGTCGTTCGAACGGCGGATCACCAGGAGCCTGCCCGGTGAGTCGAATGTGATCCCCCCGACGCACCGGATCGAAGATTCGTGATCGCCACGCACGAACACGGACAGTAGTCTTGTCGAGGCAGTTGGCGCCGACGCTCAGCCAAGTGCGGTACAAATCTGCCGAAGCGCGGCGGAGTGCGGTACAACGGTTCCGCAGGCGCCAACAAGGCCGTTAGCGGACGGGGTTGGACAACGTGAACATCAAGAAGATCCTCACCTTTGCTGGCATTGCGCTGGTCCTGTTCCTTGTGTTCACCGCACCGGATCAGGCCGCGGGCGCTGTGAACGGAATCCTGGGCAGACTGCGGGACGCGGCTCAGGCGATCATCACGTTCGTCAGGTCGTTGTTCGTCTGATGACACCGACAGGGCGGTGAGACCGTGTTCGCACCTCGCGATCCCGACGAGTACCTGCTCGAGACCGAGCGACGGATCATCCGGGTGCGCCGACACTGGGCCACCCTGCTGTGGGACATCTTCGAGACCATCGCGTTGCTCGCGGGCGCTGTGATGATCTCGTACCTGCTCCCGCCGGGTCAGTGGCTGCTGCAGAACATCCTGTGGTACGCCGCCCTGTTCGTTCTTCTTCGGTTCGCCTACTTCGTCATCGAGTGGTGGGTCGAGCGCATCGTCGTCACCGACAAGCGCTTCATGCTCACCAACGGCGTCTTCACCACCAAGGTGGCGATGATGCCGATCGGCAAGGTCACCGACCTCACCTACGAGCGCAGCCTCAGCGGTCGCATGTGGGGTTACGGCACGATCGTCGTCGAGTCCGCGGGTCAGATCCAGGCGCTCAACCGGATCGAGTACCTGCCCCGCCCGGAGGAGGTCTACGACGCCATCTCCGAGCTGGTCTTCGGCGACAAGAAGGCCCAGGCCGAGCGGTTCTCGATGATGCAGGCCAAGAAGAAGGCCGCGTTGAGCAAGCGCGCCACCGGCTGACCGGGCGGGTGGCACCGCTGTTCGGCGCTGACGCGCCTTCCGGCAGTGCCCGGTCAGCGTGCTAGCCGGGGGGCCGAGCCCCCCGAAACCCCCACGGTGCGTTCTGTCGCCGAACCAGCGCGGAACGCCTTACGAGCGGCTGGCCACACGGGGTTGGTGGCCAGCCGTTCTTCTGCTGCAAGACTCCTGGGGTGCGGATCGACTTGCATACCCATTCGACGGCCTCCGACGGCACCGACTCGCCCGCCGGGCTGATCCGGGCGGCATCGCTGGCCGGGCTCGACGTGATCGCGGTGACCGACCACGACACCACCGCGGGCTGGTCCGAGGCGCTGGCCGCCCTGCCGCCCGGCATGCGGATGCTGCCCGGTGCCGAGCTGTCCTGCGAGTCACCCGACGGGCTCGGCGGCACCGTCACGGTCCACCTCCTCGCGTACCTGTTCGACCCGGCCTCGGAGCCGCTGGTCGCCGAGCAGACGCGGCTGCGGTCGGAGCGGCGGCGGCGACTGCACCGGATGGCCACGCGGATGGCCGCGGACGGGTTCCCGGTCGACCCCGACGAGCTGATGGCCGCGCTGCCGCCGGACGCCCCCGCCGGGCGCCCGCACCTGGCCCAGGCGCTGATGCGGGCGGGCGTGGTCGGTTCGGTGAACGAGGCCTTCGACCGGTTCCTGGGTTCCGGCGGCTCCTACCTGCTGCCGCGCACCGACACCCCGGTCGAACGAGCCATCTCGATGATCGCCGACGCGGGCGGGGTCACCGTGCTGGCGCACCCCTTCGCCAGGGCGCGCGGTCCGGTCGTCACGCCAGGGGTGATCGCCGACCTGACCGAGCGGGGGCTCTCCGGGGTCGAGGTCGACCACCCCGACCACGACGAGCCGACCCGGGCCGAGCTGAGGGGGCTCGCCGCCGGACTGGGCCTCGTCATGACGGGCTCCAGCGACTACCACGGCACGAACAAGACGATCCGGCTCGGCCAGGAGACGACCGACCCGGAGCAGTTCGAGGCGTTGGTGGCGCGGGCCAAGCCCGGTTCCTGCCCGGTGTGGGAGCGGCAGCTGTCCTGAGTACCGTGGGACGGGTGGACGGGCAGCTGGGTCTTGATCTCGGAGGGATGCCGCGCAGGCTGGTGAAGGTGACCCCGGCGAAGCTGGCGACCTGGAGCGACTGTCCTCGCCGGTACCGGATGGCCTATCTCGACCGGCCCGCTCCCAAACGCGGCGGGCCCTGGGCGAGCAGCACGCTGGGCGCGGTGGTGCACAACGCGCTCAAGGGCTACTTCGACCTGCCGCAGGAGCGCCGCACCGAGGAACAGGCCGCCGACCTGGTGCGCAGGTGCTGGAAGAGCGACGGGTTCCGGGACGCCGAGCAGGCCGAGGTCTACCGCGACCGGGCCAAGCAGTGGGTCGCCGACTACGTGCGCGGGCTGCCTCCCGGGATGGAACCGATCGGCCTGGAGCGCTGGGTCTCCACCCCCACGGAGAAGATCGTCGCCGAGGGCCGGGTCGACCGCATCGACCTGCGCGACGGCGAGCTGGTGATCGTCGACTACAAGACCGGCAGGCACGCGCTCGGCGTCGACGACGCCCGCGGGTCGCAGGCCCTCGCGCTCTACGCCATCGCCGCGCGCCGCACGCTGCGCCGCCCGTGCCGCCGGGTCGAGCTGCACCACCTGCCCTCCGGGGAGGTCGCGGTGTGGGAGCACACCGAGGAGTCCCTCGGCAGGCACCTCACCCGCGCCGAGGAGGCCGCGGAGGACCTGGCACTGGCCGCCGACACCCTCGCGGCGGGCGGGGACCAGGACGTGCTGTTCCCGCCGTCGCCCGGCAGGCAGTGCTCGTGGTGCGACTTCCGCAGGCACTGCCCCGAGGGACAGGACGCCGCACCGGAGGTGGAGCCGTGGGCGACGCTGGCGCCGTGAGTCCCGCGATCGGCCGCCGCAACTCGCTGGTCCGCCGGCTGCTCAGCGGTGTGGCGGGCTCGCTCGCCGCCGGGGTGGCCCTGCTCGCCGTGGCGATGGTGGTCGCGCAGGTCTACGCGGGCATGACCGGCATACCCGGGCCGGGCATCGCCGAGGTGATCGGCCACCTGGTGGTCGCGGCCGTGATGGTCGTGCTGCAACAGCGTTCCGACCACGAGCCGGGCCGCGTCGGCCTGGCGATGGTCTTCGGCGTCTACGTGATCGCGGGCGCCACCCTCTGGTTCTGGTGGTGGTCCTAGCCCCGCCCGTGGGGCTGAGGGTCAGCTGCCCTTCTCGGTGAGCCAGGCTCGCCAGGTGGGCAGGAGCGTCGCCAGCAGTGCCTCGGGATTCTCCACGTTGGGGGAGTGGCCCGCACCGGCCAGCACCGCGAAGTCCGCGTCGAGGCGTTCGGCCATGTCCCGCTGCGCGCTCACCGGCCAGACGTCGTCGCCCTCGCCGCAGACCACCAGGCTCGGGGTCCCGGTCGACTGGAGCACGACGCCGAGCTTGGGCACCAGGTCCGGTTCGTGGCGCAGGCCGTCGGCCATGCCGAGCAGCCCGGCGGGCTTGGACGCGAGGAAGCGGCGCCGGTAGAACTCCTTGAGCCGCTGCGGCACGTGCGCCCAGCCCGGCCTGCGCGCGTCCCGGGCCTCCCGCAGCTCCTGCGCGGCGGCCATCCCCTTGGTGCGCAGGATCGGCTCGCCCTCGTTGATCGCCTGCCTGCGGTCGCCGTCCGGGAGCTCGCTCGGTCCCGAGCACAGCAGAGTCAGCCCGGCGATCCGCGCGCCCGCGAGCACCGCCGCCCGCGCGACCAGCCCGCCGAAGGAGTGCCCGAGCAGCAGCACCGGTCTGCTCTCGCCCTGGCCGAGGTCGGTGATCAGCTCCGCGACCACCTCGCCGAGCGCGCCGGGGCGGTAGGCCGCCTCGTCCTCGGGACCGGCGGACTCGTTCAGGCCGGGCAGGTCGATCGCGACGACCTCGAAGCCCGCGTCGGAGATCGGGTCGAGCAGCGGCGCGAAGTCCTCTTTGGACCCCGGGTAGCCGGGCACGAGCAGTGCGACGGCACCGAGATCGGTCGTGGGATCCGGCTCGGCCCTGAGTGCGGCGATCGGGCCGTAGCGGCTGGGCAGCTCGACCCTGGCCCCGCGGTGCGGGGTGAGCGGAGACGGGAACGGCACGGTCACTTGTCGATTCTCTCCCAGAGCGCGTCCGGTTTCACCGCAACGCGACGAGAGTCCCCGCCCGCTGTTCGAGGATCACCGGACCGGCCGTCGCCAGCGCGACCGGACCGGGCTGGTCGCGGCGCACCGGCACCGAGCCGATCCGCGCGCCCGTCACCGCGTCCAGCACCAGCAGGCCCTCCGGCACCGGCACCACCAGCCTGCCGGAGAACAGCGTCGGCGAGCCGACCACCGCGTCCACCGTCCACTGTGGACGGAGCTCCTTCGAGGACAGGGCGACCAGCTTCGAACCGGTGAACCAGTACGCGTTCGCGCTGCCCTCGACCACCACGGGCACCTGCCCGGGCGGGTCGCCCGCCAGGTCGGAGTCGGGGATGGACAGCGACTGCTCGTCGATCTGGCTGCCGTTGGTGTCGTAGGTGACCAACCGGGGCGGCCCGGGCAGGGCGACGACGGCGCGCTCCTCGGTGATCGCGACCAGCCGCGCGCCCCTGCCGTTGAGCACGGTGCTGAACGCGACCTCGGGGGCGTCCCAGTCCTTCGGGTTGGGCTTCTGCACCGTCAGCCGGTCACCGAGGTCGTCGGGGCAGCGCTCGACCACGCCGAGCCGGTTGCCACCGAGCGCGACGGAGCCGAACTCGCAGTTGGTCCTCGGCTGCTTGTTCGGCTGGACCTCCGCCTCGACCTTGCCGTACTCCAGCGTCTTCACCAGGTCGAAGCGCACGACCTCGATCAGCCGCTTCCCGGTCATCACCAGGTGGGTGCCGTCGCTGAGCAGGCGGGTGCCGATCGGGGCGTTGCCGTTGCGGGCCAGCGCCCGCTTGCCGGTCGCGGCCTCGACACCGGTGATCTCGCTGCAGTTGCCCGCCTGCGGGCCGTTGCCGCCGGTCCAGCCCTTCTTCGTGTACACCGCGAACGCCTGGCCCCACGACATGCCGACCGTGCACAGCGGCAGATCGCGCGTGTAGGTCCACTTCTTCTCGCCGGTCAGCGGATCGCGCCCGGCCATCTCACCGCCTTCGCCGGTGACCACGGCGGGTCCGGCGACGACGGGGGCGAAGGTCGCCGAACTCGGTGCCCGCCAGACCTCCGCGAAGGACGGCGGCAGCGCGGTGGGCTGCGGCAGCTGGTACATCGGCTCGGCGCTGGTCCGCGACACCGTCGCCTTCGCGTCACTGGTCAGCTGGACGACGGCGGAGGCGACCACGGCGACGATCGCGATCAGCGCCGCGGCCACGTAGTCCGCCTTGCGGTGGAACGACCGCGCGGGCACCTGGGGGCGCTGCTCGGCGACGGGTTCGGTGGCCACTGCGACGGCCTGGTGCGCGTGCCACGGATTCGGGTCCGGGTTCACGGCGGGGACCGCTGTGCCCGAAGGCGGTGTGTCCAGCTCCGCGTTGTCCGGCCCGGAGTTGCCCGGATCCGTGGTCTCGCGCGCTGCCGCGCCGGTGGCTGGACCGGAGGCGTCCGGCACCGCTGTGCCGGACGCCGGGGTGTCCAGACCCGCCGTGCTCAGGACCGCCGCGTCCCGGGCAGCGTCGTCCCGGGAGGAGTGGTCCCGGTCCGCGGTCACCGGGCCGGGTGATGGGGGGAGGACGGGCTCCGGGTCGCGGCCGGTCGGCTGGTCATGATCGCCGTGCTGCCCAGGGCCCGTCACCCGCATCACTCCTCGCCGCTCGCCGCCACGGCCTGCTCGCCGCCGGTCTCCACGCCCGCGCGACGCCTGCGCCGACGCCGGGCCGGGCGCTCGGTCGCGCTGCTGTCCCCATCTTCCTGGGCGCGCGCGGCGGCCGGCTCCTGGCCCCCGTCGCCCGCCTGGCCGCCCTCGGCGTTCGCGGCTCCGGCCCTGGTCCGCCGCCTGCGCCTGCGCGGGGTGGTCGGCCGGGTCTCGTCACCGGTCTCCGCGGTGGCCGCGGGGGTGTCGGCGGTGCACGCCTTGGCGTCGCCGCCCTCCTCGCCCTCGGCCGCCCCGGAGCGCCCGCCGCGGGTGCGCCTGCGGACGCGCTCGCGCTTCGGCTTCGCCTCGCCGGTGCGCCGGGCGCCCCGGCCGCGACGCGGCTCCTCGTCCAGTTCCTCGGCGTCCAGGCCCTCGCGGGTGCGCTGGCCGAGCGGCAGCCTGCCCGTGGCGTCGGTGGGGATGCCGAGGTCGCTGAACAGGTGGTCGGAGGTGGAGTAGGTCTCCACCGGCTCCGGCTTGCCCAGTTCGAGCGCGTCGCTGATGGACTTCCAGCGCGGCTCCTCGTCCCAGTCGACCAGGGTGACCGCGACGCCGGTGCGCCCGGCGCGGCCGGTGCGGCCGATCCGGTGCACGTAGGTCTTCTCGTCCTCGGGGCACTGGTAGTTGATCACGTGCGTGACGCCCTCGACGTCGATGCCGCGGGCGGCGACGTCGGTGCAGACCAGCACGTCCACCTTGCCGGAGCGGAAGGCGCGCAGCGCCTGCTCGCGGGCGCCCTGGCCGAGGTCGCCGTGCACCGGCGCGACCGCGAAGCCGCGCTCGGCGAGGTCGTCGGCGAGCTTCTGCGCGGTGCGCTTGGTCCTCGTGAAGATCATCGTGAGCGAGCGGCCCTCGGCCTGCAGCACCCGGGAGACGACCTCGACCTTGTCCAGGGAGTGCGCGCGGTAGATGAACTGCGCGGTGCGCTCGTGCACGGCGCTGGCGTCCACCTCCTCGGCCCGGATGTGCGTCGGCTGGCTGAGGAAGGTCCTGGCCAGCGTGATGATCGGGCCGGGCATGGTCGCCGAGAAGAGCATGGTCTGCCGCTTGTCCGGCACCATCCGCAGCACGCGCTCGATGTCCGGGAGGAAGCCGAGGTCGAGCATCTCGTCGGCCTCGTCCAGCACCAGGGTGCGGACCTTGCCCAGCACCAGGTGGCGCTGTTCGGCCAGGTCCAGCAGCCGTCCCGGGGTGCCGATGACCACGTCGACGCCCTTGCGCAAGGCGGCGATCTGCGGCTCGTAGGGGCGCCCGCCGTAGACCGGGAGCACGCGCGCCTTGAGGTACTTGCCCGCGTCCTTGAGGTCGGCGGTGACCTGGAGGCACAGCTCACGGGTGGGCACGACCACCAGCACCTGCGGGGTGCCGTCGCCGGGCAGGTTCAGGCGCTGCAGCGCGGGCACGCCGAAGCCCAGGGTCTTGCCGGTGCCGGTGCGCGCCTGGCCGATGACGTCCTCACCGGCCAGGGCCAGCGGGAGGGTCAGCTTCTGGATGGCGAAGGTCCGCTCGATCCCGGCCTCGCCGAGCGCCTTGACGATCTTGTCGTGCACGCCGAGCTCGGCGAAGGTCGGGGCGTCGTCGGTGACGACGGCGGCCGCCCGCAGGGGGTGGGCCTCGGCGAGCTCCTCGGCGACGATGGCGTCGACGGGGTCGTCGGTCTCGGTGGTAGCGGTCGTGGTGTTGCTGCTGACGGTCAGAGTGATCGCCTCTCTCGTGCCTTGCGCGCATGCCATGGAGCGGCGCTCAACCGCGGCGTGGCGTCCACTGGGGTGGACCTCCCGCGCGGGAGGGCTTGACGAGGCGATACGCGCGCCCTGTCGCGGTGACGGTTCGTTCCGCCACCTTCGTCGCCGACGCGGCCCGGAGAGCGGGCGATGTGCTCATCACCGGCGGCTTCACTCGGGCAGTCGTCGTACGTCTGGGTCGGGAGTCTACCCGGGAAATGCCAGACGACCAGCGCTGTGCGCACACCGTTAGGACGTGTCTCACGCTCCGCGTCCCCGGGCTCAGCCATCCGGGTGTGACCGGCACTGCCCGATACGCTCATTCCCATGACCGAGGCGGACCTGCAGAAACCGGACACCGAGCCCCTTGAACCCGGCGTCGTCGACCTGATCGGCGTGCTGGCCTACGGCGAGCTCTCAGCCTTCGACCGGATGGCCGAGGACGCGCGCAGCGCCCCGACGCTGGCCGGGCGCGCCGCGCTGGCCGGGATGGCGGGCGCGGAGATGGGCCACTACCGGCAGCTGGAGCAGTTCCTGGCCCGGCGCGGCCTGCGCATCGAGGAGGTCATGGCCCCGTTCCAGGCCCCGCTGGACGCCTTCCACGCCTCCACCGCCCCCCGCTCCTGGCTGGAGTCCCTGGTCAAGGCCTACGTCGGCGACGGGCTGGCCGCGGACTTCTACCGCGAGATCGCCGAGTGGCTGGACCCGGCGACCAAGCAGCTGGTGCTCGACGTGCTCGCCGACACCGGCCACTCCGCCTTCGCCGAGCGCGAGGTCCTCGCCGCCTGCGAGGCCGACCGCAAGGTCCGCGACCGGCTCGCCCTCTGGGGCCGCCGCCTGCTCGGCGAGGCGGTCACCCAGGCCCAGCACGTGGCCGCCGAGCGGGACGGCCTCGCCGAGCTGATCATCAGGGGCACCGGCGACCTGTCCGGCATCGGCACGCTGATCCGCAGGCTGCAGAACAACCACGGGCAGCGGATGCAGGCGCTCGGTCTCGGTTGATTCCCGGTTCCGCCCTCAGCGCAAGCCGGGTGGTGCCCGGGTGGGTCGCCGCCGCCCTGGACTAGCCTGGGAACCGTCTCGTATTCGGACTTTTCAGCACGGAGGTCGGCGTGGAGGTCAAGATCGGCGTCGAGTACAGCCCGCGTGAGCTGGTCGTCTCAAGCGCGTTGTCTCAGGACGAGGTCGAGGAG
Organism: Allokutzneria albata; assembly: GCF_900103775.1. Taxonomy (GTDB): domain Bacteria; phylum Actinomycetota; class Actinomycetes; order Mycobacteriales; family Pseudonocardiaceae; genus Allokutzneria; species Allokutzneria albata. The sequence goes on along the minus strand of NZ_LT629701.1, from coordinate 5,305,195 downwards.
CTGGTCGCCGACTCGCTTCGCGGGGAGGGCGGCGTGCTCTCCCTGACCGACGACAAGGGCAAGCGGTTCATCATCCCGGCGAACAAGGTCTCCTACGTCGAGATCGGCGCCACCGACGTCCGCCGCGTCGGCTTCGCCGTCCCGTAGGTCCTCGCTTCACCAAGGCCCGCCGTCCCGATCGGGGCGGCGGGCCTTCACTTTGGGCTGAAGCCTGGGCTGTTCTGCCGGGGTCGATGTGACAATCCGCGCCATGACCGCACCTCAGGGCCCGGGATGGCCGGGACAGCCCGGCCCGCAGGGTCCCTACCAGCCCGGACCGCCTCATCCGCAGGGGCAGCCGTACCCGCAGCAGCAGCCCTACCCGTACCCACCGCAGCAACCGCCTCCCGCGCCGCCTCGGCCGCGACGGGGACGGACGGCACTGATCGTGTCGCTGGTGGTCGTGCTCGTGGCCGGGCTGGGCATCGGCGGATGGGCGCTGTTCGGCTCGGGAGGTGGCGGAGCGGCGCCCGGCGGCTCGCAGGCCGCCGGTGGCAAGGGCAAGGAACTGACCGAGGCCGATGTGGCCAAGGTGGATCCGGCGAAGCTCCTCGACGACACGCTCACGGCGCAGCTGACCCAGCCGGTGGTGCACACCCGGATCGACTCGATCGTGTTCCAGGCGAAGGCGTACCTCTCCGGAGGGCCCTACGAGGGCAAGATCGTCGAGGGCGGGTTCGACTACCGGCAGCGCAAGCTGAACTTCATGGACGACTTCAGCGCCTGCATCGACGGCAACGAGATCCGCAGGCGTTCGAGTGGAGTCGTCGCCAACTACGGACCGTGCCCTCCGGTCAAGTCTTCGACGGTGGGCAGCAAGGTCGGCAACGGCCTGCTCCCAGGCGGGTTGAACGAGACGCAGGCGCAGGCGTTCCTGGCGTACCTGCACAAGGCGGAGGGCTTCCTCAACCCGGGCAAGCCCACCATGGTCTCCCGTGAGGGCAAGCAGTACATCCGCTTCCCGGTCGCGTTCAAGACGGTGGAAACCAGCGTGGGGCCGGCAGGGGGACAGATGTTCACCTGGGCGTTCAAGGACACCAAGCTGTCCTTCGACGACCACCCGTACACCCCCATGTCGGGCACCCAGAACACGACCGAAGTCCTGTTCTACCTGGACCCGAAGAGCTTGCTGCCCGTCTACTCCGAGCAATTCGACTACCACCCGAAGGACGACCCCAACGGATTGGAAGGAACCATTCGACGGGTGGAGTACCTGTGGGACGGCCAGATCCCGATGCCGGACCAGGAACAGATCGGCAAGCCGAAGGGGCCGTCCTGGCCCTCCGAGCGGCTCAAGCCGGGGCAGCTGAAGTGAGGCTCACCGCCCCGGTTCGCCGGGGCGGTCAGTCCTCGTAGGGGTCGATCACCCGCCGCTTGGTGATGCCGCTGGTGTGCCGGAGGAGGCGGAGGCCCGTCGCGGCCGAGTACGTCCGCGCGCGTCGTTCGCCCTTGGCGACGAGCAGGTCGGCGTCAACCATCGCCTGGAGGTCCCGGGTCGCCGTGCGGTCCTCGACGCCTGCCAGCTTCATGTAGCCGGAACGCCGCAGGCTCAGCCCCATCACCGCGTCGAACAGCGCGGGAACGCATCGCTCCGGCAGCTTGTTCCGCGCCGCCAGCTCGTCCAGTTCGGACCACAGCGCCCCGGCCTCGTGCAACCGGTTGACCACCGTCTGAGCCTGGATGTGATGGGCTTTGAGGATGAACTTGACCCAGGGGGTCGTGTCGTTTCCCGGATTCCAAGCACCACCGCCGACCTCGGCGAGGACGGCGTAGTAGGCGGGTGTGTTGTGGCCGAGGAACTCTTCGATGCTGCTGAACTGGGGAGCGACGATCTTGTCGCGGGCCAGGAGCAGGGTCTGCAGGCAGCGAGCCATGCGCCCGTTCCCGTCCCGGAACGGGTGGATCATGACCAGGTTGAGGTGGGCGAGGGCGGCGCGCACGTAGCCGGGCGCGGACTCGTCGCTCTGCAGCGACGCGACGAGTTCGGCCATCAGCTCTGGCACCTGCTCGTGATCGGGTCCCTCGTAGACGACGACGTCACGGGCCTCGTCCACAACGTAGATCGCCTTCTGGCGGTAGCGGCCCGGACTCTTGGTGAGGTCGTGCCCCAGCATCATGTACTGCAGGCTCTTGAGCAGTGACTGGTCGAGGGTGAAGTCCGGGTCGTCGGCGAGCTGGAGCACGTAGCTCATTGCGGAGCGGTAGCCCTGGATCTCCGCCCAGGTCGCTTCGCTCGCGGTGAGGGGCTCCTCCTCGTCGACCGCGGCGACGGCGTCGTCGTCGCTGATGTCGTAGCCCTCGATGCTGTTGCTGCCCTGGATCGCCTTGGCGAGCAGGTTGCGCCGCAGCTGGCCGTCCCACCGCTTCGGTTCGCGCAGGGTGAAGCGCATGTCGACCCGGAAGCGGTCGATCTCCTCGATCACCTGGCGGTCGCGTTCGTCGAGTGTCGGCAGCTGGAACAGCATCGGATTCCCTCCGGCGGGCTGTGTCTCAATGTCTCATACATAAGGACATGTGTCTCTTTGTAAAAGACATTGGGACATCGCCGGTGCCGGGCGGTCAGTCCTCGTCGGGGAGGGTTTCCAGGACCTCGAACGGGGGGCGGCCCAGGCCGGTGATGCGGAAGCGGCCCCAGGGGTCCTGATCGGACAGGGCGCCGGCGGCCTCGCCGTGCGGGGTGCGGAGCACCACCGCGCGGCGGTGCTTCTCCGCGGCCTCGGTGACCTTGTCGTTCGCGGCCAGCCTGCCGTACCAGTGGTACCGGCCGTCGATGGGTTCGAAGTGGCCGGACAGGCGCACCTCGACCTCGGTCTCGCCGTCCTTGGTGACCAGGGTCGCGGGGCCGTCGTAGCCGTCCTCGTCGTGGTCGTGGTCGTGTTCCTCGTGCGCCGTCGCCGTCGCCTCAGCCACCGCTGCCTCCTGCCTCGCCCCTGATCACCGTCAACTGCGTCACCTCTTTCGGCATCAGCTCGTCCAGTGGCAGGTCGGGGTCCAGTTCGATCCCGCCCGCCCGCGCCGCGCCGTCGATGGCGTGCCAGACGATCTGCGCCAGGTAGTCCCGCAGGTTCTCCCGGCTCATCGACTGCCGCTCCAGCCACCACTCGCCGGCCTTCTCCACCGCCCCGACCAGCGCGAACGCATAGGGTTCCGCCGCGCCGGAGTCCAGTTCCAGCAGCCGCATGTACACGCCGAGCAGCCGGGCCAGCCTGGTCGCGATCATGTCCTCGGTCGCGGTGGCCGGGTCTTGGTCCAGCGGCCGGTCCGCGAAACCGCCCCGGATCATGAAGCGGTACAGCTCCGGCTGTTCCTCGATGGTGCACAGGTACGCGTCGAGAGCCCGGTGGATGATGTCGTTGATCGACCCCGGTTCCTCCAGCGCGGGCACCAGGCGCTCGGTCAGCATCTCTGTCGCGCGCTGGCCGACCGCGACGTAGAGGTCGGCCTTGTCGGAGAAGTGCCGGTACAGCACGGGTTTGGTGACCCCCGCCGCCGCGGCGATCTCGTCCATGCCCACGTCGGGCCCGTGCTCGCGCAGCGCGCTGATGGTGGCCTCGACGAACTCCGCCCGGCGCGCGCTGCGGTGTTCCTTCCAGCGCTCCCGCCTTGCGTCGGGTCCTCCGCGTTTGCCCTTGACAGATCCGGCCATGACAGGGGACGTTACCACTAGTAGCTGTTACTTGTGGTTACACAATCCGAAGGAGTGCGCGGCATGGCGGTTGCTCCCTCTCCCCTCGCCGGGCGCCGGGTGCTGGTCACCGGGGCGGCCGGAGCGTTCGGCAGTGCCACGCTGGCCGCGCTGCGGGTGCGTGGCGCGGAGGTCCTCGGCCTCGACGTCACGGCCGACGACGACGTGCTGAGCTGCGATCTCACCGATGACGACGCCACCGAGGTGGCCGTTGCCCACGCGGTGGAGCGGCTTGGCGGACTGGACGCGGTGGTGCACTACGCGGGCATCGGGTTGCCCGTCGACAGCGGCGACGCGCCGGGCGAGAAGGTGCGGCGGACGTTCGAGGTGAACCTGCTCGGCGCCTGGCGCGTGACCGCCGCCGCGCTGCCGGCCCTGCTGGAGAGCCGGTCCGGCGGCTACCGGCCCCGGCTGGTGTTCACCGCCTCGGGCCTCGCGTACGTGACCGCGCCGTTCGCCAGCGCGTACGCGGTCTCCAAACGGGCGCTGGCCGCCTACGCGGACTCCGTTCGCATCGAGTACGGCTCGGCGGTGCACGTGACCACGCTCTACCCCGGCTACGTGCGCACACCGATCCACCGCGAGAGCCAGGCCGCCGGGACCGCCCTCGAGGGGAAGGTGCCCGCGGAGCGGCTGGAAGACGTGATCAACACGGCGGTGCGCGTGCTGGAAGCCCGCAGGCCGCCGAGGGACGTGGGCACCACCCGCTTCGGCGGGGCCGCGACCAAGCTCGCCAGGGCGCTGCCCGCGCTGGTCGACCGCGTCGTGCTGGCGCGGCACGGCCGGGACCTGCGGCGCGGCGAGTACGACGCCGTGGCGTTGGCGCAACGAATGATTCGGACCACCGATCGGGAGAAGGTGACCAAGCGATGAGCCGTGCACTACAGGTCGCGGACCGGGAGAAGACGGCCGAGCGGCTGCTGAACTCCTCGGCGAAGAACTCCTACGACCCCAACCTCGACATCGACTGGGACGCGCCGCTGGTCGACGGCGCCTACTACACCCCGCCGAACCGGGTTTCGCTCTACGGCACGCAGTTGTGGGACCAGCTCTCCGAGGAGCAGCGGATCGAGCTGTCCAAGCACGAGGTCGCCAGCGTCGCCAGCAACGGCATCTGGTTCGAGATGATCCTGATGCAGCTGCTGATCAGGCACACCTACAGCATGGACCCGACCACCAGGCACGTGCAGTACGCGCTGACCGAGATCGCCGACGAGTGCCGCCACTCGATCATGTTCGCCAGGGCGGTGGAGCGCCTCGGCTGCCCCGCCTACGGCCCGCAGCGCACCCCGCACTTCCTCGGCCGCGTCCTCAAGACCATCGGCTGGGGACCGTCGATGTTCGCGGGCATCCTCATCGCCGAGGAGATCCTGGACCGCATCCAGCGCGAGTCCATGGCCGACGAGTCGGTGCAGCCCCTGGTGCGGATGATCAACCGCATCCACGTGCTGGAGGAGGCGCGGCACGTCCGCTACGCCCGCGAGGAGATCGTGCGCGGGATGGCCGGCCTGTCCAGGGCGGAGCTGGCCGTGCACCGGTACCAGGCGGGCGCCATGGCCTACTACGTCTCGCGCACGCTGATCAATCCCGAGGTCTACCGCTCGGTCGGGATCGACCCGAAGGTCGGCCGCAAGGCCGCGCTGTCGAACCCGCACCACCAGGAGACGATGAAGTGGTCCGCGGAGCGCCTGGTGCCCTTCATCGACGAGGTCGGGTTGCTGGGCGCGCCGGGGATGCGGCTGTGGCGCAAGTCGTTCTTCATCGGGAAGTAGCGGAGGGGCGGATGCGGACCTTCACCACCAGCGACGGCACGCGGCTGGTCATCGAGGAGACCGGGGACCCGGACGCGCCGGTCACGGTCGTGCTGCTGCACGCGTGGACGCTGAGCAGGCGCACGTGGGCACGCGTCGCGGCGCTGCTGCCGGAGGAGGTCGGCGGCCCGGTCCGGGTGCTGCGCTACGACCACCGCGGCCACGGCGACTCCGCCGCGCCGGAGCGCGGCAGCACGACGATCGCGCGCCTGGCCGACGACCTCGCCGAGGTGCTGACCGAGGTCGTGCCGTCTGGACCCGTCGTGCTCGCCGGGCACTCGATCGGCGGGATGACGATCATGGCGCTGGCCGAGCGGCAGCCGGAGCTGTTCGCCGAGCGGGTGGCGGGAGTGGAGTTCGTCAACACCTCCAGCGGCGGCCTCGGCAAGGAGGCGCCGGGCGTTCCCGCGCCGCTGGCGAAGGCGATGGTGAAGGCGCAGCTCGTGCACGGACGGCTGCTGGAGCGACGTGGCGCGCGCAAGCTCGGTCCGCCCACGCTGCTGCGGCCGTACCTGCGGTGGCTGCTGTTCGGGGTCGGCTACGACCGCGTGCACCTGCGCGAGACCTCGGAGATCATCGCGGGATCGCACCCGCTGACCCTGCACGGGTTCCTCAGCGACGTGCTGCTGCACGACCGGACGAAGGCCCTGGCCGCGCTGAGCAAGGTGCCGGTGGTCGTGCTGACCGGCGGGCGGGACCGGCTGACCCCGCCGAAGCACTCGCGGGTGATCGCCGACCAGCTGCCGCGCGCGGAGCTGGTGATCTACCCGGGCGCCGGGCACATGGTGCCGGTGGAACGCAGCCGGGAGGCCGCCCGGTACCTGGCCGGGATGGTCCGAGCCGCCGTGCCGGTGGCCTAGACGCCGAGAAGGGGCGGGTCCTGACGGGCCCGCCCCCTTCGGCGTCTCAGTGCTGTTGCTGCTGCATCGGGTAACCGCCGCCGATGCCCTTCCAAGCCAGGGTCGCGATCAGCGAGATCGCCTCCTGCTTCGGCACCACGCGGTTGGCGTCCAGCCAGAACCGCGCGGTCACCTGGCTCAGCCCGACCAGGCCCATCGCCAGCAGCCGCGCCCGGTCCTCGTCCAGCCCGGCGTCGGCCGTGACCGCGCCGACGATCGTGTCGACGCAGGTGCTCGTCGCCCGGTCCACCGCGTCCTGCACCGCGGGCTCGCGGCGCAGGTCGGACTCGAAGACCAGCCGGAACGCCTGGCCCTCGCCGTCGACGAAGTCGAAGTACGCCGCGACCGCCGCCTGCACCCGCAGCTTGTTGTCCGTGGTCGACTCGATGGCCTCGCGCACGCGGCGGACCAGCTCGTCGGTGTGCGTCTCCAGCAACGCGAGGTAGAGCTCCAGCTTCCCCGGGAAGTGCTGGTAGAGCACGGGCTTGCTGACACCGGCGCGCTCGGCGATCTCGTCCATGGCCGCGGCGTGGTAGCCGTTGGCCACGAACACGTCCTGCGCCGCCGTGAGCAACTGCGCCCGGCGGGCCGTGCGTGGCAGCCGAACCCCACGCGCCACCTGCTCGTTGCCCTGCGCCGTCTCCGTCATACCGCCTCCAGCCGTGCTCCTGCCGTGCCGCCGGGTGTGCCGCCCGCACGGCTCTCATGACCTTACTCGCTGGTAGTCAGATGTCACCGCCGCGCGGCATCCTTTGTCCCATGAGCCGGACAGCCGAACGCGCGCCTTTGACCAGGATCCCGCTGTCCCGGGCCGACCTGCCCGAGGTCGACCTGTCCCGCGAGTGGTGGCCGGGCAGGTTCGTGACCTCGGGTGGCGTGCGGCTGCACGTGCGGGAGACCCCCGGGCCGGAGGGCGCCGAGACCGCTTTCTACATCCACGGCCTCGGCGGCTCCTCGACCAACTGGACGGACCTCGCTGCCCTGCTGAGCAGCAGGTTCCCCGGTATCGCGATCGACCTGCCCGGGTTCGGGCTGACCGAGCCGGGGCCGGACCACGACTACGACATCACCGCCGTGGTCCCGATGATCATCAAGTTCCTCGCCGGGCTGGAGCTGGGGCCGGTGCACCTGTTCGGCAACTCCCTCGGCGGTGCGATCGCGCTGCGCGTGGCGGCGCTGCGCCCGGACCTGGTGCGCACCCTGACGCTGGTCTCGCCCGCCATGCCGGACCTGCGCCCCGACCCGCGCCGCGTCTCCGACCCTCGCTACCTGCTGATGAACCTGCCGCTGATCGGGCCGAGGATGCGCAGGCAGGTCGGTGTGGTCACCGCGCGGATGCGCACCGAGCGGCTGGCCAAGCTGGTGATGGCCAGCACCGAGGAGATCCCCGAGGGGCGCTGGGCGCTCGCCGAGCAGGAGTACCACGTGCGGGCCGGGCAGCACTGGGCCAACGACGCGCTGGACCGGACCGCGTACGCGCTGATCAGGTCCTGGCTGGCGCCGCCGCACCGGTCGGTCTGGCGGACCGTGCTGCCCAAGGTGGACAAACCCGCGCTGGTCGTGTGGGGCACGGAGGACCGCCTGGTCAGCGTGCGCAAGGCGCCCCGGACGGCCCGGCTGCTGCCGAGGGGCAGGCTGCTGGTGCTGCCCAGGACCGGGCACGTCGCCCAGATGGAGCGGCCGAGGACCGTGGCCAAGGCGTTCCTCGGCATGCTCGAGGCGGTCGACGCCCGCGAATGGTGACGGGAGGGTCTCGCACGCGGACCACCCGGCGACTGTGGCAATCTGGATCGGTGACCCGAACGGAGCACGGACAGCGCGGAACGCACGGCAACGGAGGCTCCGCTCGTCCGGTTCGGCCGCAGAAGGTGCAGCAGCCGCAGCGCGTGCCACGCGAGCGCCGAACCCAGTTCGAGCCCCTCGTAGCCTCCTGGGACCCGCACGGCGAGAAGCCCAAGGACAAGCGCGAACGGCGGGAGAGCAAGAAGAAGACCGGCGTCGCCGGGGCCGTCGCCACCTACGGCTGGCGGGTCTACGCACTGCCCGTGCTGGTGGTGCTGACCATCCTCGCGTTCGTCGACTTCGGCACCGCGCCGCCCGACCAGCAGGCCGGGGGCGGTCCGCAGAGCAGCTCCAGCGAGGACCCGCCCGAGCAGCTGGAACCCGTGGTCGCCGAGGCGCCGCCGGGCAGGATCGATGTGAACATCCCCTCGGCCGAGCTGCCCAAGAACGGGGACAAGTACACCGAGACCGGGCCGAACACCTTCACCGTCGTCCGCGGCTCCGGCCCGGTGGCGGGCACCGCCGGACGGATCTACCGCTACACGATCGAGATCGAGAACGGCATCGACACCGCCGTCGTGCGCGGCGAGGACAGCTTCGCGAAGGTCGTCGAGGGCATCCTGTCGAGCCCGAAGAGCTGGACCGGCAACGGCAAGATCCGGCTCCAGCGGGTGGACACCACCTCGCCCGCCCCGGACTTCCGGATCAGCCTGACCACCCCGGGCACCGCGCGCAGGCCGGACGTGTGCAACTACACCATCCAGTACGAGGCGTCCTGCTGGAACAGGACCCAGGACCGCGTCTACATCAACCTGGCCCGGTGGGTGCGCGGAGCGGTGGCCTACGGGCCGCACATCGACGACTACAAGACCTACGCGATCAACCACGAGGTCGGGCACGTCTTCAACAACCCGCACCGGGGCTGTGACACCGAGGGCGGGCTCGCGCCGGTGATGATGCAGCAGTCCTTCGGCGTCGCCAACAACTACGTCGCCCAGCTCAACCAGGCCGATCCGGGCAACAAGAACGCGGTCAAGGCCGACGGGAAGACGTGCAAGCCCAACCCGTGGCCCAACCCCTGAACTGCTCCCATTTGCTGGGACTCCTGGTCCACGTGGAAGAACACGTGTAAGACGGGCGTTGACGAGCGCAGGGACGTTTTCGGTGCCCGTGTGGCGAGGAGGAACACCCATGTCGACGCTGCCACCGCTGGTGGAGCCAGCCGCGGAGCTGACCAACGAGGAGGTCGCCCGCTACAGCCGCCACCTGATCATCCCCGAGGTCGGGGTGGACGGTCAGAAGCGGCTGAAGAACGCCAAGGTGCTGGTGGTCGGCGCCGGTGGGCTCGGCAGCCCGGCGCTGCTGTACCTCGCCGCGGCCGGGGTCGGCACGATCGGCATCGTGGAGTTCGACACGGTCGACGAGTCGAACCTGCACCGGCAGATCATCCACGGCCAGTCCGACCTCGGGCGGCCCAAGGCGGAGTCGGCCCGCGACTCCATCGCGGAGGTCAACCCGTTCGTCAAGGTCAACCTGCACCAGGTGCGCCTGGAAGCGGACAACGTGCTCGACGTGTTCCGGGACTACGACCTGGTCCTGGACGGCACGGACAACTTCGCCACCCGGTACCTGGTCAACGACGCCTGCGTGCTGCTCGGCAAGCCCTACGTCTGGGGCTCGATCTTCCGGTTCGAGGGCCAGGCCAGCGTGTACTGGGCCAACCCGCCCGGTGACGTGGAGGGCGTGCAGTACCGCGACCTCTACCCGGAGGCCCCGCCGCCCGGCATGGTCCCCTCCTGCGCGGAGGGCGGCGTGCTCGGCGTGCTGTGCGCCTCCATCGGCTCGATCATGGTCACCGAGGCGATCAAGCTGATCACCGGCATCGGCGAGACCCTGCTCGGCAGGCTGATGGTCTTCGACGCGCTGGAGATGTCCTACCGGACCATCCGCATCCGCAAGGACCCCAACGGCGAGCCGGTCACCGAGCTGATCGACTACGAGGCGTTCTGCGGTGTGGTCTCCGACGCGGCGCAGAACGCGGCGGCCGGGCGCACCATCACCCCGCGCGAGCTCAAGGAGAAGTTCGACCGCAACGAGGACTTCGTGCTGGTCGACGTCCGCGAGCCGCACGAGTACGAGATCGTCAAGATCCCCGGCTCGGTGCTGATCCCCAAGGACCGGATCCTCTCCGGCGAGGCGTTCAGCGAGCTGCCGCAGGACAAGCCGATCGTGCTGCACTGCAAGTCCGGCGCCCGCTCGGCCGAGGCACTGGCCGCGCTGCACCGCGCGGGCTTCGCCGACGCCGTGCACGTCGGCGGCGGGGTTCTGGGCTGGGCACGGGACATCGACCCGAGCCTGCCGACGTACTGACCGTGGCCGAAGGGGCGCTCGTCAAGCCAAAAGCGCCCCTTCTCCGGCCGTGCCGGTCCCGCGTTCTGTCGGTGGGGCGGGGTAGCGTGCCGAGTCGTGAAACCACCGGAGCCGCCACCCCAACACGTGCGCGCGGCGTTCGGTGCACGGACCGCGCTGCCCGAGCCCTATGCGGGCGGCCCGGCGTGGTTGTGCGGCGACGTCGTGCTCAAACCGGTCTTCGACCCGTCCGAGGCGGCGTGGGCCGCCCAGACCCTCGACTCCCTCGAGGTGGACCAGCTCCGGCTCGCCCGGCCGCTGCGCTCCACCGATGGCAGGTGGGTGGTCGCAGGGTGGTCGGCGACCAGGCACATCGCCGGTCAGCCGGAGTCGCGGCACGACGAGGTGATCTCGGTGTCGCTGCGCCTGCACGCGGCGACGGTGGAGCTGCGCAGGCCCGACTTCCTGGACGCGCGCAAGGACATCAGCGCGATCGCCGACCGGATGGCCTGGGGTGAGGCCGATTCGCGGCTCGTCCCGGACCTCGGCGGGCGGATGTTCGCGGTGCTGGCCAGCTCGCGCAGGCCGACCCGCCTGCGCTCGCAGCTGGTGCACGGCGACCTGTTCGGCAACGTGCTCTTCGCGGGCAACGCTCCGCCCGGGATCATGGACTTCACCCCGTACTGGCGTCCGCCGGAGTGGGCCGCCGCGGTGATCGCCGTGGACGCGCTGGCCTGGGGCGGGGCGGACCAGGGGCTGACCAAGCGCTGGGCGCACCTGCCGGAGTGGCCGCAGATGCTGCTGCGCGCGCTGCTGTACCGGCTCGCCATGCACGCGCTGCACCCGCGCTCCTCCGCGCAGACGCTGACCGGCCTCGACCGTGCGGCCCACCTGGTGCTCGAAGCCCTGTAGCCGGTTAACACGGCCGTCACCTCGGGGTGAACGCCGCGACATCCGGATGCCGTTGGATACCTCCAACGCGCTTTCGGAGGTGAGCAGATGCAGCCGCTCTCGTGGATTCAGATCTGTGGCTACGACGCGCTCTGGCCCGACCGCGGTTCGGTGACCTCGCTACCCGACGGCGCGGAGGCCGCGGTGTTCCGCACCTTCGAGGGCTTCGTGCGCGCGGTCGGCAACCTCGACCCGGCGACCGGGGCTCCGGTGCTGTCCCGGGGCATCATCGGCGACCGGCGCGGGCGGCTCGTGGTGATCTCCCCGATGCGCAAGCAGGCGTTCGACCTGGAGACCGGCGAGTGCGTCGACGACCCGGAGCTGAGCATCCCGGTGTACCCGGTGCGCGTCGTCGACGGCACGGTGGAGCTCGGCATGGCGGCGTGAGCCGTCCGGGGAATAGTTGAGAGTTCAACGAGCTTGTAGGGTGTGGATGGCCGTCGACCGAGGAGGCCCACCATGCCCGCAGTCACCGCGAACACCCTGACCCTGCCCCGCCTGCCGGAGCTGCCCCAGGCGGAGACCGCCTGGCGCGGCGTCAAGCGCGTCGTGCAGGCCCAGCGCTTCATCGAGGGCGAGGGCTTCGCCGTCCGCCGTCCGTTCCCCGGTGTCGACCTCAGCCTCGCCGACCCGTTCCTGCTGCTGGACCACCTCGGCGCGGTGGAGTACGCGCCCGGGGAGGCGAAGGGGGCGCCGTGGCACCCGCACCGCGGCTTCGAGACGGTCACCTACATGATCGACGGCGCGATGGAGCACACCGACTCCATCGGGGGCGGCGGTGTGATCAAGGACGGTGGCACCCAGTGGATGACTGCCGGGAGCGGCATTCTCCACAACGAGCTGCCGCCGCAGGAGCTGGTCGTCAAGGGCGGGTTGTTCCACGGCGTGCAGCTGTGGGTGAACCTGCCGCGGTCGATGAAGATGACCGCTCCGCGCTACCAGGACATCGGCGGCGGCGACGTCACGCTTCTGTCCAGCGTGGACGGTGGCGCACTGGTCCGGGTGATCGCGGGTTCGCTCGACGGGCACGACGGTCCCGGCGTGACGTGGACGCCGATCACCTACCTGCACGCGACCGTCAGCGCGGGTGCCCAGCTCGACCTGCCGTGGCCGCGGGACTTCAACGCCATGGTCTACGTGCTCTCCGGGCGCGGCACGATCGGCCGCGAGGGACGGCCGTTGGAGGAGGGGCAGCTCGGCGTGTTCAGCGCCGGTGACGCCCTGACCATGCGCGCGCAGTCCGCGTGGGACGTGCTCGTGCTGGGCGGTCGGCCGATCAACGAGCCGGTCGCGCGCTACGGGCCGTTCGTGATGAACACCCGCGCGGAGATCATTCAGGCGATGGAGGACTACCAGGCGGGCCGCCTCGGCACGATCCCGGCCGAACGCCTCGCCCACCGCGGTCCGACCGACGAGGAGGTGTCCACGTGACCATGGAGCTGTTCGAGCGCGGACGGATGTTCCGTGCTGCCGGTGATCCCAGTGGTGCCGCGCGGTTCCTCTCGGAGGCGGCCGCGTCGGAGCCGACGAACCGCGCCGTGCTGGAGGAGTTGGCGTTGGCGTACTTCCAGTCCGCTTCGCTCGGGCGCGCCGAGGCCGTCGCGCGCGAGCTGGTGCGGCTGGACCCGTCCGACGGTTACGCGCGCCTGTTGCTCGGCCGCACGTTGGCGCGCCAGTCCCGGGATTCCGAGGCCGCGGTCGAACTCAAACTCGCCGCGGCCCTCGGCGCCGAATCGCGCTAGAAGAGGCCGGGCTGGGAGTCGTCCTCCGCCTTCGCCCGGGCGGCGGGCGACTCCTCCCAGCGGTGCGCGGCGAAGTCGATCCTGCCGTCGAGGATCGCCACGCCCTCCTCGCGGAGCAGCTGGAGCTGTTCGTCGGCCAGGTGCGGCGCGGGCGTGCCGTTCGCGCGCAGGACGCGTTGCCACGGCAGGTCGTGCCCGTCCTCGGCGAGGATGCGGCCGACGATGCGGGGCGACGGGGCCTTCGCCACCGCCGCCACGTCACCGTAGGTCGCGACCTGGCCGGCCGGGATGGAGCGGATCACGTCCCGCACGCGCTCGTGTATCTGTTCGTCCACGTCCCGATTGTGGCCCAGGGCACCGACAACGCTCAGCCGGTGTAGCCGGCGGTGATCCGGGTGAACTCGTAGGTGCCCTGGTTGATGCCGCTGCAGTTGGAGCCGGCGGCCCCGCAGTTGCCGAAGTCGCGGTTGGTGGCCCAGAACGTGAAGCGGCCCAGGTGGTTGCGGGTGGCGTAGTCGCGCATGGACGTGAAGTTGGCCGCGGTGACCGTCTCGTTCTGGTCGGTCTTGCCGTTCATCGACGAGATCCCGCTGCGCCGGTAAGCGTCGGCGGCGGAGTAGCCGAAGGTGCTGCTCAGCCGGGAGCGGAGGTTGTCGACGGCGCTGATCGTGTCGTTGACCATGTTGCCGCCGCCGAAGTTGAACGGCATCAGCGTCCACACGTCCACGGTGGAGCCGAGCTCGCGGGCGCGGCGGATCAGCCGCTGGCCGTCGGCGTCGGGGCCGGACTTGGCCGTGCCCATGGTGATCACGGTCCTCACGCCGGGGTTGCGGTCCTTCACGATCTTCAGCGCGCCGAGGACCTTGTCCTGCGAAGCGGGGTTGTGGAACTCGGTGTTCTCGATGTCGATGTCGATCGCGGTGAGCCGGAACGCGTCGATCACCTTCTGGTAGGCCCCGGCGAGCGCGCTCGCGCTGGAGCAGCGGTCGCCGAGCTTGGTGCCGGACCAGCCGCCGAAGGACGGCACGATCTCGCCGCCAGCGGCGCGGATCTGGTTGATCAGCGCGGACTTCGACGACAACTCCTGGGTGCCGTCCCACTTCGGGTTGCAGCCGCCGTCGGAGAGGATGAAGGCCAGGGTGAACGACTTCACCCCGGTCTGCCGCATCACGTCGACGGGGTTGATCGTGCGGCCCCAGCTGTAGAGGTAGGGCGAAGCGGTGACCGGGTTGACGGCGGCGGCGTTGGCCGGGGTGGCCGCGCCGAGTACGGCGGCGGCGCTGAGCGCGCAGAGCAGGGTTCGCCGCAGAAACCTCATGGGTCCTCCAGTGCTTGCGGTGCAGGGGACTCGCGTCGAGGCGGCGAACCGAGCGAGCGGTAAGCGCTCTCCAAGGTGGACTAGACCACTGGGACTGTCAAGCATCCCTTCGTAGGGCGACACGGGTACCCGGTGCTGGGCGTCGTCGGGGCAGCGTGATTGCATCGAACGGTGCCCGCGGTTCACCCGCCGACCCTGGTACGGGGGTCGGACCCGATCCGGCGTCGCCCAGAGTGGGACGTCGCGGGCCGTCGTGTGCTCGACAACCCGGGCGGGCCGGTGCGGGTGCTGGGCGGACCGGGCACGGGCAAGACCACGCTGCTGGCCGAGGTGGCCGCGGACCGCATCCTCAACCGGGGCCTCGATCCGGAGAACGTGCTGGTCCTGTGCACCAATCGCAAGGCAGCCACGACGATGCGGGCGCACATCACCTCGCTGATCAGCGAAGCCCGGGTTGACAGCCCGCTGCGCACGATCCGTGAGCCGCTGGTGCGCACGGTGCACTCCTACGCCTTCGCGGTGCTTCGGCTGCACGCGACGACCTTCGAGCTGCCGCCGCCGCGCCTGCTGTCCGGCCCGGAGCAGGACGTGGTGGTGCGCGAGCTGCTCGCCGGTGACATCGAGGACCAGGCGGACTACTGGCCGGAGCGGTTGCGCCCGGCCATCGCCGTGCCCGGCTTCGCCGCGGAGCTGCGGGACCTGTTGCTGCGCGCCGCAGAGCGCGGGTTGGGGCCGGAGGACCTCGTCGAGCTGGGCAAGGAGCACGGGCGCCCGGAGTGGGTGGCCGCGGGCACCTTCGGCGCCCAGTACGAGCAGGTGCAGCTGCTGCGCGGATCGGTGGGCTCCGAAGCGCCGCAGGCCACCGCGCCCGCTCTGGACGCCGCCGAGCTGGTGGGTTCCGCGCTCGGGGTCTTCCACTTGGAGCCGGAGCTGCTGGAGCGCGAGCGCGCCCGGGTGCGGCTGTTGCTGGTCGACGACGCGCAACACCTTGATCCACAACAGTTCGAGCTGATCCGCGTGATCGGTGGCTCGGCGGGGGAGTTCGTGCTCGCCGGTGATCCGGACCAGGCGGTGTTCTCCTTCCGCGGCGCCGATCCGCAGCTGCTGCGGGATGCCCCCGGGCGCACGGTCACCCTCTCGACGGACCACCGGATGAGCCCGGCGGTGCGGGAGGCGGTTCGCCGGTTGATGGCTCGTCTGCCAGGTCCGCCAAGGACTTTGACCGGTCCGGGGGAACAGCCGCCCGGCGAGGTCGCGGTGCGGTTGTTCGCCTCCGGCGCCCAGGAGGCGTCGTGGGTGGCAGACCAGTTGCGGCGGGCGCACCTCATCGACGAGGTGCCGTGGTCGGAGATGGCGGTCGTCGCCCGCTCGACCGGGCGAGTGCTGCCGGTCCTGCGCAGGGCGTTGCTCGCGGCGGGTGTCCCGGTGAACGTCGACCTGGACGAGTTGCCGTTGCCGCAACAGAGCGCGGTGTGGCCGTTCCTGACGCTGCTGCGCTGCGCCGCGCGGCCGGAGGAGCTGAACCCGGAGGTCGCCGCCGCCCTGCTGTCGAGCCCGCTCGGCGGGGCGGACCCGTTGGCACTGCGGCGATTGCGGCGAGGGCTCCGGCGACTTGAGCTGGCCGCGGGCAGCGACCGCGCGAGCGGTGACCTGCTCGTCGACGTCCTGCGGGAGCCGGATCAGCTCGCCGCGCTCGAGGATTTGGCTGCGGCGCCGGCGCGCCGGGTGTCCGGGTTGTTGCAGATCGCCAGGGAGGCGATCGCGAAGCACGCCAGCGTCGAGCAGGTGCTGTGGCAGGTGTGGCAGGCCAGCGGCCTTGAGACGCGGTGGGTCCGTCAGGCCGCGCGTCCGGGGCCCACCGGTGCCCAGGCGGACCGCGACCTCGACGCGATCGTCGCCTTGTTCGACGCGGCGGCCCGGTACACCGACAGGCTCCCCGGTCAGGACGTCGCCGGGTTCGCGGATTACCTGACAGCACAACAGATCGCGGGCGACACGTTGGCCGCCGCGGCACCGCAGGGCGAATCGGTGTCCGTGCTCACCGCGCACGCGGCGGTCGGTCGTGAGTGGACGGTCGTCGCGGTGCCGGGTGTGCAGGAAGGCGCCTGGCCGGATCTCCGGCTGCGCGGATCGTTGCTGGGCGTGGAAAAGCTCATCGACCAGCTCGCCGGGCTGGAGCCCTCGGACAAGCTCTCCGCGACCGCGCCGATCCTGGCCGAGGAGCGCAGGCTGCTGCTCGTCGCCGCGAGCCGGGCCAGGAAGAAGCTTCTGGTCAGCGCCGTGCGCGGGGAGGACGAGCAGCCGTCACGGTTCCTCGACGAGCTGGACGGGTTCGACCAGTTCGGCACCGAGGAGGCGCCGCGGCCGATCGCGAAGCCGGAGCGCGGGCTGGTGCTCGCCGAACTCGTCGGTGAGCTGAGGTCGGTGGTCTGCGACCCGGACGCCGAGCCGGACAGGCGCTCGCGCGCCGCCAGGCAACTGGCGAAGCTCGCGCAGGCCGGAGTTCCCGGAGCGCATCCGGACAACTGGTACGGCTTGCCGGAGACGTCGAGCGACGCTCCATTGTGGACAGAAGGGGACACCGTATCCGTTTCTCCATCCACTGTGGACGTACTGACGCGGTGCCCGATGCGGTGGATGGTGGAGCGGCACGGCGGGCAGGACTCCGCCGAGCTGGCCTCGATCACCGGCTCACTGGTGCACGCCCTGGTGCAGGCGGCAGCTGAAGGGGCGGACAACGACACGCTGCGCAAGACGCTCGATCAGGCGTGGGCCACCGTGGACGCCGGAGCGCCGTGGTTCTCGCGCAAGGAGCGGACGCGCGTCGAGGCCATGCTGACCGCCTTCATGACGTGGCTGTCCAGCAGTCGCGCCGAGCTGACGCAGGTCGCGGTGGAGAACGAGCTCTCGGTGACGCTCGAACCGAAAGCCGGTGGTCCTTGGCTGCGCGTGCGGGGCCGCGTCGACCGCCTCGACATGGACAAGGACGGCCGCGCGGTCGTGGTGGACGTCAAGACCGGCCGCAATCCGGTGAGCAAGGCCGATGCCGAGCAGCACCCGCAGCTCGCGGTCTACCAGCTCGCCGTGGCGCTCGGTGCGTTCACCAAGCTCGGGCTCGGCACGGAGCCTGGTGGAGCGCGTCTGCTCTTCGTGTCCAAAGAGGACAAGAAGACAGGCGCCGCTGAGCGTGTTCAGCCGCCGTTGGACGAGCAGGCCATCAAGGCGTGGACCGACGTGGTGCACGCGGCGGCGGCCTCTTGCGTCGGACCCGAGTACACCGCGACGGAGAACGCGGACTGTTCTCGTTGCCCAGCAAGGACTTGCTGTCCGATTCAGCCTTCGGGTCGACAGGTGCCGGAGTGACCGCCGACGTGCTCTTCTCAGCGGAGGCGGCAACGTGACCGCCGACGTGCTTTCCTCAGCGGAGGCGGCAACGTGACCGCCAGCCCGGCTCGTATCGCGGACGCCCTCGGCCTGCACCCCCCGACACCCGAACAGGCCGAGGTGATCGCCGCGACCACCGAACCCGCGCTGGTGATCGCGGGTGCGGGCGCCGGCAAGACGGAGACGATGGCCGCGCGCGTGGTCTGGCTCGTCGCCAACGGCCTCGTCACACCTGATCGCGTGCTCGGATTGACGTTCACGCGCAAGGCGGCTCGCCAGTTGGCGGACCGCGTTCGGCTGCGGTTGCGGCGCCTCGCCGGCTCGGGGCTGCTCGACGAGCTCGACCCCAGCGGTGACCGCACCAACGCGGTGCTGACCGGTGAGCCGACCGTGTTGACCTATCACGCTTATGCCGGGCGGCTCGTGGGTGAACACGGTCTGCGTCTGCCGGTCGAGCCTGGGGCGCGCCTTCTGCGCGAGACGGCTTCATGGCAGCTCGCGCATCGCGTCGTCTCGTCGTGGACCGAGGACATCAACACCGACAAGGTGCCCTCCACCGTGACCGGATATCTGCTCGCCCTCGCGGGTGAACTGGGCGAGCACCTGGTCGGCCCGGAGCGCCTGCGCAAGCACGCCGAGGAGTTCTGCCGCTACATCGAGAGCGCGCCGAAGGGGCCCCGGCAGCGCAACGAACTGAGCCAGGACGTGCAGAAAGTCCTTGCCGCGCAACGACTTCGTATCGCGCTGCTGCCGCTGGTCGAAGAGTACGCCGCGCGGAAGCGGCGCGAGGCCTCGATGGACTTCGCCGACCAGATGGCGATGGCCGCTCGTCTGGCGGAGGAACACCCGGAGGTCGTGACGGGCGAGCGCGAGCGCTACGGCGCAGTGCTGCTCGACGAGTACCAGGACACCGGTCACGCGCAGCGCGTGTTGCTGCGATCGCTGTTCGGCGGTGGGCATCGGACCCCGGTTCCTGTCACGGCCGTGGGTGATCCGGCGCAGGCGATCTACGGTTGGCGTGGCGCCAGCGCGGCCAACCTTCCGCGGTTCGCGACCGACTTCCCCCGCTACGGTGAGGATCGGCTGGAGCCTGCGCGGCGATACGGCCTGCTCACCAGCTTCCGCAATCCTCCTGAAGTCCTCGCGCTGGCCAATGCCGTGTCCGAGCCGCTGCGCTCTGCCGGACTGGACGTGGAACCCCTGCGGGCCAAGGACAACGCGGGTCCGGGCGATGTCCGCGTCGCGTTGCTGCCCGATGTCCAGCAGGAGCTCGACTGGGTGGCCGACACGATCGCCGCCTACTGGGAGTCCCGTGTGGACGCGACGGGGGAGTCGCCGACCGCCGCGGTCCTCGTGCGACGGCGGTCCGACATGGCCGAGATGGCGACCGCGCTGCGCGATCGCGGACTGCCGGTCGAGGTCGTCGGGCTCGGTGGACTGCTGGACGAGCCCGAGGTGCGCGATCTGGTGAGCGCGCTGCGCGTGCTGGTCGATCCGCTCGCGGGCACGGCGGCGATGCGGCTGCTGACCGGATCTCGTTGGCGGATGGGCGTTTCCGATATCGCGGCGCTGTGGGATCGGGCGAAGTTCCTCGCCGGCGGCGCGGACGCGAAGCCGACCGGTACCGATGCCATCGCCGACGCGCTGCCCGGTGAGCACGCCGAGCTGGCCGGGCTGGTGGACGCGGTGGACGACCCGGGTGATGCGGAGGCGTACTCCCCGGAGGGGTACCGCCGGATCCGCAAGCTCGGGCAGGAGTTGGCCGCGCTGCGCCGCAGGATGGACCAGCCGCTGCCGGAGCTGGTGGCCGACGTCGAGCGGAACCTGTTGCTGGACATCGAAACCCTGGCGCGGCCCAACAAGATCGGCCGGGCCCAGCTCGACGCGTTCGCCGACGTGGTTGCGGATTTCGCCTCCGCGAGTCCTTCGGCGACGTTGCCGTCCCTGCTGGACTTCCTCAGCGCGGCGGAGCGGGCCGAGGACGGCCTGGAACCGGGCGAGGTCGAGGTCGCCGAGGACCGCGTGCAGATCCTGACCGTGCACTCCGCCAAGGGGCTGGAGTGGGAGATCGTCGCGGTGCCGCACCTCGTGAAGGACGTGTTCCCCGGCAAGAAGAAGTCCTCGAGCTGGCTGCGCACTCCGCAGCAGCTGCCCGCGGAGCTCCGGGGTGACGCGCAGGACCTGCCGACGCTGTCGCTGGAGAGCTGCGCCAACCGCAAGGAGATCGAGACCGCGCTGAAGGTGCACGAGGAGGACTTCGAGGAGCGCAGGCTGATCGAGGAACGGCGGTTGCTCTACGTCGCCCTGACCCGCGCCGAGCACGCGCTGCTGGTGTCCGGGCACTGGTGGGGCGAGACGGGGGAACGGCCGCGAGGGCCTTCGGTGTTCCTGGCCGAGATCCACGAGGCGATGTCCGAGTCGCCGGAGATCGGCTCGGTGCAGCACTGGGCGCCCGAGCCCGACGTGGAGGCGGGCAATCCGCTGGCCCAGGCGACGAAGAGCGCGAAGTGGCCGCACGACCCGTTGTCCCGCAGGCGGTCCGCGGTGCAGGAGGGCGCCGACATGGTGCGCGCCGCGCTCAACGAGCCGCCGCCGTCGGAGGACGATGAGGAGGACGATCCCGAGGGCTGGGCCCGGGACGTGGACGTCCTGCTCGCCGAGCGGGCCGCGGCGGCGAGCCGTCGCGAGCAGGTGCGGCTGCCGTCCCAGCTGTCGGTGAGCCAGCTGGTCGAGCTGGCCGCGGACCCGGAAGCGCTCGCCCGGCGGCTGCGCCGTCCGTTGCCGTTTCCGCCCAACCCCACCGCCCGCCGGGGCACTGCCTTCCACGCGTGGCTGGAGCGGCGTTTCGGCGCGACCAGGCTGCTGGACCTGGACGAGTTGCCGGGAGCCGCGGACGAGACCGCTGTGCCCGACGCGGACCTGGAGAACCTGCAACGCGCGTTCCTGGCGAGCGAGTGGGCCGACCGGACGCCGGAGGAGGTGGAGGTGCCGTTCGAGACCGAGGTCGACGGCATCGCGGTGCGCGGCCGGATGGACGCGGTGTTCGCCGACCCGGACGGCGGCTGGACCGTCGTGGACTGGAAGACCGGCGCGGTGCCCGACGCCGCGCACCTGCCCGCCGTCGCGGTGCAGCTGGCCGCGTACCGGCTGGCGTGGGCGAGCCTGCGCGAGGTGCCGCTGGACCGCGTGCGCGCCGCTTTCCACTACGTCCGGCACGACCACACCCTGCGCCCCTCCGATTTGCTGGATGCTGAAGGCCTGCGCGGCCTTCTCCGCTCGGTCCCGCGACCCGGCTAACCTGGCGGCGTGCCCGCCTCTCCCGCCAGCCGCGAGCCCGCTGTTCTGCTCGACCCGGAACACGGCGGGTGGTCCTGCGTCGGCAGGGAGCTGACGGTCGTCGCCAGGGCCATCCGCTGCCACCTCGACCGGCTGCTCGCCGCGCGCGGGCTGACCTTCGCCGGGTTCCTCGCCCTGCAGGAGCTGGCCGCGGGCGCGCGGGGCAACTCCGAGCTGGCCGCCCGGTTGGAGATCGAGGCGCCCACGCTGACCAGGCAGATCAACAAGCTGGTCACGTCCGGTCTGGTCGAGCGGATCGTGCCGGAGCACAACCGGCGGTGCGTGCGGCTGTCGCTGACCCGCGAGGGCCGCGCGCTGCTGACCACGCTGCGCCAGGAGGTCGCCGAAGCCGACGCCGAGATGCGCGCGTGCCTGGCCGAGGAGGAGCTGGTCACCCTGCGCGCGTTGCTGGGGCGGCTCGGCGCGCGGCTGGAGGACCTGGGGCGTCAGCGCGAGGACGGCTGGTGCGCCAGCTCCAGCGTGCGCTCGTAGAGGACTTCCAGCAGCCAGCGGCCGAACAGCGACGGTCCGAACTCCCCGGAGCGGTCCTCCGGCGGGACCAGCGCGGTCGCGCCGGTGCTGTCCGCGGTGACCACGCCGATGCCGTAGTAGTCGAGCTCGATCATCCGCCAGGGGTCCTCGGGCTGCGGTGACGGCAGCACCACGGCGCACGGCGCCAGGGTCATCAGCGTTCCGCAGGAGGTCAGCGCCCGGTCCACCGAGGACTCGAACACCAGGACCCCGAGCAGCTCCACCGCGGGCACCGGGACCTGGTCGTGGAAGCTCGGCTCGAACCAGGAGCGGAACCACGACGGGTCGGACTCCGGTGGCCAGCCGTTGCGCGCACGCCACTCGTGCACGTCGCTCCGGATCCGGACGACGGCGGAAACCTGTTGTCCCAGGACGGACACGTCTGGGACGACCACGCCGTGCCAGCCGAGTGCGTTCGCGGCGTGTTCAAGAGGCGGCACCGGGGCATCGTAGGCCCAGGCGCAACGCCTTGTGGAGGCCGTGGCGGAGCAAATGCAATTGGCATTTGGCGCCTTACCCCGGACTACCTGCGGATTTTGGCGCGCATTCACCAAATTTTTAGCCACCCTGTCGACTCTCCACCGCGTGTCGCCCCATCGGGTGACCAGCGCCCGCCTGCACCCCCTGCACCGCAGGACGGGCGTCGACACGCGAAGGAGTCAGGTCGATGAACCGAAGCTCGGTCATCACCGCGTTGGGCGTCGCGGCCGTCGCCGCCGCCCTGCTTCCCGGTCCGTCAGCACTCGCCTCCGCCCTTCCGGGCACCGAGGCGAGCGTGCCCGAGGCCCAGCGCCTCGCCGGGTTCACCCCGCCCGCCACCGACCGCAGCGGCGTCAAGCTCAGCCACGCCACCGCGGTCGCCCGGCTCACCGCCGCCGGGATCGGCATCTGGTCCAGCGGCAACTGCTCGGACCGCCTCAACCCGAACTGCACGTCCTTCGAGCAGATCAACTCCGGGACGATCGACGGGATCGTCACCCTGCGCAACGCCAGCGGCTGCGCGCTCGTCGCCACCGGCGGCACCGAGGACGCGCACGGCTCGCACGCCGGCTACTCGCACTGGAACGGCTACAAGATCGACTTCCGGCGCAACGACTGCGTCGAGGGCTACATCCGCCGGACCTTCGCCAAGGTCGTCCCGCCGACCTTCGGCATCGAGCAGTACAAGGCGCCCAGCGGCAACGTCTACACCAACGAGAGCGACCACTGGGACGTCCTCTACTGGTGAGCCCGTCGGCGCACCCGCAGCGCCCACAGCACCAGGGGGACCTGGAGGGGCAGCCGGGCGAGGGCGACCAGGCGCTGCGGCGCGGGCCGGTCCCGGTAGTCGTAGGCCATCTTGACGTTGGCCGGGAAGACCGCCGCGAACAGCACCGCGGTGAGCAGTCCGCCCGTTGCACGGGTGCGCGGAACGGCGACGGCCGCCGCGCACCCCAGCTCGGCGATGCCGGAGAGATGGGTCCACAGTCGTGCCGAGCCGGGCAACCGGCTCGGCACGATCGCGTCGAAGGGCTCGGGCTTCACGAAGTGCAGCACGCCCATCCCGCCGAGGAAGGCCGCGAGCACCGCGGCCGAGGTCTGCTTGTCCGCCACCATTACCGAACGGTAACCGGCGGGGGACACGCGGCGCGCGGGGAATCACAGCCCGTGCGCCGCTCACATGCCCTAACCTCCCGCTCCGTGACCGACGCGCACCATCCGGGCGCGGGTTCCGCCGAAGCACAGGAGGTCTCGGCCCGCGCCGAGTCCTACCTCGCGGACCTGCGTGACTGGCTGACCATCCCCTCCATCAGTGCCGACCCCGCCCACGGCGACGACCTGCTGCGCTCGGCGCGCTGGCTCGCGACCGCGCTGCGCCGGGACGGCTGGCCCGAGGCGCGGATCTGGGACGACGGCTCCGCCCGCCCCGCCGTGCACGCCGTCTGGCCCGGCGACGGACCCACGGTCCTGATCTACGGGCACCACGACGTCGCGCCCATCCACGACGTCCAGGGCTGGCGGCATCCCCCGTTCGAACCGGTGCTGCGCGACGGCGCGGTGATCGCCAGGGGCGCGGTGGCCAAGGGACTGCTCACCTCCGTGCGGCTGGCCCTTGCCGCACACCTCGCGGCCACCGGGCGGCACCGCCCGGCCGCCACGCTCGTGCTGCTCGCCGAGGGAGCGGGCGCTGTCGGGTCCGAGCACCTGGAGCGCCTGGTCGGGGCGCACCGCGGCGAACTGGACTGCGGCCTGCTGCTGGTGTTCGCGCCCGCCCCGAGCGCTGCGGAGCCCACCCTGCTCGGGGAGTTCGGCGTGCCCGCGCACCCCGGCCTGCCGGTGCTGGACGGGGTCGCCTCCGCGCCCGCCGACCGCACCCAGCAGGATGAGCGGCTCAGCACCTCGCTGCTGCTGCACAACGCCGTGCGGCTGGCGGGTCTCCTGGGCGATCCGCGCCGGAACCCGGCGGGGATCGACCTTCTCGACCACGGGAGCGCGGCATGATCCGCCTTCGTCGCACCAACGACGACCTGGACGTCAAGCCCGGGCACGCCCTGGTCGGCGTGCTGAAGATCCCGACGAACACGATGAGCCCGATCCGGGCGATCGTGCGCAGGGTGATCGGGGCGTCGCTGGCGCTGGTCGCGACGGTGCTGATCGTCTACTTCGACCGCGAGGGCTACCGCGACGTCAACGAGGACGGGCTGTCCCTGCTCGACTCGATCTACTACGCGACCGTGTCGCTGTCGACCACCGGCTACGGCGACATCACCCCGGCGTCCCCGTCCGCCCGGCTGATCAACGTCCTGGTGATCACCCCGCTGCGCGTGCTGTTCCTGATCGTCCTGGTCGGTACCACCCTGGAGGTGCTCACCGACCGCTCCCGGCAAGCTCTCAAGATCCAAAGTTGGAGGTCCAAGGTGCGCGACCACACGGTCGTCATCGGGTACGGCACCAAGGGCCGCTCCGCGGTCACCGCGCTGCTCGGCGAGGGCACCGAGAGCACCCAGATCGTCGTCGTGGACACCGACCACGAGTCGCTGGAGGCGGCCTCCGCGCAGGGCCTGGTCACCGTGCACGGCTCGGGGACGAGATCGGACGTGCTGCGGCTGGCCGGCGCCTCGAGGGCCAAGGCCATCGTGGTGGCGGCCAACCGCGACGACACCGCGGTGCTGGTCACGCTGACCGCGCGCGAGCTGGCGCCCAAGGCCCAGATCGTGGCCGCGGTGCGGGAGGCGGAGAACGTCCACCTGCTGCGCCAGTCCGGGGCCGACTCGGTGGTGGTCTCCAGCGAGACCGCGGGCAGGCTGCTGGGCATGGCCACCTCCACGCCGTCGGTGGTGGAGATGTTCGAGGACCTGCTCACCCCGGACGCCGGACTGGCCATCTCCGAGCGCGAGGTCGAGGCGGTCGAGATCGGCGGTTCGCCGAGGCACCTCTCCGACATCGTGCTCGGCGTGGTGCGCGACGGTCACCTCTATCGGGTGGACGCGCCGGAGGCCGACGCCATCGAATCCGGGGATCGCCTGCTCTACGTCCGCAAGGTGACCCCGGCTGGAGAGGACTAGCCGAGGCGAGTCTGGGAGCATCCTCGACGTGGTCGCTCGCCCTGCCCCGGTCCGCTGGGGACTGATCCTGCTCGTCGTCGGCCTTGTCGGACTCGGCGCCGCCCTCGTCGTGTGGGGGCTTCCGCTGGTCACCGGCACGTCGTCGGGCGACCTCGCGCCGACGAGGCGGGTGCCCGCCACCGTGGTCGAGCCGGTCGCCTGCGGTGGCAAGGCCAGGGACGGGATCGAGATCCGGGTCGACGGGCTGCCGATGCGCGCCAAGCTCGACGCGTGCGGCAGCCGCGAGGGCGAGCAGCTGGAGGTCGAGGTCCCGCAGAAGCTGCCGGCCAACACCGAGAACCTGGTCGTGCAGGTGGTCGGCACCGGGCAGGCGGGCAGCGGGCTCGGCCAGCGGCTGCGCGCCGTGCTGTGCACGGTCGCCGGGGTGGCCGGGGCGATCTACGCGCTGCTGCTCGCCGGGCACGGCAGGCGCCGCTCGGCCGCCGGGCAGCCCGCATGATCACCGACTGATCACCGGGGAACCCCGTGCGGGGGGAACACGTCGGAGCGCCGAACCTGTTCTCCGCCCGCACGTCGAGGAGCCCGATGCCGCACCGACCCGCGCGGGCCAGGACGTCGGTCACGCTCACCGCGGAGGAGTTCGACCGCTTCTGGCGCGCACTCGACCTGGGCCCGATGCCGGAGCCCCTGGCGCACCTGGCGGTCAGGCAGCCGGTCGGGCCGGTCCGGATCGAGCCGCGCTTGCGCGACCTGCTGACCGTGCTGGCCACCGGCCGCCAGGAGCTGCACGCCACCCTGCGCCAGGACCCCGGCCGCCGGATCATGGCGGCCGCGGTCGGCGACGAGGGTGTGCTCGCGGTCGGCGACGGGGGCAAGATCACCCTCACCCGGATCTTCGGCAAGGCGCTGACCAGGACGATCGTCACGGCGGTTCCCCCGCTGCGGGGCGGTCCAGGGCGATCGGTGAGCCTGCCGAGCGCGGTCTTCGACGCGGCCTGCGCGGACGGCGAGGACCTGGCGGCCTGCCTGGTCCGGCGGCGGGTCGGGCAGGCCGACGCCGCCGTGATCGGCGAGATGCTCAGCGGGGTGGTCGGCGGCGGCCGGTTCACCTCGGCGGTGCGCGACGGGGCCAACCGCAGGAAGCGCGGCGGGCACGCGGTCGCCTTCGTGGACACCGACCACGGCCGCTACCTGATCGAGCAGCGGGCCACCTACAACGGCCCGGCGTGGACCACGATCGCCCCCGGCGGCATCGCCCGGCTGACCAACCAGGTCGGCCGCCTGCTCGTCGACACCGCCCGATGAGTTTCGGCGGCCCGGGCGGTCCACCCTCCGTTGCGACGGAGAGGAGTGGTCCGCGTGGACCTGTACAGCATCATGCCGGTGAGCGACCTGGGCAGGGCTCTTGAGTGGTTCGCGGTGTTCTTCGGGCGCCCGGCCGACGAGGTGATCGGCGAGGAGCACCTGTGGCAGGTCGGCGAGAACGCGTGGGTCGTCGTGGACGCCCGTGACGTGCGCGCCGGGCGCGTGGGCAAGGCCATGGTCACGTTGGGCGTGACCGACCTCGACGACATCCTGGCGCGCCTGGCCGCCAGGGGCGTCGAGCACGATCCGGTGGAGACCTACGGCTACGGCGTGCGCCACGTCGACGTGCTCGACCCCGACGGCAACAGCCTCTCGTTGGCCGAGGCACCCTGAGCCGGGCTAGCTGACCTCGGCGGAGGACGCGGTCCAGGTGTTGCACGAGGCGGTGCGGTTGTCCTTGTGCCCGCGCTTGGCCCACGCCGCCTGGTTGCTGGCCTTGCCGTGGGTGCTGCCCTGCACCGAGGTGTCGTCCATCCGGCGGAAGTCGGCGACCCCGCTGTCGGCGAGCGACTTGGTCACCGAGCCGCGGCCGGAGGTGGCGGCGAAGAACATGCCGGCGAAGCAGGTCGCCTGCATCTCGATGCGGCGGGAGGTCTCGCGCCCGGCCGGGGTGGACTCGCCCGCGTCGATCTGCTGCCGGTTGGCCGCCGACAGCATGCCGCTGACCGCCTGCACGTGGTGGCCGTACTCGTGCGCCAGCGTGGCCAGGTGGCCGGACGCGGCGGAGCGGCCCGAGCCGTAGTTGCGCTGCAAGCGGGTGATCGGCATGTAGATGGTGAAGTTGGCGCCGCAGTACATCGCGATCGCCTCGTCCTCGTTCGGCGGCTCACCGCACGGGTTGCGCGGCAGGTCCGGGGAGGTGTCCAGCTTCGCCTGCTGCGTCGGCAGGTTGGCCGCCTGCAGCACCGGGGTCCACGCGGCCTCCAGGCACTTCAGGCCCGCGGTGTAGTAGTCGTGCAACTGCTCCTGGCCGCGGCCGAACGCGGGCAGCTGGCACTCGATCGGGCCGAGGCCGAGCCCCTCGGCGAGCAGCGGGTGGTCGGCCAGCCGGTACTTCGGCCGGGCGACCGGCTTCTCCTCGGGACCCGCGGTCGAGCTCGGGGGCGATGCGGCCAGTCCGGGTTCGCCGACATCGGGCGACGATCCCCAGGTGCGTGCCAGCCCGGCGAAACCGAGGATGCCCGCGAGCAGGCCGGCCACGACGAGGGTGATCACCAGCGGCGAGTTGCCGCGCCCTCGGTAGTGCGCCGTCGGGTCCTCGAGCGGCGGCTCGACTGGCTCTGTCATCGTCGGGGCCTCCACACGCCGGATCGGATCGGCCGAAGACGCACGTCCCGGGAACGGGCCATGCGCTTGCAGCATAGGCGGACACCCGCGCGCCGTGCGGGCATAGGCTTGCGCGCATGGCCCAACCCCAGCTTCACCGGTTCACCCTGCCCAACGGGTTGCGGGTGCTCCTGGCTCCGGATCCCTCAGCGCCCGTCGTCGGCGTCAGCGTGCACTACGACGTGGGATTTCGTTCAGAGCCGGAGGGGCGGACCGGTTTTGCCCACCTGTTCGAGCACCTGATGTTCCAGGGCAGCGAGAGCCTGGAGAAGCTCGCGCACTTCCGGCACGTCCAGGGCTCGGGTGGCACCTTCAACGGTTCGACGCACCAGGACTACACCGACTACTACCAGGTCACCCCGTCCGCGGCGCTGGAGCGGATGCTGTTCCTGGAAGCCGACCGGATGCGCGCCCCGAAGATCACCGAGGAGAACCTGCGCAACCAGGTCGACGTGGTCAAGGAGGAGATCCGGCTCAACGTGCTGAACCGGCCCTACGGCGGGTTCCCGTGGATCACCCTGCCGCCGGTGCTCTACTCCACCTTCGCCAACGCCCACAACGGCTACGGCGACTTCGCCGAGCTGGAGCAGGCCACGCTGGAGGACTGCGCGGCGTTCTTCGACACCTACTACGCGCCGGGCAACGCGGTGCTGACGGTGACCGGCGAGTTCGAGGTCAAGCCGACGATCGACCTGGTGCACAAGCACTTCGGCGACGTCCCGGCGCGCCCCGTCCCGCCGCGCCCGTCCTTCTCCGAGCCGCTGCCCACCAGCGAGCTGCGCGGTGAGCACGTCGACCCGCACGCCACGCTGCCCGGGCTGACCGTGGGTTACCGCCTGCCCGACCCGAGCACCGACATGAACGGCTACCTGGCCTACATGGTGCTGTCCTCGCTGCTCAGCGACGGGGACTCGGCACGGCTGGTGCAGCGGTTGGTGCACACCGACGAGCTGGTGATCGAGATCAGCGCGCGCTGCGGACTGCTGGGCAGCTCGCTGGACGCCCGCGACCCGGACACCTTCGCCATCGTGGCGATCCACCCGGGTCAGGTCGAGCAGGCCCGGGTGCTCGGCGCGATCGACGAGGAGCTGGAGAAGCTGGCCGCGCACGGCCCCGATGCCGACGAGCTGGCCAGGATCACCGCGCGCTGGGCGGCCACGCTGCACGGCGCGCACGACCGGCTGACCTCGCGCACGCTGAACTACGGCTCCGCGGAGCTGTTGTTCGGCCGCGCCGAGCTGATCGGCGAGCTCCCCGGGCTGCTCGCGGCAGTGACCCCGGACGACGTGGCCAAGGCGGCCAAGGGCCTGCGCCCCGACTCCCGCGCCGTGCTCACCCTGACCCCCGCTGGAGGCGAGAAGTGACCCGCACCGCCGCCGAGATCGGTCGCACCGAAGCCGGTCCGCGCCCCCTGCCGGACCTCGTCACGCAGAGCACCGCGGTCGAGCCCAAGCTCGTGGACACCGTGCTGGACAACGGTTTGCGCGTGATCGTCGCGCAACGCTCCACGGTGCCGATGGTGGAGTTCCGCCTCACCGTGCCGTTCGCCGGGGAGCGTCCGGAGCACGCCGCGCAGGCCGAGCTGCTGTCGGCGACCCTGCTCGCGGGCACCGCCAAGCGCACGATGGTGGAGCTGGACAGCGATCTGGCCAGGGTCGGTGCTGCGCTGAGCGTCGGCGTGGACCCCGAACACCTCTCGCTGTCGTGGAGCGGCCTCGTCGACGGCCTCGACCTCCAGCTGGACGTGCTCGCCGACCTGCTGACCGGGGCGGCCTACCCCGAGCAGGAGGTCTACCGGGAGCGCGAGCGGCTGGTCAGCTCGATCTCGCTGATGCGCAGCCAGCCCGGCACGATCGCCCGGGAAGCGTTGCAGCGGCACCGCTACGGCGACCACCCGTTCACCAGGGAGGTGCCCACCGAGGAGGCCGCGGCCGCCGTCACCGTCGAGGACGTCCGCGAGCTGCACCGCCGCGCCGTGCTCCCGCGCGGGTCGGTGCTCGTGGTCGTCGGTGATGTCGAGCCGCAGCAGGCGGTCGACCGGATCGCGGCGAAGCTCGCCGAGTGGAAGTCCGACGCCGGCGCGGTGGAGATGCCGCAACTGCCGGACATCAGCGGGGGAGACCTCCGCCTCGTCGACCGGCCGGGCGCCGTGCAGTCGCAGCTCCGCCTGAGCACGCAAGCGGTTCCGCGCACCGATCCCCGCTATCCCGCGCTGCAGATGGCCAACGTCGCCTTCGGCGGCTTCTTCTCCTCGCGCGTGGTGGAGAACCTGCGCGAGGACAAGGGCTACACCTACTCGGTGCACTCGATGTTCGAGTTCACCCCGGGCAAGGCGACGCTGATCCTCAGCGGTGACACCGCGAGCGAGGTGACCGCGCCCGCCGTGCTCGAAGCGCGCTACGAGCTGGGCCGGATGTGCCTGGTGCCGCCGACGGAGTCCGAAGTGGACACCGTGCGCCGCTACCTCGTGGGCTCGCTGTCGATCGGCGTGTCCTCGCAGGCGGGGCTGGCCAGCAACCTGGCCGGGCTGGCCTCGGTCGGCCTCGGCGCGGACTGGCTGTGGGCGCACCCGGACCGGCTGCGGCAGGTCACCGTCGAGCAGATCGCCGAAGCCGCCGCCGAGTTCTTCCGGCCGACCGCGTGGACCGGCGTCGTCGTCGGGGACGCCGCGACGCTGGAGGCCCCGCTGCGCGCGCTCGGAGGTGTCGTCCTCTCGTGACGGACTTCGCGCTCGACGGGCTACCTGCCCTCTCGCGGTCCACAGTGGACAGAGCGGACGCGTTGCGGGACAACGCCGAGCTGTTGGCCAAGGGGTGGAAGGAGGCCAGGCTCGTCGTGATCGACGAGCGTGGCCGCGCCCGGCTCGTCGACGACGTGCTGCAGTTCGGCCGCACCGGCGACCTGGGTGACGCGCCCGTGGACGGCGCGGTGTTCCTCGGCGTGCAGGACGAGGTCGCGTACTGGGCCGTTCGCGGCCCGGGTGCCGACGACTGGCAGGACCTGCGCATGTGCGGGGCCTTGCTGAGCGACACCGACGCGGGGCTGATGACGGCCGCGGTCGGCCTGCTCGCGTGGCACGACCTCAGCAACTTCTGCGCGCGCTGCGGCTCGCCCACGAAGGCCGTGCGCGCCGGGTGGGCCCGCCAGTGCACCGGCTGCGAGCGCGAGGAGTACCCGCGCACGGATCCCGCGGTGATCTGCCTCGTGCACGACGGCGACTCGCACGTGCTGCTCGCGCGCCAGCCCGTCTGGCCCGCCGAGCGGTATTCGGTGCTGGCCGGTTTCGTGGAGGTCGGTGAGTCGCTGGAGGCGTGCGTGGAGCGCGAGGTCGGTGAAGAGGTCGGCGTCGCCGTCCGCACCGTTCGTTACCTGGGCAGCCAGCCGTGGCCGTTCCCGCGCTCGCTGATGGTGGGCTTCTCCGCCCTCGCCGACCGCGACGCCCCGCTCGTCCTCGCCGAGGACGAGATCGAGCACGCCAAGTGGGTGCACCGGGACGAGGTCCGCGCCGCCTTCGCCGCGGGCGGGGCGATCCCGGGCCTGGGCCTGCCCGGCGCGAGCTCGATCGCCCACCGGATGCTCGCCGCGTGGGCGAACGTCCGCCTGTGAAACAAGAACCGCCCTCGCCGTGCCGCGCGTCCACCGGGCGCGCGGCCTCTGCGAGTATGGGGCGGTGGGTGACTCGGAACGCGAAGCGGGACTGACGGAGGGGCTCGATCCGGAGCAGCGGGCAGCGGTGCACGCGCCGCGCGGCCCGGTCTGCGTGCTCGCGGGAGCGGGCACCGGCAAGACGCGGACGATCACCCGCCGCATCGCGCACCTGGTCAACAACGGTCACGTCGCCGCGGGCCAGGTCCTCGCGGTCACCTTCACCGCACGCGCCGCGGGCGAGATGCGCACCCGCCTGCGCGCGCTCGGCGTGCAGGGCGCGCAGGCCCGGACCTTTCACGCCGCGGCGTTGCGCCAGCTGCGCTACTTCTGGCCGAGGGTGGTCGGCGACGCGCCCTGGGAGCTGCTGGACGGCAAGCTCCGGCTCGTCGGCCAGGCGGCCCAGCGCGCGGGCGCGCCGACCGACCGCGAGTCCCTGCGCGACTTCGCGAGCGAGATCGAGTGGGCCAAGGCGTCGCTGATCACCCCGGACGACTACGGCACGGCGACCGCGAAGATCGGCCATGACATCCCCGGCCCCGCCGAGCAGGTCGCCGCCGTCTACTCGGGCTACGAGACGCTGAAGACCCGTGCGCGGTCGCTGGACTTCGACGACCTGCTGCTGCACACCGCGGCGGCGCTGGAGGAGCACAACGACGTCGCCGCGGAGTTCCGCGACCGCTACCGCTGCTTCGTGGTCGACGAGTACCAGGACGTCACCCCGCTCCAGCAGCGCGTGCTCGACGCCTGGCTGGGCAACCGCGACGACCTCACGGTGGTCGGCGACGCGAACCAGACGATCTACTCCTTCGCGGGCGCATCCCCGCGCCCGCTGCTGGACTTCTCCAAGCGCTTCCCCGAGGCGGTCGTGGTCCGGCTCGAACGCGACTACCGCTCCACCCCGCAGGTCGTCGCGCTGGCCAACAAGGTCATCGGAGCCGCGCGCGGGCGCCCGGCGGGCTCGCGGCTGCAGCTGATCGGCCAGCGCCCGGACGGGCCGCAGCCGCACTTCGCCGAGTTCGACGACGAGAACGCCGAGGCGCGGGCGGTCGTCCGGCGGATCGGCAAACTGCTCGCCGCCGGCGTCTCGGCGAGCGAGATCGCCGTGCTCTACCGCGTCAACGCGCAGTCGGAGGTCTACGAGCAGGCGCTCACCGAGGCCGAGATCCCGTACCAGGTGCGCGGCGGGGAGCGGTTCTTCCACCGGCCCGAGGTCCGCCAGGCCATGCACGTGCTGCGGTCCAACGGCGACCTGGAGGTCGGCGCGAACACGCTGCCGGACGTGGTGCGCAAGCTGCTCTCGACCATCGGCCTCACCGACGAGCCGCCGACCGGTGGCGCGATGCGGGAGAAGTGGGAGTCGCTGCTGGCGCTCGTCGAGCTGGCCGAGGAGTTCGCCGCGACCGTCGAGGACGCCGACCTGCCCCGCTTCGTCGCCGAGCTGGTGCTGCGGGCGGAGGCGCAGCACCCGCCGACCGTGGAGGGCGTGACCCTCGCGTCGCTGCACGCGGCGAAGGGCCTGGAGTGGGACGCGGTGTTCCTGGTCGGCCTGACCGAGGGCACCCTGCCGATCCAGCACGCGATCTCCGACGGTTCGGGGAGCTCCGAAGGGATCGAGGAGGAGCGCAGGCTCTTCTACGTCGGCGTCACCCGGGCCCGCGAGCACCTCTGGTTGTCCTGGGCGCTCGTCCGCTCGGTCGGCGGGGGCGGCAGGCCGCGGCGCCGCAGCCGGTTCCTCTACGGGCTGGTTCCCGACGACCACCCGGCCGCCCTGCCGGCCAAGGGCACGGTCGCGGGCGCGTCCTCGTTGCGCAGGGACGCCGCCAAGCCGGTGTGCCGGACGTGCGCGGGCCCGCTGATCGGCAGCGTCGCGGTCAAGCTCGGCAGGTGCGCGAGCTGTCCGTCCGATGTGGACGAACACCTGCTCGCCCGGCTGAAGGTGTGGCGCGCCGACCGCGCGAAGCAGTTGAGGGTCCCGGCCTACGTGGTGTTCACCGACGCGACGCTGATGGCCATCGCGGAGCAGCGCCCGACGACGGTCGCCGCCCTTGTGGGCATCTCGGGTATTGGCGCCTCGAAGCTGGACAAGTATGGTTCTGACGTGCTGGATCTCGTGCACGCTGGGGGCTCGGGTGGTACCGCTGAGTCACTCCACCGAGCGAGTGAAGACGAACTCGATTAATTCGGTTGCACGGCCCGGCACGCGAGACATAGCCTGCAAAGGACGGGAGCCCCGGCTCTCGGACATCAACGTGAAGATGCCCGATCTCTCGGGTCCAGACGCCCTCGGAAAGGAGGTGGCCGCAGTGAAGATCACGAAGAACCTCTCGCTCGCGGACTACCCCTTCGCCGGGGGCTTTGGCATGTCCGCGCCCGTGGGCGGCGGCATGACCTCCAGGGGTGGCGCGTGGACCATCACCGCCCCAGTCGCGCTGAAGCCGGTGGGCACCAGTGTGTCCGTCGCCGCTCCGCACGCGGCCCGTGAAGACCAGATCACCGTTGATGTTCGGCAGAACGTCCGTCCTTGCTCGTCCGTACCAGTGGACCGAAGTCCCTGACACCGTCAGGACACAGGCTCACGAAGGCCGCGGACCGCAAGTCGGTTCGCGGCCTTCGTCATTTCCGCACAAAGAAAACACAGCAACAACCGAGGAGAACACTGTGTTGACCGCGACCGTTCCGCCTTGCGGAACGATCTCCGAGGTCGGGACCGTGCCCGACTACGGAACCGCCGATGTCTTCGACGCGGCGAGCAACCTGCCCTGCCGGGTGGGCGACGCGGACCTCTGGTTCGCCGAGACCCCGTCCGACCTCGACCGGGCGAAGTCGCTGTGCGTCGCCTGCCCCGTCCGGGCCGAGTGCCTCGCCGGAGCGCTGGCGCGGCGCGAGCCCTGGGGTGTCTGGGGTGGCGAGATCTTCGAGCGCGGCGCGGTGATCGCGCGCAAGCGGCCCCGGGGCCGTCCGCGCAAGGAGACCACCGTCGGCGCCTCGGGCGTCACCGCGAAGCAGGAGGCAGCCGCATGAACGACCACATCTACTTCGACGCGATGACCAGCAACGACCTGCACCAAAGGATGGCTTCGAAAATGTTTCTGCATGAGCATCTAACCCGTCAACGAATGCGGGAGGCGGAGCACTCCGCCGCGCACGAACGACAAGCCCGCCGCATGTCCGCCGCGCAGCGCTGGCAGTGGCTGGCCTCGGTGGCCAACCGCAGGGCGGACCGCCACAGGGCGTCGCTCTGACCCGGGTTGGCGCGGAACCCGTTCCGCGCCAACCCGATCCACCGCAAGTCAACGATCATGAAACGACGGGCGTCGTCCACTCCGGACGGCGCCCGTCGCCGTTGTGGCCGTCCGACATTTGCCGGTCAGGCGGAAACGTCGGAAAACCGTGAGAGTTCCGAACCCGTCGGATCCGGCTCATTCCGGTCGCGCTCGTCGGTACCGTCAGATCATGGGTTCCCACTCGCACGCGCACGACAACATCGACTGGCCGAGCCGGCTCACCGAGCTGCGCCGAGCGGACCTGCTGACCGCGACGGCCCGCACGGAGGTCGCCGGGCGACTGGTCGACGACAGTGTGCGCACGGTGATCGACATGGGCTCCGGCTCCGGTGGCTGGGCGACCTCGTTCACCGAGGCGCTGCGCGCGTCGGGCAAGCCCGGCTGCACCGTGGTGCTGGTCGACGCGGTCCCGGAACTGCTCGCCGCCGCCGAGCAGAGCGTCCGCGCCGTGGCGGGCTCCGAGGTCGAGGTGGTCGTCGTGCACGGCGACGCGGCCGATCCGGAACTGGCGGTGCGGCTGCCTTCCGCGGACCTCATCTGGGCCTCGCACGTCGTGCACCACCTGCCCGATCAGCAGCAGGGCGTGCGCAACCTCGCCGCCTCGCTCGCGCGCGGTGGCCGGTTGGCACTGGCCGAAGGCGGGCTGCCCGCGCGCTTCCTGACCGATGACCTCGGGGTCGGCGAACCGGGTCTGCAGCAGCGGCTGGACGTGGCGAACACCCGGTGGTTCAAGGGGATGCGCGCCGAGATGGCCGGGTCGGTCCCGCTGACCGTCGGCTGGAGCCGCGTGCTCCGCGACGTCGGCCTGGTCGACGTGACCGCCTTCAGCTACCTCTTCGACCGCCCCGCACCCCTGAGCGATGCCGACCGCGCGACCGTGATCGACCGCGTCCGCTGGATGCGCGACACCACGGAGGGCTGGTGTTCGAGCGAGGACACCGCACTGCTCGACCGCATGCTCGACCCCGCCGACGAACTCAGCCTGGCCGACCGCGAAGACCTGTTCTGGTTGCAGGCCAACACGGTTCACCTGGGCCGCAGGCCGCTCGCGTAGCCTCCTCAGCCATGAGCGAGCCCGTCGTCTGCCAGCGCTGCGGCACCGCCCGCGACCCCGAGGGCGATCCGGCCGCGGCACTGGCCTGGGTCAGCGACCGCGACAACGGCCGCACCCGTTGGCTGTGCCCCACCTGCGCCAGGGCGCACGTGCGCGACATCGAGAGCAAGCTGCCCAGCGAGTGGTGGTGAGCCCGCCAGGCCCGGGCTCGGCTCAGTGCTCCGCGGCGAAGCCCGGCTGCCAGCGCAGGACGATCTCGCGCGCGGCCACCTCGGCGTCCAGCTGGCACAGGATGCCGATGGAGCCCATCGTCACCCGGTGGATCAGCAGGTAGTTCGGCGGCAGGTTCAGGAACCGCCCGGTGCGGAAGTCCGCGCCGCGCAGATTGCTGATCCGCTCCGCCTGGCTCTGCAACCAGCTCCTGGTGAAGCGGAACCGCTCGGCACCCATGGGCTCGACGAACGGCGCGAAGTAGTCGAGCACGTCCTGCGGGTCCAGATCGGTGTCCTGACCGAGGAAACGCTCCCGGCGCAACAGCTCCACCAGGTCCTCGGACCGGCCCTCCAGCGCCAGCCTGCTGAGCACGCCCAGGGTGTGCGGCAGCCCCTCCGGCAGCCGGGCGACGGCGCCGAAGTCGATCACGCACAACCTGCCGTCCGGCAGCGTCATGAAGTTGCCGGGGTGCGGATCGGCGTGCAGCAGCCCGGTCCGCTCCGGAGCGGAGAAGTGGAACAGCGACAGCAGGTACCCCGCCGCGTCCCGCTCCGCCCGCGTGCCGTCCCTGATCGTCGCCGACAGCGGGGTGCCCTCGACCCACTCCGAGACCACGACCTTGGGCGCGCTCGCCACCACCCTGGGCACCACGATGTGCTCGTCGTCGTGGAAGCCCTTGGCGAAGGCCCGCTGGTTGTCGGCCTCGATGCGGTAGTCCAGCTCCTCGACCATCCGCTCGCGCAACTCGGCGAGCAGCGGCTTGACCTCCAGTCCGGGGATCAGCGCCCGGAACAGCCGGGAGAACCGCTCCAGCTGGCGGAGGTCGGCGAGCAGTGCCTCGTCCGCACCGGGGTACTGCACCTTCACCGCGACCGCGCGGCCGTCGTGCCACTCCGCCCGGTGCACCTGACCGATGCTCGCGGCCGCCGCGGGCACGTCGTCGAAGGACGCGAACCGCTTCTCCCACGACCGGCCGAGCTGCTCGGCGAGCACCCGGTGCACCGTCTTGGCGGGCAACGCGGGCGCCGCGGACTGCAACTTCGTGAGCGCCTCGCGGTACGGAGCGGCCATCTCCTCCGGGACCGCGGCCTCGAACACGCTCAGGGCCTGGCCGAACTTCATCGCCCCGCCCTTGAGCTGGCCGAGGACCGCGAACACCTGCTCGGCGGTCTTGGCCGAGAACTCGGCGCTGATCTCGTCGGAGCTTCGCCCCACGAGTCGCTTGCCCCACCCGGCGGCGACCCGCCCCGCGGCACCGAGCGGAAGGCTGGCGAGTTTCGCGGTGCGGTGCACGGCTCGGCGCGGGATCTCTGTCACTGGGTGATTCTCTCCTGAGAGGCCCACCCGACGCAGCCGTTTCCCGGGTCGGCAGGCTCACGTCAGGTGCCCGGCCAGTGGTGAGTTGGTTGTCTACATATAAGCAGACCCCCCTTCGGCGACGCCACAACCACAACCGGGGCGTGGCGGCAGCGCGCGCAGGAAAGCCTTGCCCCGCACCGGATCCAGTTCGATCGCCCCGTTCCACGTCGGCGGGACGCCCGCCACCCCGCCGGAGTGGGACAGCATCATCAACACCTGTCCGGCGGCGACCACGGCCGCGCCGTGCGCGCAGATCAGCTCCTCGGGTGAGCAGAGGTTGCCCAGCTGGCTGGACACCAGGCCCCAGGCCGGATCCCGCTCGCAGCGCCGGAGATCGAGGCAGGTCAGGCAGCTCGTCCTGCCCGGGATCACGAACGGTCCGATGTGCGCGCTGACCTCGTGCGGCTCCACGGCCAGATGCGGGACACTGTCGGCCATCAGCGCCGTCCGCAGCTGGTGGTCCTGCAGCACCGGGCCGATGAGCACCGCGAAGTCCGGTACGGACCGGGACCGCTTCGCGATGCGGCGCACCGTGCCCATCCCGGCTGACCGCAGCATCGCCACCAGCGCGTCGCCGACCCGGCCGGAGCCGTGCACGTGCACCGTGCTCCTGCCGCGCTCGGCCAGGATGTCGGCGCACGCGCGGCCGGTCCGCAACGCCCAGACGCCCGCGTCGGTGATCAGCCCGGGCGGGGGTTCCCGCTGCGCGGCGGTGGAGGAACCGGTGGAGTCCCGGTCCAGCACTCCGGCACCGGCCAGCGCGCTCAGCAGTCCGGCCACCTCGGAGCGGGACGCGTCCGTGCCGTCCTGGGCGCCGAGGTCGAGCAGGCCCTGGAGGGTGTGCCTGCCGTCGAGCTCGCGCAGCACGCGGACCAGGTCGGGGGAGAGGCGGTCGACCACCACGGCGTGGCGCGGGTCGAGGCCGATCTGCACGGTGCCGTCCCCGCGCCAGAGGACGGGCAGGCCCGGGAGCAGGCGGGGGCGCTGGGGCAGGGGTCGCGGCAGTGCCGGTGCCGGTGTCGCCGTGGTCATGGAGGTCATGCCCCGACGCTGGCACCGCCCGGCGAATCCGGCAACGCGGTTGTCCACAGGGTGACGGAGTTATCCACAGGTTGTGGGTGGGGCTTGACGGCGCGCGAGGCGGAGGCTGCCGGTTACGGAGAGTGGCCTCCGGGTCGCGTCGACCCCAAGGCCACCCCCGAGGAAACCCGCGCTATGACGCCTTGCCGAGGATCCGGGTCATCTTGGTACCGCACGTCGGACAGACGCCCTTGGCCATCCTCCGACCGTTCTTTTCTTCCACTTCGCCCTGGAAGTCCCGCTTTTCGCGGCACTTGACGCAGTAGCCGTTGTACGACTCCGCCACGGCTTCCTCCCTTGCTCGAACGGCCCCCGCGGTGAGACGGGAGCACCGTGAGCACGTCTCACCGTCCGTGCTCGCGACTCGGCGTCACGCTACCTGTGCATCTATGTAGATGCGCGCATGACACGTCCAACGTGTGATTGCGCCGACGAAGGTGTGGACAAAGACGAGCACGCTGTCGGTGCCTCGTCGTAGCGTTCTCCTCGTGACACAGGCGGAAGTTGAAGTCCGTCGAAGCACGCGACGACGGCGCACGGTCACCGCGTACCGAGACGGGGACAAGGTCATCGTGCTCATCCCGGCGAGGATGAGCAGGTCGGAGGAAGAACACTGGGTGGCCGAGATGCTGGCCAGGCTCCAGCGCAGTGAGACCAAACGGCGCTCGCCCGCCCGCCAGTCCGACGAGGCGCTGCTGCTGCGCTGCGCCAACCTCTCCGCCCGCTACCTGGGCGGGAAGGCGCACCCGGCGAGCGTGCGATGGGTGCCGCCGATGCGCACCCGCTGGGCGTCCTGCACGCCGAGCGACCGCACCATCAGGATCAGCGAACGGCTCCGGGACGTGCCGCCCTGGGTGCTGGACTACGTGCTGGTGCACGAGCTGACCCACCTGCTCGTGCCCGGCCACGGGCCGCGGTTCTGGGAGCTGGTGCACAACTACCCGCGCACCGAACGCGCCGTCGGCTACCTGGAGGGGCTGTCGGCCGCGGCGGGATGGGGGATCGAGGCGGAGGACTGACGGCCACGGCCGGACCGGCCGATCGATCCGGCGGGCTTCCGGGTACCCGGCGTCGGCGCCGCGGCTCTGCCGGACGGTCGCGACCGCAGGCCCAGGTTCACCGGCTTCGCCCGGGCCACGGGGAAGGACAGGCAGGGAACCGCGTCGTCGGGCAGGACCAGCGCGACCGGGCGGGGGCACGTAGTTCACGCCGAGCCGGACGCGCCACTCCACGCAGCACCGCCCTTCTGTCCACAGTGGACTCCCCCGAGGGCGGCGTCGTTGTCGCGGCGGCGAAACCAGCCTCGTCCTCACCGAACGGCACGGTCGACCCGCCGTTCGGAGTCGGCCTCAGCCCGGGACAAGCGAACCCAATGCGGCACTCGTTACGTTCAACGCAACGAGTGCCGCATTGGGTTCACAAGCGGTGTGGGTCAGGAGGAGGTGGGGCCCTCCTCGGGGGCCTCGCCCTCGGTGCGCTTGAGCTCGGCGATCGGGTCGACCGAGGACTCGCCCCAGCGCTCGGCGAACTCCAGCGGGTCGTCGAGGTCGGCCGAGGTCGGGATGAAGTCGGGGTGGTCCCAGACCGAGTCGCGGCCGGTGACCCCGTGCTTGTCCGTCATCAGCCGCCACAGCCCGGCCGCCGCGCGCAGCCGCCGCGGCCGCAGCTCCAGTCCGACCAGGGTGGCGAAGGTCTGCTCGGCCGGGCCACCGCTGGCGCGCCTGCGGCGCAGCGTCTCGCGTAGCGCCTCGGCACCGGGCAGCCGGTCGCCGACCGCCTCCGCGACGACCACGTCCACCCAGCCCTCGACCAGCGCCAGCAGGGTCTCCAGGCGGGCGAGCGCGGCCTGCTGCTCCGGGGTGTTCTGCGGCTGGAGCATGCCGGAGGACATGACCTCCTCCAGCGCCTGCGGGTTGGCCGGGTCGAACTGACCGGCCAGGCTCTCCAGCGCGGAGGTGTCCACCTTGATGCCCTTGGCGAACTCCTCGACAGTGCTCATCAGGCGCTGGCGCAGCCACGGCACGTGCGTGAACAGGCGGTGGTGCGCGGCCTCGCGGGCGGCGAGGAACACCAGCACCTCGCTGGCGGGCCTGCCGAGGCCCTCGGTGAACTTCTCCACGTTCGCGGGCAGCAGCGCGGCGACGCCCTCGGCGCCCAGCGGCAGGCCCACCTCGGTCGAGGTCAGCACCTCGGAACCGAGCTGCGCGAGGCTGCCGCCCAGCTGGGAGCCGAACGCCAGGCCGCCCATCTGGCCGACCATGGACAGCAGTGGTCCGGCCGCCTGCTTGGCCTCCTCCGGCATCGCGTCCACCCACGCGCCGGACATCTGCCGCGCGACCGGGTCGCACAGCCGCTGCCAGCTCGGCAGGGTGCCCTCGACCCAGTCACCGGCCGACCAGGCCACCACCTTGCGCGCTCCCGCGGGCAGCGCCGTCGCGGGGTCCAGCCACAGCTCGGCCAGCCGCACCGCGTCGGCGACCGCGCTCTCCTGCTGCGCGGTCGGCCGGTTCGTGCCGCCGGAGGGGCCGAGCTGCTGCATGGCCAGCTGCTTGGCGAGGTCGTAGTTGACGGGGCCGCTCGACGTGCTCGCCTGGCTGAGCACCTGGCCCAGCTGGCTGAGCATCTGACCGAGCTGGTTCATGTCGAAACCACCGGCGCCGAAGGGGTTCTGGCCGCCGGGTGGGACGAAACCCGGGGGCACGCCCTGGCCGAACCCGAACCCCTGGCCGTGCTCCTGGGGCCCCTGGTTGTCCTTTCCCTTGCGCTCCGGGTCCTTGTCGGGATC
Source organism: Allokutzneria albata (assembly GCF_900103775.1). Classification (GTDB taxonomy): domain Bacteria; phylum Actinomycetota; class Actinomycetes; order Mycobacteriales; family Pseudonocardiaceae; genus Allokutzneria; species Allokutzneria albata. The sequence continues at coordinate 5,263,709 of NZ_LT629701.1, read as the reverse complement.
GGAGCCGCTGAACCCGAAGGGCAGATCGCTCATGAGTTCCACGGTACGCGGCGCGCGGGTCCCGCACCCGGTCGCGGGGTGGCCCGACCCGTACCCTGTGCGCTTGTGACCCGCCGTACCTGGACCCTGTTGCTGAGCGTCCTGCTCGTGCTCGCGCTCGGCTTGGTCGGAGGCTTCGTGCGGGTGCCGTACGTGGCGCTCGGCCCCGGCCCGACCTACGACACCCTCGGCAAGGCGGGCGGTGTTCCCGTGGTCGAGCTGTCCGGGCACGAGTCCTCGGACTTCGGCGGGCACCTCACCATGACCACGGTCGGCGTGACCGACGGCGTGACCCTCTTCGGCGCGCTCGGGCTGTGGGCAGGCGGCAGGTTCGCCCTGGTCCCGCGCGAGGAGGTGTTCCCGCCGGAGAAGTCCAAGCAGGAGGTCGACGCCGAGAACACCAGGGCCTTCCAGCTCTCCCAGACCAACGCCGAGGTGGCCGCGCTGCGCTACCTCAAGTACCCGGACAAGGTGGTCGTCACCTCCGTCACCGCGGACGGCCCGTCCGCCAAGGTGATCAACCCGGGTGACCGCGTCGTCGCGATCAACGGCCAGCCCGTCGCCACCGCCGAGCAGGTGCGCGCGGCCCTGGTGCGGACCAGGCCCGGCGACCAGGTCGCTGTTCGCTACCAGCGCACCGACGGACCGGAGACCACGGCCCAGGTGACCCTCGGCGAGCGCCCGGAGAAGGGGCCGGACCGCCCGACCTACGGCTTCCTCGGCATCACCCCCGCCGACCGCCCCTCGCCGGACTTCCAGATCAAGATCAGCCTCAAGGAGGTCGGCGGGCCGTCGGCCGGGCTGATGTTCGCACTGGCCATTGTGGACAAGCTGACGCCGGGCAAGCTCAACGGCGGCGCCTCGGTCGCGGGCACCGGCGAGATCGACATCGACGGCAAGGTCGGTGCGATCGGCGGCATCCCGTTCAAGATGAAGGCCGCCAAGGAGCAGGGCGCGACGGTGTTCCTCACGCCCGCGGAGAACTGCGTCGAAGCCCGGCAGCGCGTGCCGGAGGGGCTGCGCCTGATCCGGGTGGAGAGCCTGGCGGGCGCGGTGGACGCGCTGCAGGCCATGCAGGAGGGGAAGCCGACCCCCGGCTGCTGAACCGAGGGCTCGGCTCGCCGGCTACTGCGCTTCCCCGCCGTGCTGGAAGGTCGAGCGCAGCGCCTCGACCAGGTTCGGCGCGAGGTCGGGGTGCTCGATCAGCTCGTCGGCCGCCTCCTCCGAGCCGTCGCTCTTCAGCCGCAGCAGGCAGACACCGGTCTCCTCGCCGCGCAGCACGCCCGCGACCAGCCGGGCCTCGCGGCGCAGCGGGTGCTCGGCGATGAACTTCTCCGCGGCGGCCGGGTCGGTCTCCTCGTCCGGCAGGTCGGCCTCGGCCTCCGGCGGGAGCATCAGGATCTCCTGCGTCAGCACGCAGCCCGCGACCGCGTCCGGCCAGACGATCCTGGCCAGGGTCGTGCCGAGGTCGTCGTCGGGCAGCGAGTCCTGGGCGATCGGCGTCAGCATCGCCTCCGGGTCGATGCGCTCGGCCAGCCCCGGCTCCCGCTCGACCAGCTCGGCCGTCGGGACCAGGGCGAACAGCTGTGGCGGCTGGTCCCAGCCCGCGGAGGCGACGAAGTCCTCGACCTCGCGCACCGCCGCGGGCAGTGCTGTGGAGAAGCTTCCGGATTCGGATGGAGATCCCATGCGAGCATGTTTTCATCCCCCCACGTGAAGGCCGTCACGGGAACCCGGAAGGCGCCTCGTAGAGTTGGACATATCGGGACGCGTGTCCGCGTCGTCGAACCGTCGCGCTCGCGTGCTCCCGTCGCCTGAGGAAACCTCTCCTAGGAGCGTGCCCCGTGGCCATGCGGCCCCCGGTCGGAATACCGAAGCTGTCCAAGCGCAGCCGGATCCTGCTCATCATCGGCGCGGTGCTGTTGGCAGTGATCGTGGCCGCCTCCCGCCTGCTCGGCACCTACGTGAACTGGTTGTGGTTCGGCGAGGTGGGCTACCGCTCGGTGTTCAACACCGTGCTGTTCACCCAGATCGGCCTGTTCGTCGTGATGGGTCTGGTGGTCGCGGGTCTGCTGATGCTGAACCTGACCATCGCCTACCGGGCCCGGCCGGTCTTCGTCCCGGTCAGCGGACCGGACGACCCGGTGTCCAAGTACCGCTCGGCGATCATCCAGCGGCTGCGGCTCGTCGGCTTCGCGATCCCCGTGGTGGCGTTCATCGCCGCGGGCATCGCGGCTTCCGGTGACTGGGAGATCGTGCAGAAGTTCCTCAACGGGGAGCGCTTCGGCATCACCGACCCGGAGTTCGGCATCGACATCGGCTTCTACGCCTTCGGCCTGCCGTTCTACACCTGGCTGATCTCCTGGGGCTTCGTGATCATCGCGGCCTCCTTCGTCGGCGCGCTGGTCACCCACTACATCTTCGGCGGCATCCGGCTCGCCGGTCGCGGCGGTCAGCTCTCCGCGCCCGCGCGCATCCAGCTCGCCGTGCTCGCAGGCCTGTTCGTGCTGCTGTACGCGGCCTCGTACTTCTTCGACCGCTACGAGCTGCTGTACTCCAACCGCAACTCGAACTTCTTCGGTGCGACCTACACCGACCTGCACGCGGTGCTCCCGGCGAAGCTCATCCTCTCCATCATCGCGATCTTCTGCGGTGTGGCCTTCTTCGCCGCGGCCTTCCTGCGCGACCTGAAGATCCCGGCCATCGCCACCGTGCTGCTGGTGCTCTCCAGCCTGCTCGTCGGCGCGGCGTGGCCCGCGCTGCTGGAGCAGTTCTCCGTGCGCCCCAACGCGATCCAGAAGGAAGCGCAGTCCATCGAGCGGGCGATCGGGGCCACGCGGGACGCATACGGGCTGACCCCCGACAAGGTGACCTTCACCGAGTACCCGGGCCGCTCCGAGTCCACCCCGCAGGAGATCCGCAGCAACCCCAACAACCAGGGCACGATCTCCAACGTGCGGCTGCTCGACCCGAACGTGCTCGCCCGCACCTTCACGCAGCAGCAGCAGCGGAAGAACTTCTACGGCTTCGGCGACAAGCTCGACGTCGACCGCTACAAGGTCAACGGCCAGCTGCGCGACTACATCGTCGCCGTGCGCGAGATCGACCCGAAGAACCTCGCCGAGAACCAGCAGAACTGGATCAACCGGCACCTGGTGTACACGCACGGCAACGGTTTCGTCGCCGCGCCCGCCAACACCGTGAACTCCGCGCTGCAGGACACCAGCGGCCAGGGCGGCTACCCCGTCTACACCGTCAGCGACACCAGCGGACAGGGTGACATCAAGGTCCAGCAGCCGCGGATCTACTACGGCGAGCTGGCCACCGACTACGCCATCGTCGGCGGCCAGGACAACGGCAAGGACCGCGAGTACGACACCGACACGGCCGCCTACCGCTACACCGGCGCCGGTGGTGTCTCGCTCGGGAACCTGTTCAACCGCCTGGTGTTCTCCGCCGCCTACGGTGAGCGCAACATCCTGTTCTCCGGCTCCATCGGCGATGAGTCGAAGATCCTCTACCACCGGGACCCCAAGACCCGGGTGAAGATGACCGCGCCGTGGCTGACGCTGGACAGCGACCCGTACCCCGCCGTGATCGACGGCAGGGTCAAGTGGATCGTCGACGGCTACACGACGCTGGAGAACTACCCCTACGCGCACCGGACGCAGCTGAGCCAGGCGACCCAGACCTCGCAGGGGGTCCGCCAGCCCGCGCAGCTGTTCAGCTACATCCGCAACTCGGTCAAGGCCACCGTCGACGCCTACGACGGCTCGGTGTCGCTCTACGCGATCGACGAGAAGGACCCGGTGCTCAAGACCTGGATGAAGGTCTTCCCCGGCACCGTGAAGCCCTCCTCCGAGATCTCGATGTCGCTGCGGGAGCACTTCCGCTACCCGGAGGACCTGTTCAAGGTCCAGCGCGAGCTGCTGGCCAAGTACCACGTGAACCGGCCGGACGTCTTCTACTCGCAGAACGAGTTCTGGGACGTCCCGGACGACCCGACCGACGAGCAGCAGCCCAACGTCCAGCAGCAGCCCCAGCAACAGCAGCCCGGGGCGCCCGCCCAGCAGACGACGCAGGGCGGCAAGCTCCCGCCGTACTACGTGATCGCCCAGGCACCCGGCCAGGACAAGCCGACCTTCCAGCTGACGAGCGCGCTCACCGGTCTGCGCCGGGAGTTCCTCTCCGCATGGGTCTCGGCCTCCTCCGACCCGGCCGACTACGGGAAGATGACGGTCCTCCAACTGCCCACGACCACCCAGACCATGGGCCCGGGGCAGATGCAGAACCAGTTCTTCTCGGCCTCCAAGGTCACCGAGGCCCGGACGCTGTTCCAGAACCCGCAGGCCACCGCGGTCAACGGCAACCTGCTGACGCTGCCGGTCGCGGGCGGACTCCTCTACGTGGAGCCCATCTACATCCAGCGCAAGGACAACAACGCCTTCCCGCAGCTGGCCAGGGTGCTGGTCGGCTTCGGCGGCAAGGTCGGGTTCTCCGAGACGCTGGCCGGCGCGCTCGAGGAGGTCTTCGGCAGGGGCGCCGGCGAGGGCACCACGCCGCCCAACCCCGGCACCCCGCCGCCCGGCGAGAACCCGGGTGGCACCACGCCGCCCAACCCCGGCGGCCAGCAGATCAGCGCGGAGCAGGCCAAGGCGATCCAGGACATCGCCGCCGCCATCAACCGGCTCCGCACGGCCACCCAGGCAGGTGACTTCGCCGCGATCGGCCAGGCCCAGAAGGACCTGGAAGACGCGACCAAGCGCTTCAACCAGAAGTAGTGGTCCGGCCGGTGGCGTCACCCGATTTGCATTCGGAGGACGCCACCGGCTAGGGTTAACACAACAACGCGGGGTGGAGCAGTTCGGTAGCTCGCTGGGCTCATAATCCAGAGGTCGCAGGTTCAAATCCTGTCCCCGCTACCAATTCGACAATCCCTATCTGCGGAAAGCGCAGATAGGGATTGTTCGCATTTGCGCCACGGGGGGCCGAGCCCCCCCGGAACCCCCACGGTGCTGGCTCCGGAGGAGACAGCGTGGTTCCCACAGCGCTCGACCAGCCCAGGCGCGTCCGCTTCGCGCACGCAGGGCCCTTGGCCTTCGGCCGTTGGGCCGTGGGGGCCGGTTCCAGCGTTTGGTGCGGTGATACCGACGCAACCAGCTACGACGCGGTGAAACCTGATCTGAAGCGACCCCGTTTTGCATGTGGGGGGCGGAGTAGGATAAGGTTGTCTCAGACGACGCGGGGTGGAGCAGTTCGGTAGCTCGCTGGGCTCATAATCCAGAGGTCGCAGGTTCAAATCCTGTCCCCGCTACCACTCTGAAGATCCCCCGGCCATCGGCCGGGGGATCTTTTGCTTGCGGTGCTACTTCAGGTCCCGTACCCAGGCGTGGGCGCAGGCGGGGGAGCAGACGCGGCCCTCGCCGGAGATCGCCGTGGAGCGCTTGAGCGACTTCCCGCAGACCATGCACTTGTCCATCGACTCGGGCTTCTTCGTGAGCTGGGCCGGGACGAGTGACCTCGCCCGCTGCTTGACGCCCTCCTTGACCTTGCTCGTGACCTGCTCTCGCTTCTCGACCAACTTCGTCCGGAACCAACTACGGTGCACGGTCGACCTCCCTGCTTCCCTGGTCGATCGGAGGGGCGCGCACGCCTCCAGGCGAGCCCCAATGCGGCCGATCTTCGGGCCTGGGACGGCGGGCTCGATAGCCCGACGGGGGTAAGTCCACCGGGTTGGAGCGCGAAAACCCACGTAACGGTCAGTGCCGGTCGCAGAGAGTAAACAGCTGCCCGCCTGCCCCAGGCGCGCTAGGTTGCGGAGCGTGACTCCCGAGACTGTGGTGGGGCTGCTGGCCGGCCCCGAGAGGCTGCGCGTCGTCGCCGCGCTCGTGCTGGGCGCGACCTCGATCACCGAACTGGCCGAGGCGACCGGACTGGACGCCAAAGCCGTCGGCAAAGCCCTCCGGAAGCTGGAGGACGGCGGCCTGGTCGAACCGGGATACCGGCTGCGCACCGAGGCGCTGACCGAACTGGCGAAAGCGGCGGCGCCCGAGGACCGGGCCGACGACCACGGCTACGGCGACTCCGACCCCAAGACGGAGGCGCTGCTGCGCACCTTCGTCAAGGACGGGCGGCTCGTCGGGATGCCCGCCCAGCGCGGGCGGCGGCGCGTGCTGCTGGAGCACCTGGTGCAGTCCTTCGAGCCGGGCGTGCGCTACCCGGAGAAGGACGTGAACGTCATCGTGCGCGCGTGGTGCGAGGGCGGCACGGCCGACTACGTCTCCGTGCGGCGGTACCTCATCGACGAGGGCCTGCTGACCAGGGGCGAGAGGGAGTACTGGCGCTCGGGCGGCTGGCTGGACGTGCTGCCGCAGCCCTAGGACGGGTCCGAGCCGCGCACGGCGGCCCACCACAGCGCGATCGCGGCGGTGATGAGCGTGGCACCGAGCCAGACCGGGAAGCCACCGGCGTCCAGGTACGCCCAGAACAGGCCGACCAGCGGCGCGGGCATGATGAGCGCCGCGTCCGCGCGGAACTGGCGCAGCGCGCTGCTGGACGCCGCTGTGCGCTCCGCGATGTCCTCGTCGGGGCGAACCGGGTTGTCGGTGCGACGGCCCTGGGGCTCGGTGCGAGCCGTGGCGCCGGAGGAGTACAGCACCGTGCCCTGGTAGTCGACGGCGAGCAGACGATCGGTGCGCGGGTCGCCGTGCACGGAGACCTCGACCGGCGCGGGCATGCCGACCAGCGCGGGGTCGTAGTACACGGGAATCCACCGCTGCGGGCCGGACTCCGTCTCCAGCCAGGAGCGGGCGATCAGTCCTTTTTGGACACGAACGCGACGGACCACGACCTTGCGGGTGGGCCGCCTGGTGAGGCGTGCGCGGGTGATGGTCAGGCCGAGGAGCATCGCCAGCACGGCGAACGCGATGACAGCACTGAAGGACAGGCCGCTCGCCGCGCGGTCGAGTTCGGCGAGCAGGGCGGCTCCGGGAATCGCCGCGTGCTGCGGATTCCCGGGCTCGTAGGCGACCTCGGCCCGCATGCCCGCGGGCGGGGGCGTCACGGCCAGCTCCACCGGCGCGGTGACCTGCGTGCCGTTGGGCAGCGTCCAGCGCACGTCGACCACGTAGTCCCGCACCGCGGTGATCTCGCCGACAGCGCGGGCGCTGAGGCTGGTCATCCGCGACTGCGCCGAGTTGTACGACAGCAGCGACACCGTGGCGATGGCGCCGCACACCAACAACACCAGCACGGTGGTCACCAGGCCGTGCCGGAAGGCGCGGACGCGGAACGGCGACGGGTTCGTGTTCACCGGAAATCCTGACTGTGAAGCGGAAAAAGGGCCCGCGAGCAGATCTCGCGGGCCCTTCCCGAAATGCCGAGTTACTTGATGAAGCCGATCTTCTCGTACTCGTAGTCGGCGAAGCCGAACGCGCCGAAGTTGGCGATGGTGGACTTGATGCCGATGGCGTTGGGGCGCTGGTAGAGCAGCAGCGAGTGGCCGGTCTTCCAGATCTCCTCGTCCGCCTTGTTCGCCAGCTCGGCGCGCTTGGCGTCGTCCAGCTCGGCGTTGGCGTCGGTCATCAGCTTGTTGATCGTCTCGTTGCCGATGCGACCGTAGTTCTGGTTCACCGCGTTCGGGTCGTAGCGGTAGATCGAGCCCTTGGAGCTGGCCGGGGTCGGCGTGCCGATCCAGGCGAAGTGCGTGATGTCGAAGTTGCTCTTGTTCACGTACTCCTTGAAGAACAGCTCGGACGGCACGGTCTGGATGTCCACCTTGACGCCGATCGCGGCGAGCATCTGCTGCACCTGCTTGGCCTCGTTGGCGCTGGTCTCGACGGCGGTGGGGATCACGTCGCGGATGACGAGCTCCTTGCCGTCCTTCTTGCGGGTCGGGCCCTCGAGCTTCCAGCCGAGCTCGTCGAGCTCCTTGACCGCCTGGTCCTTGTTGAACGCCACCAGCTGGGCCTGGTCCTTGTAGTCCTTCAGGCCCTCGACGTAGATGTGGTTGTTCAGCGGCTTGGCGTCCGGGATGATCGCGCCGACCTGCGACTTGGCGATCGTGGTCCGGTCGATGGCCTTCTGGATCGCCAAGCGCAGCTTCGGGTCCTCCAGGATGGAGCCCTTGGCGCCGTTGAAGGTGATGTGCCGGAAGTCGGGCGCCAGTGCCTTGCGGACGACCGCCCCCTGCACCGGCACCACCTGCTGGAAGGTGCTCACGCTCGGGCCGATGTCGATGAAGTCGATGTCACCGGCGGCGAAGGCCTGGGCCTGCGAGTCGACGCTGATCTGGCGGTAGATGATCTTCGCCAGCTTCGGCTTCTCACCCCACCACTTGTCGTTGGGCACCAGCGTCAGGATCTTGGCGCCGCGGTCGATCGAGTCGAACTTGAACGGACCCGCGCTGTTGATCGGCTTCTCTTTCCAGCCGTCGTTGAACACCTTCGGGTCGTTGTTCGTCGACGCCGGGTAGAGCATCGCGAACAGGGTGCGCCAGTCACCGAACTTCTTCTTCATGGTGACCTTGACATCCTGGTCGGTCGCGCCCTTCTCGACCTTCTCGATGTCCTCGTAACCGGTGGTGCTGGAGACCACGAACGCCTTGTTCGAGCCGTTGCGCGACTTGAACTGCGCGTCGAAGTCCTTCCACGACAGCTGGGTGCCGTCCTGCCAGACCGCTTTCGGGTTCAGCTTGTACTCGATGATCTGCGGATCGGTCGAGGTCAGCTTCGCCGACTCCACGTAGTCCTTGTTCTCCGACAGCACGCCCTGGGCGTCCGCCTTGAACATGGACGGGATCAACGCCTCCATGATGCGAGCGCTGTCGGCCAGGGTGCCGTTGAGGTGGCCGTAGTTGAACTGGGTGGAGAGCTCGCTGACCGGCCAGCGGAACTCACCGCCGTCCTTCAGCTCGCTCGCGGGCTTCACGTTGATGTCGTTGGCGTTGACCTTGCCCTGAAGGTTGTTCGCCGGGTTGCTGCCGCCGCCACCGCACGCCGAGAGCACGAGTGCTCCGGCCGTCAGAGCGGCGAACAGCAACGCTGGTTGCCGTCGCCCTAGCATTTCGCCAGTCCTCCACTGCTTACCTAGTCGCCCGCGTCGTTCACCGGGTCGTCGATCAGGTGGACACTACGTCGAACTTTTTCAACTCGCCCAGCACGGACGCATAACACCACATCCGCACTTGTTCAGTTGGGTGTTACACGACCTCGCGGACCTCGGCGTAGTGGCACGCCACCTCGTGGTCGTCGCCCCGCCGCAGTCGCGGAGGGTGCTCGTCCAGACACGCCTGCTGCTTGTCCTCCGGCAGCGCGGCGAACTTGAAGCAGCGCGTCCGGAACCGGCAGCCGCTCGGCGGGTTGGCCGGGCTGGGCAGGTCACCGGTGAGGATGATGCGCTCGCGCTGCCGTTCCTTGATCGGGTCGGGGATCGGGATCGCCGACAGCAGCGCCTGCGTGTACGGGTGCTCCGGCCTGCCGAAGACCGTGTCCACGTCGCCGATCTCGACGATCTTGCCGAGGTACATGACCGCGACCCGGTCGGCGATGTGCCGCACCACCGACAGGTCGTGCGCGACGAACAGGTAGGACAGGCCCAGCTTGGCCTTCAGCTCGTCGAGCAGGTTGATCACGCCGGCCTGGATGGACACGTCCAGCGCGGAGACCGGCTCGTCCAGCACGATCAGCTTGGGCTGCAGGGCCAGCGCGCGGGCGATGCCGATGCGCTGCCGCTGACCGCCGGAGAACTCCGCCGGGTAGCGCGCGGCGTGCTCGGCCCGCAGTCCGACCAGGCTGAGCAGTTCCGGCACCCGCTTCTGGATCTCGGCCTTGGCGAACCCGTGCACCAGCATCGGCTCGGCCAGGATGTCGCTGATCGGCATCCTCGGGTCCAGCGAGGCCATCGGGTCCTGGAACACGACCTGCATGTCCCGCCGGATGGCCTTCTTGTCCTTGGCCGGGATGTTGCCGACGTCGCGGCCCAGCACCGAGATGCTGCCCTGCGTGGGCTTCTCCAGACCGAGGATCTCCATCAGCGTCGTGGTCTTGCCGCAGCCGGACTCACCGACCAGGCCCAGCGTCTCGCCCTCGCGGATGTCGAAGCTGATGCCGTCCACCGCGTGCACGGTGCCGACCTTGCGGCGCATCACCACGCCCTTGGTCACGGCGAACTGCTTGACCACCTGGTCGACCGAGAGCACGACCTCGCGCTGCTCGCGGGGGATCGCCGCCAGCGTGGGCGGCTCCACCACCTCGGCCCCGAAGACCTCGGCCGGGTCGGCGTCGATCGCGGAGATCTCCGAGCTGCGGATGCACGCGGCGCGGTGCGGCTCCGCCGAATGCGCTCCGCTGTCCACAATGGACAACGGCGGCTCGGCCTCGTCGCAGGCGGCGACGTGCATGGGGCAGCGCGGGCCGAACGGGCAGCCCGGCGGCAGCGCGACCAGTGACGGCGGCTGGCCGACGATGGGCACCAGCGGCTGCTTCTCCTCGGCGTCCAGGCGCGGGATCGAGCCGAGCAGACCCAGCGTGTACGGCATGCGGGGAGCGGAGTAGATCTCCTCCACCACACCGGACTCCACCGCGCGGCCGGCGTACATCACCAGCAGCTTGTCGGCGAAGCCCGCGACCACGCCGAGGTCGTGGGTGATGATCACGATGCCCGCGCCGGTGACCTCCTGCGCGGTCTTGAGCACCTCGAGGACCTGCGCCTGCACCGTCACGTCCAGCGCCGTCGTCGGCTCGTCCGCGATGATCAGGTCGGGGTCGTTGGCGATGCCCATGGCGATCATCGCGCGCTGGCGCATACCGCCGGAGAACTCGTGCGGGAACGCCTTGGCGCGCTGCGCGGCGTTGGGGATGCCCACCAGGTCGAGCAGTTCCACGGCGCGCTTGGCCGCGGCCTGCTTGGTGACCTTTCCCTTGCCGTGCACCAGGATCGTCTCCGCGATCTGGTCGCCGACGGTGTAGACCGGGGTCAGCGCGGAGAGCGGGTCCTGGAAGATCATCGCGATCTTCTTGCCGCGGATCCTGGACAGCTCCCGGTCCGAGCGGCCGAGCAGCTCGGCGCCCTGGAATCGGATCGAGCCGGTGATCTTCGCCTGCTGCGGCAGCAGGCCCATCACCGCGAGCGAGGACACCGACTTGCCCGAACCGGACTCGCCGACGATGCCCAGCACCTCGCCGGGGTTGATCTGGTAGCTCAGACCGCGCACCGCCCGGACCCTGCCGTCCTCGCTGGGGAACGACACGTCCAGGTCCGAGACCTCCAGCAGTGGGCCGGAGGGCGTGGAGGTGCTCTCGTCGAACTGGATCTCAGCAGTGGTCATCGGTCGTCGTCCTCACGCTTGCCCGCGGGCGCCTGCTCCGCGGCGGCGGGCTGCTCCTGGGCCTCGTCCCCGCGGTCGCGCCGCTTCTTCTCCTTGGCCCTGCTCTTCTGCGAGCTCGGGTCCAGCGCGTCGCGCAGACCGTCACCGACGAAGTTCACCGCGAGCACGGCGAGCACGAGCAGGCCACCGGAGAAGGCGAACAGCCAGGGGAAGGTCAGCGACGCGCGCGTGCCGTCGCGGATCAGCGTGCCGAGCGAGACGTCCGGCGGCTGCACGCCGAGGCCGAAGAAGCTCAGGCCCGTCTCGGCGAGCACCGCGCTGCCGACGTTGATGGTGCCGTCGATGATCAGCAGCGATGCCATGTTCGGCAGGATGTGCTTGCTGATGATCTTCCACGGCTTCTCGCCCATGAACCTGGCGGCCTTGACGAACTCCCGCTCCCGCAGGGTCAGCGTCATACCGCGCACGATCCGCGCGGTGATCATCCAGTTGAACGCCGCGAGCAGCAGCACGAACCAGAGCCAGTTCTCCCCGCGCAGCGACGGGCTGATGATCGCGATGATCAGGAACGACGGCAGCACCAGCAGCAGGTCGACGATCCACATCAGCGTGCGGTCGGACCACTTGCCGAAGTAGCCGGCGGTGGAGCCGACGACGGCGGCGACGAAGGTGGAGATCAGCGCCACCAGCAGACCGATGGTCAGCGACTTCTGCAGACCGTGCATGGTCTGGGTGAAGACGTCCTCGCCGATCTGCGTCGTGCCGAACCAGTGGCTCGGGCTCGGCGGCTGAAGGAAGGCGCTGTAGTCCTGGTACTTGTAGTCGTACGGGGAGAACAGCGGGGAGATGAACGCGACGGCGTACAGCAGCAGGATCGCGATCAACCCGCTGACGGCGAGCTTGTTGCGCAGGAACCTGCGCACGATCAGCGCGCCGCGGCCGGTGGCCTTGCTCGGCTTCACCGCCGCGTCGACGGGACTCCCGGTCGCGGCACCGGTGGTGCCCGTGGAGTCGCCCTCGTTGAGGTTGACGGTCATGGTTCTCCTCCTCCCCTAGATCCGGACGCGCGGATCGAGCGCGGCGTAGAGCACGTCGGACAGCCAGCCGGAGACCAGCACCAGCACGGCGGTGAACAGCGTGACCGTCGCGACGATGTTGGTGTCCTGCTCGTTGATCCCGGTCAGCAGCCAGTCGCCCATGCCGTACCAGGTGAACAGCCGCTCGGTGAACACACCGCCGGTGATCAGCAGGCCGAAGCCGAAGGCGAACAGCGTCGCCATCGGGATCAGCGCGGTGCGCAGCCCGTGCTTGAACAGCGCCTTGCCCCTGGACAGGCCCTTGGCCTGCGCCGTGCGCAGGAAGTCCGAGCCGAGCACGTCCAGCATCGCGCTGCGCTGGTAGCGGCTGTAGAAGGCGATCTGGCCGAGCGCGATGGTCAGCGTCGGCAGGATCAGGTGGTGCAGGCGGTCCAGCAGCATCGCCCACCAGCTGCCCTCGAAGCCCGGCGTGTACTCACCGGTGAACTTGAGCACCGTGACACCCGTCGCGTTGTTCAGCTGCAGGGCGCCGTACTTGAGCAGCGTGCCGAGCAGGAACACCGGGGTGGACAGGATTATGAAGGAGTACAGGGTCGCGAAGTAGTCGCTGAACTTGTACTGCCGGATCGCGCTGACCACGCCGAGCAGCACACCGAGGATCACACCGACCAGCGTGCCGAGCAGGAACAGTCTCAGGCTGATGCCCATACGGCGGCCGAGTTCCTCGGTGATCGGCGCGCCGACGATGGTCTCGCCGAAGTTCCCCTCGGTGACGACTCCGCTGAACCAGGTGAAAAATCGCTGGGGAATCGGCTGATCGAGGTGCAGACTCTTCTCCACCGCGGCGATGGCCGACGGCGGAGGTGGTGGGTTGAGCTCGCGCAGCTTCGTGATGGGGTCGAACGTCAGCGACGCGAGACTGAACGCGAGGAATGTCGCGACCAGGCACAGCACCACGTAGTTCACCAGCCGGCGCAGCAGGAATCCGATCACCTGCCATGTCCTTTCCCGGACGACGCACTCCCCGCGGTCCCCCTTGACCGCGCGGGAGTGTTTCGAGCCCTTGTCGAGCGGTGACGATAACGCGCACGTCCAGAGTGGTCAGAGCGCCGCTTCGGGCGACTGTCCGTGCTGACGCGTGCGTATTCAGTGACCTGAACCGGATCGACCTGCGGAACCGGGACGGGCCGTTATTGATACGTGATGGTTCATCGACTCCGCACTCGAGTCAGGGCGGTCAATACGGTGAATAACTGAACGTGAATCATGTAGCACATGCGCCCCCGGGCCACCTGTTCGCCGCCTTGATCACAGCGCGCGGTGGCCGGTGCCGCGGCCGTTCCGGGGCCGAACGGGTGATCAACGATCACGTTCGTCCCAGCGCCGTCCGCAGGCCCCTTCAAGCCACAGTGGACAGATGAGCAGACCACTGTGGACAGCGGGGGAAAGCCGTGGCACCGTTGACAAGGTGACTGAACTGAACGCAACTGCGGCGGCCCTGCTCGGCCTGCTGCACGACGGTCCGAAGACGGGCGGCCAGCTGGTCGCGTCCGCTGGGGAGCGCTTCGGTGCGTTCTTCAGCGTCACGCGCAGCCAGGTGTACCGCGAACTCCCCGCGCTCGCCGCGGCCGGGCTGCTCAAGCTCGGCAAGCAGGGCCCGCGCTCCAGCCAGCAGTACGTCATCACGCCCGCGGGCAAGAAGGCGTTCAAGACGTGGCTGTCCACCGAGCCCGGTCCCGACCACCTGCGCAGCCCGCTGATCCTGCGGCTGGTGCACGCCGGATCGCTCGGCGGCAAGCAGCGGGTGGCCATGGTCGACTCGGCGAAACAGGCGTACACCGCCAAGCTGGACGAGCTGAAGACGCAGGCCAAGTCCGCGGACGACCCGTTCGCCAAGGCGGCGGCGGACTTCGCGGTGGCCCACACCAAGGCCGTGCTCAAACTCCTCGACGCGGTTCCCACTTCCTGATCTTGTGACAGGAACGCGACGGGGCCGTCCGCGACGCGGGCGGCCCCTTCTCCTTGCGCCAGTCGCACACCGGCGCACGCGGCCCCGGCGAAGTCAGTACGATTTCCCGACGTGAACCCGGATGTCGCTGCAGACCTCAAGGACCTCTCCGCAACGCTCGCAGGCGTCGAGGCGGTGATGGACCTCGAGAAGCTGCGCGCGGACGTGGCCGAACTCGAGGAACAGGCCGGCCTGCCGGACCTCTGGGACGACCAGGAACGAGCCCAGCAGGTCACCAGTCAGCTCGCCTACAAGCAGTCCGACCTGCGCAAGGTCACCGAACTGCGCCAGCGCATCGAGGACCTGGAGGTCCTCTACGAGCTGGCCGAGGAGGAGGGCGACGACTCCTCCGTCGAGGAGGCCGACGCCGAGCGGGCCAAGCTCCGCGAGCAGATCTCCTCGCTGGAGGTCCGCACCCTGCTCTCCGGCGAGTACGACGAGCGCGAGGCGCTGGTGACCGTGCGCGCCGAGGCCGGCGGCGTCGACGCCGCCGACTTCGCCGAGATGCTGATGCGGATGTACCTGCGCTGGGCCGAGCGGCACGGCTACCCGACCGACGTCTACGACACCTCCTACGCCGAGGAGGCGGGCATCAAGTCCGCGACCTTCCGCGTCCGCAGCCCCTTCGCCTACGGCACCCTCTCGGTCGAGCAGGGCACCCACCGCCTGGTGCGGATCTCGCCCTTCGACAACCAGGGCCGTCGGCAGACCTCCTTCGCCGGCGTGGAGGTCGTGCCCGTCGTCGAGCAGTCCGACCACGTGGAGATCGACGAGAAGGACCTCCGGGTCGACGTCTACCGCTCCTCCGGTCCCGGCGGCCAGGGCGTGAACACCACCGACTCCGCGGTCCGGATCACCCACATCCCCACCGGCATCGTGGTGTCCTGCCAGAACGAGCGCTCGCAGCTGCAGAACAAGGCCACCGCCATGGGCGTGCTGCAGGCGAAGCTGCTGGAGCGCAAGCGCCAGGAGGAGCGGGCCAAGATGGACGCGCTCAAGGGCGACAGCGGCTCCAGCTGGGGCAACCAGATGCGCTCCTACGTGCTGCACCCGTACCAGATGGTCAAGGACCTGCGCACCGAGCACGAGGTCGGCAACCCCGGCAACGTGCTCGACGGCGAGATCGACGACTTCCTGGAGGCCGGCATCCGCTGGCGCCGCCAGTCCGCCGCCGAGGCGTCCTGACCCCCGCGCGCAAGCGCACACCCGCGCGGCCTCGTCCCCTCTGCCGGGGGACGCGGCCGCGCGGCCTCAAACGCGGCGTCACCAGCTGCGACACGCCGACTACCCGTTCGTCGGCTTGCGGGAAACACCCGTCACACAGCCGGTGGGTAAACTCGCGCCTCGTGATCCGGCTCGAACACGTGTCCAAGGTCTACAAGACCTCGACCCGACCCGCGCTCGACGATGTCTCGGTGAACGTGGACAAGGGCGAGTTCGTGTTCCTCATCGGACCGTCAGGCTCCGGCAAGTCCACGTTCCTGCGGCTGCTGCTGCGCGAGGAGGTGCCCTCCAAGGGCACCCTGGTCGTCGCGGACTGGAACGTCGGGCGGCTCTCCCGGCGGCGGGTGCCGCGGCTGCGCCAGCGCATCGGCTGCGTCTTCCAGGACTTCCGCCTGCTGGCCAACAAGACGGTCGCCGAGAACGTCGCCTTCGCGCTGGAGGTGATCGGCAAGCCGAGGCACACCATCAAGAAGGTGGTGCCCGAGGTGCTGGAGCTGGTCGGCCTCGAGGGCAAGGCGGACCGGATGCCGCACGAGCTCTCCGGTGGTGAACAGCAGCGCGTCGCCATCGCGCGCGCCTTCGTCAACCGGCCTCTGCTGCTGCTGGCCGACGAGCCGACGGGAAACCTGGACCCCGACACCAGCCAGGACATCATGCTGCTGCTGGAGCGGATCAACCGCACCGGCACGACCGTGCTGATGGCCACGCACGACCACTCCATCGTCGACGCGATGCGCAGGCGGGTCGTCGAGCTGCACCTCGGCAAGGTCGTCCGCGACGACGCCAGGGGCGTGTACGGGGTCGGCCGCTGACCGGCCCGGCCCCCGCCAGCCCTCCCCACGCCAGCCACCACTAGGAGCACCACTCCCGATGCGCGCCAGTTTCGTGTTCAGCGAGGTCATCACCGGTCTACGCCGGAACATCACGATGACCATCGCGATGATCCTCACGACCGCGATCTCGCTCGGCCTGCTCGGCGGTGGTCTGCTCATCGTGCGGCTGATCGACAACACCGAGAAGCTGTACTACGACAAGGTCGAGGTCTCGGTCTTCCTCACCAACGACGTCAGCGCCTCCGACCTGACCTGCCAGCAGCAGATCTGTTCCGGGCTGCGGCAGTCGCTGGACAACAACGCGATCGTCGAGGACGTCGTCTTCCAGAACCGCGAGGAGGCCTACGCGCGGTTCAAGGAGATCTTCGCGGCGCAGCCGGAGCTGGTGAAGCTGACCCGCCCGGAGTCGCTGCCGGCCTCGTTCCGGGTCAAGCTCAAGGACCCGCAGCGCTTCGACGCGATCTCCAAGGAGTACACCGGCAAGGTCGGCGTGCTCCGGGTCGTGGACCAGGACGTCCTGCTGAACCAGCTCTTCGAGTTCTTCGGCAGCTTCCGCAACGCCACCTTCGCCGTCGCGCTGGTCCAGGCGCTGGCCGCACTGCTGCTGATCTCCAACACCATCCAGGTCTCCGCGTTCACCAGGCGGACCGAGGTGGGGATCATGCGGCTGGTCGGCGCGACCCGGTGGTACACCCAGCTGCCGTTCCTCATCGAGGCGGTGGTCGCCGGTCTCACCGGTGCGATCCTGGCGCTGACCGGCCTGTTCTTCGCCAAGGGCACGTTCATCGACGACGTGCTCAAGGCGCCGATCGAGGCCAACATCATCGCGCCGCTCGGCTACGCCGACGTCTTCCAGGTCTCGCTGCTGCTGTTCCCGATCGGCGCGATCATCTCGGCGATCACCGGCTACGTCACGCTGCGCCTGTACGTGCGCCTGTAATCGCTTCCACCGGCCACGTAACATTGTTGCCATGGCCAAGGAACGCGGCGAGAAGGTGATCGCGCAGAACCGCAGGGCGCGGCACAACTACACCGTCCTCGACACCTACGAGGCCGGAATCGCCCTGGTGGGGACCGAGGTCAAGAGCCTGCGCGCGGGCAAGGCCTCGCTGGTCGACGCCTACGCCTCCGTCGACGACGGCGAGGTGTGGCTGCGCAACGTCCACATCGCCGAGTACCACTGGGGCACGTGGACCAACCACGAGCCGCGGCGCAAGCGCAAGCTGCTGCTGCACCGGGCCGAGATCGAGCGGCTGATCGGCAAGACCAAGGAGAGCGGCCTCTCCCTGGTGCCGATGTCGATGTACTTCAAGGACGGCAAGGTCAAGGTCGAGCTCGCCCTCGCGCGCGGCAACAAGGCGCACGACAAGCGGCACATCCTGGCCAAGAAGACCGCCGACCGCGAGATGGCGAAGGCGATCGGCCGCGCCCGCAAGGGATACCGCGACTGATGCCGGGCTCGGACGCCGAGGTCGCCGCCTGGGTGCGCGACCTCGGTCTGCCCGGCCTGGTCGATCTGCACGTGCACTTCCTGCCTGAGCGCGTGCTGGCCAAGGTCTGGGCGTACTTCGACCACGCCAGCCAGCACTACGGCGTCGACTGGTCGATCCACTACCGCACGAGCGAGCCGGAGCGCGTCGAGGTGCTGCGCTCGCTGGGCGTCCGCGCCTTCGCGCCGCTGGTCTACCCGCACAAGCCGGGGATGGCCGCGTGGCTCAACGAGTGGGCAGCCGAGTTCGCCGCCGGGGTGCCGGAAGCCGTTGCCACGGCGACGTTCTACCCCGAGCCGGAGGCGGATTCCTATGTCCGCAAAGCCATCGAGTCGGGTGCGCGCTGCTTCAAGTCGCACGTGCAGGTGGGCGACTTCGATCCGCGTGATCCGCTGCTGCGACCGGTCTGGGGACAGCTCGCCGACGCCGGGCTGCCCGTCGTCGTCCACTGTGGACACGGACCGCTGCCGGGCACGCACACGGGGCTGGACGTGTTCGAGGCGGTGCTGCGCGAACACCCGCGGCTCGTCGCGGTCATCGCCCACGCGGGCATGCCGGAGTTCGACCACGCGCTGCGGCTGGTGGAGCAGTGGCCCGGCGTGCACCTGGACACCACGATGGTCGGCGTCGACTTCACCACGGCGCTCTGCCCGTTGCCGCAGGACTGGGCGGCCCGCCTGGCCGATCTGCCCGGCCGGGTCGCGCTGGGCACGGACTTCCCGAACATCCCCTACGCGTACGCGGAACAGCTGCGCGCCATCGCGGACTGGGCCGAAGCCGACGACCGGCTCGGTGCCGACTTCCTCCGCGCGGTCCTGCACGACACGCCCGCGCGACTGCTGGGCCTCTAGGAAACCCTTGGCAGCGCGGGATCCCTGGCCAGCTCCATCGCGAAGTGGTGGGTCAGCCGGGACAGCGCGAACCGGTGGGTGCCCCCGGCGTCGTCGATCCGGCTGACGAGGTGCCGGTCCAGCAGCTGGTCCAGGCTGCGCTCGGCGTGCCCGGTCGACGTGCCGAGCAGGGAAGCCAGCGCGGCCACCGTGAACTCGGCCGAGCCGAGAGTGCCGAGGCGGCGCAGCGCCGTCTTGCCGATCAGGTCCAGCTCCGCGTAGCACGAGGTGAGCCGGGCGCGCACCGACTCGTCCCCGGCGACCAGCTCGTCCAGCGGGTTGCACGCCGAGATCAGGCGTCGCGCGGTCTCCTGGAGCGACCGCCCGCTCGCGCGCACGGCGGCGATCCGGACGGCGACCGGGAGGTGGTCGCAGGTGTCGGCGATGAACTCGGCGTACTGGGCGTCCTCCGCCACCGCTTCCGTGCGCCCGAGCAGCACCTGTGCGCTTTCCCCCGACCGGAACCCGCCGAGCTCGACCAGCTCGGCCGAGTCCAGCCCGAGCAGCCTGCTGCGCGCCGTCACGATCGCTGCTGACCTGGGCGAACCCGGAAGCAGTGAACGAACCTGTGACTCGTTCGCAGCATTGTCCAGCACGACGAGCACGGATCGGTCGGCCACGAGCGTGCGGTAGAGCGCCTGCCGCTCGCACGGATCGGCGGGCAGCTCCGCCGGTGCGCAGCCGAGCGCCCTGAGGATCTGGCCCAGCGCCTCCCCGCCGTTGTGCTCGGCCAGGTCGATGTAGAGCTGACCGTCGGGGAAGCTCGGCGCGGCCAGGTGCGCCGCCTTGATCGCGAGCGCGCTCTTGCCGACCCCGGCCGCCCCGGTGAGCACCAGCAGCGGCCAGCCGCCGGAGGCCGCCCTGGCCAGCCCGTTGCCGAGGGCGGTCAGCTGGGCCTGGCGCCCGACGAAGTCGGACAGGCCGCGCGGCAGCTGACGCGGCACGATCTTCTTCGGGACCGTGCGCCGGGGCCGGGCTCCCGGATCGGTGGGGAAGCCGGGCGCCTTGCCGGAGAGCACCGCCTGGTGCGCCCGCGTCAGGTTCGCGCCGGGGGCGATGCCGAGTTCGGAAGCGAGCAGCTGCCTGCCGTGGTCGTAGACCGCGAGCGCCTCGGTCTTGCGTTCACCGAGCAACAGCGCGGTCATCAGCTGCGCGCGGAACTGCTCGTGCAGGGGGTGTGCGCGGACCAGGCAGAACAGCTCGTCGACCACGTCGGCGTGCCTGCCCGCGCGCAGGTCGGCCTCGATCCTGGCCTCAACCGCGGCCAGCCGCCGTTCGCGCCACGCGTCGGCCTGCCGGTTCAAGAATTCGACATCGGGGAGATCGGCGAATGGCTCACCCCGCCACAAGGACATTGAATCGCGGAGCGTCCGTGCTGCCCGTTCGGCCTCGCCGCTTGTCAATTCCGTTCGGCCCCGGGCGAAAAGCTCATTGAATCGGTCGATGTCGAGCTCGCCGGGATTGACCACGAGGCGGTATCCGGCGTGTTCGAGGTGCAGACGGTCCGGTGCTCCGGCGGCCGCAAACGCCTTGCGGACTTGGTAGACATAAACCTGAATATTTTTCCGCGCGGAGCGCGGCGGGTTGTCCCCCCACAGCGCCCCGATCAGCGCGTCGGTGGAGAACGCCTGGCCAGCGCGGCAGAGCAGGGCCGCGGTGAGCGCGCGTTGTTTGGGTGCACCAAGCTCGACCCGCCCCCGCGGACCGATGATCTCCAGTGCCCCCAGCACCCGGAAGTCCATCACTTGCACCATTCAGTTGTGCTGCGGACGAGTTAATGCTTCACCATCAAGTTAACCCGGTTGTGAACACCTTGCAAGCAGGGCGTTATATCGGATCCATACCCGGACTAAACCGGGTGAACGCAAGCTCTTTCGTGTTAGCTCACACGAGCTGAACGTCACAACTGGAGGAGCCTGAACATGGGGTCTATGACGTTCTTCAAGCGTGCTGCCGCGGTGCTGGCGCTCACCCTGGCGGTCTTCGGCACGGCGGCTGGGGCCGCCGGTGCCGCTCCCACCCTCACCGCTTCCGGCGATGTCTCCACGATGGCGGAGTGGTCGCACAAGTTCAGCAAGGACACCACTCAGGGCCTGTACTCCGCGGTGATCACCGGCGGTGCCCTCGCGGGCAGCGGCGCGTGCATGAAGGTCGTGCCCGGCCTGCTCAAGGTCGCGTGCCCGGTCTTCGGCGCGTTCGTCGCCAACTACTTCGTCAACAACCCGCCCGCCGGCCGCTGCCTGCAGGTCAAGCTCACCACCAAGCCGTCGGCCAGCGCCAAGTACGTGAAGTGCTGAACCGGCGGTAACCCCCGGCCCCGGCCCGCGGTGCGCGCACTCACCACGGTCCGGGGCCGGACCCATCCGAGGAACAACCCGCTGGCGTGGGGCGTTAAACTGGGTGAGTTCCCACCAAGCCAGGGGGTGAACGGTTTCGACTCTGGACGTTGATTCAGGGGAAGCGTGCAGGTGCAGGCGAGAGACCACCTCAAGCGTCATCGCAACCTAATAAGCGCCAAGGCTAGTAGCCAGCGCGAGTTCGCCCTCGCTGCCTAAGTAGCAGGGCAACTCTGTCGGCCCGGGGGCGTCTCCGCCCCGGCTCCCGGCATCAGCTAGGAGACTCACCGTCGCGGTCGGCCGCGGATCGCGACGGGACAACCCACAGCGGCTGGGCCCGTCACACCGGACTTGTCCGCGAGACCGGTGGGGTCGAGTAGAGGCACAGCGGACTGCGCACGGAGAAGTCCTGATGAACCGGCAGAGGACCCGGGTTCGATTCCCGGCACCTCCACTGTGCTGTTCGCGGCCCCTCAGCTTCGCTGGGGGGCCGCTTCCCGTTTGTCCGCGTATCTGTCGGGGGGAGCGACTCCCCCCGTGCCCCCCTGCGGTGCGGGCTTCTTGCGAATCGGCGTGGTTGCGTGGTCGGGGGACCAGCTTGGAGTGGTTGCGTTCTGGGGCGTCTCCGGTCCCGGCTTCGCGAAGGTTGTCCGGACCTCTGTGGGTTGTGGGTGGGGTGGGGGGACGGGACACTGGGGGTGTGACATGGGTCACCTGTGGAAGGAGTTGGCGATGCACGCCTCAGTGGGGGATCGGATACGGATCCACTCCCGCAGCGTCGGGGTCGGCGAGCGGGCGGGGGACATCCTGGAGGTCAGGGGGCCGGACGGGGCACCGCCGTACAAGGTCCGCTTCGGGGACGGGCACGAGAGCCTCGTCTACCCGGGGCCGGACTGCCTGATCGAACCGCGGGAACCGGAGGACTGACGGTGATCATCGGGTGACCAGGCCGGCGTCGTAGGCCAGCAGCCCCGCCTGGGTCCGGTTCGCGCACCCGAGCTTGACCAGCAGCCGGGAGACGTAGCCCTTCACCGTCGCCTCGCTCAGGTGCAGCCGCGACGCGATGTTCGCGTTCGACAGCCCCTCCCCGAGGCAGGTCAGCACCTCCGACTCCCGCTCGGTCAGCTCCTTCACCAGGGCGAGCGCCCTGTCGCGGGCAGCCTGCTCGTCCGAGGAGGCCGCCACCAGGCGCTTCGCCGCGGCGGGGGAGAGCACCATGTGACCGTCGGCGGCCACCCGGACCAGGCCGATCAGGTCCTCCGGCGGCGTCGACTTCACCAGGAAGCCCGACGCTCCCGCGCGCAGCGCCCTGATCACGTACTGGTCGGCGTCGAAGGTGGTCAGCGCGACCACGGTGGGCGGCGCGGGCATCCGGTTGATGCGCTCGATCGCGCTCAGCCCGTCGACGCCCGGCATGCGCAGGTCCATCAGCACGACGTCGGGCCGGTGCCGTACGACGGACTCCACCGCGGCGGCGCCGTCGTGCGCCTGGTCGACGACGTCGATGTCCTCGGCCGAGCCCAGGATGGTGCGCAGGTGCGCGCACACCATGGGCTCGTCGTCCACGACCAGGACTTTGATCACGTCACGGTTCATCGTGCTGGCCCCCGGCAGTCGGGACGTAGGCGGGAAGTATCGCATCGACCTCGAAGCCCCCACTGTCCGTCGGACCCGCGCGCAGCCTGCCGTGCACCAGTTCCACCCGCTGCTTCAACCCGAGCAGGCCGGACCCGGAACCGCTGCCGATCAGGCTCGGGTCGAGCGGAGACCTGGCGGCCGAGTTCCGGATGACCAACCGCAGCCGGTCACCGCTGTAGCGCACGTACACCCGCACCCACGCGCCCGGTGCGTGCTTGCGCGCGTTGGTCAGCGCCTCCTGCACGACCCGGTACGCGGTCCGGCCGACGACGGGCGAAGCGAGCAGCGGGTTGCCGTCCTCGATCAGCTCCGTCTGCACCCCCACCGACCTGGACTCCTCGATCAGCGCCGTCAGGTCGAGCGTCGCCGAGTTGGTGCCGTCCTCCGGGATCACCTCGTCGGTCCTCGGCCCGGAGCGCAGCACACCGACGAGGTCCCGCAGCTCCTCAAGCGCTTGGCAGCCCGCGGCCCGCAGCTCCTCGGCCGCGGTCCGCGTGGCCTCGTCGGTCGCGGTGATCCGCAGCGCGCCCGCCTGCAGCACCATCAGGCTGAGCCGGTGGGTGACTACGTCGTGCATCTCCGTCGCCAGCTTCACCCGCTCGTCCGCGCGGGCCTGTTCGGCGAGCAGGTCCTGCTCCCGCTCCGCGCGTTCGGCCCGCTCGGTCAGTGCCTGGATCAACCGTCGCCGTGCGCCGTTGTAGAGGCCGATCACCGCGGGCAGGATCGTGTACAGCACGGCGGACGGGCGCACGTCGAAGTACGGCGACTCCATCGGGATGAACTGCCACGGCCGCCACGCGATGACGAGCATGACCACGGTCATCACCCAGGACGGCCACTTCCGGTCCGAGTACTTCATCGCCGAGTAGATCGCGAACGGTGTGCCCAGCGACAACCACGGCCGAGTGGGGTCGTGCGGGGACACCATGACTCCGGGCCACAGCAGTTCGCAGCCGAGCATGACCAGTGCGGTACCCGTGGTCACGGCGAGGCAGAGCTGCGGGTGCGTGCGGCGGAAAAGCAACAACGCCACGCACACGAGCACGTCCAGGGCAACGGAGTACCAGAGGACCATGCTCAGCGGGATCCCCGCGAGGAAGACGACTGTGCCGATCACGGTCACCACGGTGGCCAAGGGCGCGACGTCGAACGCGAACTCACGCCAGTTCGACCACAGTGGACGCTTCACGCCGACGACGGTACTGGTGCCGGTGACGGTCCAGCCCGGTGCTGAATCCTTTGACGGCGCCGGGAACCTACGAAAGTAGGTCCTGCCCCCGCCCTTCGAGACTTTGGTGCGCCGGAGTGCCCACCTTGCGCGCTGTCGCGTCCGTCTCCGCCCGGGTCGAATGGTGCGAACTGTTCGAAGGGGGAGGACATGACCAGGGCAACGGTGAGACGGGCGAGCGCGACCGAGGGGGCGCAGGCGAGGGAGGGAGCAGGTGTCCCCTCCCTCGCCTGGGGGCCGGTGCTCGCGGTCACGGCTGCGCTCGGCTTGGTGCTGTTCCTGTTCAGCGGTCGCTACGGGTTCTTCGGCGACGAGCTGTACTTCATCGCCGCGGGGCGGGAGCTGGACTGGGGCTATGCCGACCAGCCGCCGCTGCTTCCGTTGCTGGCGCTGTTGATGGACAGCCTGTTCCCGGGTTCCGTTGCGGGGCTGCGGCTGCCGGCGACGCTGATCACCACGGCCGGAGCGCTCGTCGCGGCGCTGCTCGCGCGGGAACTCGGCGGCGGACGCGGCGCGCAGGTGGCCACGGCGGGCGCCTACGCGTTCTCCGGGATCATGATCGGCAGACTGCTCGCGACGTCCACTGTGGACCCGGTGCTGTGGGGCGTCGTGCTGCTGCTGATCGTCCGCTGGGTGCGCACGCGCGAGGACAAGCTGCTCGTGTGGTCCGGCTTGGCCACCGCGGTCGCGATGCAGGCGAAGTTCCTGATCCCCACGTTGTGGGCGGTGCTCGGCGTCAGCGTTCTCGTGCTCGGGCCGCGCGATCTGCTCCGGCGTCCCATGCTCTGGGTGGGTGCGCTGCTCGCCGTGCTGATCACGGTGCCGACGCTGCTGTGGCAGGCCGCCAACGGCTGGCCCCAGTTGGAGATGCGGGCGGTCGTCGCCGGTGAGACCAGCCTGTACGGCGGGCCGTGGTTGTTCCTGCCGATGGCGTTGCTGACTGCCGGGGTCGGCGTGGGCACGGTGTTCGTCTTCTACGGCCTCTGGCGGCTGTTCCGTTCCCCGGACCTGCGGGAGTACCGGTTTCTCGGGCTGACCGTCGTCGGGGTGTTCGCCGTGTTTGCGCTGACCGGCGGGCGCATCTACTACGCCAGCGGTTTGTTCCCGTTGCTGTTCGCGGTGGCCGCGGTGGAGTTCCAGCGGCGCCGCACCGGCAGGTGGCTGCCGTGGGTCGCCTGGCCCGCGTTCGCGCTGTCGGCCTTGCTCGCCGCGCAGTCCCTCCCGTGGAAAGCGGAGTCGGAGCTGGAGTACCCCAACATCGGGGTGAAGTTCGAGAACTTCACCGACAGTGGCCAGTTCGGCTGGACGGAGCTGTCCGACGCGGTCGCGAAGGCCTATCGCGTCCTGCCGCCGGAGAAGCAGCGCGACACCGCTCTCGTGAGCGGCTCGTACTGGCTGGCGAGCGCGCTCGCCTACTACGGGCCGGAACGGGGATTGCCCGCTTCGTACAGCCCGCACCGCGGTTTCTCCTACTTGGGCGTACCGGCGGAGAACGTGAAGAACATCGTGTATTCCGGCGGCGATCCGGGTGCATTGCGTTTTCACTTTGCATCGTGCACTCAAAGTGGGACCGTCTCGAGCCGCCTCGGGATCGTCGACGGGACGTCGATCTGGACCTGCGAGGGCTTCGCCGGCCGGTGGGCCGAGGTGTGGCCGGGACAGCGCAGGATGAGCTGAAGTGGCTGGCTCTCCCCGGCATCAACCCCGGGGAGAGCTCGCCGGTACCATCCGCTCGGGTGACGTTGCGGACCCGTGATCGCATGAAACCGACCGCTCGCCGAGTGACCATGCGCATTGCAACGTACGGGTGAGGTCGCGCTAATCGAGTGAGAGACCCCCTTGATCGTGGATCATTCCATTACCGGGGGTGAGAACGAGTGGTGCTATAGAACCCGCTGGTGGGGGGCCGTGCCGCGGGCAAATCCGCATGTTGCACACGGTGCCGATCAAGGGGGCGCGGCACGCCCCGATCGATCTAATTCCATAACCTTGATGTGGCGGGCCGTTCCAGATCGAATTGGTCGACAGTCGGACCTGGCGATTACTACAGTGAGTTGTCCGTGTTCGGTCCTTTACCGACTGTGACTGGGGTTATGGACAGGAAACGATTCGCCATGATCGCCGCGACGGCGATGTCTTTGGCGTTCGTTGTCGTCGTCCTCGCCGGCTTCAAGCTGCTGCCCCCGGTCCCCGTGCTCGCGCTGGACAACCTCGCCCAGCTGACCGCGGGAACCGCGGGCACGCTCTGCTGCCTGTGGTCCGCGCGCGGCAGGCACGGCAGCGACCGCAAGTGGCGGCTGATCATGGGCATCGGCTGGGGCATCTGGACCCTCGGCCAGATCGTCTGGACCTGGTACCACGTGGTCCTGCGGGCCCAGCCGCCGCAGCCCTCGCTCGCCGACGTCGGCTACCTGGCGATGACCGTGTTCGTGCTCGTCGCCCTGCTCGTCTTCAGCGACCACCGGCAGCCCGGCTCCGTGGTGCTGCCGATGGACCGCAGGCTCACCAGGGCCCGCGTCGTGCTGGTGCTCGACGGCCTGATCGTGGTCGGCTCGCTGTTCATCCTGACCTGGACCACAGTGATGGAGTCGATGGTCAGGGCCACCTCGCCGTCCCCGCTGGCCTTCGCCGTGGCGATCGCCTACCCGCTGATCGACATCGTGCTGCTGGTCATCGTGGTCATGCTGGCGACGATCCGGCTGGTCGGGCGGCGGCTCCCGCTCGCCTTCATCGGCATGGGCATGATCACGCTGTTCATCTCCGACTGCGTCTTCGCCTACCTGATCAGCGCGGGGGTCAAGGAGATCCCGGCGCTGGCCAACTTCGGCTACATCACCGCCCCGGTGCTCTTCGCGCTCGCCGCGCTCGCGCCGGCCAGCTCCGTCCCGGTGGCGATGTACGCGGCCCCGCCGCGCCGCGCGGACGGCAGGCTGCCGGTGGTGGAGTGGGTGCACGTGCTCATGCCGTACCTGCCGCTGGTGCTGACCGGGTCGCTGATCCTGGTCCGCACGGCCTTCGGCAGCGCGCCCGGGCCGCTGGAGATCTACCTCGGCCTGGTGGTGATCGCCCTGGTCGTGGTGCGCCAGCTGGTCACCCTGGTGGAGAACATGTGGCTGCTGGACCGCATCCGGCAGAGCCAGCGCCAGCTGGAGCACCAGGCCTTCCACGACTCGCTGACCGGCCTGGCCAACCGCGTGCTGTTCCGCGACCGCCTCGACCACGCCATCCACCTCGGCGCCCGGCGCGGCCACCCGGTCACGCTGCTCTTCGCCGACCTGGACGACTTCAAGATCGTCAACGACGGCCTCGGGCACGCGGCAGGCGACGCGCTGCTGCGGGCCATCGCCGACCGGCTGCGCTCCTGCGTCCGCTCCACCGACACGGTGGCGCGGCTCGGCGGCGACGAGTTCGGCATCCTGCTCGACGAGGCCGAGCGCGCCGACAAGATCGCCGAGCGCCTCCTCGAAGCGCTCCGCGTGCCGTTCGTGATCTGCGGCGAACAGCACCTCGTCCGCGCCAGCATCGGCCTGGTCCACGCCGATCCCCAGGAACGCGGCCTCACCGCCGACGTCCTGCTCGGCCGCGCGGACATCGCCATGTACAGCGCCAAGCGCCACGGCAAGGGCACCCTCGTCACCTACGAGCCCGCGCTCGGCGTCACCCCCAGCGTCGTCGCGCCCCGCCTGGCCGGTTCGACCCCCGCCTGACCACCGGTTGGGCGTACTCGACGTCGGTCACTGGTAGGCGGCGTACCAGAAGCGGGCCTTGTAGAACTCCGCTCCGGTTCGCGTGCGCTTGGCGTCGGCGCCGAAGAAGTCGATCGTGTCGGTGCACCACGTGGTCCGGCAGCCCGCCTTCGGCTTCGCCTCGATCAGCTGGCCCGTCTGCGGGTGGTTGCCGATCGACTTCACCGAGGTGCGGTTCGCCGAAGCGGCGTGCGCGTAGTCGGTGCTGAAGGCGCCGGTGGACTTGCTGAACTGGTAGACCTGCGAGCTGGTCGTGATCCACAGCCGGTCCTTGTTGCCGTACACCGGCTGCAGGTCGTGCCCGCCCTTCGACGGCAGGGCGACTTTCCGCGCCTCCGACAGGGTCGGGTTCGCCGCCGTGCCACCGACCTTCAGCGCCACCAGGTGGTTGTCCCCGATCGCCCACAGCACACTGCCCTGCGGGTCCCACAGCACGCCGTGCCCGCCGGGCAGGTCGTACTGCGCGTGCTTGGTGGCGTTGGGGCCCTGGGAGGCCGCGTAGAGCCGGATCCAGCCGCCGTGGCTCGCGGCCGCCGCGACGTTGCCGTTGGGCAGCAGCTCGGCCGCGTGCGGGTTGTCGGCGCCCGGAACCGCGACCGACCACTTGCGCTTGCCCGCGGGGAACGAGGCCACGCCGAGGAAACCACCCGAGGCCGCCGTCACCAGGACCTGGCCGCCGTGGTGGGAGTTCGACCGCAGCCGCATGTCGGACGGGTTGGACCAGCCCGCCGCCGACGTGCTCGCTTCCGCGGAGGCGCCATCCGCCTGAGCGGAGAAGCCGTTGGCGCTTGTCGGGGACCAGGCCCACTTGGTCGCGCCGGAGCCGTTCCAGCTCGCGACCGCCGGGTCGAAGATCATGATCTTCTTGCTCGCCTGCTCCGCGGTGACCACGTCGACGGACGCGGCGAGGGCGGGGTCCGCGACGGCGGGGGCGGCGAGCGCGGTGGTGCCCAGCACGGCACCGAGAACCACTCCGGTGAACCTGATCAGCACGACGGCCTCTTTCGGGTCGGCGACGACGAGGCAAGGTCTACCAGGCGTTTCGCGCGGAGGACCATGGTTCGGGGCGAGCAGCAAACCACTTTACGAAAGCGGTACGGAGGCGGCTGTGTCGAAGTGGCGCAGACCGCGCGAGGTCACGTCGATGGCCTGGAGCAGGCTCTCGCGCACCTTCTCGGGATCGTCGTGGTCGAGGACCGTCAGCCGCAGCGCGCCGAGGATGCCGCCGATCGTCGAGCCGACCATGACCGCGGCCTCGTACCGGGTGAGCCGGTCCGGGTAGGCCGCGCAGAGCGCGTCGGTGAGCTGTTCCTCCACTTCCAGCAGGCGTTGCAGCGCGAACGCCTGGATCGCGGGCACCGTCTTGATCAGCTTCAGCCGCAGGGTGACCGCACCGGAGACGATGTCCTGGTTCCACACGGTCGTGAGCAGGTTCTCCTTGAGCACCCGCACCAGCAGTTCGCCCGGGGTCTCGCTGCCGTCGCAGCTCTCGATCATGTGCTTGACGAGCTCAGTGCGCTCCGTCGCGTGCATGAACAGGACGTCTTCCTTGGTGGGGAAGTGGTCGAAGAAGGTCCGCGTCGAGACGTCCGCGGCCGCGGCGATCTGGGCCACCGTCGTCTGCTCGTAGCCCTGTTCGGTGAACAGCGCGATCGCCGCCCGCACCAGAGCGGTCCTGGTGCGCTTCTTCTTCCGTTCCCGCAGTCCTGGCTCCGTGGTCACGGCGGGCAGATTACTGCATTCGCTGCGAAACTGCACTCGTTGAAAGTCTGCAGTGAATGCAGTTCAATGGCGGAGTGGCTGCTGGAGGGGACTTGCGGGTGATGGAGCCGGACGCGCCGCCGGTCGTGCACGCCCGCGTGCTGGTGGTGGACGACGAACCGCACATCGTGGAGCTGCTCGCGACGACGTTGCGGCTGGCCGGGCACGAGGTGCTCACCGCGCGCAGCGGTCAGGACGCGCTGCGGCTGATCGAGGAGGAACGCCTCGAACTGGTGATCCTCGACGTGATGCTGCCGGACCGGGACGGGTTCGAGCTGTGCTGCCAGTTGCGCCGCCGCTGCCCCGGGCTCTCGGTGCTGTTCCTGACCGCGCGCGACTCCACCGAGGACAAGGTGCGCGGACTGGGCATGGGTGGCGACGACTACGTCACCAAGCCGTTCAGCGTCGCCGAAGTGCTGGCCCGTGTGCAGGCCGTGCTGCGCAGGCGGGGTGCCGAGGCGGTGGTCGAGGAGCACGTGTTCCGCTGCGCCGACCTGGTGCTGGACGAGAACGCGTGCGAGGTGCGGCGGGCGGGGGAGTACGTCGAGCTGTCGCCGACCGAGTTCAAGCTGCTGCGCTACCTGCTCGTCAACGCCGGACGCGTGCTGTCGAAGGCGCAGATCCTCGACCACGTGTGGCGCTACGACTTCGGCGGTGACGGCTCGGTGGTGGAGAAGTTCATCTCCCGGCTCCGGCACAAGATCGACACTCCTGGGCGGGAGCGGTTGCTGCACACCGTGCGCGGCTTCGGCTACAGCATCCGGCCGCCCCGCGCATGAGCCATCGGTTCGGGTCGCTGCGCGGGCGCCTGCTCGCCACGATCCTGGTGCTGACCACGCTGAGCATCGTCGCCGTGGACATCGCGGCGCTGCTGAGCATGCGCGCCTACCTCCAATCGCGCGTGGACACCGTGCTGACCGCCATCGACCACCGCGTCCGCGAGCTCGACGTCCGGAACCTGCCGCCGCCTTCGGAGTCGCTGCGCACGCTGAGGTCGTTGGGCCCCAGCGGAAACTACGTCGCGCTCGTCGGCAGGGGCGGCGTGGTCCTCGACTCCTCGCCCGCGGACGGGCCGTCCGGGGCGCCCGAGCCCGCCCCCGCGCTGTCCAGGGACCTGCTCTCCGGTCCCGCGCTCGTCACGGTGCCGTCGGTCGCCGGGCACGGTCCGGACTACCGAGTGCTGGTGAGCCCCCTCACCGAACCGGTGCACCTGTGGGGGCAACAGGATCCGCGCGAGCTGACGGGGATCGTGGTCGCGACATCGTTGCGCCCCAACGAGGACGCGCTCGCCAAGCTCGGGGTCTTCGTGGCGATCGCGACACTCGTCGCCGTCGTCATGGTCGGCGCGCTCTCCCTCGGCGCTCTCCGAGTCGGACTGAAACCGTTGCGGGACATGGCGAACACCGCGAGTGCCATCGCGACCGGTGACACCGCGCGGCGCATCGAGCTCGCCGACGCGGGCCGCGAGGTCGAGCAGCTGGCCGACGCGATCAACCGCGCATTCGACGCGCGTGAGCACTCCGAACAACGGCTGCGGACCTTCGTCGCCGACGCCTCGCACGAGCTTCGCACGCCCCTGACCACGATCAGGGGCTGGGCCGAGCTGTACCTCCAGGACATCGACGACCCGGCACTGCTGGAACTCGCGATGTCGCGGATCAGCGACGAGTCGCTGCGGATGCACTCGCTGGTCGAGGAACTGCTGCTGCTCGCCCGGCTGGACCAGGGCAGACCGCTCGGCCGTGAGCTGGTCGACCTCTCCCGGCTCGCCGCGGAGGCGGTCGCCGACACCCGGATCATCGACCCGGCGAGGGACATCACCCTCGATCTGTCCACTGTGGACTCGATCGTGCCCGGTGACGCGGACCGGCTCCGCCAGGTGCTGCGCAACCTGCTCGGCAACGCGCTCCAGCACACGCCCGCCGGGCTGCCGGTGCACGTCAGCGTGCGGCCGGTGGGCGAGACCGCCGTCGCGCTCTCGGTCTCCGACGAGGGGCCCGGACTGGACCCCGCGCTCGCCTGCCGGGTCTTCGAGCGGTTCTACCGGGGCGACCGGTCGCGGGGGCCGGGCGGTTCCGGGCTCGGGCTGAGCATCGTCAAGGCGATCACCGAGGCGCACGGCGGCTCGGCCAGGGTGGAGTCCGTTCCCGGCGCCGGAGCGACCTTCGTCGTGACGCTGCCGAGGCGGTCCTGACGCCGGTTGTCAGCAAGACGTCAGCTTCCGTGCGGGTTCGCGTCAGCCCACGCTGGTGATCTGGACTGACACGAGAAGAAGGGGGTCCCATCGTGAACTGTCCCGTCGCCCACCAGACCATGCCGACCGAGCGCGTCGACCCGCTGATGCCGCCGCCTGCGTACGCGCAGCTGCGGGCCGAGGCACCGGTGACCAAGGTCCTCGACCTGGTCGGCCAGGAGACCTGGCTGGTCACCAGGTACGCCGACGTCCGCGCCGTGCTCGGGGACACGCGCTTCTCCTCCGACTTCATCCCGCCGGAGTTCAGGGACCTGCGGCGGGATGAAGACCCCGTCAAGCCGTTCATCCGGCTCGACCCGCCCGAGCACACCCGCTTCCGCCGCGCGCTGACCGGTGAGTTCACCGTCCGGCAGATCCGGCTGCTCGAACCGGGCATCCGGCAGCTCGTCGAGTCCCAGCTCGACGAGCTGGAGCGGGCGGGCCAGGGCGCCGACCTGGTCGAGCACTTCGCGCTGCCGATCCCGTCGCTGGTGATCTGCCAGCTGCTCGGCGTGCCCTACTCCGACCACTCCCGGTTCCAGCAGGACAGCAAGCTGCTGCTGACCAGGGAGATCGCGCCGGAGGAGCGCGCGGGGGCGGGCGAGCGGCTGCGGGACTACATGCTGGAGCTGGTGCACCTCAAGCGGCGTGAGCCCGACGCGGCGCTGATGAGCAGGCTGATCGAGCGCTCGGCGGAGATGGAGCAGCCGTTCTCCGATCTCGAACTCGCCTCCATCGGCATGCTGCTGCTGGTCGCCGGGCACGAGACCACGGCGAACATGATCGGGCTGACCACGGTCGCGCTGCTGCGCCAGCCGGACAAGGTCGAGGCCCTGCGCGCCGACCCGGCCAAGGTGGACGCCTACGTCGAGGAGGCGCTGCGGCTGCTCACCATCGTGCACAACGGCGTCCGGCGGCTGGCCACCGAGGACATCGAGGTCGGCGGTCAGCTGATCCGCAAGGGCGAGTGGGTCGTGGTCTCGCTGTCCGCGGGTAACCGCGACCCGGAGGTCTACGCCGAGCCCGACGCCCTCGACGTCGAGCGCAAGCGCGTCTCGCACCTGTCCTTCGGCTTCGGCCCGCACCAGTGCCTCGGGCAGCAGCTGGCCAGGGTGGAGATGCAGATCGCACTCGCCGCGCTGTTCCGGCGGTTCCCGTCGCTGCGGGTCGACCTGCCGGAGGAGGAGATCCCGTACAAGAACGACATGTTGATTTACGGAGTGCACCGCCTCCACGTCGCTTGGTAAGGATGGAGTGGTAGGTGACGACGAGGAGTGTTGTGATGCGAGTCGAGATCGACCAGGACAAGTGCTGCGGTGCCGGATCGTGCGTGCTGTCCGCACCCGAGGTGTTCGACCAGCGGGAGAGCGACGGCATCGTCATGCTGCTGGACGAGCGGCCCGGTGACGAGCTCCGCGACGCCGTCGAGGAGGCCGCCGAGCGCTGCCCCGCGGCCGCGATCACCGTCCTGGAGCAGTGACGACCGTGCGCAGGATCGTTGTCGTCGGCGCTTCGGCGGCCGGACTCGGGACCGCCGAAGCGCTGCGCCGCCGGGGCTACGAGGGCGAGCTGACCCTGGTCGGCGCGGAGGCCCACCTGCCCTACGACCGGCCGCCGCTGTCCAAGCA
Source organism: Allokutzneria albata (assembly GCF_900103775.1). Lineage (GTDB taxonomy): Bacteria > Actinomycetota > Actinomycetes > Mycobacteriales > Pseudonocardiaceae > Allokutzneria > Allokutzneria albata. The sequence continues at coordinate 5,230,292 of NZ_LT629701.1, read as the reverse complement.
GGTCCTCGCGGGCGCGTGGGAGCCGGAACGGGTCCAGCTGCGACCCGAGGCGAAGATCGCCGACCTGCGGCTCGACCTGCGCCTGGCCACGCGTGCCACCGGAGTGTCCGGGGAGCAGGTCCTGCTCGACGGCGGTGACCGGCTCGACTTCGACGGGCTGGTGATCGCCACCGGTGTGGTGCCCCGCGTGCTGCCCGGGACCGCCGGGCTCGGCGGTGTGCACGTGCTCCGGACCATGGACGACGCGTTGTCGCTGCGCGTCGAACTGCTCGCGGGGCCGCGCCTGGTCGTGGTCGGCGCGGGGCTGATCGGCTGCGAGGTCGCCGCGACCGCGCGCAAGCTCGGGCTGGACGTGACCCTGGTCGACCCGCTGCCGGTGCCGATGACCCGTCAGCTCGGGCCGCGGCTGGGCGAGCTGGTCGCGAACCTGCATGCGGAGAACGGCGTCCGCACGCACTTCGGGGTCGGCGTCGACTCGGTGCGGTCGGCGGAGGGCCGGGTCACCGGCGTGGTGCTCACCGACGGCACCGAGATCGAGGCCGACGCCATGCTGGTCGGCATCGGGTCGACGGCGGTCACGGACTGGCTCGACGGCAGCGGTATCCCCGTGGACGAGCTGGGTGTGCGCTGTGACGCGTACTGCTCGGCCGCACCCGGGGTGTACGCCGCGGGCGACGTGGCGTCCTGGGAGCACCCGGTGCTCGGCCGGATTCGCCTGGAGCACCGCACCAACGCGACCGAGCAGGCCATGGCAGTGGCGATGAACCTCCTTGGCGCGCAACAGGAATACCGGCCGCTGCCGTACTTCTGGTCGGACCAGTACGACACCAAGCTGCAGATGTTCGGCTGGCCGCTGCCCGGTGACGAGCTGGAGATCGTCGAGGGCGCGCCCGCGGAGGGCTCGTTCATCGCCACCTACCGGCGCGGCGGCGAGCTGACCGGCGTGCTGGGGTGGAACTCGGTGCGCGGCCTGCGCCCCTACCGGCAGGAGCTGATGAAGATCATGGCGGGCTGAGCGGGTCCTCGGGCCAGCGGTGCTTCGGGTAGCGACCCCGGAGTTCCGCTCGCACCTGCGGATAACCGTTGCGCCAGAAGGACGCCAGGTCCCTGGTGACGGCGGTGGGGCGCCCGGCGGGGGAGAGCAGGTGCAGCAGCACGGTGACCTTCCCGCCCGCGATCCTGGGCGTGTCCGTCCAGCCGAACGCGTGCTGCACCTTCACCGGGAGCACCGGCTCCGCGGTGGAGTAGTCCACCTTCGCCCTGGTGCCGTTGGGCAACGCGATGCGCTCCGGCGCGAACTCGTCGACCCTGCTCGCCAGCGACCACGGCAGCAGGCGGCGCAGCGCCTGCCCGGCGTCGATCTTCGCCAGGTCCGCGCGGCGCCTCGCGGATGAGAGATCGAGCCAGTCGTCCAGAGCGGACAGAAGGCTCTCCTCGTCCACAGCGGGCCATTCGCCGCCCAGGGTTTCGTGGAGGAACGCCAGCCTTTGCCTCAGTCGAGCCGCGTCCTCCGACCACCTGAGCAGGCTCGTGCCCTCCTTGCGGAGTCCCGTCGTCAAGGCGTCGTGCAGTGCCATTCTGTCCGGATCGGACAGTGGTTTTTCGTGCAGCACAATGGCTCCGAGCTTGCGGACCCTGCGCGCGACGACATCGCCGTCCTGCCAGCTCACCTCGTCGGCTTCGGTGAGCAGTGCGCGGGCCGCTGACGTCGCCAACGCCTCGTCGGCCACGGCGGCCAAACGGATGCGCCCGTGTCGCTTGCCGGGTTCACGATCAGCTACTGCGACGGCCAGCCAATCCGCATCACTGAGCGCGTTGCCCGGTGGCAGCTCCACCGCTGTGCCACCCGCCATCAGGTACACCGGCCCACCGCCTGGGCGGCGCTTCGCCAGTCGCTCCGGATGTGCCAGCGCCACGACGAGTGCGGGGTCGGGCTTGCGTTCCTTGCCGTTCACCTGGCCGCGCAGCCGATCGGTTTCGCGGCGCCACCGCTGCGTTGCCGGTGTGCCGGACCGCAAGCGCTGCAATGATGTCTTCATGTCCACATCGGACGCGAGCGTGTCGTCGTCGAGCAGCGCGACGACCTCGGCCGCCGCACGTGGACCGACCAGTGCCGCGCCGTCGACCAGGGCGCGCGCGAGCCGGGGGTGCAGCCCGACGTCCGCGAGACCGCGACCGCGCTCGGTCAGCTCGCCTCGTTCGTCCAGTGCTCCCAAGGCATGGAGCACTTCTCGGCCCGCGTTCAGCGCGCCCGCCGGGGGAGCGTCCCACCACGAGAGCGCGGAACCGTCCGGAGTGCCCCAGGTGGCGAGTTCCAGGGCCAGCCGGGTCAGGTCGGCCGTGCGGATCTCCGGCTCCGGCTGGCGCGGCAGCGTGCTGTGCTCGTGCTCCGGCCAACAGCGGTAGACCACGCCCGGCGCCTCTCGCCCGGCACGACCGGCGCGCTGTTCCGCGACGGCCGAAGAGACGCGAACCGTCGCCAGTCCGGCCATTCCCCGCCGATGGTCCACTTTGGACACACGAGACAGGCCGGAGTCGACGACGACCCGCACTCCCGGAACGGTGAGGCTCGACTCGGCGACCGCGGTGGACAGGATCACCCTGCGCTGATCACCTTGGCGCAGCGCCGCGTCCTGTTCGGCTGCGGGCAAGCGGCCGTGCAGCGGGCGCACCGCGACATCGAGACCGCTCAGCGCCTCGGCGACGCGTCGGATCTCCGCCGCGCCGGGCAGGAACACCAGGACGTCGCCGACGCAGTCCTTCAGCGCCGAGCGCACGGCGCGCGCAACCGTGCCCTCGATCCGCTCACGGTTGGCGGGTGCCACGTAGCGGGTCTCGACGGGGAACGTCACCGAGGGCACGCGGAGCACAGGAGCGCCACCGAGGAGTTCGGAGACCTCCTCCGCCGCGACGGTCGCCGAGGTCGCCAGCAGCCGCAGGTCCTCGCGCAGCCCGGCGCGGGCGTCGACCAGCAACGTGAGCAGCAGGTCGGCGTCGAGGTGCCGCTCGTGGATCTCGTCGAGCATCACCGCGCCGACGCCGGAGAGCTCGGGATCCGCCTGGAGCCGCCGGACCAGCAGGCCGGACGTGACGACCTCGATCCGGGTCGCGGCGGAGACCTTGCGATCACCGCGCACGGAGTAGCCGACGGTCTCACCGACCCGCTCGCCGAGCAGGCCGGCCATCCGCGCCGCGGCCGCTCGGGCCGCGAGCCGCCTCGGCTCGGCGACCACCACGCGTGCTCCGTCCGCGGCCAGCGCCAGCGGGACCAGCGTGGTCTTGCCGGTTCCCGGCGGTGCGACCAGGACCGCGGTGCCGTGCTCGGTCAGCAGCCCGGCCACCTCGTCGAGGACCGCGCGGACCGGCAGATCGGGCAGGGCGTGCCAATTCCTTGCGATTGCGACCACAAATCGGCAGCCTGCCAGGCAGACTTCGACTATGCCTCGTGCCACCCGGAAGTCAGGCGGACCCCTGCGCCGCGCGGCGACCTTCGTCGCGGCAGCCTCGGCCCTGCGCACCGCGTACACCCTGGTCAACCTCCGTCGGCAGCGGCCGATCGCGGCCGAGCCGCTGCGGGAGCAGCCCACCGTCGCGGTGATCGTCCCGGCCAGGGACGAGGAGGCCACGATCGACAGCTGCCTCACCGCGCTGCGCGCCCAGACGCACGCCGCGCTTCGGATCGTGGTCGTCGACGACGGCTCCACCGACGAGACCGCCGCCATCGTCGCCCGGCACGCCGAGGAGGACCCCCGGGTCCGCGTGGTGGACAGCGACGGGCCGCCGGACGGGTGGGCGGGCAAGGTGCACGCCATGCACGTCGGCGTCATAGCGGCCGACTCCGCGCCGGACTGGCCGGACGCCTCGGGACCGACCGACTGGCTGCTGTTCTTCGACGCCGACACGACGGCCCACCCCGAGCTGGTCGGGCGCCTGCTCACGACGGCACTGGCCCGCGAGGCAGACCTGGTCTCCACGCCCGGCGTGACGGACCGGACGCGGCTCGAACACTGGACCGTCATGCCCCCGGCGGTCGCGATGATCCTGGAGAGCGCGGGGCCGGACGGCAGGGGCCTGCTCGCGCTGGCCTACGGGCACTGCATGCTGTTCCGCCGCGACGCCTACGAGCAGGTCGGCGGCTGGCCCGCGGTCGCGGGGTCGCGGGGCGAGGACGTCGCGATGGCGACGCTGCTCCGCGACCAGGGCGCGCGGACGCTGACCGTGGACAGCCAGGGCATGTTCGGCAACTCCGGCTTCGACGGCTTCGGCGTCATGTGGCGTTCGCTGCGCAAGAGCTTCGTCGCGGGCAACAACGGTGACATCCGCGTGCTCGGCCTGGGGGCACTGACCCAGGGCCTCTACAGCCTCGTCCCGGTCCTCGCGCTGACCAAGGGGCTCCGCCGTCGCGATTCCCGGCTGATCACCCTCGGAGCCGTGGCGTGGGGCGCTCAGGCCGTCAGCCACGGTGCGGTGGCGCGCCGGCTCAACCAGCCCGCAGCGAGCGGAGTGGTCGCACCGCTGGCCGGGGCCGCGTTCGCCGCGCTGCTCGGTGACGCTGTCCGCGTCGCGCTGGGCAGGTCCGCCACCTGGCGGGGGCGCCCGGTCGTCGCCCAGGGAGCCCAGCCGCTGCTGCGCGTGGGCAGGCGTCCCGCGAATTCGTGACCCGGCGGTACCGATCGGATTACAAAAACGATTGCCCGATGGCCTAACCTTAGCTCTGCTAACGAGAGCAGTGGGAGGCATCACGGTGAGCACGTCCGCGGAACCGGCGACAGGACAGCTCTCCGACCGCCTTCCCCGCGAGGTGTGGGTGCTGGTCGCGGCGAGTTTCGTGATCGCGATCGGCTTCGGCATCGTCGCGCCCGCCCTGCCCGGCTTCGCGGCCAGCTTCGACGTCGGCGTCACCGCCTCCTCGATCGTGATCAGCGCCTTCGCCTTCACCCGGCTGGCGTTCGCCCCGGTCAGCGGCAGGCTGGTGGCCTTCTTCGGCGAGCGCCCCGTCTACGTGTGGGGGCTGATCATCGTCGCCGTCTCCACCGGCGCGTGCGCGTTCGCCGCGGACTACTGGCAGCTGCTGGTCCTGCGCGCGCTCGGCGGCACCGGCTCGACGATGTTCACCGTCTCCGCCGTCGCCCTGCTGATCCGGCTCAGCCCGCCGCACCTGCGCGGCCGCGCGTCCGGCGTGTGGTCGACCGGCTTCCTGCTCGGCAACATCGCCGGGCCGATCGTGGGCGGCGGGCTGGTCGGCATCTCGATCAAGCTGCCGTTCCTCACCTACGCGGTCGCGCTGCTGGTCGCGGCCTTCGTCGCCTGGTTCTTCCTGCGCAACTCCAGCCTCGCGGCCGCCAACCGCGACGACGCGCGACCGCTGTTCACCATGCGCGAGGCGGTCCGCCACGGCGCCTACCGCGCGGCGCTGGCCTCGAACTTCGCCACCGGGTGGACGGTCTTCGGCGTGCGGATGGCGCTGATCCCGCTGTTCGTCACCCAGGCGCTGCGGGAGAACGAGGCGTGGGCGGGCATCTCGCTGTCGGTCTTCGCCGGGGGCAACGCGCTGGTCCTGCTCTTCTCCGGCAAGCTCGCCGACACCAGGGGCCGCAAGCCGCTCGCGATCGCCGGACTGCTCGTCGCGGGCGCCTCGATGATCTGGCTCGGCTACACCGACTCCGTCCCGGCCTTCCTGGCCGCGTCCCTGGTCGCGGGCTTCGGAGCCGGTCTGCTCACCCCCGCGCAGAGCGCCGCCGTCGCCGACGTCGTCGGCAACGAGAAGCGGGGCGGTCCGGTCCTGGCCGGTTTCCAGATGGCCGCCGACGTGGGCACGATCCTCGGCCCCCTGCTCGCGGGAGTGATGGCGGAGAACCTGTCCTTCGAGACGGCCTTCGCGGTCACCGGCTTCACGATGCTGCTGGCCTTGGTTCCGTGGCTGCTGGCCCCGGAGACGCTGCCGAGGCGAGCGGGTGAGCACACCGCGACGGAGGTCGCGGCGGAGAGCGGCGGCTGCCTCGACGAGGGACCCGAACTGCCCACCGGCGAGCGCGTCGCGGGCAAGCCGCAGCAGCCGCAGCCCTAGACGAGTAATGCGTAAGTCGGGGTGGTGACCGGAGACGGGCGAAGGGTGTCCACGATCCGTGTGTGACGACAGACCTGAACACCCTTCTCACCGCACTCTACGTCAAGATCGACGACCGTCTCGCGGGCAGGACCCGCGTGGGCAGGCCACCGAAGCTCACCGACGCCGAACTGGTCACCCTGGCGGTGGCCCAGGCGCTGCTGGGGTTCACCTCCGAGGCCCGCTGGCTGCGGTTCCTGCCCGCCCGGCTGCCCGGGGCGTTTCGGTACCTGCCCGGCCAGTCCGGGTACAACCGCCGCCTGCGGGCGGCGCTGCCGCTGGTCAAGCAGGTGATGCGGTGGCTGGCCACCGACACCGACCTGTGGAGTGACACCACGTGGATCGTCGACTCCACCCCGGTGGAATGCGGCCGGTCCCGCCCCGCGGTGAAGCGTTCGGAACTGGCCGGGTGGGCGCACTACGGCTACTGCCGCTCGCACTCCCGCTGGTTCTGGGGCCTGCGGCTGCACCTGGTCTGCACCCCCGCCGGACTGCCGATCACCTGGGCGTTGGCCGACCCGAAGATCGACGAGCGGCAGGTGCTCATGGCCCTGTGCGACCACGAACCCCACCTGCTCACCGACCGCCCCGGACTGCTGATCATCGCCGACAAGGGCTACGTCTCCCGCGAGCTTGACCACTTCCTCGCCGAGCGTGAGGTGCGGCTGATCCGGCCGTCCTACCGCAACCGCACACCCCACCCCGGTGAGCCACTGCTCAAGTCCATCCGTCAGCTGATCGAGTCGGTCAACGACACCTTGAAAGGCCAGCTCAACCTGGAACAGCACAGCGGACGCACCATCGACGGTGTCGGAGTCCGCATCGCCCAACGACTCCTGGCCCTCACCGCGGTGATCTGGCACAACCGAGCCACCGGAGCACCCCTCACCCGATCACTGACCGCCTACGACCACTGACCCAGTTAGGAATTACTCGTCTAGGTGACACCCACTCCGATGAGCATGCCGACCAGGTAGGTCGCCCCGGCCGCGATCGCGCCGAACAGCAGCTGGCGCACGCCGTTGTACCACCAGGACCGCGTGGTGAAGCGGGAGACCATGGCGCCCGCGGCGAACAGGCCGATGCCGCCGACGAGGAGCCCGAGCAGCAGCGAGTCCGAGCCGAGCAGGAACGGGAGCAGCGGGAACAGCGCTCCGACCGCGAAGCAGAGGAACGACGAGACCCCGGCCACCAACGGTGACGGCTGCTCCTGCGGGTCGACGCCCAGCTCCTGGGTGATGTGCACGCGAACGGCGAGTTCGGGGTCGGCGTGCACCTCGGCCGCCGCCCGCTCCGCCGTCTCCCGGGTGAGGCCCATCTCGACGTACATGTCCACCAGCTCCGCCTGCTCGGCGCGCGGGTTCGTGCGCAGTTCGCGGCGCTCCGCCGCCACCTCGGCGCTGATCGCGTTGTTCTGCGTCTCCACCGAGGCGTACTCGCCCAGCGCCATCGAGAAGGCGCCCGCGACCAGCCCGGCCATCCCCGAGAGCACGATCACGGTGCTGTCCGCACCACCACCGCCGACCCCGGCGACCAGCGCGATGTTGGTCACCAAGCCGTCCATCGCCCCGAACACCGCGGGCCGCAGCCAGCCCCCGGACACGTCGGCGTGCGTGTGCCCGATCTCGTCCATGGCCCGACCGTAAGTCGTTCCCGCCTGCTGAGGACACCCTTGCGAAGGTGTGCCTGGCCTGCCCTGATGTCACCCGCAGTACCCTCGCCACACGGTGGTGTCACCCCGTGCCGTGTTTCCTGTCCGGCGAGCGGGTGCGCTCAGCAGAGTCCGGCCCCGGCCGGAGAACGATTGGGGAGGAAGCCGACGTGGGCGGAGCCCAGCGGAACGCGCGCAACAAGAAGAAGCAGGCAGCCAGTGCGGTCGCGGCGGCGCGCGGAACGAGCAGTGACCGGAACAAGGTCATCATCGGCGTTGTCTTCGTCGTGCTGCTCGCGGTCGGTGTGATCGGCGGCGTGCTGCTGACGAACCAGGCCGCCGGGGCCATCCCGGTGGCGGAGGTCAAGGCGGACTACCCGGTCCAGCGCCAGGAAGGCACGGTCGTCGCGGGCAAGGACACCGCCAAGGCCACGATCGACGTCTACGCCGACTTCCTCTGCCCGGCCTGCGGCCAGTTCGAGAAGCTCTACGGCGAGAAGATCAACGAGAAGATCAACTCGGGTGAGCTCAAGGTTCGCTACCACGTGCTGCCGTTCCTGAACTCGATGTCCAACCCCGAGGGCTACTCCAGGGATGCCGCCAACGCGGCCCTCTGCGCGGCCGACGGCGGCAAGTTCCCCACCTACTTCGCCAGCCTGTTCGGCAAGCAGCCGGCCGAGGGCGGCAAGGGCTACGACGACAACCGCCTCATCGAGCTGGGCACCGCGGTCGGCGCCGGCCCCGACTTCGAGCAGTGCGTGCGCACCAAGCGGCACGTCGCCCTCGGCGAGGCCGAGCTGAAGGCGTTCACCGACAACCAGGCGCTCGTCGGCTCCCGGGGCACCCATGGCACCCCCACCGTCGCGCACAACGGCAAGAAGATCGAGATCGCCGACGCCAACTGGCTGGACCAGCTCATCGGCTCCGCCGGCTGACCCTCGGCATCAACGCAGGTCAACGGCCTGCGGGAGGATCTTGGACCCCCCGATTTCGTAGTTCGGGGACCCGTCATATATGGTGTGCATGCACGCGAACGAGAGATCGAAAGCGGGCGAAAGATCCTCCTCACGGGGCTGTAGCGCAGTTGGTAGCGCACCACACTGGCAGTGTGGGGGTCAGGGGTTCGAATCCCCTCAGCTCCACTCGGGAGACAAGACCGGGTGACCTGCATAACCGCAGGTCACCCGGTTTCTTTTTGCTCACTGTGGACAGTCCACTGTGTACCTCCGCGCTCGCGGTGGACGACTAACTGGAGCAAAACTGGAGCAGGGACACCGAAATCGGCGAAATGGGGTCAGACTTTCTGCTCCAACCCATCTGGGTGATCCTGCGGCTGCCAGTGCACAGGTGTCTTCTGCTCGTCCGCTGTGGGCGGGGTGGCGGTCTGGGTATGGCCCCGCCCCGGCTATGTCGTTGCTCGCGCTGTTGACCGGATCCGGGCCGTGTGGGTTCCCGCTAGGAGCGACGCGTGGCTGCCACGACGATCACGGGCTAGAACCAGAACCGCTCCTGCGTCACTCGTCCCAGGACCGATGCGAGGCTGATCGGGTTGCGGGCCGGTGAGAGCAGTTCGGGCGCCCGACCACTTCTGCGGTTGACGGTGTGGCCACGGTCGCGTGCCCTGTTACCAGACGGCAAACCGCCCGCTAGCGAAGATCGTCGGCAGGTCACCTGACCGGCAGAAATGCGCTGGTGGGCGATGCGGAGATTGAATCAATGGCCTCTACCGTGTCAAATAGGGACCAAAGTCTCCCTGAACTGCGTAAATGAGACTTCAGCAGGTCACATAGCTACGTTGGGGGCCGTTCGGTGGGGTTCAACGCAGTTGAACGCACCTGGCGGCTCCCAATCTTCTCCCATTGGCACCGAAGCCGTCGGGCTTCGAACTGCAACGCAAGAGACGGAACCCGCAGCTCGCGTAAGCGAAGACGTCCTCGGCCGAACCTGCACTTGCCACACTACCGAACCAGCGCAGGCAGTGCGGGAAAGACGATCGCGTACCTCCACAGCTGTTCCAGCCCATCTCCATCGATCATGTGGAAACTGACGCCCCGAGAATGATTGTTACGGATCAGCCTTCAGTACCTTTAGTTACCCATCTGAGCTCGCGTTCCTTCCTGGGACCAGGTCTATATCGAGCGGCGGTCGCTCCGATCTGTTCGACCCGGGTGCCCTCGAGGATGTATGACGCGCTCGCGCTGACCCACCGATAGTCGTTGTCGCGTGGCATGTGATCGCTGCGGTGCAGCTCGTTGCCAGCGAGCACGGTCCAGAAGAGAGTCAATCCAGCGTCCACGAGTCGCTCTGTGAGGTCGCGGCGCATCACGAGCGTGCTCGGGCCACCGAGCACGACCGAGGGATCGTGGACAGCTAGACCGGAGCCATCGTTCCAAGCGAAGTCGACTCCCCTCGACAGGCCGAGAACGTCGAACAGTCGTCGGGTTGGAACGTAGCCGCGCGTCTCTTCTTCGGCGGAGGCGTCGCGAGAGGTGCCTGTCCCGCCGTACCAGGCGGCACATTGCTCTAGCTCTGTGGGTTGTGGCCCGCTCGCTCTTGTGTCCCACCATTCAGCGCGTCCGTCCGCCGCGGACCACTCAGGGTCGTCTGGGTGTGTGCCAAGCAAGATATTGTGCGGCTCGGCACTTTCGGGCATCCAACGCCCGAACCAATCTTTGCCCTTAGCCCAGCGACGGAGTTTGCCCGCTTCGCCGACCGGCACCAAGTATGCGTGCAATTGCATCCATACGTCGAGTCGTGGGACGCGGAGAGCTTTGACCTCTGGCGGCAGTGGCTGTTTCCAATTGGGGCTGCTCTGCAGTGCCAACCAGGGTGTGCCATCAGGGTCGAAGACTGCGATCAGGTCCAATGGGTCGGGCACACCGTCCATGTTGTCCGGGCAGTCATCAGCGACGCTTTGCTGGAATTGTGCGCCGACCGGGGAGAACCATGGCAGCTCTCGCCGTGAAGGCCCCGCCACGGGCTTACGGGCGAGCACCGTGGGATCCATGTCGCGCCAGATGAGCTGCTCGGCGTAGCTGTAGGGTTGCGGCTCTTTGTCCGCCCATGACCTTTTGATGAGGTAACGGTCAGTAATGCGACCTAGCGCCTCGTAGAAGCCAATCCACTGGTACTTCTTGCCGACTCGTTCGACGACACCATCGCGCCTACCTGATCGAGGTTGGTCAAACATGCTAAAGCGCTCTGGAGTCCAGCCAAGGTCGAGGACTCGACCGAATACTGCGCGCTCCGTCTCGTGCAGCAGCGCCTTCGAGTCCTCGCTAACGATATCATCTAGCGCTGGCTGCACCACGTACCGTCCGAAGTCCCCCAGTCCTGTAAGCGAGTGCCAGATGGAGCTATATTCATAGTTCGGTGGACCCGTGAGCGCTTCGATCTCTTCAAAGGCTCTCGTCGGAGTAATCCATTGTCCGTTGTACGGTGGGAGCCCGTCCGGTCCGGGCCAGTCGAGGGTGCGTGCCTTGCTGAAGGTGCGTCGGATGAAGTCCCGTGTCACTAGGTGTTGCGGCCATCCGTCTGCGACGAGTCCTGTAAGGCTGTCAGCGATCTGCTGCACCGCCTTGACGTCGTCGGTCCTGAGCACTACGCCGCATGCGGCTGCGGCCAGTCGCTCGATGACGTAGGGATCGTTTGTGTCGTGGAACCGACCAAGCGCCCGCGCGAAGGCGGCTGGGGCTCGCTCCGCGACGCTCACGATGGCCTTCGTGGCACGGTCGCGCACTCGACGGTCGCTGGTGGTGAGGAACGAGCCGAGTACCTTTGTCGCGAGCACCGCGACATCGTCAGGAACGGTGGGGGACCGATCTTGAAGGTTTGAGGGCCAGGCCCACTCGATCAATCGACTGACTGCCGTTTCGCTATCGCCGCTGACGGTACCTACGAGCCACGCGGACCATGCGGTGTCGCGGTCTGCCACCTCATAGGAATTCAGGTGGGTATGGAGCCAGTTGGCATTGAGCGGATGATCAGGAATGCAAGCGATGCGAATCAGGCGGTCCCAGACCTCGTCGCGGCGGTAGCGGTGCTCAAACAGACGGCGCACGATCTCGACGGTCCGAGGCGAGATCGACTTGGGCGAGCGGAGTAGCAGGCTCTCGAGAAAGCTGTCAATGTAGTCATGTGAGACCGTGCCTTCATCGTCTTTGGCGAGGTCGATGAGTTCGACCTCGTACCGCTCCGAGACGATCACTGCGAGAGCGCCGAGAACACCTCTCTCGCGCCATACCTCATCAGCGAGTGCCTGTACCCACGCTCGTACGTCATCCTGCGATGCCTCAGCGATTACGGCTGCCCGCGCGACATCGCCCAGCCGCTGGTACCCGAATGCGATACGGCCATCGCTGAGCTCCGTGAGAACACCTTCGGCAATCAAGCCGCGCATCAGCGACTGCGACCATGAACGGCCGGGCAGGGCCTCATCCGTTATGCGTTGGACGTCTTCTCGGTCGAAGGCACCTCCGCCGAGAAATGTGAGTTCGCGGATGACGCGTCCGACGGGGTTGCTTCGCTCGTCATAGTCGCTGCGTCCAGGTTCCGCAAGGCGCTTATTCACAGCTTCGAGGAACGCGTTGCAGACAGTTGTGAGGCCAGCGGCTCCAAAGGGAAACCGCGTCGCGCCGAGCGTCGCGAGGGATTCGCAGGTCAGTTTGAGGAATAGTGGATTGCTGAACTCCGGGTTGAGGACAGGGAACGTAGGAGGCTCGAGTCCATACTCCTGCGTGAACCTGCGAACCGCGATATCAGTGGACTCAGCAAATCCGACATGCTCGATCCTCGCAACAGAATCATCGCCAACGACTGCCGCAACAAACTCAGATCGACAGGAGAGCGCTACAGCTATACGGGGATACTGGGCGGCGGTTGCGAGCAATGCCCGGGCATCATCACGCCAACGTTCGGGCCGCTCACTCTCATTCAAAGCGTCGATCATGAACAGGCCGAAGCACCCGGCAGCTTCCGCCGCCGCGTCGAGCACGGCGAAGACATCGTCCACCGAACTGCCCAGTCGAGTCAGCTCCCCGATCTGAGGCAGGAGAGATCTGCCGTCGAAGTCCTGTCCGAGAAGAAGTACCGTCGGACGCCCCTCAGCCACCCGCTGTGTTGCCACATCGCAGAACAGGTGCGTCTTTCCTGCTCCGGCACGCCCGGTCAGTAGCAGCACTTTCTCCCGCGCCGCCCGCGTTGCCTCGGTGCCAGCCACGTACTCGGCGCGGCGCAGTGCACGAAGAGCTTCACGAACCTCCGAGTACAATGTCCCGGCGTCACCTTCATAGTATCCGCCTTTACTTCGCGCGTGCTCGTGCAGCAGGACTTCCACCTTCATCACGGCCTGGGCAGCGGCTTTGAGGGGCTCGTCAATCAGTGGAAGCTTGTCGGTCGATCGGGCAGCGGAGATCATTAGTTCCAGGGCGGCATCTGCTTTGTCGAGCGTGACACCGCAGTGAGGTAGGGCATCGTTGAAAAAATCTGCAACGTCGGAAGGGCTCCGCCATGTCCACGCTCGGGCTTCTCTGAGATCAGCGAGCACGCGCTGCCATTCCTCAACATAGGCTTTCGCCCGTCCAACAGCCTCCAGAGCGTGAACAGCATCCACCTCAACATGCAGTCGTGGCGAGTAACGGCGACCCGCTTTGGCGATGATCTCGTCCAGTTGACGACCTTGCGAATCCGGCGTCAGGACATCCGCGCCGAACCAATACCCAGCTCGTCCGGAATGCCGAGGCTCCGTCAAGGCAGTAACGAGCTGATGCGCACCGATGAAGACGAACTCAACCTCGAGATCTTTTGCGCGGGCGAGCTCCTCCCACTCCTCCACCTTTCTGGTCCAGCGCGTATGCGCCGAGATCTTCTTGGCCGTGTCGCCTGCTGGCAGGTCGATTGGGAGCGCGACGAAGTAGCGATTTAGGTTCGGTTCAAGATCCAGAACGCGAAGCACCGATTCATTGACCTGTCCGGCAGCCGACGAGTCGAACTCGAACAAGTACTTGGCCTGCCACGCCCAGACACCTCCATCTGGCAGCACACCTTTGCCTTCCCTGCCGCCGTCAGGGTTGCCAAATCTATAGAATCGGACGCCGCCAGGCCACTCGACTATGCTCTGCTGGATCAGGACAGAGGCCAATTCCTCGAACGCGTTCGATCGAGAGGCCGGCTGACCGTAAGGGCGAATCCGAGCGAAGTCGATGTCAGGGAGCGCGGCGGACACGACAGATACACCCCAATGTCTAGACGGTTTTCGATAGGGCCAGTTGCTTGATTGTTTCCCCACATCGGAGACTGGCTCACGGTGTTTCGCAGGGGCCAGCTCTGCTCAGCTGCCGCGCCCGGCGCCAGCGCCTGCGGGATTGGCCTTAACAAGGCCTGCAGCCGTGGCCATCTTCCTCCCCCGCTAGGACAGGGGACCACACTAGGTCAACAGGCATTTCGTCGCCGCCACCAAAACTGCAACAGCTTGGCATCGGCAGCACTCTCCACCACAGCCACGTAGCCGCACCGTCATCTACTGGAACGATAGGTACCTAGGCCCCTTCACCTTGCGTTCCCCAACGAGGCTTTCGTGATCATCCAGACTGAGGCGGGAAGTTTCCGGAGTCGGGCATTTGCCTATCGCTCGTAGAGGTGAAGAAGCTGCTCGATGAAGCGAGCTGGCCCCTGGAGGGGCTCTGGGAACGTCGACTACTCGTGGGTGATGCCGCTGCTCTCGTTAGGCGGGACCGACAAGGTGCGTGACAAAGTCGCCTGTGGCTTCTTCATGGATTGAGGTCATCGGCATCATGTGCATGGCCGTGGTGGTCGTGCTTCGCGCTCCGTCGGCGTTGCGTGATCGGCAGCAGCGGCCGTTGTGGCTTGCGGTGACCGCCATCTGCGTTGCTATGGCGTTGCGGTTGCCCGAGGTGCAGGCGGTGTTGCTGGATGTGGTGGGCACGGCCCATCGTGTGGATCTTCTCCGGCAGATGGTGGCGACCTTTGACGCGGCGGTGGTCGCGTTCTTCGTGCTGCACGCGAGCGGTCGTCGACGCGCCGCTCGATCTCTGCTTGCCGCTGGTGGGGTCGTGGTCGTTGTTCTGCTGTGGCTGGATGCGACCGCGGGTCCGCACGACCGGAACGTGGTCGGCGTCGCGGGTCCATTGCCGGCGTACTGGGTCGTCTACTTTTCGTTCCTGCTGGGGGCGAACCTGCTTGCCGCTGGTGTGTGTTTCCGGCATGGTCGCGGCGCGGAGCAGCCGCTGAGGGCGGGGATGTGTCTGTTCGGGGCGGGGATGGCCGTGGCCTGTCTGTTGTGGGTCATCTTCTTGGCCTATTTCGGTTCCGGGTGCGGCTGGTTGTCGGGTTTGTTGTCTCCGGTCACGGGGGTGGAGGCGCTGTTGTTGGCGGCCGGTGTGTGGTTCCCGGTGGCCGGGCAGGGACTCGTCCTGCGGTATTGGTGGTGGGTGTTGTGGCCGCTGTGGCGGGATGTTCTGGCCGTGGCGCCGAGGCTCGCATGGCGGTTGCCGCGGATGCGGGTGCTTGATGTGGTGTTCGCGGGTAATCCGTCGGCGCGGGCCGGACGAGCGGTTATGGAGATCCGCGACGTCATGCTCATCTTGCGCCGGTACGTGACTGCTGACGATCAGCGCCGAGCCATCGAGGAAGCGCGTGGCCGGTTTCCTGAGCGCGTGGTTGACGCGGCGGTGACCGCGCGGTTGATGGCCGTGGCCGCGGACCGCCGTCGACGCGGCGAAGCCATGGTGGAGGAGCCTGTGGGCCGCATGTCGCTGGGACACAGCGGTACGGTGCGCTCAGAGATCAAGTTCTTCGTGCGGGTCGCGCGGTACTGGCGACCGTGCCGGTCATCGATGAGGACTGCTATGGGGCGGGTCTGATGAGCAGGGCGGTACTGGTGACCGGGGCCTCCGGCGGGCTCGGGGCAGCGATCGCGCGGGCGTTCGCATGCGCGGGGGACACGGTGATGGTCCACTACGCGACTGACGCTGAACGCGCCCGAACGGTTGTGGACGAGTTGCCGGGGACCGGACACGCGATGTTCGGCGCTGACGTGAGCGCGCCGGAGCAGGCGCAGCGGTTGGTCGATGCGACCGTGGAGGGCTTGGGCGGTCTGGATGTTGTGGTGAACAACGCCGGGACCGCGGCCCCGGAGCATCCGGTCGATTGTTCTTTCGAGCAGTGGCAGCAGGCCTGGCAGCACATCATTTCAGTCAACCTCTTGGGCGCGGCCTACGTCAGCCATTGCGCGATTCCGCGTCTGCGGCAGCGGCGTGGGCGCATCGTCAACGTTGGTTCCCGTGCGGCATATCGAGGAATGCCCACTGCTCCGGCCTATGCGGCGAGCAAGGCAGCGTTGCACGCCTTCGGCCAGTCCCTCGCGGTGGCCGTCGGCAACGACGGGATCTCCGTCACCACCGTCGCTCCGGGTGTGGTCGATGCCGGTATGGGCACGCCGTTCCTGCGCGGGGAAGTCGGTGAAGCGATCCGCAATCAGAGTCCGTTCCACCGGGTCGCCACGGCCGAGGAGGTTGCCGCCGCGGTGCTCTACCTCGCTTCACCGGAGGCGGAGTTCGCCAGCGGTGCCGTGCTCGACCTCAACGGTGCCTCCTACCTCCGGTAGCCCGCGACACCGAACCCGCGTTCGAACGCAGTCGGCGCGCGCCGTCGATCGGTCGGTGCGCGGAGAGCGGATTCGAGGATCAACGTCGCCACCATCTCGGCTTCGGCCTCCTCCTCGGAGCTGTAGTTACTGCCCGCCAGCAGGGTGCGCGCCACGTCCTCCCCGCTCGCGCTGCTGACACGGCCAGAGCCGAGCACGAGGGTGCTTTCGTCGACGATGGGGTGGGAATGTTCGAAGAGCATGTGTCCGAGTTCGTGCGCGAGGATGTGCTGCTGGTGCGCGTGGCTGGTGCGCCGCTCGACGAAGATGTGGTCGGCCCTCTCGGTTTCGAGCCACAGTCCACACATCCCAGTGTTCGGCACAATCGGGTGAAGGTAGAGACGCCGCTGTCGCAGCCTCGTGATCTCGTCGCGCAACGCCGCGGCCGAGAGCGGCTGCGGCAGCCGAAGACCTTCTAGCCGCTGGGTGCAACGATGCCGAAGAAGCTGATCAAGCATGCCGCCCTCCCCGTGCCGGCTCCCTTACTCACTCGGCGGCGCGTCGGTCCTGGAGGGGTTGGGGAGTTCAGGTTCCGCGCGTGAAGCCGTGCCGTCATTGTCGAGCTGTTCGACTCGGCGCGCCTGTTCAACCATGGCCAAGATCGCGTTCTGGCTTGTCTCAGACAGCTCCAGCGAGCGCATCGCAATCATGCGGACGGCTTCCTGGGAACGCAGCACGGCGGCCAGGTCCATGACGCTGGGGGTGATGCCCTCGTCGAGGAAGTAGGCCGGCGGTCGGTCGAAGAACTTCGCCAGGGCTTGCAGGCGCGGGCCGGTCGGGTTCCTCCGAGTCCCCTTCCTCAGCGCCCACAGATACCCGGTGGAGATCGACAACCCGGTTTCGTCGCGGATCTCCTTGGCGATCACTGCGTTACCTGGAGGATTGGGTCCCCACCGATCCGCGATCAACTGATTGATCTTGTCGGCGACGCTCAACGGAGTTCGACTCCTTCGCCCATGTTCAGCCAGCTATCGACCAGCCGATGTCCACTCGTATGAACACCAATGGGCTACTTTACTCGCATTCGTCCTCGTAGCCAGGCACTCGATAGGGCCATGTTGGGTCAAACGTCTACTGGAATGAACGACGGTAGTCGATTCTCCGGATGTGGCCATGGTTCGCCAGTGGTTTGCGGGAGGGGCGGGCCAGCTCATGGTCGCCCGTGGTCACGCCGCAGGGGAGCGGCATCTCCATCACGTGTCGCCACAACCGAATCGGCCTGCGGGGACCTCCGTACGAGCGACACGAGCTGTCGCGAAGACGGGCTGAATGGGGAGGGAAAGCAATGGGGAACTTCTGGGCAAGCGACTCGGATGCGAGCCAGATTCTGCGGGGCTTCTGGCCACCACTCGTGCTCAAAACGCTGTCAGACGGGAAGACCTGGCACTACAACAACATCGCCGAGGCTATTCGCGCCGACCTGGCGAGGTCGGGCTCGGGGAGGCAGTTCCATGACAGCGCCTTGAGCCGCGCCCTAGCGCAGTTGGTGGACAAGGGGTTCGTGGCGAAGCGCGTGATCCGCAGGGTGTTTCCGAAGTCCTCGGAGTACATGCTCACGGAGAGCGGGAGGACCATGGTGGCCGCTTTGGCGGCGTTCGACGCCAGCTTCCAGGACGCCGGGCGGGAAGGGAACTGGAAGGCGTCGTCGTGAGCTGGGCCCCGGCGGCGATGGGCGCGCTGTCGGGGGTCACCGTCGCGGTGACGATGTGCCGCGTGCTCCGTCAGGAGGACGACGCGGCCGGGTGGGTGTCGGGGAGCGTCACCGCGTTCATCGCGGTGACGCTCGCCTGCTCATTCGCTGTGCTCGCGTGCCGAGACGAGCAGCTTCTGGTCCGCTTGGCGATGGGTGTCTTCATCACGGCGGCGGTGATGCTGGCGGTCTTCGACACGGTCACCTTCCGTCTTCCCAACGCTCTAGTCCTGATGAGTTTCGTGATCGTCGGTGGGCTGCTCGTGTTCGCCGCGCTGACGGGAGCTGATCCGGCGCGTCTGGCCCGGGCGATCGAAGGGATGGCGACGATGGTCGCCGTGCCCCTGCTCGCGTTCGCCCTGTGGCCCAAGGCCTTGGGCGTCGGCGACATCAAGCTCAGCGGGTTCCTCGGGCTCGTGCTCGCCTGGCACGGCTGGGCGCAGCTTCTGATGGTCGTCGTCCTCGGGGCACTGGCAGCGGCCATCGTCGCGCCGATGTACCGTCCGCAACTGCGGATCGCTTGGGGGCCACCATATTTGGGCGCGGCCGTGCTCGTGTTGCTTATGCCGCAGCAGGTGCTCGTCGACCTCTCCCTCGTCGGGTAGATCCCCGCGCGGGCGCAAGTTCTATGCCGGCGTGCCTCGCGCACGAGTGAGGGTGCAGCGATCGAGCGCGAGGAACGCCAGGGTGTCCGAAGCGCCCGCCGTGATGGTCGAGGGCGTGTCCGCCGCAGGGGGACCTGCGGCGGCACCGCGGCTATCTCGCCAGTTCGGCCTTGCCCGCCGGGCACAAGATTCCTCCCGGGCCCACAGGATTCTCTCGGCACTTATGGCACAGCACGGCATCGGTCATGGGCGCGACTCTACAACCGTGCTTGATGGCGATCATTCACCCAAAGAGTTGTTGTGTCGCCATCTGCTCACCGGTGCGCGTTCAATCGCCTGTTGACGCTCGTAGTTACCGGCCGCGTACTCATAGTCGAGCATGCAGTCGCCAAGAGGAATAAGTCCAATTCGGCGTGCTGCTGACAGTTGACAGAGGAGGGGTCGGTAATGGCGAGGAATTCGCGTTCGGAAGAGGCTATCCACTCGGAGGAGCGGAGGAGAAACCGATGGGCCGCCGCGGTCGCGATGGCCCTCGCGGTCACCTCGGTGCCCATCACCACAAGCGCGTCGGCAGCGGCACCCGGGTACCGGCTCGTACACGAGCATCGCCACGGGGGATCGCTGTTGAGGTTGTGGCGCAACGACAACGGCGCGTTCCACGCGGACCTGGTCAACGCGGCCACGATGGCCTGGATCTACCTGCTGGACTGCAACACCGGACGTGTGCTCGCCAGCGAGACGCAGGGGTGGGGGATCGGCCGGAAAGACATCAGGGTCGGGTCGGTCAGGCAACCCGTCAAGGTTCGCGTGGCCGGAGGAGTGGATGGCCATTACGAACCGCGCGTGTGCTTCTTTTAGGCGAGGGGAATGTCATGTCTCGTACCCTGACGTTCCTGGCCTCATCCGCGCTCGTCTTGATATCGCTACTCGTCGCCACCCCGGTCGGGAACGCGGGAATAGATCCACGTCTTCGGTGTACCTGGAGGCCGCTGGAGGACGGCGTGAATCTCCGTACCGGTCCCGGAACTCATTTCCCGTCCGCCGGACATGCCAGAAAGGGCTTTTTCTACGCCAGCGAAAACCGTCCCTCCTGTGATCACGTCCCCGGCGGGCTGTACACGGCATGCGGGCGCACCGGGGCTCACTGGGCGGCCGTTCGCACCCCACAAGGCGTGCGCTACATGGCCGGCTACTGCACATACCGGGGGAACGAAGGCTTCGTCGAAACAGGATTCCCCAGATCGACACAGGGCGGAAAACCCGACAGGAAGTGACGCGCCGCTTGATGCCCGACGACGGCCTCAGGTCCTCGTCGGGCACCTCCGTCGTGCGCTGTTCCCCTCGCTGGCGCGCGCCACCGTTAGGGATCGCGGCGACATTCCACCCGGCGTCGAGAAGTCCGCACGTACGACATGCTCGATGCTGCGGAACCGTCTGCGGAGGCTCAATCCCATCCCCGATTTCGTACGAACCGCACAACCTCGCCTCCACAGTGGACTGTCACGACCACTGTGACCGAACGGCTGCCGATAGCCAGCACAGTCCACTTCGGCCTGCTCGGACTTGACTTGCTACCCCGGCAAGGGGTTGACTCGCCGTGCAAATCGAACACATGTTCGAGCGTCCGCCGACCTTCCCCGTGGCGGGTGTGCTCGTGAACCACGCGCGCCCACGCACACGGTGAGGAGGTCGACGTCGGTGTCCCTGGCCAGGGTCAGCACCGCGTCCGGCGAGGAGTTCGCCGGGCGCACGCTCCCGGTACGGCCCGAGCTGCGGGCAGTCCTGCCGTGGCCGGGACTGCGGCGCGGCGCCACGATCGCGCTGCGCGGGTCGACCTCGCTGCTGTTCGCGATACTGGCCTCGGCCACCGCCGAAGGCTCGTGGGCCGCGGTCGTCGGCCTGCCCGGGCTGAGCGTGCTGGCCGCCGCCGAGGCCGGGGTCGCGGTGGAGCGCATGGCGCTGGTGCCGCGCCCGGGAACCCAGCTCGGTGAGGTGGTCGCCGCGCTCACCGACGGGCTGGACCTGGTGGCCTTCGCGGGCACCACCATGATCAGCACGGCCCAGACGCGCAAGCTCGCCGCGCGGGTGCGCCAACGCGGGACAGTGCTGCTTCCCTTGGGCCCCTGGCCTTCCGCCGATGTCGAGCTGCGCTGCGCGAACGGCCGCTGGTACGGCGTGGGCGCCGGGGACGGGCATCTGCGCTACCGCGAGGTCGAGGTCCACGCCACCGGCCGGGGCGCCGCCGCCCGCCCCCGCTCGGTCCGGATGCTGATGCCAGACCCAGGAGGTCCGGTCGCACTCGCGACAGGAACAGGCAACGCGCGCAAGGATCAGCACTCCCCAGCTACTCTCCCGATTTCTCGCGCTACAGGATGAAGGTGTTGTCTTCCAATGGTTTCCATGTGTACGGCGCAGTATCGGGTGGACGGGCTCGGCGCGCGGATCGTGCTCTTGCCCGCGCGCTGTGTGCCTGGGGAGCACGTGCTCGCTGCGAGTGGCTACACGGCGACCCTCACCGCGGAGGGCGTCCTGTGCGTTGCTTGCTCGGCGTGCACGACCTCCGATGTGGATGGTCGATGGCTGCTGGCCACCACGGGGGAGGCGTCACGCGCGGAGTTCAGCGCCACCGCCTACCCGAACACGACCTCCACGCGCTAGAACCGTTGGCATACATGGACGACCTGATCACCCCGTACACTCGGATGACGGGGAACCACAACCACGGCTGGCGCGCGGAGCTGACTCCGGCATGGGTGCGGCTGGATGAATTCCTGCGGCGTCCCTCCAGCTTTCAGCGGCGTGTCGTCGGTGACGGCCTGGACGTGTCCGGCGAGGTCCCGGGAATGCTCACTGGCTGGTTCCGTTCGGCGGAAGGGTTGTGGCTCGGCGTATGCCACTACCGCATCCCCTACGCCGACGGCCGCACCGTCACGATCGCGGTCCGGAACCAGCTCATCCCGGCCTACGCGCTCCGACGCCGCGAAGTTGACCATCCCACCGGTCGTTGACGGGCCTCCGTCACCGGCATGCACATTTCCACGGCCACGCGCTGGCTACGGCTCACCCAACGGAGTTGGGCAGACTTCGTTGCCCAGCAACGAACCTCACGTCCGGCCGAAGCTCAATCACCTCACCGGTATCCGTAACCCGGGCAAGCGCGCGGCATTGTCACGTTGGAGTGCCCAAACCCGTACGTCGGTGGGAGGTCAACGTTGCGCCGTGGTCGGTGTCGTGCAGGTGTCGAGCATCTCGACCAACGCCGCGCGCTCGGGTTCGGTGACGGTCAAGGCGTACACGCTCTTGATGTGGGTCCACGCTCGGCTGTAGACACACCAGCTGTCTTTGGCCGGAGGCTTCCAGGTCGCTGGGGTCTGGTCTCCCTTGGAACGGTTGGACTTCGCCGAGACCGCGATCAGCTGTGGGTTGGTCAGGTCGTTGGCGAACGCCTTGCGCTTGGCGCTGTCCCAGGCCCAGGCACCGGAGCGCCACCCAGCCGCGAGCGGGACCATGTGGTCGATGTCGGCCTGCGACGCGCCGGTGAGCACCGTGTTGTCGTACAACGAGGTCCAGGTCCCGGAGACGGCCTTGCAGGCGGCGTCCTGGATGACGTTCTCGCCGTCGCGGGCGAGCACGAGTTCGCGGGTGTCGCAGTTGTTGCCGTGGCGTGCCCAGTGCGGGAATTTCCCCCGGTCGTACCCGGCCATCGAGTGTTCGTCCGCGGTGACCAAGCCGGCGAGCTCGGCCCGCACGACCTCGGCCGGCGGGGGTTCGGGCATCCCGTGTGGCGCGGCCGACGCCGACGGAGCGAGGAGAGTGGTGGCGGTCAGGAGGGCGGCAAGGACGGCCAAGGCGCGGGATGGCAGGCGCACGGCGGATCTCCCTGGAACAACGGGCAACAGGTCCTGGAAAGGATCATCGTCGTCGGCGATGAACGCAGAAGGCGCAGTTCAGGGAGTGCACTCGACGGAGTGGCGGCGCGGCTACTCGTCTCGGGGACGGGCTCGGGCGGCTGCCTGAACACGCGCGCTGCCGGGGCTACGAGGCGACGGTGGCCCCCACAGCGGCTCGTGTCGCCTGAACCTCCTCCGGGCGATGCGAGGGCATGTTATCCCCAGCTGGGGATAACCATGGGGACAACTTCGAACATGTGTTCGATCATGTGGGATGCTGCTCTCGCCCCGGCTCGGGCGGAAACAGCGACGGTTACCTTCAGCTGCCCATGATCAGGTGAGGGGTTTGCGTTTGCCTAAACGGTGCACTCCGCCGCCGCGGAACTGCGGTTCATCACTTGACGATGGATACCGGGAAGCACGTTTGGCGAGGGGGATTTCTGTGTGCCAAGCCGCTACTTCGAGGGGGCGAGCTGGCCGTTTCGTCGCCGCCGTCATCGGAGCCGTGTTCGTCGTGTCCGTGTGCACCGCTCAGGCTCCGAACGGCAGCACGGAGACAGCAGCCGCGTCCTCCGATGAGGGAACGGCGTTCGCCGACCGGTTCACCGCGGGCTTGGCGTCCGCGCCGTGGAAGACGAGCGTGACCTCCGCGCGTCTGGAGGGCCGCGCCGTCCTCGTCGTCACCAGCCTGGCGAAGACGGACAAGGCCACGGCGGTGAAGATCTGCGACATCCCCTTCACGGTGGCGAAGCCGACAGTGCCGGACCTGGTGTGGGTCACGGCGCGCACCGCTACCGACAGCTCGATCGCGCGGGCGAACACGATGCGCGGCGACACCGCGTGCAAGAGCTGAGCTGACCGGGGATGTCTCAGGGGGAAGTCGGAGACCGCATCCGCGCGACCGCCAGCACGCTGCAGGCGGCCCGCACGCACGTGCTCACAGCACACGAGCTGGCGGCCGACGCTCGGGACGGCTTGGCGATCGCGCTGGACGGGAGCAAGCCGGAGACCCACGCGGGCGCGGTCGGCGTGCTGACCGACACTGCGTCCACGATCGAAAACGTCGCCAAGTACGCCGGAACGCTCAGCACGGCTCTGACCGCCTTCGCAAACCGGATAGGCGCACGAGGAGCCGGAACAGTCGCCGTCGCGTCCGCGGGGGCCTCCGAGCCTGTGCGACCGGTCGCGGTGACAGCTGCCCCGGCGATGGGGAGATGGAGGGGTAAGACCGCGACCGAGCATGTCCTCACCGGTGGCGCGGACATCGGCCGCGCCGCAGAGGGGAGAAAGCGGATGAACATCCGCCTGTTGGACTCCTACGCCGAACTGCACGAGGTGTTCAACGCATTGAAGGTCGGGGCCGTGCTGGAGGACAAGCCCCGCTATGACGGCCAGTTCTACCGCTTCCCGGACGGCACCACGATCGCGTACCGCACGCACAGCCGGAGCGGCGGAGATAATGACCCCACATTGGACTTCGCGGTCCCGGGCGAGCAGACGACGACCTTCAAGGTCCCGAAGAAGACTCTGAAGGTGCATGTGGATCACAAGGAACAGGACCACACACAGTGAGTGATGCTGACCTGAAGGAATACGTAGCTGCGTCCTTCGAGCACGACTGGATGTCGCTACTCGATATCGTCGCCTACTTCCACGAGAACGCCGACGAGGGCACGGACGCAACCACGTTGCTCTTGCAGGGCGCTGCTGCCGCCGCACGGCTCGTTCGAGACAGGGCCATGATTCCCGGCGACCTCGACAACGGCTTCCAGCCGTGGCCGACCAGCGCGGAGGAGTCGGCCGCGCGGATCGAGAACGAGGCTGAGCAGTTGGCGGTTCAGGGGGGCCAACTCGACATCGGCGACATCGCGTGGTTCACGGCCCCAGAAGACGTCCCCCGGTAGTTCCATCAACGTCAACGGGCGCGCGTTGATCAGCTCAGCGTGTGCTCGCCGGTCGGCGACGGTTTCCCTGCTGGCCATGGTGGTGTCGGAGGGGGCGATCACTATCGAGGTGTCCATCGGCTACGGCCCGGCCCACGTCCTTCCCGGGTTGGTGGCCTCGCCTCGGCGGTGTGCCATGTCGACCGGTACTCGAGGGTGTCGCGGCCGGTGCTGTCGGGTGGATGGCGCTCAACGCGATGGTGGCCCCGATGCCGTTGACCGTGGGCGGCTTGCCACGACTTCATGCCGAAGCAGCCCACCTACCAGGAGTTTCTCGTCATCGAGCAGCGGCTCAAGGCGGTCGTGCCGCGCATGGGCTGGCTCGAAGGGCGGTTCGAGATGGCAAGGTGCCGCGGAGAGCTCCCTTCCAGCCCGAACGGGAAGGGAGCTCTCCGGCGTCCAGCAACGGTTTCACGCCGGACCGTTCAGATGATTTCGCACGGCTGCCAGTCGACGGAGGAGGGTTGGGTGCCGGTGCGGCAGTACTCGACGACGGCGATCCGGGCTGTCCCTTGGTCGATGACGGCGTTGGCCGGGAAGTACAGGTCGGATTCGGTGTTGTAGATGACCGCGGGCGCATCCGGGAGGGGAGGTTCGTTCAGGGACTGCACGAGGACGCCGGTGGCGTAGAAGTGCAAGGCAGCGAACTGGCCGTCGTCGCTGGTGCCCAGGCCGAGCGCGTGGCCGGGGTAGTGGTGGCCGTTTCCGTCCTCGTCGCCGTTGGAGCAGGGCCGGTCGGAGAGGTAGAACCTGCTGACGGCGTAGGAGAAGTGGCCGCTGAATGCCTCGTCGATCAGCGCGTCGATTTCGTCGGCGGTGTGGGCGTAGCGGAACTCGTTGCCGATGATCGCGCTGACTATCACGGTTGGGCCTTTCCTTTGAGGATGACGGGCTTGGTGGCACCGCGTGGCCAGACGACGAGGGTATAGCCGTGCGGCAGGATCGCCGGGACCGCGTTGATGCACCCGAACTCGTCCTCGCAGACCTTGCGGTTGTTGATGACCACCGAGGCGTAGGTGATGCCCCGCTGGCGCATCACCGTCGCGACCTTCACCTCGACGTGGTCCCGGACAGCGGGAACCGCTCCCGGAATCCGCAGGCGCAGACGGATGGAGTTCGCCAGGATCAACGTCGCCGCCGCGATCAGCTCGCGATCGGCTCGATCCTCGACACTGTCCGGTGTTCCGGGTGTCGGAGACGGAGGTGCGCCGCTGGTGATCACGCGTTCGGTAGTGGTGTCGTTGCCGAAGAACACCAGGCCGGTGGTCGGTCCTTTGTTGTTCGGCCTGTCTTCGAGCTTGGTTTGCTGTCCTTGTGCCCAATTCAGGTCGTGCGAGGCGGGCATCGCCTCCGGCGGCAGCGTCGATGGGTGCGGCACCGACCGGCTCTCCGGCGCGGATGTCCAGTCCGGCACCGTGGTGGCCAGTCCACGGTCGGCGGCCACCGTGTAGGTGTCGGCGAGGTAGTCGATGACCTTCTCCGCCGCGAGGTCGAGCTTGGCGGCGGTCTCGTCGAGCGCGGTCATGATCGAGGAGAGCAGCCCGAGCGCCTCCTGTAAGGCGTCGCTGGAACTGCCTTCGGCGACATGCCCGAGCGGCTCCCAGATCTCGTCTCGGATCTGCTCGGCCAGCCCCCGCAGTTCGTCCGGGGCGAGCTGGTCACGGGATTGCAGTAGCCGGGTGGCGACCTCGGCGAAGTAGGACGGCATTCCGGCTCACATCCCCGCGGCGGCGTCACGCAGCCGATCGACCACGCGGTGCAGTTGCCCTCGCAGCTCATCGAGATCGGCGACCGCGTCAGCGAGGTGAGCGCGGGAAGTGGAGGCGGCCTCGTGCCGCGAGCCCTGCCACGTCGCCGTCATCGCCTTCAATGTCGAACTGCGGGACGTGTGGATGGCATCGGCTTGTCCGGCTGCCTGCTCGCCGCGCTCGGCGAGCAGGACGAGCAACGCCTTCACAGCGTCCACAGACGCGCCCATGACGGTCAGCCCGCCTTCGCAAGGATCTGGGTGGTGGCGTAAATCAGGCGCAGGGGGCCGTAACCCCGCTCGTGCAAGTCGTGCAGGAGGCGCTGCCCGTACCTCTTGAGTGCGGCGTTCACTCTGGAAACGCGATGGTACTCATGGCGCAGGATCAAGATGAACGGCATCTGGGTGAACGGCATGTCGCAGCAGACGTCGTCTTGGTCTTCTTCGACGCCGATGGTCAGGTCGTAGTGGCGCCGCCACCTGTGCGCCTCGAAGTCGGCATACCACGCGACGGAAGGCTCGAAGTGCACGCGGAGGAGTTCGCCTAGTGTCGCGATCGTGGTGTCGGTGTTCTCGGGCGAGCCGAAGTACAGCTCGACGTAATCGGCCACGGCGCGGGTTCTCCTTGACGTCGTTGGCATCGCTTGATTTCAGGGGCGGTCGGTGTACTCGCAGGTCGTGCACGAGTGCTTGTCCACAGCTCGTGTGATGGCCTGGAGCATGGCCGCCACCGAGGAGAGCGCTAGTTGGGCTTCGTGTACGAGCAGGCGCAGCTCGTCCTTGTCGTGGTGTCCGCTCAGGCTCGGGATGATCATCGATGATTCGAGGTCGATGAGTCGACGATCACGGATCGGGTGCGGCCTGCGCAGGGGGACGTCGGCACCCTCCGGACTGTGAGGGTCGTACGGCGAGTAAGGCATGCGGCTCCTGCGGTGTTCCGGCAGTCATCGACAGGGTCAGCTGAGAAGAACATTCGTGTGGGCGACCCGTTCGTCGCGTCGGAGGACCGCGAGGGGACTTTCCCTCGAATGTGACCACAGTGTGGAGGAAGCTCCCGAGCGTCACTAGGCGTCGCACGGCTTCGGTCAAGGTGACGCCGTCATGTTCCTGCACCCGCTTCAGCGCCTCCGCTGTGGCCGGGCTGGAGGTGACGGGGTGACGCGCTTGGTCGCCTGGCTCGGTGCGCTCTCCGGAGTTGGCTTCACTCATCCGGTCCTTGTCCGGAGCCGGAAAAGCACGGTCGCAGCGAGTGAGCACCCGAGGAAGGCGTTGCTGTGTCCGCGGAAGCGGTGGTGTCCGGGTAGAGAAGAGCGCGGTGCTGCCGGAGCGCTTCGGCCAACGGAATCCGCTCGGCCTCCTCGTCGTGCCACGCTGGCATGGTCAGTGTCGTCAGCCGCACCCACAAGAGCCGGTCGGCGCCGGTCGCGTCATGCCGTTTCACCGTTTCCTGGTGCTCGGCCACGGCTACGGCTAGGCGCAGCAGGGTGTCGCGGACAGCGTCGAAAGCGGCATCGCCGTTGAGCTGGCGGACGCGATGCCGGACCTGGCGAAGACGCAGCTTGACCCGCGCCTGAAACACCAACGCCGCGCACTTCCAGCTCTCGTACTCCTCCACGGCTGCGGCGCGCTGTTCGTCGGTGATTCGCCCTGCCTGGAAATCCGCTCGAACACAGCGAACCTCGGCGTTGCGGTGTGCGAAGGTGTTGCTGACGGTGCGGTCGATCGATTTCAACACCCGGTAGGTCTGAAGCACGTACTCGTCGGTGATCATGGCTCGCCAGCGGTCGATCAGCGGCGAGCGCAACTCGAGACCCATGAGCTCCTCCGCCGCGATGTCGTCATCCGGCGCATAGGGAAGCCGCACCCGACCAAGTCCGGTCTTACCGTTCATCGTCTGCTTTCCCTTCCTGCTCGGCACATTCCGGAGACGACGAGCCCTCATCCTGCTTCTCGGTGCCACGCTCTGCACGCGCGAGAGAGGACACGAGCTTCGGGCTGTTCCTGCTTCTTCTCGGGAACGCGAGGATGGTCGCCGAGGACTGGGGCAGCTCGATGCGGCACTGTGTGTCCTCGGTGAACTCGTACAACTCGGCGAGCAGATCGCTCATGTCATTGCCGAGCCGCACTGCCGCAGTCAGCAGACGCGGTGGTAGTTCGGCAGGGTGGACCCGCGCCCACAATGTCAACCGACCCAGGACAAGCACAGCCTGATCCAGTGCTTCCCCGGCGTCATCGCAGAGCATCGCGCAGTGACGGGCGCTGTCGTTGCCCTTGCCCTCCAACGATCCTCCCTCTGTCTCGGATGATCCACGGGGAGAATGGAAGCCGAGCGGACGTCATCTCCTCGCTTGTTCTTCTTGTGCAGCAACATCTCCCGGACACTCTGATCAGTTAGACCTGTTCGGGGATGGGACATCAGTAGGGGCGCCCCTGTCGCAGTAGCTCTAGGCGTTCAGCGAGTAGTGCGTCCAGTTCCGGGATGGAACGTCGCTCAATGAGCATGTGCCAGTGGGTACGCGCCCGTGCCGCCTGTGGAGCGGCGTCAGGCGCGGTCACGACCACGGACTGCACGCCATGCTGGCTGCACTCCCACACCTCGGGCAGCTCGGTCGCCTCACCTGAGAAGGTCACCGCGAACTCGTGACTTCCCTTGGGGCACCGGAACATGCGCATCACCGTGGGTGCATGCTCGGGTAGCAGTCGTTCGTAGCTCACTCGATGGCCCTTAGCGCCGCGCATATGCGCGTTGCCGTTGCGGATGCGGGTCACCACGCGTCCTCCGTGTCGTAGTTGATCACGTCGTGGGCGGCCATGCCGACGTGCGTGATGACGTCGTCGACAGTCATCCGGTACCGCCGAGCCAGGACGCGCACGCCCTCTCCTGCGAGGTGTTCGCGGGTCATCCTCTCGATGACCATCAGGGCGATCCACCGGAGCAGACTCGTGGGCTGTGTGGCCTCCGGGGACAGCCCAGCGTCGCGGAGATAGTTGTGGACCATCTCCCGTGGCAGTTGAGTGCGGCGGGAGATGTAGTCGATGCGCTCGCCCGCCTGGAACGCCTGGACCACGTCCGTGGCCAACTCCTCCAGTTCCTGAGCGGTCATCTCGGCGGGGTGCAGGTCCGGCAGGCCGATGAACGGATCGTTATCAGGGACATCCACGGCCTCCGCAGACCCATTCCAAGGCTCGCTCCACAGAACCAAGTCGTGGTCGTGCAGGGGCTGCACCGCAAAGGTTCTTACCCGCAAGCGCTGGAGAGCGAAAGCGTAGTGGCGTCGCAGTTCAAGCAACGACAGCCCCATGTCCTCGCACACCTTGTGGACCGGCCGCCCCCGAGCCTCGATGTTGTGCCACACCAGGTCACCGACGTGGTATGACACCAGCGCTTGCAGTCCTCGCATCCCATCCTCGAACGTCACGCCCCAGCGCGTCAGGATCTTGTCGATCTCCTCTCGCGGCCACCTCGTCGCCCGGTACAGCAGAAACGGGCTCGCCCCCGCACGCACGGCATCCACGACCAACTTCTCCAGCTGCGTGCGCTCGTTCTCGGCGACCAGCCAGGTCGGCGGAAACGACGGCAAAACAAAGGGATCGCGCTCCGGGATCGCAACCTCGGACACGTCGATCTTCTCGCCGAGGACCACAGGATAGGGAGTCATGACAACTCGATTTCTTCGCAATAGAAGGAAAAAGTTGAGTCCTTGGGGCGAGGGGCTGCGGGCAGTTCGGCGGGTGGAGCCGCCCGCAGCCCCTCTCATGTCCGGCCGCAGGGGAGGGAGGGTGCGGGAAGTCCCCGCGGCCGGTGGTCTGGTTTTCTGGCTGGGTAAGGAGGTCGCCGGTCAAGCGGCCGGGCATCGTCGGAAGCCGTTCAACGCAGCCGGTGTAGACCATGGGGTCGCCGTTCTCCTCGCTCGGCTGGGCGGGGGTGCGGGAGGCGGTGACTGTGGAAGCTCCGCCTCCCGCGACTTGCAGCGGTGCAGCGGCTGTCCGTTGCCACGTAAGGGCGATCCGCTGGCGCCGCTTCCCGTGCGCGGCGCGGGTATCCCCCGACACCCGATGCCGCCGGGCCCATCGCCCGCTCCCACAAGGCACGAGTAGCTCGACTCGTGCGCCGTACCCGCCATCCCACGAGCCATTCGCGCAAGCTCAAACCGCTGGGCTCAACGGCCACCGCCGCCGCTACATACCCGCCACCGAGCAACACCGGAAGCAGGATCACAGCGGTCCACAAGTGCGGGTTCACCGTTCATCTCCATCGCCGTATCCGCGAACGCGTCCTATGGAGATCCACAACCAGATGCCATCGGCAGCCTGGCACCACCCGCATGAGCCGGGGCACGGCTCGAGCGTTGTCCGCGTGAAATGCCGCCACAGCACCGCGAGCACGTTGACGTACATGCTCAAATTGAGCGCACCGCCCTGCACGTAGCCGATCAGCTCATACATCGAAGAGCCTCCGGATCTCGGCACACAGCCAGGACAGTCCAGCTGCAACTAACATGCCAACGAACGGTCCGGCGGCGGCGATCACCGTAAGCCACAAAACGATGTCCAAGCCCAAAGAGAACACCGCCTCGGGGTTCATCGTCTGTCCTCTATGGACATCAGGATCCCCCTGAGGACGCTGGCAACTTCCTTGTCTCGCAACCGCTTCGGCGTGAAGTAGCTGCCCGGTGGCATCGCGACCACAACGTCCGTCCGTGCATGTCGCGACGACGTGGTGAGGCAGCCGTCGTCGATGACTTCAGGGCCGCGGAAGGCGCGGAAACGCCATGGCAAGCCGGATGCGGCCAACGTCACAAGCATGCTTTCTGGCTGCTGCTCCATGGATGCTCCCTGGACTGCGCGGCGGACCAGCGGCCCGCCCGGATAGGGCCACGAGCGAGCCGCTGAAACTTCGGCCCGCCCCGCCGCCGGCGGGTTGAACTCTGACGACCTGCGGCGGGGCGGGTTATTCCCATAACTGGAAACTTTCCAGTTATGGGTGACCACCATAACCGGAACATTCCAGTTGTGCGCGCCCCCGATCGGGCGAAACACTGACTGGCTACTTGCGTGCAGACTGTGGGCGCTGGAAGGAGCGTGGATGAACCCCGCACAGGCGAAGGACGAACTTGCGCGACGGCTTCGAGGGCTGCTCGGCGTGGCTCGTCAAGCACATGGCACGACGCAAGCCGATCTTGCTGGCGTACTTCGCTGCGAGCCGTCGAAGATCAGCCGAATCCTGTCCGGCTCCCGTGGCATCAGCCCAGACGAGGTCATGAAGCTGCTCGACTACCTGGGTGCCGAAGCAGCGATTCGCGAAGAGATCGAGAACCTAAGTCACGTAGCAGCGCGACGCCGTCCGAAGGTGGCACCTGGCGCCCAGCCGGAGAAGTTCTCGCGCCTGCTTCACCGTGAGATGTCGGCAGAGGCGTTCCGAAGCTACAACACCGAGCTGGTTCCAGGGTTGCTGCAAACAGAGCGTGTGGCACGTCAGGTGATCGAGATCAACCCTATCCACCAGCCTCCGGACTACGACTCCCTCAGGGAAGCTCGCTTGGCTCGGTAGCGTCGTCAACTCGCGGGCAACCAGCGTTTGCATTTCGTCATGAGTGAGGCCGTCATCCGGCGCCTTGCTGGTAACACCGAGCTGATGGCGGAACAGCTAAGTCGCATGGTCGAGTTGAGCAAGCTTGACCATGTGACCATCCAGGTCGTTCCGTTCGAGGTGGGAATCCATGCAGCGTCCGGGTTCAACTTCGTGCTCCTGGAACAGCTCGACCCAAAGAACAACGTCGTCTTCCTGGAGTCGTTGGCGGAGGTCACGTGGCTCGAAGATCCGCGCCTCGTTGAGGTCTACGCGAATGTGTTCAAGATCGTAAGTGAACAAGCGCTCTCGCCCTCGGCCACCCGCAAGTGGCTGGCTACCGTTGGAGCTGAACTCTGACGGCATCAGGAGGTGCGGGATGGCAAGTGAAACGGAAGGGTTGCTGTGGCGTAAGAGCAGCCGAAGCCCTTCCAACGACTGTGTCGAGATGGCATGTCGGGACGACTGGCGGTTTCTGCGAGACAGCAAGATGCCGGATGGTTCCTACCTGAAGTTCACCGCCGTTCAGATGGCGCGGTTTCTGAACTTCCTCAGGAGCCAGACATCGGACCCCGTGTAGACGTGCCTTGAAGCGGGGTCGCTTCGGCGACCCCGCTTTCCGGTGTCCCGGCTCTGTCGGAACACAACGAACGGGCACAACGCCCTCGCCTAGCAAGTGCCTGGTTCGGCGAGGACGAGGCCAGTGACGCGCCAGGTGTCGCGTTCGACGCGGACGGTGGCGTTGATGTGGCGTCGCCCCGAAGAGCGTGGTTTGGGCGCCGTGCCACCGCCGAAGGCGTAGCGGGGCCAGGCGTCGTCGTCGTGGCAGTCGGTCAGCAGGACTTCGATGGGCAGTTCGGGTACGCGTACCGCGAGCAGTCTCGGTGTGACGGCGGGGCGGCCGAGGACGAAGACGCCTTGGATGGAGTTGGTGAACAGCATGCCGCGGAGTTCGCGGAGGGCTTGGTCGCTGGCGTGCTGGGCTAGCAGCGAAGAGTGGTGGTCGGAGGTGGCCGCTGCTTGCGCGAAGTCCTGCCACATCAACGAATAGGCTTGCACAGCCTGCTGCACGGCGTGCTCCGCGCTGGGGTTGGGGGAGCTCGGTGATGCTGGGACCGGGCGGAGCTGGGTCGGGGCGAGCGGGCTGGAGGTGAGCGAGCTGGTTCGCGTGGTTACCGTCGGCGGCTCGGGTTCCGAGCTGCACCCGGCCACGAGTGTCAGCACCACGCCCACGGCGACGCGTGTCAGGGATCGCGGTTGTTGTGAGTTCATTTCTCCCCCTCGGGGCAGGCCGGTCGTGTCCCTTCTGGGCTAGGTGAGTGGAATCCGGCGGGATCGTTGTCGTCAACGCCTGTCGGTGGGCGCACGTGTGTTTCTCGCTCATTCGGATGAGGTCGACGCTGCCGAGAACGCGCAGTTCAGCGCCTGGGTAGGCGTGGATGTAGGTGTTCGCCTGATTTTGTCGTACGCGCGGAAATGCGCGTCCATTCTCCTGTTGCGGCGCGTTGAAGAGTCCGCGTTATACAGGTTTGGCAACGAATGGAATCGCGTTTGCGGGGGTTGAGGCCATGGCATCGCATCGTGTGTGGATTGCCGCGAAGTGCTCGGTGCGGACGGCTGCGGTCGCGCTGACCGTGGTGGGTTGCGCCTCGGCTCCGCTGGCTCCGCCGCCAGGTGCTCCTGCTTCGCCGCAGAGCCGGCCGACGAGTACGCCTTCTCCGGGCGAGGTCGCTCGTCGGGATGCGCTGGCGGCGTATGCGGGGATGTGGGAGGCGATGGCGGTGGCGGCGGAGACCTCGGACGCGGCGTCGCCAGGGCTGAAGAGGTTCGCCGCGGACCACGCGCTGGAGCAGATTCTCGCGTCGCTGCTCGATGATCACCGCAAGGGCGTCACGTCGAAGGGGCGTCCGACGATCTCGCCGACAGTCACCCGCGCGGAACCCGCCGATGCGCCAACCGAGGTGAGGATCTCCGATTGCGGTGATGACTCGAACTGGGTGAAGCGCAACTCCACCGGTGAACTGGCTGATCCGGCGGATGTGGGTGGGCGGCACCGGATCGAGGCGTCGGTTGTGCTGCGTGACGGCGTGTGGCTGGTGACCGATTTCCGGTTGAGGGCGGCGGGAACATGCTGACCCGGGGACTGTCCACGGTGGTGTTCGCGTCAGTGTTGGTGCTCGCCGCCGCGGGCCCGGCGTCGGCGGGGCGCGGGTGGGGGAGCGCGGTGTGCGAGCAAGCCACGGGTGGCTGCGATCTCGCCGCCGGGACGCGTCCGAGCCCGAACGCCGCTCGGGAGCGTCTGAAGGTGGAGGGCGCGACGAGGTCGGCGTGCACCTACTACGAGATCGTTGACGGCGCCGCGTTCGAAGCGTTGCTCGGCGCGAAGGGCGGAGCAACGCGGCACGCGCCCGCTGGGCACCGGCATTACTTGAAGAGCTGTCCGGGGGAGCGGCCGGAGTTCGTGGTGCTCGGCCCGGGCGCGCCTGCTCCGCCGTCGCCGGAGGAGGTGGCGCGCGAGGCTCGGGGACGGCTTCGGCTCCCGGCGCCTCGGGTGGTGATGAGCCCGGGGCTGCGGCATCTGGTGGGGTTGCCGTCGTGGTTGTGGCTGGAGCGCGCGGGTTGGCGTTCGGTGTCGGAAACCGTTGCGGTGCCGGGGGTGTCGGTGACCGCGACCGCGACCCCGGTGTTGGTGTCGTGGTCGATGGGCGACGGCACGACGGTGTCGTGTAGCGGGCCCGGGACCCCGTACGTGCCGGGCGGGGCCCCGGGTGCGGCCTCGCCTGACTGCGGGCACGTGTTCCGGTTCCCGTCGACCGGGCAGCGCGGCGGGGTGTTCGCGGTGACCGCGACGGTGCGCTGGCGCGTGACCTGGGCCGGCGCGGGGCAAGCGGGAGTGCTGCCGGAGTTGACGATGACCGGCCGCGCGAGCGCGCGAGTGGTGGAGGTTCAGGCGCTGGCCACCGTCTAGCGCCCCCTGTTTTCCCTGTAGCACAACAACTTTCGTGAGTGTCGTCGGCGCGTTGGTGACGCGTCGCGGGTAGCGCTGTGCCTGGAGGAGGTCAGAGGTGATCGCTCACAGTCCCGTCCCACCCTCCGGTGCCCCGGCGGGAAAGAGTTGGGGCGCCACGAGTTCTGGAGTGCCAAGGCGGAGTGTTCCGCATCTGGTGGCCGCGCTGTTGCTGGTGACGGTGTGCGCGGGCGCGGGTGCTCTGGTCGCGGCGCAGTGGGGCGCGCGGGAGACGGTGCTCGTGCTTGCCCGTCCGGTCGACGCCGGGAGCGTGCTGGCGCGAGAGGATCTGACGACTGTCGGGATCGCTGTCGATACTGGCCTGGATGCCGTGCCCGCCGCCGCGAGCGGAACCGTGGTGGGGCAGGCAGTGGCGTACGCGGTCCCGGCGGGCACGCTGCTGACCCGAGGCCTGCTCGGCGCGGCACAGTCCCCGCCCGCCGGGCGGGCGGTGGTGGCGGTCGTGGTGTCGCCGGGGCAGTGGCCCCCGTCGCTGGCGCGCGGCGCCCGTGTCGCCGTCCAGGCCAGCCCGACGTCGTCGCCGACCGCTTCGACTGTGTCCGGGACAGCTCCGTCGATGCCGGGTTCGGCGTGGACGGCGGTCGTGGTGGACGTCAACGCCCGCGAGGGCGACAAGACCGTGTTGTCGCTGCTGCTGGCGGAACGGGAGGCCCGCGCGGTCGCCGCGGTGCCGGTCGGCCAGCTCAGCGTGGTGCACCTGGCCCACGGGGGTGGTCGGTGATGTTGCTGGCGATCGCGTCGGTGAAGGGCTCGCCCGGGGTGACGACCACCGCGCTGGCCTTCGCCGTTTGCTGGCCGACCCGCGACGGCGCGGTGGTGGTGGAAGCCGATCCTGCGGGCGGGGATCTCGCCGCGCGGTGCGGACTGGGGGAGCCAGGACTGGTGAGCCTGGCCGCCCACGCCCGCTCCCACAGCGATCCCGGGTACGGCTCGCTGCTGCTCACCCACACCCGGGCCCTGCCCTCAGGGATACTGGCGGTCGTCGGCCCGGTGGGTGCGAGGCAGGCGCGTGCGGCCCTGTCCGTGCTCGCCGCGCAGCCGATGCTGCTGCGTCACGCCGCCGGTCCGGGAGGGCCAGCGGTGATTGTGGATTGTGGGCGCCTGGATGCCGAGTCCGTGGTGTTGCCGTTGGTCCGGGTCGCGGACGCGGTGGTGCTGGTGGCGCGGGCCCAGGACGCCGATCTTGCCCACGCGCTCGACGCGCTGCCGATGATCGCCGGGCTGACCCCGCAACCGGCGTTCGTGCTCGCCGGACCGGGCCACAGCGAGGCCGAGGTCGCCGCCGCGTTGGGGATCGCGGTCATGGGCCGCCTCCCCTGGGATGCGCGCGGAGCCGCCGCCCTCTACCGGCCCTCCCGCGCACACCAGGCGCCGTCGCGGTCCGCGCTCGGGCACGCGGCGGCCCGCCTGGCGAACCTGCTGTACCGGCACCACCAGCACCGCCTCCGCACCACCACGGCCACGGGACCGCTGCACGCGCCCCTGCAGGGAGCGTGTGGGGACGTCGAGCTGGCGTTCGGGCTGCGGTCATGACCGCCTCCGAGCAGCAGCGCTTGCCCGGCCCGGCGGATCTTCCGCACCGTTCGCCCGGCGATGCCGAGGCACGCGCGCGGCTACGGCAGCGGTTGCGCACGGAGATCACCGCCGGGTTGGCCGAGCGGGTCGCGGCGGATGAAGCCGCCGGACGCCCGCCGCTGACCGCGCAGGAGCGGCGCGTGCTGGCCGAACAGCTCGGGCGGCGCGTCGCGGACGCCCAGGCGTGCAGTGAGCTGGGTCGGGGTGGAGTGTTGCTGGACCACGAGATCGAGCAGCGGGTGCTGGTCGGGGTGCTCGATGACCTGCTGGGGTTGGGTGGGCTGGAGCCGCTGCTGGCCGATGAGGCGATCGAGAACATCAACATCACCGGCTGCGACCGGGTGTTCGTGCGCTACCACGACGGCCGCCGCGCCCGCCTGGCCCCGGTCGTGGCCACCGACGGCGAGCTGGTGGAGCTGATTCGCGAGCTCGCCGCGCGCTCTGGGGTGGAGGAGCGGCGCTTCGATCGGGCCGCGCCGATCGTCAACCTCGTGCTGGCGGACGGCGCGCGGTTGTCGGCGGTGATGGCGGTGACCGCGCGGCCGTCGTTGTCGATCCGCCGTCACCGGCTGCGCCACGTGAGCCTTGCCCAGCTGCGCGCGAACGGCACGATCACCGTCGCCTTGGAGAACTTGCTCGGCGCGATGGTCCGAGCACGCAAGAACATCGTGATCTCCGGTGCCGCGGCCGCCGGTAAGACCACGTTGTTGCGGGCGTTGGCGGCGGAGATCCCGGTGTGGGAACGGCTGATCACCGTCGAGGACGTCGCCGAGCTCCGCCTCGATGACGATGCCCGGCATCCGGATCGTGTTGCGCTGCAAGCCCGCGAACCCAACGTCGAAGGCGTGGGCGCGGTGTCGGCGGCGGAGTTGGTGTGGCAGTCGCTGCGGATGTCCCCGGACCGCGTGCTTGTCGGCGAGGTCCGCGGCGCGGAGGTGATCCCGATGCTGGCGGCGATGAGCATGGGCACCGACGGGTCCCTGTCCACCGTGCACGCCTCCGCCAGTGACGGGGTGTTCCTCAAGCTCGCCGCCTACGCCGCCCAGGCTGAGCGCCTGCCGTTCGAGGCGACCGCGGCGCTGATCGCCGCCGGGGTGGACATGGTGGTGCACCTGGATTCCCCTCGCGGCCAGCCCAGTGCGCGGGTGGTGTCCTCGATCCGCGAGGTCACCGGCGTCGACGGCGCCCAGGTCATCTCGAATGAGATCTGGGCCCCTGGACCCGATCGCCGCGCCGTGCCCGCGGCGCCGTTGCGTGAGCGCACGGTCGAGCAGCTGTGCGACTACGGCTACAACCCTGCCCTCGCGTCCTCGTCGGGGTGGTCACCGTGACGCCGCTGCTGACCGGCGTCCTGGTCGGCGCGGGCATCGGCACCGGCGCCCTGCTCGCGATCGCGGGTGCCCGACGCATCCCGCGACCACCCCGTGCCCGGCTCCGGTTGTTCGGTGGCGAGCGACGGTGGTGGGCCGTCGCGCTGGTCGCCGGGCTGCTCGTCGGCGTGGTGACGGGATGGCCGGTGGCCGGGCTGCTCGCCGCGGTGGGGGTGCTCGGCGCGCCCTGGATCGCGCGCGCGACAGGCGATCTGCGGACGAGAGTCGATCGGATCGAGGCGATCGCTGCGTGGACCGCGCAGCTGCGCGATGTCCTGGCCGCCGCGGCTGGGCTGGAGCAGGCGCTGCGCGCCACCACTACCACCGCGCCTGAGGCCATCCGGGCCGAGGTCACCACGCTCGCCGGCACCCTGTCCGCCGGTGGTCCGCTGGTGCCCGCGCTGCGCCAGCTCGCTGATGAGCTTGCCGACTCGACCGCCGACGTCGTGATCGCCGTCCTGGTACTCGCCGCCTCCCGCCAGGCCCGCACTCTCGCGCCACTGCTGGGCGAGCTCGCCGCTGAGGCGAGCGTGCAGGCACGGCTGCGGATCCGCATCGACACCGCCCGGGCCCGCACGAGGACCAGCGTCCGCGTCATCGCCTCCACCACGATCCTGTTCGCCACCGGCATGGTGGTGTTCAACCGCGACTTCCTCGCCCCCTACGACACCACGACCGGACAACTTGTCCTCAGCCTCGTCGGTGCCGTGTTCGCCGGGGCGATGGCGTGGTTGATGCGACTGTCCCGTGTGGAGGAACCCCCACGCCTGCTCATCACCCAGCCGGGAGGGCGGTCGTCGTGATCGTGATGGTGGCGTTGGGAGCGGGGCTGGGGCTTGGCCTGTGGGCTCTGCTCGTCTGGGCACGCCCCGCGCGGCCGTCGCTGGCCACCGTCCTGCACCGCCTGCACACCCCCGAACAACTCATCGAAACACCGGTGGCTCGGCGGGTGCGGGTGTTCGCGGCGTTCGGGTTGCCGAGCACACGGGTGCGCGGGGACCTCGCGCTGACCGAGACCGCGATCGACCGGCACGTTCAGACGCAGCTACTTGCTACCGGAGCCGGGCTCGTCCTCCCCGTGCTCGCCTGCGTCGCCCTCGCCTTGCTCGACACCGGACCGGGGTGGGAGATAGCTGTGCTGGTCGGACTGTTCGGTGCGGTGGCCGGGTTCGTCGTCCCGGATCTCGCGCTCGCCCGCCGCGCCCAGCGGTTGCGCGCCGAACTCGACCACGCGGTGGCCGGGTATCTGTCGATGGCGCGGATTCTGCTCGCCGCCGGAGCCGGAGTCGAAAGCGCGCTCACCGACGCCGCCACCATCAGCGACACCACCGCCTTCACCCGCATCCGCGCCACGTTGGCCACCGCCCGCATAACGCGCACCAACCCCTGGTCCGCACTCGCCCAGCTTGGGTCTGATCTCGGTGTCCCGGCGCTGCGGGAGGTCGGCGCGGTGCTCAGCCTCGCCGGCACCGAAGGCGCCCGCGTCCGGGAAAGCCTGACCGCCAAGACCGCCTCGCTGCGCGAGCGCCAGGCCGCCGACACCGAGGCCGCCGCCGCGGTGGCCACCGAACGCATGGCCCTGCCCACCGTGCTGCTGTGCGCCGGGTTCCTGCTCTTCCTCGGCTACCCCGCCCTCGCCGTGGTCCTGGGAGGCATCTGAGCAACTCCTTTGCCCGCCAACAGAAAGAAGACGTGATCATGTTCAGTGAATGGGAGCTGGTGCTGCTGCACCTGCGCGTGCTCTGGCGTCGACTGCGCACCGAAGACGACGGCTATTCCACCGAGGCCGTCATCGTCATC
Source organism: Allokutzneria albata (assembly GCF_900103775.1). Taxonomy (GTDB): domain Bacteria; phylum Actinomycetota; class Actinomycetes; order Mycobacteriales; family Pseudonocardiaceae; genus Allokutzneria; species Allokutzneria albata. The sequence continues at coordinate 5,190,656 of NZ_LT629701.1, read as the reverse complement.
GCCGCGTTGGCGATCACGGCGATCGCCATAATGGCGATCATCGCCGCCAAAATCACGGCCAAAGCACGCGGAATCACCCTCTAGCCATGAACACCCACGACACCACCCCAAACAGTCCACAGAGGACTGATCGGTGGGGGCGGCTGCGGCGGCTCCTGCGGGAAGAGAACGGCAGCGCCACCGTGGAGCTGGTGATCGCCGCGCCGCTGGTGATGCTCATGGTCACCCTGGCCTTCCAGATCGCGGTGTGGGCGCACGCCACCCACATCGCCCGCGCCGCCGCGACCACCGGGCTCGCCGCCGCCCGCGTCGTCGACGCCACGGCGAGCCACGGCGAGGCCGCCGCGCAGCGCGTGCTCGACCAGCTCGGCGCCGGGCCGCTGCGCGCCAGCCGCGTTGCTCTCACCCGCGGGCAGCGGGAGGTCGTGGTGCGCGTGTCCGGCACCGCGACCAACATCCTGCCCGGCCTGCGCCTGCCCGTGCGCGCCGAAGCCGCCGGGCCCGTCCAACGCCTCACCGCCTCGCCCGGGACACAGCCATGACCACGCCGCGGCAACCCCGACCACCAGCAGGCCACATGCGATCGCGGAGCACCGCGCGACAAGGGCTGACACCCGCTCTTGTCGACGTGGCCGTCACGCAACGGTCGCCGAGCGTCCTGCGGCGATGGCTGGCCGAGGACACCGGGTCGGCGTCGGTCGAGCTGGTGCTGCTCGCTCCGCTGGCCGTGCTGCTAGTGCTGTTCCTCGTGCTGTGCGGCCGCGTCGTCGACGCACGGATGCTGCTAGCCGACGCCGCGCACCAGGCCGCCCGCGCGGGCAGCCTCGCCCGCACCGCCCCCGACGCACACACCGCCGCCCGCGCCGTCGCCGATCGAGCGCTCTCCGACAGTCGCCTGCGGTGCCGGGGGAGCACGGTCACCGTGGACACCACCGGCTTCCGTCCCGGTGGGGCGATCACCGTCACACTCACCTGCCCCGTCGACGTCGCCGACCTCACCTCCCTCAGCATCCCCGGCCGCATCGGGCTCACCAGCCACGCGAGTTCACCGCTGGATCGCTACAGGGCCACCACGGGCGGAGACCGGCCGTGACCGCGTTCTTGGTCGTGCTGACCACCACGATCCTTGCCGCCGCCGGCCTCGTGCTCGACGGCGGCCACGCCCTGGCCGCCAAGATCGACGCCCTCGGCCTTGCCCGCGAAGCCGCTCGCACCGGCGCCCAGGAACTTGACCTCGACCACCTCCGCTCCACCGGCACCGTGCGCCTCTCACCCCGCGCCTCCGCAGCTGCCGCGCGGGAATTCCTGCGCGAGGCAAGCCGTACCGGCACGGCGAGCGCCACAAGCACCACGGTGACGGTCATCGTCACGATCACCCGCCCCACCCAGCTACTGCGGCTGCTCGGCATCACCGAGCTGACCGTCACCGCCACCGCAACCGCCCAACCCCGAACCCCAAGCAGCACACCCTGAACACCCACATCGCCGCATCCGAGCCGAGGAAAGGAACCGTCGCCATGACAACACCAGAAGAAGTCCAGCGACGCGTCGCCGACAGTGACGCCTCACGCAGTACACGGAGAGCCGAGGCAGCAAAGCAGATCTTCGAGTTGGCCCAACGCCGCACCGCGGTCGCCCAGCACCTGGAGGACGTCGAACGCCAGCTCGGCGAGATCCTCACGAACGCCAGCGAGGACATCGCGATCGACGAACTGGCGCGGTTCACCGACATCCCGGTCGCAGACCTCACGCGCTGGCGCGACATGCGCCCGACCGCCCGCACCAAGCGCAGAAAGACCGCCGGCGGCGCGACGGGGACGAAGAACACCACCCGGCGAGCAACAGCAGCAGAACCAACACCACCGCGCCCTCGCGATGCCACAACACCGGGGACCGCGGACACGCCCGCTCCCACCCCCATGGAGGCGAGATGACCCGCACTCGAACCCCCGGCGGCACACCATGAACACCCAATTCCACCACGACGGGCCCCTGCTGCGCGCAACCCGGCGTCTGGGGGCCCTGCTTGTGCTTGCCACGGTGGTGGTCGGGTTGCCGATCGCGCTCGTGCACGCCGTCGGCTGGCCGCTACCGGAGCAGTGGCCCACCGGCGAGGTCATCGTGTTCGCCCTGACCACACCACCCAGTCAGGCCCTGATCTTGAACGGCCTCGCCTGCGCCTGCTGGCTGCTGTGGGCGTGGTTCACCACCGAGATCGCGGTGTGCGCGCTCCAGTTCGCCTGCGATCGCACACTCCGACGCCCTCGCCGAGGGCCTGTTCGGCGCGGGGCGACCATGCTCGTCGGCAGCCTCGTGCTCTCCCTGCTCACCCAACGCGTCGCCACTGCCACAACCATGCCGACCGTAGTCGAGCACACCACGGACCTTCGGCGCGAGCCGATCGCGCTCTCGCCCGGCCGCCCGGCACCACCGCCGATGGCCAGTGAACGCGTCCGGCGCGGCGACAGCCTGTGGCGGATCAGCGAACGCCTCCTCGGTGACGGCACCGCGTGGCCGATCCTGTTCGCGCAGAACACAGGAATCACGCAATCCGACGGCAGAACCCTCACCAACCCGCACAAGATCCGTCCCGGATGGACGATCACCTACCGCGGCACGGGCCCCGTCGCGCCAGCACCACCAAGCCCGCCTCCACCACCACAACCACCGAGCCATCCCACACCGCCCGAGCCATCGAGCCCACGCTCATCCACACCACCCGGAACTCCGGCTCCCGCACAGGCCGTCGACCGCGAGACCTCCACGGAGAACACCAACACCGCCGGCATCCTCACCGCCGGCATCGCCGCCATCCTCAGCGGCGTGCTGCTCCTCCTGCGCCGCCACCAGCGCAAGCGCACGCGAACTAGCTGCCGCGAGCACGTCGACATCCCCACCGCGCCCACGGTGTACCGGCTGCGTGCCGCAACTCGTCACCACCAGCCGCCTCAGACCGAGCAGCGGCCCGCACGGCTCACCCGCAGCGTCACACCCTCGGCTGCTCCCCGCACATTTCTTGCCACCGGAGACGGCCAAGCCACATCGGCCTGCGCCACCGACCTGGAAGTCACCGAGACGAGCCCGACACCGTCAACCGTCCCGTGCCAGCGGAGTACCACGGGGACTTCCGTCACCGACACCGAATTCCCCCGTGAGCCCGATGGCACCACCGAAGCGGTCCCGGGAAGGGAATCCACTGCGACCGCAGCCACAACCTCATCAGCGGCCCGCGCGTTCGATGACCTCGATCCTGCACCGGGGGAGATCACCATCACCGTGCTCGGGACACCACGCGTGCACTGGCACCCCGCGCCAAGCCGCACCGAGACCGAGGGGCAGCGGCACGAGATCACCGGGGCGCTGCAGCCCAAGACGCGGGAACTGCTGGTGTTGTTGGCAATGCATCCCGACGGCACCACTCGCGAGGCGCTGGTGTCAGCCTTGTGGGGACAAGACCCACCAGCTCGCCCGACTAACGCGTTGCACACCGCGCTGGCGCGACTGCGCCACGCCCTGGCCGCGGCGACGGACGGGGCGGTCGCCGAGATCGCTGTGGTCGACAACGGCCGCTACCGGCTTGACCCGGCGAAGGTCCGCGTCGACTACTGGCGGTTCGCCACCGCGGTGTCCGCGCGCCGTGCCGCCCCCAGTGAGCAGGCGCGGGTGAAGGCGTACCGGGAGGTGGTGAACAGCTACGGCGGACCGGTGGCCGAGGGTATGACGGGCGCGTGGATCGAGCCGGTACGCGAAGCGGTCCGCCGCGATGCCCTGGACGCGGTGGCTGCGCTGGCACGGGCCCTGGTCGATTCCGATCCGCAGCAGACGCTTGACCTGCTGGAGATCGCCCGCGCGTTCGACCCCTACAACGAGTTGCTCTACCGCGACATCATGCGCCTGCAAGCCAACCTCGGTCAGGCCGACGCCATCCCCCGGACGCTGACCCTGCTGACCACCCGCCTCGCCGAGATCGACGAAGCACCCAGCCCGCAGGCGCGTGAACTCGCTCTGCGCTTGAGCCACCGCGACATCGCGACCGTGCCCGCAGGACCAGCCGCCAGAGGCGAGCATGGCCGCGGCCCGACGCGGTGAAGACAGCACGCTCATGCCCGCTGGCGCCGTCGAGACCGCTGCACACCGCGCTCTCGGCCGCCGCAGCGTTCTCGCTAGGAATCTGGCGCGCGCGCCTGAAGTCGCCTGCGGCCATGCGCAAAGCCTTCGCAAGTACAGAAGATTGTCCTTCTGCTGTCTTTTTCGGCGCTCGTCTCCGGATGCTATGGTCCGACGTGGCGTGCACGTTCAAGCGTTCGGAGTCACGTCAACCAGCACTGCCTCCCAAGATGTCCTCGCTCGTCGCACAGCGGCGCTGGCGAGGCCGATCGAAAAGACTCGTACCCGCCTCTCAGTCGGAGAGGCGGTAGGCCGAACAACACTTGAGGACTTTCGGATTGCCATGCCGTCACGGACTCTTCCCGTGCGCGCGAAACGCGCCGTCAATCCGACGCTGCGAGTCCCTCGGCCAAGCGAGCGAGGCCGCAGACTGGGGCTGGTGTACGCGTCGCGCACTGTCGAAGACAGGACGTGAGGGGCCGCACTGTCGGGAGAGGCGACGGTGCCGACGGCCCCTGCCGTCAGGGGTTCACACAGGGGATCAGGTTGGGGATCAGACGGAGGATCACCTTAGACAACCACCCCGTGCCCCTCGCATCGCCGCTGGCCAGCGCGCTATGGGTGGATCAGCTGGTAGCCCAGACTCGCTTGCCCGCAAGCGGAGGAACACATCGGGGCGGGTGCGGTCGCGTCCGCCGCGGCAGTTGAGGGTGCTCACCTCGCCTGGCCCCCCACATCCCCGACCGTACGCCCTTCTTTATGGTTGTTTTATATTTTTCGCAGTGTTGCCGTGCCGGAATTGTTGCCGGCGCGTGTCGTGGGGTTTGGGTTTGCATTCATGGGGTTTCATTGCGACGGCTAATGTCATCTCATTGAGAAAAGAGTCTTGAAAAACACCCTGATTCCGATTGTGCGCGCGGCGTGGTCGAGTTATATTTGGGTTGTTCACCGGAAAGTCGGAGGTCATAGCGAATGCCACGTCCGGCGTGAGCCTTGTCCAGAAATAGAAGTCGACCATGTGCTACGCCGACACCATCACCGAAAACAACGGCACAGTTACCGCCTACTGCGATTGCGAGTAGGGCGACCACGGGCACCGTTGTCAGGAAACGGCCGACGCCGCCGCCGAAACCCACCAGAACACCCCCGACGACACCGCGATCGCCTGACCCGGCACCGGACCGGCTTGATCGAAAGGAACCCGCGATGACCACCCCGACCACGCCCGCCACCGCCACGCCCGCCGCCCCGGCGGGCGGGTCGGCGCACCGGCTACGCAACGGCGAACTCCGCGCCATGGTTGCGCGGGTATTGGCCGACAACGCGGGCACGGACTTGACCCCGCGCACCATCGCCGCCCTGTTGGGCGGGCGGTCGTCGGGTGCGGTCGGCAACGCGCTGACCGTGCTCGCGGGCATGGGGGCGGCCCGCGTCGTGTCGGCCGCGCCGTTGATGTACCGGGCGACCGCGACCACTGCGACGGTTGCCGCCGCCACCATCACCCCCGCCCCGGCGGCGGTGGGCGTGCCCCGGTCCCGTCGCCGCACGAGTCCGCGCGGCGTGCCCGCCCCGGCAGCGCCCGCGCCCGGTGCGGCGGTGGCGTCCGGTCCGGTGACACGGCCGAACGGGATGACCTACCACCCCCGGATGTTGTCGGGGATGCCGGACGTGACCGCGTTGCGGCGGTTGCGCGACGCCGGGGTCGCCGCCCTGCTGTACGGGCCACCCGGGACCGGGAAAACCTCGGTCGTCGAGGCCGCTTTCGGTGACCTGGTCACGGTTCAGGGCGACGGGGACACCACGGTTGCCGACATCGTGGGCGAGTACACCCAAACCCCGGACGGGAAGTTTGTGTTCGTGCACGGCCCGCTCGTGCGCGCGATGCGCGAAGGCCGGACCCTGTTCATCGACGACGCCACGCTCATCCCGCCGACCGTGCTCGCCGTGGTCTACCCGGCGATGGACGGCCGCCGCCAAATCCTGATCAAAGCCAACGGCGGTGAGGTGATCGACGCCGCCCCCGGGTTCTACGTGGTCGCCGGACACAACCCCGGTGTGCACGGCGCGGTGCTCTCGGATGCGTTGGCATCACGGTTTTCCGTGCAAATCCAAGTCTCCACCGACTACGACCTCGCCGCGCAACTCAAGATCGACAAACGGGCCGTGGCGGTGGCACGCAACCTGTCCACCCGGCAGGCCAGTGGCGAGGTTCGGTGGGCGCCGCAACTGCGGGAACTGTTGGCGTTTCAGAAGATCTCCGATGTGTTGGGTGTCGACGCCGCCGCCGGAAACCTGATCGGCACCGCCCCGGAAGAAGACCGCGACATCGTGGCCACCGCCGTACGTACCGCCTTCGGTAAAACCGTTGCCCCGCTGGCACTCGGCGCCCGCGTCTAACACCCCCACTCGGACCGTCTGGAAAGGACACCCGCGATGACCGCGCACATGATCGCCGATCCGACCGCCACCGGTTCGGCCGTATTCCCCGCTGCCCCCGGATGGGACGCGCTCTCGGCCGCGCTGACCGCCGAAGTCCCGGTCATCGCCGACCGCGACGACCTCCTTGTCACCATCGCCCCCGGCGCCGGACACGGTGCCCCGGCGTGCTTCCTGCCCGCCATGGCGATGATCGAAATCGACGGGACCCACCTGCACCCGGTTGACCCCGCCACCGCGACACCGCACCGGATCAGCGACCGCACACGCTACGCCCCCATGTGGGGCGCGCTGACCCACGAATGCGCACACAGCAAACACACCCGCTGGGTGCCGCCCCCGCCCGACGCTGACCCGGGCGCGGTCGAGGCCGCGCTGTTGTTGGAAGAGCCCCGGATTGAACGCGCGCAGATCCGCCGCCGCCCCGATGACCGGCACTGGTTGCGCGCGTGCGTGAAAACCATCGTCACCGACGGCCTGAACCTCAACGACCCCGCCCTCGCCCCGGCGATGACCCCGCGCGATGCCGCCCGTACCGCAGCCCTGTTCCTCGCGCGCACCGACGGCGGCATCCTCACCCGCGCCGAAACCGCCCCCGTCGCCCTCGCCGTGGAAGCGGTGCTCGGCGCGGAGACACTCGGCAAGCTGCCGGCGTTGTGGCGCAAGGCATTCCGCGTCGCCGACGACGACACCGACGCCATGCTCGACCTCGGCCGCCAATGGTGCGAGATCATCGGGCCCGACCCCGACACCGTGCCGCCGCACCTGGAAGACCCGACCGCCGCATCCGACCCGTCCGCCACCCCGACGCCGTCCCCGCTGGCCGACGCGATCGGCAAGACCCTGCGCAAGGTGGCACGCGCGGTGGCACGAGCGAAGCTCCCGGACGATCCCGCCGAGGTCACCGCCCGCGCGAAAGCCGCCGCCGAGGCCGCAGCGAAGAACGCCGCCGACACCGCCCGCACCGTGTTTTCCACACCCAGCGGTTCGCGGAAGGGCCCCACCGCAACGACCGGTACCCGCCCGCCCACCACCAGTGAGCGGACCGCCGCACGGGTGCTCGGGCGCGCGCTCACCACCGCCGGAGCACGTGAGCGGGTCGCGACCAAGACGACCTCGCCGATCCCACCCGGACGCCTGCGGATGCGCGGCGCGCTGGCACGCCAGGCACAACTCGCCTCCGGGGCGATGCCGACCGCCGAACCATTCACCCGCACCACTCGCGCCGCCGTACCCATCCCACCGCTGCGGCTGGGCATTGCCTGCGACGTGTCCGGGTCCATGAACGCCTTCGCGGAACCGGTCGCCTCCACTGCGTGGATTCTGGCCACCGCCGCCGCGCAGACCCCGGTGCCCGCCGACACCGCCACCGTGATCTTCGGCCACCACGTCCGCCCGATCACCCACCCCGGCACCGCACCCGCCACCGTGACCGACTTCGCCACCCGCGACAACTGGGAAGCCGTCGACACCGCCATCGACGCCCTCGACGGCGCACTCGACCTCTCCCGCCCCGGCGCCGCCCGGCTGCTGGTCATCGTCTCCGACGGCGACTTCCGCCCCGAACCCCGCCAACGCGGGCAACAACTCCTCGACCGGTTGCGGGCCAATGGATGCGCCGTGCTGTGGATCACCCCGGACGTGCCCTGGCGCAACCCGCTGACCGGAACCACTGTGCACGTGATGACCGACCCCACCACCACCGCCCAAGCCATCGGCCGCGCCGCCACCGCCGCACTCCGCGCCACCCGCTGAACACCACCAACACGCGCCACGCCGAGAGGTGATCACCGTGCACGACAACGGCATCACGACCGTAGCGACCTGATCGCCGCCCTCACGGCCTACGACCCCGCCACACCCATCCGGATCGCCACCGAGGGCGCCGAATTCATGGACCACACCATCGGGCGCGTCGTGTGCACTCCCGGCGACAAGGACAGCGACTGCAGCCTGCCCAACGAGGTGCCCGGAGTGCGGATCAGCACCGGCGACTCCTGCTGCTGCCTCCCCGACAGCGCCGCCGACGCCCTCAGGTGGTCATGGTGACCACGCCTGTAACCGTTCCCGGACAACGAATACAGCCTTGGCGCAACCTGGCAACGGAGAACGCGATGACCAACAACGACGACCAGGCTCCCTCGCGTTGATGGCGCAGCGTCGCCCGGGCGGTCGACCGATGTAGCAGCGACGTATGCCGTCACGGCAAGCCATGGGCTATCCGCATGGTTGAGCTTGGCAGTGTTGATATGACAGGTAGGGTCGGAGAATGCTGGCCTCCACTGTTTCGTGCCTGGACGCGTGGTATGCCAGCGTGTTTGGTCTCGACCGAAGCGATCTGTGGCAACGAGTGACTGCAGTACCGCGCACGAAGCCTGGCCCTATCGAGGGGTACTACATCGTCTGGCGCGGCGAGGGCGTTCATGTGTCGGCGCCGCCGGAGGCTGGTCGCGTTGTCCATGAGGAGTTGACGGCCGATTCGATCAAGACGATCCAAAACGTGCCATTCTGGCGAGATTTTGCCGCAGCACGGTCACTTCGGGTGGTCGGGCCGAGCAAACACACCTACCTGGATACCGATCCTGGCCCCGCACCAGGTGTCGTCGCGGTGGATGCCGCTGCGGTTTCCGAGCTGCGAGCGCTGGTTGACGAACAGGACTGGGCCGAGTCCGGATGGAACGACCAGCCAGCACACACCTTCGGGCTCTATGACCAGGGTCGGCTCGTCGCCGCGTCCAACCTGAACTCCTTCGCCGGCCAACCCCGCGACATCGGCGTACTCGTCGCGCCCGCCTGGCGCGGCCGTGGCCTGTCGACCGCGGTCGGCAGGCACGCTGCCTCATTCGCCGTCCATCACTACGACTTCGCCCGCTGGGGCGCACAGAGCGCAAACCGAGCCTCGTGCGCTGCTGCGCAGCGGCTCGGATTCCAGCCATGGTGTACGCAGCTGACCATCCGCTGACTGCGGACTCAGAAGGTCAGCGCGGCACGAGCGTCAACGGCATGGCGTGTATCTGACAGAGCCACACCTAGAGAAGGTACGTACTTGTTGCTCGAGTGGGTGCGGGGCGAGTGCTGGATCTGGAGTGATGCGCAAAGTTCTCCGTGCTCCCGCCTGGGCACAGCCGCAACGTTCTCGAGGTGGAGGGAGATCAGCACCGCTCCGTTTGGGGGCCGTAGCGCCGCCGAGACGTTCTACGAGTTCCCGGTCACCATGACGATCAAGAAGCGAGTCAACGATCACAAGTACGACTGCTGCCATCGAGGCGAACACCGCCGCCACCTGAACGCTCTGCTGATACTCCACGCCGCCGAGGACTCATAGGACCAAGAAACCGGTCGGCGACGGCGAACTCGGCGTGTTCACACGGAAGTAGGACGCGCGGTCGAAACGTGTCCATGCTCTAGCGGCTTCGCCTGGATGATCGAAGTATGACCGACGACTCCGCCATACGGCCCGCTTCCCCGCCGTCGCGACCGCCGTTGCCGCGATGGACAGTGCCGGTGGTCGCCCTGGTGGTACTGCTTGCGGCGGGGACGGTGGGGTGGTTGTTGTGGCGGTGGGTCGACAGCCTGGTCATCGTCGATGCGGAGAAGAGGGCCGCGGCGCAGCTGGACGTGGTGAAGATCGCGGCGTCCGTCATGGTGGCGGGGGGTGGCTTATTCGCCCTGTACCTGGCAGTGAGACGGCAGCGGACCCAGGAACTGGAGTTGGAGGCCCGCCACGCCGAGCTACGCCACCGCTCGGCGGAACTGGCTCAGCGCGATCGCGTCCAGGACCACGCTGAACAGGTCGCCGAGGCCAATCGCCTGCACGCCGCCCGCGTCGCTGACACAACGGAGTTCGATGCTGCGGCTCGTCGCGTGACCGAGCTGTACAGCACATCGGTCGGGCAGCTGGGATCGGAGCACGCCGCAGTTCGACTCGGTGGGATGTACGCCCTGGAACGCTTGGCGCAGGACAACCCCACACAGCGGCAGACCGTGGTCAACGTGCTGTGCGCGTATCTGCGCATGCCGTTTACGGAGCCCTCGGACACGCTCGTTTTCAGGCGGCGCGGGGGATTTCGGGCACCGTCCGCCGTTCCGCAGTCGGCCACGGGGGATCAGGAGCGTCTGCAGGAGCGGGAAGTCCGGCTCACCGCTCAACGCCTGCTCGCCGTCCACCTGACTCCCCGCGCCTTCGGCCCTGACCAAGTCTGGCACCCCCTGGACACCTTCTGGGCAGATGTCTACCTCGACCTCTCCGGCGCGACCCTCATCGACTTCAACCTCGCCGGTTGCACCGTCCGCAGCTTTCTGGCCAATGACGCGAGATTCCTCGGGCACACGACTTTCCTCGACGCGACCTTCACTTTCGCCGCTGGATTTTCCGGGGCGTCGTTCACCGGACCCACCCACTTCGACGCGGTGACGTTCACCGGGTCCGCTGACTTCGACGGAGCCACGTTCGCCGAGGCCGACACAGCTGCCGTCACGAACGAAATCAACGAGCTCGCCGCGGACCGAGAGGCCGCGATCCCCAAGGCGATCAAGCTTCCCCACGGCGCCAGTTTCTGCGCTGCGACGTTTGGCGGGGACACATCCTTCCTGGCGGCCTCGTTCGCCGGGCCCGCGCAGTTCGACGGGGCGACCTTCTTCGGGACCGCTGCGTTTGACGGCACGGTGTTCGACGGTTATGCCGGGTTCAGCAAGGCGTTGTTCGCCAGGGCTACCAGTTTTTACGGTGCAGTGTTCGCTGGGCCCACTATGTTCGACGAGGCGACGTTCGAAACTGACGTGAGCAACTTCGCCCGGGCAACATTCACCGGGCACACCAGATTCGTCGGGGCGAGGTTCGCGGCGATGACCCGGTTCGACGACGCGACATTCGACGAAGAAGCCCGATTCGACAACGTGCTGATCAAGCAATCCTTGCTGCCCCAGTATTCCGCGCTCGTCGAACGGTACGAACAGCACCAACGCCCCCGCCCGGCGATCTGGCCGCCGGGATGGAGCCCTTCCCCAGAGCACGTCACCATCGACGGCTGGGACGGCACCTGGCATCCGCTCCGGCGAATCGAGCTCGAACCCGGCGAGCCCACGGGACACCCTCCCCACAACGATTTGCCCGACCGACTCACGTAGGACCTGCATCCATCGAGACGCGTCGGAAGCCGATACCGCCCGTTTGGCTGCCCAACGCCCTGCGTTCGGGTTGGCGGCGCCGGACGCACTCCAACGGCGGACACGACGTCCTGGGGTGCCAATGTGGTTGTGTACCAACGGATACCCATTGGTACACAACCGCATTAGCCGACAGAACGTGGCTACTTGACGATTCCAGAGGCAGCCCCCTGCTTGGCGGGGGCGAGGGTGAAACGCCTGGGATTGTCGTTGGTTTTCACGGCCGTGCCGTCGATGACCAGCTTGTCGAGCGCGTTGCTCACTGCCCCCGAGGACTTGCCGCCTAGATCCTTGGCGATGGCGGTGGGACCGAACTCCTCGCCGGGATGGTCGCGCAGATAGTCTTCGACCATGCCGCGCAGTGTTCCCGGTGCCAGGCGCTGCAACTTCGTCTCGCCGTCGGGCAGTGGGCCGCTGTCGTCGCAGTCATCACTGCTGACAGGCACGGTGTCCTCAGTGGCGCCAGGCTCGCTGCTTGCCACGGTGGTCGCGTCGGACTGGCGCCAAGTGTTTTCGCACGAGGGCATTGGCACAAGGGCGATCGGGCTGTTCGCTGAGCTACCCGAGCTATCCTCGGCGCACATTTCAGGCGCCATGGTCTGCACGGGCGCCACAGGGACGGCCTCCTCCACGGCGGTGTCATTTGCTGAGCTGCTACCCCTTGGGGAATCGGGTGCGTCGGTCTCGGTGATCGCCCACAGGTCGGCGGCACGTCGTCCTCCCTCGGCGATGCCGGGCGTGCGGGTGACGCAGCGCTCCTTGTCCCATCTGGCGAGGATCTTCGCTGCAGTCGACTTCCCGATCTCCGCCGTGTGAGCAAGAGCGTTGGTAGTGCTGTTCGGGTTGGTGTGCAACGCCTTCCATAGCTTGTCCTCGGAGTCAGTGCGAGCGACGTAGTTGGGGTCGGTGACTGGCTGCAAGAGGTGAACAGAGCTATCGGTGTTGGTGGTGCGGTTCGTGGTGGACATGACATCCCTCGATTCACGTCGTGATCGGTGGTCGGGTGGTCATGCCCCGGCCGAGGCGGTTGTGGCCCCCGGTGCGCTGCCGGTGTGTGCGGGCGACGCGACTATGGACGCTTCGTTCATCCGGAGAAGTCAAGTGGTTGTGAACGACGATGACCGTCTTGTGTTGCCAGTGGGTTCAAGCCGGGCAGCGAACAGACAGTAGGAGGTGGCCAACAGCTATAGGCTCCGCTGGATCTGCACTACCTGATCGAGTGGACACCCAGTGGTCATCTGTATGCGGAAGTGGTCAGGTACGCGCGGAATAGTCTCGCGCAACGCGGCCATTCCGGCGTTGCGTGGTCTGCTGACGAGGATGTGACTTATGAGTCTCGGGGTGGCGACGCGTCACGTCCTTGCTCACGCCATTGTTGGAAAGCCAGGAGTTGGTCGACGTCGTCGCCGATGCTCTTGCGGAGGTCTCGGATCCATGCGGCTCGGCGAGCCTGGCTGGCCTGCGACAGGCGTCTCGTCTTGTTCCATCGAGACTGCTTAGCGAACCGCTCCCATGCGGCCTGCCTGCTAACGCCGAGTGCATCAGCCACGTCGTCCCATCTGACGCCAAAGTTCCGAGCGAGTTCGACCTCTAGGGACAACAAGCGCTCGGCCGCTGCAACTAGCTCACAAGCCTGGAAGATCCATTCACTGAACTCACTATCCGCGGTGACTTGCCTCTTCCCTCGTGTCACTGCGTCTGCAACAACACGATGCCGCCTGGCTAGGTCCGCGTATGCGCGTCCCAGCGAAGCCAGGGACTCTGCATGGGTGCGGAGTGTGTTCCGGTACGTCCTGCTCACTCAATCAGGTTCCAGCTGTCCAGTCTTTCTGTCAAGCTAGCCTTGACAGACTGCGTCCGGATTACCTTGACGGCGGACCACTGGTGGTCTCCGCCTCCGTTGTCTCTGCCTGCATCTTTGTCCAACAATGTCAAGCCGTCCTTGACACGAGAAAACCAGTTTCAGAGGTAGGGCACAAGGAGGTCGGAGACGATTGCAGGGCGGCGCAGGTGTTTAGAGGCTTGGCGAGGTACAGACCTCTGCCGCCAGGAGTCAGCTATGTGGAACGCTATTGCTCATCTCCCGCCTTCGACGTTTGCATTCGCTGGAATTTCGGTGGTTCTGAGTCTTACGATCCGACCACTTTTCAAATATCCGCACGTCTGGCGTTACCTGGAGTCTCGCCATCGATCGCGTCGCGGCGCTGACAAGAAGGCAAGGAAGAAGTAGGTTCCGTGCAATAAATCCTAACTTGCCGGGCGCGTAGCTCCCGCGTAGTCGTCTCCGGGGTACCGGAAGGGCTCGATCTTGACGACCTGGCCGAAGTCCGGCGCGTTGATCATCATGCCGCTACCGAGATAGAGGCCGACGTGCCGGATCTTGCTGTGGGGGTTGCCGTAGAAGACGAGGTCCCCGGGGGACAGCGGTTCCCCATCGGGGACACGGGGCCCGGCGTGGAACTGGGTGTGCGCGGTGCGGGGCAGGTAGATCCCGGCTTGGCGGTAGGCGGCGGTGGTGAGTCCGGAGCAGTCGAATCCGGCGTGTCCGCCGGCGGGGCCGTTGCCGCCCCAGACGTACGGGAGGCCGCGTTGAGCGCAGGCGTAGGTGATGGCGGAGAGCGCGACGGGGTTGGGTGCGTGGACGGTGGCGCAGTCGCCGGTGCCGGTGGAGCCGGAGGTGTAGGTCTGGGCTTGGGCAAGGATCTTCTTGACATACCAGTCGGCGTGGTTGTAGGCGAAGATCGCTTTGTGGAGGTCGCCGCGGCGGATTCCGTTGTCGCACAGGTAGTGCGCGGCGGCGTGGATGGCGTCGTGCGGGTTGTACCGAGACGGTGGAGCGGCGCCGCCGGGCGGGAGGGCGTGGCGGGCGAGGACGCCGGTGAAGCTGGCCTGGAGGAACTGCATCGGCCCACCGGCTCCGGCGTGGTTTTCGCCGCTGGTGACGCCGGGCAGTGGTGAGCGTCCGTGGTCGGTCTCGATCTTGCCGATGGCGGCCAGGATCGACCAGTTCAGCCCCGGGCACGTGCTCGCGGCTTGGTGGTAGAGGCGGAGGTAGTCGGGCGGGATGTCGGCGAGCGCGTTCGCGCTGGGTTGAGCGCTGCCGCCGGTGAGCACGGCGGAGATCGCGCCGAGCAGCAGCGCGGCGATCAGGATTGGGATCAGCAGGATCGTCGCGGCGGCGGCGATGCCGACCTTCGCGTTCACGGCCTGACCTCGTTGCGCCGCAGGTGATTCCTGGCCGTGGTGCTCGAGCGCGGGTTAGGCGGCATTGGGGACGGCGCGGGCAACATCGACGAGGGTGTGGTCGAGGCGATCGGCGTGGCGCTGCTGGTGCTGGGGCGTGGGATGTGGGGCCAGGCGCCGGGCAGCTCGTGGAGTTCCCGGCGAGGCCCGCTCGTGGTGGTGTCGAGGGGCAGCCAGACTGCGTCGGCGGGGCTCGGTTGTGGTGCGTGCGGGTTGAGCAGGTCGGTCGCGGCGGTGGCGACCGGGACCGTGTTCGGGTGGTCCAGTGTTCGCCAGGTGCGGTGGAGGGCGCGGCGGGCGGTGGCTTCGCGGCGCGCGCTTGGCAGCCAGACCAGTACGGGGGTGGTGATGCCGGTGGCGTCGGCGAGTCGGTGGTAGCCGGTGAGTTTCGCGGCGAGTTTGGTGAGGTCTTCGGTGCCGAAGTCGTATTCGAGGAAGAACTCGATCTCGGTGTCGTCGTGGGTCCAGCGGCCGTAGGCGTCG
Organism: Allokutzneria albata; assembly: GCF_900103775.1. GTDB lineage: Bacteria > Actinomycetota > Actinomycetes > Mycobacteriales > Pseudonocardiaceae > Allokutzneria > Allokutzneria albata. The sequence goes on along the minus strand of NZ_LT629701.1, from coordinate 5,175,221 downwards.
GGTTGGGTGAGGTCGCCGAAGTGCTTGGCGCAGCGGGTTTCGGACCACCACGCGCCTACGGTCGAGCGTTGGGTGGTGCGGGCGGTGGTGATGAGGGCGGTGAACCACTCGTTGATGCCGACGGTGTGGGCCAGGCGCAGGGAGTGGGCGATGCCGAAGGCGCGGTCGTGGCGGTAGCCGAGGTCGCGAACGTCGCGCCCGTGTTCGGCGGCCAGGACGGCGGCGCCGGCGGGGGCGAGGACGTAGTGCATCGGTGCGGTGCCGAGGGTGATGAACGGTTGGAACCGGTCGAGCACGCCCCAGAGGTAGAGCTCGCGTAGGCGCATCCGGCCGGAGCGGAAGGACGGGAACGCGAGGTTAGTGATCTGGTGGGAGGTGAGCACGCGGTGTTCGTGCAGCATCCGGATGATCCACCGATCGCGCGGGGTCAGCCGCCACGCCAGCGCCGCGTGGTGCTCGGCGCTGTTGGTCACGCGCCGGGTCGGGCGGGTGGCTTTGTGGCCGCGCAAGCTGCGTTGCCTGGTCGGGTTGGTAATCACGGGTGCCCCTCCGAAAGGCGTTGTGCGGCAAGGAATGCTGCGCGGCGAAAGCCGCGTGCGGTCAGGGCTGGCGGCGTGGATCAGCGTGGTGCGGCGAAGCACCGGGGCCACCGCGAGCACCGCGCGGGGCGGTGGGAGGCCGCGGTGAGCGCGGCGCGGTGGACGGCGTGGGCGTGCTGGTGGCGCGGGCTCGTGTTGTGCGTCGGGCGGCGGCGCGGAGTTCGCGGGCGCGGCCGGGGACGGCGGCGGGAAGTTGGTGGGTGTGCAGGGTGAACGGTTGTGCTTCGGCTCCGTGCAGGACGAGGCGGGCGGCGGCGTGGTAGGCGCCGAGGTGGGCGAGGTCGTGTTCGGACAGCCGCGGCGCGGTGTGGCGGGCGAGGTCGCGGGCATCTTCCGGCGAGGCGGTGAAGAAGATCTTGGAGCGGGCGTTGGTGGAGATGCCTTCGCGGAGTTCACGCGGGAGTTGTCCGAGGTGTTGGTGGGCCAGGGTCATGGCGACGCGGAAGGCTCGGGCTTCGGCGAGCATGTCCTCGATCGGGTACGGGAGGTTGAGGAAGTTGTGGCATTCGTCGATCACGAGCGAGGCGTCGGCGCGGTGGCGTTGGGGGGTGCGGGCGCGGCCGGTGGTGGCTTGCCAGGTGCGGGCGACGACGAGGGAGCCGATGAGCCGGGTGGTTTCCTCGCCGAGGCTGCCTTTGGGGATGCGCACCAGGCAGATGCCGCCGTGGTCGAGGACCTCGGCCATGTCCACTGTGGAGGGTCCGGCGGCGATGGCGTTGCGGACGAACGGCCTCAGCAGGAACGCGCGGAGTTTGTTCATCAGCGGGCTGATGACCTGGCTGCGGGCTGCGTCCGTCAGTTCGTTGTAGTGCTCCCAGAACCCGCGCAGCACCGGGTCGGTGATCCCGGCGGTGACTCGGGAGCGGAATGCGGAATCGGCCAGCAGGGTGGGGAGATCGGCCAGGGTGGCGGTTGCGGGTTGGGCGCGCAGGGTGAGGCAGGCGGCGCGCAGGAGGTCGTCGGTGCGGGGTCCCCAGAAGGCGGAGTAGATGCGCCGGAAGATGGAGACGAGGTTGTCGACGGTGAGGTCGGTGTCGGTGCCGTCCAACGGGTTCAGGCATGGCGGCCGTGCTTTCGAGTCGGCGTCGAAGAGCACTATGTGGTCGCCGGCGGCGCGGGGGAGGCGGGAGAGCAGGTCGGTGACGAGGTCGCCTTTGGGGTCGATGAGCACGACACCGCGTCCGGCGTCGACGTCGTCGAGGATCATGTTGCCGAGCAGCGTGGATTTCCCGGAGCCGGTCGCGCCGATGACGTGGAGGTGATGACGCGCGTCCGCCACCCGCAATCCCACTGGGCGCGGTACGCCGGTGTCGGTGAGCCCGAGCGGTTTCGCTGCTGGGCCGGGGACGGTGATCCCGGGTGGCGGGGCGACCGCGCGTGCTCCGGCGCGCTGGAGTCCGGGTATTGCTTCGTCGACGGGCAGGTGGGCCAGGGCGGCGAGTTCGCTGACCGACAGCAGATCGCCGTCGCGCATCCGGCGTTCGGCGAGCGTGTGGCCGGGGTGGCGGAGGCGGTGTCGGGTGTAGTGGTTGTGCTCGGTGTAGGAGGCGAAGGATGCAGCTAGGGCGTGGGCGCGCCCGCGAGCGACCCGCCGAGCTACCGACACTTCGGTGTCGTTCGCGGTGGCAGGGAGCTGAGTGGCGACGGCGTAGCGAATGACGGTCTCGTACTGGGAGCCGCGCTGTTTGGCCACGATCGCCCGATCCTGCGCGGAGCCTTCCAGCGCGGTCTGCGGATCACCGCGCCGTGAGCCCGCCGACGTGCTGCTCGTGCTGCGGCGCGTGGTGTTCACGCCGGGGGTGAGCGCGTCGAGCAGGCGGCCGACCAGCCGAGCGGAGCGGCCGGTGCGGAGGTGGCGCGCGGCGCGCCGGGCTTGGGCGAGGCGGCGGCCGGTGGCGGGGCGGGCGAGGAGTTGGACGCAGGCGTGCTCGCCGCGGCCGAGTCCGACGGGGGCGCCGAGTAGGGCGCGGATCGGGTCGGCGGCGAAGTCCCCGCGGAAGTCGGTGCGGATCGGCAGCGCCTCCGCGCGAGCGAGCCGCAGTTGGCCGCCGACGACCAGCCGCCGCTGCCCCGGCCTGGGAGCCGGGAGTGGTGGCGGGGCGGGGCTGGTGGTGTGGGTGTGGGCGCCGGGCCAGGCGGCTTCGATGGCGCGCTCGACGAGCCCGGGCGGGATGACGCCGGGCACCCACAGCTGGATGGCGATGCCGTTGTCGGAGAAGACGTATTCGAACCCGATGTGCGGCTGCCCGCTCCACCAGCGTCGCCACGTCGGGCGTAGGAGGCCGACGAGGTTGGACCACAGCGCCGCGGCCCCCGCCGGATCGACCGTCGGCGGCGCCAACACGCTGACCTGCCGGGCGTGCGCGAGAAGCCGGGTGTGGCAGCGCCGCCGCCACACCCGGCGGCCAACCAGGAACAGGGCGAGGGCGACGGCGAGCACGGGGCCGGCGATCGGGGCCCAGGTAAGTGCCCATGTTCCGGCGTGCTCCAGCAGCGCGCGAACTGTGCCGCCTGGGTCACGCACGTAGTCCCCGAACCACCCGTCCTCCAGCCCGCTTGCCGAAGCGATCGCGGCGCGTGAGCGGGGAAACGGCTGGGGTGAGAGCAGGTTCGGTGTCCTGGAGCTCATCACGGTCTCCTTTCAGTCACGTGGCGCAGCACCGGCGCCTACCGCTACATCGCCACCGTCGACCACCCCGGCATCGCCGACTTCGCAGGCAGCACACGCTGACTCGTTCCCATGCCTTGCTGGATTCGTAACCGCAACCGGCAGACCATCGTGAATACGCGATCCACGGAGGACACTGTGAAGCTCAAGCAGGAGAGCCGGGTGCTCAAACGCAAAGCGCTGGCTTCGCTGACTTCCGCGGTCGAGGCGTTCAACTCTCCACACGGCGACGGCCGGGAAACCAAGGTACTGCTGCACCTGCAGCACGCGTTCGAGATGCTGCTCAAGGCTGCCCTCGTCCAAGGCAGAACGAAGGTCTTTGATCGAGTGACGGGCCGGTCGATCGGCTTCGAGAAATGCGTGGGACTGGCCTGTGCCAGTGCGACGATCAAGCTGAACGACGCTGACGCGGGCACGCTGCGTGCAATCGACGCCATGCGCGACGAGGAACAGCACTGGTTCAACACGGTTCCAGAACAGTTGCTGTACCTGCACGCCCGCGCCGGAGTCACCCTGTTCGATGATCTCTTGCAGCGTGCCTTCCGCGATCGACTCGCCACACACTTGCCCACACGCGTACTTCCGGTCTCCGTGGACCCGCCTCGTGACCTGACAGTCCTCCTCGACGAGGAGTACAACCAGATTGCCGACCTTCTGCGGCCCGGACGCCGAGCACGCCACGAAGCACGCGCACGCATCCGCACACTGTTGGCAATGGAAGCCCATGTCGAACCAGATGTCCGCGTGTCGAGCAAAGACGTCGACCGTGTCGAGCGGGGCATCCGGAACGGCGCCTCCCGCGACGAAGTCTTTCCTCGCCTGGAGGACGTTACTGCCGTCATCGACGGTGCGGGAATCACGGTCACCGTGCACTTCACGAAGAAGCAAGGTGCGCCCGTCCGATACGTGGCCGACGAGTCGGTGCCTGCCGCTGCTATACGTGAAGTCGATCTGCAGCGCAAGTTTCACCGGTCGCCGACAGCGCTCGCGCAAGCACTCAACTTGACTTTGCCGCTGAGCAAAGCGCTGCGAGATCACCTCGGAATCGACGCCGACGAGACTTGCAGCCACGAGTTCGTCTTCGGCTCGCAACGTCACTGGGGCTACTCGGACAACGCCTTCACCAAGATGCGCGAAGCAATCAGCACTCTGGACATGGACGCCATCTGGCGAGCGCATAAGCACCCCGGTCGGGCCAAGTCCAAACCGCAGTGCATGATCCCTGATTGCCAAGCCGCATGACCCCAGGGCCTCCGACCGTGGCGGAGTTCTCCGACTTCGGCATTGATCTACGTTCATCGCACATCCACCCAGCCGGAGTCGGTTTCGTAATCCTCAAGGCTTGCCAGGAATTCTGGTGACGACGTGACTAGCGCGTGCTCGGTCGGCGAGGCCAGGGACTGGAACGCCACGCGTTGGGTGCCGGCGGAGAGCAGTCCTTGGCCGCGGTCGGCGGAGAGCAGGAACTGGCGTTCCCCGGCGGAGAGGTCGAAGGTCCGCACGACCTCCTCGATGGCTTGGGGTGCTTGGCGCAACAGGACTTGTGTGGCGGCGTTGGCGACGACGGCTTTGCCGAGGTCGCTGCCGAGCACGTCGGCGGTGTCCTGGGTGGCGACGGTCAGGCCGGCCCAGTGTTTGCGGGAGGCTTTGGCCATCCGGAACAGAAACTCCGCGCCCGCTCGGTCGTGCATGAGCAGCCAGGCTTCGTCGACGACGACCAGGCGGGGGCGGCGGATCGCCGGGTGCGAGACCCGCCGCCATACCGTGTCCAGCGTCAGCAGCGTGCCGATGGGTTTGAGTTCGTCGGGCAGGTCGCGGAGGCTGAACACGATGAGGTGCCCGTCGGGGTGGGTGGTGGTGGGGCCGTCGAAGAGCAGCTTGAAGGCGCCGTCGACGAAGGGGTGCAACCGCGCCGCGAGTTCGCCGGCCGCGCTGTCGCCGGTCTTTCCCGCGTCGGCGAGGTGGTCGCGCAACATGCGCAAGGTCGGTGCGGGGCGAGTCCAGGTGCGCGCGTCCGCGGTGATGCCGGCGCGCTGGTAGGTGGCGGCGATGCCGCGGTCCAGTGCCGTGCGCTGGGTGGCGTCGGGTTCGTCGCCGAGGAGGACGGCGAGCACGGTGTGCAGGAACAGGGTGCGCCGCAGGAGCGCGTCCTTCGGGGCGGTGCGGCGCCCGTCGGGACGGGTGTGGATCGGCAAGTCGAACGGGTTGAGCTGGACGCCGGGGGCGCCGAGGTGGACGTAGGTGCCGCCGACCGCGGCGGCCAGTCGGGCGTACTCGTTTTCCGGGTCGACGACGGCGACCTCGATGCCGCGGTAGAGGCTGCGGAGGAGTTCGAGCTTGACGAGGTAGGACTTGCCCGCGCCGGAGCGGCCGAGGATGACGGCGTTGTGGTTGTGCATGCGTTCGTCGAAGCGGTCCCAGTGCACCAGGGCTTGGGAGCCGACGTTGAATCCGTAGAGCACCCCCGACGGCGCGGCCACGGACGCGGGGTCGGGGGCGGGCAGATCGGGGCTGGTGAACGGAAACGCGGCGGAGAGCGCGGTGGTGTCGAAGGTGCGTTTCATGCCGATGAGGTCCAGGCCCATCGGCAGCGTCGACACCCACCCCTGCAGCGACCGGTAGGTGGTGTGCTTGGCGTCCAACAACAACGACGCGCACAGTGAGCGCAGCGCGGCGACCTCATCGGCCAGCGCGTGCTCGGTGGCGGTGTGGATGGTGAGATAGAGGCCGACCCGGTAGAGCTTGCCTTCGCCGCGCGCGATGCGGGCGGAGAGGTCGTAGGCGTCTTCGGTGGCGGCCTCGACCTGCGGGTCGAGCAGGCGTCCGTGCTCGGCGCCGTGGCGGCGGCTGGATTCGAGCTTGGCGAGCTGCTTTTTCAGCCGGCCCGCCGCGGTGGCGGGATCGATCGGCTCGACGTGCACCGACACATCCAGGCGACCCGGGTAGGTCAGCAGCGGCGCCAACCACCCGGGGTGCACTTCGCGGGGGAAGCCGGTGACGGCGAAGCTGGCGACCCATTCGCCGCCGACCTCCAATGACCGGGCACCGACCGCCACCGCGTCTGGGGTGAACGCCGCGGCCCGCTGCGGCGCAAGCCCGTTCGTGCGGTGCCGCTGACTGCGTCGGGTGCGCGTCTGGCTGGTCATCGCCACCGCCTCCTGTCGTCGAAGTCGTCGTCGTTGGGTTCGTCGTCGTAGTCCCAGTCGTCCTCGTCCTGGCTGTTGTCGAAGGCGTTGCGGTTGGTGAGCTCGTCGTCCGGGTCGCTGGATTCGGCGGTGGTGATGACGTCGTCGGCTCCGGCCAGCTCGGCGGATGCGGGCAGGAACGTGTCGGGGTTGCACGCGGAGGCGAGCACGGCGGTGGCCTGCCCGGCATCCAGCGGGGCGAGGACGATCCCGGCCGGGGCGAGCAGTTCGACGGCTTCGCTGAGGCGGCGCTCCAACCGCGCCTCCGCCGCCCGCCGTGCTGCGGCACTTACCTCGATGTCGCGGTCGCGGCGGCGTTTCCGCGGTGTGAGCGAGGACAGGACCGCGAGCGGACCAGGACCGCCGAGGCTGTCGGGTGCCGCGTTGGCGAGCGGTTCACGCAGGATCAGCAGGACTTGGCGGCGCAGCAGCTCGGTTTGCTCGCCGAGCTGGCCGAGGTAGTCCGCGTGCTCGCGCGCCGCTGCTTCTAGCGCGGGGTGTGGGAGCGCGCCGGCGCGGGCGTGCAGCTCGCCGATCTGCCCGGTGAGGTCCAGGCGTTGCGTGCGCACCAGGACTTGGATCGGGGCGGTGAGGGAGTGCAGGTAGCGGCCGAACCCGGCGACCAAGGCTTCCTGCTCGCCGACGGTGCGCAGGGCGAAGTTGACGGTGCTGGCGACCGCCACGACCGCGAGCCCGTCACCGCCGAGGTCGATGACGCCGGTGTCGGTGACCGCTTCGGCGGGCAACCGCAACGCCGCCGGTGAGACCTCTGAGTTCGTCGGCTGACCGTTGGTGGCGGCGGTGAGCCAGGCGGGCGCGGGCTGCACACCCTCCGGGGCGGCGACCTGGTGGCGCGGGCGCAGCCGCTGCCGGATCGCGGCGAGGGCGAGCCGGTCCAACGAGAGGCCATCGCGCTGTCCGAGCGCGAGGACCACCGCGGTTACACCGATCGGGATCGCGACCGCGCCAAACACCGCGACGGGCACGACCTCACGCAGCAGCGTCCACGCGGCGTACACCACGAGGCCGGTGCCGGCGAGGATGAGGACCTGGCGTGCGGTCAAGGGTCCGAGGATGCGGTCGTCGCGGTCGACGTCGGCGGGGATGCGCACAGGCGAGCTCACGGCGTACCTCCAGAGGGGTTCGGCGGCGTGCGGCGCGCCGGTGCCGGCAGATCCAGCGGCAGCCGGAGCTGACGGCCCACGGGAGGCATGCGGCGGACCGGGCTCGGCGTCGGCGGTACCGCGCGGGTGGCGCGTGGTGTGCGGGGCAGGTCGTCGAAGGGCAGCCGGTACTGGCCGCTCGTGCCCGCGCGGGCGTTCTTGTAGGCGTCGAAAGGCAGCTCCGGCTGCACGACGCGTCTACCCGGCCGCCGCGCGGGAGCGGGCGGCGGAGTCGGTGGGACGGCGACACGGTGGAGGTCGTCGAAGGGCAGCGGGAACTGGCCCGAGCGCAGCGGCCGGTTGCCCTTGTATGGGTCGAGCGGCAACTCCATCTGCCGCCCACCGCGCCGTCGCGGAGCGGAGTTCGGGGCGGCCGGCCGCGCGGTGGCGGGGACGCGCTGGAGGTCGAAGGGCAGCCGGTACTGGCCGTCGCGTCCGAGCACCGGCTTGTTCTCCGGCCAGTCCTCACCCAGCGGCAGCACCCTCTGCCGCCCCGCCTTCGACCGTCCCGTTCGCGATGCGGGAGCCGGGGTCGCTCGCGGGGCGGAGGCGCGCTTGGTACGGCGCACCGCCAACGGCAACAGGTACTGGCCCCCGGCCGTCGACGCCGTGTTCGCATACGGGTCCGCCGGACCGTTGTTCGCGCGCTGCGAGCGGCCCCCGCCTCCACCCCGACGGCCGCCGCTGGAGAGCAGTCCGAAGGTCTTGTACACCAACCACGTGCGCGCCAACGACCCGACGAGCGAGCGCCGCACGCCGCCGCGCAGGGACCCGAGGATCCAAAACGGGATCTTGAACAAGATGAACATCAACGCGATCGCGACGAGGATGTTGACGACCTCGCCCATGCCGGGCCCGAACAGCACCGCGCCATTGGAGTCCAAGAACACGCGCATCGCGCACAGCAGCGCCAAGCTCTGCACGACCTGGATCGCCAGACACCCGCCGAGAGCACGCCACCACCACAACGCGATCCCCTCGGTCGCCGGGAGGGCGTGGAACATCAGCGCCAGCGGCGCGCCGACGATGAGGATCACGGTCAGGGCGACGCGCACGATGTAGGTGATGACCAGCGCGAGCAGGATCACCGCGAGCACGAGGCCGAGGATGACCACGAACAGCCCGGTCTTGATCGAGCCGATGATCAAGACCTGCAACGCTTTCGAGGTGGCCTGCGGGTCCAGGCCGGTACCCATGACCGCCGCGGAGAGCGCGTTGGCGACCGTGATTGCCTTGCCCGCGAGCAGCTGCGAGAGCGCTCCGGCGAGGAAGCCCGCGGCCACGCGTGGGGCGATCTCTTTGATGCTGTGCCGGGTCTGCGCGCTCTCATAGACCATGACCGTGATTCCGGCGGCGACGATGAGGATCGCGTAGCAGGCGAGCAGGATCTGCCAGGAGTTCGTCCACAGCTCGCCGATGCGCGGCAGCGACTCCAGCGTCGGCGTCGCGAACAACGTTTTGCCGAGCAACTCCAGCAGCGGGTTGAGCGCGGCGGTCACCAGCATCCGGAAGAACCCGTCGATCAGATCCCCGAGACAGCTCGGCCAGGACAACGGGTTGAACACGCTGCACGAGCTCCCCGAGCCACCCGGCGCGGGCACCGTCGTCGTCGGCGGCGCGGTCGTGGTGGGTCGTGGGGTGGTGGGGCGCGGGCAGTGCGCGGGCAGCGGCTGCCCGGGCACCGGGCTGGTGCACGAAAGAGTCGGCCGCGACGGTGTCGTGGTCTCGGGCGAGGGCGCGCACGGGATCGGCCGCGGGTGCGGGCCGCTGCACACATCCCCCGATGGCCCCGGCGGCGGACTTGTGGTGGTGGTCGTGGGCGGGTCGAAGGCCGGACACCAGGGCGGCTTGAGCCCGGTCACGGGGTTGACCTCGCACGAGCCCACCCCGGGCGCCGGTTGTGCTGCCGCGGCGACGACGAGCAGCCCGGCGAGCACGACGACCAGGGCGAGCACCGTCCACCACACCCGCGCCCGCCGGCGCGACTGCACACGAGTCGCCGGCGGGGTGTCGCGCAGCGGGCGGGGAAGTGCCGTGGTGGACATCTCAGGCCCCCACGATTCCCTTGAGCACGGTGATGACCAGCGGCGCCAACGCCGCCAGCGCATAGCCGATGCCCGCGGACTTGAACGCCTCCTTGGCCTTCTCCTGCTCGCCGGGGTCACCGCCGCCGAAGACCCGGCGCACGCCGCCGAGGGTGAGAAACACCGTCGCCAGTCCGGCGAGGATGCCCATCAACCACGCGCGGACGTTGTTCAAGACCTCCTCGACGCTGCCCGCGATCGCCAACGACACGCCCGCGGCGTGGGCGCTGGAGGCCGACAGCAGCAGCGCCAGCGCGAGCAGCTCGCCCACCAGCACGACCACCGCGACCACACGCCGACGCGCGGCTGCCCGGCGACACAACGTCGACCTGCTCGCCGCGGCTGTCCGCGTTGCGCGGCGGGCGGGAAACGAGCGACGCGAGGCCGTCCTCGGCGGTGGCGGCGGGCACGCGCGCAGCTCGACACGGTGACGGCGACGAGCGGCACTGGCCAGAACGGGAATCCATGTCACGCACATCGCGGCGCTCCCGAAGTCGAGCCCGACGCCGGGGCGCCGGGCGAGCGGTGGTGCGCGGGAGCGACAGTGGTTCTCCCGCAGCCCTCGACTCCGGAATCCGGGACCGTTTTCAACGCCCGGCCCCGCGTTTTCTTCGCCGACCGACCGCGCAACGCGGTCACCACAGGCGAGGCCGCGCGCGTGGTGGCCGGGGTGGATGTGCTCGCGCGCGCCGCCGCGGCGACAGTCGCGGCGTGGACCGCGCGCACCTCGACATCGCGGTCGTCGCTGGTGTCGTGGGCGGCTTGTTCGGCCAACCACGCGACCAGCTTCCGCTCGGCGCGACGGCGGACTTGGTGGACGGCCTTGTAGGACACGCCCCGGGCCGCGGCGGCCTGGCGCAGCGTGTACTCCGGTTCCAACCGGGTGGCGCCGATGAGCTCCGCCTGCTCGCCGGTGAGCACGCCCTCGGCGACCGCGCGGGCGAGCACGAGATCGGGGTGCCCCCACGGCCGTGCCGGCTCCCGGGATCGGAAGTCCTCCTCGCTGGGCAGCGGCCGCTCCAACGCCTCGCGCACCGCGAGGTGGCCGGCGCGCAACGCCGCGCACCGCAATCGCCACAACACCGCCGGCCGGGAGAGGTCGATCGTCGCGAGTTCGGAGAGGAACCCGGTCAGCACCGCGGCGTGGATGTCGCGGTGGTCATCGGCATAGGCGCGGCACAACTCGGCGGCGAGCGCGAACAGCGCGGGCAACGCCACCCCGACACACGCCACCGTCCACGCGCCACCGCAGTCGCGGGAGCGGGTGACCAGATGCATCCACACCAAGTCCACCGCCGCCAACGGCAACGCCCGATCCAGCAGCCGCTCCCGCAGCTCATCCAGCGGCACCCGGCGCCGCGGCAGACCGGGGAAGAACCGTCCCTCGATCGCCAGCGGATCAGGCCCGGTCACCAACAACTCAAACGCCGCCCGCGCGGAATCCAACGGCAACGAATCCCGCTCAAACGACGAGCGACCACACATACGTTTCGGGGCCATCACAGGCTCCTTGCTCGGTCGAGAAGAGAAAACGACCAGGCAAGGACGCCAAAACGGCTCCACCAAAACGCCACCGCAAAGCCACCGAACGGCCACCACTACGCCTCAAAGATCACCGTGACGTCACTTGAGACGCCATACCGAGCGGAAGCCGAGACACCGAATCAGGCCCCTGACCAGCCGGTGACAGTGCTCGCTGGCGTTCCGGCGGCGCGTTTCACGACGAGCACTGACGGAGGGTGCGCGGAGTCGAGAACCCGATGCTGCCGTGCTTCGAGTGGACCGGCCGATGCGGGCGCGAGTTCAGCTGGGAACGGCGCCCGGCGCAGGGGATCCGGAGCGAATGCCGAGCGCGGAGAAATCTGGGCACGTCGTGTTGAAAAACAGGGCGGGTTTCGGAGTTGCGGGGTGCACAGGTCGCCACAGGGCGCCTGGACCAACCCCCTGAGCTTCTGCGAGGAATCCATGACGCAGCCCGAAGACTCCGCCCGCCGCGGACCGACGCGCCGCAGCGACCCCACCCACCCGGCGAACCCACGCCGCGCGGACCAGCGCCGTCCCTACCCGAGCGCTCCGACCACCACGCGCCTCAGTCCGGCCAAGCCCGGCGCCGGTCGCACCCGCGCGCAGACACCGCGCTCGACGACACCGACCCCGGCGACCGTGTGGACAGCCGGGCCGGAGCTCATCGACCTCGACGCCCGGTGGCCCGCGCCACTCGTGCGCGCCATCGTCACCGCGTTCAGCACACCCGGCACCGACGTCGTGCTGCTCCCGCCACCGAACACAAGCCCGTCGCCACACCCGCGCCCACGAACCGCTGCGGCCAGTGCTGGCCGACCGGAGCGAGCCGTCCGCGAGACCTCCGTCGACGAGGTCGAGCAGGCGCGCGCCGTCGTCGAGGAGCTCGGCCGCACGGCCCGGATCGTGCACCTTCCGACCGAGGCGCACTGCGCCGGTCCTGCCGCGCGACCGTTCTGGGCCGACCTCGTCGACGCCACCACCTCCGCGCACGGCGCGCACGGCGCCGCGTCGGTGACAGAGTTCGACGGCGACACGACCGTCACCGGCGGCGCGGCGACTGCGGATCTGGTCATCAGCAGCCTGCGCCCTGAGGACATCGGCGACCACACCAGCGACCTGCTCGCGCTCACCGCGGCCCGGCTGTTGCGCGTCAACGGCATCTTCGCGGTGCTCACCCACACCGACACCACAACGGGCGAGTTGCGGGACGCGACCGGCGCGGTGGTCGCCTGCGCGCAGAACGCCGACCTGCTCTACCTCCAGCACATCGTCGCCCTGCACGTGCCAGTCCACAGCTCCCGGTTCGCCACCGAGCTACTCACCGACACCACCAGCCCGGCCGCGCACGCCTACGCGCGCGGCGAGCACCGCGCGGCCGTGCGTGGACTGCCCGCACCGCACCGGCGCATCCACTCCGACCTGTTGGTCTTCGCCCAACCCCACGACCACCAACCGAGCTCCGCGCACGCCGCCGCGCAGGCGCCGATGAGCGGAGCCCTCCGTTGACCGCCACCCCAAACCCGCGCCCCAGCACCCCTGCCCGCCCGCGCCAGGAAGGCACTCCCGTGGCCGAACAGCAGCCCCACGCCGAGCGAGCGACCACCGCCTCCGCCCCGGCCACCACCGCTGGCGAGAAGACTGTCGACGGGCCCACGATCCGCATCCCGCGGGCGGTGATCGACGCCCTCGACACCACCGCCGCGAGCGCGGTGGTCGAGCTGCCGCTGTCGGTGTGGACGACCGCGCAAACCTCCCCGGCCGCCCAACGCAAGAACCGGTACGTGCCCGGCTCGACCGCGCACCCTGCCAAGATGCTGCCCGCGGTCGCTGCGCACGCCATCACCCACTACACCCAACCCGGCGACCTCGTACTCGACCCGATGTGCGGGATCGGCACCACCCTCGTCGAAGCACTCCATCTGGGGCGCCGCGCGATCGGCGTGGAATACGAACCGCACTGGGTCGAGATCGCCCGCGCCAACCTCGCCCTCGCCCACGACATCGGTATCGACTACCACGCCCAGGTGTTCCACGGCGACGCCCGCCAGCTCGCCACCCTGCTGCCCGCCACCGTGCGCGGGCAGGCCGCGCTCGTGGTGACCAGCCCGCCGTACGGGCCTTCCACCCACGGCCAGGTCATCACCACTCCCGGGGTCGGAGTGCAGAAGTACCACCACCGCTACGGCAACACCCTCGACCGCGGCAACCTCGCCAACATCGGCCACCACCGACTCCTGTCCGGATTCACCCGCATCCTCACCGGCCTCGTCCCGTTCCTGCGCCCCGGCGGACACATCGCCATCACCATCCGCCCCTGGCGCGAACACGCCGAACTCATCGACCTCCCCGCCCAGATCCTCGCCTGCGGCCTCCGCTCCGGCCTCATCCCCGTCGAACGCTGCGTCGCCCTGCTCGCCCGCGCCGCCGACGCCGACCTCGTCGCCCGCGGCTCGTTCTTTCAACGCGACTTCATCCGCAAACAACGCGAAGCCGGACTGCCCCTGCACCTCATCGCCCACGAAGACGTCCTCGTCTTCCGCACCCCGTTGCACGAGACCCCGAGCCGCCCGAACGCAGCGACCGACACCATGAGCCCGCGGTGGCAGAACCGGCCCGGAGCGTTCGCGACGGCCTCGGGCGGGAGCTCGAATGTGGGGAGCCAGGCGGCATGACCGCAACGAATCCACAGAGCCCAGCGACTAACGACGTGCTTTGCCTCGCTCCGCCGTCGACACGACTGCAGGAACGGGACGTCGACATTCCTCGCCGCGGTCCTGCGCCGCGACAGTCAAACCCGCATTGGGCAGGAGGCGGGCGTGACATGAACGCCTCGACCACCACCCCGGTCTGTGCGACACCGCCTTCAACAGCACGGCACAACCCGCACCCGCCGCATCCCGCCCAGGAACGAACCGAGAAGACCGACGTGCTGCTCTACACCCCTGCCCAGGCCGCGATCGCGTTAGCCGTCAAAGAGTCTTGGCTACGACGCAAAGCCGGGCAGCGCACCATTCCGTGCACCTTCCTCGGCAAACACCTGCGCTTCTCCCGCGCCGACCTCGAAGCCATCACGCACGCCAGTCACCGACGCCCACGTCAACCACGCCGAAGCACCCGCTAGGCACTCCCAGAATCTTCGGATACCCGGGTGACCCGCGTGGAGGGACTCCGGACGAATCACTTGCCCTCCAACGAAAACAGAGCGTCCATGCACCTGCCACACACCTGACCCCACACCGCGCGGAGGAGCCATGCCCTGGTCCGAACCGTCGGGCGCCAACAGCTGGCGCGTCCGGTTCCGTCGCGACGACGGCACCATCGGTTCGCTGCCAGGATTCCCCACCCAGAGAGCCGCCGACGACCACATCAACGACATGAAGTCCGAGCAGCGCAAGGGGATCTGGCTCGACCCGACCGCCGGGCAGATCCCCCTCGGCGACTACGTGCCGGAGTGGCTCGACGGCATCGACGTCAGCATCCGCACCGAACAGAACTACCGCAGCCTGCTCGACAACCACATCCTGCCCCGCTGGAAAACCACACCGCTCAACGAGATCACCAACCGGGCCGCCCGCGCCTGGGAGAAGAAGCTGCGCGCCGAGGGAAAACTCGCCCCGGTCACCATCGACGGGATCCTGAAGCTGCTCACCCTGATCCTCGCCGACGCAGCTGATGAGAAACTCATCGCCGCCAACCCCATCCGCCCCCGCCGACGCGGACGCCGTACCTCACAACGCCGCCGCCCCCGCACCCGCAAAGTCTGGGCCCAGCCCGTCGAAGCCGTGCACGCCGCCGACAACGCCGCCGCCATCTACGGCCCCGGCGCAGCGCTCCTGCTCATCACCGGCGCCTGGACCGGTGCCCGCTGGGGCGAACTCACCGGCCTGCACCGGGACAACGTCCACCTCTTCGACGACGACACCGGATACCTCGCCGTCGACCCCGACATCGGGGCACTCCACGAAGACGACCACGGCAACCTGTTCCTCGGCCCGCCCAAGACCGAGAAATCCGCGCGCACCATCACCCTGCCCCCTTTCCTCGTTCGACTCCTACGTGCCCACCTCGCCACCCACCCCCACCCGCATGTCTTTGTCACCGCCACCGGCGCCTGGCACCGGCGTAGCAACTTCAGCCGCCGCGCCATGAAACCGGCCGCCGACGGCACCCAGCACCTTCCGTATCCGAAAGTCCTTCTCATGCCAGCGAAACCCGGGCTGACCTTCCACGGATTCCGACACGGCCACAAGACATGGATGATCGCCGACGGCATCCCCGAAGTCGCCCAAGCAGACCGGCTCGGCCACGAGATCCCCGACAAGGTCCGCGAGGCTTACTCCCATGTCGCCCCCGAAGTCGAAGCCCGACTCCTCCAAGCACTTCAGGAGCGCTGGGAGAAAGCACTCGCCAACCTCGCTGACACCGCCCTCGACACCCGCTGGCGTGCCGCAACCTGAACGCGAGGCGGGGGAGTCGCTCTATTTTCGGCGCCTTCGGAGCATGGACAGGATGGAGTTCAGCACCGTGCGCGCATCCGAGCGGCGCTTCTGGTCAGGATGGAACAAGGCCACGCCAACCGCTGCTCCAATGTAGAAGACTAGGGCTGTTGAGAAGATCGCGGCCCCGTAGTTGACGGCTCCGACAGCTGTCTCGAGGAAGCTGCCAACTGGAGAAGATGTGGGTAGGGCAGCGTCAAAGATGAGAACGCGTTCATTGGGCACTGCTGGGTCCGTCCCCGGGGGAGTGCCGCTGTCGCATAGCCTGTCGTCGTGCTTGCTGCCGCAGCCGTAGACCTGTCAGGCGGTTCGTCTGGCCTGGTGGTACGCCAGGAGTGTGTCTGCAAGAGCTCATCCTGCGCAGTAGGAGAGCTCCCTCGGGGTAGCCGCGCTGGGGATTCGACGCGCCGCGCGTCGGGAGAGTCGGTCCGTGGATGGCGATCGACAGCCAGGGATCGTGACCAGGACTTTCGGAAGTGACTCCTCGAACTACTTCCGCAGCGGGCAGCCCCAAGTGAGGATCTGTGAGCAGTGTGGCGGCCTGAATTAGCGAATGACCTCCACACCATTCGACCGTGACGGTGAGGTCGTCTGTCCACGCGCTGAACCAGCACGCGGAGCGAAGCAGGTTGAGGCGACGCAGCATGGCACTTGCCATCGCTGGGTGCGCGCCGGTCAGGGGGTACCGGCTCAGCTCCTGATGTTCCCGAGCGGCTAGTCGTTGCTCGTGGATGAAGGAAGGCCTGCCATGGCGCGAATCTGCCTCGGCTACTGCCACGGCCCAGTCCTTACGGCCAACGCCCATGAGGGTTACTTGCGCGTCTGTCTGCGCACCCGTGGCATCCAGCAGTGTCAACGTGACACCGCTGCTATGAGGAACCGCTCGAAGCCCCGCCACACCGACGAGCTCACCGTCGTACTCGTTAGGCAAGAGCGCGAACACCAACGGATCGAGCGCACCCGGTGCTAGCGCCAGCCGCAACCGGTCGTGCCGAGGGACGACGTAGCGAAAGGGAAACCCGGCGCGCTGCTCATCCCGGTCGTAGAGGACGCTGGAAACGTGTCGCAAAGCCAGGAGCACTGCGGCTTCCAGTTCCTGCTGCCGCAGCGAAACTGCATCCAGCCCAACGCTGCGTCCGACTTCCGCTGATGCGCGTTCGGCAGCGGCGATACTCCTACCTGCGTGCCGGTAAGGCTCACCTGTGCAGCGAATCCATGCCTCGATGGCGTCGCGGCGAGAGTTCTTCCTTGACATCAGGTCATCCCAGTCTTCGCCGCCCCGGCTCGGCGAACACGTTGACCCATAGACCCGCATACACGCCATGGTTGATGCTGAGGATGTCGGCGGAGGACCTCTCGGTCCCTGGGGCCGTGACTTCCAGCAAGCCGGGCGCTGGTGCGGCGGGGCTCCCGCCGGAGCCATCGAGAGACACGATAGCAACACCGTGCCTGTCAGTTCGATCAACCCGGAAGAGCGCTGCGGACAACGGCACGATGGTCGTCGAGTTCGAGGTGCTGTACGGTCGAGGTGAGGCAAGGAGCTTGGGATCAGACCTGAGCCACCGCTGACTTCCTTCAGGCACGGAGCGTTGGATCGCGCCTTCGCCACCGCCTGCCCTCCTTGCGCTTTCCAGTACCAGCCGACGTGCCCGTCACAGGCCGTCGGCCGAAAGGGCGTTGTCGTGACCATTTACTCCCAGCATCCGAACCGCGGCAAGGTGCAGATCTTGGCCACTTATCGAGGACGACGTGGTGTGGTGTCCTCGACCGTCACCAGCGTTGAGGACCGTGTGAACGCTGGGGCGATCGTGGACGCGCTCAACATGGTTTCTGCCTGTGCCACCGTGCCGGTCAGCATCCAGGATGAGAGAACCGACCGGTACCGGCTCTACCCGGCGGCCCACCTCGCGGCCGTGACCGACCCGACGGCCCGCGGCGATCTTCTCGAGGGCTCGCACAGCCTGTGGTACGAGCAAGCGAAGATGCTCCTCCACCAGGCGCTCACGGACCTGGATGACGCCATCGCTGCGGTGCCGGCACCGGTACAGAAGGCGATCGCCGCTGAGCTCGAGGTAGAGGTCCGCGGGCTCCGCGACGGGTTGACCGAGTTTTCCAAGGGGATCCGCCCGCCTGAGACCGAGGACCAACGGTGCTGGGACTTCCACATGCCCTTCGTTGCCTTCGAAGGCGGGTTGGAGAGCTTGAGTAGCGAGGCTCGCGAACGCCTCAACCAGATGGAGCGCGGCGCTACCGCCGAGCAACTCGCTCAAGGGGTAGCGGATCTACGGCTCATGCACGAGGCGTACACGCAGACCACCAACGTCTACGCCCAGCTGTTGGACGAGTTCACGCTCACCGATGATCCTTTTGAACCTGGCACGCACTGCTACTACCTCAACGTGGAAGCTCCGCAACCGAACGGCGAGCGCAGCAGCGAATGGTCCGTCGAGATCGGCCTATGGGACGTTCCACCCGACACCTCAGAGGAAGAGACCGTCTCCGCCCACGGGGAGACCGTCCTGAGTTGCGTCCGAACGGAGTCCCCGACGGCGGCAGAGATCATCACGTTGCTCAACCGCAGTGGGGGACGCTCCGAACAACTCTCCGCGTGGGCGAAGACCCCCGTCGGGGAAGCACTCGACGGCACGGATTTCGTTGTGACGCAACGCTACGACGACTAGCAGACAGGGCACGTCACCCCGTCGACGTGTGCAAGGACGTTGGCCGAGCGTGGCAGAGCGAGCTGCTACTGCCAGAGGTCAACGAACCAGTGTTCGTCGGCGGGGACCGGGGCCGGAAACCCCGGCGGTGCGTCGTTTCCGATCAGCTCGCGCGTGATCTGGTAGTGGACGACTCCCCTGTAGGGCGGGGTCACTGGGGCGCCGACGGGTGTGCCTGTCGTGGTGGTGAAGGCGATCTCGCTGCCTGCGACGTGGAAGGACCCGTGGGCGCCGCTGCGATCGGCTGGCGGGCCGTCGAGCCAGCGCAGGGTGACTACGGCGCCGTTGGCCGCGCGCTCGTCGAGCAGCAGCGAGGAGAAGATGATGCCGTCCTCGGATCCAGCGACGAGCGTTTCGCCGCTGTTGTCGAGGGGGAGTTCGGGGTAGCCGAGAGCGGGGTTGGGTGGGTCGTTGAGGAGATAGAAGCTGCCGTATTCCACGGGGACGCGGGTGGTGGTTTCGAGCAGCGTGCGGTGCATGTCGCGGGTGTACCCGGCGACGGTGTGCGTCGTCAACCGTCGCCGGGTACAGCCGTCGGTTAGGGGATGAGGTCGACCCAGAAGCCGTCGCGGTCGATGAGGTGGTCTTCGCGGTACCAGGAGCCGAGGGCTCGGCCGGCGAGGTTGTTGTGGGTGTTGCGCATGGCGCGGGCGGAGTAGGACCACTTGCTGCTGATGCCTTCGGAGTTGTTGTAGTCCGCGCCTTCGTAGGTGGATTTGAAGGGGTATTCGTCGCACTCGCGCGGGTAGCCGGCGTTGGTGGCGTAGTCCTCGCCCCAGGTGGCCTTGCAGGTTTTCACCGCGTGATAGTTGTTGCGGTTGCACCGCGCTGAGTCGTAGGTGCAGGGCAGGCGGGTGAGCTGCTTGGTGGAGGCGCGGCTGCCGGGGATCTCGGTGCCGGGCAGACCTGGGACGGTGCGGGTGATGTCGCCGGATTGGGCGTCTTCGATGTGCTTGATGAACTCCGACCATTCGGTGACGCTGCGCGAGTAGCCGAGCCGGGGTGCGACGTCCATGAAGACGCAGCCGCCCTTGTCCTCGTAGTTGGTCTTGTCGCAGCGGGTGACGAACTTCGGGCCGGCGAGGCCCTCGAAGCCCCACTTCAGGCTCAGGTTGAGCTCGTAGTAGTTCTTCACATCCCGGCCCGCGACGCCGGGCGTGCGGTCGGAGAGCTTGAGTTCCTTCGAGACGAAGGTTCCGGTGCGCAGGGTGCCGATCTCGGTGACATCGCTCGCCGGGTCTTGGTCGCAGGACTCGGTTTCGATGGGGCGGCAGTCGACCATGAACGCGACGATGTCCCAGTCCGGTGGCGCCACATCCTGCACGCGTCCGCGGTCGGTGGCGAACTTGAACCGCATCTCCGTGGCGCCGTCCTCACGGACCCCGCGGGTGCCGTAGAAGACCGCGGTCACCCGGAACTCGAGGAAGCCGCGGTCCTCACACACCGGGCGGCACTCACGTACGGCGATCTTCGCGTAGCCGACGAAGCAGTAGTTGAACCGGTTGCGGTAGAACACCTGCTGCCCCGGGCGGCTCTCGATCTCCGCCCGGCACTGCTCGATGGTGATCGGGTCCGGGACCACCGAAGCCGCCGCCGCGGGCTCCTCCGGCTGCAGGTAGTCCGTGGCCTTCGCGGTGTAGGAGTACGGACGCGGGCCGGCGAGTTGTTTCTCCAACTCCGCCACGGACAGGTGCGCCCGGGACGGCACCTGGTCGATCGCCGGTGGCGTGTGCACCCACGTGAACGACTTCTCGACCCGGTGCTTCGGTGCCGGCGCGGCAACACCGGCTGAGGTCAAGGACGCAACGAGCCCACACACAAGAAATGCAGGCAGCATTAACCGCGACAACCGTCGCATGCAAACCCCCCTGGTTTGATACGGCAACGTGCCGACCGGTGACGCTAGAAGCGAAGGACTCGCAAGGCAATAGACCGAAAGACGGACGAGCCCGTCCGGCTGATCAAAGTTCTTGCGCGAGCATTCACCCGCGCCTCCGCCAACATTTGATCAACTTTGCTCGCGGTCGTGTATTGTTTCGCGCGTACTACCGGATGCCCACAAACCCGGAAGGTCCCCGAATGGGTGACTATCGGAGCAGGTGCGCTCGTTATGCTCGATGGCGTGGCACGGTCACTGGCAGCGGAGCAACGGATCAGTCTTATGGGACTGCTCGTGCTCGTGACCGGTTTCCTACCGTGGTGGAGTGTGCGCTGGACCTACAGCGAGGGCACTGCGCACGGGCAGCGCACGGCGACCGTCTCAGCGTGGCAGGTCTCTACCATATGGACGCTGGCGCTCCTGCTCGCCGCTGCCGCGGCAACGGCGTGGGCGTGGTGGTCCTGGCGCAGCGGCTGTCGACCCTTGTTGGCCACGGTCGCAGCATTTGCCTGCATCGTGCTGGCGGCGGTCATGCTCGTCGCCGAGCGCGGTAGCCCGTTGTCCTCATTGCCTGGTACCCGCCGCTTCGAGTGGTCCATGTCGTTTACTGACGGCCCGATGCCAGAGAATCACATCGCGCAGTCGTGGATGGTGCGCGACCAGCTGCTCACCTACGACGATGGCCATCTCACCGTTGGCACCGCGTGGGGATGGTGGATCGGACTCGCGGCAGTTATTGCAGTCTCCGTGCTCCTCGCACTGCGTCTGCGTGTTTTGTCGCGCGTGACCGGTGACATGTAAGGGGTGTCGGCAGCTCTTTCCCGGTATCGCGCGCTTCGCCTGCAGCCGATTGCTGAAGCTTCGATGACGCCCGATCAGGTCCCCGCCTGCAACTGGCGTGGTAGAAGCTCGCGCGGCTGGTGGTGACATTCTCCTCACGCTGGGATCTCGTTGGTTAAACCCAGTGCGCATTGCTGATTCACGGTTGGTACCGTCGCCGTGAACGCCTTCATCTCACCTTGTCCTATTCCTAGGAGAACGAGCATGGCCCAGCGCACGATCGTGCAGTTGATTGATGACCTCGACGGCACTCCTTCCGAGGACATTTCCCGGATCGAGTTCGCCCTCGACGGGGTGACCTACGAGATCGACCTCAGCGACAAGAACTCCGACACCCTGCGCCAGGCACTCGCCCCCTTCGTGGAGGCGGCACGCCGCATCGGCGGCCGTGCCATGCGCGGTAGGAGCGTGCGCCCGGCTTCGGCGGGGCGAAGCAAGGAAGAAACCAAGGCGATCCGCGACTGGGCCAAGGCCAACGGACATCAAGTCTCTGACCGCGGCCGCATCCCCAGCACCGTCATCGAGGCCTTCGAGGCCGCGCACACCGTCTAGCAGCTACGTTCACCAGGCGCCCCTTATCCGTCAACGACGCCGGGCGACATCTGCCCACCAAGAGATTGTGCGCGCTCGACCAGGGTGTCCGGTCATACAGCTCGCCGCCCCCCGTCAACGATTGCCGAGCGCGGGCTGGTCAGGGCCGATTCGCATGGCAGTGCTGAGCGTCTACTCGATGAGGAGGGCACCGGGAGGGCCATGCCGGAACGTCGCACCAACCGCCCGACAACTACACGACCGCGCAGTGCGGTGGCGACCGAGCGCTCCCGGTCGCGGGGAAACGCCTCCTACGTCCACAAAGAAGCGCACGGTGGTGAACCCCGGGCGTGGCTCGGATGACGTACCCGTCTCCGCCCAGGCGCGCTGCTGGGCGGAGACGGGCGTGGCGAGCCGAACGCGAGAGCATCGAGGCGCTTGAAGCAGTGGAGTTGTGAGCAGCCAGCCGCCTGTAATTCTGGCTAGCTGGCCTGCCAACAGATTACGTGCTCGACTGCATGGCAACGAAACCCAGGCCTGAATTCAGCGGAGACCGTGGAACAAGTCCAGGATGCAGCCCAGGGTGTCCTCGGGGGAAAGCGCTAGCGAGGCAAGCGTCTCCGCGAAATCCAGTGCGCCAGCCACCTTCTCGCGCTCCGGGCAACAGATGCTGTTCGGCCCCGTTTCATAGTAAACAAAGTTTCCTACATCCTCTTTGAAGAGGTAGATCATCTGATCCTTGCTACGATCCGGAGCGCCGCATCGGGCGGGAAGAAGCTGAACTGTCAGGTTCTCGTATTTCTTGATTGAGTCGATCAAGAAAAGGAGCTGTGCCCTCGATATGTCGGAATCGGGCAGCCGACACACGTTGTCCAGCGTTGGCTCACAAATGATGTAGTGGTGCTCGATGGCGGGCCGCTTGGTGAGCGTGCCGCGGCGCTCCAGGCGGTGCTTCACCCGCGCTTCGATCATCTCCGGAGTGTTGGCGGGATCCGACATGAACTGTTGGCGCATGAAAGCCACATCGTGCAGCACGCCAGGAAGACGAACTTCATGGCAACCGATGATGCGCCTGGCGTGCCACTCCTGCTCAGCAGGAACCCGGAAATGATTTGCGATGTGCCGAAGCTCGCCTGACCAGTCGTTCCGAGGTATGAGGGGGAAGCGAAGTCGCCAGAGAAGCGAGCACTCTTCCTCATTGAGCTTCAGTCGGGCCATCACCTTCCGAAGGTGGTCTTCGGTGATCTTCCTTTCGCCACGCTCGATCTTGCCATAAGAGTCAGCCTGACTGTTGTTCAGTTGCGCCAACTCCGATCGACTGATCTGACTTCCGGAAATGCTTAAGGCCTTGCGGTGCTGCTTCAAGCGGCGTCCCAGAATGGGAATATTGAACCGGTCTAGTTCCGACCAGTTCTTGATGTCGTCATCCGACAAGATGCTCTCCCGGCACTAGTGAGAGACCATCGGGCCGTCAGGGAAGCTGGTCGCGCAGGGCGGATCGCACCGGCGTGCGGACGATCCGCCCTGCCTCTTCCTGTCGTGCCGGACCTCAATACGACGTTAACCTCAGAAGTCGACCTCTCCGCGGCGTATCGCCGCCACAAATGCTCCCCACTCTTCGCGAGTAAAGACAAGAACCGGGCTGGACGCGAGTGCGCCATCGCGAATTCCGGTCATACCCGCTGGACTGCGTGCCCATTGCACGCAGTTGTCGCCGGCCGACGTGCACGCCGCAGCCTGCTGCCAACCCTCCCTAGAGAACAGCGAGGCGGCTGTCAACGGGTCATATGTCTTTTCCATGATCACCCCCGATTGCTATGCCCTGCTGGACATCGCGTTTAAGCCTGAGCTAGTCTCAGGGGCATTGCAAGCCCGCGAAATCGATAGTGTGAAGCACTGCTGGGCGACGCTGAAGCGGATCGCGCTTCGCTTCGCTCGCGTCAATTACTTCTAAGGTGTCACGCCGTATCGATAGGAGGTACGCACTGACGTGATGGCACCAGATGGTAGCCCCAAAAATATCAGCATTGCTCCAATTGATACAACGCTCGTTTACACTCGGTTACCCTTTCCGTGCTTCAGTGACCAAGCTTCACGTCCTCAGGTCAACAGCTCCTAAACCCGCTTCGTCTCTCGATCTGTCCAGTCAAATCGGCCGATACGAGCGTGAAAAGCGGTGAGTGAGGAGTGAAAGACGACACAGCGGCCCTGCGCGGAGCCAGCCGACGCAAGGTGGCTGACGACCTGGCCAAGCGGTTCCACGAGGGCGAACGTGTGATCCAGGATCTTGCAGCGCGTGTAGATCGACGGCCTGCAACGGTCCGTCGTCTCCTGCGTGAGGCCGGAATCACCAACGACGCGTCGGTGTGCCTCTATGACTCCGACGACGACGTCGCACACTGCCTAGCCGCCCATGTCGCTCAAGGGCGGACGATATCCGAGCTGATGCGCCGAACCGGGCTCGGTGAACGCACCATTCGACGCCTGCTCGGTGGGCTCGACGACGCGGACAAACGCCCCAATCCGGCGCAAGTGGCCAAGATGGTCACCGAGTACCGGGCAGGCTTGGGGATCCGCGCACTGTCGATGAAGACCGGATACACCTACTACGCGATCCGGACCGCGCTCCTTGACGCGGACGTGTCGCTGCGCAACCCCGGGGGCAACTGGAGGGATCGCTCGTAGCTGAACGGCCGGTCTGCTCGCCTCGGCCGCCGTATGTGGCAGACCTGCAGAGGCAGTCCACGCGAGCAGACTGGCAATCCCACTCGCGAGCACGCCTCCGGCTGCTCTCCATCGCCGCATACCGGCCGAGGCGATCACGACCCGCTGCCGTCGGCCGACAGCTAACGAATGCGTCGCGATGATCTCACTCGTTGTGCGGAGAAGGACCGGGTGTCCCTCAGAATTCCACCCGACGCTACTCCATTCGTGTGTGACTGGGTGCGCGCTGTCATCGGAGATCGACGTTATCGCAGGTCGCGGGTAATACCCGTCCTTGCGTAGCGGCGCGGGATACTCGTCTCGTATCATCCTCTAGCGTTGTCTTTCATTAAGGGGATTGACAACTGCGGGTTATGACTGCGGCCCCCTGGTGTCCGCCAGGGGGCCGTACTACCAAGCGCGGATTCATGACTCGAGCTTCCCTCTCATTAGAACGCGGCTGCCGTCATTGTGCAAGTTGCTGCGATGTCAATCTTGACCCTTTCTCGCGGGCGCCCTTCTCACCAGCGCAAACACGGTGAGTCATTCCTTAGCGAAGTCAACTAATACAGATTCAGGCTTTCAGCTCTCCGTTGTCGGGCGTGCGCAGGGTACCCCCATCGGGAAGATCAACTTGTGGTGAGTGGGTCGCGGGTTGAACGCTGAGTGAGTTCTCGCGATAGCCTTCGGATGATCTGGCACCCGATCGGCTATCAGCTCCCCGCTCGCACTTGGATGCTGGTGATTCGAGACTGTGTCGTACCCATATGGTCGGGCGCCTGCGGGCAACGAGATAGGGCAAATGCCTATCCCATGCAGTGCTGTCCGGATAGGTTCATGGCCGTTGCATAAGTAACGAGCACGGGTGCGTGCGCGATACTGGGGCAACTCACAGTTCGGCATTCGCCTATATGTCGCGAGTCGACACCGTGGTCTGACAGTATGCCTGTACCGTGCATGAAAGACACGCCGCTGCTTATGGGCTGCTCACTGTCCCTTCTCAACTAAGACGCACCAGCTATTCGTCTTGGTCAGAGCGACCTCCAAAGACGTGTCGCGCTGACGGGATCGACGTGTGGCTACGGCGGCCTCACTAGGTGATTGCAGGTATGAGCCGAGTGAAACCGCATCCGTCGCCAGAGTTTCTGGAGGGGCGAGCCCGTTCTAAGGGATGTCTCGTAACCCGGTAACGGGTGTCGCGGGCTGATCGTCGATCATGGTCGGGTGCAGGTGATCTCGGCATCGCGGTCGGAGTGGATCGCACCGTTCACGGGCTTGGAGCCCGGGCAGTTCCGCAAGCTCGTGCGCGTTGTGGCCCGGCGAGGTGGTGACGAGATCGCTGACGGGCGTCCTGGCCGCCAGTGGCGGCTCCCGCTGGCCGATCGGGTTCTGTTGGTGGCGACCTACTGGCGGACGAACCTGACGATGCGCCAGATCGGGCCGTTGTTCGGGGTCTCGCACTCCGCGGCACACCGGGTGATCGACAGCCTCGGGCCGCTGCTGGCGCTGGCCCCGGTACGTCGCCGGCGGATCGACCAGATCGCCATCGTCGATGGAACCCTTGTGCCCACTCGTGATCACCGGCTGGCCGCGCGATCGAAGAACTACCGGTACTCGACCAATCTTCAGGTGGCGATCGACGCCGACACCCGTCTCGTGATCGCCACCGGCGACCCGCAACCCGGTAACCGCAACGACTGCACCGTCTACCGCGACTCCGGCATGAAACAGGCCCTGGCTGGCCGCCCGGTGATGGCCGACGGCGGCTATCAAGGCAACCCCGAGGTGATCATGCCGTACCGCAAACCTCGGGACGGTGCTGACCTGCCGGACTGGAAGGAAGACCTCAACACCGTCCACCGCAGTATCCGCGCCCGCGCCGAACACGCCCTGGCCCGCATGAAGTGCTGGAAGATCCTGCGCGACTACCGCCGCGCCGCCCACACCCTGGCCGACACCGCATCCGGAATCGCACACCTCCACAACCTCGCTCTCACCGGCTGACCCCAAGCCCACCAACACCAACACCAAGATCAGTTACGAGACATCCCTTAGCGAGCACAGCGCTCCCGTTGGGCTGCCGCATTCCGCTCGAGGTGTTGCACCGAGCAGCCGCTCCACGGTCAACAGGCTCGCGAGGCTGATCCGCCCGCTGCCGCTCGGTGGCAGGTGGTCCTCCTGCCACCGAGCGCCACACCGCATCGTGCTTAAAGGTCATGGTCTAGTCGTCACCGGGATCGCGACTGGGTTCGTCAGGATCTTCGTCCCGGGCTGCCACGGTGACGGCCGAACACAGAGCTGCTCGGTACGGGTGTAAGCGGCGAGGACCACTTGCTCGGGCCGCCGGGCGCCCTTGCGGTACTCATCGCCCAGGCGCGCGTATGGGGAGGATACGAACGGGCACACCTGGAGTACAGGGCGCAGATTCGTGGACCGGCGCCTCCGCGGCCTCGATGCCGCTCGTGATCTCCACTGCTTCGGGCCGGAAGCCGACCTGCCGTCGCAGTTCCTCGCCGAACGGCAGGCCGCACACTCCGCAGAGGTCGAAGGTCGCCAGCATGAGCTTGCGGTGCTCGGAAACGGTCCCGAAGTCGACGGTGTCCTCATCGCGACCGACGGTGGCGATGACCGGGTAGCCACGAGGATTGACGGGCAGGTGCGCACAGCGCTGCGGGATCGGCACGCCCGCAGGCCCCCCTGCCCGGCGGCGCGGACATGTTCACTGCTCCACTCCCTCCTCGGCTACTGCTCACCTTCGCGGACCGATCCCTTGCCGAGTAACCGTTCCGGGGCTGCGAACGGATCAGGCGACCCAGACGCGCCCACTGCCCGCGGCGACGGTCTGTGCCAGGGCGCGGCCGTGGTTGCTGAACGGCAGCGACCACGCCAACTCCGCCGGTGCGCACGCCGCATGGTCGGCGGCAGCGCGCACGAGAGCGGTGGCGATGCCGCGGCGGCGCCAGTGCAGCGGGACGAACACCAACCCGACGGTCGGGCGAATGTTCTCGGCGGTGGTGGTGTCGAGGTGTCCGTCGGCGAAGTTCAGTTGCGCCGCGCTGGGTTCGTCGTGCACCGCGAGGTAGCCGACGATCCGGTTGTCGCACCGGTAGAGCACGGCTCGGGTGTTCGCGTCATCCTGTTGTCCTCGCCCGCCCGGGTAGGGGAAGGAAACCATGTCGTAGCCCCCGTCGCGCTGGGCGAGTTGTGCCATGCGGTAGGCCGCCTGCCGCCATACGGCGGGCGCGGTGGTCGGGACCACGGCGATCGCCGTGTCCTGGGGCCAGTGGGCAGCCACTGCCGTCGGGGTCGGGATGCCGTTGCTCCACTCGAGGTGACGCCTCGGGTGCTGCTCGCCGCGCTCGTTCCAGCCGCACGGGCATCGGAAGTCCCGGTCCACGCTGTCGGTGGACGCCACGAACTCCACACCGGGCTGCCGGTTCGCCGGGGCCGTGCGGGCGGCGCGCGGTGGGCGAGCGGACGCCCGCGCTCGGCGCGGGGCCGGGGGCGCTGCTCCGAGATCGTGGACGAGCTCGGGCATCGAGGCCCACTCCGGTGCCTGCAGCGTGCCTTCTGCGGTCGCTTGTCCATCGGGATGGTGGTGTTGACAGACCGCGCCGCAGCTCGTGGTTTCCAGGTACCAGCGAGCCACCGCGGGATTTCCGGTTGTCAGCAGGTCCAGGACTGCCAGGGTGACCGCGGCCGTGTCCGGTCGCCACACCGGCGTGGACCAGTACTCCAGGGTCGTCTGGCTCTCGCCGAGTGTTCCGAAGGTGGAAGCTGTGCGGTTGCCGGCTCGGACCGTTCTGGCCAGGCCGTGCCAGGCGAGCGCGGACAACCAGCGGCAGTTCTCCGGAGTGCGGCCGGATTGCATGGGGTCGGAGGGCCAGGGATCGTCTTCCAGTTGGGCACATTTTCTGCCCAGGAGCACCAGGCTGGTGGTGCCCTGCCGGGCGGTCCGACGCGAGCTGGTCATCTCCAGGATCGTCTCGATGGTGGAGTGCCCTGAGGGCAGGGCCTGCTGCTCGGGCGGAACGATGCGCTTGAGTACCTTCTGCAGCGCCGTACGTCGCTGGGACTCGCTCGTCGTCACTGCACTCCTGCCGTGGTGTGAGCACCGGATGCACGGGCTCCGAGGGGACCTGCCGCACCGGAGGTCAGCGTGGCATGTAATGCCTCGGTCGTGCCGGAGTCGCTCTGAACGGTGGAGCCGTCGACCCGGGTGATCACGGTCGTCAGTAGTTCTCTCTCACGTACTCGTAGGTCTTGGTGAACAGCTCGCCCGTCACGGGGAGTCCGAAGCTCTTCAAGGTGGCCCGCAGTTCTTTGCGGACTTTCTTGTCTCCGGCGTCGCTGTCGGTCCATCCGGTGTAGGCGACTTCCAGGACGATCGAGTCGATCCTGGAGACGATGTCCGGCACGATCTTGTGCAGGCCCGGAGGGGTGTTCTCCTCGACGATCTGGGTGAGCGCACCGCGCTTGGGGTCGACGAGGGGCTCCAGCTCCTCAAGGCGGCCTTCCTGGGCTGCCCGGTCGGCCGCGACGACGTCCTGGGCGATCTGCAGTGCCTGTTCCAGGAACGCCAGGGACTCCTCGACGCTGGTGATGGCCTTCTGCCGCAGCTTCTCGATGCGTGCGGCGAGGCTTTGGTAGACCGGGCTGTCGGCCTCTTCCAGGCGGCGCCTGAGGCGGCTCTCGATGCTGTCCAGGACTTCCTGGTAGACATCGCCCGGCTTCGCATCCGGCGACTCGCTCTCCGGGATCGTCAACTGCTCGGCGATCCTTTTGATCAGCTCGAGACCGGCCGCGTCGAGCGTGACGTTCTTCGTCCGGTTCGCGCGCACGGTCACGTTGCTCATGTGGTCGTGGATGAGGTCCTGTGTCTTGGCGCCGAGTCGCTCCCACAGGAAGGTCTTGGACACGTCCTTGGGGCGGATCGACTCGTAGACCTTCGCGAGCCAGTAGTAGGTGCCTTTGAACGGGGCGAGCATCGGGTTCGGGTCGAGGAATTCCCACACCGTCTGGATCGAGACGAACGCCTCGACGAAGGCGTCACGCTGCCGGGTGCCGTCCTTGATCCGCTCGTGCGCCTGCGCCAGGGAGGCGAAGCCGGAGTCGGTCTTGTCGATGCCCGCGAACATCGCGTCGAGTGTGGTCAACTCGCCCGTGAACTTGGCGACCAACTGCGAGACGTCGACGATGTGGAGTTCGTCCGGCTCCCCGGACGTGGGCTTCGGGCCGACCAGCGCTTCACCGATCGCTTTGGCCAGGCCGATATAATCGACGACGCGGCCGTAGTCCTTGCGCTGTCCGGTGACGGGGTTCTTCCACGGACGGTTGGGCCGCGTGATCGTCTGGAACAGGTTCGCGGCCTTCAGCGGCTTGTCGAGATACAGCACTCCCTCGATGGGTGCGTTGAAGCCGGTCATCCACTTCGCGGTCACCACGACGAAGCAGAGCGGGTCCTCGACCTTCTTGAAGCGCCGCTTCAGTTTCTCCTCCTGCTCGTCGGTGAGCAGGTACCGCTTCAACACGGAGGGAGTGTTCTTGGAGTCGACGACGTGCATCACAACGCCGACCTCGCGTTCCTGCCCGTCGGGCATCCGAGCGACCGGGCCGCGACGCTTCAACTCCGCCTCGATGGCCTTCGCGTAGGCAACGACGAGCCGCTGGTTGTAGGCAACGACCTGCGCCTTCTGGCCAAGCGGCGCGACGTAGTTCAGGTAGTGCTCGACGATGTCGGCGCAGACGGCCGCAATCCGCTCCGCCTTGGAGAGCACGATCTCGATGTGGGAGGCCTTGCCGGACAGGTAGACCTTCTCGTCCTCGTCCAGGCCTTCCTGCTCGGCCAGTTCCTCGAACGCCTCGTCCAGATCCTCCTTGTTCAGATCGAACCCCACGGAGCGTCCCTCGACGATCACCGGCTTGGTGAACCCGTCGACGATCGAGTGCTCCATCGTGTAGCGGCTCATGACGAGGTCGGGATCGTCCGGGTCACCGAACAACGTGAAGGTGGAGCGGTCCTTGTCCTTGATCGCGGTCCCGGTCGCGCCGAAGAACTTCGCGTTCGGCACCGCTGCCCGCCACGCCCTGCCGAACTTGCCTTCCTGCGTGCGGTGGGCCTCGTCCACCAGCACGATGATGTTCGACCGGTCGTTGAGGTGACCGGCCTCCGCGAACTTGTGAACGGTGGTGATGACGACCCCGGGCTCGTCACGCTTCAGGGTCTTCCAGAGCTCCCGCTTGGTCGCTGGCACGGACATGCGCGGCATCCCGGCCGTCTCGAACATCTCCGCCGTCTGCCGGACGAGGTCCTTGCGGTCGGCGATGACGATGACGGTCGGCGAGCCGACCCTCGGATCACGCAGCAGACGTGAGGCGGTGAACGCCATCAGTTCGGTCTTCCCGGATCCCTGGTGATGCCAGATCAGCCCGCCTGGTCGGCCGGCGAGGACCTTCGCGTGGATCGCCAGGGCGGCCTCGAACTGCGGGTACCGCGGCAGGAACTTCACGTCCTGTTCGGAGGCGTCCCGGGCATGCCGATACATCGCAAAGTCCTTCAAAATCGCCAGGATCACCCGCGGCGTAAGCAACAGCCGGGCGGCGCGTTCGACACGAGCTGGCCCGGTCAACTTCGGGTCGTCCGTCGTCGAGCCCCACTTCGCCCAGATCTCTGAGTCCGGGTCCGGGTAGCACCGGATCGGAGCCATGCGGAAGTCGAGGCCTTCGGTGGCGACGTTGAAGACATTGGTGGCGAAGAACTGCGGGTACTCGACCTCGTAGGTGCCGTAGATGTCCTTCGCCGCGTTGACCCACGACACCTGCTTCTTCACCGGCGTCTTCGTCTCGACCACGACCAGCGGGAAGCCGTTGACGTAGTAGACGACGTCCATGCGCCGCGGCTTCACCGCCCCCGTGATCGTGACCTCATCGGCGACGACCAGCCGATTGTTGTCGAGGTCGTCAAAGTCGATGAGCCGCCGCGGCACGTGCTTGCCGTCGACAGTCACGAACGAATGATCGCCCCGCAGCATGACAGTGAGCCGCTCATTGGCCGCCACAAGCCCGTTCTGGGCATCGAGGATCGCCTGGTTGATTTCGAACAGGACCATGTCGGCCGACTCCGGGTCCTCGGCAAGGTCCGGGTTTAGGGCGAGAAGCGCCTCGCGGGCCCACGACTCGATGACGACATCGTGCTCGTCCCGAGGCAGGACGATGCCGGGGACATGCTCCCAACCCGCGTCCTCCGCCCAGTCGAGAAGCGAGGTCTGGATCGTGCTTGCCTCAGTGAAGCCCATGCTCAGGACACCTTCGCCAGCAGGTCGTCGTAGGACTCTGGGATCTCGATCTCCTGGTTGAGCAGGGAAGAGAGGAGCGTCGAGCGGAAAGCGCGGAGATCGTTGATTTCGGAGTCCAGAGACTCGGCCCAGCTCCGTAACGACAAGAGCGAGGCATCAACCATAGAGCGATCGGCTGCTACTGGCATTGGAACGCGGATCGAAAACAGTTCCTTGCGGTTTACCTTCGGCATCTTTGTGCGGCCCGACATCTTGACCGCTTGCTCTACCACGGGTTCGAACAACAGGGCCTCGCGCAGCAAGCTCGCTGGGACGCCATCATGGGGGCGGAGAGGATATGCGTCTGCAGAACAGAGGCCGCGGAAACCTGGCAGGCCAACCTTGCGAAGCATTGGACGGATCTTGGAGTAGATCACGTCGCCGGCCTCGAAGAGGTACTTGCCGCTGATAAGTCCGTCCTCGCGGGCAGTTCGTGCTCCGACAATGCGACCGGTGTTTTTCTCCAACGCGTCAACGCCGACATGGATCAGATCGATGTGCTCGTCGAGGCGAGGATCTACAAGTCCAACACGAAGGGAGCACAGGTCATCGAGAGGAGTGAGGGGTGCCTTAGCTAACAAAGTCTCACGCGTCGAGGTGTGCAATTTCCATGCGTGCTTGCTCTCATCAGCCAAGGCCTCGATCTGAGCATCAACGGCCCCCATTGTATCGATAATGCGACGCTGCTCAGCGAGGGATGGCAGGGGGATCGTGATAGTTAGGAAGTCGTTTGGCTTCACGCGCTCGCGCCGTCCGCCCATCCCCGTCGATAGGTTCTGCAACGTGTCCCAGAGATGCTTCGTCGTCGTAAGAAGACGGAAGTAGCCCGGGAGCAGCGACGCCCCGCAAGTGAACGTCGGGAACTCCTGTGATGCATAGACCTCGTGGAGGTCTACGGGTGCAACGGTGATCGCGCCCTCGAAAGCCTTCAGACGGCTGTAGACGATTTGGTTCGGGCCGATCCGATTCAGCGCCTTGTATGCGGTCTCGGAGCCCGCCATCGGCTCGCGGTAGAGTAGGCCACGGCCGCGATTCAGCACCCCGACGATGTTGTAGGCTCGTGTGGGATCAACCTCCACGGCGTTGACGTCAAGCGCTATGAGTTCTCCGAGAGTCGCCTCGTCCCACTCACTCACCGGACACCTCGAACATACTCAGATCGATCCCTGCCGCAGCGAGCCGCTTGAACATTGCTGCCTCGGTATCCAGTCGCTTCTGCCTGGCATCGGCGTACGCCACGAGGGCCGTGCCCAGGTCTGCAGTTTCCTCGGCTGCCACCTTGATGTATCGACCGATATTGAGGTCGAAGCCGTTGTCCTTGATCTCGTCGAACGGCACTAGGCGGACATTTGCGCCACCGTCGTCATCTGGATCTTCACCGGTTTCGTAGGCCTTGATGAGGATCTTGATGTCCTCGTCCGTCATTCGGTTCTGGTTCTTGCCCTTTACAAACCGTGCCGAACCGTCGACGAAGAGGACGTGGTTCTTTCGTTCCGCAGCCTTCTGGTCACGGAAGACGAGGATGCAGGCGGGGATGGTCGTCGAGTAGAAGAGGTTAGGTGGCAAACCGATGACGGCGTCGAGCAGGTCCTTCTCGATGAGGCACTGCCTGATCCGAGCTTCAGCGCCGCCGCGGAACAGAACGCCGTGCGGCATGACGACGCCGACTCGGCCGGAGGTTGGCTTTATCGACGAGATCATGTGTTGGATGAACGCGTAGTCGCCGTTCTTGGCCGGCGGAATCCCGCAGAAAGCGCGCGGATCGGCGGGCCAGCGGTCGGCACCCCAGTCGGTCAGCGAGAATGGCGGATTGGCGATGACAACGTCGAACTGACGCAGTGTCCCATTCGCATCTTTGAACGCCGGAGCACGTAGGGTGTCGCCACGCTTAATCTCGAAGTCCTCGATCTCATGCAGGAAGAGATTCATGCGAGCGATCGAGGCGGTCGTTAGATTGACCTCTTGACCGTAGACTCGAAGCGTTCGGTGATCCTTGCCCTGCTCGCGAACCTGGTTGATGGTGGCTACAAGCATGCCACCAGATCCGCAGGTCGGGTCGTGAACCGACTCACCTGGCTCAGGTCGGAGAACGCCGACAATCAGGTTGACTACCTCGCGTGGCGTGAAGAACTCGCCGGCTTTCTTGCCGGATTCGTCCGCGAAGTTCTTCAGCAGGTACTCGTAGCCTGCTCCGAGGAGGTCGTGGCTTACTGTGGAGGGGTCGAGGCGGATCTCGTTGAAGGCCTTGATGAGGCCGAGGAGGGCCGTTTCCGGAATGCGTTCCTTGTTGCCCCAGGAGGCGTCGCCGAAGACGCCTGCAAGCGAGCGAGGGTTGGCCTTTTCAATGCGCTGGAAGGCCTTGGCGATCTCGGCGCCGAGGTTGGTGACTTCCGTGGTCACCTCGTTCCAGAGAGTGCCTTTGGGCATCTCAAAGCGGTGGTAGTCGGCCTCGATTTCCTCGTTGAGGTCGTTGCCGTAGTCCTCGAGCGCTTCGTCGTGTTCGTAGACCCAGGTGTCGCTGATCCACTTCCAGAACAGCATGGGAAAAACGTAAGTCTTGAAGTCGGCAGGATCGACCGGCCCACGAAGAGCGTTAGCGGCCCTCCAGAGGCGTGCCTCCAGGTCCTGCTGCGTGATGGTCACGAAGAGTACTTCCTCCTGCTCGGCGTCTGACCCCATCCTGCCGTAGAGGCCTGACAGAAGTCGCTTCTGCCTGCCATACCGTGACCGTGAGGCCCAGGGCCGCAGACACATGTGCAGGCTGGTTCGGCCGCCGCGACACGGCCCGCCAGCTCCAGACTCGCTCCAGAGCCGAGGCCACCATGTCGACCACATGCTTGTCACGTCGAAGTAGGTGGTCGGAGCAGTAGTTGTCTGCCTTGCCCCGTCACTCAAACGAAGCTGCAAGTGGCCGACACAGGTGATTCCTTACCTCTTGGATGGAGTGCAGACCTGGATGAGCTTCGCGGCAAGGCTGGAGATCTCGCGACTTGGGCACCTGCCTGATGCGTGGGTCAGTAAGATCAGGCTGAGGTGTCTCGTGAACGTCCCTTCGCCGTTCGGTGCCTGCCTATAGCCGTCTGGATCGTTGAACCAGGTGAAGGTGCGTTTTACCGGGCCAGCGCAGAGTGCCCATGTCGGAGCGTTCTTCGATGTGCTCGGACCACCGCGCGGTACTGGTCGTGCTCTTGACCGCGATCGCCGTAGATTAGGCGAGGTTGACGGCGTGGCTTGTTGGCCAGCCACGGAGCAAAGGGACAGTGACGAACAGCAGGATCGACGGGGTGGCGTCACTTGCCTTGAGCGTCAGTGACAACAGTGGTCAGGTGATGTTTGGAGCCCGGCTTGCCTCGGTGAGTCGGCCGGCGCGGCGGGCAGGCCCAGTTGCCTGGAGGTAGGAAGCTCGTCGAGCAGGCGCTGATGCAGTTCCTGCCTCTTGGCCTACCGCCGCCAACGCGTGGCGTCGAGGCACTGAGCAGTGTGGTCGGCAGCCGGTTCCAGCCGATTCAGGTAAGCATGATTACCGAGTTCAATCGCGCCCACAGCTCGTCAGTCAGGATCTCCTCGCGTAGCGAAAATTCTGGAATGCCTTGTCATATCAGCGAAGCCGACGCACCGGCTCACTTCAGACTGCCCACTTCGTCGATGTCTTCATCAACATGGTGGCGGGGAAGTCCAGTTGACAGTTGTAGGTGGACGTGAAGTGTTAGCTGCGTCGAGTCGGTGTCTGGTGGGGCTGTTGAACGTGCTTCGCTGAGCAGATGCGTGGTCTCAACACGTGCAGTGCCCGCCGTTCGAGCGAGTGTTGAACGAGTCTCCACCGCAACGTCGTCGATTTTCTCTGCTGCCTGGACAATCCGGCGCATCTGGCTGGCGGAGATCCGGAGTGTGACGGTCACGTGCTCTCTGTCCTTGTGCAGGCGAACGTTGAGCTGGGTGAGGCCAAATAGCCTCCTGGTCAGCGCTTCTGGTGCGTCAGCAAGGTTGAACGTCAGATCGGGTAGAGCACGCAAGAGCGCCACATCCGCTGTGGCGCGATGTCTCAGGAGGTTCTTGTTGGTGGTGTCGAACTGGGCAATGGTGGCAAGTGCTGTGGTCTTCTCAACTTCCAGCGCGTTGTACGCGACTCGTAGGGCTTTGGTGAAGGGGTCATCGAGGGGGCCGTCCAGGGCTTGGCGCAGGATTGTGTTCTGCTGCCGTGTTGCCTCGGCCACGTTCTGCTGAAGCCGTTCTCGTTCGGCTTCCCGCTCGCGGACGACGCGCGGATCGGTGCCGGTGGTGTTGGGTCCCAGGATCGTGCGGCGTTCAGGGCCAAAGACCCAGTGGGTAAGGGCGGTCGAGAGGGCGTCGAGGAGTGTGTCTTCTCGGAGGTAGACGGTCTTGGGGTGGTGTGCGTACTTGTCGGGGCGGCCGCGGTTGTTGTTGCGGGGGTTGCACATGTAGTAGGTGGTGTTGTGCCGGTGGTTGCCGCACATGCGTCGTCCGCAGTGGCAGAAGACGATGCCGCGCAGCACGTAGGTGCGTTGTGTCTGCGGGTGGCGGTTGGGTGTATCGCCGTCGCGTGAGCCTTGTTTGGCTCGGCGGGTAGCGGTGAGTTCGTCGTACATCCATTTGGGGATGAGTGGTTCGTGTGCGGGGGAGAGGGACCACACCCACTTGGCGGGGTCGTTGACCTTGCCGTGTCGGGAATGGGAGGCGCGGCGGTTGAACACTTGGTAGCCGGTGTACTTGGGGTTGCACAGGATCTCGTAGACGCTGGTCTTGCCCCAGGCTCCGCGTGCTCGGTGTCTGCCGGCCGGTATCGGTGGCGGGTACTGGGTGAGGTCGGTGTTGAGCCGTTCGGCGATGGTGTCGTAGCCGAGTCCTTCGTGGTAGCGCCAGAGCGCGATCTGGGTGACGGTCTCCGCGCGCAGCCCGTCCGGCTCGAGTCGGGTTTTGGTGTGGCCTTTGAGGGCTTTGGCGGGGTTGGGGTGGCGGAAGGTCTTGGCCTTGTAGCCGTAGGGGGGTTTGCCGATGTTCCAGCCTTCCCGCACGTGGGTGCAGAGCCCACCCCAGGACAGTTCGAGGGTGTTGAGGACTTCGTACTCGGCAACGGACTGGTTGATGCGCCGCTGGAAGATGCGTTGCGCTCGACTGCCGGCGAGGGCGATGGGTTCGTTGGCTGCGAACAGGGGTACCTCGGCGCGCTCCAGCTCGCGTTCGATACGTAGTCCTTCGTAGGCGTGGCGAGCGATGCGCGAGATCGACTCGCAGATCACCACGTCGAACCGCCGCCCAGGATGCTGCGCCTCGCCCAACAGATCCGTGATGCCGCCGTCCCGGGCGATAGGGATGTCGAACCGCTCGAAGCCGGCGCCTTGGCCGCGCTGGTCCAGGGGCATGCGTCCGGACTCGACGTCGTAGAAGTGCGCCACGACCACCCACGACTCAGGTACGGCGCTCTTGCAGTTGTTCAACTGTCGCAACACCGACTGGCGCGGGTCCTGCTGATCCTCGGTGGAGGTACGGCCCAGGAAAGCCACCCGGACTTCGTTACACAGCAACGCCATCGGCACACCCCACGGGGAGACCGCATAGTCGGACAACCCGGACGGCCCAGATGCCGGAGCAGCTGCCAGGAGCGACCCCGCATCGCCTGCTGCTGCAGGTGCCAGTGAGGTGTCGTCTGTTTCGTGGGGCACGCGCATGCAACTTCACCTTCCTGAGTGGACTGACTGCGGCATGTCGGGTTCTCCGGGGTGAAGGTCGCACGTCACCACGGACGGGGCGTGGCTATTGCTCGGTTTTCCCTGGCCAGATCTCCCAGGCGTTGCCGCGGCCTCGCCGCACATCGGCGTTCGGGTGGTCGCTTTGGATCTCGGTGAGGAGTTGCACGACCTCGGCAATCGGCAGCCCTGAGGGAATCACCGCCAACGGAGCTGGTTCCGGTGGCGGGGCTGGTTCCGCTGGTGTGGCGTCGTCGGCGAACGCTAGGAGATACAGCTTGCGGGTCCTTTGGATGAGGTCGGCCCACTCCGGCCACTCGGGGCAGGGGCCCACGCATGGGTGATCGCGGCCGATTTTGAACGCGTACCCATGCCACCCCAGCGGTCGCACACAGTCCGAGCACATGTCCCCAGCACCCAGGGGTGGAATCTGGAGAAGGATCTCCAACTGCGTCTGACCGGTCTCACGGGCGCGGCGGAGCTTGGCTCGTTCCGCCTTCGCCTGGCCCTTCACCGCAAGGAGCTCACTTGCCTTCGCGACCGCCATGCGCAGGCGAGAAACCTCGCGCTCCCGCCACCGCATGAACGCAACAAGCATGAGCTCACGGCGGTCAGCCGGCAGGTAACCGTGCTCATCAACGACCGTCTCAGGATCACCCACCCGCTCCCGAAGAGCATCGACATCCCGCTGGAGCGCCACGATCTGGACATCGAGCCGCGCGAGGTCGCTCGCGCGCTTGCTCTCCGGCATCAGAGGGAACCACTCGCCGCTAGCCACAGCAGCCCGGTCCGCTCGGCAAAGCCGCACCTGCGCCTCGCGCTCCAGCAGCCGCAGCCGTGCGAGATGACGCTGCTCGTCGTAATCCTGTACCCGAGTCAGCCGCTCCCGCTCGCGATGCTCAGTCCGCGCGGCGGCCTTCTCCTCCAGCTTGTCCGTCCACGCGTTGATCTCTGCGGTGGTCATCGGGCGGAAGTCAGGCTCGGCTCGTGTCCACTGTCCGAGGATGGCTTCTGCAGCAGCCAATTCCTCAGCCCGGTCCTCGACTACCCAGGGATTCCACGACTGCTCTCTGAAGGTCGAAAGGATCAAGTCCAACGCCTCGGAGAACTCTCGCGCTGATACGCGGGTACCGGGCTTCGGCCTCCACACGGTTCCGTCGGGAGCCAACACCTGCGTGACGCGCTTGGCCATCGGAGGACTCTAAACCCGTGTGCTGCCAGGCAAGAGAAGCACGAACACAATGACGGCATCAGGATGAGGACTGCAGATTCCTGAGGCGTAACGACTTCCTCCGCGGCCGTCACGCGAATGGTCCACCAGCATCGTGTCCCGCACACAGCTGTCATCTGCTGGACAGATTTCCGGTGTGTCATGACCATTGACGCCTGATGGGTCACGGCACCGTGCTTACCTTCGGGCTGAGCGAACCAGCGCTCGCGTGCTCAGCCGATCCCGCTGTCGGCGCGGCGGCACGGGAGGTCGCCGACAGCGTCGGCTTCGTGCTGGTGGTCGCGTTCGAGCCGTGCGCGGAGACGCGGATCCAGCGGCCCTATCCGCAGCGCTGGCGTAGCGCGACGCCTGCCACCGTGCGTGGAACAGGTTGTTTGGCGCGGACGACAACACCGAGTCCATCACCGGGAGACCGATCGTCAATGATCGGCTCGCCGATCGATCCTCGAGCCAGGCGATGCGTCGACGAGTCGTCGTGGTGAGGCATACGAGCACTGCATTCGTGAGCTGTCGAGCGGCTGAATGTGAACAGCGAAGCAACGGAATCGGCCGTCGTCTGTTCGGGCGAAGCGACGTTCTTCGTGACCTGGGGTGGTTCCCGTGGGCCCCACGAGCACGGGGTCCTGGCTCGTCACGTCTGCTCGCTTCTTACCGATATTGATCATGAACGTGATGGGAAAGCGTGGCCAGAACACGTGGACTCCCGGTCGCGTCGCGTCGACTTAGTCATGTGCAAAACGGTGGTGTTACCGCTGTAGGCGGTTTTCGCCCGTTTGCTTCACGGTGATGCTCGTCATGTTGATGGGTGTGTTGCCGGGCTGTGACTATCCGTGCCGGGTCGGGGGACCACGGGGTACAGGGGGAGTGGGGGCGGATGCGCTGGCGCGCGCCTGGAATTCGACGTGCCGTGGCTGTGGTGTTAGCCGTGGCTTTGGTCGCTCAGATCGGTGGTTCGGCTACAGAAGCAACCATGGGGGATGTTCGTCCGCTACCCGCGGGTGCGGCGCTAACAGCTCCGATCCAGCGCAGCGGATCAGCCATGCGCGCTGCTGCGGCGCCGTCACCGGCGTCCACGCGGGCTCACACGCGTGTGGGTAAGCGTGATCAACCGCGCCCCGCCGACGCCGTCGCCGACCGCGCCCCGGACCTGCCCGCACCACCGAAGACGGGTGAGCAGCGAGTCACGGTCACGCCGTCGGTGCAGGCCGCGCCGCGAGACCAGGTCGGTTTCGATGCCGCTACCAGTGTGGAGCAGACCGAGCAGCGCACCGATCGCACCGCCACCTTCCGCAACGCCGATGGCACATCGACGCTGCGGATCTACAGCGATCAGGCCCACGTGCGCGCGCCGGATGGCCGGTGGGCACCGGTGGATCTGGCCCTTGCCCGCGACCAGGGCGGCCGGTTGCGGCCGGCGATGGGGCCCACGGAGGTCAGTTTCGCTGCCCGCAGCCGGGATGCGGCGCTGATGCGGGTGGCCTTGCCGAAGGGCGCCTCGCTGGCCTACAGCCTGGTGGGGGCCGCTGACGTGCCCGCCGTCACCAGCGGAGCCACGGCTA
The DNA here is from genome assembly GCF_900103775.1 of Allokutzneria albata. Classification (GTDB taxonomy): domain Bacteria; phylum Actinomycetota; class Actinomycetes; order Mycobacteriales; family Pseudonocardiaceae; genus Allokutzneria; species Allokutzneria albata. Next base: position 5,135,000 of record NZ_LT629701.1, on the reverse strand, counting down.
CCTATCGGCAGGTGCTGCCCGGAATCGATCTGCGGCTGAGCGCGACCCGCGCCGGGGGCAAGGAAGACCTCATTCTTACCCGCCCCGATGTGGGGTCGTCGTTTGAGTTTCTGCTGCGCGCTCAGGGGGTGAAGCCTCGTGTGGACGAGGCCTCGGGGGCGGTGCAGCTGATCGCGGATGACGGGACGCTGCGGGGGACGATCCCGGCGGGCTACATGGTCGACTCCGCCGCCGACGCCGAGTCTGGGCAGCCGCGTCGCTCCGATGCTGTGCGCTACGCCGTGGCTCCGGCAGGCGCGGACACGTGGCGGTTGACGGTGTCGGTGGACCAGGCGTGGCTGCGTGATCCGGCGCGGGTGTATCCGGTGATGGTCGATCCGTCGGTGGAGCGGTTGGATGCGGATCTGGAGGACACCTACGTCCAGAACGGCGATGGCACCGATCGTTCCCGCGCGGTGCAGCTGAATGTGGGCAGCAGTAACGGTGGTCGCACGATCGCGCGCGCGTATCTGAAGTTCGACTCCGCGCTGGCGCGGCTGCGCAACCGGTACGTGGTGGGTGCCTCGCTGGTGGTGGACAACATCGGCTCCCAGACCTGTCAGCCGCGGCCGGTCACGGTGTTCGAGGTGGCCCAGCCCTGGAGCGGTGCCTCGCTGCGCTGGCCCGGTGCCGCGGTGGGCCGCGCGCTGTCCACGCAGAGCTTCGCCCACGGCGGCCCCAGCGGGGGCTGTGTGGCGCCGGCGTGGGAGAAGTTCCCCCTCGACCCGGACACCGTGACCCGCTGGACCCACGGCGTGCCTTTTCACGGGTTGAGCCTGCGCGCGGCCAACGAGTCCGACAGCTCGGCGTTCAAACGGTTCGCCTCGGCCAACTCGGCCAACAAGCCCTACCTGGAGGTCAGCTACTCCCCGGAGGGCGCTGCCTACGAGGTCAGCGACCTCACCTTGCCCACGGCCAACCGCGAGGGGACGGTGCGGGCACGGGTGACCAACCTGGGGTCCTCGACGTGGCCGGCGCGCGGTGGATTCCGCCTGGGCTACATCGTCAAGCGTGGCAACGACATCGTGGCCACCTCGCACGGTGTGGGCCCGGAGGGCGATGTCGCCCCGATGGGGGTGGGCACGTTCACGGTGCCGCTGCAGGGCCTGGCCCCGGGCGACTATCAGGTCCAGTTGAGCATGTTCGACCCGAATGGTGCCGACTTCCACCTCGCGCACGGGGTTCCGTACGCGGTGTTCGCGATGACCGTGCGCAACGTGCCGCCGACCACCAACCGGCAACAGCCCGGTTCTGGTGCGGTCGTGGACTCGTTGACCCCGACGCTGTACGCGGAGGCGACCGATCCGGACGCCTGGCCCAACACCGGGTTCAAGTACCTGTTCCGCATCTGCACGAACCAGGCGTTGACCGAGGGGTGCGCGGAGTCGGGGTGGGGCGGGCAGAGCTGGTCGGTGCCCCGCGGAGTGCTGCGGTGGTCACAGACCTACTACTGGAGCGTCAAGACCCACGACAACGTTGAGCCCACCCCCACCTGGCCGGTGCTGCTCGCGGTGACCACGCGGGTGCCGCAGCCGCAGATCACCGCGCATCTGGCCAGCAATTCCGACAGCGTCGCGGGACCGGGGTTGGATCCCCAGATCGGCAACTACACCACCCAGAGCGTCGACGCGAGCGTGCCGACCGTGGGCCCGGATCTGACGATCACCCGGACCTACAACAGCCTCGATCCCAGGCGGGCCACCGCGTTCGGTATCGGGTGGGCCTCGCGGCTGGACATGCGGCTGGCCGATGACCTCGACGGCACCGGGAACGTGGTGATCACCTACCCGAGTGGGCGGCAGATGCGGCTGGGCCGCAATCCGGACGGGCCCGGCGAGGCCCGCAGCTACGCGCCGCCGGCGGGGGTGAACATCACCCTGGTCTACGACAAGGCCTCCGGGATCTCCACGCTGCGGGATGCCTCCGGCAGCCGTTGGGATTTCGACGTGCTGGGTCGCCTGATCTCGATCACCGACGCGGCCGGGTTGACCGAGCGGTTGGAATACGACGCCGGGGATCGGCCGGTGCGGATCGTCAACGAGGTCAGCAAACGGCTGTTGTCGTTGACCTGGCAGGCCAACCACGTCTCCTCGGTGAAAGTGTTCGTGCCCGAGTTGGCCGCTGCCCAGGCCGAGTGGACCTACACCTACGACGGTGATCGCCTCACCAAAGCCTGCACTCCCAGCGGTGCCTGCACCGTCTACGGTTACGGCAGCGGCTCGCACTACCGGCCCGGCGTGCTGGAGGACAACCCGCGCGGCTACTGGCGTTTCGCCGAGACGTCCTCGGACACGACCGCGAGCGCGGTCGCACGCACCCCAGGCGCGGACGCCGGAGTGCTGCACGGCGTGGTGCTGGGTGCCGACGGCGCGGTCGGGGGACCACGGGACCGGTCGATGGGTTTTGACGGCGCCAGCAGCTTCGTGACACTGCCGTCGAAGCTGGTCACCGACACGATGACGCTGACCGCGGAGCTGTGGTTCAAGACCGCCGGCCACGGCAGTCTGCTCAGCTACGCCGATCAGGAATTCCCCAAGCCTGCGGGGCAATCCACTCCCATCCTTTATGTGGGCGTGGACGGTCTGCTCCACGGCGGGTTCGCGATGCGGGAGGTCACCGGTCCCCGGCAAGCCACCAGCACCCAGACGGTCAACGACGATGCGTGGCATCACGTGGTGTTGTCCGCGGCCGTGGACCACCAGGTGCTCTACCTCGACGGTGTCGAGGTCGGCCGGGTCAGCGGACTGATCGACCACGGCCGCCGCGACCACATGACCGTCGGGGCCGGGTCGGGCAAGGACTGGCCCGCGACCAACGGCGCGGATTTCCACTTCACCGGCCAGATCGACGAGGTCGCCCTCTACCGCAACGCCCTCGGGCTGCAGGCGGCGAAAGCACACCACTCGCTGGCACGCCCGATCGATCAGCTGACCAGCATCACCCTGCCCCAGGACAAGCGGCTCTACGCCCAGATCAGCTACGACGACGTCCAGGACCGGGTGCGCACCCTGACCGACCACCAGGGCCGTGCCTGGACACTGGACGCACCCACCACCACAGAGTCCACTGTGGAGGGTAAGACGGTCGCCCGGCGCACCGTTGTTCTGCATGGGCCGTTCCCGGACTACACCTACGTCTACGACCCCGACAACGGCGGCCGGATGGTGGAGCGCACCCACGGCGGCACCCTCCGCTACGAGTACAACCAAGCCGGTTTCCGCTCAGCGGTCATCGACCAGAACGGTCACCGCAGCGAACAGACCACCGATGACCGCGGCAACGTCCTGTCCCGCACCACCTGCCGGGCAGCGGGGCACTGCAACACCAGCTACTTCACCTACATCAAGCCCTCGGCCAACCCGCTGGACCCGCGCACCGACAAACTCGACTCCGTCTCCGACGCGCGTTCGACCAACCCCCAGGACACCCGGTTCCGCACCACCTACACCTACGACCCCGCGGGCCGACTGACCACAACCACGTCCCCGACCCCCCAGGGCAGTGACACAGCGGCGGTGGAGATTCGCCGCTACACCAACGGCACCGAAACCGCCCAGGACGGGGGACTGGTGCCCGCAGGACTGCTGGCCAGCACCACCAGCCCAGGCGGACAGACCACCACCTACACCTACCGGCGCAACGGCGACCTCGCGCAGACCATCTCCCCCGACCACCTCCACACCCAGTACGGCTACGACGAGCGTGGACGCCCCAAGACGATCACCCTCGCCAACGCCGGCGGCGTGGCGTTCGGCACCACCACCTACACCTACACCCCGAACTCCCAGATCGAGTCCGTCACCGAACCGCCCGTGACCAACTCGATCACCGGCGTCGTCCACACCAAGACCACCACCTACCGCTACGACGCCAACGGCAACACCGTGGAAGCCGCGATCACCGACGCCACCCCACGCGAGCGCGGTGGCGATCCTCCACGTGTCACGACCTTCGACTACGACGCCCACGACCGCCTGCGCCTGACCCGCCTGCCCAACGGCGGAGAAGAAAAACGCGACTACGAACTGCACGGGCTGCGGGTGGCCATCACCGACGTGCGCGGCACCGTGTGGAGCACACTGTCCGATGAGGACGGTCGTGTGCAGGCCCGCACCGTCGCCGGTGTCGGCGTGGACCCCCAGGACCCCAAAGCCACCGGGCTGGCACTGGAGTTCCGCAGCTACGACCCCGCCGGGCGCCTGGCCACGGTCTCCGACGCCATGGGCCGCACCACGACCTACACCTACTACGACGACAATCTGCCCGCCACCACGACCCGCACCGGATTCACCAACCCCAACGGCACCAAACGCGATGTGAGCCTGGAACACCGCGACTACGACCCAGCGGGCAACCTCACCGAGCACATCCGCACCGGAGGCCTGACCACCCGCCACACCTACGACGCGGCGGGATACCTAGCCAGCAGCACCGACGACCCCGACACCCTCAAGCGCACCGTCACCTACCAGCGCGACGCAGCCGGCAAGCCCCGGCGCGTGGAGCGCACCGGTGCCGCACAACCGGGGCGCGTGGAATCCACGACCTATGACTACCACCCCAGCGGACGCCTGAAGTCGCGCCACGACAAGGTCACCGACAGCTCGGTCGTCACCAGTCAGTTCGACTGGGACGAACGCGGTCTGCTCACCGCCGCGACCAACCGGCGGCTGTTGACCACCCGCTACACCTACGACGCACACGGGCAGCTGGTCGGCACCCACCGTCCCCCCACGGACGTGTGGGTGGCGGGGCAGAAGCACACCGGCTTCACCGCCGTGGACGTCGTGGGACGCAACGCCTCCGGAGAGGTGACCCACGTCAAAGACCCCGCCGGCGGGGTCACCGTCACCGAACGCGACGCCATGGGCGGTGTCACCGCGACCGTGCTGCCCGCCTACACCCCGCCCGGGGGCGCGCCCATCACCGCCGCGAGAATCACCGCCACCTACGACCTCGCCGGCAACATCACCGAGGTCACCGACGCACTCGGCCGGACCACCACCCACACCTACGACCCCTACGGGCGGACAAGCACCACCACCCTTCCCCCGGTGGGGGAGACACCAGCCGTTGTCGCGTATCGGTATGACCGCGCCGGGGAACTGCTGTCCCACACCCAAGCCAACGGAGTGGAAACCCGATGGACCTACGACGACCTGGGCCGGCGCATCACCCACACCCAGCTCGATCGTGTCCCCGGGCCGCTGGCCTACTACACCACGACACTGCGCTACGACGACGCCGGTAACCCGACGGCGACCACCAGCCCCATGGGCTACACCTCCACCGCGACCTACAACGCCTTCGGTGAGCAGACCAGCCAGGTCGATGCCACCGGCCGCGCCGTCACCACCGACTACGACATCGCCGGACGCCAGCACCGAGTGATCACCCCGGACGGTCTCACCGCGACCACCACCTTCGACCTGCTGGGCCGCGCCACCGGCCTCACCCACACCGTCGGTGGACAGGACAAGCGTCGCTGGATCCACGACTACGACGACAACGACAACCTCACCGCGACCGTCTCCCCCGAGGGGCGCCGCAGCGAGTACTTCTACGACGACCTCGATCGCCAGATCGCCCAGATCGAACGACCCGACAACACCACGACGATCACCACGAGCCAGGGCTACGACCGGCTCGGGCACCGCAGCCGGTTCACCGACGGCGAGGGCCACAGCACCGACTACACCGTCACGCCGTGGGGTCTGCCCGAGTCGGTGATCGAACCCGAAACCCCCACCGCCAAGGACCTGGCCTTGCGCACCTGGACCACCAGCTACGACCCCGCTGGCCAACCAGTGCGCCTGACCGCGCCCGGCGGTGTGGTGCGGGAACGGGAATTCAATGCCCATGGCCGACTGACCGTGGAGCGGGGCAGCGGCGCCGAGGCCGCCACCACCGAACGCCGCTTCGCCTACGACGCCGCCGGCCGCACCCTCCGAGTGAGCGGGCCCCGCGGCGACAGCGTCTACCGCTACGACGACCGCGACCACATCGTGGAATCCCTCGGCGCCGCAGGACATGCCACCTACGACTACAACGGCGACGGCCACCTCACCGTCCGCACCGACGCCAGCGGACGCGCCACCTTCGACTACGACCCGGCCGGCCGCGTCGCGAGCATGACCGACCCGGTCACCGGCCGCACCATGGACTACGCCTACGACCCCGCCGGGCGTCTCGGCGCAGCCGTGGACCGCGCGCTGCAGTACCGCATCACCCGCAGCTACGGCTACGACGAGCTCGGACGCCTGGCCTCGGACAAGCTGGAGCAGAACTCCACCTCCGGGGCACCCACCCGCACCGCCTTCGGGGAGGAATACGACTACGACCTCGACGACAAGCTCACCGAGAAGAAAACGATCACCGGCGCGGACGTGGCGGTCAACAGCTACGGCTACGACCGCCTCGGCCGACTGACCAGCTGGACCAACCCCGCCGGCGCCACCACCAGCTACGCCTGGGACAAGGCCGGCAATCGCACCACCGTCGGCACCACACGATTCACCTACGACGAACGCAACCGGCTGACCACCGGCGCCAGCACCACCTACGACTACACCGCCCGCGGCACCCTCGCCCGCGCCACCACCAACGGCCAGTCCACCGCCTACACCTTCGACGCCTTCGACCGGATGGCCACCACCGGCACCACCCGCTACAGCTACGACGCCCTCGACCGGGTCACCACCCGCAACACCACCGCCCTCACCTACGCCGGACTGTCCAACGAAGTCGTCTCCGACGGCACGCGGCTGGTGAGCCGTCTGCCGGACGGAACCCCGTTCTCCGACAAAGCAACCACCGCCACCACAGCCGGCAAGATGCTCTTCGCCGATCGACGCGGAGACGTCATCGGCCGCTACATCGCCGCCACCACCGACGGGCGGCGCACCTTCGATCCCTTCGGCACCGTGACCACCACGACGGGGGAGACCTCGACCCTGGGCTACCAGGGCGACTGGACCGACCCCGACACCAGCGTGGTGAACATGACCGCTCGCTGGTACACCCCCAGCTCCGCGACCTTCACCAGCCGCGACGACTGGACTCTGACGCCACGGCCCTCGGCCGCGGCCAACCGCTACAGCTACGGCAACAACGACCCGATCAACAACATCGACCCCACCGGTCACCTCGTTCAGTGCGCGACCCCGGCGACACTGCCGCTGTGCACCGCCGGTGCCGGTGCCGCCGTCGGCGGGCCCGTGGGCGGCCTGGCCGGTGCTCTGCTGGGGGCTGCGGCCGTCGGCGTCGCCGGGCTCTTCGGATTCGGCTCAAGTGGTGGCGGTGGCGGCGGAGGGTTGCCCATTGCCCCCAGGCCCGTCCCCGTCCCCCGCGACACCGGCATCGGGACGCCTCCCTTCGGAGGCGGTGGCACCCCGCCACCGGGAATCGGGGGCGGCAACGGCTGCGTCGGCCGAGGATGCACCCCGCCGCCGTGCCGCACCAAACCCTGCCGCCCCGTCGTGGTCGCACCGCGCCCGCCCCTGCCGCCGCCCCCACCACCGTGGTTGATCAACGCGCTGGTGAAACTGGCCTACGTCGAGCTGGGCAGCACCATCGTTCCCCGCCCCGCCGAGGAACGCCTCGACATTCCCGCAGAGCGGATCATCGACACCAGCAGCGACCGTCTGCGCGAGGAAACCCGACTCACCCGGGACCTGCCCGCCCCGGACACACGGTTGCCCGACCTGCGACCCGGCGACGACGACGTCAACGAGAACCAGTGTTTCGCAGGCCTCATCGATGACCAGGCCGTCAACGACCTCCCGGAAACCATCACCCACAACGGCGTCGCGGCTCAACGGGCGACCGGCGGTACCGCCTGCATCGCAACGATCCACCAGAAACGACGCCCGTCGCTGCCGGACCCGGTCGGCTTCGACCCGAGCGTGCACGTCCGAGGGCATCTGATCGCGCACATGTTCCACGGATCAGGACAACTCGACAATCTTGTCCCGCTGTTCAAGAAGGTCAACAACCCGGAAATGCTGTCCATTGAGCGCCAGGTCAAAGACGCCGTCGTGGGGAACAATTCCACGCCAGGGCAGCGGGTGTTCTACCGCGTGAACGCCTACTACTGGGGAGCCAATGACGCGGTCCCGGACCAAATCAGGATCACCGCGGTAGGCAGCGGTGGCTTCAAATGCCATATTTTGATCAACAATGAAGATCCGGGAGTGGGGTCAAGTGGCCAGCGTTCCAAGTGTTGAAGCCCTTCTTCGGCTCGTCGGCCGGGAACCCTCCGCGCGCGCGAGCGGAAGGTGGCCGGATCTTGAGCAGCGGGTCGGCTTCTCCTTCCCCGAGGACTACAAGCAGCTGGCCTCGGCCTTGCCGTCGGGCTGTTTCAACAACCAGATCGCGGTGAGGTTCCCGCCCGCCGGGCCCGCCGACACCGACAGCTACCTCGCCGAGCTCGCCGACAACTCCGCACTCGCCCGCGAAGCCCAGGAAGCCGGCGACTGTCCCTACCCGGTCTACCCCGACCCAGGAGGACTCATCTTCTGGGGCTCCTCGCTGGAGTCGGACACCTTCTTCTGGCGTCCCGTCGGTGACGACCCTGACCAGTGGACGGTCGTGGTGTGCGATCCCTACCGCATGGAATGGGAAGAGCACGAGACCACCATGTCCGCCTTCCTGCTCGGGCTTGTGACCGGTGAGCTTTCCAGTGACGTCCTCGGCGACAGCGTGCCGACCGGCAACGACGCCACATTCACGCCCTTCACCAGCCAACCCGCCGAGAGCGAGGCGCAGCCGCTGACCGCCGAGGACAAAGCCGGATACTGGCGGCGTTCCCCACTGCCCTCGTGGTCGGCTGAACCCGCTGGCCGCTTCGCGGACCTGCGCGAGCTGGTCGGAGGCGACTACGGTGCGCGGCCGCTTCCGTGGGAGGACATCGAGCGCGAGTTCGGGTTCGTGTTCCCGCAGGACTACCGGAAATGCCTCGAGCATTTCGGCCCGGGAGATTTTCGTGGCATCCGGTTGATGGCACCCCGATGCGCGAACCTGGATTACGACCTGGGTGTGCTGCTGCAGCGGATGCGCGCCACCGCGGACCAGCGCAGCCCCGCGACGCGTGTCCCTTTCTACCCCGAACCCGGTGGGGCGATTGCCTGGGGAACCGTTGGCGAGCACCACGTCCTGCTGCGGGCACCGATGCACGAGGACCCGCAGAAGTGGAACTGCGTGATGACCGGATGGGAGATCCGGTCGACCAATGTCTTCGAGCACAGCATCACCGGCCTGATCTACGGCTATCTGACCAAGGAAGGCGGCCTGATCAACGCCCTCCCCGGCGCGCGCGAGCTCGATACCGCCGGTGGAGAGCTGTTCCGCCCGGCCTAAGACACAACCGGCGACGGCGACTCGGGGTGCGCCGTGCTGCCGCCACAACATCACATCCGATATCGACGCTTCAGATCGTTACACGCCCGGCACTCACACCCTGACTGCCGCGGCCGTACACAAGGGGGAGACGTGAGTGTGTTCAAGCGCGCGACAATTGTCGCCGCAGGGGTCGTGGTCGGACTGGCCTCCGTCCTACCCCCGGGGTTAGCCGCCCCGCATCGGGACCCCGCAGTCGAGGTGCGGAATTCGGTGCAGCAGCCACGTGCTGGCTCCCAGCACCTCGGCCGCGACACTCAGGGCCGCACCCTGGTCTATGTCGACGGCGCCGCTGAGACGGTGCTGCGCACCGCCGTGGGGAAAGTCGGGGGCACTGTCGCCGCCGCGGTTGCCGGCCGCGTCAAAGCCGCCGTGCCCGCCACACGGATCGCCGAACTCGCCGCACTGCCAGGGGTGAGCGAGGTCCGGCTCCCCGATCGCGCCGTCCCGATGGCGGTCACCTCCGAAGGTGTGACGGCCTCGCGGGCCGCGCTGTGGCACCAGGACGGCAAGAAGGGTGCCGGCGTCAAGGTCGGCGTCATCGACGTCGGCTTCGGCGGGCTCCAGCAGGCCCAGCAGAGCGGGGACCTGCCCGGCAACGACCGCATCGTGGTCAACAGCAGCAACTGTCTGGACACCGGCCTCAGCGACGACCACGGCACCAACGTCGCCGAAGTCATCCACGACATGGCCCCTGCCGCCAACCTCTACCTCGCCTGTGTCGAGGACACCATCAGCTTCGCCGCCGCCGCGGACTGGCTGCGCCAGCAAGGCGTGCAGATCATCACCTCGTCCCTGGGGTTCCTGACCTCCCAGGCCAGCCGCGGGGACGGCACCGGGCAACCCGGCAGCCCCGCGGACATCGTCCGCCGCGCCCGCGAAGCCGGGATCCTGTGGGTCTCCGCAGCCGGAAACCAGGCCCGCATGCACTACGCCGGCACCGCCGCCGACCGCACCGGCGACTCCTGGGTGGAGTTCACCAACCCCGGCGAAAGCGCCGGGGCACAAGGCAATGGCTTCCCCGTGCCGTGGGGAAGCCGCCCCACCGTCGGTCTGCGCTGGGACGCCTGGCCCACCACCACGAAAGATCTCGACCTGTATGTGATGAAGACCCCCAACCCGCCCAGCGGGCCGGAGGATCCCAACATCGCCGCGAAATCCACCCGGTCCCAGGCCCAGTCGGCGGGGGGACTGAGCCCCACCGAGGAGGTGACGTTCACCAACAGCGACCAACCCGCGCAGACGCGCACCTACTACGTCTACGTCAAGAACAACAACGCCCCGTTCACCACCGGGCTGGAGCTGTTCGTCGGCGGCGTCAACGCCAACGTCCAGCTGCAGCGCTACACCGAGGCCGGCAGCGTCGTTGAACCCGCGAGCTCACCCTTCGCGATCGCCGTCGGGGCGAGCGCCCCCGGCTCCGGCGTCGTGCAGAACTACAGCAGCCGCGGCCCGAGCATCGATGGCCGCACCAAACCCGACCTCACCGGCTTCGACGCCGTCACCACCGCCACCTACGGCAACCGGGGCTTCACCGGAACCTCCGCCGCCGCCGCCCACGTCGCCGGCGCCGCCGCCGTGTTCAAGGCCGCCAACCCGGCCCTGGACGCCGCGCAGCTGCACACCGCGCTGACCTCCCGCGCCAAGCGAACCAGCATCAACAACACCAGCGGCCACGGTTTCCTGGACCTCGGAACACCCGATGCGGTGCCCGCCACCAACCCCGCCGGCTACACCCCCCTCGTCGAACCGCGCCGCATCCACAGCCGCGCCTACACCCCTGGTGAGCTCATCACCGTGCCCGTGGCCGATGTCCCCGGTGACGCGACAGCGGTGGCGGTCAACATCACCGCCCGCTCCGACACCGACACCAGCGTCGATGTCTTCCCCACCGACCCCGCCCACCTCGACACCCGAGCCACCACCCTGCGCGTGCGGCCCGGCGGCGGGTTCACCGCCGTGATGACCGTGGCCACCCTCGGACCCGACCGGGCCATCCGCGTCCGCAACCAGAGCGGCAACACCTGGGTCATCGCCGACGTCCTCGGCTACTTCAGCCCCACCAGCGCCGCCAACTACATCACCCGTCCCGTACCGCAACGCATCCTCGACACCCGTGGTGGATTCGGCGCCACACCCCGCACCGGGCCCCTCGGTCCTGGCGAGGTCTATCCGCTGGCCGTCCGCGGCGTCGCCGGCGTTCCCGCCAGCGCCACCGCCGTCGCGGTCTCGATCACCGCCTCAGAGGCCAGCGAGGAAACGTTCCTGTCCGCCTACACCCTCAGCGATCCCTCGACCTCCACGCTCAACCTCAGCCGTGACGACCGCCGAACCAACACCGCCATCGTCGCTCTCGCCGAGGACGGCACCATCAAGCTGCGCAACGACCGCGGCATGCTCGCCGTGGCCGTCGATGTCATCGGCTGGTTCGCCCCCGACCCCGGCGCACGCTACGTGCCCCTGCCCAGCCCGACACGCGTGGTAGACACCGCCTCCGGGACCGGACTGCGTCAAGGCCCACTCGGCCACGGCGAAATCGCTTCCTTCGCCCTCGGCGGCACCGCCGGCGTCAGCGCCCGCGCCACCGGCGCGGTGGTCACCACCACGGCCACCGAAGACCTCATCGGCAGCCAACTGTCGGTGTATCCCACCGACGTCGGGTGGTCGCCGGTGACCACGATGGGACTGCGCCAAGGCCAAACCCTCGCCAGCACCACCCTGCTGCCCCTGGGCGCCACCGGCAAAATGGACGTCCGCAACGAACGCGGCCACACCCAACTGGCCACCGACGTGCTCGGCTACTTCGTCGACGGCACCCCCGCCACCTCAGCCGGAGCGTGCCCGACGCCACGCGGCGAACTCGGGTTCACCCCCATCTTCGACGCCCGCATCGACAGCAGCTACGGCTGGCAATCCACCAGCGACACCCCACTCCGCCGCGACGGCTGCGACCTCATCACCGGCGGCAGCGACAGCGTGTACTGGTTCGCCGGCGCCACCTACAACAGCAGCTACACCCTCAAGACGGAGTGGAAGGCCACCGGCGCCAACTCCGACAGCGGTGTCCTGGTCGCACTGGCCCATCCCGGCAACCACACCAACCCCGAACCGGGCCTGGAAGTCCGCATCGGCACCGACAACTCCGCCGGAGCCGCCACCACCGGCGCCATCACCGGCCTGCAGGCACCCACCAGCTCCCCCGTCCGGCCCCGCGGGGAATGGAACACCTACGAGATCACCGTCGAGTGGAACCGCATCACCGTCACCCTCAACGGACAACGCATCAACGACTACATCGCCAATCCATCCACTGTGGACTCTCAACGCCTGATCGGCCTCCACAGCCGCAGCGGCAGCGATCCGGTGCACTTCCGCAACATCCGCGTCAAACACAACGCCGCCACCGGTGTCGGCTCCTTCGTGGGAATCAACACCAAGTGCCTGGACAACTCCGGCAACGCCACCAACAACATCGCCTACCTCTGGTCCTGCTACGGCGGCGAAGCCCAAACCTGGACCATGCCCGGGGACGGCACCATCCGCAACGCCGACCGCTGCCTGGACGTCGAGAACGGTGCCACCGCCAACGGCAGCCGCGCAGGTCTATACCCGTGCAACGACTGGAACGCCCAGCAATGGCTGGTACGCACCGACGGCAGCCTGCTCAACACCCGCTCCGGCAAATGCCTCACCGCCACAGGAACCAGCGACCGGGCGCCGGTCACCATCGAACCCTGCGCCCGCACTGCCGAACAGACCTGGCGCTGGCAGTCCCAGCCCGCGATCGCCGGCGCCCTGGTCAACGCCACCGGCAAGTGCCTAGATGTCGTCAACGGTGCACCCGATGCCACCGAAACCTGGCTGTGGGACTGCCACGGCGGCTTCGCCCAAGCCTGGCGGCTGGTCGCCGACGGCACCGTCCGCGCGTTCTCCCGCTGCCTCGACGTCACCGGCGGCGCCGTCACCCCCGGCACCCGCGTCGGCTTCGCCGCCTGCAACACCTCACCAGCCCAGCAGTGGGAACTGCGCCCCGACGCGAGCCTGATCAACCCCAAGTCCGGGCTATGCGCCACCGCGGCCACACCCGACACCCGAGCGGCGATCACACTGCAGAAGTGCGACCGCACGCCACTGCAGACCTGGCGCCTGTCCGCCCAATCCCTGGGCCGGGGCACCATGCTCGGCTGGGTCGTCGGCGAACCCGGCGGCAAATGCCTCGACGTCGTCAACGGCGACCCCGCCACCAACGCCGTCTGGATGTGGCAGTGCGCCGGAACACCCGCTCAGGTCTGGTACCCCGTCGACAGCGGAACCATCCGCGCCTTCGGAAAATGCCTCGACATCAACTTCGGAGGAACCACTAACCACACCAAAGTCGGCCTCTACGACTGCAACGGCGTCGCCGGACAACAATGGGTGTTCCGACCCAACGGCACCGTCGTCAACCCCGTCTCCGGCCGCTGCCTCGACGCCTCCAACCGCGCTGACACCGTCGTCATCTACGACTGCCACGGCGCCCGCAACCAGCGATGGGCACTCGCAGCACGCCCCAGCTAAACCAACCGAAGACATCATGCAGTGCTGGTGCCTTGGCGCCCTGCATGCCAGATGTCGACACTCCAACGTTCCTCGACTGGCGCCGGGACTAGAAATCCCGATGGGGTGAGATCTCCGATGAGGTCTCGCGTGACCTGGTAGCGGACGAGGCCTCGATAGGGCGGGGTGATCGGATCGCCGACGGGGGTTCCCGTCGTGGTGATGAAGGCGATCTCGTGGTCACCGACGTGAAAGGAGCCGACACCGCCGTCACCCTGGCGGCGGGGGCGAAGATCCGCCAATTGCCTGGCGTAGGTTCTCCGCTGCGGTCTCAGATCCGCTACGATCTCAGCGTTCGCGGGTTGAGGGTGGCAGTAGAACTTCTCGCCACGGGAGCAGTAGACCCCACGGATCTATGGTCGCTCGGTACCACTTTCGTGATGTGGTTGTTTGCCAGATGGCTCGCCAGGAAGGCGGAACGCAAGTTCCGGGCCGAGTTGGAGGAAGACAACAAGCAGAACGAGGGAGGTGGTCGCCGATGACCAAACTGAACAACGCAGTCAAGTGCATCAGGCGAGGAGCGCTCCTCGCCGCACGGTTCGTTGCGAAGGTGGTCCAAGACGACCAGCGAGACCAGATGTGGGTTCTACTGCAACCCTGAGCCCGCGAGGCGAGCCAGACGGATAGGTCTCGCGGACGTCCCCCTCCGGGAGACTTCGCGGAGGGGGACAGCTGGATGACCCGTCGGTGCCTCGGGCGTAATTGACCGACGGAGGTACATGTCGGGATAAGGGTGGGCGAGTACGGAGGCGGCTCTGACGATGCGGGTCCAGGTGCCCTTCTCATCCGGAACTGGCCTGCAAATGTTGGAAGGCCGCCAGCTGGTTAACCAGAACGTGAAGAGGCTCTGCGGATAGGTGGGCGGGGGTGCACCGACTTGACCTTCCCAGTCAACGCGGCTTCGTCAACATGGTGTCGTCGGCCGACATAACTCCGGAGAACCGGGCATCGCGTACCGCAGCGCCCTACGAAGCCGAGGTCGCTCGCCGCAGCGAAGTCAGCGAGGGTGGCTTGGCGACGGAATGTGCAAAATGGCAAAGAGTGTCGCGCAATTCCCAGCCCCAGCCCCAGCCGCTGTAGCGGACGCTACGGCTTATCCCTTTACTGCCGTCTGAGTACGGCACGCGCACCCAAGCACGATTGCGAAGTCTGACTGGAGCACTAGCGTTCGCGGACATCCACGGTGATCATCAGGTCTCCCCGACCGTCTACCTCACCGGACGCGCGGAGACGCGGAAATCCGAGCCCGGCGACACGGACCGTCTTGCCGGACTTGACCCCGCCCGATATCCGGATTTTCTTCACACCGTCAAAGGTGTCCAGGTCAATGATCCCGCCAGTGCGTGCGATCTCGGCCGAGATATCGGTCGTGCAGTGCAAGTCCATACCACGCCGTTCGAAATGATCATCGGGCAGCTCGTTGAACTCGAGATAGACGTCACCGGCCGGCCCGCCACCGGGACCGGTTTCACCCTGCTCCGACAGTCGGATGCGCATACCGGTCGAAATCCCTGCGGGGATCTTGGCGGCGATACTCCTCCGCACGACGACTCGGCCGTCGCCGACGCAGCCCGGACAGGGATTTTCGATCAATGTCCCGAATCCTGTGCAGGTCTCGCAGTCCTTCTCGCCGTTGAGACCATCTCCTCTACATCGGGGACACCGCTCGACAACGGAATCCGCGGAAGTGCCGAGCCCACGGCATTCTCCACAGATGATCGCGGTTTCGACCGAGATCGTGTCGACCTTGCCCGTGACCGCGTCCTTCAGCGAGATGTCGCGCAAGATCAACGCGTCCTGGCCGCGACGGGCTCGGCGCTGCGGCCAGATTCGGACTCCGGATTTCGACAGCCGCTCCGACTGCAGCGAAATCGCCCGGTTCGCCAGGTACACTCGATGCACCAGTTCCGACGACCACTGCGGCGTCTGCTTGACGCCGGATTCCCGCAGGCGCTCGTAGACATGCTCGTAAAGCTCGTCGACAGCCACTCTGCCATCGCCATCGCGATCCGCTTCGCCCGTGCGCAGACCGTGGATGATCGCTTCGGTGAATCTCGAGGGCTCCGGTTCCAACTCCAAGAACCGATTCCCTTCCCACGCGTATTCCGTCCTGCCGGTGGCCATCAGGACGGCTCGTCCGTAACCGGCCAGTTGTTCTTTCGCGTCCATTCCGATGGCCGCTTTCATGCCCGGTACGAACGCCCCGCTGAAACAGCAGTCCAGCAGCAGCACGATCGACTTCGCGCGGCACCGGCCCATCTGGGCGTGCAGGAAACCCGCCGGGATCGACGTGGACGCCAGCAGTTCCGGATCCGTGTCCGCACACGCGAAGTACAGCAGGCCGTCATCGTCCTTCACCCCGTGGCACGAGATGTGTAGCACCAGCAAGTCGTCGGTACTCCGGTTGCGGAAGAACTCCTCAATCGCGCGCGTGGCCCGGTGCGCTGGCGCGTCGACGACCTGTTTCGTCTGGAACCATCCGATTGCGGGATCGGCCAGCACATCGGCGAGTTCGACAACGTCCGCCGCCGGTGAGCGCAGCTCAGCGAGTCGTTCGCTGCTGTAGGCGCCGGTAGCGATCAGGAGTGCGTCGCGGACGCCCACGTCTCAGTCCGCTTCCAGCTCCAACGTCTTCTTGAAGGCTTCGATCGCGCGCGCCTGCTGTTCGGCGTTCCCGCCGGTCAGCTCCAGCTTGTTGGCACCGACCTCGATCACCACACGCCGGTCTTTGTCACGGGTCACCCACGTGCGCAGCACCTGGCAGACGCCCGTGACCAGTGCAGTCAGCACCGCAGAACCACCCAGGCTCACGACCATCGCACCGATGTCGGTCCCAGTGCCCTTCGCACCATCCGGTGCGACGACTTCGGGCAGGCGGACGTCCTCGACATCCAACTCCAGCAAGGCTTTCCGGAGCTTCCGCGTCTCCGCGTCCAGCTCGTCGTCCCCCGCCACCCGCACCAGCAACGTCCTCATGCGCGCCCCCTCCTCCGCATACTCACGCATGATAGTCACTGCCCCTCACACAGCTTCCAGAACTGATCTTTAGTCGGACCACCTTCACGCCGGGGGCTCTGCCCGCAGCAGCAGCGGCCCTCCGGTCCTGGTGAGGGACGACAACTTCGGGTTGGTGAACTTGGTGCAGCACCTCCCGCAGCACCGGCTCTTCAGGCCGGCGAGGATTGCAACAGCGACATGGAGACCGCCGCGCCCAGGAAAAGGCTGCAGCATCGAGCCTTCGGGACCGGTGGGCATCGCAACACCGGATGCGGGCAGCGTGCTCGGTGACGTGGACAGAGCGCGACCGAGCGAGCTGACGCGCGACAGGGGAGGCAGTGGCCCTCGGCGTAGTGGGGCGGAGGCAAGGGTTTCCTCTGGCGAGAATCCCTTGTGGACTGACGATGTCGGGTTCGATACTCGAATGCGCTCGTAGTTCTCGCTTGGGATCCCGTACCGATACTCGATGTGGAAGGAATCTGGAGGGCCTGCCCCAACGGCGCGCGGTCGTCTGGGTAGCTGACGTGCGGTCGCAGCTGATCCCTGCAGGCTGTGTGGGGTCAGGCGGCGCGCAGATGAGTTATGGGTCGCGCATCTGCCGCAGGGCGTTCTAAGGGATGTCTCGTAACTGATCTTGGTGTTGGTGTTGGTGGGCTTGGGGTCAGCCGGTGAGAGCGAGGTTGTGGAGGTGTGCGATTCCGGATGCGGTGTCGGCCAGGGTGTGGGCGGCGCGGCGGTAGTCGCGCAGGATCTTCCAGCACTTCATGCGGGCCAGGGCGTGTTCGGCGCGGGCGCGGATACTGCGGTGGACGGTGTTGAGGTCTTCCTTCCAGTCCGGCAGGTCAGCACCGTCCCGAGGTTTGCGGTACGGCATGATCACCTCGGGGTTGCCTTGATAGCCGCCGTCGGCCATCACCGGGCGGCCAGCCAGGGCCTGTTTCATGCCGGAGTCGCGGTAGACGGTGCAGTCGTTGCGGTTACCGGGTTGCGGGTCGCCGGTGGCGATCACGAGACGGGTGTCGGCGTCGATCGCCACCTGAAGATTGGTCGAGTACCGGTAGTTCTTCGATCGCGCGGCCAGCCGGTGATCACGAGTGGGCACAAGGGTTCCATCGACGATGGCGATCTGGTCGATCCGCCGGCGACGTACCGGGGCCAGCGCCAGCAGCGGCCCGAGGCTGTCGATCACCCGGTGTGCCGCGGAGTGCGAGACCCCGAACAACGGCCCGATCTGGCGCATCGTCAGGTTCGTCCGCCAGTAGGTCGCCACCAACAGAACCCGATCGGCCAGCGGGAGCCGCCACTGGCGGCCAGGACGCCCGTCAGCGATCTCGTCACCACCTCGCCGGGCCACAACGCGCACGAGCTTGCGGAACTGCCCGGGCTCCAAGCCCGTGAACGGTGCGATCCACTCCGACCGCGATGCCGAGATCACCTGCACCCGACCATGATCGACGATCAGCCCGCGACACCCGTTACCGGGTTACGAGACATCCCTTAGCGCTCGGAGGTGCAGTTGCCTGTCTTCGGGATTCACGTGGCTGGGTCGGCGATGCGATTGTTGAGACGGTGGCAGAGGTGGTGGACAGGCGTTGCATGTCGTGGATCCCGGTAGGCAAGTGCCTAAATCAAGCTGAATGATCGGAGTTGCAGTATTGACCTTCCCATGCCTTGATCAGGACTGTGGGCATCTTGATCGACCAGTAGAGCATCGCCAGCGTCAGTGTCTCGCGGCTGTTCCATAAACCCATCGTCGCCTCCGCTCTGGGGAAATCTGGAAGGGCTAGAAATCGGACAACGGCGACGCACACGAGGATGTCTGCGCGGACTGAGGGAACTCGTTGGCGGGTCGGGTGCGAGACGCTGGCCGAGCGTCACCAAGCGCTGTCAAACTCGAATAGGTAATCTCCTGGAAGCGGTGATCTCCTCAGCGGATGCGGCCGTTGTCGCGTTCATTGAGGCGTGCCTGATCTGTGGCGGACGTAGACTGCCTGCTCTGGCTGTGCCACGTGCGCACTCGCTGCTCAGAACCCTTTGCGGACTCTGTAGGCGTGGGGGCAAGGAGAGGCGCGTCCCTCCTGCTTCACGCTGCAGAGAAGTGGCTACCGCGAGAGGAATGGGAACTTCAGGCTGAGGTCGTGTCGGTGCTGGTGCCTCGGGTGCTTGTAATGAAAAGATGGGTGGAAAGCAGAGGTTGTTGGCAGGCTTAGCGCGGATGCCTGAGCGGATTGACCGGATGACGCTTCTTCGTCGGCTAGACTATCCTGATTGTCCAGCACCGTGCGGAGGCTAGGGGTGACGATGTCGCTCGTCCTATCTTCTGGGTTGGACGTTGTCGGCGCATTCTATTACCCCGGTGTTTTTGGTCGACTCCCGCGCGTAACAGGACGACCATGATGCAGTAGTGTTGGCTACCCGGCACATGATCGGCGTCGTCTGAACGGTCCGCTGGATGACGGATGACGGACGGCGGCAAAGCTCGCCGGAAACCTTGCTTGGAGGACTGACGTGTATAACCAGACTTCTCGCGATGCAGCGCCGCTATCCGGCGGCGAGCGCGCCGAGGGTACGCTGATCCGCGCCGAATCGGGTGGGGGGTCGGCCGGTGGACGTGAGGCGAACCGGGGTGAGTCGCGGATGTCGGATCCGTTCTCAGTTCCAAGTGAGCAGGTTCTGCAGCGGGTCATTTTTCCGCGTGATGAGGACCCGCTCGATGTGCGGGCGCTGTACATAGACGAGATCGACGAGGAGAGTGCGACCTCCGACAATTTCAATGTCCTTTCCCGAACGTCCGGGGGGATTCCGCCCCGGCGTAAGGTTTCTTTCGCGTCGTACTTCAATGCTTTCCCGGCGAGCTACTGGAAGCGCTGGACGCGGCTCGACGAGGTGATCCTGCGGCTGAGCGTCAAGGGCACCGGTCGGCTTGACGTCTATCGCTCGAAGCCGAACGGCGACAGCGTCCACCTTCAGGGCACGCACATCGCCAGTCCCGACAAGTGGTGCTCTCTGGAGTTCTGCCTGTCCCTCAAGCCGTTCGAGGACGGCGGCTGGATCTGGTTCGACGCGGTGTCCAATGACACGACGCTGCTCATCGACCAAGCGGCGTGGACGACCGACATCGACTTGCCTCGGCAGACCGTGGTCGTCGGCGCGACCACGACCCGCCCGGTCGACTGCGTCGCCATGCTGCTGACGCTGGCCGAGGACCCGCAGGTGATGGATATCGTGGACCGCGTCGTCATCCCTGACCAAGGGGCACAGCGACTCCGCAATACCAAAGGTTTCGCCGAGGCGGCAAGCAAGCTTGGTGACAAGCTCCGTATCATCGAGCAGGGCAACCTCGGCGGTTCCGGCGGTTTCGCGCGGGTCATGTACGAGGGCGTGTACGAGTCGACCGCCGAGCAGATCTTGATCCTCGACGATGACATCGCGCTCGAGCCGGACAGCGTACTGAGGGTCAACGCGTTCGCCCGTGCGGCATCTCACCCGGTGATCGTCGGCGCGCACATGCTCAACCTCCAGGCCCGCTCGCGTCTGCACACGATGGGTGAGGTCGTTGACCTCAAAGTCGCTATGTGGCGCGCTGCCCCCAGCGCGGTGACCGACCACGACTTCGCCGAGAAGCCGCTGCGTAAGACGAAGGACCTGCACAAGCGCATCGACGCGGACTACAACGGCTGGTGGATGTGCCTGTTCCCACGTGAGATCATCGAAAAGATCGGCCTGCCGCTCCCGCTTTTCATCAAGCACGAAGACTCCGAGTACTCGTTGCGTGCCGCGGCGCACGACTTCCCGACGGTCAGCCTTCCGGGCGCGGCCATCTGGCACATGCCGTGGACCGATAAGAACGACGCCACCGACTGGACCATCTACTTCCACGTGCGCAATCGGATGATCCTCGCCGCGCTGCACAGCCCGGAGCAGGTCAAGTCGGCGATTATTCAGCAGATGCTGAAGCTGACGCTGCGGCACCTGCTGTCGATGGAGTACTCGACCGTCGCCCTGCAGCTCAAGGCCGTCGACGACTTCATGGCCGGACCGGACCGGCTATTCGACTCGTTGCGGACCAAACTGCCCGAGGTCCAGGAGCTGCGCAAGAACTATTCGGACGCGCAGATCGTGCCCTCCTCCAGGGAGTTCCCACCCCCATCAGCGAGTTCGGTGATGGCGGAGGGGTTGCTGAAGCCGCCAACGAGCCCGGCGGTCATTGCGGTCCGAGCGGTCAAGGCGCTACTACACAACCTGAAGGAACCGGCACAGGAGGCGCTGGAACGCCCTCAGCTCAACGTGCCAGCAGCCAATGCACTGTGGTTCCTGCTTGGCAATCTCGACAGTGCGACTGTGTCGACCGCAGACGGCAGCGGTGTCACCTTCCGTCATCGAGACCCAGAGGAGTTCCGGCGGCTCGGGCTGCGCGCGCTGAACACCTACCGCAAGCTCTCCCAGGAATGGCCACGCCTGCGTCGGAGCTACCTGGCGGCGCAGCCCACGCTCGTAAGCCCCGAGTCTTGGAAGAAGCTATACCAGTCCACCGGCACCATGTAGTCCGCAGTCCGCTCTCCTCCTGATGCACCGACGCTCGTCGACGGGTACCCAGGAGGGGAGCGTCGTGGACCGTCGGGAGTGGGGCACTGGGCACAGAGGTGCTGGTCCGCTGCGCGGTCGACGCCCCACCGAGGAAAGGCCGAGCCGGTCGCCCTCGCGTGGACCTCGATCCGCTCGGTGAACTCCTGCCACCGAGCGGCGTTCTAGCGCTCTAGGGCGGCGATGACACCAGCCCGAAGCGGCGGAAATCGCGTCAGCGAGCCGGTCGAGATCGGCAGGCATGGGAACAGGGTTGGTCGGTGTTCGGCCCGTCCTGGAGCCGGCGAAGAGCCGGTCGCTCGCGGCATCACCGTCACCCGGAACCGAACTGCGGGTTGACGACGAGCTGCGGTCGGCTGCTGTGCGCAATCGATGACGCGTGCCTGTCGAGTCCGGTGGTGTAGCGGACCCGACAAGCACGCTGCCCGGTGCGGTCGGCAAGGGGAACCGAGTTCAGTTAGTTCGGGTGGGCGCCACTTCAGATGGTCGGACGTCGTCGCGCTGCGGTCGGACCGGAGTGCCGGATTCCCAGTCCGGTATGCGATTCGGGTGTCACCACGTGACCGGCAGACCGACAAGGGCGTGCAGCTGGTCCGCGGGCTTCCACACCAATTCGCTCTCTGGCACCGCGAGCCGCAGGCCCGGGAACCGCGCAGGCAACCGGGCGAAGGTCGCGGTCAGGCAGTACCGGCTAAGGTCAGCGCCCGGGCACCTGTGCACCCCATTGCCGAACTTCAGGGTCGGCACGGGATCGGACCGGTCGAAGTCGACCGCGTCGGGATCCCAGTGCACCTCCGGATCGCGGTCCCCGGAGTCGATGTGGGTGATGACGGTTTCGCCGCGACGGATGAGTCGACCGCCGAGGCAGACGTCCGCACGCGCCGTCCGGGCGAAGTTGAGGTTCTGGAACCGTGTGTGGCGCAGTAGTTCCTCGGTCGCGGCCGGAGCCAGTGCCGGTTCCCGGGCAAGGCGGTCGAGCCGCTCCGGGAGTCGGCACAGAGCGAGGACCGTTGTCCCCAGCAATGTCGCTAGGTTGTTGTGCCCCGCGATGACGAATGCCAGCAGGTTGCCGACCAGCTCCTCCTCGGTCGGGCGGGCGCCCAGTGAGGCGATCGCGCCGATCAGGCCACCGCGGTGGGGTCGACGGGCCGCGGCCCGCAGGTAGGCGTCGAGTTCGCGGAATTCGGCGGAGGCGTCGGCCGCGAAGTACCGGGCGGCGGCCCACTGGTGGAACAGGCCGTGATCCGCCCGGGGCACGCCGAGCAACGCACAGATGGCTGTGGTCGGCAGTGACACGGCGAAGCGCGCGACGAAGTCGGCGGGCGGGCCGTGCTCGGCGAGTTCGTCGAGCAGTCGGTCGACCTCGGTCGTGATGTCCGGTTCAGCCCGCCGTGCGGTAGGCGGGAGGTCGCCGGTGATTTGCCGACGGACACTGGTGTGCCGCGGTGGGTCCATGTTGATCAGGACATCCGGGGAGGACCTGATCAACACGTCCGGTGTCGCGCCCGGAGGCGGCGGGTCGACGGCCTCGGCCCGACTGAACCGGTAGTCATCGAGCACCTGCCGGATATCGGCGTAGCGGGTGACCAACCACGCGGTGCGCCCGCTTGGGAGGCGCACCTGGGTCGGCGGCCCGGACTCTGGCGGCGCGGGCGCATCGAACGGAAAGGGGGGCGGTGAGGTGTTAGTCACGACCGACTCCGGTGAGCCAGTGGCTGCGGTTCTGCCACGGGTACGTCGGCAGTGGGACGTAACGGCCTTCCCACCGCTGACCGTTGCCCCACTCGACAGATCTGCCCATCAGATACCGCTCCGCGAGGAACATGAGCCGCGAGTCGGGTTCCGGCGCGGTCGATCCCCCGCCCTCGAGTTTGGCGACCATGCCGTCGTGCGACTCCGCGATCACCGCTAGCCGGTGCAGGTGGTGGTGTCGGCGTTTGGCAGCGCTGAAGCAGATGTCCGCGAGCTCGTGCTTCCGGCCGACGCCCCCTGGCCCGAGATAGCCGACATATCTCGCAACGAGTTCGTTGAGCGCTGCCGGCGTGCGCGCGGAGAGCAGTAGGAGGTGCCTATTCCTCGTCGACCTCACCTCCGATCTGCCCGGTGACACAGGATCGGCCTCCCGCACCACGAGGTGGGTGTTGACCGCGGAGATGCCCTGCCCGCTGATACCCGCGATGGCTGGACGCGCCCGGTCGGGCAGAGGCTCAAGCCGGGTCGGCACGACCAGCGGCAGCTCTTCCCAGGGGATCGCGGGGTTGGGCACGGTGAAGTGCAGACTCGGGACGACCTGCCGGTGCTCGAGACAGAGCACGGTTTTGATCAGCGAGGCGACGCCGGCGGCACCCTCCGTATGCCCGATGTTGGTCTTGATCGAGCCAACGAAGCAGGGTTGGTCGGCGGGGCGTCCCTCCGCGAGCACTTCGCCCAGGGCAGTGAACTCGACCGGGTCGATCAACGGGGTTCCGGTGCCGTGCGCCTCGATGTAGTCAATATCCGCCGGGCGCACTCCCGCGTTCTCGTACGCCCACCGCAGCATCTGGGCGTGTGCCTCGACCGACGGGGCCAGCAGAGAACCGCCAGACGCGCCGTCATTGCTGATCGTGCTGCCGATGAGGACGGCGCGGATCCGGTCGCCGTCCGCACGTGCGCGCGAGAGCGGCTTGAGGACGACGACGCCGACACCGTCGGAGGCCGCGAATCCGTCGGCACGGGCGTCGCCGAACTTGCAGCGTCCGTCGGGCGCCAGCACAGGGATCTGGGACAGGACGATGTCCTCGTCCGGGACGAGCTTCAAGTTGATGCCTGCGGCGATGGCCATCGTGGTCTCACCCGCGCGGAGGCTCTGGCACGCAAGGTGCACCGCGACGAGAGAGGACGAGCAGGCCGTGTCGAGCGTGATGCTGGGGCCGAGGAGATCGAAGGTGTAAGACAATCGGCCGGACAGGACGCTGCGGTTGTTATAAACCAGGGAGCCCGTCAGCGACGTCAATCCGCGCCTCACCGCGAGTTCCCAGTAATCGAGGCGCACCGCGCCGACGTAGACCCCGGTGCGGGTGCCGGCCACGTGCTCGAAGGGGATGCCGGCGTCCTCAAGCGCCTCCCATGTCGTCGTCATCAGTAGCCGTTGCTGAGGGTCAAGGTCGTCGGCCTCCGTGGCGCTCAGGCCAAAGAACTCCGCGTCGAACCGGTCGATACCGTCGAGGTAGCCGGATCGGCGGCTGATGATCTTGCCGGGCGCCGGTTCGGACGAGTGGAGGAGGTCGACGGGAAACCTGTCGGCGGGTGTCTCGCTCGTCGCATCACGCCCCTCCGCCAGGAGGTCCCACAGTTCGTCGACGCTGTCCGCGCCCGGCAGGCGGCAGGCCATGCCGACGATCGCGATGGGCTCGCCCACAGCGCTCATGATGCACACCCCTTTGAGTTGACTGTGTCGATGTCGAACCGCCCGGTGGAGGCGTACCGTGCGGAGATCCCGGCCAGTTCGGCGGGGGAGATCACCTCGTCGATATCTGTGAAGCCGTTCGGCGCCCGCTGGTGTGCCATGGTGATGACGACCTCCGGTCCCATCCGTCGGTTGCTGGTCTGGATTTCGGTCGTGACCGGTCGGCGAATGCGTTCGTACTCCGCGAGGGCCGCCGTCGCGGGACTATGCTGCGATAACGCATCGGCGAGCGCGCACGCGTCGACGACGGCCTGCGTTGCACCGTTGGAACCAGCTGGGTACATCGGGTGCGCTGCGTCGCCGAGAAGCGTCGTCCTGCCGACGCTCCACCTAGACAACGGATCTCGGTCGAGCATCGGGTACTCGAAGACCTCCTTGGTCGCGGCGAGCACACCGCCGATGTCCAGCCACGGGAACCTCCAGTCACCGAACTCCGCCATTGCCGCGGACACGGGAACTCGCTTCCGGGGGCTTGGGGCCGCGTCTGGCACGGTCGTCGAGGGCGCCGCGGCGACCCAGTTGATCAACACGCGGCCTGACGCCGGGTCGCGGCGGACCGGATAGAGGACCACCCGCCGCACGTCGTCGCCCGTGACGATCATCGAACTGCCGGTGAGGAACGGTTGGCCCCAGGTGGTGCCGCGCCACATGACCAGGCCATTCCACGGCGGCGGCCCTTCGTCCGGGTACAGCGCGGCGCGCACCGTCGAGTGGATGCCGTCCGCGCCGACCAAGACGTCGGCCTCAAGCGTGGTCCGCCGTCCGTCCGGGTGCGCCAGCCGGGCGACTACTGGGCCGTTCGGGCCGTCTGTGTGGGAGGCCAGACGCGCCCCGGTGATCACCGCGTCGGCGCCGAGCCGTGCGCGGACGGCGTCGAGGAGGACGCGCACGAGGTCACCGCGATGGATCGAGAACTGCGGCCAGCGGTATCCCGCGTCCAGTCCGCGGGGTTCCTGCCAGATCAGGTCCCCGTACCGGTTGTAAAATGCCAGCTGTTTCGTCGCGACAGCCGATTCGGCTAGCTTGTCCAGCAGGCCGAGCGCGGCGAGTTCTCGCACCGCGTTGGGCAGGATGTTGAGACCGACTCCGATGGGGGCGACGCACGACGCTGCCTCGACGACACGGACGTTGAGACCCGACCGGTGCAACGCCAGGGCTGCAGTCAGACCTCCCACACCCGCACCGACAACCAGAACCCTGGGCACGGCGTCACCTGTTCCGCACGCGGGCGGGCCTGGCGGAGCGCCTTCGCCCCCGTCCACCGACGAAGGCGCTACGGACCATGGTTGCGTTCTCTCGGGTGAATGCGATGACCTGCTCCAGCATCTGAACGGTGCCACCGCCGCTCCCGAGTTCGTACAGCCGGTTTTCCTCGGCGTAAGCCTGACGGGCGATCGCGAGGTGCTTGGCCCGGAAGACCACCAGAGCGTGCAGCGCGCGTGCCAACGCCTCTGCGCTCGCCCTGAGGTTCTGCGCGAAGTCACCACGCGGCATGAAAACCGCGGCGGTCTTGAGCTGGGTCACCAGTGACGGACTCGCGGCCCACTTCTCGGTGAGTTCGGGCCAACCCGGCAGGCCGTACTGGGCGGACTCGCGCCAGAACTCCTCGTATGCGGCGTCCCCGTGGTCGCTTGCCCACAGCAACAGGTCCACCATCGCCAGGGGTACGTGAGCGGCAGCAGGGCCCAAGTATCTGGCCCCGTCGACGCGGATCTCCTCGTAGTAGGGGCGCAGCGTCCGGGCGAAGAACTCCGGTGTCACGTTGGCCGTCACGGTGTCGAGCGCGTCCTCCAGAGGACGCAGGCGGCTCACCAGTTCGTTCGCCGCGAGGACGAAGTCCAGGCTGCCGAGATCAGTCGAGGTCAGCCTGCGGCATACGTCGACCGCGGCGGACAGCTGAGGCAGGGAGAAGCGGACCGACGACAGCAGCATCGTCTCCATCCGGTCACCGGTATAGGTTCGCTCCCGGTGCCCGGTCGGGTTCCAGGTGATGTAGTGGTGGATGGTGTCGCGCGGCACCATCCCCGTTCGCCCGCCTAAATCGAGTAGGACGTCCTCCAGGCCTGGGACCACTTTGGTCGGCTCTGCGCCGTGCCGCTTGACCGAGCCGAGGAGAATTCCCAGGTCCCGCATCACGGCGAGGGATTCGGGGAGCGGACGGTCGGCGGTCTCCCGCGCCAATCTGACGAGGTCCGACAGCATGCCGATCAGTCCGCGCAGATCGCCTGTCGCGTTCATCCTCCACAGGTCGCGCAGCATTTCGTCCATGCCCAGCGGATCCAGCGCGGCCACCCGGTCGTCGTCGAGTCCACGCACTGGAAGCGAGCGCGTCGCCAGCCTTCTCATGTGGATGATCGCCTTCCCGTAAGGGGCGCGGGGCCGATCGCTGTGTCGCCGAAGGACCTGTCCACCCTGCGCATCGCGAGACGGAGGATGGGGGGAGCCATCACGGAGGTGAGCACAGCCAGCAGCACGATGATCGTGTAGGTCTCGGTGTTGAGGATCCCGGCTCTGAGCCCGACAGAGGCGATGATGATCTCGACGACGCCTCTGGCGTTCATGCCTGCGCCCAGCGCTACGGCCTCCCAGCGATTCATCCCGGTCAGCGCGGCACCGAGCCCCGCACCGAGGAACTTCCCCGTGACGGCGAGCGCGACGATGAGTACACCCGCACCAGCGACCACGGGGTGGAACAGCGCCCGCAGGTCGACCCGCAGGCCAACAGCTGCGAAGAAGAGCGGCGCCAACACCGACAGCACCACCGTGCGGAGCGGATCGACCCAGTCCGGTCGCAGGTCCCGGCAGGTACCAAGCAGGATGCCGCAGCTGAACGCACCGAAGACGGCCTCGAGACCGAGGGCGTGGGTCGCCGCAGAGCAGAGCAGGACCAAGACCACCGCGGTCGCCACCGGGACGGCGCGGTCGCCGGAGCGGAGTGCGAGACGCATCGCGGCTCGCACCAGGTGGTGGCCGGCGGTTGCCATGAACACCAGGAAGAACAGCAGGGACAAAATCGACCAGGCCACACCGGCGAAGTACAGCCCGCCCGCGGCGACGGCCGACACCACCGAGAGCAGCAGCCAGCCGACCGCGTCGTCGATGGTGCCCGCCATGAGGATCAGCTGCCCGATCCGGTGGTCTATCAGTCGCATGTCCATCAGCGTCTTGGCAATGACCGGAATGGCGCTGACGCACAATGCGATTCCCAGGAAGAGCGCGAACACCGTCCTGGAGTGCTGCGCCTGAATGAGGGAGGTGGGCAGGAGGAAGCCCGCTCCGACGCCAAGGCCGAGCGGTATCACCAGACCCGTCAGGCTGACCGCAGTGGCGCTGCGGCCGTGTGCGCGGATCAGCCCGAGATCCATGTGGGTCCCGGTCACCGCGACCAGGAGCAGGACCCCGAGCTGACCCGCTGCGTCCAGCAGGTTCATCTGCTCCGCCCGCTGCGGTAGCAGCCACTCGGTGACGCCGGGCGCGAAATGGGCCAGCACCGACGGCCCCAACAGCACCCCTGCAGTCAACTCGCCGACGATGGCTGGCATGCGCCACCGCACGGCCAGCCTGCCGAGCAGCAGGGCGGTACCGAGCAGCAGACTGACCTGGAGCAGGAAGATCAGTAGGAGGTGACCGGAGAACGGGGCGACGACAGGCATCATTTCGACCAGGCTCCGTTGGTCAGACGGACCGACGGACGAACGGACGTCCCTTGAGGTTGGTCGTGACGACCTTGTTGAAGTCGTAGCTGTTCTCGCCGCTGACCAGCACCGACCCGAACCGGTCGAGGGACACGCGACCGCCGTACTCCTCGATCACCTCGGTGTCCGGATAGACCCGCACGCGGGTCGGCACGTAACGCGAGGCGAAACCCAGCCGCATCTCCTTCTTCGTCCCCCGGTGCGGATAGGACGCGTGCATCAGGGTGGACAGGAAGATGATGCACTGGCCGCGCTTCAACTCGATCGGGACGGCCTTGCTCTCGTCCGGCTCGAAGTCGGGGTCGATTCGCAGCTCGCGGTAGTCGTAGCCGTAGAAGCCCCGGTTGACGCCCGCCTTCTCGACCTGGTTGAACTTGTCCGGTCGGTACTCCATGGGCTTGCTCTCGTCGTAGTTCATGTGCAGGTGGGTGCCTGGGATGAACTGCAGGCAAGCGGTTTCGGTCGTGGTGTCAGTGAAGGCGGTCCACACTGTGACCGTGCCGCCGCGGATGAAGCTGGGGTCGTCGGTTGGCCACAGGATCTGCGGGGTGCCACTCGCGTTCGCGAACGTGTCAGCCTGGTGCCAGTCGGTGCCCTCATCACCCGCGTGTTTCGGGAAGAACTCGGTGCGCCAGCAGAGCACGTCGTCGCCGAGCACGGACGCGACCCGGTCGACGATCTTCGCGTTCATGACGTGGTCTGTGAGGAAGTCGATGTCGAGGTGCCGGTCGTAGTTCGCGATGTTGGTGACGCCGGCCACCTCGTCGAACGAATCTAGCGGGTACGCCGCGTGCGTGCGGTCGTACATTTCAGCGCGCGCCTTTTCCCACAGCTCGTCGAGCTGTTCCGGCGTGTAGATGGTGAACGGACCGATGTAGCCGTTCTGCTTGAATTGCTCCACTTCAGACGCCGACAGGCGGTAATTGTCGGACGTGACTTTGGTCGCGTTTCCGGACATGCTCTCTCCTCGGTATCGATCAGCTGGTCTGCGGTACGGCAGCGGCCTTGACGAGCGCGTCCCGGATACTCTCTCGGAACAGCGTTGCCGGGTCGACGGCGATGTTGTGCTCCGCGAGCAGGCGGGCGCGCAGGCGCATCGAGAT
The DNA here is from genome assembly GCF_900103775.1 of Allokutzneria albata. GTDB lineage: Bacteria > Actinomycetota > Actinomycetes > Mycobacteriales > Pseudonocardiaceae > Allokutzneria > Allokutzneria albata. Next base: position 5,105,145 of record NZ_LT629701.1, on the reverse strand, counting down.
CATCGAGTTGCCGCCGGCCTTGAGGAAGTTGTCGCTGGCAGTCACCTCCGGGTCGTCGACCTCGTGGCGAATCCAGGAGACGAACTCGGACTCAACTTCGGCTGTGTGCGGCGTCTGCGCCGATGACTGGTCTGGGCTCAACTGGATGACTCCATTTCTCGAGTGATCACTGCGGTGTCGACCTTCCCGTTGACGGTCAATGGGAACTCGGCGAACAGGCGGTAGCGGTCGGGCACCATGTAACGAGGAATCCGGGTGGCGAGTTCATTCCGGAATTCGCGCGGCGGTATTGGTTTGCCGGACCCGGTCGTGTATGCGCACGCGAGCACCGGAACACCGTCCCGGTCGACCAGGGCGACGCACACCCGTTGGACGTCGCGCACCGCAGTAGCGGCGACCTCGACCTCTCCGATTTCGATGCGGTGGCCGCGGATCTTCACCTGGTTGTCCGCACGACCGAGGTGCACTAGGACCCCGTCACGCCACTCGACCACGTCACCGGTTCGGTAGAAGACTGGAGAGTCGGACCGGTCGGCCGGATAGCGTCCGAACCGCTCAGCGGTGAGTTCAGGGCGGTTCAGGTAGCCGCCCGTGACCTGAGGGCCGGAGACCAGGAGTTCCCCGTGGTCACCGGGCGCGTCACCGTCCGCGACGACCTTGCAGACGAATCCGGGAAGCGGTTTGCCGATCACCGACGCATCGGACGTTAGGTTGGCTGCGGTGATCCGGTGGAACGTGGTGTGGACGGTTGCCTCGGTGAGCCCGTACATGTTGACCAACCGGGGCTGATCAAGGCCGAACCTCTCGACCCATGGGAGCAGCGCCGAGCCGATCAGCCGTTCCCCACCGAAGACCACGTAACGGAGCGCGAGCCCGTCTTGACCTGTCCTCGACCGGAGTTCCTGCCCGAGGATGCCGAAGGCGGTCGGGGTCTGGCTCAGCACCGTGATCCCTCGCGCGGTGATGAGCTCGGCGCACAGGTCCGGCGACAGCTTGTCCCACTTGTCGAGCACGACCGACCTGCCGCCGGTCAGGAGCGGTCCCCACAGCTCCCACACCGAGAAGTCGAATGCGAATGAGTGGTAGAGCAGCCATCGGTCGTCGGGTCCGACGTCGAACAGGCCTGACGTCGCGTCGAACAGGGCCAATAGGTTCCGGTGTGTGACTGGGACGCCTTTCGGTCGTCCGGTCGTGCCGGAGGTGTAAATGACGTACGCGGTGTCCGCGCCAGTTCCCTCCGGCGTCGACGGGGTGTCCACGGCCGCGCCTCCGGAGCGCCAGAGGTCGCGCACCGAAGATGCGGCGAGCCGTTTGGCGTCATGGTCGAACGCGACATCGCCGAGGATGCCCCGGGGTTTGCAGTCGGCGACGATGACGCTATTGCGATCGGCCGGGCTGTCGACGTCTAACGGCACGTACGCGGCTCCGCACCGCAGGATCGCGAGAATCGCGACGACGATGTCCAGGCCGGGCTCGAGGTGGATCGCAACGCGATCTCCGTTGATGATGCCGAATTCCTCCGCCAGCCGGGCAGCCATCCGCTGCGATGCTTGCCGGAGTTCGGTGTAGGTGAGTTCTGCGCCGTCGAACTCGACCGCCGTCGAATCGCCACAGGCGGCGGCGACCGCGTCGAAACGGTGTATCAGAGTCTGGCTGTTCAACCGGATACTCCCGGATCGGTTTATGAGTTCCCCCGGCGATTCCCGGGAAAGAGCGATGTATGCCGGCCGTAGTAGACCGGATTTCTCTACTTTGCGCCTCCACGGGCACGTGGACCGATGCGACGTTCGTCGTGCGGCGACGGACGGATCAGAACCACTACTGCGAGGTGGGCTAGATTATTCCGATAGGTCGTTGACGTGTGGCCGCGTGAATGTTGCCGAGTTGACGGAAAGAGTTAAGCGGAGTCGGATATGGGGCTTCTGGAATTGAATCGTGATACAGCGTTTAAGTCATCTGGTTCGACTGGAATTCGCGGATGTATGTCGGCGCAATTCTGCTCGACGTAGTCTGGGCGCCTACAGTGCCCCTTTGGGTTGAATGTGAACTTTCAGTCTTATTGGACGTTGAGTAATTGGGACCATAGCGTGCATTGACTCTCGCTTATGTCGATCTTAGGAAATCTCGATCTCTTCATTGAAGACATTGCTTACGGCGAATTCTCCTCTTCTTGCAAATCTTGTCCACGTCGCTTGGGTGGAACTCTCAACAAGCAGGCTAGGTGCATGAGTAGGCGGCATGGGGAAGTTTCACCGGCAATAACACGGCAGAAGAGCAGGCAGCTCGTGTTGCAGAACTGCCGCAGGCCGCCAGAGTTCCCTCATGACGCCGAGGCCTAAGGGATGTCTCGTAACCCGGTAACGGGTGTCGCGGGCTGATCGTCGATCATGGTCGGGTGCAGGTGATCTCGGCATCGCGGTCGGAGTGGATCGCACCGTTCACGGGCTTGGAGCCCGGGCAGTTCCGCAAGCTCGTGCGCGTTGTGGCCCGGCGAGGTGGTGACGAGATCGCTGACGGGCGTCCTGGCCGCCAGTGGCGGCTCCCGCTGGCCGATCGGGTTCTGTTGGTGGCGACCTACTGGCGGACGAACCTGACGATGCGCCAGATCGGGCCGTTGTTCGGGGTCTCGCACTCCGCGGCACACCGGGTGATCGACAGCCTCGGGCCGCTGCTGGCGCTGGCCCCGGTACGTCGCCGGCGGATCGACCAGATCGCCATCGTCGATGGAACCCTTGTGCCCACTCGTGATCACCGGCTGGCCGCGCGATCGAAGAACTACCGGTACTCGACCAATCTTCAGGTGGCGATCGACGCCGACACCCGTCTCGTGATCGCCACCGGCGACCCGCAACCCGGTAACCGCAACGACTGCACCGTCTACCGCGACTCCGGCATGAAACAGGCCCTGGCTGGCCGCCCGGTGATGGCCGACGGCGGCTATCAAGGCAACCCCGAGGTGATCATGCCGTACCGCAAACCTCGGGACGGTGCTGACCTGCCGGACTGGAAGGAAGACCTCAACACCGTCCACCGCAGTATCCGCGCCCGCGCCGAACACGCCCTGGCCCGCATGAAGTGCTGGAAGATCCTGCGCGACTACCGCCGCGCCGCCCACACCCTGGCCGACACCGCATCCGGAATCGCACACCTCCACAACCTCGCTCTCACCGGCTGACCCCAAGCCCACCAACACCAACACCAAGATCAGTTACGAGACATCCCTTAGGAGCCCTTTCGCATCGTGGCTTTCATACCGCACCGCACTTCGCTGACCGTAGGGCGCTCCGCGCACCTGCCCGCCGAACGCGCCTGCGGAAGTGATCCAAGTGGAGGTGTCGCTGACCGCGACGGAGGCGGCTGAACTCGTGGTGGACCGCCTCGGCACGCTGCTCGTGACACCTGCGGCTTCGTCGAGGAGTCGTCAGGTGTCGAGCGGCGACACTTGTAGCGCGTGCGAGTGGAAGTGCAGAACATCGACACGGCCCAAAGGAAGCCGCACGTGTCGGAAAGGCGCCAGCACGGTCATCCAGCGGCATGAACTGGAGGTGTTGCAGAAGCGGCAGAACATGCGCGACACGGATCGTGTTAGTGGGGAGCTGCCGCGTTGGAGCTGAGGGCCACTGCCTGGCTCACGCTGGACGAGCTGGCTGCGGCGCACGACGCAAGCAACCACGGTAGTCACACGGTTCGTGCATCGCGGCGGTCACTCGAATCCCGACCGGCTGGCGCCCGCCGGTGAGCCTCGTTGCCTGAGGTGTTCTCTGCACGGTGACCGCGTCCCGCAACCATGTCCGAGCAGCCCGATGACGGAGAGGAACACCGGGCGGACAGCGACTTTCGCGTACTGCTCGTCATCATTACGATCGCTCGGATGAGGAAGTCCTTCCTCCTGCGGGTTCTGGCCATCTGGGCGAATGAACTCACCGGAACAGAGACAGCAGTTGTGGCCGGCCTGCTGTTCGTGGCGCTGGCCATCCTCAGGACGATTTGCTAGCGGACGCCAAAGGTGGGGCGCAGACGGCCAACCAGAGCCTGCGCCTGTTCGGTCTGCTCGGCGGGCGGCTGGCAGGGCCGTGGCGCTGATCACCGCCATCCTGCTGGCGGTCGCGGCGTCAGCGCCACTCGGCCTGTGGTCGACGACCCAGGAACCTCACTCAGTGGCCACGGCTGGCACCGGGAGATCGGGGAAGGCATGACCGCCGTCTTCCACGACTCGCGCTGCGCTCCGTCGTCACCGGTACCGCGATCACGATCCTGGCGCTCCAGATGGTCGACGCCGCAATCTTCGCACTCGTCGAGTCCGGGCGGTACCGGCCACCTGAGTTCGTCGGCGTGCTGGTGAGCAGTTGCGACGATGGTCGTGGGCCTTTTGGTGTCCGCGCTCTACCTCTGGTCCGGCCGTCGCTCCGGCGAGCTTCGGCCCCCCGCTCTCGCCGACCTCGAGGACGAAGCGGTGACGGCCGAAACCAGTCAACGGCGTGCCGGGGTGTGACCGCTGCGGGCCCCGCAGTGCGCCGTGCGTACCAAATTCAGCAAGGAGAACCGCGGCTCACCTACCGCCCGGTTGTGCCGGACGAGACCGCAGCGGACGAGCAGCTCCATGTGCTCAATCGCGTCGGCGCATGCCAGCTCGGCCGCTGCGGCGGCCTCGTCCAAGCTCCAGACACCGCCGGAGGACGCCAGCGGTTCCAACAAAGCTTGTTCCGCACCCCGGAGCAAGCTGAGACTCTCCTCCAAAGACGAGAGTAACAGCTCGCCGGAGCCAACACTTGAACGCCAATCTCGGATGGCATGCGGTTGGTCGATCAACTGGTCGACCAACCGCTGAGGAGAACGCATGGTGCACATGGCCGCTCCGAGTTCGAGGGCTCGGGGCAATCCGTCGAGGAGCCAACAAAGGCGTGCCACAGCCACGGCGTTGTCATCGCGGAGTTGGAACCAGGGGGACACGCGGCGCAAGTGCCACAGGAGCAGTCGTACTGATGGGTTGGCGGTGAGGTCCTTGAGCTCTTTGTCCAACGTGGGAACTGCCAGCGGCCCCACCGGGAACACCAGTTCCCGCGGCAGACCCAGCGGCGCTCGGGCGGTGATCAGCACATGCGGGCGGGGTACCTGCCTAAGCAATTCGGTGAGAAACCGGGCGGAGCCTCCTGAAGCTCCGTCGAGCACCACCAGAACTTTGGACATGTCTCCCGATCTGGAGTCCTCACCGCTTCCTAGCGACAGGAGCTTTGATGGGGCATACAGCTCATAGGTGTCCATATGGGACGCGATCGTCTCGTGGGAGGAGAGCCAGACAACTCGCCAGTCTGACTGGCGCAGGATCACCTTCGACACCTCCGACACGAGTCGCGTCTTGCCGACCCCGGCGACTCCCACCACCGAGATCACCTGTTCGGCGTCGGTGGTCAACAATTCGGTGAGGATGGCCGCTTCTGCTTCCCGACCGATGAACGGCCCGGAGAAGGCTGGAGGGCTTGTCCAGCCAGCGCCCGGAATGCCATCGCGCGCAGTGGGATCCGGGGCGGTTTCATACGCAGCTGCCTCGAATGCCTTGCGCTGCGGCCCAACGAGCTGCAATCCGTTGGCGAGCAGCCGCACGGTCTGCTCGCGGGGCCGTTGAACCCGGCCGGCTTCGAGGTCTCGGATGGCGCGCACGCTCAAGGCCGTCAGGTCGCCCAGTACCTTCTGACTGAGGCGCTTACGCTGCCGGAGTTCCCGGAGTACGCGCCCAAACGGGAGATCGTCACGCACAGCCCACCACCGCACAGCAGCGAACCGCGAGGTAGCGGTCCGCAACGAGTTCGGGGCGGCCGACGTAACCCCATGCGACCTCGGCGCCCGCGATGCACAATTCGCTGGCCTCCTCGTCGGCGACCGGCAGGACCTGCTCATCGAGCGTGTGCAGTTGGTTGTGGTCCAGCGCTTGCCCTATCGCGACGGCCTGGACCGGCGAGTGCGCCGAGAAGACCTCCTGGTTGCTGGCGAAAGGAGTGATCTCGGTGGGGTTATCCATCCCCCGCAGGACCTCGCTGGAACATGCTTGCTGCACACGCCTCACAGCGGCGGGTGAGACCAAGTCGCCCCCTGTCCGCGCTTCCTGGACGTTCGCGAAGATGTCCGGTGCTTCCTCGGCGATGACACGGAACAGCCCTGTTGCCGCGGGAATGGCGGTGATGTTCTCCCTAATGAGCCGACTTCGCAGCGTACTAATCTCGACGTCGCCGGACGGTGCGACGACGACGCAGCCGCCGGACAGCAACGGAACCCGGACTTCGTGAGTGGAAACGTCCAGACCAGCTGCATTGGCAGCCTGCCGGTGCCACCCCGGGTGTTGACTGCGTCCGTAAAAACGCCAGACGCTCAGATGCCAGGTTAATGAATCGATCACACACAAAAATTGGAGCCTAGTGCGCTGCCATGTGTCAGAATCAGCACTCCCCGGAAAGTGTAGTTCAACGCCAGTGGTCATATTCTGTATATTCGCCGTCCGGCCGCTCCTGTTAGATCCGTGATCCGCGTAGTGACCCGGATGCACTCCAATGCTCCTGGTGGAATCTTCTTGACATCCGCCCAAAGCTCCCCCTCGAAAAGTGCAACAACGTCGACAGTCGACGCTCCACCCTGTAGCAGATGGTAAACGAAAGCGATTTTTCATTGACAGCTCCCCGTGCTGCAATGAATTTAGCCAACCCATGGGTACCGCGAGAACCCCTCAAACCTCGCAGTACCTGTAACGAGTGGCAGCACAGCGCCCGCTGTTATCCGTAATCACCATGAACGACGCACGTGTACGTAAGGCCAGTTTGTGACCCCCCAGCGCTTCAAAAGAGTCGGTACCCTATAGGCAAGGGTAGGCCACTAGGGTAGTGAATAGATGTTGGCACTTCCGGGATGGCAACCGGCCCGCTGACGTTCGCCTTATTCTCCGCCCATTCCTTACTGTACATAGTAGTCGTAATTTCATTGAAGCCTGGCAATCCGGACAAGGCTATGCGCAACTATTTTCCCCGAGTTGCACGCGTAGCGCCAGTGGCGCCTACCGAAAATTTCGGCTGCCCTCGAACCCGACCCCGATGGTCAAACGCTATGTCGGTTCGCTGAGAAAACTGTCTTCGCTCCGGCACTGCGCCTCGACGCTCCGGCTGTCCATGTCGTCAACAGTAGAAAGCACCTCGGCGTTCAGCAACCCATGAGAATGCCGTCACCCGATCGTGTATTCTCATGGGTAAAAATCCAGGTAGATGCCACCCTAGGTGTCTGGCGCGCCTCTGCGCTGCATCGTATGACGTCGAGCCAGCTGGCGAGGCGCTCTCCTTAATCTTCACTCAGGAGCAAGGCCGTTGAGGTGAGAGCCTTCATCTGGGTTGATGTGTCTCGGGGCAGCATCTACGCTCAGAGCCCACGGCGGGCTCGACAGCGACCTCGTGCAGGGCGCAGCTCGTTTCGACCGCGGAGTGATTGAAGGAGTCCGTGATGGCCGCCCCGGGCAGTTTTGCCGAACGGTTGAACTCGCTGTTTGAGGCCTGTCGCCGCGAGGACGGCAACCCCTACACCTACGAACAGGTCGCAGCTGGTGCCGCAGCGGCAGGCGTGTCGATGTCGGCAAGCTACGTCTGGGGGCTGCGGAAGGGGACCAAGACCAACCCCACCGTGAATCATGTAAAGGCGCTGGCGCACTTCTTCGGTGTTCCCGCCTCGTACTTCTTCGATGATGCGACAACGGACAAAGTGGACGAGCGGCTCGCGACAGCCAAGGCGGAGCGCCAGCGCGCGGACGAGATTCGGCATCGTGCTGAGGAGCTGCTGCAAGGGAGGGGGCGCGGTCAGCTCATGGCCTTGAGGGCTAGCGAGCTCTCCGAAGTGGGTTTTCAGCAGGTCGAAGGGCTACTGGACGTGGTCTACAGATTGGAGAAGGCAGAGGGCGTTCACCCGACTGAGTGAAACGTCCCCAGGTTACGCCGTTGGCCAGTAGCGCGCGCCTCGATCTGAAATCCTCAGCTACCGAGGAGTAACGCGGAGCAGAGGGGGATGATCTATGCGAGAGCGGAAACTGCGACGGCAGTGTCGGCGGTTGCTCAATCAACTCGAGCTGGAACCCCCGCTCGACGTCACCGAACTCTGCAAGCGCCTAAGTGATATACGCGAGCTGCCTATTCGATTGGTCGCGCACCCGCTCAATCCGCGTGTTGCGTTCGGTGCCTGGGTGCGGACCTCGAGAGCTGACTACATCCTCTTTCAGCAAGAAACTTCGCGAGCACATCAGGACCATATCATTCTCCATGAGCTAGGTCACATCCTGGCCGGACATCACAGTAGTGCCCCGTCTGATGTGGAACAACCGTCCGTCGATACCGGCGGTCTTCAGGAACGTTATCCGGACCTCTTGCCAGAGGTAGTTGACGGGGCACTGCGGCGGAACATCTATGACTCGGCAGACGAGTGCGAGGCGGAGACCCTGGCAACCATTCTGCTCGAATGGGCGTCCGTCGTTGACCGTGCCGCCTCGCGGCCTTCATTGTCGCCCGCGACCCGGCGCATGGATACGGTATTGACTGATCGGTTGGGCTGGCTATGAGCGCCGGCATGATCGTCCTCGTGACTACGCAGGGCGCCCTGCTGTTCATGATTCTAAGTTGGAAGATCGTTCAGCTCGCCCGTAACCCGACCAATGTTCCACTGCGTTATGTGATTGTCTGTCTGGCGTGTTCTGCAGCCACTATTCCCCTTGGGATCCTGATCAGGAACACCGATCTGACACAGACAACCGCAGGCTATATGGGCTATCTCCTGCCGCAGCACATCCTGCACTGCACCATGGCGTACTCATTCCAAATGTTCTTCGTCTTCTCGGCACTCGACGGCCGCCGTGCCCGTACGCATGCCTGGTGGCAGCTCGTGCCGTTAGCCGTCGCCGTCATGATTCTGGCTGGCGTCGCCCTGGTAACGCCGGATGTGCCGCCCGAGAACTATCCGGTCGCAAACATCGCCATTTTCTACATCGCCAGCGACGCCTACATGGCCTATCAGCTCTGCTGTGTGATGGTCACGATCCGTCGTTACGCCAACGGTGTGAGCTCCAGGCTCGCACGAGGCCTGCGTATGACCTTGGCGGGGATCGTCCTGATGCTCATCGCCACCATGTGCCTGGCCCTCGAAGTGGTTCTGCACTGGATCGGCCTCGTGACGCCCGATGCGGTCATCGCGTGCTCTCGCTTGGTACAACCGGGAATCGTGATTTTCCTCGTGGGGCTGGTGTATCCGGGCGCGGCGACTCGCCTGGTGACGCTGAGAGTGTGGTGCGGACACCTCGTCTCCTACCACCAGATGCGTCCACTGTGGACTGCCCTGCACCAGGCTTTTCCGCAGGATGCTTTCCGAGTCCCACGCAGCGGATGGCGTGACAGGCTCAGCCTCGTCGGTGTACACCGTCGCTGCTATCGGCGGACCATTGAGTGCCGCGATGGCCTCGTTCGCCTGAGCCCGCTGATTGCGGCGACGCGCACGCAGCCGGGCGGCAGCGCGGCGAACCTGCCGCAACAGGTGGCGGCGGCACTGCGGGCGCACGCAAACAACGCAGAAGGCGCCCCTGTCCCCATCAAGGTCGCCGTTCCCGTCGGAGATGGCTCTCTCGATGCCGACATACGCGAACTCGTCCGCTTGTCCCGTGGGCTACAACAGGTGAACGGAGCATCATGATCAACAATGCCGCGATCATCGGAGGCGGTATCGCCGGGGCCGTGGCTGCCCTGGCGCTACAGAAGGCCGGTATCGAGGCCGTGGTGTACGAGGCGTACCCCACCGGAGCGGACGACGTCGGTGCGTTCTTGACGATCATGCACAACGGTATGGACGCGTTGGCTGCCGTAGATGCGGCGGATCTTGTCGCCGAAGTATCGTCAGCAGCCTGCGGCGTCGAAATCTACAGTGGCAGTGGACAGAAGCTCGGCGAACAACCCTACGATCAGAACGGCTCGACGATCAGTCCGCGGACGCTGCGACGGTCGGAGCTCTACCGCGTCCTGCACGATGAGGTGTCACGCCGGGGCATCCGGGTCGAGCACGGCAAGCGCCTCGTCTCCGCCGCCCCAAGTCGCGGAGATCGTGTGACCGCGACCTTCGCCGACGGCAGCACGAGCGCGGCGGCCGATGTGCTCATCGGAGCGGACGGGATCAAATCGACCACGCGCTCGATCATCGACCCCGCAGCCCCAGCGCCACGCTATACGGGTCTCAACGTAATCTACGGCTACGCCCCTGTATGGCCCGAACTAGAACCAGGCGTCTATCGGTTTTTCCATTCCAAAGCCGCATTCGGCTGTATCACCATCGCCGACCATCCAGCGGATTCTCAGGACCAGACGTGGTGGTTCACCCGCGTCCCCGCACCCGAGCTCACCGCGGACGAACTCGCGTCGATGATGGGCAACGACTGGCGAGAACGTGCCCGGTCATTCTTCACCGAGGACACCACACCAGTGGCCGACATCATCGCCTCAACCTCCGACACCGTCCTGGGCAACAACGTCTACGACCTGCCCTCCACGCCGCGCTGGCACACCCAACACATGGTGCTGGTCGGAGACGCCGCCCACGCCGCATCACCAGCATTGGCGCAGGGCGCCTCGATGGCCTCGGAGGACGCGGTCACACTCGCCCGATGCCTACGGGACTTGCCACGCGAGGACGCTTTCCACGTCTACGAAAGCCTGCGCCGCCCACGCGTCGAACGACTCGTCGCCAGCAGCGCCGAACGCGACGCCTCAAGGATCAGGCCCGCCCGCACACAACCGCAGACCGACACCGACGTAGCGGCCGCAGAACGACGACGCGAAGCAGAACGCGTCTGGCTACTGGACCACCACATCGAGTGGGATGCCCCGGTCACCAATATCACGACACCAGCCGCGCCGTAATGCCATCAAGCCTCTACAGCCACTTCGTGACACAAACGAGTGCCAACCTTCAGGAGGACCGCGCCTTGGCCGAACCGTCACATCCGTCCGAGTTGCGCTATATGGCGTGTTTTCACATCGATCATAGCGGCAATTTCGGCACCAACCCGGAAATACATCGACCCGACTCGCATTCAAGTGCCGAGGTCAGCGCACTACACGTCCCTTACTCCGGCATGGCTGTGACGATCATCGGGGCAGGCAGCAGCGTCGCCGAGGCGACGGAACGCGCACACGATGCGGCCGTGGTCGTGTCGACTCAAATGCGGCAGGGCATGGATTGGCTAGCCGCGTGCCAATCCGCTGGTCTTAGCAGCCCCGACGGGGTGCCTGCCTCCATTCTCGTCAGTCTGGGAGTTGACGAGCTCGGGATCCCTAGCGCAGACGGTCCATAGATTACAGGCCGCCAGCACTAATCGTTGAATATGCGGCGACGGCATGTGGTGTCTGACTGCGATCGATTGGCATATGCTCAGGAGCAGGCCGTTGTGTGTCGGCAACCTGAGTCAGCAACACACGAACAGAGGTAGGCAAGTTATCGCGCTCGGAGGGCGAAATGCCGATAGGTTCCGAAACAGCCACACGGCGGGTCGCTACCCGTTTCTTAATCAACAATACGAGCGGCCAGACATAGAGAGGTATCTACCCTGGTCGACGTGCGCAGCGCCGGCCCTCCAGGGTCGGTGAGGATCGCAACGACCTGATGCGCGAGGTTGTGTTTGCACTCGGCATCGGCTGTGTAGCCGCGCTTGTTTGATGCGGCTGCGGCCTGTGCAAAGATCTCCGCCAGCCTCTCAGCAAGACATGTCTTCAGGGGTACGCGTAAGGGAGGCAATGATCGCAGGGGCTGCGCCGTGACTGTCACAGGAGCGCTCTCGGGGCGGGCGACTGGTGTGCGCTGTGAGGAGCACTGCTTCACACGGCAACAGGTGGAGCAAATCTGGAGCACGGGCACGCGTCGAACCGCACCGAACTGCGTTGAACGGTGGGCATCGGGACCGGTTCTGCCTGCGGTGTAAGGGTTTTCGCTGGTGGGTGTCCTTTGTGGACTAACCTGGCAGTGTGGGGGTCAGGGGTTCGAATCCCCTCAGCTCCACTTTGGAGAAAGAACCCGTCTGATTAGCGATTTACGCTGGTCAGGCGGGTTTCTTGTGTCTGGGTGTTGATCACTCCTTGATCGTGTTGTGGTGACCCTGTTTGCGTTTCTGGAGCGGTCTGCTCCAGGAAGATCGTGGCTTGAGCTTGTTGTGTGGGTGGTTGTGGTGTCCCTCGTGCAATCGGTGTGAGGGGCATGAGTTTGTTATGCGGCAAGGGGACTGGAGAGTCGTCGTTGCGCGGGCTCCGGTGGGGTGGGGTGTGCGGTGATGTTGAGGGTGGCGGTGTCCCAGCGGTGTTGGAGGTCGTTGAGGAGTCGTTGTTCGACTTCGGGTGCGACGTGTGAGTAGACCTCGGTGACGCGGTTGGTGAGGTGGTGGCCGAGGCGTCGGGCTTGTGCGATCTCGGGTGCGCCTGCGGCGATGAGCCAGGTTTTGTGGCTGTGGCGTAGTCCGTGGAAGGTCAGGCCCGGTCTGACGGGGACAGTCCTGACACGCGGTTGCGGCTCGTTCTCATTGCCGTTGACGGCGGGTTTGAGTACGCGGCGGATGAAGGTGCTGCGCCACAGCCAGTTTCCGCTTTCGGCGGTGAAGACAAATTCGTTGTCGTGCCGTTCGAAGTGCTTGCGTAGCAAGGTGGTGAGGAACGGCGGCAGGGTGATCACTCGCGCTGAGGAGGCGGTCTTGGGAGAGCCGAGCCAGCGGGTATGGGCACTTTCGTGCAGGGAGCCGGTACGGGGGTCGATAGTGATGGTGCCGCGGTCGAGGTTGACGTTGTCGCGGTGCAGGCCGGTGAGTTCGCCCCAGCGGCAGCCGGTCCACGCGGCGGTGATGATCAGCAGGCCTGCGGTGTCGCCGCCGAGGGCGGCGGCTTGCTCGGCGATGCGCAGGACTTCGGTGGGGGTGGCCCAGACCTTTTCGGCGGGGACGCGGTGGCTGCGGCGGCCGCGGCGTCGTCGGCGGTGGATGGGGTTGGCTGGGATGAGGCCTTCGTCGACGGCGTCGGTGAGGATCATCGAGAGCAGCTTGATGATGCCGGCGATGGTGGTGTGGGCGTAGCCGAGTTGCCGGAGATCGATGATCCACTTGTTGATGCCGAGCGTGGTGATGGCACCCAGTGGGGTGCTGCCCCAGCGCAGGAGGATGTGGCAGCGCAGGATGCTGCGGTAGTTGTCGATCGTGCGTGGGTCGAGGTCGAGCGCGGTGAACCAGGCGGCGACCCACTCGCCGAGCGTGACCGTGCTCGGTGTTGTGTCAGGTTGGCCGGGGTGAGCGTTGTTGTTGATGCGCGCGGCGCAGGTGTCAGCGGCCAGCTTCGTGGTGAAGCCGGAGATGGAGGCGGTGTGCCCGTCCCCGGTGCGGTAGCGGACGCGACAGGACTGCATGCCGGTCTGTTCTGTCCATGCCATGACGGCCTTCCGAAGTGCGACAGAGCGGTGATGCGTCCGTTGTGCGCCTCCGGCTTCTTGAACGCAAGCCGACCCCGAAGAGTTGTGGTGGCCGGTCAGATCTCCCACGGACGGACCGAGGCCGAACGTCTCGCCGGTGGGCGGGCGGAGCGGTTCACTGACTCGGTCACTGGCACGATCAGGCGAATCACGCTCGTCACCGACAACGGTGGCGCGTTCAAAGTTGGTCGGTTCGCCGCCTCCCGATCCGAGTTGTCGGCATCCACACCCGCCGCACAGGGCCAGGCCAGAATGGTGTCCGGTGTCGTGATCGTTACGTGAGGAGCGCCATGCGGTTGTAGCCCGAGTGGCCCCTTGCGAGAAAGGCGTGGCGGGCGCGACTATCTCTCAGCTTTGCTGGCTGCGTGCTGTGGGGAGCCGCACGGAGTTACGGGGATAGGGGGCGCCGGTGGTACACACCGGTTCTGTTTCGCATGCTCACATGCGATTTTTCACGGTTTTTCTGACGGCTTCGGGTGTGTTTCTCGCTGGCCTCAGCCCGTTCGCGGTGGCCTCGTCACCTGCGAAAACGTCCGCGCCCGCCGAGGTGGTGGACGAAGGCGGTGCCACGGCTGCGGCCAGGAAGTCCGGGCAGCCGGTCCTGGTCGGTTCGAAGACGACCGAGTTTTCCGAGGTCTTCGCCAATCCGAACGGCAGTTTCACTCTGAAGCAGAGCGTGAGCCCAGTTCGAGTGCGGGTGAATGGTTCCTGGCGTCCGATCGACCTCACGCTGACGAAGAGGTCGGACGGCTCGGTCGGACCGGTCGCGGCAGGGCTCGACCTGCGGTTGTCGGGCGGTGGAACGGGGCCGCTCGTGGTCCTCGGGCACGACACGCGAACGGTCGGCCTGGACTGGAGCGCGGCGTTGCCCGCGCCGGTCCTCAGCGGTCCCACCGCCACGTACCGGGATGTGCTTCCCGGAGTCGATCTGGCGGTTCGTGCCGAGGTCGAGGGCTTCCGGCAGATGCTCGTCGTCAAGACTGCGGAAGCGGCGCGGGACCCGCGACTGGAGAAGATCACCTTCGGTTCCCGGGCCGCCGGGGTGCGGGTCGGTGTCGCGCCGGAGAAGGGCAAGGGCAGGACCACGGGCCCCGGTGGCGTGGTGCGCCAGTCCGACGGGCTGGCGGTGACCGACGATGCGGGCAACCTCGTGTTCCGGGGTGACGCGTCGCGGATGTGGGACTCCGCGGGCGGAGCGGAACACCCGGACCGCACGCGCGGGCCGCTCACCGGTGACCGGGACGCGCCGATGGGGGTCGAGGTCGCGGCGCGGTCGATCGCGGTCAAGCCGGACCTGGGCCTGCTGCGGGACCAGGCGACGAGGTTCCCGGTCTTCATCGACCCCGAGTACCACTGGGCGGGCAGGAAGAATCACCACGCCGTCGTGCAGAGCGCGTGGCCGGACGCGCACAACTACGACGTCACCGATGGTCTGCTCGGTGACCTGAAGGCCGGGTATGCCAATGAGAACGGCAGGTGGATGACCTCGCGGTCGTTCGTCGAGCTGGATCTGGCGCCGATGCGTGGGAAGATCATCCACGGGGCCACGTTGCGCTCGAAGGTCGTCCACTCCTACTCCTGTTCCGGAGGTCCTACGCAGCTGTGGGTGACCGGCCCGATCGACTGGGGCACCACGTGGAACGCGCAGCCGAACTGGGCCCGTCACCTGGGCGACATCGGCCGGTCCAACAACGCCGGGCACTGCCCGAGCGACGGTGGTGCGGACATCGTGATCACCTCCACGGTCGCCGACGGGGTCGCGGCGGGGTGGAACAACATCACCTTCGGGCTGCGGGCGGCTGGTGAGGGTGACAAGAACGCCTGGCGCCGCTTCGACCTCAACCCTGTACTGGAGATCACGTACAACACCCGTCCGAACCCGCCGAGCGAGCTGGGCATGGAGGCCGGGCTGATCCCGTGCGCCACCGGAGCCCAGCGGCCCTTCGTGTTCACCAAGACGCCGAGGTTGCGCGCTCGTCTGTCCGATGAGGACGGAGGGATGCTCGACGCTGGTTTCCGGTTGCTCAAGGGGCCGTGGGGACAGCACACGTGGGACGGGACGGAGCACCACACGGGCAACGTCCCCTCCGGTTCTTTCGCCGAGGTCACCGTGCGCCCCGGGCTGATCCAGGAGGATGGGGTCTACAGCTGGCACCTGTGGTCGGGGGACTACGAGGCCAGTTCCTGGTCGCCGGTGTGCGAGTTCACCGTGGACAGCACGCCGCCGAGCACACCCGTAGTGAGTTCGACCGACTATCCGAGTGATCAGCCCAGTGGCGGGCTCGGGCGGCTGGGTACGTTCGAACTCAGTGCCGGGGGAACGCCCGATGTCCAGTACTACAAGTACTCGTTCACCCAGGATGGCACCGATGTCCCGAAGACGCGCGTCGAGGCCGATGGTCTGGGTGGCAAGGCGGTCATCAAGTGGACACCGCGCATGGACGGCCCGCAGATCCTGCGGGTCAAGGGGTACGACCGGGCGCACAACGAGTCGGCCACCTACAGCTACCGGGTGATCGTCAAGCCCGGTAACGGGGTCGCTGACGGGCTGGCCGCGCACTGGCCGCTGGACGGCGACGGTATCGACGAGAGTGGGAAGAACCGGCCGCTGACGGCCGTTGCGGGACCGGCTTTCGGTCCAGGGCACCGCGGGCAGGCGGCGTTGCTGGACGGCACCTCCCACTTCGCTCAGGGGAGTGGAGTGGTCGGCACGGCATCGAGCTTCTCGGTGGCGACGTGGGCGCGGCTCGACCGGGACAACGGCTGGTTCACCGCCCTCAGCCGGGACGGCAGTCAGGCGAGCGGTTTCTACCTCCAGTACTCGCAGGCGGAGAACCGTTGGACGATGTCGATGTTCGACGGCGACACCGCCGGACCCGCGCCTGCCAGGGCGATGTCGAAGAACCCGCCGCAGCTCGGGGTGTGGACCCACCTCGTCGGCACCTACGACGCCGCGACCGGACGGGTCGGGCTGTTCGTCAACGGTGTCCTCGAAGGTGAGGCCACGATCCGGAGCTGGCCGGCTGCCGGGGACTTCGTCGTCGGCGCCGCGAAGTGGCAGGGCAAACGAGTCGACCACTTCCCCGGTGCGCTCGACGATGTCCGGGTGTACGACCGGGTCCTGGTGCCCGCGGAGGCGGCGGTTCTCGCGAACCAACCTGTGGTCCGTGCCCATTACGCGCTGAACGAGGGCTCTGGGAAGTCCACTGTGGACTCAGTTTCCGGTGCTGTGGCCACTGTGAACGGCACCGTGTCCTGGGCTGCCGGCGAGTACACCGCGCTGCGTTTCACCGGCGCCGAGGGCAGCGACGTCACTGCGCCCAAGCCCGCCATCAGAACGGACAGGTCGTTCACCGTCGCTGCCTGGGTCAGGCCTGAAGGGGTCACGAGCGGTGAACGCACGGCGGTTGCGATCGGCGGGAGGTACTCGCCGTTCCGGTTGAGCTATCGCGCGGAGAGCAAGCGGTGGGAGTTCCTGGTCAACTGCGCGCAGGATCGCGAATGCCCCAGCACGGCAGCGAGTCTCGGTGAGGCGAAGCCGGCCACCTGGACCCACCTCACCGCGGTCTACGACGCTGCCGCCAGGCAGATCCGGCTCTACGTGGACGGTCAGTTCGCCACGAAGGCCGACAACGTCGAGTCCGTGGAGTCCTCCGGCGATCTGGTGCTGGGACGTGGGACGCGTGACGGGCGACCGGATTCCTTCTGGATGGGCCTCGTCGACGACGTGAAGGTCCTCTCCGGTGTTCCGAGCCTTGAAGAGATCGGCCAGCTCAAGCTCCGCTCCTGACCTGAAAGGTGCAGCCAAGTGCGCCAGATGTTCTTGCGCGCGGTGGCGATCTCTGTGGGGATCAGCCTCTACGCGTCCACTGTGGTCGCCTTCGCCACCCCGCCGGGGCCTGGCGATGTGCTCGCCAAGCTTCCCGCTCTGCAGAAGGAAAATTCCGTCACCGGGCGCGCGGTCGCGGTGCGACCCTTGCCCCGCAACGAAACCGCGGAGAAGGCGCTGAAGGCGCCTGCTGCGGTCAGTTGGCCGGGTGATGGTGTTGCCGAGGCCGACGTGCCTCCGGGTAAACACGCCAAAGCCGGAGCGCTTCCGGTTGCCGTTGCTCGTGGCGCCGACGCTCCCGCAGGGCAGCAACGGGTGCGGGTTGAGACCTTTGGACAGGACACGGCGGCGCGTGCCGGTGTCGCGGGGACGTTGTTGAAGGTCTCCGACGCGGGCGGTGCCACCGGGAAGAAGGTGTCGGTCCAGCTTGACTACCGTGGCTTCTCCACCGCGCTGGGGGCCAACTACGGATCACGGCTGCGGCTCACCCGGTACCCGGACTGTGTTCTGACCACACCTGAGAAACCCGAGTGCCGAACGAGCACACCGCTTGAGACGAACAATGACTCGGCTCAGCGGAAGGTGACCGCGGAGGTCGCCGTGCCGACGGCAGCCGGAGCTGTTCTCGCTGCGGCAGCGGCACCTTCGGGACAGGGTGGCGACTACAAGGCGACGCCGCTGACCCCGTCGGGCAGGTGGTCCGCCGGTGGCTCCAGCGGTGACTTCAGCTACGCGTATCCGCTGAGGACGCCGCCGGTGCCGGGTGGGGCGCTGAAGTTGTCCCTCGGCTACTCCTCCAGCGTGGTCGACGGTCGCACGAGCGCGACCAACAACCAGGCATCCCCTGTCGGTGACGGATGGGACGTCAACGTCGGCGGCTACATCACGCGGCAGTACAAGTCGTGCGCTGAGGACCTCGGCGGCAACCAGGGGCAGCGCAAGACCGGGGATCTGTGCGTGGCTCCCGGAACCGACAACCTGACGCTCATGCTCGCGGGTGTCGCCACCGAGCTGGTCTACGACTCGGCGGCGAAGTTCTGGCGGCCCAAGCAGGATGACGGCTCGCGGATCGAACGGTTGGCCGGCACCGCGAACGGCGACGTCGACGGGGAACACTGGAAGATCACCGCCACCGACGGCACGCAGTACTTCTTCGGCCTCAACCGCCTTCCCGGCTGGGCCGAGGGCAAACCGACGACCCAGTCCACGTGGACAGTGCCGGTGTTCGGCAATCACGCCGGGGAGACCTGCAACAAGCCTGCCTACGCGGATTCGTGGTGCCAGCGCGCGTGGCAGTGGAACCTGGACTACGTCGTGGACACCCGTGGCAACGTCTCGACCTTCTACTACGACACCGAGACCAACCACTACGGACGCGACCTCAACCCGAAGTCCGGGACGTCCTACGTCCGAGCCGGACGTCTGGCGCGGATCGAGTACGGACTGCGCGTCGAGGACTTCTTCGCCCCCGCACCGGGACGAGTCCGCTTCGACTACGCCGAGCGGTGTCTCCCGGGCGGTGCGATCACCTGCGAACCCGGGCAACTGAACAAGGACACCGCGAAGTCCTGGCCCGACGTGCCGTTCAACCTGCTGTGCGAGGCGAACACGGAGTGCACCGATCGACTGGTCCCGGTGTTCTTCTCCCGCAAACGGCTCGCGAAGATCATCACCGACGTGCGCGACGACGCGCCCGGCGGCACGTGGAGGGACGTCGAGTCGTGGACATTGCGGCACGAGTTCCCAGAAACCGGTGACGGGCTCGAACCTCCGCTGTGGCTGGCCGGTATCACCTACACCGGCCATGTGAATGGCACCGCGAGCCTGCCGGAGTCGATCTTCTCCGGGACCTCGATGCCCAACCGCGTCGACGGCGCTGAGGGATTGGCGCCGATCACCCGGTTCCGGCTGACCGGTCTGCGCAACGAGTCCGGCGGCTACATCGAGGTGAAGTACTCCATCAAGGACTGCCGCCGAGCGGATCGCATGCCGCCCAACGCGGAGTCCAACACCATGCGCTGCTATCCGACGTGGTGGACGCCCGACGGGAATCCCGATCCCGTGCTGGACTGGTTCCACAAGTACGTCGTCACCGACATCACCGAGGACGCCAGGACCGCGGACTCCAGCCTGGTCAAGACCTCCTATCGCTACGGCGACGAGGGGGGCGCGTGGGCCTTCAACGACAATCCGTTGATCAGGCCGGAGCACCGCACGTGGTCGGAGTGGCGTGGCTATCACCGCGTCACCACGGTCAAAGGCGAGCCCGGCACGACTCAGACGGTGACAGAGAACGTCTACCTACGCGGGATGGACGGCGACAAGCAGCCCAACGGGGGAAGCCGCGACGTCTGGCTGACCAACAGCGAAGGCGGGCGCATCGAGGACCACCAAGCCCTCCAAGGCTATGGGTGGGAGACCCTGAACAAGTCGGGCACCAAGGTCCTCAAAGCGGCCCTCAACACGCCGAAGCTGATCGGCCCGACCGCCACCAACGGTGATCACCGCACATTCAAGACAGTGACCGAGACCGAGCAGACTCGGACCTTGTTGGAGGACAACACCTGGCGCCGCACGAAAGTGTTCAAGACCTTCAACGAACACGGGCTCGTGGTGAAGGTGGACGACTCGGGAGACGTGGGCAATCCCAACGACGACACGTGCACCACGACGACGTACGTGCCGAACGCTGCGGCGTGGATGTTCACCTATTCATCCCGTGTCCTCTCCGTGGCGTTGCCCTGCAGTGCGGGCGACGGCAAGCTCACGGACCTCATCAGCGATGAGCGGACGCTGTACGACGGCCAGGCATTCGGTGTGGCGCCGAAACAGGGCCTCGTCACCGAGACACAGCGCTTCAACGAGGGCAGCTACCAGACAGTCTCGCGAACCACCCACGACATCTACGGACGGCCACAGGAGCAGTTCGACGCCGCGGGCAGGAAGACCACGACGGAGTTCGCTCCGAAGACCGGGTTTCCGGTTCGCACGGTCACCACGACGAACCCGTTGGGACACGTCACCAGCAAGACGCTGGAACCGGCTTGGGGACTCCCTGTGGTGGAGACCGGGCCGAACACCGAACGGACCGAGCTGCACTACGACCCTCTCGGACGCCTCACCGCTGCGTGGCTGCCGGGCAGGAAGGCGCCGCAGACACCGAACTTGAAGTTCGCCTACGACTACCGCACCGATGCTCCTACGGTCGTAAGCGCGCAGACACTGACCCACAGCGGCGCATACACAACCGCCTTCGCTTTCTACGACGGACTTCTTCGCGAGAGACAGACGCAGAAGCCGACCGTCGGACTTGAACAACGCTTGGAAGGACGCGTCCTCACCGACACGTTCTACGACTCTCGCGGGCTGGCCGCGAAGACGAACGCGCCCTACTACAACGCCGAAAACCCGAGTCGTACCTTGCTCGGAGTTCTCGACAACTCCATCCCGAACCAAACCGTGACCGAGTTCGACGCACTGGAGCGACCCACGGCTGCGATCTACCGCAAGCTCGCGGTGGAACAGTGGCGCACGACAACGACCTACGGTGGCGACCGGGAACACACCGTTCCGCCCGCTGGTGGCACCGCGACGACTGTTCTCAAGGACACGCAGGACCGGGTTGTCGAGCGGCGTCAGTACAAGGCTCCGACCACCACCGGTGCATACGACGCCACCACCTACCGGTACACGAGGACCGGAAACCTTGAGAGCGTCAAGGACGCGCTCGGCAACACGTGGTCCTACGAGTACGACTCCCTGGGGCGTAAGAAGAAGGACGTCGACCCGGACAAGGGCACGACCACGTTCGTCTACAACACCCTCGACCAGATCGAGTCCTCGACCGACGCGCGCGGCAAGAAGCTGTCTTACAGCTACGACGAACTCGGCCGGAAACGGATGATGTTCGACGGTGAGACGACCGGGCCCAAGCTCGCCGAATGGACCTACGACACCCTGAAGAAGGGACAGCTCACCGGCACGACGCGATATCAGGACGGCCAGGCGTACAAGCAGGAGGTCACCTGGTTCGACGACGCGAACCGGCCCACCGTCAAGAAGATCACCATCCCGGCGACCGAGAAGGCGCTCGGCCAGTCGTACACCTTCCGCATCGGCTACGACGAGAACAGCGGGCTGGTCTCCTCGACCGAGATGCCCGGTGCAGGAGGACTTCCGGCCGAGGCGATCTACCACCAGTACAACGAACTCGGCATGCCGACGCGGACCTACGGCATCCAGACCTACGCCAACGAGCACACCTATTCGCCGTTCGGCGAGACCCTGCGGTTGACGCTGGGGCAGGACGCGAACCGGACATGGGCCACCAACGAGTTCGAGGACGGCACGCGCCGCCTGAAGCTCGCCATGGTCGACCGCAACACCACCGACGCCTCGAAGGTCACCGACCGCACCTACCAGTACGACCCGGCAGGCAACATCAAGCGCATCGCCGACGCACCCGCGGGCGGGCCTGCTGATACCCAGTGCTTCGGGTACGACCACCTGCGCCGCCTCACCCGCGCGTTCACGCCCTCCGACGGCAACTGCACCGCCGAGCCATCTGTCCCGAAACTGGGTGGCACCGCGCCGTACTGGCACGAGTTCACCTATGACGCGGTCGGCAACCGGCTCACCGAGACGAAGCGCTCCGCGCAAGGGGAGGCGCACAAGACCTACACCTATCCCACACCGAAAGCACCGCAACCACATTCCCTGCTCAGCACTTCGGGACAGGAGGAGTTCGCCTACGACGCGGCGGGAAACACCACCTCCCGCAAGGTGGCCGGCACGACGCAGATCCTTCGATGGGACACCGAGGGCCGCGTCGCCAAGATCGAAGAGGCCGGTGACAAGACGACCTCGTACATCTACGACGCCGACGGCTCACGGCTGATCAAGAAGGAACCCGGCACCACAACGCTCTACCTGCCGGGAATGGAACTGCTGCTGGACAACGCGACCAACAAGGTCACCGGCAAGCGCTACTACTCCCACGGCGGCAAAGCCGTCGCCGTCCGTGGCTCCAACGGTGGGGTGTCGTTCCTGCTCGGCGACCACCACGGCACCAGCACAACCTCCGTCGACGCACGCGGGCTCGCCGTCGCGCGACGCTACTTCGACGCCTTCGGTGCACCTCGCGGCGCACAGCCTTCCGCGTGGCCCGACGACAAGGGTTTCGTCGGTGGCACACGAGATGCGTCCGGCCTCACCCACCTCGGCGCTCGGTTGTACGACCCCGCGGTCGGCCGGTTCATCTCCGTCGACCCGATCATGGATCTCACCGATCCGCAGCAGATGCACGGCTACGCCTACGCCAACAACAGCCCGATCACCTTGAGCGACCCCACCGGCCTGCTCGCACAGATGTGCATCGACGACCGCTGCGAGCACACCGTCACCGGCACACCCGACGGCGGCCACTACGAGCGCTTCCCCGACGGCCGCCGCCAGAAGCACGCCCCTCGCCGCCCCGCACCACCAAGGGTTGTGGGCAAGTCGAAGGGGATCATCGTCTGGCACACCGACAGCGACTCCTACGTCAACGGCACCAAGCTGCCCAAGGTTGACACTCCTGACCTCGGCCTCCTGCTGGAGAACATTCGCAAGGTCCAGGCCGACGAAGGCATCAGCTTCGGCTTCGGTGAACCCACGGACGGGGATCTCTACAACGAGCAGAAGACCCTGGAAATCGTTTCCTACGCATGCGTTCGTCTCTGCAAGGGAAAGTTCGAACTCCACCTGCACTACGCCCGAGCCGACTACATCGGTATTGGACTCGACGTCCTCGTAGCAGCGGGTGCCTTTGCGGCAGGTGCCGCGCGACCAGGCCGTTCGAATGGCCAGGTTAATGTCCAGGGAGCGCCCGTTAGTATGTTTCACTACACTAACGAGGCGGGGCAAAAAGGGATCTTGGACAGTGGTCTCCTGTATCCTTCGTTGAAGAGCGTCAACCCGAAAGATGCACGATACGGGGATGGTCAGTATGTGACCGATGTTCAACCTGGAACTAGGACATGTGCACAGTTGTCACGGTGCTTCGTGGGAACTCCGTGGAATGGTGACAGGTTCACGCATTACGTGGAGATCGACGTTCGTGGGCTGAATGTGGTTAGGGGGAGGGATGGAGTGTTCGTGATCCCTGGGGGTGGACCTCTGGATTTGGCCGGTCGCATCATTTCTTCAGGGAAGAACTAGGGGCAATGAAGTATATAAAGGTGCTGTGGAAGCACGATTTCGAGAATGAGCCAGTCCTTATTTATAGTGAGATCGGTGACGATGGTTACGAGTCTCGCAAGGTCGAAGTCTATCGGGATGGTAGACATGACTTTGCTGACGAGGGTGGCTCATCGAGTGGCTCGACCGTTCTCGGGGAGAAGCCAGTACCCGACCTGCAAAGTATTGCCGATCAAGGAGAGTTCTCTCCGGAGCTAATCGATCTTGAAGAATTTGAAAGGGTGTGGTCGCGCGCGCACCGGTGAGCGGCGGCGTATGGATAGCGCTCTGAATTTGTGCAATTTCGTCGGATGTGAGAGTCGAATGTTTGTTGGTCTCGACAGAGCCAGGCGAGTCGCCACAAGCCCGACCTTGAAGTCGACGTTCTGCGTGACCTTGACGGCCTGCTGGACGACATGAGTGGCGAGGGGAACGCGCGGTTCTGGCACTGGTACGCGTCGTCCGGCGACACCTGGGCGCGGGTGCGGGAGTCGGCGGGCCGGACGCTCGCGGAGGATGTGCTTGGTGAACTTTCCGAATGAGCTTGAGGGATGGTTTGAGCGGAGGGAGGGTGAGTTTAACCGTCTAGATATAGCCGTTCGTCTGACTCGCTCGCCAATGGATGGGAGAGATAAGGCGAGCGCCTGGGTTGATTTTGACTCGAGTGCACGTATTGGGCAGATCGTCGTGTGGGATGCCGGCGAGGCGGAACTTCACTGTATTGAAGTAAACGCAGAGCCCGGTCCTCCTGAATATAGGATCCTGCTGCCTGCTGAAGACCTCCATGAGGCGGCTGATTCCGTCGCCGGGTGGTTTACTGGAGGTGTAGATGAGATGGCTTAATCATGTGTTTCGTATCCCATTGGTCCTATGTCGATAGGGCTCGTTCCATCAACCGGTTCGGATTACCCTTGGAGTCGCCCCAGTGGTACTCGTTGACGAAACTGGTGGCAGTGATCCTCGCCCGGGTCGACAGCGACCGCCCCTCTGCCTGCTCGGCATCGTCCAACGGTCTGTCGATCGCCAGGAACTCGTAGTACTGGTACTCGCTCACTATCCACTCGCTTACCCGGGAAGTGTGAAGGGTTCTGCTCGGAAACTCGAGTCGTCTCCCATGTGGAAGAACAGATGCCCCTCGACCGTCTCGTCATCGACAAGAGCCGCCCAGCCCCGTCCACTGACCCGATCGCCCTCGTCGACACCCTCCCAGGTGAACTGGACACCGGGCCGGCCCTCCTGATCGGCAGGGCGGCAGTCCAGCCAATCATGGACTGCGATGAGACCGAACTGGCCGGTCCCGTCTCCGGCGAACTCGATGAAGCCCGGCTCGACCACGTCGATCGCGTCGCGGTCCCAGCCGCTCATCCCTACGATCCGCCACCGACCGGTCAACCGCGCCGCAGACTTCGGAGCACCTCATGCCACAAGACGTCAGAGTAGCCATCGCGTGGTGGATCGGTTCGACGTGCCGCTGTTTGATGGAGCACCGGCGAACCGCCAACACGTCAAGGCCGAGATCGCCGGTCTGAGAAGATGAAGCGGCAGGGCGCTGCCAAAGACTACCCTTGTTGCTGCGGACTGTTGCCCGAAGCTTTAGGTGCTGCCTCACACGGCAACTGGTGGAGCAAAACTGGAGCACGGGCACGCGTTGAACCGCACCGAACTGCGCTGAACAGTAGTCATCGGAACCTGTTCTGCCTGCGGTGCAAGGGTTTTCGCTGACGAGGGTCCTTTGTGGACTAACCTGGCAGTGTGGGGGTCAGGGGTTCGAATCCCCTCAGCTCCACTCCGAGGACGAAACCCGGGGACCAGCATTTTGGCTGGTCCCCGGGTTTTTTCGTGTTGCGGTAGATCGTCCCCTGGCTCGGCCTCCTTGTGTGGATCTCCGAAAGTGGAGGAATTCTGGAGGAGCCGCGCCAGCGCTGGCGTGGTTGTCCGAGTGCTGACGTGCGGCGGCTGTGGTTGACCCGCCGGGCTGTGTGGGGGTCAGGCGGCGTGTAGGTGGGTTGTCGGTTGTGCATTCCACCAACGGCGTTCTAGGGCGCGGAGGAGTCGTTGTTCGAGTTCGGGGGCGACGTGGCTGTGGGTCTCGGTGATGCGGTTGTCGAGGTGGTGGCCGAGGGGTAGGGCTTGGGCGATTTCGGGGATGTTGTCGGCGATGAACCAGGTGTGGGGTCAGGATCGTTGTGCTGGCTGGCTCCGTTGTTCTGGGACTCTCCGACGGTGGGCGGTGGTGATTGCTGTTGCGCTTCGACGGTGAAGGTTCGGGCACGGAAGACTTCGCGGGCCTGGTTGGCCAGGTCATGTTTGCCGTATCGCTCGGCGATTTTGGCGATGTCGTGTCCGAACAGCACGCGCTTCGGGTCGTCTCCGTCGGTGAATGCTTCGGTGGCTAGCGCGCGGATGGCGCTGGTTCCGTTGCCGGTGTGGTGTACCGCTCCGACCAGGGGCACGCTCATTTGTCTGGCTTCGGCTATGCCCGCGTCCTGGTACAGCTGGTCCACCTCGGTGTTGTTCGCGGCGGCGGACAGACGGGCGAGGGTGCTGATCAGCCGCACGGTTTCCTCGATCTGGTTGGGGTTGCGGGATAGCCACCAGACCACGGCGCTTCCGGTGCTGGTGAGCACGTCGTCGGTGAGGTAGGTGCGCATGTTCATCTCGAACCGGCGTTCGTGGTCCCAGACCTGCTCGTGCTTGCGCAGCTCGGCCAGTTTCTGGAGTCGCGTGGCGTCGTCGTCGGGGATGGTCAGGCTGATGTTGTCGGCCCAGACCAGGTACCGGCCTGAGAAGTCGGGGAGTTTCGCGCCGAGTGTGTCCGCGAGGCGGTAGCGGGCGGCGGCGTGATCGTTTGGCTGCTCGTTTGCGAGCTGGTTGCTGGCGCGGGCGAGAACTGCGTTCACCGCCTGACTTTCGGGGTGTCCGTGTGCGACGGCACCTTCCTGCCCGGTCGGTCTCCAGTACACCGTGGCGGAGAACAAGAACCGGTAGTCAGGGACCACACTCGAGAGCGAGACTTCGGGCAGTGGGCTGGATTTCTCGGTCGGCACCGACGCGAACGGTATGGGGCTCTCCACCGGTGTGCGACTGTCGAAGGATCTGTAGCCGTTCTGGCGCGGGTCGTCCTGAGCGTTCAGGCGCACCCCGAGCCAGCTGACCCCGCCGAGCAGCACCACGATCAACAGCAGCCACACTGTTGGCGCCCAGTCTTGGGTGAGGCCGAGCAGCAGCGGCACTGCTACGGCGAGTATGGCCAGGCCGATCAGTAGGGCGCGATGTTCGCGGGTCATGGCGAAACCTCCTCGGGGACGCGGCTGTCGTCGGCTTCGTTCCCGGACAGAGTCAGGTCGATCTTGTTGTGCAGTTGGGTGGCAGTGCGCTGCCGGAGCGCGTGCTCGCTTGGATTGACGGCCTCCTGCGCCCAGTCCCGGTTGATCCCGTAGAGCCGCCCGAGCAAGTCGAGCTCCCCGCCGCAGGCGTCGATGAGTACATCGAGGAGCGCTTCACGACGAGGGTCCTCGGCATGGGTCTGCAACCACAGGTGGACGGTGGCGGCCCAGACCTGTTGGGGTGCTTGGGTCATCGTCTTCCGCCATCCCGCTACAAGCCGGGCGCGGATGGCGCTGTCGGCAATCATGGGGCGAGTTCGGGTCCTGTCGTCGGTCAAGCGTTCCGGATTCGCCGACACGAGGAATGCTCGAACGTTGAGGGACTCGGCGTCGGTCAGCTTCACCAGCAGGCGTCGGAAGAACCTCGTGTCTTGAGCGAGGTCCACTAGCGCCGTGTGTGCCTCCTCGGCGATCTCCAGGTGTCGATGCTTGGTGAGCAGAAGTAGTCGGGTGATCGCCTGGTCGGGGTAGTTCGGTGCCAGTGCTTGGACGCAGACTTCGATCGTCACGCTGGCTACTTCCGTGCTGGTTGTCGTACTGCGTGCCCAGTCGTAGAGGCTTCTGCGGACGACCCATCCGAAGCGCGGGTCCAGGGCTGCACCGGAGAGCACCGCCGCGGCTAGCGATCGCATCCGTTGCTGTGGCTGTTCGGCCCACTGCGCGGCTGCCCCGATGAGATCGTGAGGTCGCGCAGTGCGCAGGGCCTGTGCGGCGAAGCGTTCTGCGAGTCGGCGCCGGTCAGGTTCGGATAGCTGCGGCAGACAGGCGACGCGCCGGATCCAGTGTGCGAGTTGTGGTCGGAGGTCGGGGTAGTCGTCCCAGAAACGGGTCATGACCGTGCTGCTGTAGCCCACTGGCGCGAATCTGACCCGCAGTTCCTGGTCGAGGCTGGCGCCGAGGGAGGTGATCCGTGCGATTAGCCCGGGTCGTTCGAGATGGGGTGTCTCATCGTGTGGATGGGCAAGCACTTCGAGGAGGATGTTCTCTGCCGCCGCGACGGCATCCAGTGGGCCGCGTTCCAGGGTGGCGGTAGCCAGGAACAGGGCCCGTGCACGGCCATCTGTCTGCTTCTCGAACACCCGGGCGACTGTGTGGGTGTGGTCCTCGAAGACCCCGCTGGCTTCTGTCAGCCAGCGGGCGCGATCCGAGCCGGCGTCGGGGGCTTGCGAAGCCTCGATGACGGCCTGGGCGAACACCGCGACGGTGCTCAGGGAGGCGTGAGCAAGGTGACGCTGCCAGTGGCCGGTGTCGAGGACAGTCCTATCCACGACTATCTCTGCCGCTTCGAGGTGCCGGATCAGCACCTTTCGGCGGTCCGGAGCGGCGAGCGTCACTCGCATTGGCTGAAGCTGCGGAACCAACCAATGGCGATGCTCCGCCGGCAGAATGACCACCAGTGCACCATCGTTGCGCTGTACCGCTTCGCGAAGACCAGGCAGTTCACGCTGGTAGCGGTCGAAGAGTTCTCGATCGACGTCGGTGAGGTCTAGTAGCAGCCGGTCTCCTGGTTCGACTTGCACGTCGTTGAGCACAGCTCGGCCGGGATCAGTGGCGGGGGCCACCGGGATCATCCGCAGGGAACTGTGCTGCGATCTCTTGGGGCACAACAACATTTGTGCCGCTGTTGTGCGGCCGGAACCCGGCTCGCCTGCGATCAGCACTGTGGCCGACTCCCCTGCCAACTGCGCCTGTGCTTGAGTGAGACCGGCGGGATCGACGAAGCGCGCACGGAGCCAAGCGATCTGATCGGCTGTGACTGGTTGCGGGCCCACGGGTTTGTGCATCGTGGCCGCGTAGTAGTAGTGATGGACGTGTTGATCTCCGCCGACGTAGTTGGTGTCGTCGTTGAAGTGGTGGCCGACATGTCCCCGTTCGCCAGTGTTGACCGGGCCACTGTTGTCTGCGATCACCAGGTCGTCCTGTTCGGTCACTGCGTCTGCCCGTCCGACTGATCCGCGCGACCCAGCTGACCGTGGTGGTCCCCAGCGACGTAGGTGACGCCGCTGCCGCTGAACTGGTGGCCAACATGGGCATGATCGCCGGTATTCACTGGTCCACTGTTGCCGGTGATCATGTGGCCCGCGACCGAGCCGACGCCGACCTGCCGTCCATCGTGGTAGTCACGGGCCTGTACCGCCGAGCCAGACACGTCGCCTGCGGTGTTGGTGTGGGACGCCATCGGAGGCTCGGTGCGCTTGGTCTCGTCCATGGGCTGCTCCTCGGTGGGTGGGGTGGGGTGGAAGCCGTGAATGAGCAGCTCTCCGGAAGGCCGGGGCACGCGCAAATAGCCGTTGCCCTCGTAGCTCTTCACCGTGACCGGAGCAGGTACGTACAGGCTCGGGTCCTCACCGGTGTATCCGGACAGCACCGCGTCCTCGAACGCTCGCTCGGAGACGATCGCCGCGATGCAGGTGACCGAGCTGGACCGGCTCAGCAGAGCCTTTACGGGCTCGGCGTCGAGGAGCCGATGGGTTTCGACCCGGGGCGTACCGCTGCCATCGCTGATCGCGTTGCGACCAGAGTCGGTGAGTGGCCCGACGTTGACGCTGACACGCATCCGTAGTGGTGGATGTCCAGGTCGAACCGCGTTCTGGAACTCAAGTTCGTCTTGCAGCGCCGCCAGGAATGGGTTGAGCAGGAAGGGCAACACCGTGGCGTCGAAGCCCAGGGTGTAGCCGTCGCCGGTCGTGACTTCGAACCGCACCCGCTCCCACAGATCGCTGAGGCCGCACCGGTTCAACGCCTGCTTGAGCAGCCGGGGAATCACCTCGGTCAGCTCGGCGTGCTCCCGTCCGCGGCGCCCGCTGAAGTCCATTACGTCAACGACCAACAGCGCCCGGTACTGCGGGAGCTCGGCCACGTTGCCATTGTGCTGGCCGACGTTTGTGTTCATCTCTAGATTCCTTCGAATGCGGCGAATCGATGAGGGCGCGGCAAGAATCGCGAAGTCTGAGAGCAACTACTGTCCGCCGCCGGACAGCGCGACTGTGACTCAGGCCACTTTCACTGGGGCAGGTTGAGGACGCCTGCGTGGCGACGCAGCGCATCAAGATCGGCGATGGCCGGCCGCGACTGTGGGGTGAGGGTGCCGTCGCGGCGCAGCACCGCGATCTGTTCCGCCACTGTGCTCCGAGCAAGTCCCAATGCGCCCGCGATCGCCTCCTGCGTCAGAGGAATCCGCTCGCGGTACGGATGGTCCTGGTCGGCGAGCGCCACGAGCTCGGTGAACAACCGCGCGACCCGTCGCAGGGGACTGAAGTGCACCAAGTGCAGGTGGTAGGGCACTGTCTCGGACAGTTTCGAGACCAGGTAGTCCTTCAAGACCGCGTCGGCGGCGTGCTCGGCCAGGAACGCCTGGAATGACTCTGCGGTCACATGGTGGGCGATGCACTGGTCGATCGCCCGAGCCGTCGCGGACCGAACGGTGTTCCGCCCCATGGCGAGTTCACCGAGCAGATCGCCTCTACCACGCAGGGAGATCAACAACTCAGTTCCGTTGGCGTCACCTGCGACCACGGCGATCCTGCCGCGGCCGACTGCGAGCACGAATCCACCGGGATCACCCTGCCGAAGCAGGAAACTCCCTGGTCGGTAGGTGCGGAGCGAGCCATGGGCCAGCAGTGCTTGCCAACGCTGCTCACCGAGCAATACCCGAAAACCCCTGGACGCGATTGGGCCGGCATGGTGATCCACCAGATCTCTGTAGCGGAGCGAGCGCACCCATCGACCCGGTTCAGAGGCACTATCCACCAAACGGACCAATCCCAGGGTGAGCAACCTCCGGCGAAATCTCCGATGACAGGCCGCCCCGGCGCACGCGTCGCGATGGCGTTCAAACCCATACAGAATTGCCCGGTGCGCTCGAGAAAGCCCGCATGAGACGTGTCTGGCGCACGTGGCTCCTGCAGGGTGAACGCGGTTGGCTAAGGTGAGATAGGCCGGTACGCAGGCCGCACTCCGAGCGTCGCGGTAGCCCCAACGCTGACCGACGCGGTGAGGGCAAGGTTCGGTGAATCGCGTACGTCGTTGTCCTGTTGAGGCTGTTGTTGGCTGACCAGCGGGAAGCGTGGGTTCTCGCGGCAGGGGTTCGGTGATGACGTGCAGCAAACACCTCAAGGACACGGCGCGGAATCGCAGCGCCCATTTCGGTCTGACCTACCAGGAAGCACGGCGCGACATCCTGAAGAAGCTCGAGTGGCTCGAGCCGTTTTCCGCACCTACCGATCGTGTGGGACATCGGCCGCTCCGCCTCGAGGAGCCTGCCCAGCGTTGTCGCCCACCGGGCAGCCCTGGGAGCTGTCGAGCTGGCACTGCGCGAATGTCGCATCCTCCAAGGAGCCACTGACCGCGATAAGTGGGGGACCATCGACGGTCACATGGACCTGGACTGGCACCAAGGACCATTTGCTCACGAAGTTGTTCAGGCACTGGTAGCGTTGGCTGAAGACCCCGACGGCGGCTGCGCGATCGACAACGGCGAACTCGCCTCGGGTGTCGGCTCGGGGAGCTGGACTCGGTCTGGATTCATGGAGTCCGAGTGAGATGTCGGCCGTACAGCCCTATCGGAGCGGCCAACAGCCTCGCGCGATGCTGGGCCACCCTCGACGAAGAAGTCGATCACTGAACCAGATCGCCCTTGCGTCAGGACAGCGTCGGCAGAAGAGTGCAACGCTGCAGTCGCAGGAATACGATGGCGCTAGATGGCCATCTAGCGCGAACTGCAATGACACTTCACACGGCAACATGTGGAGCGAAACTGGAGCACAGGCACGCATTGTACCGCATCGGACTGCACTGAACGGCAGTCATCGAAACCGGTTCTGCCTGCGGTGTAAGGGTTTTCGCTGGTGAGAGTCCTTTGTGGACTATCCTGGCAGTGTGGGGGTCAGGGGTTCGAATCCCCTCAGCTCCACTCAGGAGTAGAACGCAAAAGGGCAGGTAATGAGCTTGTGGCTCACTACCTGCCCTTTTGCGCGTCTCGAAATTCCACGTCGATCCCGGCAGGTTTCCTGCACGCCCAGATGGGCGGGTGCCGCGCGAAGTCGATCGTGCTGCTGCTGGACTGCTGTTTCAGCGGAGCGTTCGTATCAGGCATGAAAGCGGCCACCGGAGTGGACGCGAAAGAACAACTGGCCGGTTACGGACGAGCCGTCCTGATGGCCACCGGCAGGACGGAATACGCGTGGGAAGGGAATCGGTTCCTGGAGCTGGAACCGGAGCCCTCCAGATTCACCGAAGCGATCATTCACGGTCTGCGCACGGGCGAAGCGGATCGCGACGGCGACGGCAGAGTGGCTGTCGACGAGCTTTACGAGCATGTCTACGAGCGCCTGCGGGAATCCGGCGTCAAGCAGACGCCGCAGTGGTCGTCGGAACTGGTACATCGCGTGTACCTGGCAAACCGGGCGATTTCGCTACAGTCGGAGCGACCGTCGAAACCCGGGGCCCGACTCTGGCCGTAGCGCCGAGCCCGTCGCGGCCAGGACGCGTTGATCTTGCGCGACATCTCGCTGAAGGACGCGGTCACGGGCAAGGTCGACACGATCTCCGTCGAAACCGCCGTCATCTGCGGAGAATGCTATGGGCTCGGCACTTCCCCGGATTCCATCGTCGAGCGGTGTCCCCATTGTCGTGGAGATGGCACCAATGGCGAGAAGAACTGCAAGACCTGCACAGGGTTCGGGACGTTGATTGAAAATCCCTGTCCGGGCTGCGTCGGCGACGGCCGGGTCGTGTTGCGGAGGAGTATCGCCGTCACGATCCCCGCAGGGATTTCGACCGGTATGCGTATCCGGCTGTCGGAGCAGGGTGAAACCGGTCCTGGTGGCGGGCCGGCCGGTGACGTCTATCTCGAGATCAACGAGCTGCCCGATAACCGTTTCGAACGGCGTGGTGTGGACCTGCACTGCACGACCGCTATCTCAGCCGAGATCGCGCGCACTGGCGGGACCATTGACCTGGACACTTTTGACGGTGTGAAGAAGATCCGGATATCGGGCGGGGTCAAGTCCGGCAAGACGGTCCGTGTCGCCGGGCTCGGATTTCCGCGTCTCCGCGCGTCCGGTGAGGTAGACGGTCGGGGAGACCTGATGATCACCGTGGATGTCCGCGAACGCTAGTACTCCAGCCAGACTTTGTAATCGTGCCTGGGTGCGCGTGCCGTACTCAGACGGCAGTGAAGGGATAAGCCGTAGCGTCCGCTACAAAGGCCGGGGCTGGGAATTGCGCGACGCTCTTCGCCATTTTACACATGCCGTCGCCAAGCTACCCTCGCTGACTTCGTTGCGGCGAGCGACCTCGGCTTCGTAGAGCGCTGCGGTACGCGATGCCCGGTTCTCCGGAGTCATGTCCGCCGACGACACCATGTCGACGAAGCCATGTTGACTGGGAAGGTCAAGTCGGCGCAGCCCCGCCCACCCATCCGCAGAGCCTCTTCACGTTCTGGTTAATCAGCGGCAGCAAGCACGACGATAGGCTATGCGACAGCGCCCCTCCCCCGGGGACGGACACAGCTGTGCCCAATGAACGCGTTCTCATCTTTGACGCTGCCCCACCTACATCATCTGCAGTTGACAGCTTCGTCGAGCCAGCTGTCGGAGTCGTCAACTACGGGGCCGCGATCTTCTCAGCAGCCCTAGTCTTCTACGTTGGAGCAGCGGTTGGCGTAGCCCTGTTCCACCCTGACCAGAAGCGCCGCTCGGATGCTCGCACGGTGCTGAACGCTATCCTTTCTCTGCTCCGAAGGCGCCGGAAATAGAGCAACTCTCTCTCGCCTTCACTGTCGGGCTGCGGAATGCCAGCTGCGGCCACCTCAGCGTCGGCGAAGTTCAGGGATGCGGTCGGGCACGAACCACGCTTCGCCGTATTCATCTCTAGCGCAACCATGCCCGGTAGCCAAACTTTGACTACCGGGCATGGCTTATGCAAGATTGCAACGATTCGCTTCTACGGACGTGCTTGCGGTTACCCTTCCGTCACATGAGACCGTAGATCTTCAGCCCGGCGGTTAGTTACATGGCGCGGATCGGACAGATGAGCTCCTGGCGCCTTGAGTACATCGAGAGGAACAGTGGAACCGTCGGACAAGCGGAGCACCGGAAACGAGAAGGGAACCCATAGTGCAGAGCGCCAACTATCCACTTCTACCGCAACCACCTGATCCGACTCGATACGACGAGATCGAAACCACTCTCTCACTACGAGACCGCCCGGACGCAGCACGACTGCCTCTCTCAGTTTCACCGCAGCAAGCACAACGGCACCGGTAAAGAATATTCCTCCAAGAACCTTCTCGTAGACCGCGCCGTAAACGATCATGGCGAAGCCCACGAAGCCAAAAATCGACAACGGGATGATCATGAACCAGCGCGATCCGGACCGGAGTATGCGCACCACAGAGGCGCCACCCGTTTCGTTAGCGTTTACCATGCACACGCCTTTCCATGGACCCGTCGCAGAATGCACCCTGCCGCGTTCGCCGCAGCTGGCATGGCTGCTACACCTGCGATGAAGAGCATCTGCGCTGGCGAGTAGTAGTTGTTCTGTTTGGGCGCGCGGCGCCACCCCAGCCCGCCAGCGCGGGAACCCAGGTGTGCGGGGGTTCTAACGAGCCCGAACGAGAGGCCTGTGAAGCCAAGATCGTATATGTTCGCTCGAAGGCTACGGCGGAACCCATAATCCTCAATTCGTCGAGTTGTTCGCGCTAGCCACGCGCCTGCCTGGAACACGGCGCAGCCGAGCAGCCCAGTGAAGATACATCCAACCATCGCTCCACCGGTGGTGAGATGGCCACGGTGGTGCCATCCCCACGAGACCGCCTTCTTCACTCCGTTCCAAATGCCGTCCCACCAGGACTTTCCATCGAGATCGGTGCGGTTGATGGGGTCGCCTGATGTGTAGTCGTAGTCGTTTGCGGATCCCCCTTCGACTGGATCGACGGAGAAGAAGCGGCCGAGGATAGGGCTGTAGGGTCGGGCGCCCATCTGCACCAGGGACAGTGCTCCGGCGTGTTCGTAGGGGCGTTGGTGTTGGCCGAGCCAGCCGTAGTCCATGTGTCCGGGCTGGTTGTCCGGTACGGCGTCGGGGTCCGTGCTTCCGGTGTTGGTGAGTGGTTCTCCGAAGGGCGTGTAGGAGCGCACCGGTCCGGCTTGCTTTCCATCGGTTCCGGCACTGACGGCGAGATCACCGCGGATCGTCGGGTAGTCCCACTGATCCGCTCCCGTCTCGCCTCGGATCGTGTACAGGACGCCTCCCGGTAGGGAGATTGTCCTGGAGAGCAACTTCTTTTCGTGGTCGAGTGTCAGACCGGCACTGTCCGAGTCGCCGGTGTACCCGAAGAGCACGACGGTTCGGGTATCACCGGAGCTGGCATCCCTGCGGGTGATTCTGTCCGTGACGTCACGGACATAGGCAACGGACGCGGGGTCGGCTCCGACGCTGCGGGCGGTGGTGTTTCGTCCTTCTCCGTCCCAGCCGAGATACGTGGTAGTTCCCCCCACCGCGTACTGCGTTACGTTTCCCCACGAGTCGTGTTTGATCTCTGACACGACCGTAGTCCCGGTGGTAGCGAGGATCCGGTCCGCGGCGTCATAGCAGTAGGAGGTTTCGGAGACTCCTGCGGCAGTGGTGTCCTTGAGGCGCGTTCTGTTGGTGTTCGTGCCCGCGTTGCCCTGGGTCCCGGTGGGGCATCCGGCTGCTGCGGGTGACGTGAAGTCGTAGGTGAACTGGTGGCCGGGTACCCAGGCTTCGGTGAGGCGGCCAGCGGCGTCGTAACGGTAGTTGTGGCCCCCTGGTCGAGCGTCGTGGCCGCCGAATGACTCGTCGATGATGGTCCCTGCACGGGATCTGCTCACCGTACTCACCAGGTCACCACTGGCGAGTTTCCATTTCAGCGACGTGATCTTCCCCGCGCCGTCGCGCGCGATGTCGCGGAGTCCGGTGGCGTTGGAGTAGTCAACGGAAGCGATTTCCCCGGCCGCGTCGTAGGTGACGGTGCTGATGACGGTCTCGTTGTACTTCAGCGACGTTATCCGGCTCGCGTCGTCGTAGCCGGTCTGGATGGTGTGCGCGGCTCCGGCTGGAGGAGCGACCTTCTGTGCTGTGGTACGGCCCGCGAGGTCGTAGGTGGTTTCCGTTCGGGTGCCGTGGACATCGACATAGGTCACGGGTCGTCCGATGAGATCAACGGTTGTGGTGACGGTGCCGTGGTGGTCGCCTATGGAGGTGGTCAGTGGGTCGCCGCCTACGGCGTAGACGTGGCGGACAACGCGCGCTCCTTCTCCGGCTGTTTCGGGGTGGGTCTGTTCGGCTACGCGGCCGCGGGCGTCGTACTTGGTGCACGCCCAGGCGCCGGAGATGGCCTTGGCGGCGACGCGGCCGAGGATGTCGTAGACCTGTTCGTCGGTTCGAGGTG
This sequence comes from Allokutzneria albata, assembly GCF_900103775.1. Lineage (GTDB taxonomy): Bacteria > Actinomycetota > Actinomycetes > Mycobacteriales > Pseudonocardiaceae > Allokutzneria > Allokutzneria albata. Next base: position 5,068,805 of record NZ_LT629701.1, on the reverse strand, counting down.
CTCCTGCGGCGGGGGCAGGCAGGGCGGTCAGCTTGGTGAGACCGCCCTGGTTCGTTTGTTCGACCTCAGGCGTGCACGGGTTGTCGCGGCCTTCCGTTGGGCCGTAGTAGGTGTAGGTGGTTTTCGCCCCTGACGGCAGGGTCTTCGCGGTTCTGCGCAGGAAGCCGGTTCCTGGCTTCTCCGACTCGGTGCGCGAAGTGAGGTTCAGGCCGCCGGGGTCGATGACCCCTGAGGTGGTCAGGCCGTAACCGGGATCGAGTCCAGAGTCGGCGTAGGAGGTGGTGCTTCGTTTGTCGGGCACTCCATCGGATTCCATGGTTGCCGACGAGGTCGTCAGCCCGTAGTCAGGGCTCAGCTTGTCGTCGGGGACTGGGCTCCAGTCGCTGGTGTCGCGCTTCCACATCAGGTTCGCATCCGAGACGCCGACCCGGCGGTCACCGGGCAGCAGGCGCTGGTGGTAGTCCACGCGGATCCGGTGGACACCCGCGGTCAGCTGGAGCGACTGACGGTCAGAGTTGACTTTGCCCGCCGACCCCACGTGTCGGGCGATGTCCTTCTCCGCCAGGGCTTTGCTGTAGACAGCGACATCGTCGATGAACGTCTCGGCGTCACCGCCGACAGGCCGGCGACCGATCGCCATCGGTGAGGAGTTCGCCGTACCGTTACCGGCCAAGGTGCCTTCGCCGGACTTGTTGCCGTTGATGTAGAAGGTGACCTTGTTCTTGTCATCGCGGGTGACTGCGACGTGGTTCCAGGTGTCGACGCCGAGGCCGTCCTTGGAATCGATTGCCTCCCAGCGATCGCCGGTGGAGGCGTGGCGGAACTGCAGGCGCATGTCGGGGCTCAGTGAGAGTTCGTAGGGAATGCCCGCACCCGCGGCGTACTTGCTGAGCAGGTCGTGCCAGCGCACACCGCGCGGGTTGTGCCGGGGTTTGACCCACATCTCGATCGTCAACGGACCGGTGATGTCCAAGGCATCGCTGTCGGGCACCGTGACGACGCCACCGGTGAACTCGGCGGCGGAGCTGCCGTCATCGGGAAGCGCACCCGTCTTCTGCCTGCCGACGGCTCCGGAATAGGTGCCCTCGCGGGCGTTTCCGGACTCATCGCGGGCGGTGTTGTCGCCGTCGGACAACCGCCAGTACCCCAGCGGCGCGGACTCGATCACCGAGGGCGCGTAGGTGCGATCCCCCATGAGGTTGTCATCGACGTAGATGCGCATGCCGTCGGTGGCATCGCGCTCCCCGGTGCCGAAGGCGTAGCGGCCGGCGGTGTCGACGTGGACGAGTCCGGTCATCCGCCCCGAGTACGCACCCTTGGGATTGAGCCCTTCCGCCGGGGGCGTGGTGTTCCAGTCGGTGTTGGGTGTGGCCGTGGAGTAGGTGTTGGCCGGGCCGGTCATGTTCGGGTTGGTCCACCAGGTCGCGGCCAAGCCCTTGATGTTGTGGTCGTAGCCGGTCGTGGTGGTCGGGATCTTCTCGCAACCCGTCGGCAACGTCGCTTTGGGCTTGTTGCCGTCGAAGCACACTTCCGGTGCGGGCCCGTACGCAGTGGCCGGGTTGCCCTTCTCGTCATAGACAGTGGTGGACTTGCGGCCCGCTGGATCGATCGTCGCGAGCTGCTTGTCATCGGGCGCCCACTCGTAGCGGGTGGTCTTCTGGGTGGCGTCGGTGTCGGTGAGCATCCGCCCGCCGAGGTCTTTCGTGATGCGCCGCGACCATCCTTGTTGCGGTGTCAGGCCGGAGGTGCGGACTTCTGTCCAATCAGGACCGTAGGCGTAGAAGTGCTTGAGGCGTTGGGTGGGCGTCTTGGCGAACCCGGTCGGTTCCGGGGTCCACAGTTGCGCGACCTTGCCGTCGCCGTGGTACTCCACGGCGTAGTTGGCCGCACCGGTGTTACGGTTGGCGAGGTCGGCGTGAATCCAGTCGATCTGCAGCGGTGTACGAGTTCCGAGCAGCTTGTGTTCTGGTGAGTACCAGAGGTCCTGGATCTCCTCTCCTGGTTTGCGGAACCGTGCGAGCTTGCCACCGGAGTAGTAGAGATGCGTTCTCGCCGCGTCAGGAGTCTCGACCGCGCACAGGAAACCAGCCGGCACTGGGTCCCAACCCGTTCCGCATTCAGCGGCGCCGGAGTAGTACAGCTTCAACGCGCGGCCGGAGACCGGGTCCACAATGGACCTCAATCGGGCGATCGGGTTGCCCGCGTCCGGGGTGGTCCATTCCATCCGCGCCGCAGCGGGTTTGCGGGCGTCGGAGGGGGCCGTGATCGACGTCAGGTCGCCGGCGGTGCTGAAGACGTACATCGTCCCGTCGGAGTCGATCAGAGTCAGCTTGCCGTCGATGTCTCGGGACAACGTGCCGTACTCACCGGCAGGTGGCGCGTACCCGCCGTCTGAGAGCTTGGTGTAGCTGTGGGAGGCACCTGTCCCGTCGACGAGCGTGGCGCCGGACTCGGTCAGGGTTGCCTTCGTGTATCCCGGTCCGTTGCCGTCGACGTCAGCTGACAGCGACCATCCCGCAGGAAGAGCCGACGCGACGGGAGAGAGCCACGAGGCGGGGACAGGGACAGCAGCGTCCGTGCCGGTACGTGCCCAGAGGTGAATGAACGCGCCGTAGACCCAGTCCCGGTACTCGACCCGGATCGGGTATGCCTTACCCGCTTCCAGCTGCACGGTGGAGGCACCGAACTTGGGCGCGTCCTCGGGGAGCATCCACTTCTTCCACTCGTCGTAGACGCTCTGGTTGTTCACCCACACCCGCATGCCGTCGTCGTGCACACCGCCGAAGCTGTAGGCACCAGTGGTCGGCACCTTCAGGAAACCCTGCCAGCGGACCCGGAAGCCGTCACCGGGAACCACTGGCTCGTACGGCGATCCCCACTTCCAATCGAAGGACACCTGCGGATCGGTGCGCACCAGCACCGGGGACTCGGTGTCCTTGATGCCTTCCTCGGAGTCACCGGTGAAGTACGAGCCGACCAGGCCTGTCTCATCCACCGCTTGGGAGTTGTAGGACAACTTGACCGCCACCGGTCCGCCGACAGTGTTCATCGCGGGTGTTTCGAGGGTCGTGATCACATTGCCCGTGGAGAGGTTGGCTGTGAGCGGGCCGACGGTGTCCCCGGGAATGGGGCCCTGCACTCCCAGTCGCATGTCGACCTTGACGGCGCGGCGAACCGCGTAGGGGCTCATCGTGTCCGGCATCTTGTCGCGTGCCTGGACCGTCCAGGTGTAGGAGACGCCGTCCTTCAGCACACCGGGCGGTACCGTCCACTTAGGAGCGTCAAGCCACCCGGATCGGGCGACGAGACCGGACCGGCCGTCTCCGCCGGTGGCGATGGAGAACTCGTACTGAACCTGATCGTTGTCCGCGTCGGTCACGGTGTTCGCGGTGAGTTCGGGCTGTTTGACGGTCACCACCGCGCGGTCCGCGGGACCGGCTAGCGCGGGCACAGGTGGAGTGGTGTTGACCGTCCGGAAGTTCCACACTGGCGAGTACTGCCAGTCTGACCACCCGTCCTTGGTGCGCGCCTGCCAGAAGTAGGTCTTGTTCCAGCCCAGTTTGCCGCCGTGGCGCCATTTCAGGTCTTGTGACCCGCCTTGGACGTCGAAGCCCTGCCATGCGAAGCGATGTCCCAGCACATCCGGGTGCTCGGCCAGCATGATCTCCACATAGCGCTGATCGTTCTGGTAGTCGCCCGAGTGCACGGTGAACTCGAACTCGTTGGCGTGATGCGAACAATCGGTGCACCCGCGCAGCCAGACACCGGGCGCGTCGTTGAAGTTCACCACGACGTAGGAGGCGAACTCCGGCCCCGCCTCGGCGGCGGCCAGCTTCTTCCACGCCTCAGCACCAGCTCCGTCGGTGTTGACGATGAACCCGTTCCACCGCCAAGCGCCGGAGGCGTAGTTGCGCATCCAGTCACCGATCTCGACTTTGGACCACTCAAGTCCCTTGCCCTGGCTACGGATCGGGGCGATGTTGTCCAAGCACATCGGCTTGTTGGTCCAGGTGATGCCGCCCGCACTCCAGTCGCACCCCTGATGCCACAAGGTGAAGGAGGTGGCCTCCGGTCGTGCCGACCAACCCCAGAAGCCGTTCCACGAGGCATTGAGGATCTGCTTGCCACGAATCGGATCGAGGTTGTACTTCAGGTACGCCCAGTTCGTTCCCGCACCTGGATACGTCCCGACCTTCAGCACGCACCCGCGCTCGTCCTGGCATTCCTTGCCGTTGTAGTTCTGGTTCGGCCACCCATCGCTGACGTAGGCGTCCTCGGAGACATCCGTGCCGTACATGTGCGGGTCCTGCATGCTCGGATCCACAGTGACCGGAAACTTCCGTGCCTTGTCGGTCAGCCACGCCCGATCCACGGCCAGCACGATCACCCAGCCCTGAGCATCGCGCTCCAGTCGCTGCGACACCGGTGCCGACGCCGGCTCAGCCCCACTGGCGTCCCACACCATCGGTGCCGGGACGACGAGTCGCTCCGCCCCGGTGGAGTCCTTCAAGACGATCGCCCCGTCCGCACGGGACGACGGTGTCACAGCTCCCTGAACACGCAGCCGATAGCGCCACTCAGACGCCTGCGGAACGCGATGCAGCACCAGGTCCTGTTTGAGACCGCGCGAGAGCACCCGAACCTTGAGATCGACGCCGTCCTGCACTGACTCGTACACCGCGACCGACTTGTCCAGGCGCGCCTCACGCTGGGCGAAACCCACCGGCTCCAACTCAGCCGACGCCGACTTGTCACCGGTCTGGACCCTGATCAGAGTGCCTGGCGCCGACCTTGTCGCCAGCTGCGTCTCGGCGAGTACCGCTTTCGGTTTGATCAAACCATCGCGGCGCTCCAGCGTGGTCTCCACCGGAACCAGAGCCTTACCCGGACCGCCGGGAACGTTGACCACGTCCTGGAAGAGCTTGACCGCGGTCGTCCCATCAGGGTTGCGGTAGATGTTCGACTTCGGCTCGCGAGCGACAAGCGTCGAGACCCCCTCCACGAACTCCCCCTTGCGAGGAGCTTGCGGCGGAGCCGACGGCGACGGTGGCCCGCCCAGCACCGGAGCTGGACGCGCTGACGGCCCGAAATCGCCCTTGGGCTGGATCGGACGAATGGCCGCACCAGGCTCACTCCGAACCAGCGGCACATCCATCGGTGTGCCCTTGACCTTTGCTGACGGAGCCGGTGCCGCAGATGCCGGCACCTCCGCCAACGAGAAACTCAGCGCTGCGACCACCAGGACGGCTAAACCCCGCGATAACCGCGCACGACAAATAGAACCGGTGCCTCCCACCGGGCCCCCTCAACTGAACTCCGTGCGGGCTCCCCACAGCACGCAGAACAGACAAAGCCGGGAGATCCTCACCTTCATCAGCTGCTCGGCACAAGAGGCCACTCGGGCTACGGGGGCTGCAACGAGTCTCACGTAACGCTCATCTCGGGCTGCATGACAGCGCCAACCGTCTACTGAGCCGAGTGCTGCTGCGTCGCTGAAAAAGATCATCGGTGGCGACGTCTGTCCGCGCTGGACGATCCGGGGGGTGTCCCTATGTGGTTGTCAAGCCGCGGCAGGAGCAGCTCCGGGGTGGGGGTGTTGGTAGCGGGTGTGGTCGCGCAGCATCGCGTAGAGCACGTCGCAGCGGCGGCGGGCCAGGCAGATCAGGGCGGCGTTGTGTTTCTTGCCCTCGCCTCGTTTGCGGTCGTAGTAGGCGCGGCTGGTCGGATCGTGCAGGGCGGCGAAGGCGGCCAGGAAGAACGCGCGTTTGAGTTTGCGGTTGCCGGTGCGGGCGGGATACTCGCCCTTGATCGAGGACCCGGAGCTGTGGGTGACCGGGGCGATCCCGGCGTAGGCGGCCAGGTGGCCGGAGGACTTGAACGCCGAGGCGTCACCGATTTCCAGCAGAATGCGGGCGGCAGTCCTGACTCCGATGCCCGGCATCGAGGTCAGGACCTGGGCAAGAGGGTGCGCATCGAGTATCCCCTCGACCTGGGCGGCGACGGCGTTTCGTTGCTGGAGAACGGTTTTCAGGCTGTCGGCGAGCCGGGGGAGCACGATGTCGGCTGCGGCGGTGCCGGGAACGGTGACGGTCTGCTCCTCCAGCGCGGCCCAGATCGCGGTGGCCAGCTTCTCGCCCATCCGGGGCGCGTGAGCGGTGGCGATCGAGACAAGCTTGCGGCGACCGGCTGCTCGGATGCCCGCTGGTCCGCCGCAGCGAGAGAGGATCTCCAGCACCGCGGGGTGGGCGATCCGTGCTCCGATGGCTCGCTCCAGTGCAGGGTGGATTCCGGTTAGCAGGCCGCGAATGCGGTTGCCACTGCGGGTGGCCTCACCTGCCAGGTCGTCATCGAAACCCACCAGCACCTCAAGCTCGGCCAAGGCGTCGTCGCCGACATCGACCTGCCGCAACGTGTGCGGCAGAGTGCGTGCGGCGTCGGCGATGATGAACGCATCACGGGCATCAGTCTTGGCGCTGCCCGGGTAGAGGTCGGCGATACGACGCATGGCCAAGCCGGGCAGGCAGGCAACCTGGTGCCCGCAGGCGCGGGCCACCGCGACCGGCAGCGCGCCGATCGCCGCGGGCTGATCCACCACCACCAGCAGCCGACCATGCTGGGCGAGCTTGTCGAACACCGCCCGCAGCTTCGCCTCACTGTTGGGCAGCGGCGCGTCGTGCAGCCGCCGCCCGGTGGCGCCCAAGCCCACGGCGTGGTGTTCGCCCTTGCCCACATCCAGCCCGAGAAACACCCCATATCCGCTGGTCATCGACTCTGCCTTTCGGTTCGTCGATCATGGCCGCCGGTCGGGCATCACCGGCCGGCACCCACGTTACGACGAGACCTACCCAGCGGGCGGCCATGTCCCTATCAGCGGTCCGACAATGCCCCGGGCCCGGTGACACCACCCCCCGGATCATGCCTACGACTGGGGGCATCAGTCATGCCGGACCCGGCGACCACAGCTCCCTGACCAGGAGCCACGAAAAAGGTAACGGGGGCGTGAAGGCGGAGTCATCGTTGATGACACCAGCATCGGTAACACGCTGAGGGTGGTGACCCTGCCCGGGTACGGATGTTGGGCGGACTGACGAACTCATCCCACCGCGAGGTCCTGGGTGGCGCGATCACTCTGGCAGCGCAGGAGATGACTAGCCCAAGGTAATCAAGACCCACATAGCAAAACTGTCAGGCAAGTGCCTAGTTCCTGTCGAATAATATCACCGTTCGCTACTGCCCTTAGCCACGAATGATCGCTGACTCGGAGGCGGATCAACTCCTTCGCGTTCAAACAGAATTCTGGCGCGCACGACACGCCGTGCTCCTCGTCCGTCCCTCCAGTGCCCCACCTCTCACCACCCCAAAGACCCAATGTGGGGTCGCTCTGACGCAGGCGCACCAGCGTGAGCGAGTACGCACGAGAAGCTCAAACGCAATGGCCGGGCAATCAGGTGTTCGGCTGTGCCGAACATCAAGGCGTGCAGCGCAAAGGAGCGCTCATGGCACCTGTGCCGGTGGTGCGGCGGCGTTCCTCCGGCATGGAGCTGATCGGTTGGAGCGCCCGGCTCGTCCGCCGACTCCGACGTCAGCCGCGTCGGCGGTGGGAATCATCAGCAGGCCCGGAGGTGCCGGGCCGGGCGCTGCGGATGAGCTGACGCAGGGCGCCGTAGTAGATCTCGTCATCGCCCACGATCGGCAGGATCTCGTCCAGATTCCCAGTCAGGACAGGGAATTCCTTCGGGTCCAGATTCGCGATCGCGGCGCGTACACCGGCGATGACGGCCTTCGGATTGCGGTGATCGACGAAACTCGCGCACCCGAGCGTGAGCAGGTACATCCGCCGATACGCCAGGACCGCCTCCTGCACGCTCATCCCGACAGCGATGTTGTCGCGGAGGGCAGGCTCGACCAACCGCAGGAGCAGTTGCCGGCCCAGCCACGGCCGTGCGCCCCGCAACGCCATCAACCCCGGATGCGCGGTCAGCAGTATGTAGAGCCCGGTGAATCTGGTTTCGGTGACCCGCGCCCAGTCACTGCCGGGAACGGACTCGGGCAGGTACCCGGCGATGTGGTCCACGCACAGATCCAGCAATCCGTCCAGATCGCTGCACCGCCGGTAGATCGTCGCGTGCGAAACGCCGAGACGCTCGGCCAGCGACCGGAAACTCAAAGCGCCCGGGCCCTCGCTGTCCAGGATCGCCAAGGCTGTCTCAGCGATGCGTTCCGGGGTCACGTGGCCGAGCCAATCTGGTTGCCTGGGCATGTGAAACACTGTAACTCACGCCGTTGCTCTTTGGTGTGACTGGTTTTTCGATCTCCTGAGTCGGGAGTTCGCTCCCTGGTGTCGCCCGGAACGCTCGTTGACCATCCATTGTGGACGGTGCTGAATCGGGAGGTCTCGATTCGCTCGTGGCAGCCGATCTTTGATCTTGACTTCCAGGATGGTGATCGCGTCGTAGGTCGGCTGGGTGGGGACGTGGCAGAGAGGGCCCATCCAGCCGACCAGCGAGAGTTGCGGCAGGCGTGTCCGGTGGCGGAACGAATCGTGGGCCCGCTGCTGGGCGCTGGGTGCAGGTCGGGCACCGGGAGAGCGAGTGTCCAATGTGGAATGAGCGGGTGGGAAGCAGCGGGCGTGCCAGCGCCAGATGTCGATCATTCAGCGTCGTGTTCGGTTATGGGACAAGGAATCCCCGCGGGTGCGAGGTTGTCGATGAGTTCGCGGGTGACCTGGTGGCGGACGGTTGTCCGATAGGGCGGGGTGATCGGTTCGCCGATGGGTGTTCCGGTAGTGGTGGTGAAAGCGATCTCGTCGTCGACGTGGAACGAGCCTTGGGTGCCGCCGGTGCCCTCCGGCGGGGTGTCAAGCCAGCGCAGATCCGCCGATGAGGGTCTCGCCGGTGTCGTCGCGAGGGAGCTCAGGGTAGCCGCTGACCGCGTGCGGCGGGTTGTTTCGTGCAGTACGAGAGGCATGTTCGGGGTGTGCTCAGCGGCGTGAAGTGCTTCTGCGCGCGGCAACGGGCGGAGCGCAACTGGAGCACGGGCACGCGATGAACCGCGTTTGACTGCACTGAACGGTCGTAATCGGGATCGGTTCTGTCTGCGGTTCAAGGGTTTCTGCTGCTGAGAGTCCTTTGTGGACTGACCTGCTCCCGAAGCAGTTCCCGCTCGGGCTGGAAGATCCCGTGGCGCGGTGCCCGCCGCCGCTGAGCTGACCGGCGGCTGGTTGTCCTGACACGCCACTGGGGACGGCCGTTCGTCGAAGACCGTCCCCAGTGGATAGTGCTGAACGGACTGCGTTACTTGCCGACCATCTCGTCCGCCCAGCCGGTTACCGCGTCGTGCAGCAGCGGCGCGTTGGGCGCGTAGTTGATCGAGTGCCCGTAGCCGGGCAGCACGAAAGTGCGCAGCTTCGCCTCGGGCGAGTAGTACCCGGCCTCGCCCTCGCGCAGACCTGCCGCGCTCGAGCAGTCGCTGGCCAGCAGGCCGCAGAACACGCCGTCCTTCTCGCCCATAGCCACCAGCACCGGCACGTTGATCCGCTTGCTGTAGGGCAGCACCAGGCCGATCAGCACGGCGTCAACGATCTCACCGGCCGCGATCAGGTCCTTGGTCGCCTCGTCCATGTCGAGGACCTGCTGGTCCAGCGGTCCCGGGCGGTGGAACGCGTCGTACCGCATGCCCTTGCCCGTGGTCAGGTACGCCGGGTCCAGCCCGACGACCTTGCCCATCTTCTCGTCCAGCAGCGCCGGGCCCAGCGCGGCCACCGTGGGCACCACCGTCAGCGCGGCGACCCGGTGGGTGAACCCGGTGATCACCACGCCGTCCACGTCGCGGAAGGTGGCCGCCTCGATGATCGTGGTGGCCGACCCGAGCGAGTGCCCGACGAGCACGATCTTGTCGAACTTGGGCCCCAGCGTGCCCTTCCGCATCGCCTGGATGGCGTGGTGCACCGCGTTGGCCTGAGCGCTCGCGGACAGCAGTGCGCTCAGCGGCTTGGAGCTGCGCCCGGAGCCGACCCGGTCCACCGCCAGGGTGGCGTACCCGGCCTTGTTCGCCGCCTTGCGGAACGACCGGTCTTCCGACATGCCGGGCGGGTCATAGTAGGCCGAGTTGTACGTACCGCCGGGCACCAGCACCTGGAGGGTGCGGCTGCCGCCCGCCGGGACGCACAACCTGCCGTACATGGTCTGGTCGTCGAACCCGAGCAGTGGCACGTCCACCAGTGACACGGGGATGTTCAGGTCCCGACAGGCCGCCTCGGCGGCGGACGCCTGCGCTGGGGTGAGCACCGCGCCGGTGCTCAGCAGGGCCACCGCCGCGGCGGCGACGCGGCGCAAGAGCAAACGCACGAAAACCTCCGAATTCCGTTGTGGGAAGCGACTATTCCCGCGGGTGCACCGTCATCGGCATGCCCCGCGGATAGGCGATGGTGGTATACCGCACCCGGACCGGGCCGGCGGGCGCCAGGCGCCACCGCGCGAAGATCGTGGCCACCCCGATGACGACCTCGGCTCGTGCGAACAGGTGGCCGATGCACTGCCGGATCCCGTTGCCGAACGGAAGGAACACGCCCGGTGGCAACGATTTCACTCGATCAGTGGCCCAGCGGTCGGGATCGAACACGTCCGGGTGATCCCAGTACCGGGGGTCGGTGTGCAGGGCGAGCGGGCTGAACATCACCTCGTCGCCGGGCCGCAGCCGCACCGGGCCGAGGTCGATCTCCTGCTCGGTCCGGCGCATCAGGATCCACAGCGAGTACATCCTCAGCACCTCGTTGACCACCTGTCCCGTGCAGGCCAGCGCGGGCAGGTCGTCGAAGGTCGCCGGGCGCCCGCCCAGCACCTGGTCCACCTCGGCCCGCACCCGTTCCGCCATGCCGGGGTTGCGCCCGAGCTCGTGGCAGGTCCAGGCCAGGATCAGCGCGGTGGTCTCGGTGCCCGCGGTGAGCAGGGTCATCACCTCGTCGTGCACCTGCTCCCGGGTCATCCGCTCCCCGGTGTCGGCGTCCCTGGCCAGCAGCAGCGTGGACAGCAGGTCACCGTGGTCGGTGTCCGGGTCGCGACTCGCGAGCAGCCCGTGCACCACGGCCTTCATCCGCGCGGTGGCCTGGTCGAAGCGGCGGTTGAACGGCAGCGGCAGCTTCTCCACGAAGCCCGGAGAGAGCACCCGGTACATGCCCAGCTGGATGACCAGCGGGATCGAGCGGCGGGCCTCGCGGATCGCCTCCTCGCCCAGCTCGGTGCCGAACAGCGCCTCGCCCACGTTCGTCATGGCCAGGGCCTGCATGTCCGCGTCGATCTGCCGCACCTCGCCCGGCCGCCAGGACTCGGCCAGGGCGGTGGTCGCCCGGACCCAGATCTCGGCGTAGCGGCGCAGGTGCTGCTGGCCGAATGCGGGCAGCATCAGCCTGCGCTGCCTGCGGTGGAAGGGCCCGTCCGACAGGGCCAGGCCGTTTCCCGCGTACGGACGGAACTTGCGGAACATGATCCCGCTGCCGAAGCTCGACCCGTCCGTTACCAGTACGCGATGAATGAGTTCCGGATTTGTGAGGAAATATGTCTGGAGTGGTCCCAGGAACAGCTTGACCACATCGCCGTGTTCCCGCAGCCCGGCGGTGAACTGGACGGGACGGCGGACCAGTGCGGGCGTGTGTCCCAGCAAAGGCCACCGACCGGGCGCCACCCGGACGGGCATGAGAACTCCTCGGCATGGGTGGGAATCGGGGGGACGCCACGCTAGAGGCCATTCAGCCGTGCCGACAGCACCCGATTGGGTAAGAGGCGATCACGATGATGCGTTAGGGCAATTGCCAAATTATGGGTTAAGTCAATTACCGCCGGAATCGGTATGCTGGCCGGTCTTCCGAACCCGAGAGGTGCGCGATGGTGGGCACACGGGACTGGGTCCCGGCCGGAGTAGACACGACCACGCCGAACGTCGCCCGGATCTACGACTACTGGCTCGGCGGCGGCCACAACTTCGAGGCGGACCGCACCACCGCGGACCACCTCGAGCGGACCCTGCCCTGGATCCGGCAGTCGGTGCGGCTCAACCGCGCCTTCCTCGGCCGCGCGGTGCGCTTCATGCTTTCGCAGGGCATCCGCCAGTTCCTCGACCTGGGCGCGGGCATCCCCACCGTGGGCAACGTGCACGAGATCGCCCAGCGGGAGGTCCCCGAGGCCCGCGTGGTCTACGTCGACAAGGAGGCGGTGGCGGTCGCGCACAGCGAGCTGCTGCTGGCGGACAACGACCGCACCGCGGTCCTGCACGCGGACGTGCGCGACGTGGCCGGGGTGCTGGACAGCCCGGAGGTCCGGCGACTGATCGACTTCTCCGAGCCCGTTGGCGTGCTGTGCTTGCTGCTGCTGCACTGGATCCCGGACGAGGACGATCCGGCCGGGCTGGTGCGCGCCTACCAGGAACCCCTGGTCCCGGGCAGCCTGCTCGCCTTCACCCACGTCACGTCCGACGCGCACCAGGAGGCGTTCGCCGTGGCCAGCGACCAGATGGCCGAGCGCCGCGGCGACGTGCCGCACACGCGTTCCCACGACCAGATCCTGGGTCTGCTCGGGGACCTGGCGCTGGTCGAGCCGGGCCTGGTGGGCTGTGGCACCTGGCGGCCGGCCGGGCCCAGCGACATCGCCGAGGACGCGGCGTGGAACGAGCTGATCTACGCGGGTGTGGCGCGGAAGTCCTGAGCCCATGACCGACGCCGTCCTCCACTCGCTCCTGGGGCCTCCTCCCGAAGACGGGCGCCGCGAGCGCGGCCTGCTCGCGCGCAAGTGGGCCTACCTGCTGGGCGGAATCGCCTACGTGCCGCTGGAGCACGCCGACTTCGAGATCGAGCTGGCCGCGCTGCTGGACACCCTGTGTGGCGAGGTGCACGAGAGCGGGCAGGAGCACCAGCCGGGCCGCACCGCTGCGCTGGAGGCCGCGGGCGCCCGGCTGGTCGAGCTGAACTGCGCGAGCGGGCGGGCGCTCACCGCCACCATGGACGTCCTGGGCAAGGGCCTGCTCACGCTGCCCGAGTTCCAGCCCGTCGAGGAGTTCGCCGAACGCGTGGTGGGTGTGCTCGGCGCGCTGGCCGCGAGCGTGATGGTGGCCGCGCAGGACGCCACCTTGGCCCAGCAGGAGGGCCTGAAGCTGTCCATGCTCAAGGCCGTGCGGGACGCCAAGTACAACCTGCGGGCCGCGCAGGCGCGGTTCGACGAGGTTGCCACGTCCTCGGCCAGCGGCATCCTGGTCGCCGACCTGGATGGCACGCTGGTCACGGTGAACGCCGCGGCTGGCGTGATGCTCGGGCACGCCCCGGACGAGCTGACCGGGCGCGACCTGTTCGAGCTGGTGCACCCCGACTACGCGCCGGTGCTGCGCGAGGACTACGGCGCGCTGCTGGTGGGCAAGGTCGAGCGGATCAAGCAGTCCCAGCGGCTGCTGCACCGCGACGGCGAGCCGGTGCCGGTGTCGTTGACCGCCTCGCTGCTGCGCGGCGCAGGGGGCGAGCCCAGCCACTTCGTCACCGTGGTCGAGGACGGCACCGAGCTGGTGCTGTTGCAGAACGAGCTCAACCGGCAGGCCCTGCACGACGTGCTCACCGGCCTGCCCAACCGGCAGTGCTTCAGCACGCGGCTGGAGACCGCGTTGGGCAGGGCGGACCCGGAGCTGGGCGTGACGCTCCTGCGGCTGGAGCTGGACGCCTTCGCGGTGGTGCGCGACGGCCTCGGCGAGCGTGCGGCCGAACAGCTGCTGGTCACCGTGGCGCAGCGGCTGAAGTCCGTGCTGGCCGGGCAGAAGGCCCTCCTCGCCCGGTTCGGCGGTGCGGAGTTCGCCGTGCTGGTGGAGAACGCGCCGGACACCCCGGAGCCGGAGCGCCTGGTGCACGAGCTGCGCCATGAGCTGGCCGAACCGACCTACGTCGACGGGCACGGGCTGGCCCTGTCGGTCAGCGTCGGCGTGGTCAACCGGCCCGCCAGGGACCGCGAGGCCGCGGAGTTGCTGCGCGAGGCCCACCAGGCACTGCGCCGCGCCAAGGCCAACGGGCACGGGCAGTGGGAGCTGTCCCACCCCGAGCAGAACCGGCTGGACCGCAAGACCGACGCGCTGGCCGCGGTCATGCCGGGCGCCTTCGAGGACGGGGACGTGCAGGCGCGGTACCGGCCGCTGGTGCGGCTGACCGACGGCGCGGCGCACGGGGTGCAGGTGCTGCTCAGCTGGGACCCGCCCGGGGTGGGCGCGCTGTCCGACCAGTGCTGCCGCCGCCTGGCCGAGACCACCGGGCTGATGCTGCCGCTGGGCGAGTGGCTACTGCGCACCGGCTGCCAGCAGGTGGGCTGGTGGCGGCAACGGCTGGACCGCGACCTGCGGCTGCTGGTCGGCCTGAGCCCGCACCAGGCGGCCGACGCGGACCTGCTCACCAGGGTGGGCGGTGTGCTGGAGGAGACGCGGTTCCCGGCCGAGCGGCTGCTGGTCGAGCTGCCCACGCTGGCCCTGGCCGCCGACCTCGGCAAGACCAGGGACAACCTGCAGGCGCTGGCCGACCTGGGCGTGCGACCGGTGATCAGCGACTGCGGGCTGGGCGGCGGCGCGCTGGCCGCGGTGGCCGACCTGCCGGTGCAGGGCGTGCGGCTGGACTGCGGGCTTCTGGACGGGGCCGCGCCGGACTCGCTGGTGGTCGACCTGCTGCGGGAGCTGCCGGGCCTCGTGCGCCGGGCCGGTGCGGAAGTGATCGTGGACGGCCTGACGACCGCCGGGTCGGCGGCGTTCTGGCGGGCCGCCGGCGCCGAGCTGGCGTTGGGTGACCACTGCGGGGCGGCCTGCCGTCCGGACGAGCTGGCCGCCGCTTTCGGCGACCCCGGCTGGCGCGCACCGTAGGCACTTTCGGAACAGGGGACTCGGCTCCGCCGGTCGCGATGACGGTGCCGAATCCTGCGACCCTCCCGGAACACCGCCACGTGACACGAGCCAGGGCAGCGGCTCTGCAAAGGATCGCAACCACGGATCGAAACGAGAGTCCTTTCCGGACTGTCCTTTAAGGTCTGCGGCGGGGTGCGTCCGCTAGGCGTGGCGCTCCCAGATGCGGCGCGCAGCGCTTCGGTGTGATACCGGGGCAGGGGTTCCCCTGTCGCATACGCCTCCACCACACCCTGACCCGCGTTCGCGTCGAGACGGATGTTCGGCCAGGGCGTGCCCTCCTGAGCGGGTGCGAACTCGACCAGGTAGACCCAGGTCGGAGTGGCAGTGCTGTCGGAGAGGCGGGCCTGCGGAACGTCGCGAGGATCCGCTGAGCAGTCGGCATGTTCGCCACGTAGCGCCGCAGCGCTGCTGAACCGGTAAGCGGGCCGATCGCCTTTGAGCGGGAGAAGGTCGATGGTCTCGCCGAAATCGGCCAGCTCGTTGAGCACGGCGAGCTCGGCCTCGGTGACCGCGATTCTCAGGCGTTCGATATGCCCGGCAAGCACGTCGAAGCTCAGACCCCATTCGCCGCATGCGAGGGCGCTGTGGCAGTGCTGGAGGCGTTCGTCGTCCACGCGGCCCGCGAACTCGCGGAGCAGCTGGTGGGTCAATGACATGACTCGAACCGCCAGGGAAGCCGGTGTGGGGAGAGCAGCGGCGCTGATCGCTGAAGCCTGACACCCTTTGTTCGACGATTGACGAAAAGGGGTGGTCATGAGTGGTATGGGACCTTGGGATTTTGTGCTGATTCCCGTTTCTGCTTCACCGTGAGATGAAACCTTCGTTCGGTGGTGGACGCTGTCCGTCCGGTCGCGTGATGATCCCGCTTTGGTTGGTGAATGAAGGGTTCGCAATGCGTTTCAGAGTTGTTCCCGCGCTCGTAGCTGTCGCTGTGAGTGCCGGGGTGTCCGTGGTCGCCGCTCCGTCGGCCGCCGCGGCGGAGTGGAACCTTCTCGCCGAGGCGAGCGGGCACGGCATCACCGCGCGGTTGTGGCTGAACGAGCACACGAGGCAGCTCCACGCCGAGGGCGTCAACATGCCGAGGCTGAGCACTGTGCGACTGGACGGAGCGGACCTTTCGCAGGCCTCGCCGCACGATGGCGCCACGGTTCGTACCGGTGGCCACAACTGGCACCCGCACGATTACCGGGCCTGTGCGGGATTCATCTCGGAGACGGTGTGCACGAAGTGGCACCGGCACAACGGATGATGACTGCAGGCGAGTCGTAGTCGTTCCGCTCGGGAGATGAAGCCGGGTGATCTGCTGGGGGCAGGTCACCCGGCTTGTGTGTCTCGCGGATCAGCAGGCTTTGACCGGACCCGTGATGGTCGCGCTGTCGCCGGGCGCGGTCAGCTTGACGCGGTACTTGGCGTGTCCGTGGCAGCGGAAGTTGAAGAGCACGTCCCCGTTGCGGTCGGGTGTTTCGGACTGGGATCCGACCTGGTGCCGGCCGCCCTTGTCGCTGTCAAGCTTCGCAGTGACCTTGCAGCCGCCCCGCACCGTCGCGGCGACGCGCAGTCCGCGGCCGGTCTCGCCGGGCGACTTGGACGTGTAGGTGAAGATGCAGTTCGCGCGGGCGGATTCGGTGGTCTCGGCAAGCGCGACAGGGGCGCTCACCGTGGCGGTGACCGGGGCCGAGAGGGCGGCTGCGGCCAGAATACTGCGCATTCTCATGTTTCCTTCGATGTCGTGAAATCAGTGTGCCGCGTCATCGGGGTTGCCGTACGCGGCGAATCGGGACATCACGGGGATTATTGTGAATCAAATTCTTTCCTGGAACTGTCCCTCGTGTCGCTGGACGCCGCTCGGAGGGAAGGTTGAGGCGTTTTCGGCATTTCGGTCGTGGTCGAAGCCGGGGCGGGTCATCGTCCCGCGCCCGCGACTGATGCTAGCGTGCTAGCATGTTAGCCACGGGTCGTCTGTCGAACTGGTCAGGGACGACCTGCGGTAGGGCGGTGCCGCCAGTGAGGAGCGAGCGACTGCGATGCCCATGAGTCGCGGTCACGTCATGCGGCGAGCCCGGCCGCTGGTGCTCGCGGTGGGGATCGTCGCGATCGAGTTCGCGGCCGCGGTGACGGGCTTCGTCGCTTCCACTCTTCTGCCGGTCGTCGCGAGCGCTCTGGAGGCCAAGGACGAACTCGGACTTCTGATCGCGGGCACGACACTGGGGTTGTTCGTCGCACTTCCCCTGGCGAGTCGAGTTCTGGACCGACTGGGCCCCCGGGGCACGCTGGCGGCGGGAATGCTCGCCTACGTCGGCGGACTCGCCCTCGCCGCGACTGCCCGGACTGCGTGGATGTTCGCCTTCGGCCAGCTCTGCGCCGGGATCGCCAGCGGTCTCCTCGGAGTGTTCGGCATCAGCGCGGCGATCCAGCACCTCGACGAGCGGTTGCGCATCCGAGTGGTCGCGGTGTCATCGGCGATGTGGATCGTGCCGGCCTTGGTCGGTCCGGCCGCGACGCTCGGCCTCGAGCACCTCGTGGGCTGGCGGTGGACGTCGGTGCTGCCGGTGCCGTTCGTCCTCATCGGACGCCTGTTGGTCGCGCGCGCCGTAGGAGAGGCCACTCCCGCCGACGCCGCCCCGCGCCCCCTGGGGCGAACTCTGTTGATTCCACTGGGCGCGGCGTGTGTGGTGCTGAGCGCGGGGTGGTGGCCCCTCGCGATCGTCGGGGCGGGTACCACCGTCGTCGGGATGATCACGGTCCTGCCCGAGGGAACCGCACGCCTGCGGCCGGGAACTCCTGCCGCGCTCGGCGCGATGATGCTGTTCGGAATCGGCTACTTCGGCGCGGACAGCCTGATCACCGTGCTGCTGACCGACGGATTCGGGATGGGCCTCGGGCGTGCGGCGATCATCCTGAGCGCCGCCTCGTTGGGATGGGCGGTGACGAGTCTCCTTGTCGCGCAGGTGAAATCGCCTCAGGTCAAGCGGCGCTTCCCGGTGATCGGCTTGAGCATGGCGGCACTCGCCACGGCCGTGCTGGTGGTCGAACTCGCTGTCGGAGGATCGTTCACCGTTCTGCTCATCGCGTGGGCCGTAGGCGGAATCGGCGTGGGACTTGCCTATCCCGGGCTGTACGTCAGAGCGACCACCGCCGGTTCGAGTGGCTTCACCGCAACGGAGTTGGCCACCGCGGTCATCACGGCCGAGTGCACCGGACAACTCCTCGGGCGCGCCATTGGTGGAGCCCTCAGCTCGGCCAGCGACACGGGCGGCTTGGTCGCCTCCTACGCGCTGTTCGCGCTCGCGCTGGCCGCGGCCGCCTGCGCGGCGACTCGAACCTAGACCGCCGGAGCGGACGTTCAGCGGACGGCGAACGCCATGCCATGTCGGCGGCCTGTTGGGCTGATTCCTGTTCGGCGGCAACGCTGAAGCCGTGCGCAACGAAGACCTCGCAGACCCGGGGCGTCTCGAATTACCGCATCACCCGCATCTTGTGATCGACGAGAAGGCGCAGGAGGGGCGTGGGCACGCGCCGCAGAGCCTGATCACGCGTTTGATCGCAACGGTCCGGAGCGTGACGGGCTACGACCAGGCACTGAACGCCGCGTGACGTCGATTCGAACGCATGTTCGAAGTTGTCCCCAGGTTGTCCCCAGCTGGGGACAACTGCCACTGACACCGCGTTCAGGCTGAGGTCAGCCGCCGTGGAGCACGGCGGGGAAGAACAAGGCGGAGGTGGCCACGCCGACAGCGACGGCGAGGACGACCCAGGCGAACGCGCGGCGCACGGTGGCGGCTGGCAGGCGGTTGGCGAGGAGCCCGGCGACAGCCGAGGCGAGGAGCGCCGTGCCGGTGAAGATCGCCGTGATGCCGGGGTCGATCGCGGACGCGGAGGCGACGTGCGCGGCGAGGCCGGCCAGTGAGGTGATCGTGATGACGACGAGCGAGGTGGCGACGGCTTCGAGGGCCGTCAGGCCGAGCAGCAGGGTCAGCGCAGGCACCATGACGAACCCGCCGCCGACGCCGAACAGCCCCGTCAGCAGCCCGACAACGGCTCCGGCGGCGAGCGCCTTGGGCAGGCAGCTGCGCCAGTCCACCTTGCCACCGCGCGTGCGGCACGCTCCGGCCGGCTCGGCGGGAGCGGTCAGCATGCGCGCCGCCACCACCGCCATCAGCACACCGAAGGCGAGCAGCGACCAGCGTTCGGGGATCTGTCGCCCGAGCGCGGTCCCCGCGAACGCGGCGGGGACGCCCGCGGCGGTCAACACCAGTGCAACGGGCCAGCGGATGACACCGAGCCGCCAACGGACCGCGAGCCCGCCCAGCGCGGACACCGCGACCACCAGCAACGAGGTCGGCACGGCCGAGGAGAGCGGCATGCCGACGCCGTAGACCAGTGCGGGAACGGCGAGGATCGAGCCGCCCGCGCCGAGCATGCCCAGCACAGCACCGATGACCAGTCCGAACAGCCCTGCCAGGGCCGTCATGCCGTCATCGGCAGGCCGGCGTTCTCGGCCTGGTCGAACTGGTCGTCGATCACCACGACCCGGTGGCCCGCGGCGGCGAGCACCGATGCGCCGATCGAGGCGCGGTAACCCGATTTGCAGTGCACCCACACCTCGCCCCGGGGCACCTCGTCGAGCCGGTGCAGCAGGTCGTGCAGCGGGACGTGCACCGCTCCGTCGACGTGCTTGCCCGCCCATTCGGAGTCGCGACGGACATCGAGGACCGTGACCGCGCGGTGGTGGCGCACCGCGGCGAGATCGGTGAAGCTCGCCCGCGGGAACGTTCCGAGCGGCGCCGCGCCGGACCACGCCTCGGGTTCGCCGGTCGCGGACGACTCGATCCGGTCGATGCCGATGCGGACCAGCTCCCGTTGGGCCTCGGCCACCTGCTCCGGGGTGTCGCCGAGCAGGGACACCGGCGTGCCCCACGGGATGAGCCAGCCGAGGTAGGTGGCGAAGCTGCCGTCGAGGCCGAAGTTCAGGCTGCCCGCGAGGTGTCCGGCGGCGAAGGCCGTGCGGGACCGGAGGTCCACCACCCATTCCCCGGCGTCGATGCGGGCGCGCAGCTCGGCCGGATCAGCTGTCCTCGGCTCGGCGAGGTCGACGGCGGCCGGTCCTGCCGTGTTGGCCGGTCCCATGTGCGCGTAGTACGCGGGAAAGGCGTCCAGGCCGGCGAGCAGCTGCTCGACGTAGGACTCCTCGTCCTGTGTGAGCACGGGGTTGACCTGCTTCTCCCGGCCGATGGTCGACCGTTCGGCCTCCGACTGGGTGGCGGAGCAGAAGCTGCCGAAACCGTGCGTCGGGCAGATCTCGGTGTCGTCGGGCAGGCCCCCGGTCAGGCGGTGGGCCGAGGCGTACTGCGCCCGCACCAGTTCATCGGTGTGCGACGGACCGAGCAGGTCGGGACGGCCAGTGCTGCCGAACAACAGCGACCCGCCGGTGAACACCACCGGCGCGCGGTCCGGTGTCTCCAGCACGTAGGACAGGTGCGTGAACGTGTGCCCGGGTGTCGCGACCGCCCGCACCCGCATGCGCTCGCCCACCTCGACGACGTCGTGGTCGCGGATCGGTGTGCGGTCGAACGACACCGGGTCCGCCGCGTTGACGTGGTAGGCCGCGCCCGTCGCACGGGCCAGCGCGAGACCGCCGGTGACGTAGTCGTTGTGGATGTGCGTCTCGAAGACGTCAGTGATCCGCAGACCGTGCCGGGCGGCCAGGTCCAGCACCCGGTCGATGTCGCGCTGCGGGTCCACCACGAACGCCACGGTCCCGTCGCCGACGAGGTAGCTGCGGTCACCGAGGGTCGGCGTGTCGATGGGGACGATCTGGATCATGTCTACCTCCTTATACCCCCTGGGGTATCTGGCTTCCACGGTAGCCCAGGCTCTGGATACCCCTAGGGGTATGCGGCAAACGTCTCATCGGGCCCTGTCCGGAGGCCTTCTTGATACCCCTGGGGGTATACTGATCCGTATGTGTCAACGAGTCACGTGTTCCAAGTGCGGCAAGCCGACCTACCGCGGCTGCGGTAACCACGTCGAACAGGTGCTGGGCGACGTCCCTCGCGCAGAGCGCTGCTCCTGCTCGGCCGAGGCGCCGCCGCGCAGGTCGTGGTGGCCGTTCGGTCGTCGATGACGGAGGCGCACCACTGCCGGGCGGCGATGTGCGCGGGTACCCTGGGGGGTATCAGAGGAGGTGCGGGTGGAGTTGAACGAAGACGTCCTCACGGACGTGGTCAAGCGGCTGCGGCGCGTTCAGGGCCAGGTGGGCGGGATCGTCCAGATGATCGAGTCCGGGCGGGACTGCAAGGACGTCATCACGCAACTGGCTGCCGTGTCCCGCGCACTGGACCGCGCGGGCTTCAAGCTGATCGCCAGCGGACTGGAGCAGTGCGTCTCCGACGACTCCGAGAAGGGGGCGGCGGATCGGGCTCAGCTGGAGAAGCTCTTCCTCGCGCTGGCCTGACTCGTCAGCCGAGCCAGCGGCCCGCGCGCATGAGGTCGCGGCCGCGCAGCTCGTTCGCTTCGCGCCAAGCCTGGACGCGCCGCGGCAGGATGCGGAAGTACTGGTAGGGCTCGTCGAGTTCGCGCGGGTCGAAGCCGGTCTTCGCGGCGAACGCGTCGCCGACGTCGGGGGTGACCTCCACCGTTTCCGCGGCGCCGTCGACGATGACGACGTCGCGGGTCGGTCCGAGACTGAGCCGCACCTGTCCGTCGGCCAGCAGGTTGCGGCCGGTGACCGAGGCGCGCGGGGTCGAGATGAGGAAGGCGGTCCCGTCCCACAGGAAGGAGAGCGGGACGAGGTGCGCGCCGCCCGGTGAACCGGATGTCGCGACCCACAGGTCGACCTCGCCGTCCAGTTTCGCGCGGGTGTCCCGCAGCCTTTCCTCAAGTCCGCGTGGTGCTGTGCCGGTCATCGTTGCTCCAGTCGTCTCAGGGGAAGCTCTTGCTCACGGGGTTTCCCAGGCGAATCCGTCCGGGTCGGTGAAGGGGCCGGCGGAGCTGCCGATCGCGATCCGGTGCGAACCTTCGCCGTCGGGGGCGACGCCGAGGTCCTTGGCCAGGGCGCGACGGCGGTACAGGGCCAGCTTGATGGGGCTCGCCCCGGCGGCGAACTCGACGTACATCCGGCCGAAGCTCCTCGCGACGACAAGGCCCTGGTCGACGTAGAACCGCTTGCTGGCGGCCACATCGGCGACTCCGAGCAGGAGCACGATGTCGTCGATCTCCCGCGTGGCGGGGCCGGTGTCCTTCTTCGCCGAGGTCGCGATCTTCCAGATCGTGCCGTCCGGTGCCTGGACGACGCCGCCGTAGCCCCACAACGACTTCGTGGCGGGCTTCAAGGTCGTGGCGCCGACGCCGAGCGCGGAGCTGACCAGACTGTCTACAGTGGATGGTTGGGACACGGTCAGCGAGAGCGTGAACCCGCGGAAGCCCGTCGTCGGAGCCTCCGAGGCCCGCAGGCGGATCTGCGTGTCCAGGCCGAAGGCGTTGCTGTAGAAGCGCTTCGCGGCCGCGGGGTCGGCCACGTCGAGGGTGACGGAGTCGATGGCAGTGGACGTCAGTGTGTTGCTCATTGCGATTTTCCTTACGTGAGCGGGGGAGCTGGTCAGTTGTCGTGCGAGGAAGCCGCCTGCTTCACCAGTGCGCCGATCCTGGCCTCGTCGTCGGCGGTCAGCTCCTTCAGGGCGAAGTAGCTCGGCCACATGGAGCCGTCGTCGAGGTTCGCCACGTCACTGAAGCCGAGCGTGGCGTACCTGGACTTGAACTTCTGCGCGCTCTGGAAGAAGCAGAGCACCTTGCCGTCCTTGGCGTAGGCGGGCATCCCGTACCAGAGCTTCGGCGCGAGGCCCGGTGCCGCGGCCTTGACGATCTCGTGCAGCCGCTCGGCGATGAGGCGATCGGCGTCGGGCATCTCGGAGATCTTCGTGAGCACGTCGTGCTCCCCGTCCGCCTTGCCCTTGCCCGTGCGGCGGCGCGCTGCCGCCTTCAGCTCCTGGGCGCGCTCCTTCATCGCGGCGCGTTCCTCGTCGGTGAAGCCGTCGAACTTCTTGTCGGTCGCAACGCTGCTCATGGTGGGAATCTCCTTGTCTGCGAGTGGTGGTGGGGCGAGTGGTCCCGGGCCGCGCGGAGCCCGGGACCGGAACGGGTCAGCCCCAGGCGCCGGCGATCTGCCGGGTGGTGGCGTTGAGGCGGTTGAACATGTTGGTGACGCTGATCATCAGGATGATCGCGGCCAGCTGCTTCTCGTCGAAGTAGGTGGCGGCGGTGTCCCAGACCTCGTCGCTGACCGCGTCGGCGCGGTCGGCCAGCCGCGTCGCGGCCTCGGCCAGTGCGAGCGCCGCCCGCTCCTCCTCGGTGAAGTACGGGGCCTCCCGCCAGGCGACGACCGTGGCCAGCCGCTCCTCGCTCACCCCGGCCTTGCGCGCGGTCTTGGCGCCACCGTCCACACAGGCGCTGCAGCCGTTGATCTGGCTGACCCGCAGGTGCACCAGCTCCAGGATCTCTCCCGCGACCCCGCCGGTGTGGGCGGCCTTCATGATCTCCTGGATGGGCTGCATCGCGCCGGTCAGGACGACCGCGGGGTTCTTCATTCGAGCCTGCATCTCGGTTTCTCCTTGCTGTGGTGGTGCGCTGTCTCTCAGGTGGCTCAATCACAGGCGGACGGCGCCTAGCATGACGACGCCGGTGGGACACCCTGGGACAGTTGAAGTGCCCCTGACCAGCGGCGATCAGGTCGAAAAAACGTCCGGGACAGCGGGACAAGGAGACGGCGACAGTGGTTGTGCAGCAGCGGCCGGTGGGCGGTGCCCACCCGCAGGACGAGTTGGCGGCCCGGCTACGCCTGGTCCAGGAGCTGTCCGGGCGCGGCCTCCGTGCGCTCGCGCGGGACACAGGTCTCAGCTCGTCATCGCTGTCGCGCTACTTCAGCGGCCAGACAGTGCCGCCGTGGCCCGCGGTGATCGCGTTGTGCCGCTTGGTCAAGCGCGACCCCCGCCAACTGCGCCCCCTGTGGGAGCGGGCCGCCAACCCGTTGCCCGCGCCCCCGAAGACCAGCAGGCAGGTCCAGCCGCCGTCACCACCAGCCGGGGCGCCTCGCCCGCCGCGCAACGATCTTCCGCGCGACGTTCCCGACTTCACCGGGCGCGAGGACCAGCTCGCCGCTGTGCTCGCGGCGGTGGGCAGCAGCCGGGTGGTCGCCGTCGACGGCATGGCAGGTGTGGGCAAGACCTGCCTTGCGGTGCACGCCGCGCACCAGCTCGCCGCCGAGTACCCCGACGCGCAGCTCTACGTGGACCTGCACGGGTTCACCGCGGGGCGCGAGCCGCTCGGTCCCGATCCCGCGCTGCGGACCTTGCTCGCCGCCTTGGACGTGCCATCGGAGAAGATCCCGCAGGAGGGCGGCATCGAGCCGTTGGCCGCCTGCTGGCGGGCGGAGCTGGCGCACCGGCGGGCCGTCGTGGTCCTCGACAACGCCGCTGACGCCGAGCAGGTCCGCCCGCTGCTGCCGGGTGCGGGTCCGTCCGTCGTCCTGGTCACGAGCCGGAACCGGTTGCTGGGTCTGGACGAGGTGCCCCCGGTGTCGCTGGACGTGCTGACCCCGCAGGAGAGCGCCGAACTCCTGGCCCGCGCCAGCGGCGACCCGGGCGGATCGGACAGCCGGTTGACCCGCGATCCGGAAGCCGCGGCTGAGGTGCTGCGGCTGTGCGGTCACCTGCCGCTGGCCCTTCGGCTGGCCGCGGCGCGGCTGCGGCACCGGCCGGGCTGGACCGTCGGCATCCTCGTCGAGCGGATGGCGGAGGGCGCGACCGAGTTCGACACGGCGTTCGCGATGTCCGTCAAGCAGCTCGACCGGGCGCAGCACCGCTTCTTCCGGTTGCTGGGCCAGTTGCCCGTCTCGACCTTCGACGAGTACGTGGCGGCTGCCCTCGCGGACATCCCGCTGCGCAGCGCCAGGGCGATGCTGGAGGACCTGCTCGACGCGCACCTCGTCCAGCAGCCCGCGGCGGGCCGCTACCGGTTGCACGACCTCGTGCGCCAGCACGCGCGCAAGACCGCCGCCGAGCAGGACGCCCCGGAGGAGCTGGAGCAGGCAGTGGGGCGGGTGCTCGACTACTACGTGCACGCTGCGGCCGCCGCCGACGCCGTGGTGTCGTACTCGTCGCCCCGCCGGGAGGTCTCCGCCGGGCGCCCTCCCGCGGAGCTGCCGACGTTCGCGGGCAAGCACGCGGCGCTGTTCTGGTTCGGCACGGAGTACGCCAACCTGATGGCGGTCTTCGAGACGGCGGTCGCCGCCGGGGCCGACGTGCACGTGTGCGAGCTGCCGCGTTTCATGCGGGCGTTCTTCGCGCGGCGTTGCGGCACGACCCACCTCAACGTGCTGTTCGAGCGCTCGCTGGTCGCCGCGCAGCGGCTGGGCGATCCGCTGCAGCTGGCCGAGGCGCACAGCGATCTGGGCTTCGCCCGCTACAACGCGGGCCGGATGGCGGAAGCGGGTGCCGCGTACGAGGCGGCGGCACCGTTGGTGGCACAGGCCGAGGACACCAGGTCCGAGGCGGAACTGGCCATGCGCCGGGGCTACCTGAGCTGGGACGAGGGCCACGTCGAGGAGCCGCTCGACCTGTTCCGGTTGGCGGGCAAGCTGTACGCGGACGCGGACTGCCCGACGGGAACGGCACAGGCGACCGCGTACGAGGCGTGGTCCATGTTGCAGCTGGGACACCGCGAGGAGGCGGCGCGGCTGGCTCGCACAGTGCTGGACATCCCGCACAGCGACCCCGCGTGGCCTCCTGCGTTGACGGCTCGGATCACGCTCGGCGTCGCGATCGCCCACGAGGGAGCCGAAGAGGCGGTCGAGCACCTGGAGCAGGCGCTGGCGCAGGCCCGCGAGGACGGGCACAAGCACAACGAGGCGTGGTGCCTGAACTGCCTGGGCGTCGCGCTGCGGCAGCTGGGCCGCTACGAGGAAGCGCTCGCCGGCCACCGCCGGGCCTTCGCCCTGCTGGACGAGCTGTTCGAGGAGCACTGGAAGATCCACTTCATCAACGGTTACGCCGAGACCTGCCGGCTGGCGGGCCTGCCCGAGGAGGCCCTGCGGCTGCACCGGCAGGCGCTGGAGCTGGCCCCGGGACTGGGGTACCGGCACGCGCAAGCGTTGGCCCACGAGGGCATCGCCGCCGTGCTCGACGACACCGACCCGGCCGCGGCCGCCGAACACCGGGCGGCCGGGCAGGCCATCGTGCGGGAAACCGGGTGACCTGCGTGGGGGCATTTCGGACGGGCGCGGGGCATTTCCGGTGATATTTCCACGGCCACCGCTTCTGACGTGCAGTTTCAGTTCTGCTTGAAGGGTGTGGGTGCCCGCGAGAATAACGAGTGCGTCTACTGGCGTTCTTTCTTGCTTGTCAATGTGGAAACTCTCGCTGACCCCGACTTCCCCGAAGGAGTTCCGCCATGACGACCTGGCCGATCCTCAGCGAGTCCCACGAGGCGTTGCGCACCGCCGTGAACGCCGTCACCGACTGGGAGGCCGCGACTCCCTGTTCGCAGTGGAATGCCACGCAGGTCCTCCAGCACGCGGCGGGCGACCAGATCGCCTTCGCCGCGTTCCTCACCGGGGGTGACGGTCCCTCCGAGGACCCGTTCTCCCCGTCCGGCTCGCTGTCCGACACACCGGGCAACGTCGCCGAGCACGCCATGAAGCTCTCCGCGACGGCCTGGGCGGGGGTTGCCGCCGACGCCGAGAACGTGGCCGTCCCGGTGCCGCCCAACTCCATGCCCGCGTCGCTGGGCGTGGGGGCGTGCGCGCTCGACGCCGCCGTGCACGCCTGGGACCTGGCCGTGTCCGCCGGGGCTCCCTCGCCCCTGTCGGCCGCGCTCGCGCGGGAACTCCTCCCGGTGGCGCAGCAGATCGTGGAGCCACTGCGCGCCTACGGCGCCTACGCGCCCGCGCTACCAGGTGAGCCCGGCGAGGACGACGCGGCCGTTCTGCTGCGCTACCTCGGCCGCGATCCCCACTGGAGCCGCTGAAAAGCAGAAGGGCCGAGTCGAGGATCTCGACTTGGCCCTTCTGCGATGCGACCGCGTCAGCGGGGGCGCGCGATCAGGTTCCACGCGCCGGGCACCGGCTGGTTCAGCATGCAGAACCAGTCACCCTGGATGCGCAGCTGCCCTTCCTGGAAGCGGCCCTCGCCGACGCACTTCGGCTGGGACGGGTAGAGCCCCCAAACCTGGGGGTTCGCGGCCTGCGCCACTCCCGTGTTCACCAGGCCGAGCGAGGCGAAGGCGGCGGCGGCCGCTCCGAAGACGGCGAGCCGCCGGATGCTGTCAGTCATGATCCCCGAGGTCCTTAAGATTGATCTTGAAATCGGACGTGGGCAGGATAGCGAAGACCGTCTGGATCCCTTCTGCCGCTTCATGCTCGAACGAAGGAGTTCGACGTTAACCACCCGGCCTGGTGGAGACGGGGTCGCGCGAATCGCGGACGAGCGGCCCGCGATCCGGTGCGCTCCAGTCGAGAGCGCCGGGGTCGAGTCGCTGCGCCGCCGAACGTGCCGCGCCCGCGTCGAACGGTCCGACGAACGAGCGGACGGCGTAGGTGCTCGCCGTCCACGGGGCGGAACCCCGCGCGGGCTCCAGCGCGATGGCCAGCTTCTGCTTGCCGGAGGTGAACTTCGCCGGGATGGCGAAGGTGTCCTGGAGCCACCGCTGGGAGGCGTTTCCCGTCGGCTGGAGCCAGGTTCCCACCTCCTTGCCGTCCACGAGGACCTTGACCTCCTGGTAGGGGCGGGCGTGGTCGGCGGTGCGGACGAGCTGCACGCCGGTGTTCGCCTTGTCCACCGCGACGGTGAAGCTGATCTTGCCGGTGCTGGAGGTGATGGTGCCGGTGGCGCTGTCGTGGTCGTCGTCGCCCTCGAAGCTGGACGTCAGCTTGGCCGTGGTCTCCTCGTCGGAGCGGTAGCCGTGCAGGTCGCGTTCCTTGGCGTTGCCGAGGTCGATCCGGTCGGTGCCGCGCAGCGTGGTCCGCGAAGTGCCGTACCAGTAGGACGTCGCGCTGTAGTCGGCGGCGACGTCGGCCAGCGGCCCGGACTCCATGCCGAAGCGGAACGCGCTGCTGAACGGGATCGCGTCCGTCACCATCAGCCGGTAGGCGCCGGTGCAGTCGAACTGGCAGCCGTCACCGCCGACCTCGTGCGCGGGGTACCCGGCCGACGGCATGGCGAAGGTGCCGGTGCGGAAGTACCAGCCGGACTCGTAGAAGTCCTCGGTTCCGGTGCCGTACTGGATCGGCGTGAGCACGCCGTCGGCGTAGATCCGCTCGTCGCCCTCCAAGTACAGCCGGGGGACGTCGGTGCCTAGCGGCAGCTTGCCGCGCATGCTGTGCGTCATCCCGTAGTAGACGCCTCGGCCTGAGGTGTCCAAGGCGATCCAGTCCTTGTCGCGTTCGGCGGCGCCGCTGCGGTGCGTCGCGTGGAAGTAGCCCAGCGAACCGTTGGGGCGCAAGCCTTCCGCGACCTTGCTGTCCGGTGCCGACGTCACCTCGACCGACGCCGCCTGGATGGTGGTCGAGCTGCCGTTGACGATCTCGACGACCGCGTTGCGCCCGAAGGGCATCGGCCACCACGAGGTGTACCAACCGTCCTTGCCCGGGTCCATCGAGAACATCAGCGACCGCACGTCGAACTCGCCGAGACCGGAACCGAAGAACTCACCGATCGGAGCGTCCACAGTGGTCACCCCGTCGAAGCTGATCCGCAGGCGGGCCCCGGACAGCACGGCGTCGGAGGCGGCCACCTGGCCGGCGTCGA
Source organism: Allokutzneria albata (assembly GCF_900103775.1). GTDB lineage: Bacteria > Actinomycetota > Actinomycetes > Mycobacteriales > Pseudonocardiaceae > Allokutzneria > Allokutzneria albata. Next base: position 5,040,099 of record NZ_LT629701.1, on the reverse strand, counting down.
CGGGGTAGTAGGAGGAGCGGCGCCCCTGCCACGTCTGCTTCTCGACCTTGTAGCCGTGCGCGGCTTCCTCACCGGGGTGCTGCGGGCCGAGGTCCATCACGTCGGTGCGCACCCATGAGCCGTCCACGAGGCTGTGCACGTCGTAGCGGAACTCGTTGAGGTCCACGTCGGAGGCGGCGAACTCGGTGCGGACGGTGATCTTCGACTTGCCGGAGGTGAGCGCGGGCGCGATCTCCATGCTCTGGTCCAACCAGGTCAGCGGGCCGAGTCGGGACTTGTGCCGCCACTGGCCCGCGAGTATGCCGTCCACGAGCACGTTCGCCAGCTGGTTCTCCACCTCGGGGTCGAAGCGCCGGGTCAGCCGCACCCCGGTGTTCTTCGGGTGCACCGCGGCGGTGAAGGTGCTGGCGCCACCCGGGCCGAAGGCCCTGCCGTCGTCGGCGACCGTGGGGCTGGGGATCACTTGGGGCAGCCGCACCCGCAGCTGGCTGATCTGCGCGGGCCCGGACAGCGTGGCGACCTTGGCCGCCGCGCCCGGCTGAATGTCCACAGTGGACCTGCTGGTGCTCGCCCCCCGTTGCGCGGGCTTGGGGTCGGCCAGGCCCGACGCCCGGAGCCGGGCGATGACGTCGGTCGCCGGGTCCTTGGGGTCGAAGGCGGGAACGCCGTCGGCGTCGGCGAAGGTCCGGTAGACGACGTGGTGGAACAGCGGGTTGTGCTGCGTGGTGACCCGCATCGAGGTCCGGAACGGCATCGGGACCTTGATCACCACGCCGCCGGAGGTGTCGTCGCGGTTGCCGACCAGCGGCCACACGAACGGCGCGCCGAGCTTGCCGTCCACCACGTCCTGCAACGGGGCCTTCAGCACCGTCCTGCCGTCCAGCTCGACCTTGATCCAGCCGGTCTTGGTCACGATTCCCTCGTCGCGGGTGAACCAGATCGACTCGATCTCACCGGCCCCGGCACGCTCGGCGATCACACAGTTGGTGGCGATCGTCCGCAGGCAGGAGTACGTGCCCTTGAAGCCGTCGTTGTTGCGGCCTTCCCTGTCGTAGCTGGAGAACTGCCGCGTCTCGGTGGCGCCGCGCAGTGCCGCCATGCCGCCGAGCCCCCGGTAGGCGGCCCAGCCGACGGGTCCCTTGTCCTCCGGCGGTGCCGCGGTCTGCGAGGAGGCCGCCGCGGCCGAAGCCAGGGTCACGGCGGCGACCACGATCAGAGCGGTGGACGTCCGCCACACGACGTGACGGAAGCGATGGATGCCGCGCACGGCTCCCCCTTGTGGTGCTCGTCCATAGTGGACAACGGTGGTGAATTGCCACCTTCTCGACGGGCGGACGGGAAAATGGTTGCCCGCGGTTGCGGCCTTTCAGGCTGGAATGAAGTGCGGGCGGACGTGCGCTCACGCTCCGACACCAAGCGGTGCGGAGCGTGAGCGAAACATCCAGTGTGGACTCATGCGCTGCGTGCTCTGGCGCGGTGGAGCAGGTAGTAGATCCCGCCTGCAACCACCGACCCGGACAGCCACGAGAAGTCGGTGTTGTTCATCGCGATGGCGAGCGGGCCGCGCATCACCGGCACGAGTCCGTACTGCCACGTCCACGCGGCGACCACGCCGAGGGCGAGGCAGAGCAGCCCGCGCCAGTTCACCGCGGCGGACTGCCGGTAGAGCGAAGCCACGTCGAGTTTTCCGCGCCGCAGCACGAAGTAGTCGACCAGCACGATGGCCGCCCACGGGCTGATCCAGATCAGGATCGAGGTCATCCAGTTGTCGAAGGCGTGCGCGAAGCTGTCCGCGCCCAGCAGGAGCACCAGCACGGCCGAGGCGATCACGCCCGCGACGAGGGTGAGCTTCCACCGGGCGAGGCGCACGCCGATGGACAGTGCGGCCAGCGAGCACGAGTAGAGGTTGAGGATGTTGGTCGCGATCGGCCCGTGCATGATCAGCAGCAGCACCGGGAGCGCCATGGTGCCGAACGCGCTGACGACGATCGCCGACGGGTCGCTGCTGCCGCCCGCGCTGGCCAGGCACGCGCCCAGCGCCGCGAGCCACACGGTGGGCAGGTACATGCCCAGGGCAGAGGACCAGAACACCGACCGCGGGGAGGCACCGCGCCGCACGAAACGGCTGTAGTCGGCGGAGTAGGGCACCCACGAGATGCCCCAGCCGACGCCGATCGCGGTCAGCAGCTGGGTGACCGCGGTGAGCTTGTCCGGCACGGTGACGGCCGTCGCCGCGGTCCAGTCCAGCTTCGCCTGGCTCAGAGCCAGGACGGTCATCACGGCCATCACGAGCACCGTCGCGGGCACGGTGTACTTCTCGAAGGTGCGGATCGCGTAGAAGCCGTACAGCGCCAACCACAGCTGCACGGCCATGATCACGGCTGCGACGACGTACTTGAGCCACGGGCCGCTCTCGACCCCGAGCTGGCGCAGCACTGCGAGCATCAGGTCGAGCACGACCCAGGTGTTCACCCCGACCCACGCCATCGTCAGCAAGCCCTGCACCACACCGGGGACCACGGCGCCGCGCCTGCCGAACGGCGCCCGGCCGAGGACCATCTGGTTCACCCCGGTGCGGTGGCCCATCACGTTGCACAGCCCGAACACCGCGCAGCCGACGAGGTTGCCGAGCGCCACCACGACCAGCGTCTCGACCAGGCTCAGCCCGAGGGTGACGCCGAGCGCGCCGAGCACCCAGTTGATGGGGGCGATGTTGGCCCCGGACCAGATCCAGAACTGCTCCCACGGTGTGGAGTCCCGCCCGTGGTCGGGGATCGGTTCGATCCCGTGCGCGTCGAAGGGCACGTGCTCCGACTGTTCCACCGCCATCACAACCTCCGTCACAACCGTCGCGACCCGAGTGATCTGCCTTACGGAAGCACCCGGATCGCCCCACAGTCAGTGGAGGAACATCCACCCCTTCTGCGTTGTCCTGTGTAAGTTCACAGCGTGTTCACGATGCGCTCGTTGCTGGACGATCCGGAGCTGGGGCTGCGGCTGCTCGTGGAGGGGCGGCCGGGCGCGCTCGACGAGCGGGTGGTGTGGGTGCACAACACCGAGCTGCCCGACCCGTCGCCGTACCTGGGTGAGCGCGAACTGGTGCTGACCAACGGGATGTGGCTGGAGCAGGCCGAGGCAGCGGGTTTCGTCGACGCAGTGGCCCGTGCGGGGGCAGCGGGGATCGTCTTCGGCCTGCGCGAGCAGGTGCCCCGCACACCGCGGGAGGTGATCGACGCCTGCGCCGCCGCGCGACTGCCGCTGGTGGAGATCGCGATCGGCGTGCCGTTCACGGCGGTCACCCGGGCCGCGGCGGGCCACTACGCGGAGATGCGCCAGTCGAGCCTGCTCGGCCTGGTCCGGCGCGGAGACGCGCTGACGACGGCACTGTCACGGGGTGCGGGCGTGGCCGGAGTGCTGGACGTGCTCCGTCGCGACCACGATCTGCCTCTCGCGGTCGTCGACCGTGCCGGGCGACTGCTCGCGGCGGCCGGGGCCGAGCTGACGGCGGACCAGCGGCACGTCGCCGCGGAACGCCTGGGCGACCGCCCGCCACCGTTGGAAGCGGATCTCGGTGCCGGGGTCACGGCGAGTCTGTTCCTCGTTGGCGCTGTCGGTGACCTCGACGCCGCACTGCTTTGCCTGCGCCCGCTGCGCGAACTCGACAGCGGGGAACGCGACGCGCTGGAGCAGGCCGCCCGGTTCCTGAGCCTCGAAGTCGCCAAGCAACAAGCTGTGCATGCGATCGAGCTGCGCTTCGCCAGCGAGCTGCTCGACATGATCCTGTCCGGTCCACAGCGGGCGGCGGAGGTTCCGGGCAGGCTGCGCGCGTTCGGAGTGGACCCGAGCGGTGCTCTCGCCGTGCTCGCGTTGGCGTTCGGCGACGCCGCGACCGCGCCGACCCAACCCGGTCTCGCCGAGGCCGTGACGGAGTTCTTCCTCGCCGAGAACACCCCGGCCGCCGTCGCCGGGGGAACCGGAGACGTCGTCGCGGTGCTGCCGTGGCGGCGCGGTGAGGAGGAGCTGCGCGAGGTCGCCGACCGGTTGGCGCGCGCCGTCGACGATCGCTTCCCCGGTCTGCGTGCCGTCGTCGGGATCGGTGGCAGCGCCGAGAACGCCGCTGGGCTCAAGCAACCCCTCGTTCGTTCACGCGACGCCTGCCACGTGCTGCGCCGCCGTTCCGGAGTGCCGCGCGTGGCGACGGTCGCCGAACTGGGCACTCACCGCCTTCTGCTGGGCTTGCACGACGCGGACACCTTGCGGGACTTCGCCGATGTGGTGCTCGGGCCACTGCGCGAACACGACGCGCAACGCGGCAGCGAACTCGTCGCCACCGTGCGGGCATTCCTGGACAACGGCGGGCAGTGGGCGGCCACGGCAGAGGCGCTGTACGTGCACGTCAACACCTTGCGCAACCGCCTCGCCAAGGTCACCGAGCTGACCGGTCGCGACGTCGCGCGCACCGAAGACCGGGTGGACCTCTACCTCGCACTCGAAGCGGAGGGATTCTCCGGGTAGCTCGGCGGAGCGGGAAGCGGCTCGGCCACGAGCGCGGGATCGGCGAGCACCCGGTCCGCCAGGTCGGCGCACCGGACGAAGGACACGTCGCCGCACTCCAGCGCGTACTCGACGAGCTGCCGCAACGCCATGATCCGCCCGGGCCGCCCGGACAGGAACGGGTGGCAGCACAGGTTGAACAGGCAGCCGTAGTGCCGCATCCCGTCCAGCTCCGCCCGCCACATCTCCAGCACCTTGACCGGGGACTCGATCACCGAGCCGATGTGCGGTTCCGGGAGGAAGGCGTACTGCTCCCAGTCGTCCAGCGACCAGTGCACGGGCAGCTCGGCGATCTCGCCCCGCGCCGTGGCGATCCGGTACGGGCGGTCGTCGGCCATCAGCGAGGAGTCGTAGCGCAGGCCGTGCTCGGCGACCAGCTCCGGGGTCTGCCACCGGGCTCCCCACAGGGCCGCGCGGTGGCCGGAGATCTCGATGCCCTGCGCGGTGAAGACGTCCATGGCCCTGGCGAAGTCCTCCCGCTCCTGCGCCGCGGTCATCGAGGTCGGAGCCCGGTGCGCGTAGGAGTGGTGTGCCACCTCGTGGCCGCGGTCCACAATGGACGCAGCAAGCCCCGGCCGCTGCTCGGCGACCCACCCGGGGATGAAGAACGTCGCCGGGACACCGAGCTCGTCGAGCATGTCCAGGATGCGCGGCACACCCACGTCGGGCCCGTAGGACTGGTGCGACATGGTCATGAGGTGCTCGGCGTAGTGGGCGCCCGCGGCCAGCACGGGGCTCTCCGCGTCCACGTCGAAGGTCAGGGTGGCGACGGCCGCCGCCCCAGCGAGCCACGAGGTCGTTGTCATGCCTGCCTGCTCTCCCGCCAGCGGCGGACGTTGTCCAGGGTCACTGCGGGGTCAAGCATGCCGTGGTCGAACGGGTCGAGCTCGACGTCCTTGGCCACCCGGCGCGGCAGGTCCGGGTTGGCCAGTGCCGCCCTGCCGACGGACAGCAGGTCCGAGTGCCCGCCGTCGAGCACCCGCTCGGCGAGGACCGTGTCGTGCATGCCGCCGTTGGCGATCACGGGCAGCCCGGTGAGCTCGCGGGCGATGCTGGTGATCGTGCGCCCACCCGCCAGCCGGGCGGTGTCCAGCCAGTTGCGGCCCTCGCTGGCGATGTGCAGGTAGTCGGCTCCGGCCGCGGCCAGGGCGGAGTAGGCCGCCTCGGCGTCGCGCTCGCCTTCCGGCCAGCGGTAGGTGAAGTCGTTGACCTTGGTCTGGGACAGCCGCACGCCCACCAGGAATCCCTGTGGCACCACAGCCTTGATCGCGCGCACGACCTCGGCGGCCAGCTTGATCCGGTTGGCCATGGGGCCGCCGTAGGAGTCCGTGCGCTGGTTGGTGTAGTCGGTGATGAACTGGTCGAGCAGGTAGCCGTTGGCCGCGTGGACCTCCACGCCGTCGAAGCCCGCGTCGACGGCGTTCCGCGCGGCGGCGGCGAATCCGGCCACGACGTCCTCAATGTCCCTTGTGGACATCCCACGCGGGGTCGGCCAGGGGCCGCTGCCGCCGTACTCGGGCATCATCTCGCCGCGCGGCTGGACCGCGGACGGGGCGATCCGCTCCGAGGTGTACCGGTTTCCCTGGGACAGCGCCCCGGCGTGCATGAGCTGGCCGACCAGGACTCCCCCTGCGGCGTGCACGGCCTCGGTGACCGAGCGCCACCCCTCGACGTGCTCGGCGGAGGCCAGGCCGGGCTGGTCGAGGTAGCCCTGGCTGTGCGCGGTGTCGGGGTAGATCCCCTCGGTGATCACCAAAGGGAAGCCGCCCTCGGCGAATTCCGCGTAGTAGCGGGCCATTTCGGGCGTCGGAACGCCTTCGGGCGAGGCGGAGATCCTGGTCATCGGAGCCACCGCGTAGCGCGAGGACAGCTCGTGCGCGCCGAGCCGGAACGAGGAGAGAGCGGGGTGGGAAGTGCTCATCTGACTGCCTTTCGTCTGTTCTGGTGGGGGAGGACGTGCCGTTCCACTTCGGTTGCGGTGGCCAGCAGGAGGTCATCGCGGTGCGTGGTGGCTGACAGCAGCACGTTGCCCAGCGCGACGCCTGGCATGTCCAGGTGGCTGGTGAGCATGGTGCTGCGCAGAACGCGGCGGTTCGCGGCTTCGGCGACGTCGAGGTCCGTCGTCACCGACTCCACCGTGGGAGCCGGGTCTCGGGTGGTGGGGAACAGCAGCACCGCATCGTCCACTTCGGACTGAACGCGCTGCTTCAATCGAGGAAGGGCATGCAGGACAGGCTTTTCGCTGTTCGGCTCGTAGCGGCTGAGTCGACGCGCGATGAGGGGGTCGATGGTGGTCGAGGCACGCAGGTGCCCGTGGGCGCGGTAGGCGTCGGCGAGCACAAGAGGGCCGTGCTCGTCGATGAGGCGCTGCGTGTCCTCCAACGCCTGCAGTCGTTTGCGAATCACCGGGAATCCTTGCTTCTCAAGGGCTTTCGCGACTGACTCGAATTCGTCGGTGATCTCCGGAGAGCAGTCCTCGGTCAGCTCCCCGAGGGGGATCACCAAGCGCGGGCGGTCTGTCCTGACGGGGGCGACTGAGCGCAGCACGGCGTCCACCGCGGTGATCATGTACATCGATCTGGCAAGCACGCCGACGCTGTCCAGCTGGGGCGACAGCGGTTGCATTCCGCGGCGGTCGTAGCGGGTCGTGCTCGGCCGGTAGCCGATGACGCCGCAGAAGGCGGCAGGGACGCGGATCGAGCCCGAGGTGTCCGAGCCGATCCCGACCTCCGCCACCCCGGCGGCGACCGCGACGGCCGAGCCGGAGGAGGAGCCGCCTGGCACGCGGTCGGGAGCCAGCGGGTTGACGGGATTCCCGAAGTGCGGGTTGAGGCCCAGGCCGGTGAAGGCGAACTCGCTGAGGTTGGTCTTCCCGATGGACACCGCTCCGGCCGCCGCGAGCCTGGCGACCACGGGCGCGTCGGTGGAGGCGGGCTCGGCATTGGCCCTGGTCGGCGAGCCGTTGCTGGTGACGGTGCCTTCCAGGTCGAAATTGTCCTTCCACACCAAGGGAATTCCGTCCAGGGGTCCCTTGACGGCGCTGGCGCGGTGTCGTCGATCGCTCGCCTCCGCCTCGCGGAGCGCGCGGTCGGGCAGCATCGTGATGAAGGTCCCGCTCGGCGCGGAGTCGAGCCATCTCACGGCGCTGTCCCGATTTCGATCAGGAGGGGGCCGGTCTCCGTGCCGTTGATGCCGACGAGGTCCTGCGGGCAAGCCGAGACGACCACGACGCAGTCCAGCTCCGCCCGGAAGGTCACGGCGGCTCCGGCGGCGGCGGGAGACGATCGCCATTCCAGCTCGCCGTTCGGCGCGGCCCGGATGTCCATGAACACGTTGACCGGCTGCGGCACGGTGGTGATGCCGATGCCGAGCTCCCGCAGCGCCGTCGTCAGGTTCTCGGCGCACGACGCGTGCTGCCCGGTGTGGCCCAGTTGTCGGTAGCGCTCGGGATCACAGGCGGGGATGAGCATGTCGTGGCGCCCCGGCGAGGTGTCTTCGACCAGGGTCAGGACCGGCCGTCGGCGCGTGGTCACGAACTGCTCGCCCACCTCGGGGAACAGCCGGTTCACGTGCCCGCGGGTGTGGGACGCGCTCAGGTGCTCGGTCAGGTCGCCGGAGACGAACGCGAACAGGTCGCCGACCTGCGCTCCGCGCGGCGTGCTCACCCGCACCAGGTCTCCGGCCCGGACGCGCACGGCTCGGCCCTGACGGGCGGGAACGGTCACCTGCGTGATCGACGAGGTCAACTCCATGCACCCACTTCACCAGCGCGGGGCAGGGGCTCGCCATGGATGATGAACCACTGAGGTGCGGAAACGTTGTGTGATCCTCCACTGTCAGACCGGCCTGCTGTAGTGGGGCGCCGATCGCGGAGGAGGGGCCAGTGGACCGTGCGGAATGGCGGCCGTTCTTGAAGCTCTGGAGTGCGGAGTGGATCGCCGCACACGATCCCGAGCGGGACGAGCCGCTGGACGAGGACGTGGTCCGGGACGGGTGGCTCGGCTTCGCCCCGGCCGGTCCCGTGGACGTCGAGGCGACCGAGGCCCGTCTCGGTCGTCCGCTGCCGCCGTCCCTGCGCGAGTTCCTGCTGGTCACCAACGGCTGGCGGGACGCGGGCGATTTCATCTACCGGCTCGCGGGCACGACCGAGCTCGCTTGGCTGCGCGATACCGACGACGCCAGCTGGATCGAGGCGTACAGCGGCTACGCGGAGGAGGGCGAGGTCGACGACGCCGACATCATCGGACGGTCCCTGCGCGTCTCGCTGGAGGGCGACGCGGCCGTCATGTTCCTCGACCCGGAGGACGTGGACGAGAACGGCGAATGGGCGGCGTACTGGCTGGCCTCGTGGTCCGGGGAGGGGCCGCAACGGCACGACTCGTTCCGCCACCTGATGGACGAGCAGTACGTCGCGTTCCACGGCCTCCGCAAGCCACCGGGCCGGACGCGGGACGACTGGGACGACAAGGTCGAGCGGGCCCGGCTCGCCGCGCTCCGCGGCGAGGTCGACGCACCCCTCGCCGTGTGGGAGCAGGCACGCCGGTTCGGCCGGGAACGGGCCACCGTGCTCCGCTTCCAACTGCTGGCCATGCTGGGGAACTGGTACGACGCGTCGCTGAACGATGTCGTCCTGTTCGCCGCCGACCGCGCCGCACTGTCGCGAGATCCGCTGTTCGCCTCGGAACTGCTTCCTCTGCTGTTCGTCGAGGACCGGCTGCACCACAGAGGCGAGTGCTTCACGCTGTCCCAGCTCCAGCGAAACGATGCCGGAGGAGCGCTTCAACCGCTCCTGGACGAGTACCGGGAGCGGCTGTCGCAGCCCGGGTTCCGCCTCACCTTCGGGAACCCGGAGTTCGACGCGGCGGTGCACCGCGTTATCGAGCGCGTCGGATCCGACCCCGCGGAGGTCGACGAGATGTGGCCGGAGCTGCGGAAGGCCATGGAGTTGTGGCGCCCGGTGAGCGAGGACCACATCGCCCCGGTCGTCCTGTTCGCCGATCCCGTCCTGGCCAAGATGATCACTCCCGAGCGCGGCGGGGAGATCCTCTCGATGCGGCGAGGAGCCGGGTGAGGCGCCACCCGGCTCCTCCGCCTCAGCCCGGTTCGCCGCAGTACGCGACCTTGATGAACTTCTCCAGCGCCTTCGGGAACACCTCGGCCGGGTTCATCGGGTGGTCCCCGGTCGTCACCGAGGCGGTCAGGGTCTTCCTGCCGTCGGGGGAGCTGTACATCAGCGCCCCGTAGCCCCCGGGCGGGCCGCCGTTGTGGTGCAGGACGGTTCCGCAGCCCGGGCCGAGGTCCTGCACGAACACGCCGAGGCCGTAGCCGATCTTCGGGTCCGGCTTGCGCATCTCGGCCAGCAGCGGGGCGGGCAGGAGCTTTCCGCCCTGCAGCGCGGAGAAGAAGGTCCGCAGGTCCTCGGTCGTCGAGATCATGTCACCGGCGGCGAACAGCAGGGAGAGGTTCTGGTGGGTGACGTCGACCGTCTTCCACTCGCCGGAGTCCTGGTAGCGGTAGTAGCCGTGGGAGTGCGGCCCGGGCAGCGTCGACCGGGCGCCGGGCACGACGGTGCCGCGCAACCCGAGCGGTCGCAGGATGCGGCGCTGCATCTCCTCGGCGTACGAGCGGCCGGTGACGTTCTCGATCAGCAGTCCGGCCAGCGTGTAGTTCGTGTTGGTGTAGTTGAAGTCGGTCCCCGGCGCGAACCGCGCGGGCTTGGACAGCGCCAGCCGCACCAACTCCTCCGGGCGGTAGGTGTGGAAGCGGTTGTCCACCCATTCCTTGCCAGTGGCGGGAATTCCCGGCACGAACGTCCCGTCGGGGTAGTACTCGCCGGTGTAGTTGAACAGCCCGCTGGTGTGCTGCAACAGCATGCGCACCGTGATCCGGCGGTCCAGGCCGAACTGGGGAAGGTAGTCAGCCGCGGGGGCGTCGAGCCCGACCTTGCCTTCCGCCACCAGTTGCAGCACCACGGTCGCGGTGAAGGTCTTGGTGCTGCTGCCCGCCCAGAATCGCCCATTGGTCGGCGGCTTCGCGGTCGAGCCGAGCTTGCGCACGCCGGCGCTGCCGACCCACTCGCCCCGTTCGTCGTGCACGCGCAGCTGCATCCCGGAGAAACCGGCGTCGACGACCGCCTGCATGGCCGCCTGCAACTCCGGGCGCTCCTGCTCGGCGGCCGTCGCCGTCCCGGGAACGGCCAGCAGCGCGACCGCCAGTGCCGTGGTCCCGAGCCGCCGGAAGAACCGCGGCGTCGAGGCCGCGTTCGCTGTACTGGTCATGGCGACGACAGTCGTCCTGTGCGCTGACACCGTGCTGACACCGCCGTGTCAGGAACGTGGCGGGGGTGTGTCAGCCGGGCCGCCGATCGTAGCTCCCATGACGAGTTCGGCGATTGCGGTTTCGGGACTGCGAAAGGCTTTTGGGGACAAGGTCGTGCTCGGCGGCATCGATCTCGATGTGCGTGCCGGCACCATCTTCTCCCTGCTCGGCCCGAACGGGGCGGGCAAGACGACCACGGTGAACGTGCTGACCACGTTGATGAAGGCGGACGGCGGGACGGTCCGCGTCGCCGGGCACGACGTCGCCACCGACGCCAAGGCGGTGCGCGCGGCGATCGGGGTCACCGGCCAGTTCGCCGCGGTGGACGAGCTGTTGACCGGGCAGGAGAACCTGCAGCTGATGGTGGACCTCAACGGGGTCCAGGACGGCAGGCGGATCATCGCCGAGCTGCTGGAGCGCTTCGAGCTGGCGGAGTCGGCGCAGAAGCCCGTCTCGACCTACTCCGGCGGCATGCGCAGGAAGCTGGACCTGGCGATGACGCTGGTCGGCGACCCGCGGATCATCTTCCTGGACGAGCCGACGACGGGCCTGGACCCGCGCAGCCGCCGCACCATGTGGTCGATCATCCGCGACCTGGTCGCCGATGGCGTGACGATCTTCCTCACCACCCAGTACCTGGAGGAAGCCGACCAGCTCGCCGACCGGATCGCGGTGCTCGACCAGGGCCGCCTGGTCGCCCAGGGCACTCCCGGCGAACTCAAGCGGCAGATCCCCGGCACGCACGTCCGGCTCCGGTTCGCCACCGCCCACGGGCTCGACGCGGCCGCGCCGCTGTTCCCCGGCTCCACGCGCGCCGACGACGGGCTGACCCTGCGCGTCCCCGGTGACGGCGGGACCGCCTCGCTGCGCGCCCTGCTGGACCGGCTCGACGAGAACTCGCTCAGCGCGGAGGAGTTCTCCGTGCACACCCCTGACCTCGACGACGTTTTCCTCGCCCTGACGGGCCACACCACGGAGGCCGCGAAATGAGCGCCAAGTCCCATTCGATGGTGATGTTGCGCCGCAACGTCAAGCACATCGCCCGGAACCCGACCTCGGTGTTCAACGCGGTGCTGATGCCGATCATCGTCATGCTGATGTTCGTCTACATGATGGGCGACGCGTTCAGCGTCGGCGTCGACTACATCGACTACGCGACGCCCGGGCTGATGCTGCTGGCCGTCTGCTACGGGCTGGGAGCCACCGCGACGTCGGTGAGCTCCGACATGACGAAGGGCATCATCAACCGCTTCAAGGTCATGGACGTCTCCCGCGGCGCGGTGCTGACCGGCCACGTGATCGCCAGCCTGCTGACCAACCTGATCGCCATCGCGGCTCTGATCGGCGTGGCCTTCCTCCTCGGGTTCAGCCCGGCGGCGGGATTCCTGCACTGGCTCGGCGTCGCGGGCATGGTGGTGCTGCTGGGATTCGCGACCGGCTGGCTGACGATCGCACTGGGACTGGCGGCGAAGTCGCCGGAAACGGCGGGCCTGGCCGCGGTGCCGCTGGTCATGCTGCCGTTCTTCAGCAGCGCGATCGTCCCGGCCGAGAAGATGGGCCCGGGCCTGCGGGAGTTCGCCGAGTACCAGCCCTTCACGCCGATCATCGAAACCATGCGCGGGTTGCTCAACGGCGCCCCTTCGGCCGGCGCCTCGATCACCGCGATCGCCTGGTGCGTCGGCATCGCGCTCGTCGGATACCTGTGGGCGCGCTCCACCTTCGCCAAGCGCGCCTGACCCCACCAGAACCCCGTGCGGAACAAGAGGAGAACTGTCATGCGCACCTTCGCCACCACCGGGCCGATCACCGCGACCGTCGAGGTCGCCGGAGCCCACGTGCGGGTCACCGCCAGCGACCGGACCGACACCGCGGTCCTGGTCGAGCCCATCGACAAGGCAAGCCGGTCGGACGTGAAGGTCGCCGACAAGACCAAGGTCGCTTTCGCGGACGGGCAGCTGTCGGTCAAGACGACCGCCTCCGGCAGCAAGAACGGTTCCGTCGCCATCACGATCGACCTGCCCGTCGGCTCCAAGCTCGCCGCGTACCTGGCGCACTCGGCCGTGCAGGCGAACGGCTCGCTCGGCGCCTGCGAGCTGCACATCGCCTCTGGCCGGGTCCAGCTGGACCGCGTCGGCGCTCTGCGGGCGAACCTCGCCTCGGGTGAGGTCGCGGTCGGCCACGTCGCCGGGCGCGCCGCTGTCGAAGGCTCGGCGTTCACGATGCGGATCGGCGAGGTCGACGGCCCGGTCGGGCTCTCGAACTCGGGCGGGCAGGTGTGGATCGGCCACGCTCGATCCGATCTCGACCTCGGCAGCGCCAGCTGCGACTTCGTCGTCGACCGCGCTGACGGCGACGTCACCGTCGGGACCGCCAGCGGCGCCATCCGGATCGGGCAGCTCACCAACGGCCGGGCGAAGCTGACGAACGCCTCCGGCAACATCGAGGTCGGCATCAGCGAGGACGCCGTCGCCTCCGTCGACGCGGGCAGCGAGCGCGGAGCGGTGCACGACTTCGTTTCCCCGCGGGGAAATCCCGCTCAGGCCGTCCGCAAGGTCATGGTCCACGCCCGCACCCGGCACGGCGACGTCATCGTCCAGCGCGCGGCGAGCTGACCCTCACGAGGCGAGCGTGTCCTCGACCAGCTGCTCCCAACCAGTCCGCGCACCTTCCTCCGTCACCTCGGCGAACCGTGCTTCGCCGAGGTGACGTTGTGCGTCCCGCTCGATCCTGACCGCGTCCGGGTGGGAGCGGTCCGGCAGTCCGCGCACCACGGCGCCTGCCGCGAGCAGCCGCGCCGCCTGCTCGTACTGGTCGAGCCGGGTCGCCAGGTCCGCTATCCCGACGAGAACCCGGGCGATCAAGGGCGCGTGGCCCGCCTCGGTCGCGGCCTGCCAGGCGGCCACGCGGTGCGTGCGGGACTCGCGGAGATCGTCGGTCAGGTAGCCGAGCACGTCGTGGATCTCCCCGCGCATGTTCGCCTCCTCCGCGGCGGCGCCCATGAGGACGGTCGCGTGGCCGAGGTGCTTGCGGGCCTCCTCCGCGTTGCCGCTCCACCGCGCGAGCTCAGCCTTGGTGAGGGCCAGCTCGACCAGTGCGTGCGGCCAGGTGACGCCCTCGGCGAGCCGCTCCGCCTCGGCGAGCGCGGCCGCGCTGGACTCCTCGTCTCCGCCGAGCCGGTGCAGCCGGGCCTGGTTGGTCCGCATCCGGATGACGTCCTCGACGGCCCCGACCTCGCTGACGACCACCATCGCCTGCTCGTAGTGCTCGCAGGCGACGGCGAACTCGCCGCGCGTGGCGAGCCGGTCCGCCAGCTCGGCGAGGGCCAGCGAGATGCCGAACCGTTCGCCGAGCGCCCGGAACTCCGCGAGCGCCAGCTCCAGGTTGGCCTCACCCTCCCGGCTGCCCTGGCCGAGGATGATCCGCATCTTGCCCGCCTGGAACCGGGCCAGCGCCCGCACCCAGGGATCGTCGCTGTCCAGCAACGACTCGAACGCGGACACCGCGCCCACGGGCTCGCGCAGCAGCTGTTCCAACGGGATGACCAGGTCCGCCAGCGGATTGGCGTGCTCGGCGCGCTGCCGGAACCGGTACGCCTTGCGAATCCACTCCGCGCCGAGGTGCTCGTCGCCCCGGCCGGAGGTCACGAAGTGCGCCACCAGCCCGTAGACCATGGCCCGCACGTCGTCGGTCACCTCGCCGGGGACCTCCGTGGCCGCGATGATCAGCTCCATGCCCTCGGCCCTGCGCCCGCCGAGCCACCAGTACCAGCCGGTGGCCGCCGCGAGCCGCATCGCCGACTGCGCGTCACCGGCCGCGATCGCCGCGCGCATGGCGGCGCTGATGTTGTCGTGGTCGGCTTCGAGGGTGGCGAGCCACTCCAGCTGTTCGGCACGGCGCAGGTACGGCTCCGCGGTCTCGGCCAGCTCGGTGAAGTAGGCGAGGTGCGCCTGCCTCGCCAGATCCGTTTCCCCGGCCTCCGCGAGCCGGAGCGCCGCGTATTCCCTGATCGTGCCGAGCATCCGGTAGCGCGGCGCGCCGTCGCCCTCGGCGACCAGCAACGACTTCTCGGTCAGCGCGGTGAGCAGTTCCAGCACCTCGTCCGGCTCGACCGCGTCGCCGGAGCAGACCCGCTCGGCCGCCTCCAGGCTCGTTCCGCCGGAGAACACCGAGAGCCTGCGCAGGACCGTTCGCTCGGCGTCGCTGAGCAGTTCCCAGCTCCAGTCGACCACCGCGCGCAGCGTCCTGTGCTGCGGGATCGCGGTCCGGCTCCCGCCGGTCAACAGGCGGAAGCGGTCGGCGAGCCGGTTCGCGAGCTGCTCCAAGGACATCGTGCGCAGCCGGGCCGCGGCCAGCTCGATCGCCAGCGGCATCCCGTCCAGCGCCCGGCAGACGCGCGCCATGGTCGCCAAGGTGGTCGCGTCGGACGCGAGGTCCTTGCGCACCGCGCCCGCCCGGTCCCGCAGCAGCCGGACGGCGGGGGAGGACTCGATCTCGCCGGGAGCGGCGTGCTCCTCCGGCACGGCCAACGGCACGACGTGCCACAAGGCCTCACCGGTGATGCCGAGCGGTTCCCTGCTCGTGGCCAGGATGCGCAGGCGGCGGCACTCCCCGAGCACTCGATGGGCGAACGCCGCCGCCGACTCGATCACGTGCTCGCAGTTGTCCAGGATCAGCAGCGTCTCCCGCTCGCGGACCGCGGCGATGAGCCGGTCCGTCGGCTCGGCGTTCGGGGCCTCGGCGAGCAGACCGTCGCGGAGGCCGATCCCGGCCAGCGCCGCCTGCGCCACGTCGTCGTCCGCGCCGATGCCCGCCAGCTCCACCAGCCAGGTCCCGTCCGGCAGCTCGCCGAGCAGGCTGCGCGCGGTTTCCGTGGCCAGCCTGGTCTTGCCGGTTCCGCCCGGCCCGATCAGCGTCGTGAGCCGGTGTTCGGCGATGAGGTCGCGCACCGCTGCGACATCGGAGTCCTTGCCGATGTAGCTGGTCAGCTCGGCGCGCACGTTGGTCTTGCGGCTCTCCTCCGGCTTGCGCAGTTCGCCCCGCAGCAGCGCGACGTGCAACTTGGACAGCTCCGGCGAGGGGTCGACACCCAGCGTGTCGGCCAGCGCTTCCCGCGTGCGCTGGTAGACCAGCAGTGCGTCGGTGCTGCGCCCGGCCGCGACGAGCGCGCGCATCAGCGCGGCGACGAGCCGTTCCCGGGTCGGGTGCGCGGCCACCACGTCGGTCAGCTCCGTGACCAGCTCCGCGCCGTTGCCGAGGCCGACTTCCGCGTCGAACCGGTCCTCCATGGCGCCGAGGCGCAGCCCTTCGAGCCGGGTGACCGCCGCGTCGAACGCTTCGCTGTCCGACAAACCGACGTCCTGCATGGCCGCACCGCGCCACAACGCGAGGGCGTCGCGCAGCAGCTGGGCCCGGCGGGGATCGTCGTCGTTGCGCGCCTGGCCGACGAGGCGTTCGAAGCGCACCGCGTCCACCGCGTCGGGCTCGACGGCGAGCCGGTAGCCGTCCGTGTGCCCTTCGACCGACCCCTCCGGCAGCACCTTCCGCAGCCGGGAAACCAGGCGCTGCAACGCATTCGCCGCGTCGGACGGCGGGCGCTCGCCCCAGATCCAGTCGACGAGCCTCGCCTTCGGCACCACGCGACCCGGTTCGAGCGCGAGCGCGATCAGCAGCCCGCGCAACCGGGCGCCCGGCACGTCGGCGGTGCCGCCGTCGCCCGTGCGAACCTCGAACGGTCCAAGCATCCCGATCTGCACTCTGCGATCCTGCCATGGCGGATGAGCAGCCCGAGGTGGTGAGGAACGACGTGGGGGAGCGCACACTCCGGACCGGAGCTCGCTGGTCGCACATCGTCCTGTTCTGGGTGATGGGCTTCCTGGGCGTCGTGATGGTCGCCCAGGGCGCCCTCCACGACCAGATCTTCGGCGGCTTGATCTTCGTCGTCACGGCGGTGCTGTCCGTGGTGAAGCTGAGGGAAGCCGTTGTGCTCCAGCCCGACGGCATCGTGGTGCGGGACCGGTTCCGCTCTCGCCGCATCGCGTCGGATCAGGTGGTCGCGGTGGAGGTGGAGGACTGGCGCTCGACGCTGTACGTCCCCTTCTCGTTCCCGGTGCTGCGCCTGTCCGACGGCTCCACCGTGCCGCTCGACATGCTCAAGTCACTGGGAAGCGTCAGTCGTGAGGCTGAGCTGCTGCGGTCCCATCTGCAGCGCTGACGATCTCGAAGCTCTCGTCGAGCTTGGCCACCAGGTCGCCCGCCACCTGGGGAGCGAGCTCCCGCGCCCACCGGCCGACCGCGTCGAGGAAACTGACGAGATCCTGGTGCGCGGAGTGCAGCTGGGCGGCGAAGTCAGCCAGCGATGCGGTGATCGCCTGCTCGGCGGGAGGACGATCCTCGCCGAGGCCGCCGTCCGGCCGAATACGTACGTCACCGTCCAGTAGCTCGACGCACGGTGAGGGGTCGTGGCCGAGCCACGGTTCGCCACCGCTCGGCACCGACATCCATTCGCGCCATTCCTCCAAGCCGCAACAGCAACTCGGCGGGATGACGACGCCGGTCCATGTGTCCCGGGCCAGCAGGCCACCCGGGGCGACCAGGTGCTCCCTCTCCGTGATCGCCCGGAGCGCGGCGGCGATCTCGCGCGGACTGGAGTCCTCCGGGACGAGCGCCGCCATCACCGCGCCGACCTGGGGCGCGGATATGCCCGCGGACAAACGGATCATGGCGCCGGGGTCGGCGACCGGCCACGGGGCGATGCGGTTCGCGCCCGAGGTGTCGATCACGGGTTCCAGGATGAGCACGGTTCACTATCGTCGACTCGCGTCCGAGCCGGCAGAGGCGGAGTGGTGACGATGGAAGAAGTGTTGTCCGGCGGGAACATGACCAGTGTCGTGAAGGTGCGCGACACGGTTCGCCGCGCCTCCGGGCCGTGGACTCCGGCCGTGCACGCCCTGCTCGGGCACCTCCGGCGCCGGGGGTTCGACCGCGCTCCTGAAGCGCTCGGGGTCGACGAGCGGGGCCGGGAGAACATCAGCCTGCTGCCGGGCTCCGTCGCCACCTACCCGCTGCCCGAGCACGTGCTCTCCGATCGGACGCTCGTCGCCGTCGCGGAGTTGTTGCGCGAGTACCACGACGCCACCGCGGACTTCGTGCCACCGACCGGCGCGCACTGGCAGTGGCCGTCACATGAGCCGGTAGAAGTGTTGTGCCACAATGATTTCGCCCCGTACAACCTGATGTTCGAAGGAGATCGGTTGACGGGCGTGATCGACTTCGACACCGCTTCGCCCGGGCCGAGGGTGTGGGATCTGGCTTACACCGCTTACCGATTCGTGCCGTTGACCGATCCAGCCAACCCGGATGTGCCGTATCCGGGCATCGCTGAGCAGCGTCGTCGGCTTGAGCTGTTCGTGCGGTCCTACGGCTTCGCGATCACCCCCGCCGACGTGGTGGAGGTGGCGATCCGAAGGCTCCGGGAACTCGTCGACTTCATCGTCACCCAGGCGCGCAACGGTGATGAGGCCCAGCAGAAGGTGCTCGATCGCGGCGACACCCTGATCTACGAACGGGACATCGCCTACCTCGAAGCGAACACCTGGTCCTAGGCCGAGTCCGGGGCGCCATCGCCGCGATGCCAAGCTCGGTCTGGTGGCAGGCGTGTTGAGCGGGGCGGCCCTAGAACGGCGCGGGTTCGGCGATGGGTTCGAGTTCGGTCTCGATCACCTTGCCGCTCGGTGTGGTCCACGCGTGCGTTCCGTCCGGCCGGTTCTCGCACGTCCAGCTGGAGTGGGTCTTCATCCGGTGATGGTGACGGCACTTCGGGCGCAGATTCTGCACCGTGGTGTTGGTCCCGTCGAACGGGCAACAATGATCCAGGTCGCAGCGGTGCGCCGGCTGGTTGCAGCCGACCATGGTGCAGGTCGGGTAGCGGGCGTTGATCAGCTCCCGTTGCGCCGGGGTGGGCCGGTAGGTGGTGATGTGCTCAGCCATCCCCGTCACCGGGTCCGTCAGGATGCGCTTCCAGATCCCATTCGCCGCCACATCCGCCACGATCGGCGCGGGCAGCGGCCCGTACCCGGCCAGCATCACCGGGTCTGTGGTCAGACCCAGGATGTTGGTGATCGGCATGGTCAGGTTCACGCACACCTCACCCTGCGGTGCCGGAGTGTCCTTGCCCATCAACAAATCCGCCGCGACATCCGACCGCTTCTGATCCAGCGTTCGGTCATCCTTCGGCAGTGCCCGGGCGATGCGGTCGATGCGATCGAAGGCCAAGGCCGCGTCGAGGGCCGGGAGGACGACGCGCAGCGAGCACATGCCGTCGTCGAGGTTGAACTTCTCCACCAACCGCTGCTTGCGCTTCTCCTCATGACGCCGCAGGGCTGCTTCGGCGTCGAGCTTGAGGATGTAACGCCGGGCATACCGCTGGCTCGCCGTGTAATTGTGCGTCGCGGCGTGGTTGATCAGCACCGGTTCGGCGATGGCCTGGTTGGCGGCATCGAGGACACTGACCTGATCAATGATCATCAACGCCTTGCCCTCATCGATCCGACCGTCCGACAAGGCTTCCAGCACAGCCGGATGGTCGATCAGTGACATGGCGCGGTCGATGAGCTTGTTGCCCTTGACCTGGGAGACACGCAGCAGCGGCATCAGGACATCCCCGGCATACTGCTGCACTTGCGGGTCGAGGTCGTCATAGAGCTTCATCAGGGTTGCAGCGAAGTCCGCGACCGCCTTACCTATAGCTGCGTAGGCGGCCACGACGTCGTCTTCGATATCGGCAGGGGCCATACTCCTACTTTAGCGTCTGCAAATAGTGGATCATGGGTCTACGGAGTGAACTTTCCCTTACACGCCAACGGTTTCAGCAAACGAAAGCCAGTTCCAGCTGGCGCGAGGTAGGGCTGGGGCGGTCGGCTTTACCTGGCGTGCGCGTGCCATACGCTCGTGCGAGGGCCGGAGTTTCATCCCGTGCCCCTGAAAGGCCCAGGGGCACGCGCAAGGGGCCCCAGGTCAAGCCGGCCCCACGCCGGAACCAGCCGACTCCCAGCTGTAAGCCCAGCCCCTCACGCTGGAAGCCCAGCCCACGCAAGCCGAAAGCCCGCCCGGCCTGGGCCTGTCCCCACCAGTCGACAGCACCAGTCCACGTCCAGCTGCAGCCGGTCCGGGTCGGCGTCGGGGCAGAACGTGCCGAACAGCCGCGCGCTGTCGGTCTGGGTGACGAGGTCGCGCAGCACCGGATCGGCCAGGACGCCGTGCCCGGTCAGCCAGTCCAGCGCCTGGTCTCCATCAGTTCGGTCTCCGGGTGGTAGGCCCCTCACGCCGGGCACCTTCGCCGCGCCCAGGCCGCACGGGCCCGTCGTCGACGGGGTGGACCTGTTCGATCCCGGTGAAGGTCTCCTGGGCCGAGGACTGGGGCGTTCCTGCACAAGCTGCCCGGCGAAGTCCACTGTGGAACGAACGCCCTGCGCGAGCCGACCCGCGCCGACTGGTGGCACGCACTGCGATGACTCACAGTTCGCGGTGCAGGGTCTCCGGGGCCTTGGCGACCGCGATCATGGTGACCAGCGCGCCGAGCATCACATAGCCCGCGACCAGCCACCACCGCGTGCCGCCCGGTCCGGCGAGGGCGGTGGCGATGAACGGGGTGAGTCCGCCGGACAGGATCGACGCGATCTCCCGCCCCGCCGCGGCGCCGGTGTACCTGCGCTCGGTGGGGAACAGCTCCGCGAAGAACGCGGGCTGGATCGAGTTGATCGCGTTGTGCCCGATGTTGAGCACCAGCACGTAGCCGAGCGTGATGAGCGCGAACGAGCCGCTGTGCAGCAACCCGAAGAACGGGAACGCCATCACGAAGACCACCGCCGCGCCGAAGAAGTAGACCGGGCGCCTGCCGATGCGGTCGGACAGCAGGGCGAACAGCCCGTGCGAGACGAAGGACAGCACGGCGACGATCAGGATCACGTTGTTCAAGGTGCTCTTCTGCATGCCCAGCGTGGAACTGCCGTAGGACAACGCGAACACGGTGAGCAGGAAGTAGGGCAGGGCCTCGGCGAAGCGCAGCCCGATGATCAGCAGCAGGTTGCGCCAGTCCTCGACGAAGATCGAGCGGATCGGGTTGTGCGCCTTCTCGACGCGCTTGTCCGCGACGCTCTCGGCGAACACCGGGCTCTCGTGCAGGCTGCGCCGCATCCAGAACGTGATCACCAGGATCACCGCGGACAGCAGGAACGGGACGCGCCAGCCCCAGCTCAGCAGGTCCTCCGGGGACAGCGTGTACACGTAGGCGAAGACCAGCGTGATCAGGATCTGCGCGGAGAAGCCGCCGGTGTTGGGCCACGCGCTGAAGAAGCCCCTGCGGTTCGGCGGGGCCGACTCCAGCACGATGATCATCGAGCCGCCCCACTCACCGCCGACCGCGAAGCCCTGGAGCAGTCGCAGCACCACCAACAGGATCGGCGCCCAGATCCCGATGCTGGCGTAGCTCGGCAGGAGCCCGATCAGGATGGTGCTGACGCCCATCACGGTCAACGTGACGATCAGCGTCGACTTGCGGCCCCTGGTGTCGCCGCGGTTGCCGAAGAACAACCCGCCCAGCGGCCGCGCGAGGAACCCGACGGCGAAGGTGCCGAACGCGGCGAGGGTGGCGACGAAGCCCGAGGCGTCCGGGAAGAACACCTGCGGGAACACCACGGCGCTCGCCGTGCCGTACACCAGGAAGTCGTAGTACTCCAGCGTGTTGCCCAGGAAGCTGGAGATGGTGACCTTCCACGCGTACCTGCGGTCTGTCTGGGTCTTCTTCGGAACTGCCGTGACCATCGCGACGCCCTTTCGCCTGGACCCCTGCGCCGAGAACTATGACCCCCCGAGGGCGTTCGGTCAACGGTTAACCGTCGACGTTGACCGTTGACCGACGACGGCATACTGTGAGGACCGCATCGATCAGGGGAGCCGTGGATGATCGTCAATCCGTTGCGCCAGTCGTCGCTCGGGGAGCTGCTGCTGGACCAGCTGCGCGCGTTGATCGTGCGCGGTGAGCTGGCCGCGGGCACCCACCTGGTCGAGGGCTGGATCGCGGAGCGCTTCGACGTCAGCCGCGGTCCCGTGCGCGACGCGTTGCGGCAGTTGGAGATCGAGGGCCTGGTCGAGACGCGCAGGCGCGGTGTGCACGTGCGCGGCCTGAGCGACACCGACCTGGTCGAGCTGTACTCGCTGCGCGGAGCCTTGGAGAGCCTGGCGATCCGGGAGACCATCGCGCGCGGCGACGACGCCGACTGGACTCCCCTGGAGGAAGCGGTCGCCAGGATGCGGAAGGCGGCCGAGAGCGCGAGCGCCGCCGACTTCGCGGCCGCGGATCTGGACTTCCACACCGGGTTCTACGTCATCGGCGGCAACCGCTGGCTGACCGCGGCCTGGGAGCTGCACCGGCCGTTGTTCGCGGCGGTCCTCGACATCACCAACACCGACCGGGATCTGCGGCCGATCGCCGAGGACCACGCCGAGTTGGCGGCGGTCGTCCGGTCCGGGGACGTCGAGGCCGCGCTCAGCACGCTGACCACGCACCTCGACGGCTCCTGCGCGCGCATCCGCACCGTGCTGGCCGAACGCAGGAGCGCTTCCTGACCCTGACTCCGACGAGCGAGGCTTCGCCATGCCCGAGATCCTTACGGCCGTCCCCACGTTCTTCGACGACGCGGGCGAACTCGACCGCGACACGACGAAACGGCATTTCGCGGACCTCGCCGACCACGTCGACGGGGTGTTCGTCTGTGGCACCACAGGGGAGTTCCCCGCTCTCGACCTCGGTGAGCGCCAGGAACTCACCGAACTGGCGCTCGCGGTCTTCGGCCCGGCCAGGGTCGTCGTCCACGTGGGCGCGGCGAGCACGCGCGACGCGGTGACGCTCGCCAGGAACGCGGTCGCGGCCGGAGCGCTGCGGCTCGCAGCTCTGACGCCATACTACCTGCCGGTCGATTTCGATTCTGTGGCAAGGCATTTCGCCGCGATCACCGCCGTCGAGGGGACGGCGGAGACCTACGGCTACCTCTTCAGCGAGCGCAGCGGCGTGATCGTCCCACCGGAGGAGTTCGCCCGCATCTCAGCGGAGACCGGGCTCGCCGGGGCGAAGCTGAGCGGATCGGCGGCCGATCGGTTCGGCGAGTACGTCGAAGCTCTGCCGTCCGGGACCCGCTTGTGGTCGGGCGCCGATACCGCGCTCGCCCACGTCGTCCGCAGTGGCGGCACGGGCGTGGTGTCCGGGCTGTCCGCTGCGTTCCCACGACCGTTCAGGGCGCTCGCCGACGCAGTCTCCTCAGGAGATGCCGAGGCCGAACGTAGTGCACAGCAACAGGTTGACGCGGTGCTCGATGCGTTGGGCGGAACGATCGAGGGCATCAAGGCCGCACTGCGCCAACTCGGCTACGGCAACGGTGCGATGCGCATGCCCGCGCCGGTGCTCGATCCGGCCGCGCTGCAGCGGATCGCGCGCCTTCCGTGATCCAGCGCGGCTTCGTCACCGTCGACGACCCTCGCTGGAAGCAGTGCCACGGCTCGACGGTCGAGGTCGTCGACGGAGAGCCGATCGTCGCCTGGTTCGCGGGAACCCACGAAGGCACGCCGGACAACCGGATCGTGATCTCGGCCGGCGGCGTGGAACAGGTGATGGACACCGGACGTGCCGTCGCGCACTGGAACCCGGTGCTGAGCCTCGGGCCGGACGGCGCGTTGTGGTTGTTCTGCAAGGTGGGTCCGCGCATCTCCGAATGGATCACGCTGGTGACGCGTTCCCACGACGGCGGTCGCACGTGGGAGCAGGTCCGCGAACTCGTCCCCGGTGATCGGTCCGGTGGCCGTGGACCGGTGCGCAATCGTCCCCTATGGACAGACGAGGGCCTGTGGCTGGCGCCGGGTTCGGTCGAGAACTGGGGAGATCCCCAGCGCTGGGACCCCTTCGTCGACGTCTCCGAGGACGCAGGGCGAACCTGGTCCACGCGTCCGATTCCCGTCGACCGCAAGCAGGTGACGGGCGCGGGGCACATCCAGCCAGCCTTGTGGTGGGGCGCGTCCGGCCCAGTCGCGCTGATGCGCAGCACCGAGGGCAGGGCGTACCGGGCGGCTTCCCCGGACGGTGGGCGCTCGTGGACGGCGGCTGTGCCGACCGGGTTGCCCAACAACAACAGCGGGCTGACCGCTCTCGGACTTCCTTCGGGACGCGTGGTGTGCGTGCACAACCCGGCCGCCGAGCCATGGGGAAGCCGTTGTCCCCTGGTCGTTTCGTTGTCCGATGACGATGGGATCACCTGGCGCACGACGATGGTGCTCGATGACGGTGTCGCTCCGGTCGACCCCGCCGTCCCGAGGACGCTCGACCCCGCGGCCGTTCCCGGATTCGCGCCCGGGGACGCGGGCATCATCACGAGCGGTGTCGCCGAGTACAGCTACCCGTCCGCGGTCCTCACCGCGGACCGGCTGCTGGTCACGTACACGTGGCAGCGACGCGGCATCGTGCTGGCCGAGCTGCCGCTCACCGACCTTGCCCACTGAATCCTGAGGCCGCGGGCCGGTTTCTCATATTTCTGCTGGTTTTGATCAAGTCGCGGTAGCGTTTCGGTACGGCACGAAGATCGGCGACACCGGTATCTCCGCATAGTAGTTTTCCGATTCCATGGAGAACCCGTTGAAGAAGACAGGAAAGGTCCTGTCCCTGACTGCCGGAATGGTGCTCGCCTCGGCTTTCGTCGCGCCCTCCGCCAGCGCTGCCGCCTTCGCCTACCACGGCTACGACGTCGCCTACACGTCCTACTACGACCGAGGTCTTGTCGCCTGCGACAAGGAGAAGGACGGTAACTACGTGTACGCGGAGGGGCGTTACTGGCACCCCTCGAACCAGGTGATGGTCCTGCGCGTCGATGACGGCGAGGACGAGCACTGCGACAATGACTACATCACTTATCCGATCTACCAGATCCGAATTTGCGAGTCCAGGGTGGGCTGCTCGCCCTGGCGGCAGGTCTCCTAGCCGGAACGCTCTCGGCGGCGCGACTGATGACGGCCGCGCCGCCGAGGCGCTAGCGTGGGGTGATCATCCTGCGTTAGGGGCGCGGTGCACGTCAGCGACAACGTGCCGGGCACCGTGGTGCAGACCGGAGCCATCCACGGTGATGTCCACTTCTGCCAAGCGCCCTCGGACGTCGCGCCGCCCATGGCCGTTGTTCCTGCACCGCCGGTACTACCAGGACCGGCCCGAGTTGGCGGAGCTGACGGTCGAGGCGGCTCGGGCCTGCGACGACGCCGTCGCCGGGGTGGGCTGTCGGGCGCGGGGTGAGCTCGCCGAGCCCCGGCGCCACCTCGCCCGTGCGCTGGAGGTCAACGAACGCTCGGGCGCCCCGCGGAACACCGGAAACGTCGAGGACGGCCTGGGGGCGGTCTGCCTGGCCGCCGGAGACCCGGCGGGCACCGTCGAGCACTTCGAGCGCGCGCTGGAGGTCTGGCGCGGCACGGCCGGTGCGGAGCGCAAGGTCGCGATCTCGATGCTCGACCTGGGCCGGGCGTTCGTCGCGGTCGACCATCCGGCGAAGGCGTTGCCCCTGCTGGGGAAGCCAGGGCGCAACTGACCGCGCTCGGCGACGTCCACGCCTACCACCACGCCCGCCACGACACGTTCTTCGCCGAGGTCTACCTCGACAACGACCAGTACGACCTGGCGGAGGAGCACGCCGGGAAGGCGCTGGCGGCGATGACCGAGCTCGTCGACGCGCCGGACGCGGAACGCCTGCGCGGCATCACCTGATGGGTTGGACATCCGGGTGGAGCGGTCGCCGCGCCATGGATGTGGACGCCGGGGGTTCGGAACGATCCCCCTGTGCTGGACAAGATCGCGATCGTGGGTGTGTCGTGCCGGTTCCCCGGCGGGGTCGGCGACTTGGCGGGGCTGTGGTCGCTGCTGTCCGAGGGGCGGGAGGCGGTCGGAGCGCCGCCGCCGGAGCGCTTCGACGTCGAGCGGTACTGGGACTCCAACCAGATGCGGCCGGGAAAGTCCTACACGTTCGCGGGCGGCTACCTGGACGACATCGCCGGGTTCGACGCGGACTTCTTCGGGATCAGCCCGCGTGAGGCGGCGTGCATCGACCCGCAACAGCGGTTGTTGCTGGAGCTGGGGGTCGAAGCGCTCGACGACGCGGCGATCGACCCGCGGGTGTTGTCGGGCACGGACAGCGCGGTGTTCGTCGGCGTCTCCGCATTGGATTACGGCGGTCAGCAGATGGTTCTGCGGACCTCGATCGGTCCGTACACGAACTCGGGTTCTGCCCTGTCCAACACTGCGAACCGGTTGTCCTACCACCTCGACGTGCACGGGCCGAGCCTCAAAGTGGACACCGCCTGCGCCTCCTCCCTGAACGCGGTTCACCTGGCCTGCGAGCACCTGCGCCACGGTGGCGGGAGGGTCGCCTTCGCCGCCGGGCTGAACGTGTTGCTCAACCCCATGACCTACGTCGGCTTCGCCAAGGCGGGTTTCCTTTCCCCCACGGGTCATTGCCGTCCCTTCTCCGCTGAGGCCGACGGTTACGTGCGCGCCGAGGGCGGAGGAGTGCTGGTCCTCAAGCGCTTGGCGGACGCGGTGGCGGACGGAGACCGCGTGCACGCCGTGATCGCCGGATCGGGGACGAACAGCGACGGGCGCACGACCGGCCTGGTGCTGCCCAGCGGCGAGGCTCAGGAAGCGTTGCTGCGTCGGGTTTACGACGGCTTCGACCTCGATCCGGACGACCTCGCGTACCTGGAGGCGCACGGCACCGGTACGCCGATCGGCGATCCGGTGGAGTGCCAGGCGATCGGCAGGGCCCTCGGCGTCCGCCGCTCCGGAGCGCCGCTGCCCATCGGATCGATCAAGGGCAACCTGGGACACCTCGAACCCGCGTCCGGCATGGCGGGGCTGTGCAAGGCGATCCTGGTGCTACGGCACGGCGAGATCCCCGCGACGCCGAACGCGGCTCCGCGCAGCACCGCGATCGACTTCGACGGCCTCGCACTGTCTACAGTGGAGGAAGTGCGTCCGGCGCACGGTCGGCTCGTCGGAGTCAATTCGTTCGGCTTCGGTGGGGCCAACGTCCACGTGGTCCTGGAGAAGCCGCCCGCCCCGCAGGAACCCCCGGCGCGCACGGGGGCCAAGCTGCCGATCGTCGTCTCCGCGCACACGGAAGAGGCATTGGCGGAAGCGTTGTCCCGCATGGACGAACGCCTCACTGACTGCGCTGACTTCGCCGATGTCGCCTACACCTCCTATCAGCGCCGAGGCAAGCACGCGTTCCGCCGAGTCGTGCTCGCGGCGGACGCGGAAGAGGCGCGGCAGCGGTTGGCCAAGAAAGTCAAGCCGCAGCGCGCCACCGAGCGGGGACGAGTGGCCTTCGCCTTCTCCGGGCACGGTGCGCAATGGCCGGGCATGGCCGTCGACCTGCTCGACACCGATCCCGTGTTCGCGCGGGTCATCGCCGAGGTCGACGCCGCTCTGGAACCCCGTGTCGGCTGGACGGTCACCGAGGAGCTGCGCTCAGCCGCGCCGAGGTTGCACGACACGAGCGTGATCCAGCCGCTTCTGTTCGCGGTCCAGGTGGGGATCGCCGCGACACTGGCCGAATCCGGTCTGCGCCCGGAAGCGGTGTACGGGCACAGCGTCGGTGAGATCGCAGCCGCGTTCGTCGGCGGGATCTACGACATGGACCAGGCCGTGGAACTGGTGGTGGCACGCAGTGTGGCCCAGGCGAGCACCGCGGGCACGGGAACCATGGCCGCGGTCAACCTCGCGCCGGAGGAAGCGGAGAAGGTCCTCGCGCGCTACGACGGGCGCGTCGAACTCGCCGGGATCAACAGCGCCAACGACATCACGGTCGCCGGTCCCAAGGCGGATCTGCACGACCTCGCGGATCGCTTGGCGGAGCGCGAAGTCTTCTGCCGCATGCTGGACCTCGACTACCCTTTCCACAGCTCCGCGATGGAGCCGCTGCGCGAGCCACTGCTGGTCTCCCTGGCGGATCTCGCCCCCAAACCGGCCACCGTCGAGTTCGTCTCGACCGTCACCGGCGAACCGTTGGCGGGCGAGAAGATGGACGCGGAGTACTGGTGGCGCAATGTCCGCGAGCCGGTGCGGTTCGCCGCGGCAACGGATCACCTCGTGGCGGCGGGGTTCGACACGATCATCGAGATCGGACCGAAGCCGGTGCTCCAGACATACGTGAAGCGGGCGGCGAAGGACGACGTCCTCGCGGTTCTGCCCACGCTGACGAGATCCGAGCCCGGAGCCGTTGCCCTGAGCGCGGCTCTGGAGGCCGCGCTCGCCGCCGGTGTGCCGATCGCCGCATTCGCGCAGCCGGGCAGAGTCGTTGAGCTGCCCGCATACCCGTGGCAGCGCGAGCGGTTCTGGTTGGGCAGCCAGTACACCTGGAGCGGCACCGGTGCCTCGCCGGATCACGTGCTGCTCGGCGACCGCGCATCGGTCGCTGATCCCACATGGCAGTCCACGGTGGACCCGGCAAGGTTGCCGTGGCTCGCCGGGCACCGTGCCGCGGGGACGCCGATCATGCCCGCCGCCGGCTACCTCGAAATGGGCTGGGCAGCAGGACAGCTGGCCTTCGACGGCCCGGCGGAGGTGTGCGAGCTGCACATCACCAAGCCGATGGTCGCACCCGACGACGAGTCCGACCTGCCCCGCATGCAGGTTTCACTGTCCGAAGAGGACGGTGTGTTCCGGGTCGCAACGCGGTCCGCCGAAGGGCAGCCGTGGCAGACCCACGCGCGGGGCCGGGTACGGCGCAGGGTGGCCGCGGCCCCACCGCCTTTGGACCTCCCGGCGTTGCGCGCACGGTTCGCCGAACGCGGTGAGCACGTCGACCGCGAGACGTTGTACGCGGACGGGGAACGCCTCGGGCTCGGCTACGGGCCGGAGTTCCTCGCCATGTCCGGGTTGTGGGTGGACGGAATGGAGGTCTTGGGCGACTACGACTGCAGCCACCTGGACTTCACGAGGTTCCACGCGCACCCGGCGTGGACCGACGTCGCTCCCCAGGTCGCCATCCAGCTCGGCCGGATCCGTCGCGGGTTCGTCGCCGAAGAAGACTCCTACCTGCCTGTGGCAGTCGGCGCCGCGCGGTTGTGGGGAACTCCGACCGAGACGGGCTCGGTGTACTTCCGCTGCCGGACGGTTTCCGAGAGCTGGGCGTCCGCGGACATCATGCTCACCGACGAGGCCGGGGTCGTTCTGCTGGAGCTGACCGACTTCCGGTTCCTCCGCATCAAACTGCCGAGCCGTCGTCCGGTGCTGCGTCAGCACACCGAACTCCGTGCCGCGCCGAGAGAACTGCCGTGCGGCGCCGAGGTGGTGTGGGAGCCGCCTCGCGTCGAAGTGCCGCCGGTGGCGCGCTACGCGGAGTTCCTGCGCCGTCGGCTCGCGGCCACCGCGGCGTTCGCGGTGCGCGCGTTCACCGACCTGGTTGACGGTGCTGAGGTGTTCTTCACCGAAGACCTCGGCGTGCGGCCGGAGTTGTCCCGTCTGCTCGACATGCTCACCGGGTTGGCTGTGGAGCACGGTCACCTGGAATGGCTCGGTGAGTTCCAGGGTCGTACGCGGTGGCGGGTGCGTTCCACCGAAGTGGACCCTGACTTCGCGGCTCTGGTCGCCGACTTCCCCGAGCACACACCGGATTTGACGCTGGTGGGCCGCTGCGGCATGCATCTGTCCGAGCTGCTGCGTGGTGAGCGGGACGCGGTCGACATCCTCTTCCCCGCGCACGGCAGTGACACCCTCGCTCACTGCTACGACCTGTCACCCGTGCTGAGCCCGTCCAACCAGGCCGTCGCCGAAGTGGTGCGAACGCTCGTCGAAGCGTGGCCCGCCGACCGTCCACTGAGGATTTTCGAAGTCGGCGGTGGTACCGGCGCGCTCACTGCGGCACTGCTTCCCGTCCTGCCCGCGGACCGCACGCGCTACGTCTTCACCGATGTGTCGCAGTTCTTCCTCGCGCCCGCTGAGGCCCGGTTCGCGCGCTACGACTTCGTCGAGTACCGGACCTTCGACCTCGACGAGCCCGGTTCCGGGCTTCGCGGCTTCGACGTCGTGGTGGCCGGGAATGCTCTGCACACCGCGAAGAACGTGCGTTCGGCGCTGCGCGGGGTGTCGGAGGTGCTGGCCGATCACGGTCGCCTGGTGCTGGTCGAGCCGCACGATCCGGTGAGCCTTGCCCTGCCGTTCGGAGTGGTCCCGGGGTTCTGGTCGATGACCGATCTCGACCTGCGTCCGTCCTCGCCGATGCTCACCGCTCCGCAGTGGCGTGATCTGCTGGCAGACAGCGGTTTCCATGGAGTGCGGACCGTCGTCGAGGGCGAACTGTGCTCGGTGACGACGGCGAGCTGGCGCCGAGGTGCCCTTCAGGAGCCGGAAGCCGTGAGCGCCGGTCGCGTGGTGGTCGTCGCCGAAGAGGGCGCGGCTCTGGCGGACGCGCTCACCGCGAAGTTGACCGAGTTGGGCGCGGACGCCTTGCTGGCCTCGGGAAGCCGCATGGCCGACTGGTTCACCTCATCCGAGACCGACGTGGTGTTCGTGCTCGGGCCGGAGCCGGAGGACCCCGTCGAAGCCACCACCGAGCGGTTCGAGTTCGTTCGCGAACTCATCGTCGCGACCGCCGACCTCCCGGCGGGGTCGGTGACGCGACTGTGGTTGGTCGGCGGTCCGACGGGGCTCAACCCGGCACCGGAACGCGCGACCACTCCCGTCGACGCGGCGCTCTGGGGAGCAACCCGGACGGTGGCCGCCGAGCACAGCGTGCTGGGCGTCAGAAGGGTCTCGGTGGGACAGGGCGTTCCGGTCGACCGCATCGCCCGGGAACTCCTCGATCCCACTGACGAGGACGAGGTGGTGCTCACCGCCTCCGGCCGATTCGTACCCCGGTTGCGCGATCTGCCTCCCACCCCCGCGGACACGTCCGCGCCGTATCGGCTCATCGCCCGCGACGCGGGGCCGTCCTACGAGCTGGCGTGGGTGGAGATGGAGCTGCCGGAGCCCGGTGCGGGCCAGGTGCGCATCGAAGTCCAGGCGGCGAGCATCAACTACCGGGACGCGTTGATCGCGATCGGCATGCTGCCGGGCTGGGTGGTCGAGGGCGGGATCGCCGGCATGCACCTCGGCGGTGAGTGCGCCGGCGTGATCACCGCCGTCGGCCCGGGAGTGACGCGCTTCCGGCCGGGCGAGGAGGTCTTCGGCTCGGCGCCCGGCTCCTTCGCCTCGCACGTGATCGCCGACGAGAACCTGATCTCCTCGGTGCCGGAGGAGATCGGCCCGCTGGGCGCCGCGACGATGCCCGTCGCTCTGCTGAGCGCGAGCTACGGGCTGCTGCACCAGGCCAAGCTGCGCGCGGGCGAGACGGTGCTCGTGCACGGCGCGGCCGGTGGCGTCGGGCTGGCCGCCCTCCAGTGCGCCGCGTTCGTCGGCGCGAAGGTGATCGCCACCGCGGGCACCGAGGAGAAGCGCGACTTCCTGAAGCTGCTCGGGGTGGAGCACGTCTTCGACTCGCGCAGCCTCAGCTTCGTCGCCGACGTGCTGGCCGTCACCGGGGGGCAGGGCGTGGACGTCGTGCTCAACTCGCTCGGCGGCGAGTTCATCGGCAGGAGCCTGGAGCTGCTGCGGTTCGGCGGCAGGTTCGTCGAGCTCGGCAAGCGCGACCTCTACGGCGACCGCAACGTCTCCCTCTTCCCGCTGCGCAACAACATCAGCTACTTCGTCGTGGACATCGACCAGCTGGGGCGGCTGCGCCACGACGAGATCGTCAGCCAGTACGAGCAGGTCGTCACGCACCTCGAGACGGGAACGATCCGTCCCGTCCCGTACCGGGCCTTCCCGGCCGCCCGGACGGCGGAGGCATTCCGGTCGCTGCAGCACTCCCGGCACATCGGCAAGCTGGTCATCACCTTCGACCAGCGTCCTCCCGTCGAGAAGGCGTTGCGGCGCAACGGCTTCACGCCCGATTCCGAGGGAACCTACCTGGTGACCGGCGGCGCGAGCGGCTTCGGCGCGGAGGTGGCACGGTGGCTGACCGACCGTGGCGCCAAGCACCTCGCGCTGGTCAACCGGCGCGGGATGGCGGTTCCCGAGGCGCAGGACGTCGTCGCCGAGCTGACCGCGCGCGGGGTCGAAGTGACGGTGCACGCGGCCGACGTGACCGATGAGGCCGCGATGCGGGGTGTCGTCGAGTCGATCAACGCCCCACTGCGCGGAGTCGTGCACGCGGCGATGGTGCTCGACGACGTGATGACCGCCGACCTGACGCCCGAGCGGTTCCGCGCGGTGCTCGCACCGAAGATGGCCGGTGCGATGGTCCTCGACCGCGTCACGGAGGGCCACGACCTCGACCTGTTCCTCATGTTCTCCTCGGCCGCCGCTGTCTTCGGCAACGCCGGGCAAGCCGCCTACTGCGCGGGAAACCTGTTCCTGGAAGCACTTGCGCGTTCTCGCCGGGAGCGCGGGCTGGTCGGGCAGACGATCGCCTGGGGTGCGCTGGGCGAGGTCGGTTACGTGGCCCGCAACAGGGCGACCGCCAAGACCGTCACCAGGGCGGGCCTGACCCTGCTGTCGCTGCGCCACGTGCGCGAGGCGCTGGACGACCTCGTCGGCGGGCCTGGGGTTTCGGTGGTGTGGAGCCACGACGGGGAGTTCCTGGGCCGGCTGTACTCGCACCTGACCACGCCGCGGCTCGGCGAGCTGGGCGGAGGCGGGCAGACCTCCACCGACGAGGACGACGACCTGCTGGACCGGCTCCGTGAGGCAGCACCGGAGGAAGCGGTCGAACTGGTCGCGGAGATCATCGTCAAGACGCTCGCCGAGGTCCTGGGCGTCGCGCCGGAGCGCATCGACCGCAACCGCCCGCTGGACCAGCTGGGCGTGGACTCGTTGATGGGCGCCGAACTGGTCACCAAGATGCGGCGCCGGTTCGGCCGGGAGATCCCCATCATGCGGGTCGTCGCGAGCAGCGGGATCGACGACCTGTCCCGCTCGCTGGTCACCTACTTCAAAACCGAGGAGAACACGTGACTCAGACCGCTGTCCGCCACTTCCCGCTCTACATCGGCGGAGAGCGGGTCGACACCGGGGAACGCGCGTACGGGATGAGCGTCCGCACCGTGCTGGAGGCGGGCGGAACCGAGGCGGCGACGCTGTTCCGCCTGCTCCGCGAGGGTTCCGAGGAGGAGCTGCACGCCCACCCGCACGTCCTCTGCTCGGTCGCGCTGAGCACTCCCGAACAGGGGCAGGCGGCGCTGCGCGCGGCGGCCGACGCGGTGCCGCGGTTGCGCGCGGTGCCGGTGGCCGAGCGCCTGGCCTACGTCGGAGACCTGTACGCGGCCTTCCTGGAACACCGCGAAGAGCTGTCCCGGATCCTGCGCATGGAGGGCTGCCCGCGGCTGCTGGCCGAGGCGCAGCTGAACGTCGTGCTCGACCTCGTCCGGCCGGAGAGCCTTGAGCAGGCGGAGTCCCTGCTCCGGCAGGAGATCACCACACCGCATCACAAGATCGTGCTGCAGCGCCGGCCGGACGGCGTGGTGTGCGTCGACCCGCCCGCCAACGCACCGCTGTTCGGGTTGATCGCGTCACTGGTGTTGTTGTCGGGCAACAGCGTGGTGATCCGCGTTCCGCGCAGCTGCGCCAGTTCGCTGAGCTACGCCCTGCACAACGTCATCATCCCGGTGCTCGAAGCGCGCGGGGCACCCGCCGGGATGTTCAACGTGCTGTGCGCCGACTTCGAGGTCACCGTGCGGCAGTGGCTGGACAGCCCGCTGGTGAACACCATCTACTACTTCGGTTCCAGCGAGCACGGGCTCGCCTTGGAGCAGAAGTGCGTGGAGCGCGGCAAGCGGGCGATCCTGGAGCTGTCCGGCAACGACGGCGTGCTGGTGTGGCACGACGCCGACCTCGGCCACGCCACTGCCGCGTTGCTGGAGGCGTTCTACGCGTCCGGCCAGACGTGCTTCAGCCCCAAGTACGTCATCGTCCACCCCGCCGTGGCCGACGACCTGCTGGCGCGGCTGCGGGAGGCGGCGTCAGCGCTGCGGCCGGGTGACCCGGAGGACTCCGACACGGTGCTCAGCCCGGTCCTGCGCGCCACGGCCTTCCGGCGCTGCCTCGATCAGGCGATGAGCGTGGGCGCCACGAAGGTCTGCGGTGGCACGCAGATCGACCTGCGTGGGGAACCCGATCCGCAAGGGTTGTTCATCGAGCCGACAGTGCTGCGCGTCGACGGGTTCGAGCTGGCCGAGAACGTCTCGGCCGTGCGCGAGGAGACCTTCTTCCCGCTGCTGTCGGTCGTCGTGCCCGACGACGGGCCGGACCTGCTCGATCGCTGCGTCGAGTTCCTCAACGGCAACGAGTACGGCCTGCGGAACTCGCTGTGGGCGGAGAGCCCGGAGGTCATCGAGCGGTTCAGCACCGCTGTGACCAACGGGGGAGTGCTCAAGGTCAACGACTCGCACCTCGCGCACGCCCCGCACCTGCCCGGACTCGGCGGCACCGGGCTCAGCGGGGGCACCCACGGCGAGGCCGCCTACCCGTTCCTGCGCGCCAGCCGCCTCCAGGCCGTGGCCATCGCCACGACCGGGAGGCACCCCGGGGACGCCGTCCTCGGCGCGGGGTGACGATCAGCCGGACAGCACGGGCAGCGGCAGGCCGAGTCCGCTGCCCGACGCGGTGAACACCTTGTCCGTCAAGGTGAACAGCGCGACGCCGAACGCCTCGGCGAAGGCGTCGATGCCCTCCTGGGAAGGAGTCACCGGGATGCCGCTGCCCTTCAGCGTGGTCGGCTTGCCCGGCAGCCCGGGTTCCACCGACAGGC
Source organism: Allokutzneria albata (assembly GCF_900103775.1). GTDB lineage: Bacteria > Actinomycetota > Actinomycetes > Mycobacteriales > Pseudonocardiaceae > Allokutzneria > Allokutzneria albata. The sequence goes on along the minus strand of NZ_LT629701.1, from coordinate 5,005,363 downwards.
GCATCGCGCCGGGATCGCTGACGTAGAGCGGCAGCTCGCCGACCCACTCGTCGTTCACCTTCAGGAAGGCGAAGATCCGCCCGTCCGGCGCCGAGGTGCGCATGCCGGTGATCTCCATCCGGGCCGTGGCGTTCCGCAGCACCACGCCGCCGAGCGCGCGCCCCGAGCCCGTTCCCGGCCTGCCGAGCGCGTCGATGGTGCCGGTGGCGTACTCCGGCGTGAGCGTGACGCCCTCGACGGTCTTCCCGTCCGCACCGAGGATCGGGGCGGCCGGGGCGACCGCCTGGACCTGGATCTGCTCCGTGGCCAGCCGCTTGAGCGCCAGTTCGGTCAGCCGGATCTCACCGAGCCCGCTGAGCAGGGTGAACTTCACGTCGACCGCGGGATTCGCCTGGGCCGTGCCGCCCAGCTGCGCGAGAAAAGGCGCCGCCATCGCGCCGCTGAAGAAGACACGTCGAGTGACCGCCATGGGTCCAGTTTCGCGTACCCGGCGGCGGGGACGGCCGGAGATGACTCAAAAGTGGGAACTCAGCGGCTCTGGCCGTTTGACGTGGACGCACACCTTGCGCGGTGCACGTGAAAAGCCCGTGTGAACGCTCTTCTTATTCGTGGAGCCAGGAAACGGGAATGGTCAGCGTCTCCTCGGCCAGCACCTGGACGGGTTCACCCGACCGCGCGTCCCTGAGCACTCCTTCGACCACGTACTCCACGTCCGGGGACAGCCCGAGCGCCGCCGCCACCTGAGGGGCCAGGGGAGTGCTGACGTGCGTCGTGTCCACGACCTTGACCCCGGTGACCGCCGGTTCGCCCGCCAGCTCCTCGCCGACGGAGGTCAGCGTGATGTCGAAGTCGGCGCTCAGCCCGTCGCCGTGGGCGAAGGCCAGCTGGAGGAACATCAGGTCCGCGGCACCCCGTCCCGGACGCCCGGTGACGTACTTGGCGGGGCTCTCGTGGCGGGGGATGCGGACCCGGTAGGTGTGGCCGATCCGCGGCTCGGCAGGAGTCATGCCGCCAGCATGCACCTCATCGGGTGGTGCCGATGCGGGTCCTTCGGGAATTCCAAGCGGATGAGAGCGATCGTCGTCACCTTCGTGCTCGTGCTGCTGGCCGGGTGCAGCAGCGCGCAGGGCTCCACCGGCACCGTGCCCGCGAGCCCGCCCCTCGTGGTGGCGCCCGCGCCCCGGGACGTGAAGGCGAACGAGCTGGGCGTGGTGCCGGTGCTGATGTACCACGGCATCGTCGAGTACCCGACCAGCGTCTACGAGCGCACCCCGGCGGAGTTCCGGGCCGAGCTGGAGCGGTTGGCGCGGGAGGGGTACGTGCCGGTCCGGGCGCGCGACCTGGCCACCGGAGCGCTGGACGTGCCCGCAGGGCGGCATCCCGTCGTCCTCACCTTCGACGACGGGCTGCAGAGCCAGCTGACCCTGGACGCGCGCGACCGCCCGTTGCCCACGTGCGCCGTGGGCATCCTGCTGGACGTGGCGAAGGCGCACCCCGGGTTCACCCCGACGGCGACCTTCTTCATCAACGCCCACCCCTTCGCCGACCGCACCGGCAAGGCGTTGTCCTGGCTCACCGACAACGGTTTCGAGGTCGGCAACCACACGCTGGCGCACACCGACCTGCGCAAGGCCAAACCGCGGGAGGCCGAACGCGCCATCGCCCGGCTCACGGGCTGGTTCGGCGAGCAGCACCCGGGGGTGCCGATGGAGACCCTGGCGCTGCCGTTCGGTTCTCTTCCGAGGGACGAGGACCTGGCCGTCAGCGGGTCCGCGGACGGGGTGGACTACCGCCACGCCGGGGTGTTCCTGGTCGGGGCCGAACCGGCGAGCTCCCCGCACAGCAAGGACTTCGACCCCGCCCGCATCCCCCGCATCCGCTCCCAGGGCGCGGTCGGGAACGAGGCCCGGTTCGCCTCGACCGCGTGGCTGGACAAGCTCGCCGCGGGCAGCCCCCAGCGCTACACCTCGGACGGCAACCCGCGCCGGATCTCCTTTCCCCGCGACCTGGAAGGACTTCTCGCGCCGAGCGCGCGGCAACACGCACAGCCCTACTGACGCACGAGGAGGCCACCGTGGGCAGGCACAGCCTCAAACGCCGTGGCACGACCCTTGTCCTGGTGGCGCTGATCGTCACCGCGGTCCTGGCCGCAGTCGGCCTCGCACTGGCCCTGGTGTCACCGGTGAAACCAGCGGCCGAACTCGCGCCGCCGATACCGGGTCCGGCCACGAGCAAGCCCGCACCCACGACCACGACGGCGGACGCCGAGCACCCGGGGATGCGCGCGCTGCACCTCACGGCGCACGCCTGGTCGGTGCCCGCGCTCCGCGATCCTGTGCTGAACCTGGTGCGGGAGCACAAGATCGACACCGTCGAGCTGGACATCAAGGACGAGAGCGGCAAGATCGGCTATCCGAGCGCGCTGCCGCGTGCCCGGGAGATCGGCGCGATCGCCCACGACGCCTACGACGCGAAGCAGGCCGTCGAGCAGGTGCACGCGCTCGGCGGGAAAGTCGTCGGTCGGCTGGTGGTCTTCCGGGATCCCGTGCTCGGCGCGTGGGCCTGGCAGAACGGTCACCGCGACATGCTCGTCCAGCGACCCAACGGTCAGCCGTGGAGCAGCGGCTACGGCAAGTACGCCTTCACCAACCTCGCGCATCCCGAAGTCCGCGCGTACAACCTCGATCTCGCCGTGGAGGCCGCCGGTCTCGGCTTCGACGACATCCTCTACGACTACATCCGACGACCCGATGGACCCTTGGCGCAGATGCGTTTCCCGGGGTTGAGCGGCAGCGCGGAGGACAGCGTCACCAGCTTCGTCGCCGACAGCGGACGCGTTCTGCGGGAGCGCGGTGCGCTGCTCGGCGTGTCGGTCTTCGGCATCGCGGTGTCGAGCCCGACCTCGGTGGCCCAGGACATCCCGGCGCTGGCGCGGCACGCCGACTACATCGCGCCGATGGTCTACCCCTCGCACTGGGGCAAGGGGGAGTACGGCGTGAGCGACCCGAACGCCGATCCCTACGAGATCGTGAAGCGGTCACTCGGCGCGTTCGCCGAGGCCGTGCGCGGCGGCCGGGCTGTGATCATCCCGTGGCTGCAGGACTTCTCGCTCGGCAGGACCTACGGCCCCCAGGAGGTCCGGGCGCAGATCCAGGCCGCGCACGACGCCGGGATGCCGTCATTCCTGTTGTGGAACGCGGGATGCCGCTACCACGCCGCCGCGCTGAGCCCGCGGTGAGTCAGCCTCGCGCCAGGACCTGAAGGCGGCTGTAGTTGCCGTTGAAGGAGTTCTGGTCGATCGGCTTCTCCGAGTACTGCCAGATCGTGTGGATCGACCACGCGTACGGCAGCGGCCCGATGTGGGAGTTGTACCGCGCCACCCACAGCGGGTTGGTCTTGCTGAAGTCGCCGTGGTTGCCCGTGCACTTCGACCACCAGTTGGTGCTCGTGTAGATCGCCGGGTAACGACGGGTGCGCTTGTGGTAGGTGTCGGAGAAGTCCTTGATCCACGCGACCATCGCGGCGTGACTGAGCCCGTAACACGTTGCGCCATAAGGGTTGTACTCGATGTCCAGCGCACCGGGCAGGGTCTTGCCGTCCTTCGACCACCCGCCGCCGTTGTTGACGAAGTAGTTGGCCTGGGCGGCTCCGCTGGAGCGGTCGGGCAGCGCGAAGTGGTACGAGCCGCGGATCATGCCGATGTTGTAGGAGCCGTTGTACTGCTGGGCGAAGTACGGGTTCTTGAACGCCGTTCCTTCGGTGGCCTTCACGTAGACGAAGCGCTTCCCGGCGTTCCACTGGGCCGCCCAGTCCACGTTGCGCTGGTGCCCGCTGACGTCGATGCCCGGAACCGACGCCCCGGTCCTCGGGTCGAGCGGAACGTCCTCGTGCGTTCGCGGGCGCTCCGGCGAGACGCCTTCGTGCTTGGCGATCTGCGAACCCATCGCGGTGTCCCCGATGGGTTCCTGGGCCAGCGCCGGTGTCGCCGCCGCGATGGTGAGCAACACCGTGAGCGCCGCCTGTATCTTGCCGGTCATTCCGCCTCCTAGCGCGAACGAATGGAGTGGGCCAGAACGTCGCCCGCGGCGACCTGGATCTGCTCACCGACGAACCTGATGCGCGAACAGCGCGCGTGGGCCCACAGCACGTTTCCGAGCCGCAGCAACGGCGGCCCCAGACGCTTCAGCGCGATGTCGGGTCCGGTGCTGGTGCTCCGTGGGAGCGCCGCGTCGGCGCCGTAGGCCACGAAGAGCTCGCCGAGGGTGATCTCCACGAGGCGGCACGTGGTGCGCGTGACGTTGATCAGGTCGCCGACGGAGACGGCGGGCCGCAGCGCGAAGATCTCCTCAGCCGCGTGCGCGCTCGCCCGCAGGACCAGCCGGGCCGCGAGGAGCCGCTGGACCTGCGCGTCGTCCCCGTTCCCGGCGAGCGCGGCCGCCGCGGCCGAGACCGCCTCGGTCACCTCGTCGCTGAGCCAGGTGCCGTCGCCGATGACTGCCGTGCCCATTTCTGCCTCCGCAGCGGTCAGTTCCGATATCGCTGCGAATAACCCTCGCCGGGCTCTCCAACCGTCCTCTCGCAGAATTCACCCTGCGGTGTTTTGGTGGTCATCACCGCGCGTCGTGACCTCGCGCTCCGTCATCCCGAAGGGGGTCGCACCAGGAGAGGTTTGCCGGTCGGGCGGCTACGAAAATCGCATGTTTATTTCACGGGACACAATTCGAGCTGCACTGATCGTTTTCCGCCTACCGGGGCCTTCGGATTCTCCTTGATTCGGCTACATTTTGTTTCTGGGGATATCCAGAATTCTCTGGAGAGGGGTACGTGATGAACACTGTTCGGATGATCGGTCGAATCATGATCGTTACCGCGACACTGGCGGTCGTGCTGCCGTTCAGCGCCGGTATCGGCTCGGCGGCGCCCGCGGGCGAGTTGACGGCGAGCGCGACGCAGACCGGGAACGACAAGGCCGATCGCATTCGCGAGCGCGTGCGCGCCACCATCGCCGAGCGAGACCGCTACGACGACGACGATGACGACGACGGCATCGGGATCGGCATCGGGATCGGCGTGGGGATCGGCATCGATCTCGGGATCGGCATCGGAATCGGCATCGGGATCGGTGACGACGACGACTGAACTCCGGGCGGCGGCGGGAGAGCCCCGCCGCCGCCCGTGTCCACGTGTCAGGACGCCAGCGCGCGGCCGACTTCTCCGACGAGTTCGAGCTTGGCCCGCTGCGTGGCCTCGGACAACGGGTTGCCCTGCATGGCCGATGCGAAGCCGCACTGCGGGGAGACGGCCAGCCGGTCCACCGGGTGGAACTTCGCCGCTTCCTCGATCCTGCGCTCGACGTCCGCGCGGGACTCGACCACATCGGTCTTGGTGGAGACCAGCCCGAGCACCACGACCTTGTCGTCCGGCACCTCGGCCAGCGGCTCGAACCCGCCGGAGCGCTCGTCGTCGTACTCAAGGAAAACGTGGTCGACCTTCTCCAGGCGCGGGAACACCTGTGCCGCGATCGAACCGTAGCCGCCCGAGGTGTGCCACTGCCCCTGGTTGTTCCCCCGGCAGACGTGCACGGAGAACGTGACGCCGGGTTCGGTCATGACGCTGTTCAGCAGATCGACGCTCTTGTCGAGGAACCGGTCCCGGTCGAGCCCCGCCGCCTCGTAGAAGAACTTCGCCTCGTTGATGGGGAAAGTCAGGTCCGGTGCGTCCAGCTGGATGTAGCGGCAGCCCCGCGCGGCGAGCGCGGCGATCTCCTCGCGCAGCAGTTCGGCGACGTGGTCCATCGCCTCGGACACGTCGCGGTAGGCGGCGGTGGAGTGTTCGTTGGACCAGAACACCAACGCGATGCTGCTCGGCGACGGCAGCGTCACCTTGAGCGGGTGCTTCGCCCGCCGGCTCGCGTACTCGAACTCCCGCAGGGCAAGGGATTCGCGGCGCGCGAGCCTGCCGGTGATGAGCAGCTTCGCCTCCAGCTCGTCCAGCTGGGCGGCCTCTTCGTCGGTGTGCCAGGCGTCCGCGCCGACCATCGCGTCGACGACCGCGCTCTGGCCGGGCAGGACCGGGGTGATGCCGTCGAGCACCCCGGCCAGCGAGTCGAAGTACACGCCGCGCCGTTGCTCGCCATCGGTGATGACGTCGATCCCCGCTTCTTCCTGGAGCGCGATCGCGGCGTCGACGGCCTCGTTCTCGAGCTCCCGCAACTGTTCCCCGGAGAGCCGGCCCGCCGCGTGCTGCTCCCGTGCGGCGAGCAGGCCCGCGGGCCGGAGGAGGGAACCGACGACATGGCTCTTCATGGTGTCTCCTTCGGGTTCTCGCGGTAGATCACCATGTTTGTTGTTGTGGGGCAAGCGATTGCTTCGGCGTGGACCGAGCAACGATGTGCCGTGCCCGTGGCCGGTGCCGCCATTCACCGGATGGGGCGAGCCGCAGGAACTCCTCGCGGAGCCGGGCGACGAACTCGGGTCCGCGGTCGTCGGCCAGCGGCCGGAGCGGGCCGGACTCGGTGTGGGCGGTGAAGAACTCCTCCGCGCTCGGATGCGACATCGGGTGCGCGACGTCCTCGTCGACCACAACCCCGGGAACGGTGAGGCGTTCTTCCCAGGAACGGTCCCCGGCGGGCACGTGAGCGCGAAGAACCTTGGACAGCAAGGAAAACGGGCCATCGGTCTCGATGTTGCCCGGCCAGAAGACGACCGACAGGACTCCGCCCGGGCGCAGCGTCGAAGCCCACGAGCGCAGCGCGGCATCGGGCTCGGGGAGTTGCTGGAGCCCGAAGACCGACACGACCGCCGCGCATCGGTGGTCGTCGAGGCTCGAAGCATCGCCTTGGACCACACGGACTCGTGGCAGCCCGGCGGCGCGCTCCCTGGCGAGCCGGACCATGCCCTCGGAGAGGTCGATGCCGACGATCTCGCGGTCGGGGAAGGACTTCACCAACGCGTCGAGTTCGGGGAACGTGCCGCAACAGGGAACCAGGATCGGGCCGTCCGGGAGCGCGCCGGTGATCGCCCGCACGGCCGTGTCCACCCACGGGGCGAAGCGCGGGACGTAGTAGGACTCGTACCCGGCGGCAGCGAGGTCCCAGCCACGTGCGATGTCCATGTCAGTCCTCGATCGCGCTCAGTTTGCGCCGCAGCAGGGCGCGTTCTGGTTCGGTACCGGCCAGCTCCAGCGCCCGTCGGTAGGCGGAGGCGGCCTCGGCGTCCCGGCCGAGCCGGTGCAGCAGCTCGGCGCGAGCCGTCGAGTAGGGGTGGTAGCCGCGCAGCAACGGCTCGTCGGCCAGCTCGTCGAGCAGGGCGAGCCCGGCCTCGGCGCCATCGCGCATGGCAACGGCGACGGCACGGTTCAACGCGACTACGGGCGAGGGCAACAGCGCGTGCAGCACCTCGTACAGCGCCACGATCTGCGGCCAGTCGGTCGCGGCGAGGTCGGCCGCCTCGTCGTGGAGCGCGGCGATCGCGGCCTGCACGCCGTACGGGCCCGGTCGCCCGCCGGTCAGGGCGACCTCCACCAGGCGCGTGCCCTCCTCGATCATGGCGCGGTCCCAGCGACGCCGGTCCTGTTCCTCCAGCAACACCAGCGCGCCGTCCGCGTCACCGCGCGCCTCCCTGCGGGCGTGGATCAGCAACAGCAGCGCCAGCAGGCCGGTGACCTCGCGTTCGGAGGGCATCAGCCCGCGGAGGATGCGCGCCAGCCGGATCGCCTCCTCGGCCATGTCCGGCCGCTGCGCCGCATAGCCCTCGGTGAAGACCGAGTAGACGACCTGGAGCACCCCGGGCAGTCGCTCCGGCAGCTCGTCGGCGCCGGGCACGCGGAAGGGGATGCGCGCCTCGCGGATCTTCTTCTTCGCCCGCGTGATCCGCTTGGCCATGGTGTCGACCGGGACCAGGAACGCCCGCGCCACCTCGGGCGTGGTCATCCCGGCGAGGCAGCGCAGCGTCAGCGCCACCCGGTCCTCCGCCGGCAACGCGGGGTGCGCGCAGGTGAAGAACAGCTGCAACCGGTCGTCCGGCAGGCCGTCCCCGACGTCGGCGGCGGGCGCGGGATCGGCCCGCTCCGCCTCCACCCGGAGCACGGCCAACCGCTCGGCGTAGGCCCTGTTCCGCCGCAACCGGTCCACCGCCCGGCGCCGCGCAGTGGTCATCAACCACGCCCCCGGATTCGGCGGCACCCCGTCGACCGGCCAGCGGGCCACCGCGATCTCGATCGCCTCCGAGGCCACCTCCTCGGCCAGGTCCAGATCGCCGAAGCGGCGGACGAGCGCCGCCAGCAACCGGCCGTGCTCCTCGCGGAACACGCCCTCCACCGATGCCGGCGACGCCCCGCCCGTCATCTCAGGCCCCGAAGTCCGCGACCGGGCGCACCACCACGGAGCCGCTGCCGCGCGCGCCGGGGCACCGCGCGGCCCAGTCCAGCGCGGCGTCCAGGTCCGGGACGTCGATGACGTAGAACCCGCCGAGCACCTCGCGGCTCTCCGCGAACGGACCGTCGGTGACCAGTCGCTTCCCGTCCTCGCCGACCCGCACGGTGGTCGCGGTGACCAGGTCGGCCAGCGACTCCCCGGACACGAGGATGCCCGCCTCCCTGACCTCCTTGTCGTAGGCCATCCAGTCCTCGACCGCGCACTCCGCGGCCCCGCCGTTCTCGTCGACCGAACCCGCGTTGATCAGCAGCATGTACTTCATCTCGTGCTCCTCAGCGTCCCGTTTCCCGTGCGGCAGGAGCGCCGCACACCATGACTACGAACGGGACGCGGCCCCGTGGACACGACCCCTGGACTTTTTTCTACGCCGCGTCCGGGGGCCGGGACCAGCCGGGGACCGCAGACGCACGCACATCCACCGCGGACGCGTGCACATGGACCGCGGCCGAGCCGTGCCCTTGACTGGGTGCATGGCAGTGATGACTGAGTCGAAGCGCGAGGAGTTCCTGGCGGGCGTGCACGTCGGGGTGATCAGCATCGCGCGCCCGGACGGCCCGCCGCTGGCCGTGCCGGTCTGGTACCACTACGAGCCGGGCGGGGACGTCCTCGTCCAGACCGCGCCGGAGTCGCTGAAGTTCCGGCTGGCCGAGGCCGCGGGCGAGTTCACCCTGGTCGTGCAGGACGAGAACCCGCCGTACCGCTACGTCAGCGTCTCCGGCCCGGTGGTGGCCGTCGACCACGAGACGCCGTGGTCGGAGATCGAGGCCCTGGCCCACCGCTACCTCGACGGTGACGCCGCCACCGACTTCCTCAAGACGGTCGAGGGCGCGACGATCGCGACCTTCCGCATGCGCCCGCGCCGGTGGTACTCCACCGACTACAGCATCAGCGGGTAGAGCACGGCCGGGAAGGCGACGCCGAGCACGGTGCCCACGAGCACCTGCGCCGGGGTGTGGTCCTCCAGTTCGACCCGGGACCAGCACAGCAGCATCACCACCGGCGCCAGGGCGAGCCAGTCGAGGCCGTAGAGGATCGAGACGATGACCAGCGCGGCGGCGCCGACCGCCGCGTGCACGCTCACCTTCCACCGGCCGAGCACGGTGATCAGGCCGAGCACGACGATGAGCACGACCTCGCCCAGGCCCAGCGCGAACACGTGCGCGGGCGCCCGGGTGACGCCCATGGCGACGGTCACCACGACGATCGACGCGGTGATGATCACCAGCGGGACCAGCCGTCCCGCGCGGTCGTTGACGTGGTGGCCGTCCCACCGGCCGCGCCGGGCGCCGTTGACGACGAAGACGTAGGGGATGACGCAGCTGCCGAGTGTCAGCGCGGCCGCCCACCACAGCGCCGCCGGCCGCTCCGGGTGCGGCCAGGCGCCCACGGCGAACGCCAGGACCGCGAGCACCACGTAGGGGCTCAGCACCTCGGTGACGGCCTTCGCGACCTTCCGCGCGACCGTCGGTGAGTCAGTGGTCATGGCCGTAGATCCTCCCAACTCCCCTTGACTCCTCCCCGGGTGGGCTGCCACCGTTTAGTTATGCGCATAACTCGCCGGGTGTCCCAGGCGGACATCGCGAAGCGCGCCGGTGTCACGCAGGCGGCGGTCTCGCTGATCCTGCGCGACAAGGCCACCTCGATCCCGGAGGAGACGCGCCGTCGCGTGCTCGACGTGGCGCATGAGCTGGGCTACCGGGCCGACCCGCTGGCCCGGCGGTTGGCCACGGGGCGCAGCCAGCTGCTCGGCGTCTTCACCTACGAGCGCGTGTTCACCGCGCGTCACGGCGGCTGGTACCACCCGTTCCTGCTCGGCATCGAGGAAGAGGCCGAGCGGGCGGGCCAGGACCTGCTGCTGTTCACCAGCGCGGCCACGTCCGGGCCGATCCGCAGCATCTACGCGGACGGGGAGAACAAGCTCCGGCTGGTCGACGCGGCGGTCCTGCTCGGCCGCGACGAGATCCCAGCGGAACTGGAACAGCTCGTCGCCGAGGGTTACCCCTTCGTCTTCATCGGCAGGCGTTTCCTGCGCGGGGGGCGTGAGGTGCCCAACGTGGCGCCCGGCTACGCCGCCGCGAGCCAGGAGCTGGCCGACCGCCTGCTCGACAGGGGACACCGCCGGATCAGCTACCTCGGGTCCAATCCGGACCTCCCGGCGACCGGGGACCGGTTGCACGGGCTGCGCGAGGCGATTCCCGGGATCGCTCCGGAGATCGTCCCGCTCGACGCGGTCAAACCGTCCTTTGTGGACACTCTGCTGGACCGCGGGGTCACCGCGGTGGTCGTGGAGGGCATGGCCTACGCCGAGGCGCTGCGCCTCGCCGTGGAACAGCGCGGACTGAAGGTGCCGGACGACCTGTCGATCGCGGTGGCGGGCGTCGCCGAGGACGAGGACGCCGGCGGCTTCTGGGCGGGCTTCGACATCCCGGGCCGGCGCATAGGGCAGGTCGCGGTGCAGCGGCTGCTGGAGCGGCTGGACGGCGGGGAAGCTACCACCGACACCGTCGAATGCGCTGAGCGACAAGGGAAATCGGTCGTGGAAGCACGGTCGCGGTGAAGCGCGCGGTGCTCGTCGCGATCACCCTCGCGCTCACGACGGCGTGCGGGATCGGCGACCGCCCCGACCCCGACCACCTGACGATGACCGTCTGGACCTCGGACCAGGCCCAGCTGCGCGCCTTCCAGGAACTCGGTGACGCCTTCGCCGCAACGCGTCCGGGTGTCGCCGTGCGCATCCAATCGGTACCGCAGACGGAGTACGTCACCAAGCTCTCCGTCCGCCTCGCCGGGGGAGACCCGCCGGACCTGGGCTGGCTCGGCGCTCCCGACGCGGTCAGCATGTCGGCCAAGGGGCGTCTGGCCGACGTCGGCCGCGCGCTGCGCGAGGACCCGGCCTACCGCCTCGACGACTTCGTGCCCGCCGCGTTCACCAACTGGCGCTCAGGTGACGCGGTGCACGGGATCCCCTTCTCCACCAGTCCCTTCTTCACGATCTACAACAAGGACATGCTGGCGAAGGCGGGACTTCCCGAGCCCGCGGAGCTGGCCGCGCGCGGTGAGTGGACCTGGGCGCGGATGGCGGAGCTGGCCACGCGGCTCAAGCCGGTCCTGCCGCCGGGCGGGCACGCCTTCGAGAGCAACGAGGGCGGGATGTACGGCCCGCTCGTCTGGGCGACGCTGGACCCGTTGCTGCGAGCGCACGGAACCGGTGTGTACCACAGAGAAGACCGGTCCTGCCGGTTGGCCGACGGCGCGGCCATCGAGGCGATCGGGCTCTACCACCGGATGGCCTTCGCCGACGGCACGGCGACCCCGCCCGGATCGCAGCCGGGGTTCTCCGCCGGGAAGACCGCGATCACCATCACCCAGCTCTCCCGGCTCTCCCAGCTCCAGGGTTCGACCTTCGGCTGGGGAGTGGCGCCGCTGCCCGCCGGCCCCGGCGGCCAGCCCTACGTCACCGGCCAGGCGGGCATGGTCGTCTTCCGGCAGAGCGACAACCCGAAGCTCGCGACGGAACTGCTGAAGTTCCTCAGCGGGCGCGCGAGCACCGAACGCCTCGCCCGGTTCTACCCGCCCGCGCGCCGGTCCGTCCTCGCCGAGGCCGACCGCATCTACGCGACGAGCCCGCTGCCTCGCCCGGCCGTCACCGACATCCTGGTGCGCGGCATCACCGACGGGGAAGCCTTCCCCTATCCCGAGAACTGGCCACAGATCCGCGCGACCGCCGAGCCCGCGCTGGACAGGCTCTGGACGCGGACCGCGGACGTTCCCGGAGTGCTGCGGGACATCTGCGACCGGATCGGGCCGATGTTGCGGAGCAAGCGGTGAAGCGCGGGCGTCGCGAGGCGCTGACCGCCTACCTCCTCCTCGCGCCGCAGGCGATCGGGTTCGTGCTGTTCGTGCTGATCCCGTTGGTCAGCGTGGTCGTCATGTCCTTCACCGACACCGACCTGCTCACCAACGAGTCGAAGCCGGTGGGCTGGGCCAACTACGTGGAGATCTTCACCGGCGATCCCGCGTTCTGGCAGTCCCTCGCGGTGACCGGGATCTTCGCGCTCGGGCTGGTCGTCATCAACGTGGGCCTGTCGCTGGCCCTGGCGCTCGCGCTCAACCGGCGCCCGCGCGGCGCGGGGTTCTTCCTGACACTGGCGTTCCTCGCCGTGGTCACCTCCCAGGCGGCGTGGGCGATCGTGTGGCGGTTCCTGCTGCAGGGCGAGGGCGGCGCGGTCAACGGCCTGCTCGACCTGATCGGCCTGACCGGGCCCAACTGGCTGCACGAGGCCCAGCCCTCGCTCGGTGCGGTGACCGTGGTGGCCGCGCTGAAGACCGTGGGGCTCAAGGCGGTGATCTTCCTGGCGGCGCTGCGGAACATCCCGCCCGGGGTGATCGAGGCCGCCCGGCTGGACGGGGCGAGCGAGTGGCGGGTCACCAGGCACGTCGTGCTGCCGATGATCTCGCCGACCACCCTCGTCGTCGTCCTGATCACGCTGATCGGCTCCTTCCAGGTCTTCGACTACGTCCAGCTGATGACGCACGGCGGGCCGTCGCACGCCACCTCCGTGCTCGCGTTCTACATCTACGAGCAGGGTTTCGAGCTCTTCCGCAGCGGGTACGCGAGCGCGCTCGCAATCGTCCTCTTCGGACTGACCCTGGCGCTCGTGGCGATCCAGTGGTGGGCCAGGAAGAAGTGGGTGCACGAGTGATCTACCTCCTGCTGGTCGTCCTCGTCGCGCCACTGGTCTTTCCGTTCCTGTGGATGGTCTCCAGCGCGTTCAAGCAGCCGTCGGAGATCTTCGCGTTCCCGCCGTCGCTGCTGCCGGGAGCGCCGACGTGGAACAACATCGTCGAGGTCTTCACCTTCCAGCCCTTCGCCAGGCAGATCTACAACAGCCTCTACATCGCGCTGGTGGTCGCGCTGCTCACCTGCGCGCTGTCGCTGCTGTCCGGCTACGCCTTCGCCCGGCTGCGCTTCCCGGGGAAGAACCTGGTCTTCCTGGTCCTGCTGAGCGCGCTGATGCTGCCGACCGAGGTGACGCTGATCCCGAACTTCCTGATGATCAGGGACATGGGGCTGGCCGACACGCACGTGCCGCTGCTGGCCATCCCGACCTTCGGCGCGATCGGGGTGACCGGGATCTTCCTCATGCGCCAGTTCCTCCAGGGCATCCCGCGCGAGCTGGAGGAGGCGGCGATGATCGACGGCATCGGCCGCATCGGCGTCCTGTGGCACATCGTGCTGCCGCTGGCCCGGCCCATCCTCGGCACCATCGGGATCGTGTCGTTCCTGGCGAGCTGGAACTCCTTCCTGGAACCGCTGGTGTTCCTCAACCGCAACGAGCTGTTCACCGTGCCGCTCGGGCTGAGCACCTACACCGACACGAGCGGGAACCCGATCTGGAACCTCCAGCTCGCGGCGACCGCGGTGTCCACGGTGCCCGTCCTGATCGCCTACCTCCTGGCCCGCAGGCACATCACCGACAGCCTGGCCCACGCCGGGATGAAGTGACCGATCACGGGAAGGGCCACATGGAACTCGACTGCGATGTGCTCGTCGTGGGCGCGGGCTGCGGTGGCGTCGCCGCCGCGCTGGCCGCGGCGGGGCAGGGGCTCGACGTCGTCCTCACCGAGCCGACCGACTGGCTCGGCGGGCAGCTCACCGCCCAGGCCGTGCCGCCGGACGAGCACCCCTGGGTGGAGATGATGGGCGTGACCGCGTCCTACCGGCGCATGAGAACCCTTGTGCGAGCGCGGTACCGCGCCGATCCGCGGCTGCGGGAGGGACCGCGCCGGGAGAACGCGCTCAATCCCGGGGCAGGCTGGGTCAGCAGGCTGTGCGCGGAACCGACGGTGATCCACTCCGTGCTCGCCGAGATGCTGGCTCCTTCGGAGCACAGAGGAAACCTGAGGCTGTTCTTCCGGCACCGTCCGGTTTTCGTTGAGGTGGAGGGTGATCGCGTCAGCGCGGTGCGGTTCGATCCCGGGGTCGTGGTGCGCGCCAGGCAGGTCATCGACGCCACGGAGGAGGGAGACCTGCTCCCGCTGGCCGACTGCGAACACGTGCTCGGCGCGGAGAGTTCCGCCGACACCGGGGAGCCGCACGCTGTCGACGGCCCCGCGCAGCCCTTCGACCAGCAGGCCATCACCTGGTGCGCCGCGCTCGAATACGACCCGCGCGGTGAACACGTGATCGAGCGGCCGAAGGGCTACGAGTTCTGGCGCGGCTACCGGGCGCCGTTCTGGCCGGGACCGCAGCTCGGGTGGACGACCCAGGAACCGGAGACCGGGTGCCCGCTGCGGAGGCCGCTGTTCGGCGCGAAGGACGAGCAGGACCTCTGGCGGTTCCGGCGCATCCGCTGCGGAGCGCACTACGAGCCGCCGCTTCCGGACGTCACGCTCGTCAACTGGCCGCACATCGACTACTGGCTCGAACCGATCACCGGCGTCGCCGGGGACCTCCGTCGGCAGCGACTGGAACAGGCCCGCGAGCTGACGCTGTCCTTTGTGTACTGGATGCAGACCGAAGCGGGATACCCCGGACTGCGGCTGTCCGAGAAGACGCTCGGCACCGATGACGGCCTCGCCGCCATGCCGTACATCCGTGAAGCACGGCGCATCAAGGCCGAGTTCACCGTGCTGGAACACCACATCGGCGTCGAAGCACGGCCCGGCGCGGTCGAGGCGGAGCAGTTCGCCGACTCCGTGGGCATCGGCAGCTACCGCATCGACCTGCACCCCAGCACGGGCGGCCAGGGCTACGTGGACATCCCGTCGTACCCCTTCCAGATCCCGTTGGGCGCCCTGATCCCCGTTCGCCTCGACAACGTGATCGCGGGCGGGAAATGCCTCGGCGTCACGCACATCACCAACGGCTGCTACCGGCTCCACCCGGTGGAGTGGAACGTCGGCGAGGCCGCGGGAGCACTGGCCGCGCACGCCATCGAACGCGGTGTTCCGCCGAGGGCGATCCGGGCCCGCGCCGACCTGCTCACCGAGTTCCAGGACCGCTTGCAGGCGATCGGCGTCGAACTCGAATGGCCCGCGTGGGTCCGGACCCGGCAGCGATAGGTGCCGCGCGCCCGGCACCTACCGCCGACCTTCGTCAGCCGGCCGCGCAGTCCCGCGCGTTGATCGCCTGCAGGGCGAAGCCGACGACTTTGCCTTCCTTGATGCCGAAGGTGTAGCGGTTGGCCGGGTTCTGCGGCGTCGTCGTCCTGATGTTCGCGACGCCGTTCTGCCAGCCGTCCACCGCCTTCGGGTAGGCCTTCTTCACCTCGGCGGCCGTGGAGCCCACGCCGACGCCCTCGGGGGTGCGCGCGCCCGCGGCGGTGCCGGGGATCGAGTAGACGCCGTGCGCCTTGGAGATGATGAGCACCGGGCCGGACGAGTAGGCCCACTTGTAGCCGCGGCACAGCTCGTTGCCGCCGACCGGCTCGCCGACCTTGCCCGTCGCGAGGGCGTCGGACAGGCTCATGCCGATCTTCAGCGGGCCGAAGCCGTCCGGGCCGAGCACGTTCTCGGTGGTGGCGGCGGCCTGGCCACCGGCCGCGGCGAGCGCGATGGCCGAGGCGGCAAGCACCGCGGCGCCCGCACGGGCGAGAGTGATGCGCATCAGGTGTCCTTTCAAGACGGTTGTGCCGACCAAGACGCCAGGTGGCCGCGGCGGGTTGCACGAGTGGGGAAGTGGTTTCGGCCAGGACCGAACCTCGTGCGAGGATCCTTGTGGGGCAATGCTTTCCCGGATGTGAAGGGGGAACATGTACGCGACATCCCTTGGTGATGACGGCGCTGTGCTGCGCCCGTTGGAGCCGTGGCACGCCGACGAGTTCCTGGCCAACATCGACCGCGGGCGGGAGTTCATCGGGCAGCACATCGCCCTGGCGGACATCGTGTCGGACCTGGCGGCGAGCCGCGCGTTCCTCCAGGCCTACGCCGACAAGGCAGCCAAGGACACCGCGCGCATCCACGGCATCTGGCTGGACGGCGAGCTCGTCGGCGGTGTGCTGTTCCGGACCATGGACGTGCCGAACGGCACCGCGGAGGCCGGTTGCTGGCTGGAGCCGTCCGCCGCGGGCAAGGGGCTGGTGACCAGGGCCGCGCGGGTGCTCATCGACTGGGCGATCGAGGAGCGGGGGATCCACCGGATCGAGTGGCGGGTGGCGACCGAGAACGCGCCGAGCATCGCCGTGGCCCGGCGGCTCGGGATGACCAAGGAGGGCGTGCTGCGCGAGATCGCCCCGTACCGGGGGAAGCGCAAGGACATCGAGGTCTGGTCGGTGCTCGCGCCGGAATGGCGGGCGGCGAAGCGGTGATCGACCGCGTCCTGCGGCTGGTCGGCGATGTGCTCGGCCCCGAGGTCGTCGGTGTCTACCTGCACGGCTCCGCGGTGCTCGGCGGCCTCAAACCGGCCAGCGACGTCGACATCCTCGTGGTCACCCGGCGGAGCATGGACGACCGGGAACGCCGGGCGCTGCTGGACGGGCTGCTCCGCGAGCGCGGCGAGCGCCCCGTCGAGTTGACGGTTGCCGTCAAGTCCGAGGTCCGGCCGTGGCGATACCCGCCGACCTGCGACTTCCTGTACGGCGAGTGGCTGCGTGCGCGTTTTGAGGACGGCGCGCCGCCGCCCCGGCCGGAGCCCATGCCGGACCTGGCGCTCCTGCTGACGATGGTCCTGGCCGGAGAGCACGCCCTCGTCGGTCCGCCTCCCGCGCACGTCCTCGACCCCGTGCCGCACGCCGACCTCGTCCGGGCGAGCGCGGCGGGCGTTCCCGAACTCCTCCGCGACCTCGACAGCGACACCCGCAACGTCGTGCTGACCCTGGCGCGCGCCTGGACCACGCTCGCCACCGGCGAGATCCGGTCGAAGGACGCCGCCGCGGACTGGGCCCTCGCCCAGCTCCCTCCCGAGCACCGTCCCGTTCTGCGGCACGCGAAGGAGCTCTACCTGCACCGGCACTACGCCGAGGAACACTGGAGCGAGGAGCTGAGGGCCCAGGTCGGCCCGCACGCCCGAGCTGTCTCAGCGGAGATCGATCGGCTCCTCACGCCCGACCGCCGCTGACGTCCTCAAGTTCCCCAGCCCTCGCCCAGTACGTCTCCAACCGCGGGTTCGTCAGCGGGCGCGGGGAAGTGGGGTACTCGAAGGCCCACGGACCTGGCCGTCAGAGCTTGCGCATCTTGGCGACAAGCTCGTCCTTGCTCATGGAAGCGGCACTGGCGACACCCGCGTTGCGCGCCTGGAACTGCAGCTCCTCCTTGGTCGCGCTGCCCGGCCGGTCACCGAGGTGCCGGGCGCGGCTGGCCGCGAACGCCTTGCCGAGCTGCGTGCGGCGGTCCTCGTCGAGCCGTGCGCGCATCTGCGGCAGCACGGTCGTCTCCTCTTCCTCGACGTGGTGCGTGACGGCTTCCACCAGTTCGGAGAGCACCTTGTCGAACTCGGCCGTCTCGGGGTCGGTCTCGGTCAGGCGCAGCAGCAGCTGCTCGGCCTGGACGTGCTCGGCCTGGCTGTGCGCGATCTCCTCGACCTCGTCCGCGTCGTCCTTCGCGACCGGGTAGACCTCGGCCTCCTCCGCCCGGCTGTGCGCGGTGAGCATCGCGGCCAGCACCGGCACCAGCAGCGGGCGCTTCTCCGGGTGCTGCTTCAGCTCGTCGAACAGCCGCTCCACCTCGCGGTGGTCCTGCATGATCAGATCAACCACGTCGACGCCCATGGCATCCTCCTCGCAAACGGGGTTCGCGTGGCGCGAGTACCCCGTTCGCCCGGCTTCATGCTGCGAACATCCGCGCGGCGTACAAGGCGTACACGGCCGCGCAGCGGCGCATCGCGGCCTCGTCGACGTACTCGTCCGGGCCGTGCGCGACCTCCAGCCGCCCGGCGCCGTAGCCGAACGCGGGGATGCCGAGCTGGCTGTACCAGCGGGTCTCCAGGATGCCCGCGCACCCCTCGAACCGGGCCTCGCCCTCGACCTCGCCGACCACCTGCGCCAGCGCCGCGGCGGCCGGGTGCGACGCGTCCGTGTACGCGGGCGGCTGCTGCTGGGTCACCTGGACCGACACCTGAGCACCGATCTCCGCCGCCGCCTCCTTGACAGCAGCTGTCAAGCGGTCGCGTTCGTGGTCGAGGTCCTCCTCCGGTTCGTAGCGGCCGTCCACGGTGAAGAAGGCCGAACCCGGCACCACGTTGAAGTTCGACCCGCCGCCGAACAGGCCGCCGACGACGACCATGGATCCCTTCTCGGTGATTTCACGGGCATGGTCTTCGACCGGTCGCGCGATGTGGAGCATGTGCTGGAACGCGTTCACACCCCGATCCGCCTGGCCGACGTGGGCCTCGCGTCCGCGCACTTCGACGCGCAGGGAAAGCGCGCCGCGGGCGGAATTCCAGATGCTCCCCCCGCTCGGTTCCGCGGTCACCATGGCCAGCGCCCGGGGGTCGATCAGGTTCTCCCGGCGCAGGTGTCCCGCGCCGGTGACGCTGCCGGTCTCCTCGTCGCAGACCAGGTGCAGCACGATCCGCCCGTCGCCGAGCAGGCCCAGCTCCTTGGCCGCGGCGGCGCCGTAGAGCATGCTGACGAGGCCGCCCTTCATGTCCGCGCTGCCCCGGCCGGTGATCCTGCCGTCGCGTCGCTCCGCCGTGAACTGCCTGGGGTCTTGCGCGGGCACGACGTCGAAATGGCCGTGGAAGTAGAGCAGCTTCCGCCCGTCACCGACGGAGCCGCGCACGATGCTCGGCTCCTCCAGTTCGCGGGCCGGGGCCAGCTCGATGACCTCCGGAGCCAGGCCGAGCGCGTCCATCGCCTCGCGGACGGCCCGCGCGCACCGGCCCAGCTCGCGGCCGGGAGGGTTCTCCGAGTCGACGGCGATCAGCCTCATCAGCAGCTCGGCCATGTCGTCAGCCCGTGGCTCCAGCCATGCGGCTACGGCGCTCTTCGGCAGCATCAATCAATACTAGAGTGATTTCCGCCTTTCAGGCAGAGGTGAAGCGGAATGTGAAACCGGGGCCGTTGATAAGGGCCCGGTCCGCAATATCGGCCGATCAAATTCGGGAAAGAAATGTCTCTCATTGCTCGAAGCACGGCGATGGCGCTCGCCCTCGCGTTCGTGCCGGTGTGGCGAACGCGGAGATCGCCCCGCGCCCCGCGGACAAGTGCGACTCCAACATCTGTTTCCGGGTGTCCGGGTACTCCGACGGCTGGAGGGCGTCGGTGACCCGCATTTCCGATGCGATCGACGGCATCGTCATCGAGGGGCCGAACGGCCAGGGCGGCGCCTCCAGGAGGGAGCCCGTCGTGACCGTCTACGGCAAGGGCGCCGGTGTGGTGCACGGCTTCGGTTTCCAGGGCTTCAGCCAGAAGTCGCACATCAGCTTCCGGGTCTGCGACCGCGGAACGCCGATCTGCTGGTAGGCGCCGGGCGCGCTGACCGACGACGGCCGGCTTCCCCAGGGGGAGCCCGGCCGTCGTCGTGTGACCTCCGAGGTACCCCCTGCCCGTACCCTTGACTGCCCTACCCCCCTAGGGTATCAATATGGCTGTCGGGCGGCACGGACGGAGGAGGCGCGCCATGCGGGGATACACCGAGGGCAAGGACGACTACCTCAAGCGGCTGCGCCGGATCGAGGGTCAGATCCGCGGTCTGCAGCGGATGGTCGACAACGACGAGTACTGCATCGACGTGCTCACCCAGATCTCAGCTGCGACGAAGGCGCTGCAGGCGGTCTCCCTCGGCCTGCTCGACGAGCACCTCAGGCACTGCGTGAGCCATGCGATCAACGAGGGCGGGGACGGCGCGGACGCCAAGATCCGCGAGGCCAGCGAGGCGATCGCCCGCCTCGTCCGCTCCTGAAACCCCACGAATGGAGTGCGCCATGAGCACCATCAGCGAGACCTACACCGTCACCGGCATGACCTGCGGGCACTGCGTCGCCTCGGTCACCGAGGAAGTGGGCGCGATCGACGGCGTGACCAACGTCGCCGTGGACCTGCCGACCGGTGCGGTCACGGTGACCAGCACGAAGCCGGTGAGCGTCGACGCGGTGCGTGCCGCGGTCGACGAAGCCGGGTACTCCCTGGTCTAGGCATTTCGAGCATTAAGGACTCGACATGAACACAGCAGCGAAGCTCTCCGCCTACGGTGCGGCGCTCGCCCTGGTCGCCGCGGGCGCCTGGGCTGCCGGATCCGCTGTCGGTCCCTTCGCCGCCCCGTCCGGAGCGCATTCCGACGCGCCCGGCGCGGGCGGAGCTCCCGGCGGCGGGAACGCCGGGCACGGGGACGGTCACGGCGGCACCGTCGCGGAGGCCACGCAAACCGATCAGCCCGGCGGGCTGGCGTCGTCCAGGGGCGGCTACACCCTCACGCCCACCGCGACGACGCTGCACACCGGGACCGCGCAACCCTTCTCCTTCCGCGTGCTCGGGCCGGACGGCAAGCCGGTCACCCGCTTCGACGTCGAGCACGAGAAGCGGATGCACCTCATCGTGATCCGCAGGGACACCGCGGGCTTCCAGCACGTCCACCCGGAGCTGGACCAGGACGGCACCTGGCGGGTGCCGCTGACCCTGCCCCGCGCGGGCAGCTACCGGGTCTTCGCCGACTTCGTGCCCACCGGCGCCACGCCGTTGACGCTCGGCGTCGACGTCTCCGTCGCCGGGGACTTCCAGCCGGAGACCTACAG
Source organism: Allokutzneria albata (assembly GCF_900103775.1). GTDB lineage: Bacteria > Actinomycetota > Actinomycetes > Mycobacteriales > Pseudonocardiaceae > Allokutzneria > Allokutzneria albata. The sequence goes on along the minus strand of NZ_LT629701.1, from coordinate 4,984,259 downwards.
GACCTCGCGCGTGTCCACAGTGGATGGATACGAGGTCCGGTTGGACGGGGACCTCGTGCCCGGGCGCTCGTCCAAGCTCACGCTGAGCGTGCAGAAGGACGGCCGCGACGTCACCGACCTCCAGCCCTACCTCGGCGCCTACGGACATCTCGTGGCGCTGCGCTCCGGCGACCTCGCGTACCTGCACGTGCACCCGGACGGCTCGCCCGGTGACGGCAAGACCGCGCCGGGACCGAAGATCACCTTCTTCGCCGAGGTGCCGACGGCGGGGACCTACCGCCTGTTCCTGGACTTCCAGCACGCCGGGCAGGTCCGCACCGCCGAGTTCACCGCGACCACCGGCGGGTCTTCGCCGAACCTGGGCGCGTCGCACGAGGAGGAGAAGCCCCATGGGCACTAGCGAGGTCGAGCTCTCCATCTCCGGTATGACGTGCGCATCGTGCGCCGCCCGGATCGAGCGCAAGCTCAACAAGCTGGACGGGGTGACCGCGACGGTCAACTACGCCACGGAGAAGGCCAAGGTGGTCTTCCCGTCCGGCACCGACACCACCACGCTGATCGAGCAGGTCGAGGCCGCGGGCTACTCCGCCTCGTTGCCGGAAACTGCCGCGCCGCAAGAAGAAGACGACCCGCTGCGGTCCCTGCGGCAGCGGCTGACGGGCTCGATCGTGCTGTCGGTCCCGGTGATCGCGATGGCGATGGTGCCCGCGTTGCAGTTCACCTACTGGCAGTGGATCTCCCTGACGCTGGCGGCTCCGGTGCTGGTGTGGGCCGCGTGGCCGTTCCACCGCGCGGCCTGGGCGAACCTGCGGCACGGCACCGCGACCATGGACACCCTGATCTCCCTCGGCACGCTGTCGGCGTTCCTGTGGTCGTTGTACGCCTTGCTGTTCGGCACCGCGGGCACGCCCGGCATGACGCACCCCTTCGAGCTGACGATCGCGCCGAGCGACGGCGCGGGCAACATCTACCTCGAAGTCGCCGCCGGGGTGACGATGTTCATCCTCGCCGGCCGCTACTTCGAGGCCAGGTCCAAGCGGCGGGCGGGCGCGGCGCTGCGCGCGCTGCTGGAGCTGGGCGCGAAGGACGTCGCGGTGCTGCGCGACGGCCGGGAACAGCGCATCCCCACCGCGCAGCTCGCGGTCGGCGACCGGTTCGTGGTCCGTCCCGGCGAGAAGATCGCCACCGACGGCGTGATCGAGGAGGGCTCCTCCGCGGTCGACGCGAGCATGCTCACCGGCGAGTCGGTCCCGGTCGAGGTCGGACCCGGGGACGCGGTCGTCGGCGCGACGGTGAACGCGGGCGGTCGGCTGGTGGTGCGCGCCACCAGGATCGGCGCGGACACGCAGCTCGCGCAGATGGCCAAGCTCGTCGAGGAGGCGCAGAACGGCAAGGCCCAGGTGCAACGCCTCGCCGACCGCATCTCGGCGGTGTTCGTCCCCGTCGTGATCGCGCTCTCGGTCGGCACCCTCGCCTTCTGGCTCGGCGGAGGGGCCGAGGTGAGCGCGGCGTTCACCGCGGCGGTGGCGGTGTTGATCATCGCTTGCCCGTGCGCGCTGGGCCTGGCGACACCGACCGCGCTGCTCGTCGGCACCGGCAGGGGAGCGCAGCTGGGCATCCTGATCAAGGGGCCGGAGGTGCTGGAGTCCACGCGTGCCGTGGACACCGTGGTGCTGGACAAGACCGGCACGGTCACCACCGGGCGGATGGCTCTGGTCGAGGTGCACACCGCGACCGGGGTGTCCGAGGAGGACGTGCTGCGGCTGGCCGGTGCGCTGGAGAACGCCTCCGAGCACCCGATCGCCCAGGCGATCACCAAGGGAGCCCGCGAGCGCATCGGGGAGCTGCCGGAGGTCGAGGGCTTCACCAACGTGGAAGGCCTTGGCGTACAAGGGATCGTGGACGGTCGGGCCGTGCTGGCCGGGCGCACCGCGTTGCTGGAGGAGTGGAGCCAGCACCTGCCCGCTCCGCTCGTCGAGGCCAAGGCCGCGGCGGAGGCGGCCGGTCGCACGGCCATCGCGGTCGGCTGGGACGGTGAGGCCCGGGCGGTGCTCGTGGTCGCCGACACCGTCAAGGACACCTCCGCCGAGGCGATCCGCCAGCTGCGCGCGCTCGGGCTCACGCCGGTGCTGCTCACCGGGGACAACGAGGCGGTGGCGCGTTCGGTGGCCGCGGAGGTCGGCATCACCGAGGTGATCGCCGAGGTGCTGCCGAAGGACAAGGTCGACGTGGTCGCGCGGCTCCAGGCCGAGGGCAAGGTCGTCGCGATGGTCGGCGACGGCGTGAACGACGCAGCCGCGCTGGCCCGGGCTGATCTCGGGCTGGCCATGGGAACCGGGACCGACGCGGCGATCGAGGCCAGCGACATCACGCTGGTGCGCGGCGATCTTCGTGCCGCCGCCGACGCGATCAGGTTGGCGCGCAGGACGTTGAGCACGATCAAGACGAACCTGTTCTGGGCCTTCGCCTACAACGTCGCCGCGCTCCCCCTCGCGGCGGCCGGGCTGCTCAACCCGATGATCGCCGGTGCGGCCATGGCCCTGTCGTCGGTGTTCGTGGTGTCGAACAGCCTGCGACTGCGCGGTTTCCGCAGTGCCAACTCCGCAGCACCGGCCCCTTCGGCCCGTCCGGCGGCTCCGCTGCGCGAACCCGCGTCGGTCCGCTAGCGAGCACCACCCGCCGTGTGCCGCCGTCCCCTGTGGCCGGCGGCACACGGCTTTCCGGGTTGCGCATATACCCTAGGGGGGTATTGTGGTCGCATGGACGAGCACCACGGTCACCACCAGGAGCACCAGGGTGGGCAGCACGGGCACCACGGGGGACACGGCGGCCACGCGGACCACGCGGCCGTGTTCCGGGACAAGTTCTGGCTGAGCCTGGCGCTCAGCGTTCCGGTGGTCTTCGCCAGTCACATGGTCGCCGAGCTGTTCGGCTACCACGTGCCGTCGTGGGCGGCCTGGATCCCGCCGGTGCTGGGCACGGTCGTGTTCGCCTACGGCGGCTGGCCGTTCCTCTCCGGCGCCGTCGCCGAGCTGCGCGGCCGGCAGCCGGGAATGATGACGCTCGTCGCGCTGGCCATCACGGTGGCGTTCGTCGCCAGCGGCCTGACCACCCTCGGCGTCGGCGGGCTGAACCTGGACTTCTGGTGGGAGCTGGCCCTCCTGGTCGTCATCATGCTTCTCGGCCACTGGCTGGAGATGCGGGCGCTGGGCCAGGCCAGTGGCGCGCTCGACGCCCTCGCCGAGCTCCTGCCCGACACCGCCGAGCGCATCGGTGCCGACGGCACGATCGAGCCGGTCTCGCTGGCCGAGCTGCGCGTCGGCGACCTGGTCCTGGTCCGCTCCGGGGGCCGGGTGCCCGCGGACGGCGTGATCACCGAGGGAACCGCCGAGCTGGACGAATCGATGATCACCGGCGAGTCGCGCGCAGTGCGCCGCGAGCCGGGGGACCGGGTGGTGGCGGGCACGGTGGCCACCGACTCCGCGGTTCGCGTGCGGGTGGCCGCCGTGGGCACGGACACCGCGCTCGCCGGCATCCAGCGGCTGGTGGAGGAGGCGCAGACCTCGCGCTCGCGGGCGCAGGCGCTCGCGGACCGCGCTGCCGCCGCACTGTTCTGGTTCGCGCTCGTCGCGGGCGTGCTGACCTTCGCGGTGTGGTCGCTCATCGGTGACGCGACCACAGCGGTGGAACGGACCGTCACCGTCCTGGTGATCGCGTGCCCGCACGCCCTCGGGCTGGCCATCCCGTTGGTGATCGCGATCTCGACCTCGATGTCGGCGAAGGCGGGCATCCTCGTCAAGGACCGGCTCGCGCTTGAGCGGATGCGCACCGTCGACGCGGTGCTCTTCGACAAGACCGGCACCCTGACCGTGGGTCGTCCCGCTGTGACCGATTCTGTTGGCGCGGAGGGCTTTACCGCTGAGGAGGCGGTGCGCCTGGCCGCGGCCGCGGAGACCGACTCGGAGCACCCGCTGGCCAAGGCGATCGTCGCGGCGGCCGATGACGTGCCCACGGCGCGGGAGTTCCGCTCGCTGACCGGTCGCGGGGTTCAGGCCACTGTGGACGGAGCGACGATCGCGGTCGGTGGCCCGGCGTTGCTGCGCGAGCACGGGCTCGAAGCGTTGCCGGAGACCGCGGAATGGCAGGCCCGCGGCGCGACGGTGCTGCACGTGCTGCGCAACGGGCGGGCGATCGGCGCGCTCGCGCTGGCCGACGAGATCCGCCCGGAGTCGCGCTCGGCGATCGAAGCGTTGCACGCCAACGGGATTCGCGTTGTGATGATCACTGGTGACTCGCGTGCGGTCGCCGAGTCGGTCGCGGCGGACCTGGGCGTCGACGAGGTCTTCGCCGAAGTGCTGCCCGCCGACAAGGACAGTGCTGTCGCGGAGCTGCAGGCACGCGGGCACCGGGTCGCGATGGTCGGTGACGGGGTGAACGACGCTCCGGCGCTGGCCAGGGCCGACGTCGGCATCGCGATCGGTGCGGGCACCGACGTGGCGATCGAGTCGGCCGGTGTCGTGCTGGCCTCCGACGACCCGCGCGGTGTGCTCGCGGTCCGCCGGTTGTCGGTGGCGAGCTACCGCAAGATGAGGCAGAACCTGGTGTGGGCCACGGGGTACAACGTGTTGACGGTGCCCTTGGCCGCGGGCGTGCTCGCTGGTGTCGGCTTCGTGTTGCCGCCCGCCGTGGGGGCCGTCGCGATGAGCTTGTCGACGATCGTCGTCGCGCTCAACGCCCAGCTGCTGCGCCGGGTGAAGCTGGCTCCCTCCAGCGAGTGAGCGGGCTCCCGCCGCATGGGGAGGTCTTCCCCGGGCAGAAGCCTCGATCCTGTGGGGCGTGCGGAAAACAACGAGAGCGTTCCCGGGCATGGCCACCGCGCTGATCACGATGCTGACGGTGGCCATGCCCGCCACTGCGGGAAACACCGCCTCGGTGGTGGGCAGAGCCGAGATCGACACCCACGACCCCGTGTCCACCTTCGAGTTCACCGTGCACGCCCGGGCCGGTCGCGGAGTCGTCTGGATCGCGCACCACGACGACGAACAGATCGGCTGGCTCGTCGCCCGCGTCGACTGCGTCCGGGTCACCGGTGGAATCGGGGTGGTGACAGCGATCGTGAGCGACGCTCAGGATTTCTCCGGTGCCACGCCGGGAGATCCGATCAGCCTCACCGTCCGCGACGACCGCGCGGGAGACCGGCTCGGGTTCGCCTCGCGGGAGCAGGTCCGCCGGTGCCACGGCCTGGAACCGACGCACGGCATCACGCGGGGCGACCTGCGCGTGCGACACTGACCCTCAAGGTCCCACGGATGGGTGACGATACCTCTGTGCGACGGTCCGTCGCGGCTCGCCGCCTCTTGCCTACGGAGCAACGTTGAAGAAGCACATCCTCCCCATCACCGTCGTGGTCACGATGTTCCTGGTGTGCGGCTTCGCGGTCATCGCCTCCTCATAGCCACCCGCGGTGCGTTGTCCCCAGAACGCGCACCGCTGGTTCATTGCTACTTGACGGCGTAGTCGCCGAGCACAGGCTCCAAGGCTCCGAAGGCGACACGGGCGTAGTCGTCCACGATGCGGGCGATCTCGTCGTTGTCGTGCCCGTCCAGCGTGCGCCGCAGTGTCTCGTCGAAGAGCAGCCGGTGGATGCTCGTCAGCTGAGCCGCGGCGACGCGGGGCCTGATGTCGTCGGGCTCCACGCCGGTCTCCTCCGCGAGCACCAGCGCCAACGCCTTCTCGCGGTCGTCGTGGAACTCGCGCAGCCTCGCCACCAGTGCGGGGCTGTCGGTGATCATGCGGGCGAACTCCGGACCTGAGAAGCCGATGACCGGGTCGTGTTCGGCGACCCCGGCCAGGTAGGCGCGGCGCAGCGCGGCCAGCGCGGACTCGCCCGGCTCGCGATCGCGCACGGTCTTGGCGGGCAGCTCCACGAACACGTCGTGCAGGTCCAGCGCCAAGTCCTCCTTGCGGGCGAAGTAGTTGGTGACGGTCATCTTGGCGACCTGCGCGGCGGCGGCCACCTGGGCGATCGTCACGTTGTCGAAGCCCCGTTCCAGGAACAGCCTGGTGGCGTGGTTCGAGATGTTCTCCCTGGTCTGGCGCTTCTTCAGCTCCCGGAGACCCATGGTCGGCGTGTCCATGCCACGAGCATACATGGGTCGAGACCAAAAATATTCTTGACATATCCTTAGGTCCAACCTAACTTTAGGTCGTGCAGCGTTCGCAGGAGGAAGGGGCCCGCTCGTTGACGACCGCCACGGAGATCAACCCCGGTGCCGCCGACTCGGTCCGGGACTACCTCGGGGAGATCGGCCGCACGCCGTTGCTGACCGCGGAAGAGGAGGTGCGGCTCGGTGAGCGCATCGAGGCCGGGAACCGGGCGCGCGAGGAACTGGCGGCCGGGGCCGCACCGGAGCGGCGGCGTGCGCTGGAACGGCTGGCCGCCGACGGCGACCGCGCCAAGGACCACATGATCCGGGCCAACCTCCGGCTGGTCGTCTCGATCGCGCGGCGCTACCCGGTGGGCGGCGGTGGAATGTCGTTGCTGGACCTGATCCAGGAAGGCACGATCGGCATGATGCGCGCGGTGGAGAAGTTCGACCACCGGCGCGGGCTGAAGTTCTCGACCTACGCCACGTGGTGGATCAAGCAGGGGATCGGGCGGGCGCTGGCGGACCAGAGCCGGACGATCCGGCTCCCCGTGCACGTGGTCGAGGTCCTCAACCGCGTGACCCGCGCCCGCCGCGCGCTGGCGCAGGACCTCGGCAGGCAGCCGACGCCCGCCGAGATCGCGGCCGAGATCGACGTACCGAGGGAGAAGGTCGAACAGGTGCTGCGCAACGGCAGGGAGCCGGTCTCGATGAACGCCCTGGTGAGCGAGGGCAGCGACGTCGAGCTGGGCGACCTGGTCGCCGACAGCGCACCGGACCCCGCGACGGTGGTCACCGACGCGCTGCGCCGTCGCCATCTCGACGCGGTTCTGCGGACCCTGTCCGAGCGGGAGGCGGCGGTGATCTCGCAGCGGTACGGCCTCGACGACGACCAGCCGAGGACCCTCGACGAGATCGGCAGGAACTTCGGCCTGACCAGGGAGCGCATCCGGCAGATCGAGGCCAAGGGGATGACCAAGCTGCGGCACCCCACGCGGACCCGCGAGCTGGCCGACCTCCTCGCCTGACCAAGACCTCGAAAGGATTCCCGTGTCACCTGATCCGACGGCCGTCCACCCGTTGCCCGCGCACGAGCGCGTCGTGTTCCTCAAGCCGCTGATCAGCTCGGAGAAGATCGTCGTCGGCGAGTACACCTACTACGACGACCCCGACGGGGCGACGGAGTTCGAGCACCGCAACGTCCTCTACGGCTACGGGCCCGAGCGGCTGGTGATCGGCAAGTACTGCGCGATCGCCTCCGGCACCCGCTTCCTGATGGCCGGGGCGGACCACCCCACGATGGGCGTGTCCACCTACCCGTTCACGATGTTCGGCGGCGAGTGGGCCGAGCGCACCCTCGACCTCGTCACCGGCATGCCCAGCAGGGGCGACACCGTCGTCGGCAACGACGTCTGGTTCGGCTACCAGGCCGTCGTCATGCCCGGGGTGCGCATCGGAGACGGCGCGATCATCGCGACCGGCGCGGTGGTCACCGCCGACGTCCCGCCCTACGCGATCGTCGGCGGGAACCCGGCCCGCCAGATCCGGCAGCGCTTCGATGACGCCGACATCGCCCGCCTGCGCCGCGCCGCGTGGTGGGATTGGCCCGAGGAGCTGGTGACCGCCAACGCCCGCACCATCATGGCCGGCACCCCGGCCGAGATCGAACGCATCGCCGCCCAACACGGTCTGGAGCAGAACTGATGAGTCGCGTGACCATCGAGGAACACGTAGTCGCGGGCCCGGACAGCGGCCCGTACGCGGTGACGACCGGCGGTGATGGCGCACTGTGGTTCACCCTCGTCCACAGCGGGCAGATCGGTCGCCTGGTGCCCGGATCGGAGCCGAACCTCTACCAGGCCGGCCCCGAGAGCGGACCGACGATCATCACGCCGGGACCGGACGGCGCTCTGTGGTTCACCGAGTACCGCGGTCACCGCATCGGCCGGATCGGCGCGGACGGGGCCATCACCGGCTTCCCGCTGTCCGCCGGTTGCGCACCGTTCGGCATCGCCGCAGGCCCGGACGGGGCGCTGTGGTTCACCGAGAGCGCCACCGACCGGATCGGCAGGCTCACCGTCGACGGGGAGATCACCGAGTTCCCGCTGCCGGTCACCGGCGCGTTCGTCTCCGCGATCACCGCGGGGCCGGACGGCGGGATGTGGTTCACCATGAACCAGGCCAACGCGATCGGCCGGATCGGGATGGACGGCACCGTCACCGTCCACCCGCTGCCCACCGAGGCCGCCGCGCCCGTCGGGATCACCGCGGGCGAGGACGGCGCGCTCTGGTTCGTCGAGATCGCCGCCGGTCAGATCGGGCGGATCACCCCGGACGGCAAGATCGAGGAGTTCCCGCTGCCCGACCGCTCCGCCCGGCCGCACGCCATCACCGGCGGCGGCGACGGCCGGCTCTGGTTCACCGAGTGGGGCGCCAACCGCGTCGGCTCCATCACCCCGGACGGCGAGATCGAGGTGCACGACCTGCCGACGCCCGGCTCGGAACCGCACGGCATCGCGCCCGGGCCGGACGGCGCGGTGTGGACGGCGCTGGAGACCGGGGCGCTGGCCAGGGTCACTCCTCGATGAGCCCCAGCTCGACGAACATCCGGTGGCACCAGTCGAGTGCGGTGTCCAGGTCGTTCCACTGCGTGTCGTCTTCGGCGAGGTAGGGGAAGACGTACGGGTCGGTGACGCCGTCCGGCAGGTCCTCTGCGCGGCACTCGAACGGCGGCCAGCCGTAGTCGGCGGCCCGCATCGCGAGCGCGACCTCCGGCCGCTGGGCGTCCCAGAGGCCCAGCGCCAGCCTGCGGCACATCGCCGGGTGCGCGGTCGCGAAGATCAGCCTGCCGACGTCCAGCGGCTCGCCCGCGGAGATCACCCGCACCACCGCGCTGTACCGCGTCCGGTCCTCCTGGTCCACGATCCCCGCGTCGCCGGACCAGATCTCCACGCTGTGCCCCGCCTCGATGATGGCGGCGCACAGCGTGGCCAGCGCGAGGCCGCGGTTGACGATGCACTCGTGCCGGACCTTGGCGGAGTACGACATCGGGATCACGAACGTGATCACCTTGCCCCGCCGGGAGACCTGCCTCGGCACGGCGTCCACCATGCACTCGGGCACCCCGGCGAGGTAGGCACCGATGTCGACCTCGCTGCCGGTGACGTCCCACGCGGGCTCGAGGACCGTCACCGTGCTGCCGAGCCCTGCCCGCTCGCGCAGCTGCCCGACCGTGATGTCGGCCTCCCGCAGCGCGACCGCCCAGCCGTCCCGCCCGAGCCGCACGGCTTCCTCCCACGACGCCCCCGCCCAGTCCGACGAGTAGCCGCGGGACCTGCCGTTCGTGATCGACGGGGCAGCCGTCGCCGCGTCCAGGAACTCCTGCCAGGACAGCATCGGTGGGAGCACGAAACCGCTCATCGGCTCAGTCCAGTTCCAGCGCACTGCGATGCGCCGGGGACAGGCCGCGGACCACGCGCCAGCGCAGCACCTGCTCGGCGGTGGCCCCCGCCTCGATGAGCTTCGCCCCGTCGATGCTGGTGCGTGGGGAGAACATCACCGGCAGCTGCTTCTCCGCCGCCCTCGTGCGCAGATCGCGGACGAGCTGGAGCAGGTCCCGCACCGCGTCGCGGTGGGACGGCGCGTGCCGCAGCGCGATGCGCTCCTCCAGCTTCTCGTCGATGGGCACGTCCACGACCACGAACCGGTCCAGCGTCGCGGCGTCGAGGGTCTGCCTGCCGACGTAGTGCCGGTCGGCGCCGGTCCCGTAGGTGTTCCCGGTGGCGACGAGCCGGAAGTCCTCGTGCGCGGACACCATCCCGTCGGCGAAGGCGCAGGTGCCCAGCGCCAGCGCCTGGTTCAGCTCCGCGAGCAGCCCGGGATGGCCGTTGTCGATTTCGTCGAGCAGCATCACGCCGCCGTGCTCGAACGCCCGGCGGAACGGTGTGCCGTGGTAGGTGCCGTGCGCGTCGAAGTACCCGAAGACCTTGCTCATCGGCGTCGTCGGCCCCAGCGACAGCGCCTGGAAGTCCAGCCCGAGCGCCTGCGCTGCCTGCTTCGCCAGCATCGACTTCCCCGTGCCCGCCGGGCCGACCAGCAGCACGTGGCAGCGCGCGTGCAGCGCCGTCAGCAGATCGGGCAGCACCGCGTGCGAGTCCGTCCCCAGGTCGACGGTCCCGCGCTCGGGGAGCACGACTCGCACGACGTTCGGGGTGAACTCCTCCAGGAGCTGGTCGACCTCCCGCTCCACCACGGAACGGATCGTGCCGATCACCCGGTCCTGCTCCTGCCGCAACGCTTCCCCGATCGTCTTCAGCGCCTCCGCCGCGGAGGTCGTGACCACGTCCGGGATCGCCTTCAGCGTCTGCCCGCGGACCGCCTCGGCCGCGCTCTTCTCCGTGTGCCGGGTGAGTTCCGCCCGCAGCTCGGTCACGTCCGGCGTCGCCGCCGCGACGGCCGCCGTTGCGATCTCCGGGATGAGCCGGTCCGCCTCCGAGCGGATGAGGTCGGTGAGCCCGGCGCGCACCTTCTCCTCCACCACCCGCTGGATCTCCGCCGGGTCCGGCCTCGCCTCCGCGATCGCACCGCGCGCCATGTCCGGGATGAGCGCGGCCGCCTCCCACTGGATGATCGCGGGCAGCCGGGCCCGCATGTCGCACTCGACCCGCCACAGCAGGTTGGTGTGCGCGCACATGTTCCGCACGACCGTCTCGGCGAGCTGCATTACCTCGGCTCGGGTGCTGCTGCGCAAGGGTCGCTCCTCCAAGACCGCCGTCGGTGACCGCACGATCAGAACCCGGGCGGATCGGGAGGGGTCCCGGAACCCGGTTTTCGCCTGTCGCCTGAATGGCCCTGCGGCACCCGCCCACCTGCGATGATCTCGTATTCGGTCACCCATGGTGACGAGGGACCGTGCTTTTTCGCCCGGCTGTCGCAATGAAATAACTCTGAGCCCGAAAAAGTGCTGCTCACACCTTCGGGTGACTGTACTCCCCGAGAATTGCGATGCTAGCTTCGAAATGCCTTCGGGCTTCTCTCCCGAATATCTCGGAATTGTTTCGCAATGGTGTCTTCTTGTCGTTTCCCGGTAATTCAGCGCGTCTTCGAAGGAGTCCCAGCATGACCGCGACGCACTCCACGGCCACCGCCAAGCCCGTGCTGCGCAGCGACTACCAGCGCTCGGTCGCCGAATACTGGAACAACGAGCGCGACCCGGTGAACCTGCGGCTCGGTGACGTCGACGGCCTTTACCACCACCACTACGGCCTCGGCGACTACGACCCCGCCGTGCTGGAGGCGCCCGCCGAAACCCGCGAGCAGGCGATCATCGCGGAAATGCACCGGCTGGAGACGGCGCAGGCCGACGTCCTGCTCGACCACCTCGGCGACATCGGGCCGCATGACCGGTTGCTGGACGCCGGGTGCGGTCGCGGCGGCACGAGCATCATGGCCAACCTGCGGTTCGGCTGCGAGGTCGACGGTGTGTCGATCTCGGAGGAACAGGTCGCCTTCGCCAACGAGCGCGCACGGGAGCGGGGCGTCGCCGACAAGGTGCGCTACCACTTCCGGAACATGCTCGACACGGGGTTCGAGACCGGCTCGCGCAAAGCCATCTGGAACAACGAGAGCACGATGTACGTGGACCTGCACCAGCTCTTCGCCGAACACGCAAGGCAACTGGAGATCGGCGGTCGCTACGTCACCATCACCGGTTGCTACAACGACGTCACCGGCGGCAGGTCGAAGGCGGTCAGCCAGATCGACCAGCACTACACGTGCAACATCCACCCGCGCAGCGAGTACTTCAAGGCCATGCAGGCCAACAACCTCGTGCCGATCGCCGTGGTGGACCTGACCCCGGCGACGATCCCGTACTGGGAGCTGCGGGCGAAGTCCTCGGTCGCCACCGGCATCGAGGGACCGTTCCTCACCGCCTACCGCGAGGGCAGCTTCCACTACCTGCTCATCGCCGCCGACCGCGTCTGAGCCCACCGCGCACGAAGGGGCCGCCCGAACCCGGGCGGCCCCTATTCGCGTCCAGGGCTACGCGGCGTTGACGTCGGTGTCCTTGTCGGAGTGGTAGCGCCGGGACGTCGCGTGCCACTCGCGGCTGCCGCCGCACCACGCCCAGGTCTCCGCGAAGAACCGCCGCAGCATCGGCGAGCCGACCAGGCTCAGCGCGGCCGCCTCGGCGACGAAGCGCTTCATCAGCTCGTTGTGGATCTCCACCGTGCGCTTGACCGCCTGGCGCCGCGAGCAGCCCTCCTGCTCCATCAGCGCGATCGGCAGGCTGATGTCGTCGTCGGCCTCCTTGCTCATCGAGTGCAGGTCGTTCAGCAGCACGTTGGCCATGCCCGCCATGGTGAAGGCGCTGCGCACCCGCGGGTCGTAGAACTCCTGCGGCGGCAGCTCGTACCCGGCGACCGCGTCGATCAGGATCATCGGCGGCAGGTAGCTGTTGTGGTGCCGGTGCATCAGGTACTCCCACACCGCGGGCCGTTCGCCGGTGACCCGCCAGCTCGCGTTCTGGTCGAGCGTGGTGAACAGGATCGCCATCTGGTGCTGGAAGCGGGCCATCTGCGTGACCGTGGTGTACCGCGCCAGGTGCTCCATACCGCTGCGGAAGGCCTTCGAGATCGGGTCCTCCTCGATGTGCCGACGCAGTTCGTGTTCGTAGCGGTGCGGCAGCGGCACCGGGTCCACCACGCCGTAGAGCAGGCCGAAGCGCGCCGCGGTCCGCCTGGGGTCGGCGCCGACGTCCGCTTCGTCGAGGTAGTAGTCGTCGGCGGCCCACTCGGCCACGACCACCTTGGTCGCCGCGAGCAGCCGGTCCGGGTCGTCGGTGCCGGGGTGGGTGAGCATGATCAGCCGCCCGAACCCGCACGAGCGCAGGTGGTCCGAGCGCCCGGCGTAGATCCCGACCTGCTCGGCCCACTCGACCAGGCGTTCGTTGACCTCCTCGCCGAGCGCGGGGTCGTCCCGCACCGGGCCGGGGCAGAACAGCTCCGGGATCTCGTCGTCATCGCCTGCGGAGTCCGGCTCCGCGGCGGGGTCCGCGGGCGGGTCGGGGCGCAGGAACGGCAGCTGGGCCGCTGACATGCCCAGCATGCTCGGCTGCTCGGTCACGAAGACCAGGCTGGACGGGGTCACCCTGGGTGGATCGCTCAGCAGCGCGGCCAGTTCACCGGACGGCGCCGTCGCCATGTCGGACAGCACCGCGGCCGCTCGCCGGGCCAGGTCGTCGGTCGCGTTCGGAGCCCAAAGGCGCGACATCAAGGACATGCTTGTTCGAACCGCCTCTCCATCGCCGTCGCTGGCCAGTAAGCCACGTCCGGTGAGGGCACGGGGGAAGCTCACCCGGATGCGCGAGGCGTTCACGCGGTCGGGACGCGGCGGTTACGGTCCGCCCGTCGCATCTGTCCACTGTGGACGAGCGAGCGATGATCTTCCGGCATATGCCAAAGGGTGTGAAGGTCGCCGAACCGATTCCGCCTGCGCGCGGCCCGACACCCTGCCACGCAACCGAATCCACCAGCGGTGACGGCGCTCGGACGCACCCTGCGGAATACAGCCGATCGTGAACGCGAGCTGCGCCGGTGCTTTTCCCGGAGGCCGCACCGGGCCAGGATGCCCGCTGTGCTCACGAAAACGCTTGCCGTAGTCGCGGCCGCGCTGCTGCTCGGGGCCACCTCGCAGCCCGCGGCGGCCTCCGTCTCCGTGGTCGCCAAGATCGTGCAGGAGCCGGGTGAGTTCGAGGCCAGGTTTCCCGACGTCATCAAGCTGGACGACGGCAGGCTGATGGCCGTGTGGCACCGGGCCGCCGAGCACCAGGGGGAGGTCGGCACGATCCGGCTGTCCTTCGGCAGCGCCAACGGCCGCACCTGGGGCGCGCCCACGCCCGCGCTGGCCGCCCCGGGGTCGATGAACGGGATCGACACGCGTGACCCGAAGCTGGGCAAGATGCGGGACGGCAGCGTCGTGATGACGTTCTTCGTGCCCGGTGGCAAGGTCTGCTACTCGGTGTGGAAGCCGGGCTGGACCCGCTTCACCGATCCTCTGCAGCTCGCGGCGCCCGGCATCAGCACCGGCATCTACAGCCACGGTGGCCCGTTGGCGCTCGCCGACCGCGGCACCCACGTCGACCAGGTGCTGATCCCGGTCTACTCGACCGGAGCGGCCGGCGGCGCGCACTACATCCAGGCGACCTGGCGCCCCACGGCCGATCCCCGCCTGCTCGTGACCGGGTCTCACAAGATCATCACCAACAGCAACCCGCCGGGGCGCGCCTACCAGGAGCCGAGCTTCGTCCAGTACGGCGACACCGTCGTCGCGGTCATCCGCGCCCAGCAGGACGGGAACGGCTCCCCGGCCGTCGTCGCCAGGTGGAACCCCTACACCGCGAAGCCGGAGTTCGCGTACCAGAGCTTCACCGGTGTGCTCGCCAACTCGCACCACCTGCTCAAGACGGCCAGCGGGAAGCTGTTGTTCACCTACGGCGACAGGGCGCAGGCGAGCCGTCCCACCGTCGGAACGCTGATCAACAATCCGACGGGGACGTGGGCCAGAGGCAAGACGGTTCCGCTGTACAACTCCGGTGCCGCCGACCAGGCGAACCCGTCCAGCGTCGAGACCGCGCCCGGGACGTTCCTGACGCTGGGCTACAACGCGAAGAAGAAGACGGCGTCACCGACCGGCGGCACCCTGTGGGTCATCGAGAGCCACACCGCCGACTACTGACGTGACGCGTCACCACTTGTCCGCGTAGTAGATGGCGAATCCCGCTGTGTGCAGGGGGGACCAGCCCTTGCTGGTCTCCTTGCCCTTGTCGTCCTTGAAGTAGTGGTTCCAGTACCGCAGGTTCCACTCGCGGTGGTAGCGGTGCTCGGTACGGATCGAGCTGTGGGTGACCTTCACCTTGTTCGTCGCCAGGTACTTGATCTTGTGCCCGGCGGGTTGGTTGAGGTCGATGCCCGAGTTCGCGCTCACCGTCTCGTCGTCCTCCGAGGAGACGAGCGTCCAGTCCGTGCGCTGTGCCGACTGCGGGTTGTGCCGCAGCGAGCCGAGAAGCGCCGAACCAGGGCGCATCTCCCGGCACTGCAACCACTCCGTGCTCCGGCAGTCGAAGCCTTGGTGCGGCGTGCCGAGCGTGACGACGTCCTCGATGTACAGGTGCGGCGGGAAGCCCTTCGCCTTCGTGGCCACTCCCGTCAGCGCGGCGCGCATCACGAGCCCGCCCATGGAATGCGCGACCACGTCCACACTGCGCCCGTCCTTGGCGTAGCGGTTGTGAATGTCCCACGCGACCCTGCGACCGACTTCCATGATGGAGTCGTTGTAGGTCAACGGGTTCTTCGCGTCCGCGAGGTTGATGTCGCAGTTGGTGTCGCGTGACTTCTCGTTGGCGTAGTAGTAGCCCACGGTGTGGATCGGACCCGTCCAACGCCAGTCACGCAGCTTGCCTTTAAGCGTGTTCCACCGGCTACCGCAGTCGCCGTAGGTGTAGCCGTGCACCAGGTACACGGGCTCGTTCTTGCTGTCACCGCGTTTCGGTGTTCCGGCAGCCGCGCTGTGCATCAGCATGTCGACGGATTCCGGCAGCTGGGCGACGTCCGGATCGGCGTCGCTCTGCTGCATGGCAGCGAGACTCACATCTGCCTGTTCAGTGTGGACAGTGCTGTCCGTCCCGCACGCGGCCAGTGAGGCGATCGCGAAGACAGCGGCCAACGGTGCTGCAAGCTTCCGCATCATGAATCCTCTGACGGCCGCGCTCGCTGCGGAGTTCCTGTCCGCAGAGCTTCGGTTACGTCTTCGTCGCTGAGTTGCCGGAAATCGGCGTACCACTGTCCGACTGCTCGGAACGACCGCGGCGCGCGAATGCAGACTATGTCGTCCGCATCGTCTGCGACGGTCTTACGCCCCGTAGGAGAGCACACGGGCACAGCAAGGACCAGTTCCCGCGCACGGTGTTCCCGCAGCCACTTGAGGGCGGCGCGCGCTGTACTGCCGGTGGCGAGGCCGTCATCGACCACGACGACCGTTCTCCCCGTTACGTCCCGCAGCGCACGACCATGCCTGTAGCGCCGAATGCGGGCTTGAACCTCGTTCCGCTCGCGCTCGACGATATCTGAGAGACCGGCCTCGGTGAGCCTGAGGCGGTTCAACGTGCGCTGATCGAACACCGGCGAACCGTTCTCGGCGAGCGCACCGACGCCGAATTCCGGGTGCCCGGGTGCACCGATCTTGCGAGCCACGATCACGTCCAGCTCGCATTCGAGCACCTTCGCCACGGCGATCGCCACCGGCACGCCGCCGCGGGGCAACGCGAGGACGAGGGGGTCCCGGGCGGAGCCGCGGAGACGGCGCGCGACGCGCTTCGCGAGTTTCCGGCCCGCCTGAACGCGATCGGTGAACATCGCGGTCAGCGCATCAGGCGCGTGCTCACCTCGGGGAGGAATCGCTCGTCGTCGCGGTTCAGCTCGCCGAGGTCGATGTCGTGCGGCAACGCGGTTGGCGGCTCGTGTTCGAGCAGGAAAGCGAGTGATTCGGAGACGATCTGCTGCTCGGTCAGTTCCGGGCGCGCGGCCTGCACCCGCAGCTCGTCGGACACTTCCCCGGGCACGACCACACGGTGTCGCGTGGCGATGTCACCCTCGCCCACCAGCGCGGCGAACTCGTGCTCGCCCATCGGCCTGACCTCGACGTGTTGCCTCATCGTCGTCTCCTTCCTGACGGCGGTCCTATCGGCCTACCCGGGTGCCATCGGGGAAAACCGGCCGCGCACGTGCACACTTGTCGCACCATCGAGCGAGGGAAGGACGGGCGCGGATGCCGGGAGGCAGGCTGACCGACCAGGACCGGCGGCAGATCGCGGCCGGGCTCGCCGAAGGGCTCGGGTTCGCCGAGATCGCCAGGCAGCTCGGGCGGCCGACCTCGACGGTGAGCCGGGAGGTGGCGCGCAACGGGGGAGCGGCGGAGTACCGGGCGGACGAGGCGGGCACGAGCACCTGGCGCAGGGCCCGGCGGAGCAAACCGGCCTTCCCCGCGGTGGCCCCCTCCGGCGACCAGCACGGACGCGATCCGCGCGCGATGCGAGAGTTCACCGAGCAGTTCGTCGCGCTGATGGTGCAAACCGGGTTGCCGCGCATGGCCGCGCGGGTGCTCGCCGCGCTGGTGACCACTGACTCCGGGACGTTGACCGCGGCGGAGCTCGTTCGCCTGCTGGCGGTCAGCCCCGCCTCCGTCTCCAAGTCCGTGGCCTACCTCGAAGGGCTGGAACTCGTCCGACGCGAGCGCGAAAGGCCGCGCGGACGCGAGCGCTACCTCATCGACGACGACGTGTGGCTCCAGACGTGGATGACCAGTGCCCGGACGAACCTGATGCTCGCGGAGACAGCCCAACGCGGAGTGGAGGTCTTCGACCCCGCGACGCCCGCTGGAGCGCGCCTGGAGCACATGGCCCGTTTCTTCGCTCAGCTGAGCGAAGACATGACCGGCGGCGGGCTCACTGAGTCCACCGTGCGCGATGTGCTGACGGCCCTCGCCGCGCTCGTCCACGCCGCACGGCCCCTCGCCGTGGACGAGTTGGCCGAGGCGTTGGGTTGGCCCGAAGAACGCGTGGTCGACGCGCTGCGGGACGCAGAGAAGCATCCGGATCTCACCGGCCCTGTCGCTGTTTCGCGCACGGAGGACGGCGACTGCACCGTGGTGGCCGCACCGGATCGGCTCACCGCGGCGCAGCGCGAAGCCCTCAGCTCTGAGCGGCGTATGTCCAGAAGTCGCGCATGAGCGTGGGCGGCGTCGGACCGCTCATCTGCAGCTGACTGAGCAAGATCGTGACCGTGCCCGTTGACGGGACGATGTGCGCCGCCGTGCCCGTGCCGCCGACCCAGCCGTAGCGGCCGGGCACGTTCCACGGATCGATGGCCGCCACGTCGACCGACCCGCCGAACCCCCAGCCCTGTCCTTCCAGGAAGAGCGCACTGGCCTCGCGCTGAGCCGCCGTCGTGTGGTCGGTCGTCATCAGCCGGACCGACTCCGCCGAGAGCAGTTGACGCCCGTCGACTGCGCCTTCGGCGAGCAGCATCCGCGCGAAGCGGTACCAGTCGTCGGCGGTCGAAACGAGGCCACCTGCGCCCGATGCGAACGCCGGGAGACTGCCCCACTGCCCGTTCTGGCCGTCCACCAGTTCGAACCCGTTCTCGCCCGTGCCGTACAAGGACGTCAACCGTTCGCGTTTGGCGGCCGGGACCGCGAAACCGGTGTCCACCATGCCGAGCGGATCGAACAATCGCTCCGCGAGGAACTCCGGCAGTGGGCGGTTCGCGACGCGAGAGACCAGCACTCCCTGGATATCGGAACTCGTGTTGTACAGCCACGTCTTCCCCGGCTGGTGCAGGAGCGGAATGCGCGACAGCGCCGCCATCCAGTCATCCGGAGCGGGCACAACGTGCGGTTGCGGCGGCCCTTGCCGGAGTTCGCTGAACAGCGGCTGGATCGCGGGCAGGGAGAAGTCGGACGGGAAGCCGTGCCCGCTCCGCGAGGTCAGCAAGTCGAACACGGTGATCGGCCTGTTCGCCGGCACCACGTCGTCGATCGGGCTTGCCGGAGTGCGCACGACGACAGGGGAGCCCAGTTCCGGCAGCCAGCGCGCGACCGGGTCGTCCAGCGCGAGCCGGCCGTCGTCCACCAGCACCATGACCGCCGCTGCCGTGATCGGTTTCGTCAGCGACGCGATGCGGAAGATCGAGTCCCTGGCCATCGACCCGCCCACGGCACTGACCTCGGCCTCGCCGCCCCTGGCCACCAGCGCCACCGCGCCGGGAACCGAGCCGTTGTCCACGTGCTCGCCCAGTACGCCCCGGAGATCGCTCATCGGTCCACCTTCCTCTTCCTCGTGTCGTTCAGGTAGACCCTTCGCACCCGCGGAACTCATCGGTCGCCTCCGGGGCGGTATGCGTCGAAAATTCATGAAATGACACGCGAGAAAACATGAAGGATTTCATTTCCTCGTGAATGGCTTGCGAGTGCGGTTCGGCTGCTGCCATGCTGCTTCGGCCTTGACCGAAGTGCGAATGCGTGAGGTGATTCTGAATGTCCGTTCAGCTTGTCGACGCGCCGACTGACGTGTTCTCCGCCGCAGGCGACGTGGAAGCCGAGCTGTCCGTGCTGGCCACTCTGGACAGCGGTGCGGCGGGAGATGTCACGTTCACCTTCCCTACGGCCTTCTCCTCCTTTCCGAGCTGCTGCACGCTCGCCGACTTCTGATCGATGGGCGAGGTCCGGGAGCGCAGTGGCGCGATCGATTTCGACGACAGCCACCGCGCTCTCGGCGCACGCCTGGCCGACCGCGCTGCCGCGCCGTTCGCCGCTCTCGCCGATCCCCTGGTCGGCTGGGCCTTCGAACGCCTGGTGGAGTCCGCGCCGGGCACGCGTGGTCCGCGGAACGCGCACCGATGGGCGGAACTGCTTCTGCCCGCCTTGTCGCGCAGGCTCAACGGCATGGCCCAGCGCACCTGCCTTGTCGAGCTGGCCAGTGCTCGCGAGCAGGGTCTGCTCCCCGGCGATGACAGCGCGAGCAGATTCGCCTCTTTCCTGATCAGGATCGCGGATGAGCGCCAGTCGGTGCTGGACCGGTATCCGGTCCTCGAGCGACAGCTGACCGTCGTCACCGACCTGTGGGTGGCCCAGGCCGTCGAGTTCTCCGAGCGACTGGAACGAGACCTCCCCGACCTCGTCGAGCGCTTCGCCGACGGAACCGACCCGGGCGCCGTCGTCGATGTCCGGATGGGGCTCGGTGATCCGCACCGAGGGGCGCGGACCGTCTCCGTCGTGGAGTTCGAGAGCGGGCTCCGCTGCGTCTACAAGCCGCGATCGCTCGCCTCCGATGTCCATTTCCAGGCATTGCTGGAGTGGGTGAACGAACGCCTCGACGGCCTGGAACTGCCGACACTGCGTTGTGTGGACCGCGGTGAATACGGATGGACGGAGTTCGTCGAAGCCGCCGACTGCGGGTCCGGCGAAGCTGCGGCACGACTCTTCCACCGATATGGCGGCCTGCTCGCCGTTCTCTATCTCGTGCACGCCGGTGACTGCCACAGCGAGAACCTGATTGTTTCCGGTGAACGCCCGTTTCTCGTCGACGTCGAGACGGTGTTCCAGCCGGTGATCACCTCGCTGCGTTCCGAGTCCGCGTCCGCGGCCGAAATGGCCGCGTCGGCGATGTGCGAGGGATCGGTTCTCTTCAGCGGGCTCTTGCCGGTCGGCGCCCGTCCCGCGGACTCGACGGAGCTGGCGGGCCTCGGTTCGTCAGCGGTGGCACCTCGGCCAGGAGCGGCACTGCTCAAGGCCGCGGTCGTGGGAGCCGGCACGGATCGCATGCGCATCGAGTTCGCCCCACAGCCCTCGGAGCCGGTTGCGCCGTCGCGGACGCCGCGACCGATCGAGCACCTTGACGACATCGTGTCCGGCTTCGCCGAGACGTATCAGGTCTTCGTCCGTCACCGTGCCGAGCTGGTCGACCCCTCCGGTCCGATCGCTGCCTTTTCGGCTGACCGTGTCCGCTGCGTCGTGCGGGACACGATGGTGTACGGCTTGCTGCTGTCCACGTCCTTTCATCCCAGCCTGCTGCGCGACGTCGCGGACCGAGAGCGGCACTTCGATCGTCTGCACACCGACGTCCTCCAGAGGCCAGGGCTCGCCGCGTTCGTCGACGCCGAACAACGGGACATGCGGCGCAACGACGTTCCGCTGTTCACCGTGGGCGTCGACGGCGGCCCCGTCTGCGCTTCGGACGGCGAACCACTGTCCGGGGTGATCGTTCAGTCGGGCATGAGCATCACTCGCGACGTCCTTGATCGCCTCGGGCCGGACGATCTGGAGTTGCAGACCTGGTTGATCCGCACAGCGGTCACGTCGGAAACGATCCGCTCCGAACTGACCGTCGCGCGCCAGCGGCACGAGTCAGCCCCGGCCGCTCATCCCGCCGACCGAGCCCGGATCGCAGCCGGGGCGGACGCGGTCGCGGAGAAGGTCGCCGCTCTGGCAATCAGCGCCGACGACGAGGCAGTGTGGCTGGGCTGCTCGACCGGTCGCACCGGGAACTACGCGGTGGGGATCCTGGGTACGGGGTTCTACGACGGGCTCACGGGCATCGCGACCTTCCTCGCGCACCACGGCAAACTGCGCGACTGCCGAGAATCGACGCGTCTGGCCGCGGAGGCCGCGCGTGCCGCCGTGCGCCGAATCGAGCACGCTCCGGACACCAGCAGTCTCGTGGGACTGCAAGGAACTGGGGGACTGGTCTACGGGCTAGCACAGCTGCACGCACTCGCACCTCAACTAGGACTGCTTGAGCGCGCGCTCGGGCTCGCAAAGCGACTGCGCGCCGACGTGCTCTCCGATGAGCAGTTCGAGGTCATGGGCGGGGCGGCAGGCGCGATCTTCGGCCTCGCCGCGCTGCACAGTGTCCGGCCGGACGCCGTCGTTCGAGACGCTATCGCCGCAGCGGCAGATCGGCTCGTTTCGGCGCAGCGCCCTTGTGCGGTCGGGGCGGGCTGGACTGCCGCTTTGTTCAAGGGCTGGGGAGTAGCGCCGGAACCTCTCGGCGGGTTCGCGCACGGTGTCTCGGGCGTCGCGGCCGCGTTGGCAGTCGCCGCCGATGTGCTCGGCGATGCGCGTTGTGACGACGCGATGCGCGCTGCCTTGGCTTATGAAGCGCATCTGTTCGACACGGAGGCCGGGGACTGGAAAGACGTGCGTCGCGATATCGCGACCGACCTCGTCGTCTCGCCCGGCGACGACGATCCCGATCGATCGGTCGCGTGGTGTCACGGCGCGCCCGGCATCGGCATCGCGCGGCACATCATCCTGGATGTCGTCGACGACCTGACTTGGCGGGACGAGCTGAGCACCGCCGCCGCGATCACCCTGCGCTCCGGCTTCGGCAACGACCACTCGCTCTGCCACGGCGATCTCGGCAACCTTGACTTCCTGCTCCTCGCAGCACGACGAGACCCGGCTCTCACCGACGCGATCCACCGCCAGGCCGCCGCGGTGCTGGACGGAGTCGACCAGCACGGCTGGCGCTGCGGCCTGCACACCAACCTCGTCGGGTCCGGACTGTTCACCGGCCTCGCCGGGATCGGCTACGGCCTTCTCCGGCTGCTCGATCCCGAGACCGTGCCCTCGGTCCTCGCGCTTGAACCACTTCCGAGGAGATGACCGCTTTCTTCAAGACCTCCTCGGCGGTGGCGAAGCACGATAAGCGCATGACGATCGACCTCACCGCCGCTACCGCGTTCATGGCCGGGCACGCCCGCGTGCTGGACCGTCGCCGCTTCGAGCTGCTGCTGGGAGGTGGTGATCCCACCGCCGT
The DNA here is from genome assembly GCF_900103775.1 of Allokutzneria albata. Classification (GTDB taxonomy): domain Bacteria; phylum Actinomycetota; class Actinomycetes; order Mycobacteriales; family Pseudonocardiaceae; genus Allokutzneria; species Allokutzneria albata. The sequence goes on along the minus strand of NZ_LT629701.1, from coordinate 4,961,741 downwards.
GCTGGCCGCCCTCGACGCGTACCGCAACCCCGACGGGGGCTACGGCTGGGGACTCGAACCCGATCTGCGATCCCCAGAGAGCCAGCCCGGGGCGGCCCTGCACGCTTTTGAGGCACTGGGCGACGTCGCCCCCGTGCGCGCGCCGCAAGCAGCAGCCCTGTGCGATTGGCTGGCCTCGATCTCCCTTCCGGACGGTGGCCTGCCCTTCGCGCTGCCGTTGACCAGCACCGCCGCTACCGCACCGTGGTGGCAGAACGCCGAACCCGGGTCCTCGCTCCAGATCACCTCGGTCACGGCGGCGGAAGCTCTTCGCGTCGCGGTGCACGACCCCGCGGTGGCCGCGCACCCGTGGCTCGATCGCGCCGTCCGCTACTGCTTCGACGCGATCAAGCGGATCGATGAGCGGCCCGTCGCCTACGTCCTGGCTTTCGCGATCCACTTCCTGGACGCGGCCCACGAGCGGTATCCGGCTGAAGCGAGCGAACTTCTGGCTCGCCTTGCCGAGTACGTGCCCGCGGACGGTCACGTGCACGTCGACGGGGGCACGGATGACGAGTCGCTCCATCCGCTGGACTTCTCGCCGCATTCCGGGCTGCCGTCACGATCCCTGTTCACATCGGAGGTGATCGCCGAAGACCGCGGACGCCTCGCCCGCCTGCAACAGGACGACGGCGGTTGGATCGTCGACTACGCCAAGATCTCGCCGGCAGGTGTTCTGGACTGGCGTGGCTACACCACGGTGCGCGCCGTCGAAGTGCTCCTCGACGACAAGTGACCTCGAACCGCGAACCCCGGTATCGGCCTCATCCCGGTTCGGGCAGGTAGTGCGCCAGGTTCTCCGGCGCCTTCGTGGTAAACCGGGTGCTGTCGAGTGTCGGTGGTTCGGCGAACTGCACCCGGTCGAAGCGCGTCCAACCGATGAAAGCCGCGTTGTCGAAGCGGCTGATCCCGGTGAAGCGTGTCCCGGCGAAATTCGATTCCTTGCCGAAATGCGCCTCCGTGAAACGCGCGGCTTCGCCGAAGTGCGCTTTGGTGAACTCCGCAGGTCCGTCGAACCGTGCTCGGTCGAAGCGCGCCTGACCCGCGAAGGTCGTCTGGCGGAACTGGGCGTACTCGCGGAAGCGCGAGTTGTCGAACTGGGCTTCCGTCAGGAAGGTCGACCGTTCGAACAGGGCGTCGTCACTGAACTCCGTCTGCCGGAACAGGGCGCTGTCGGTGAAGTGCGCGCCCGAGAACTTGGCGGCGGAAGTGAAGTGCGCTTCACTGAACCATGTCTTGCAGGAGAAGCCGGCGTCGTCGAAATATGCTGCTTCGTTGAATCGGACCTTCTCGAACGCGGCATCGCCGGAGAAGGTGGTCGTCATGAATGAGGCGTATTCGCTGAAAAGTGCTCCGGTGAACCAGGCGATGCCCCCGAACGTGGCACCGTCGAAAACCGCGGTCCTGACGTGGCCGCCGCCGAGCCTGAAGTCGCAGAGGTAGGCACCGCTGAGGTCGAGATCGATGTCGGTCCAGAAGATGTCCGGCTCCGCGGGACGGAGGTGCCGGGTGAGGATGCGCTGGGCGGTCAGCCGCACCTCGCGCTCCTGCGTGTATTCCCGCGCTTCCGCTGCCGTGGTTTTCGCCTGAACGTCCTCGATCGAGGGCGGTTCGAACGGCATCCTCAGGTACGCGCACAGCACGTTCACGATGTCTGCCGCTGATCGGGGTGGTCCTGGGCGAGGCGTTCCAGTGCGTACAGACCGCCGAGGCGCACCGGTGCCTTGTCCGAACCGAGCTGTTCGACCGACTTGCTGTACAGGTCGGTGATCCGGCGGGCGGCGGCATCCGCCTCCGTGGCCGCGGCGACGCGATCGAGGTGCCGCCGCTGCTGCTCGTTGACCTGTTGCTGGAACTCGAACGCACGATCGGCGGCCTGCTGGTCGATGTGCTTCTGGTTCAGCGCGATCTCGTTCGCCCGCTGCCGCCGCGCGGCCAGCCAGAGCGCGACGCCGCCGCCGGTGCCCAGCGCGATCGTGCCCGTGGTCTTGATCGCTTCCCGTTGCTCCGGCCCGAAGAAGAGCAGCAGCACCACCGCGAGGGCGACAGCCACCGCGAGCAGGGCGACGGCGCCCCACCGGATCGCGCGAGTGGACAGCTCCTCGTACGGCTTCACGACGGTTCGGTTCTGACCGGCTGCTCCACGATGAGGTCGGGGCCGGTGCTCTCCCAGAGCAGCAGGGTCGGCGTCAGCGGGTTCGGCTCGTAGTCCGAGTCGAGCACCATCCGGGCGAGCTGGTCGGCCCAGTAGGAGTCGGCGCCGGTGATGTAGATCTGGTCCGGGCAGGGCAGCGCGACGATCAGCCGATCCTCCTCGAGGAGGCCGGAGACCCACTCGTGGAAGTCCGGCGCCACCACCGCCGACGCCGCGAAGTAGCCCTCCCGCTCCAGGCTCAGCATCCGGTCCGGGGTGTCGTCGGAACCCCGGATCTGCGCGTTGAGCCCCGACATCAGGTTCGTCGTCGCATCGGACATCAGGTCCTCGACGGAGCGACCGCCCAGCTGCTCGTCCACGACGTGCCGCATCCCGATCGTGCCCTCCGGGGTCAGCTCGACGTAGGCGAGGCTGGCGAACAACGTCCCGGGGAGCACCGGCACGTGCGGGAAGTGGTCCAGGTCGGGAGAGGACGACGTGCTGCGCAGAATCGGCAGGAGCGTTCCGTCGGGGCGCTGCTCGGCCTTCTTCTCCTTCTTCAGCAGTTGTTGGCTGCGCCGCATCGCCTCGCGGACGCGCTGCCGGATCTCTTCCTCGCTGAGCGGCTGATCACTCACCTGGGCAGGCTAGCGCCCGGGCTTGCGACCGGTATGAGGATCGGGGTCAGCAGGTGCCGGGTCCGGCCGGGAGCCGGCACCTTGTCCACTTCGGACCGCACGACCGCGTGCACCTGTTCGATCATCTCGCCTCGTTCCTCCGGCCTGAGCGAGAGCGGGAACCGGCTGATCGACGGCGCCGGGCACGGCACCACGCCCGCGGAGCGGCCGGAAGCTGTGATCAAGGCCGCACGGGTTCCGGTGTTGACCTCAACCAATGTTTCGGTTGCACGCTTCTCGCATGACAACGACGAGTGAGCAGCAGGAGATCGAAGCCATCAAGCGCGTGGTCGCCGAGGTCGAACGCGTGCAGCGCAACGAGCTGGTGGAGGAGTTCGTCGGCCTGTTCCGCGAGGACGCGGTCTGGACGACAGCCCACGGCAAGGTCCTCCTCGGTCGTGACGCCATCGCGGAGTTCACCCGCAAGGTGCTCCCGGGCGCCACGACTGACTCGACCGCCACGTACGAGGTCGTGCACGTGCTCTTCATCCGGCCGGACGTGGCCGCGGTGAAGGTGCGCCAGCGGTACTTCGCGCTCGACGGTCAGCCGTTGCCGGGCGACAGCGAGGGCGCTCCGCTCTACGTGATGACCAAGGAGGACGGGCGCTGGGTTCTCACCGCTGGCCAGAACACCCCCGTGGTGACTCAGCGCTGAGCCTCGAAGTAGGGCTTCATCTCCGGGTAGTACTCGGTGAAGTCCGGCTGGGAGGAACCCTCCCGCGCCGCGACGAGCATGTCGAGGTAGTACTCCCAGCCGGGCCCGACCTCGCCGACGCCCTCGTCGGAGTCCAGGTGGTGGGTCAGGCGCAGCGTCGTCACCCCGTCCTGTTCGGACAGATCGAGCTCCAGCCGCCAGTTCCCGGCCTCGTCCTTCATGGACACGGCCAGCTGCCGCGGGGGCGAGCACGCGTCGATGCGCAGATCGCACCACGGCTGCTGCTCCTCGAAGGCCAGCCGTAGCTTGACCGTCCGCCCTGGCCCGGCGTCACCCTCCCAGGGGCCGAACCACCGAGCGGTGCGCTCGGACTCGGTGACGCTGGCCCACACGTCCTCGATCGGAGCACGGAACGTGCGGTCGAGCACGAGGTCTGTGCCGGAATCCGTGCCGAAAAGGCGGCCTGTCGGTGTGCGCTTCATGCGGTCTCTTCCTCCTGTTGGTCCTGAACGCGCCGCTCACGACGGGTTCGGTAGACCTCGGTCTCCAGTGCGTCGAGGCGGTGTTCCCAACCCGAGGGCCGGGCGAACGACGCCAGCCACTCGGTGAGCTCGGTGAGCCGTTCCGGGTGCAGCACGTAGAACCGCTGCCTGCCGACCAGTTCGTCATGCACGAGCCCGCTGTCCCTGAGCACCCTCAGGTGTCGGCTCACCGCCGGACGGCTGATCGGGAAGCGGTCGGCGATCTCGCCCGCGGGCAGCCGCCCGCCGCGCAGCAGGGTCAGGATCTCCCGTCGCACCGGGTCCGCGATCGCGCTGGCCACCTCGTCCACGGGAAAAAGCGTAACCTACTGGTTACGCTTTTGGCCAGGTGTCAGCCGGAACTGGCCGGGTAGCCGGGATACGGAGCCGGACGACGAAGGAGGAGCCGTGTCGATCAGCGAAGCCGGCCAGATCACCGGGACGAAGGACAAGGACTACAACCTCATCTGGTTCGTCGAGGCGTGCCTGAGCAACGCGCTGCGGATGGAGACCTACGCCGAAGACGCCGAGCGCTCGGGCGACACGGAGCTCGCGGCGTTCTTCCGCCGTGCGCAGGGCGAGAGCCGCAAAGGCGCCGAGCAGGGCAAGCAGCTGCTCGCGAAGAGACTGGGCGCGTAGTTCAGCGCGGAAGAGGGGAGCCGGATCGGCTCCCCTCTTCACTCGTCCCGGAAACGCGCACGATCCGTGCCCCAGCGGGTCGGAGCCTGGGACCAGGTTCGGGGACAGCCCTCGTAGTGAACGGGCGGTCGCGCGTGCCGGAGTTCGTCATACGGGGACGGCGTGCCGGTCAGCCAGGGCTCCGGTGAGTACTCGCCGCCGTCGAGCGGTGCTGGACGCACTTCGCGCATCAGCCACGACGCCGTGCCCGCCAGCGAGAAGCGCACGGTCCGTCCGCGCCGTTCGCTGAGCGCCCGCAGGACCGCTGCGGCGAGGAGGTAGCCAGTGCCGTGATCGAGCGCCTGGGCCGGCAGGGCTCCCGGACGTCCGTTGCCTCCCTCCCTGATGGCGATACCGCTCGCGGCTTGGACGAGGCTGTCGAAGCCGCGCCGTTCCGCCCAAGGTCCTGTCCAGCCCCACGCGCTGAGCTGGGCCACGACCAATCCGGGACGCTTTTCACGCATCGCCTCGGAGGAGAGCCCGAGTCGGTCGAGTGCTCCAGGCCGGTATCCCGTGACCACCACGTCCGCCGTGTTCAACAGCTCGTCGAACACGCTCCGATCCGAACTCTTGGCGAGGTCGAGCAGTGTCGAACGCTTGCCGAAGCCGGTGTCCGCGTGAGCGTCCTCGCTCTCCGCGAGCCGTGGGCTGTCAACGCGCAGCACATCCGCCCCGAGCAGGGCGAGCGTGCGTGTCGCCACCGGCCCCGCGATGACCCTGGTCAGGTCGAGAACGCGCACACCATCCGCTGGCAACGCGGCTGCGGGCAACGGACGTGCCGCCTCTCTGACATCCAACGTCTCCACGAGCGGGTGACGGGCTCCGTTCTCTGTCACCGCCACGGCCAAGCCGCCTGCGGCGTAGACCGTCTCCTGAACCCACTCCGCCCGGCACATGATCAACTTGTCGGACAAGGACTTGGCCAGCTGCTCGTCGTTCTCGGTGTCGGGGATGCCCAGCGCGCTCAGCAACCGAGACCGATGGTGCGGGTAGTTCGCATGCGTGCGGACCCAGCCGTCCGCGGTCTGCCAGAAACCCGACAATGGCGCGAAGCTGACCACGGCGCGACCGTCGATCCTGAGGTGCCGCTCGCTGACGAAGGCCGTAGCCACCGCACCCTCGTGCACGCGCACAGCGGGCACCCGCGTCCCGTTCCGTACAGCCAACAGCTCCGCCGCAGCCAACGAGCACGCGCCTACCGTCGCCCGCGCCAGTTCGCGGACAGGCAGGCGGGCCGACAGCACGCCCCGGGCTCCTTCGTAAGACACGCTCCCGGCTAGTTCTCCTTGGCCACCAAGGGCTTTCCAGGTGTGGATCGTCGCCGCATCGTTCACGCCTCATTGTTGCCTTAGTGATACGTCACAAGCACAAGTTGGGGAGTCTGGGCAGATTCCCACGATGATTCACGTTCTCGCCCCGCACCATGTGAACACCCGCTACGACAACGGTGTTGGAGGCTGGAATGCGGCTGGGCGGACGACTCTGGGCTGGGCTCCTCTGTATCGCCACCGGAATGGCGGTGACCGCGACGGCGATGCCCGCACTGGCGCAGGATCAGCTCGAATACGTGGCACTGGGCGATTCCGCGGCCGCGGGGCCGCTGATCCCGAATCAAGACATCAACCTGCTGTGCCTGCGCTCGGACAACAACTACCCCGCGATCGCGGCGAAATCACTCGGCGCCCGGTTGACCGATGTGAGCTGTTCCGGGGCGACCACGAGCGACCTCACCAGCCGCAGGTTCGGCATTCTGGCACCGCAGCTCGACGCGCTGAGCGCCTCGACCGATTTGGTAACCGTGACAATCGGTGCGAACGACTCCGGCCTGTTCACCCATGCGCTCTCGTGCATCAACCTGCTGCCCGAGCCTGTTGGGTTTTCGTGCGCGGACCGGCTCACTGCGGGTGGCAAGGACACGATCGGTGAATCGGTCGACGCGTGGGCACCGAAGTTCGGGGCCGCGCTCGATGAGGTCCGCCGCCGCGCACCCAACGCGAGGGTCCTGGTGACCGGCTACGGGACGTATGTGCGCCCCAACGGCTGCTTCCCCGTCCAGCCGGTGTGGTCGCGAGACGCGAACTACCTCCAGGGCATCATGAACAAGATCAGCTCGAAGGCGCGCGAGCATGCGAACGCCCGCGGGATGAGGTTCGTCGACTTCGCGGCGGTGACGATCGGACACGACATCTGCGCGGCGCCCAAGGACCGGTACCTCGAAGGTCTCGTTCCGACGCACATCGCCGCCCCGTTGCACCCCAACGCACAGGGCATGGCCGCCTTCGCCAAGGCCGTTGTCGCGGCCAGCCAATCAAGGAACGACTGATGCACCGGCTCGTCGCGCTGGTCGTGCTGGGCCTCTCGCTCATCACGCCTGCGCGAGCCGATGCAGCACTGCCCGTCTTCTACAACTCCGCCAAAGCGGTCGTGGCGTCCCTCAACGCGCCGGGAGCGGCACCGCCCGGGTCGAACGACTGGGCTTGCCAGAGCGACAAGCGGCCGGTGATCCTCCTGCACGGCACGCACGTCAACATGCTGCTGAACTGGAACACCTTGTCGCCCTTGTTGAAGAACAACGGCTTCTGTGTCTTCGCGCTCAACTACGGCGGTCTGCGCCTGGGACAGATCGGTGGCACCGGCGACATTCCCGCGTCCGGCGTGGAGCTGGCCGCCTTCGTCGATCACGTCCTGACCAAGACCGGAGCACGTCAGGTCGACCTGGTCGGCCATTCGCTCGGTGGGACGCTCGCCCAGTACTACGTGAAATTCCATGGGGGAGCAACGAAAGTCCACGACATCGTCGGGCTCGGTCCCACCAGTCACGGTTCGAGCGCACTCGGCTTCGACGCGTGGATCCGGGCGTTGCTGACCGCGTTCCCGAAGTTGAATGGATTCGTCAGCAGCGTGGATCCGGCAGCATTGCAACAACTCCGAGGATCGGCGTTCATCACCGAGCTCAATTCGGTGCCGGACACGGTTCCCGGCGTTCGGTACACCACCATCGCCACCAAGTACGACGCTGTCGTGACGCCGTACACGTCGCAGTTCCTCAGCGGACCGAACGTCAACAACGTTGTGCTGCAAGACATCTGCGCGAACGACTTCGGCGACCACTTGGCGCTGGCCTTCGACCACGTCGCGTTGCGCGTGGTGCTCAACGCCCTCGATCCCTCGACGGCGCGCAGACCCAGCTGCGCCACGCCGGTCCTGCCCGTCGTCGGCGGCTAGGGCTGCGCCGCGCGGGCGGTGAGCGCCGCGTTGATCAACGCGATGTCGGTGACGCTGGTCGGGTCGAGGCCGGTCAGCTCCGCGATCCGACGAAGCCGGTAGTCGACCGTGTTCGGGTGCACGTGCAGATCCGTCGCGGTCGGCCGCCGGCTGCCGCGGCGCAGGTAGGTCTCCAAGGTCTGCAGCAGCTCGTCGTTGCCGTCGAGGGGCTGCAGCATCGCGGCCAGCCGGTCGCGCGCGGCGCTCGGCCGGGACAGCTGGTACTGCAGCAGGACGTCGTCGAGCCGGTACATGCCGCCCGGCTTGCCCGAGGTCGTCGCGACGGTGCGGATCTCGTCGGCCAGCTTCGCGGCGGCGGCGACCTCCTGCGGCGCCACCGCGGTGACCCCGGCGGTGATCTCCGCCCCGGCCGCCCGCGCCACGTCGGCGACGACGCGCTTCAGGCGGTCCCAGTCCCGCGCGGTCACCTCGCCGACCGGCGCGGGGTGCGGCAGCAGCGCGATCCCGCCCTCCGGTGTGAGCGAGGACAGCACCGGGCCCCGGACCTGGCGCTCCAGCTCCGCCCGCAACCGCCTGAGCTTGCGCCGACCGGCGACCAGCTGGTCCACCCCTGGCTCGGTCTCGTCCGGGTGAGCGCCCACCGAGAGCGCCAGCACCAGGTAGCACGGGGGCAACCGGAAGCCGGTCCGGCTCGCGGCCGCCTCGGCGGGCATCCCGTCCAGCAGCGCCGTCAGCAGCGTGTGCCGCGCCGACCGCTCGTCATCGAAGATCGTCTGGTGCTGGTCGAGGTAACCGGCGCCCACCGCGGGCGTGATCAGCTCCAGATAGCGCAGCGCCAGCGAGTTCACCGCCATCACGTCGTGCACCTCCGCCGGCCGCACGTCCGGCGTCAGCGATTCCCAGACCACCTGGACACCGATGTGGTAGGCGGTGAGCACGAACTCGATCGGGATGCCCTCCTCGGCGCGCCGCGCCGCCGACTCCCGCATGAACGCCAGTTCCTCCTCGCCGGGGAGGGACTTCGTGCGCACCATGACGATGAACGACTTCAGCGTCTGCACGATCACCCGGTTGATATCGCCCGCGAGCTCTTCGCTCGGCATCAGGCCGTAGGCGGGGACGCGGGTGGTGACCGCGGCGAGCACGGCCTCGGTGAGCGCGGGCAGCTCCTCGGTCAGCCGCTCGTGCAGCGAACGCCCGCCGAGCCGGAACGGCTCTTTGTTACTCATCACAACATCCGGCGCTGAACTCTGGGATACGAGCCATGTCTCCTCCGCATGTTCGTGACCCATCATGACATTTCCGGGTTCCCGCGTCGAAGGAGACGCAGCATGCGTGAGGTCGCCGTCGCCCCGCTCGTCGCCGCTCCCGAAACGGGAGGGCTGGCCGATCTGGTCTACGCCAACGCCGAGCAGGCGCCGGACCACATCGCTTTCCGCCGCAAGTCGACCGACGGCTGGTCACCGGTGACCACGCGCGAGTTCCGGGACCAGGTGCAGCGGCTCGCCAGGGGACTCGTCGCGGCCGGGGTTCAGCCCGGAGAACGCGTCGCGGTGCTGTCGGCCACCCGGTACGAGTGGACGCTGTTCGACTTCGCGATCTGGGCGGCTGCGGCGGTACCCGTGCCGATCTACCCGACTTCGTCGCGGGAACAGATCGAATGGATCATCGCCGACTCCGGCGCGACAGCGGTGGTCGTGGAGACCGACGAGCACGCGGCGAAGGTCGCCGGGTTGCCGCTGCTACGAGGGGTGTGGCGGATCGACGCGGTCGAGGACCTGGTGGCGCTCGGCGATGACGTGCCGGTGACGGACGTCGACGAGCGTCGCCGCGCCGTGTCGCCGAAAGACGTCGCGACGATCATCTACACCTCGGGAACCACGGGACGGCCCAAGGGCTGCGTGCTGACGCACGCCAACTTCTTCGCGGAAGCGGACAACGTGGCCGAAGTGCTGAGCCCCCTTTTCAAGGGCAAGGACGTCTCGACGCTGGTCTTCCTGCCACTGGCGCACGTGTTCGGCAGGATGGTGCAGGTCGGTGCGGTGCTCGCCCGCGTCACGCTCGGCCACACCGCCGACGTGAAGAACGTGGTCAACGATCTCGCCACCTTCCGCCCGACCTTCGTGCTGTCCGTGCCGTACGTGTTCGAGAAGATCTACAACAGCGCCCGGCAACGCGCCGAGACCGCAGGCAAGGCCCGGATCTTCGACGCCGCCACCGAAACCGCGATCAAGTACTCGGAGGCGGACAAACCCGGACTGGCGCTACGCATCCGGCACGCCGTCTTCGACCGGCTCGTGTACCGGCGGCTGCGCGCCGTCCTGGGCGGTCAGTGCCGCTACGCGATCTCCGGAGGCGCGGCGCTCGGGCACCGGCTCACCCACTTCTACCGCGGTATCGGCCTGACCGTGTTCGAGGGCTACGGCTTGACCGAGACCACCGCCGCGGCGACCGTCAACGCGCCGAACGCGGCCAAGCCCGGAACGGTCGGCCGCCCGGTCCCCGGCACAGCGGTCCGGATCTCTGACGAGGGCGAGGTCCTGATCAAGGGAGGCGTGGTCTTCTCCGGCTACTGGGGCTCCGCTCCGGCGGCGGACGAGTGGTTCGCGACAGGGGACCTGGGCTCGCTCGACGAGGACGGCTTCCTCAGCATCACCGGCCGCAAGAAGGAGATCCTGGTGACCAGCGGCGGCAAGAACGTCGCGCCCGCCGTCATCGAGGACCGGATCACCGCGCACCCCCTGGTCGGCCAGGCCGTCGTCGTGGGCGACGGCCGCAAGTTCGTGGCCGCGTTGATCACCATCGACCAAGAGCACCTGGCCCATTGGAAGAAGAGCAACGGCAAACCGGACGAGGCGAGCGCCGCGGATCTCAGCGACGACGAGGACCTGCTCGCCGAGATCCAGCGGGCCGTTGACGCGGGGAACGCGGCGGTGTCCGCGGCCGAGGCTGTCCGCCGGTTCCGCGTGCTGCCCGACGAGTTCAGCATCGGCGGTGGACACCTCACCCCCTCGCTGAAGCTGCGCCGCAGCCAGATCATGAAGGACTTCGCCGACGAGGTGGAGGCCCTTTACGGGCCGCGTTAGGCGCACTTCCCGGGGGGTGTGGGGTGGCACGGGTCGGTGCGCCTAACGCGGCGGTGGGGTGACTTATCGCGGAGCCACCCCGGTCTGTGCGGCGACCGGGATCCCAGCCCATGCCGTGCCGTCCGGCAGCGCCTCGCCGCGCATCACCAGCGAGTTCGCCCAGACGCTTCCGCCCGCTCCGACAGTGGAGTCGAACAGCACCACCGACCTCGGCGCGATCGTCGCGTTCCGCCCGATCCGAATCGGCCCGAGCCGCATGATGCGGTCGTGGAACAGGTGCGTCTGCACGACGCATCCCCGGTTCACCACCGCGCCGTCGCCGAGCGTTACCAGGTCCGGCTCCGGCAGCCACCGCGTCTCGCAGTGCACACCTCGGCCGATCTTCGCCCCCATTCCGCGCAGCACGAAGGAGAAGACGGGGGTGCCGATCAGCGCTGTCCCCGCCCACCGGGTCACGAGCTCTTCGAAGAAGACGGCCGCGAGCTCGTTGCGCCACACGAACGAACTCCACAGCGGCCGTTCACGGGGAACGTGCTTCCCGACGAGCAGCCACTTCGCCGCAGTGGCGACGACGATCGCGATCAGCGCGATCACCGGCATCAACCAGCAGGCCGTGAGCACGGCAGCCACGACCCCCTGCGAGGTCAGGAGGAAGCTGAGCAGCGCGACGGTGAACACGGTGAGCCCGTAGCTCACCATCACCGGGACCAGGCGGCAGGTCTCGATCAGCATGCGGGCCACGACGAGGCGGCGCGGCGGCTCGTAGGTCCGCGCGGCCGAACCGCCTTCCGGCTTGCGCGGCAACAACATCGCCGGCCGGCCGAGCCAGGAGGTGTTCTCGGGCACCCGCTCGGGCGCACTGGACAGCACTCCGATCAGCGCGCCGTCCGGAACCCAACGATCGCGAGCGACCTCGGCCGAGTTGCCGATGAACGTCCGGTCACCCACCCGAGCCGTTCCGATCAGCAGCCACCCGTTGCGCAGCTCGTAAGGCGCCAGACTCGTGTCGTCGGCGAGGAAACTCCCCGAACCGACCGTCATCATGCTCGGCAACCCGGTCACGGTGGACACCTCAGTCCCTCGCCCGATCCGGGCACCGAGCATGCGCAGCCACGTCGAGGTGAGCAGTCCCGCGTACAAGGCGAACAGAGTGCCCCGCGCTCCGGTGGTGAGTCGCTGAACGAGCCACGCGCACCAACCGGTGAGGCTGTCCACAAGGTGCGCTCCCGGCTTCACCGCGAAGTTCAGCAGGCGCACCACCAGAACCGTCGAGCCCGCGTACGTGGCCAGAGACGTCAGAGTCGCCAGCGGGATCGCCCAGGCTGCCGTCGCGACCGTCATCGCGTTGGTGATCAACGAACCCAGCACCAGGAATCCGGGAAACGCGGCGAGCAGCATGATGACGCCGGTCAGCAGCGGTGTCAGCCCGTAGATCGTCCGCCACAGCAGCGACCTCCGAGCCGGGCCGTCGGGCCACCCTCCGCGGCGGTCGCCCAGGTCCCGCGCCGGAGCACCACCCCACCGTCGTCCTGACGGCACCGTTCCGCGCACAGAGCTGCCGGAGAGCACTTCCGCGTCGTCCTCGACGATGGCGCCGTCCATCAACGTCGTGTGCGAGCCGATACGACTACCCGCACCGACTTCGACACGGCCAACACGGACGCAGTCGCTGTCCAGCCACCAACCCGCCAGGTCGCTGTCGGGCTCAACCGCAGCGCGGTCGCCGAAGGTCGCAAGGCCGGTGACGGGCGGCAGCGCGTGCAGGTCCACATGCCGTCCTACACGGCAGCCGAGCGCACGCGCGTAGAAGCGCACCCAGAACGTGCCCGTGACCGAGGCGACGCCCACCGCGGTGACCCATCGCTCGGCCGCCCACAACCGCAGGTGATTCCAACCAGCTCGGCGGTGCTTCCCAGGACGGATCCCCACGGTCGCCACCCGTGCGCCGGTCGCGGACAGCATTACCCGGCCTGGCGAGGTGAACAGCAACAACCACGCGACCGCGACCGCGTACCACGGCACTATCGACGTGATGCCTGGGACCGCAGCCAGCGCGCCGACCTCGTGGAAAGCGACGACAACGAGCAGCGTCCGCAAGCCTGCGAACGCGAACACCGCTAGCGCGAACAACGACTGCGCCAGTCCGAAGAGCGCGAACGATCCAGGGGTCGCGCTCTTCGGTTCGGTCTTCACCGCCTGCGTGGTGCTGGCATCGGTCAGCTTCTCGGCGAGCCCTCGCACCGTCGGATGCTGATAGATGTCGGCCACGGAGGCGTGCGGGTAGTGCTCGCGCAGCCGGGACACCAGGTGCGCGACCGCGAGACTTCCCCCGCCGGCGCTGAAGAAGTCGGAGTCCTCAGCCGGAGCCTGCCCCAGCACAGCAGTCCAGTTCTCGGCGATGATCGCCTCCGCCCCGGACCACTCGGCGGCGCTGTCCGCTTCCAGCGGCCAGGGCAGGGCGTCCCGGTCGACCTTCCCGGACGCACGGACCGGCAGCGTCGGCAGCACGGCAAGCACCGGCACCAAAGCGGCGGGCAGGTGCTCGGCGAGCTTCTGCCGCGCTCCGGCGACGTCCAGCGTGGACTCGGGCGCGCTCAGCGCCAGGTAGCCGACCAGCACCGGAGCACCTGTCTCCGTTTTGCGCACGACACTCGCGGCCGCGGAGACCCCGGGCAGGGCAGCCAGTGCCGCGTCCACCTCGCCCAACTCGACGCGACGGCCGCCGATCTTCACCTGATCGTCCGCGCGCCCGACGAAGATCAGGCCCTCCGGATCGGCGCGCACCACGTCACCGCTGCGGTAAGCCCGCTCCCAGCCCAGCGACGGCAGTGGCGCGAACTTCTCCCTGTCCTTGTCCGGGTCAAGGTAGCGCGCCAGTCCGACACCGCCGATGACCAGCTCGCCGGTCCCGCCCCACGAGACCGGTTCCCCGTTCGGGCCGACAACCGCCAGCTGCCACCCGGTCAACGGGTACCCGATCCGCACGGGCAGATCAGCCGACACCCGCGCCGCGCTGGCCACGACGGTGGTCTCGGTCGGGCCGTAGGTGTTCCAGACCTCGCGGCCGGGAAGGTCGAGCTTGGCGGCCAGTTCCCGGCTCGTCGCCTCGCCACCGAGGATCACCAGGCGCACGCCGCCAAGGACATCCACGGGCCACAAGGCGGCGAGCGTCGGAACGGTGGAAACCACCGTGATCCCTCGCTCGACAAGCCAACGCCCCAACTCGGCTCCCGCGCGAACGAGTTCGCGCGGTGCCGGAACCAGGCACGCGCCATGGCGCCAGGCCAGCCACATCTCCTCGCAGGAGGCGTCGAAACCGACAGAGAGGCCGGCGAGCACCCGGTCCGCGGGCCCCAGCGGATCGTCCGGCAGGAACAGCTCCGCCTCGGCGTCGACGAATGCGGCTGCGCTGCGGTGGGTCACCGCCACGCCCTTCGGTTTTCCGGTCGACCCAGAGGTGAAAATGATCCAGGCATCATTGTCGGGGGAGGGCGGTCGGATGGGGCGCCGTCGCGGTTCGCGCAGCATGCGGATTTCTCCGCCTGGACCGGCAATCGCGCTAACCTCGGCCTCCCGCCAGATCGTCTCCGCGCGTTCCGCCGGATCATCGAAGTCGACCGGCACATACGCGGCCCCGATCGACAGCGTGGCGAGAATGCTGACGTAGAGTTCCGCAGTACCGGAAGGAATTCGAATGCCGATCCGGTCACCGAGTCCGAGGCCCGCCGCCCGCCACATGGTGACGACCTCGTCGACCTCGGCCGCGAGCGCGGCGTAGGACAGGGTGCCCGTTCCGGCGTCCAGCGCCGGAGCGTTCGGGTGAGCAGCAGCTGTGAACTGGAAGATGTCCACCAGGGTGCGCTGCGGGGGAGGGGCGGCCGCCGGGTAGATCGCGCTGCCCCTCGGTGCGGTCTCGCGGGCAGTGCTCAGCTGAGCGGCTAGTCCACTGGTCATGTGCGTAAGCCCTTGTGCCGTCGATTTCGCGGAATTGACTTCGGGGGATCGCGAATACGGCTGTTTCCCGCATCTCGGATCTCTCTGAGATCGAGTCGACCAGCGGAATGTTAAAGAAGTGTGAGAGTTTCGAGTGAGTATCGTTGGTGGTGATGCGCCGAGTGGGTGTATGGCGCCAGCTCACCTGCGAGTTTGTTCGAAGCTTTCCGTTCAGGGTGGGGAACTGAATCTGGGATTGTCAATAGATGGTTCGACTGCCGACTTGACCAAAGTCTCACACCAGCGCGATGTGCCTAACCGTCAACGGCACGCTCAGCGGCCGTGACGATGTGCTCTTCGAGTGCGGCCTCGATCGCGGCGCTTTCGCCGGAACGGAGCACTTCGAGGAGTGCGTCGCGCTCGTCGACGATGGCGGGGAGCCATCTCCGCGATGCTCCCAGGCGCTGGAACTGCATACGCAGCCGTGACTCGATCCCGACCCACAGCTGCGAGGTGTGCAGCGAGTCCGCGGCGGCCACCAGGGTGAGGCGGAGGGCGAGGTTCGCTTCGGTGACCTGCCCGCAGGCCTCTGCGCTCCGCCGCCTCGCGCATCGTCGCGACCACAGCTTCGAGTGCGATCCACGCGCTCGGTCTGTTGCCTCGTGCGCCGCGTACCGCCCAGCCGGAGCGGAATCGGGAGCAGGACGCCGCGAAGCCCGTCGACGCTGATTTCCGTCACGAACGCACCGCGGTTGGGATTGTGGACGACCAGCCCCTCGCTCTCCAGTTGCCGAAGTGCTTCGCGCGCCGGCGCGGCGCTCACCCCGAACTGGGCGTAGACGGCATTCGCATCGACGTGGCACATCCATGATCGCCTACACCCGGACCTGCACGGCTATCTCCGCGAGATCGGGGCAGTGCTCGACGCCTACAAGGCGATGGTCATCGGTGAGATCGAAGTCATGCCGTGGGAAAGGTGGAGCCAGTTCTTCGGCGCTCGCCTGAAACGAACTCCACCTCCCATTCAACCTCCACATCATCGAGGCGCCGTGGAACGCGAAGGAGCTGCTGGCAAGTGTCCAAGCTCAGGAACGCGCTCGGTGAAGAGAGCTGGCCGAACTACGTGCTGTCCAATCACGATCGACCGAGACCGGCAACCAGTAACGATCCCAACAGCGTTCGCCTCGCGGCAATGCTCTTGCGGACCCTACGAGGAACTCAGACCCTCTACTACGGCAACGAACTCGGTTTACCCGGCAACGTCGCGGACCAACTCACCGACGCCGACTCCGTGCTGAACCTCTACCGAAGCTCGTCGAAATCCGCAGGAACAACAACGTCTTGCTACAGCGCGGCTTCGTGGCCCTCCCAGATCTTCCCGTTGACTGCATGGGATACCCGCGGTTCGATGCGGCCGCCGTGGTCCTCCACTTCGGCGCAACCCGACTCGGGTCGTTCCGCCACCAGCCGGCGTCCATCTCGCGTCCACTTCGGACAGACAGCACGGTGCCTCCACTTGGACATGGAGTTGTGTCCGTACGAAGGAGTGCATGTGGAGCTCGTCTAGGGGAGGTAGTCGCGCAGCACCTGGGACCGGGACGGGTGGCGCAGCTTCGACATGGTCTTGGACTCGATCTGGCGGATGCGTTCCCGCGTCACGCCGTAGACCTGGCCGATCTCGTCGAGGGTGCGGGGCTGGCCGTCGGTGAGGCCGAAGCGCAGCCGCACCACGCCCGCCTCGCGCTCGGACAGCGTCGCCAGCACCGACGAGAGCTCGTCTCGGAGCAACGTAAAGGAGATCTCGTCGAACGCCACCACAGCGTCCGTGTCCTCGATGAAGTCACCGAGCTGGGAGTCGCTCTCATCGCCGATGGTCTGGTTCAGTGAGACAGGTTCGCGGGCGTACTGCTGGATCTCCAGGACCTTCTCGGGGGTGATGTCCATTTCCTTGGCCAGCTCGTCGGGCGACGGAGCGCGGCCCAGGTCCTGGAGCAGCTCGCGCTGGATGCGGCCGAGCTTGTTGATGACCTCGACCATGTGCACCGGGATGCGGATGGTGCGGGCCTGGTCGGCCATGGCGCGGGTGATGGCCTGGCGGATCCACCACGTGGCGTAGGTGGAGAACTTGAATCCTTTGGTGTAGTCGAACTTCTCGACGGCGCGGATGAGGCCGAGGTTGCCTTCCTGGATGAGGTCGAGGAAGGCCATGCCGCGGCCGGTGTAGCGCTTGGCGAGGGAGACCACGAGGCGGAGGTTGGCCTCCAGCAGGTGGTTCTTGGCCCGCTCACCGTCGCGGACGATCCACCGCAGATCCCGTCGAGCCTGATCGCTGAGCTCGACATCGCTGTCCAACTTTTCGGCCGCGTAGAGGCCCGCCTCGATGCGGCGGGCGAGTTCGACCTCCTGCTCGGCGTTGAGGAGGGCGACCTTGCCGATCTGTCTGATGAAGGCACGAACCGAGTCGGTCGTCACGCTCTGGTCGGCGTCCCGTCGCGCTCGTCGCAGCGTTTCGTCGTCGTCCCAGTCGAAATCGTCGTTGGCCACAGCTGCAGTCACCGAAACTCCTTGTCCACTTTGGCCTGTGCTCGGAACAGGTGCACTGACACCGTCGCCGCGCCGCAGCCCAGCACCTCCGCGATGGAGTCGCGATCCATGCCGAAGTAGTGGCGCAACAGGTATGCGGCTCGTTGCTTTCCGGGCAGCGTGTCGATGAACTCGAAAGCCAGCCGCAGGTCCGGGTAGTCCTCGACCGGCAGCACCCGAACTGAGTTCTGGCCCGCCTCCAACCCGTCAGCCAGTTGGTCGAGCGATGACGTCGCTGTGCGCTGATGCTGCCGCGCTCGCTGCCGCCACCGGTCGAGCGCTTGCCTGCTCACGATCGCCAGGTACCAGCTGCGTGCCCTTGCCGAGTCGCGCAATGTGTGAATGCGTTGTGCCGCCTTGACAGTGGCGTCCTGGATGATGTCCTCCACATCGTGTGCGGGGCCGAGGATCGAAGCCGCTGCCGCACGAGCAGCGGGTCGATGTGCCATGTACAGGGGCTCGACCAGCGCCCAGCCCGGTTGCTCACCGTCCAGATCGCTGCTTCTGGAATGCAGCATGCGCGACCCCCTCCGTGCGACGGTCTTCCACCTGAAGGCCACCGGAGGCAACGGCAGCATTGCCGCAGCTATTCCTGCTGGGTGGCCTTCACCTCTTCAGACGCCGCACTGTCGAGATCGCTTTACCGCATAGTGGTGTCAGCCTTGCTCTTGGCGCGTGGGCACGGTCTGCTGTGCCGAAGCAGCCGGGGCGGCTCGCTTCTCAAGCCGCATGCGGCCCCGGATCGTCCGATGGCATGCCCTGGGACGGTTTCGGGTCGCCGATCGGCTCGGACTCGCTTTCGTAGACGCGCCCGGACGGCGTCGCCCAGAAGTGCCTGCCGTCGGACAGGTGGTGGCACTCCCAGCCGGACTCGTGACGCATGCGCAAGTGGTACGTGCATGTGGGTTTGATGTCCGAAGCTGACAGTTCTGTGCCGTCGGCCGGCTTGCAATGGTCGATGACGCACTTGCTCGCGGGCTGGTTGCAACCGATCGCCGAGCAGATGCCGTCGCGGACCTTGACGAACTCCTTCAACGCTTCTGAGGGCTCGTACTCTGTCCGTCCCCTGTCCAGAGCGATGCCCGTGGCCGGATCGGTGAGGATTCGCTTCCACGTCCCGCCGGCCGCGATTTCCCTGGCGACCGATGCGGGGATCGGGCCATACCCGGCGAGCGCACCGGGATCGTCGTTGAGGCCCATCAGTGTGCTGAGGGGCACGGTGACCTGGACGTCCGGTCGGCCTTGAGGAGCTGAGGTGGCCTTGCCCAGCAGCAGGTCGAGTGCGACATCCGCTCGCTTCTGATCCAGGGTTCGGGGGTCCCCAGGCACGGCGGCGCTGCGCGCGAGGCGGTCGATGCGATCCCACACCAGCGCTCCACTGACAGAGGTGAGCAGCACGCGGAGTACGCACATGCCGTCGTCGAGGTTCGTCTTTTCCACCTTGCGCTGTCTGGACTTCTCCGCGTGACGTTCCTGCCCGGCTTCCGGGTTCAACTTGAGGACGAGCTGCCGTGCGAGCCGCCGTACGGAGACGTAGGTGCGGGTCGGTGCGTACGCCAAGAGCTTCGCCTCTGCCAGGTCGGCCTGTTCTCCGGAGAGCAGCTTGACCTGACTGACGATCAACAGGGCCTTGCCCATGTCGATCTTTCCCTCGCGCAAGGCGTGGAAGACCGCCGGACGCGAGGTCACTGTCTGGGCTTGGGACAACAACTTGTTGGCGCGATGTATCGACATCGCCAGCATGGCTCCGACCTCGTCTTTGAAGTACGGCGCATCGCGCTTGCCCACGCGCTCGGCGTGCTTGGCCAGGGACTCAGCGAACCGCGCCTGTGCGGCGCACAAGCCGCGGAACGCGTCCTCGAGCTCACGAGTGATTCTGGGATCGTTCATGAGACGACCCTACGACCGGAAAAAGTTGATCAAGCCCCATCTGTCGAGTTATCCACAATTCCCCATAAAACACGTCCTCATTATCGAGACTGCCGCGTACCTGTGGATAGTAAGTGTGGCGTCGGCGTCTCTCGGAGCTACAGTTCTTGGGTTGTGGTCAAGCGGGAGGCAACGCCGCGGCCTAGCGGAACAGGGACTCGTCGCGACAGTTCTTCCTGGTGAGAGGTATCCACGGGACTCGGCTCGTACCAGCTCCGTTGCGAACTCGGCGGGCTGTGTGTATCGAGCCGCAAGGCGGGTAGACGTCCGGCACACGGCAACGAACCGTTGCTGCGAGCTTCAATGGAGGAGTTGTGTCCACTTCTCACGTATCGACCACAGGATCGCGTTCGCTTGTCCAGACGCTGGCGATGATCGTCGGCGTGGTCTTCCTGCTCGTCGGCGTTCTCGGCTTCATTCCCGGTGTGACTACGAACTACGAGACATTGCAGTTCGCCGGCCACCACTCCGAGGCACTGCTTCTCGGGGTGTTCCAGGTGTCGATTCTGCACAACATCGTCCACCTGTTGTTCGGAGTGGCCGGGCTTGCGATGGCCAGAAGCCTCTCCGGCGCCAAGGCCTTCCTGATCGGCGGCGGCTTGGTATACCTCGTGTTGTGGCTCTACGGCTTGGTCATCGACCACGACAGTGGAGCGAACTTCGTGCCGCTCAACACCGCGGACAACTGGCTGCACTTCGTGCTTGCCCTCGGCATGATCGCGCTTGGCTTCATCGGCGGTCGCGGTCGCGCCGACAACCTCGGTTCGAGATGAGCTGAACGCTCGCGCAGCGTGTCGTTCGAGAACGCTGTCACAACATTCCGCTCCTGTTCGTCAGTGTCATAGAGGACAGGAGCGGAGGATGCCAAGGGTGAACGACGACAACTGGCTTGCAGGGCAGTTCGAGGAGAACCGCAGTCATCTGCGTTCGGTGGCGTTCCGGATGCTCGGTTCGGTGAGTGAAGCCGAGGACGCCGTTCAGGAGGCGTGGCTACGGCTGAGCCGGGCCGACACGAGCGATGTGCGCAACCTGAGCGGATGGCTCACCACAGTTGTCAGTCGAGTGTGCCTGGACATGCTGCGTTCCCGTGCATCACGGCGGGAAGAGCCCTTGGACGCGCGCGTGCCAGAACAGCCCGACCGCGTCGACCCAGAGCACCAGGCGCTCCAGGCTGACTCGGTCGGGCTGGCACTGCTTGTGGTGCTGGATACCCTCGCGCCCGTTGAGCGGCTGGCCTTTGTCCTGCACGACATGTTCGGTGTGCCGTTCGAGGAGATCGCCCCGATTGTCGGTCGCAGTCCTGCCGCAGCGCGGCAACTGGCCAGTCGTGCGCGGAGGCGCGTGCGTGGCGCTTCACACGAAGGCGAGGCAGATCAAGCGCGTCAGAGGGAAGTCGTCGAGGCGTTCCTTGCTGCCTCCCGCGAAGGTGACTTCCAGGCGCTGCTTGCCGTGCTTGATCCTGACGTTGTGCTCCGAGCCGACGAAGTCGCCGTTGCCCTGTCCGCCGCAGCCAAGGACCAGGGCGCTCCGCCGCTTGCGAGCGAGGTTCGCGGTGCCTCTGCGGTGGCTGACGCGTTCCTCGGACGCGCGCAGGAGGCGCGTCCCGTGCTGTTCGACGGCGTTGTTGGCGCGGCGTGGGCACCTGGTGGCAACCCGCGTGTCCTTCTGGACTTCGTCGTGGCAGGGGGCCGGATCCTGGCGATCGAGGTCGTTGCCGATCAGGAGTACGTGCGTCAGATGGAGCCGGTAGTCCTCGCTGACTGATCGACGGTGACCGAGGTGGCGGAGTGGCATGCGCCGTATCCCTCTGAACGGGCGATGATCCGTCCTCGGGTGAACCGCACGGCCACCTCGGTCACGTCGCTGACGGCTGGCACCCCCGCGGCGGCGGCGAGTTCGGCGTCCGCGTCGAAGACCAGCTGAATGCTCGGCCACGCGGGCTCTGGGAAAGCCTGTCGGAGGCAATGCCACAGGTCCGCGACCGCGAGCCGCGCCAGCGGCGTGAGCTCGGCAGGGTCGCTGGTCACCACCGCGACTGTGATCTTGTCGTGGGCGCGCGCAGCCCGAACGACTTCTTCTGCCGCGGAAAGCCGGTGCAGCCCAAGGACAGCCACCACTCCGTCGCTGCTCAAATCGGCGGGCTCCGAGCGAAGCGAGTTGATCGTGGATGGTGGTGACCACGGTTCATCAACGTGCTTGACCGGCGCGATGATCGGCGGCGTCGGCCAGGAGTCGGCGAGGTCGAGGGCCGCCAGCTGCTCACACGCCTTCACGACGTTGAAGGGCTCCACGAAGCCGGGCGCGGCGGCGGCCATCTGTGTCGCACCGTGCAGTGTGGTGAGTGCTGTCTCGGCGATGCGCACCATGCGGCCGCGGCGCGGTTCCAGGCGTTCCAAGGCGAGGCCGAGCAGGACCGCGTTCAACCGCATCAGCTGCGTGTAGGGCAGGCGCGTGCGGGTTTCGGCCGTGACTTCCGGCATCAAGTCCATGCTCAGCCGGCCAGAACCGTCCCGTTCGCCGATATCGGCCAACGGCAGCCGCGCTACCCATGCGCGCGCGATCGCTCCCAAAGCCTCCTGAGCGGTCAGACTCGGCTCGGCGTGGGGCGGCATCGGAGCGTTCTCAGAGAGGTTGGCCAGCACCGCGAAGTAAAGCGCTCTCTTGCCCGGGAAGTTCGAGTAGACAGCGCCTCTGGTGAAACCGGCGCGCTCGGCAATGGCATCGATCTTGGCATCGCGGAACCCGCGTTCAGCGAATTCGTCTCGCGCGGCCGCCAGGATCTTGGCCCGGCTGTTCGCCTGGGTTTGCGCCCTGCTGAGCCGAGCCATGGCACTCCTCGACGTAGCCCCGGTCTGCGGGCCAAGATACCGTCAACTCGACGAGCGACGCGCACGCGGCGGAAGAGCCACGGTGCGCGCCCGGCCCGTGGCGATTGGGCGCGCTGGCCGTGGATCCCTGGATCAGCCGAGCAAATACGGCCGCTGCCAATCCTTTCCGAGCACGTGGTGGTCGAAGAACGCGATGATCGTCGAGTACCAGATCTTCGAATGGGTCGGGGAGAGGATCCAGTGGTTCTCGTCCGGGAAGTACAGGAACTTGTGTGGCCCTGATCCGTCCTCGGCCCGCAGCCGGGCCGCGAGATCCCACCACAGCCGCATCGCCTCGCCGATCGGCACGCGGTAGTCCCGGTCACCGTGCAGCAGCAACATCGGCGTGCTGATGGCGTCGACGAAGTTGTGCGGGGAGTTGGCGTCCATCACCTCGGGCGTCATTTCCCGGCGGAACTCGTACTCCACGTCTGCCGCCGTGTCCAAGTGCCACACGGACGCGTGGCTGGCGATCGCCGAGAACCTGTCGGTGTGCCCGGCGACCCAGTTCGCCATGTATCCGCCGAAGGAGCCACCGACCACCGCTGCTCTGGAGGAATCCACGTCAGCGCGCTGCTGTGCGGCATCGGTCATCTCCATGAGGTCCGTGTAGGGCTTGCCGCCCCACTGGCCCCAGCCGCGCCGCACGAAATCCAGTCCGTAGCCGATGGACAGCGCGAAATCGGGCATCAGGACCGCGTATCCCTTGGCGACGTAGACCCATGGATTGGCGCGCCATGACCAGGAGTTGACCGACATGACCGGCCCGCCGTGGATCTTCAGCACGAGTGGTGCGGGCGTGTCCGCGCTCGCGTCGTGCGGAAGCGCGAGCCACCCGCGCACCGGCGTGCCGTCCGCGGCGGTGATCGTGATTTCCTCCAGCCGCCCCGGCAGGTCGTACTGAGCCTTGAGCACCTCGGCGGGTCCTCGCAGCGGCTCGACGCCGGACTCACTGATGCGGACCGGCGCAGGCGGACTGTCGACCGCCGAGCGGAGCGCGTAGATCTTGCCGTCCTGCGAGATCTGAACATCGGAGTACGCGGCGTCGTCCAAGGTGAGCCGAGTCGCCTCCCCGGTCTCGATATCCACTCGCCAGACGGGCGCGCGACCGTGGTCGGCGGCGACGACCACGAGAGCCGCGCCGTCCGGGCTCCAGCAGGCGATGTGCGGCCAGCGGTCCCAGTTCTCGGCCACGTGCCGCACCTCGCCGCCCGCGACCGGGACGACGGCCAACCAGTTGTCCCCGGGGCCTTCTGGCGTGCACCGCTCGTTGACCTCGAACGCGACGTGTTCCCCGGTCGGCGACACCCGAGGCGCGCCGTACTGGTGTGCGACATCGTCGACCAGCGTGCGCCGGTCTCCGGTCGCCAAGTCGATCGCGACGAGGATCTGCCGCTGTGCGCCACGGGCTTCGGCGACCGCCCACGAGGCGACCGCAGTGCTGCCGTCTGGCGTGATGTCCCAGGAGCTGCTGTCCCACAGTGCCCGGCCGACGTGCCCGGTGACATCGGTGATCTCGCCGCTGTCCCCGGTCAGGGTGGTCGCCAGAAGCCGAGTGCGGTCCGGCCCGAGGTCGTGGTCCCAGAACCGGATCGGGTTCTCCTCGTGCAGGATCACCGACACGCCCGCCTTCCGCCGAGCGCTTCGGATTTCTTTGTCCGAGACGAAGTCAGGGGCGGAAGGCATCATGTCCGAGCCGAACACGACGGTCCCGTTCTCGCTGACCACGACGCCTCGAACGCCCCCGGCGGGACTCGCGATGACCCTCGCCTCGCCCCCGTTCACAGGCAGCGACCACAGCGCCGTCTTGGCCGTGTCCTCATCGCTGTCCGGACGCGGCCGCGACGACAGGAAGAGCAGGTCGCCGTCAGGGCCGAACGCGACCGCGGTCTCGCCCTGCTCGCTGCGCGTCAACCGCCGCGCCGGCCGCCGACCATCGGGGTCGACCTCCCACAAAGCCTTGGTGTAGCGGGCGTTTTCCGCGTCCGGAAGCGCCACGCCCACGACGAGCCTGCGTCCGTCCGGTGCGAGGCGAAGGCCTTCGATCCTGGGCAGAGCGATGTAGGAGTCGAGGTCGTCGAACGAGGTAGGGGTTGCGCTGCTGGCGTCGGAGATCACCTGGCTTTCCTATCACCCGGAGTGACGGTCCGGGCCCAATTGGTCAGAACGACCTCCTGGGCGGGACGCCCCCTGGTCGCCGAGAGATGTTGTAGCTCAGCCCTGGGAGGGAGCGGCTGCGTCGAAGAAGTACGCAACGGTGAGAGCGCCCGGGTCGATCACCCCGCGAGCGTGTTCTCCGACGTAGCTCGCGCGACCGCGTTTGGCGAGCAGCTTCTCGGTTGACGCAGCGCCCGCGTGCGCGGCAGACGCGGCTTCGGCCAGGGCATCCGAGACGGTGGCTCCGCGGGCGGCTGCGGCGCTGAGGGCTTCGGCAGCGGGAACCATCGCGTCCACCATCGTCTTGTGCCCGACCTCCGCCTTGCCGAGGCGCTGCACGACCGCTACGGCGTTCGTCGCGGCTTCTCCGAGCACTGCGGCCGTGACGTCCCTTTCCTTGGCGGCCTTGGCGAATTCGCGGAACCACATGCCGAACAACGGGCCGCTGGTGCCACCCGTGTTGAGGAAAGCCTCCGAAACCGCGAGGAACACCTCATGTGGAGAATCCGCTCCAGCTGACAGATTGACCGCAGCTCTGCGCAACGCGGAGCGGAGATTCGTGCCGTAATCGCCGTCGCCCGCCTGACGATCGAGTTCCGTCAGCTCGGAGTCGCGCTCGGCGCCGACAGCGACGAACCGGTCCGCCCAGGCGCGAGCGTGTTCGGTGGTGAGGGTGGTCATCCAGGGCTCCTTGTCACCAGGCGAGTGCGGGCGTATGGACCGGGGCGTTCCACAGTTCGAGCAGCGCGGAGTCGCAACGCACCAACGTGATGGAGCAGCCCCGCATGTCCAGCGCTGTCACGTACGAGCCGACGAGTGCGCGCTCGATGCGCACCCCGATGCCGTCCAAGAACGCTGCAAGCTCGCGGTGCACGACAGAAAGCTCCAGTGCGTGCGTCGAACCGAGACCGTTGACGATCGCGATCACCGAGGCGTCGCGCGTCAGACCGAGTGCGTCGACAACGGGCTTGGTGAGCGCAGGGACGAGTTCGCTGGCGGGGCCGTAGGGGCGCTGCCCGATGCCGCGCTCACCGTGAATGCCGACTCCGAACTCCACCTCGTCGTCGGCCAGGTCGAACGACGGGCGTTGCTGGCCGGGATGAGTGCATGCCTGAAGTGCGAGCGCCATCGTGCGCGAATTCGAGACGACTCGCCGTCCGAGTTCGGCCAGCTCCGTCAGGGACGCACCGCGCTCCGCGGCAGCGCCGCAGATCTTCTCCACCGCGACCACCGCGGCCGTTCCTCTGCGTCCCGGGCCGCCTTCGTCACCGCCGTCCGTCGCGAGGTCGTCGTCGACCAGGACGATCTCCACATCGATGTTCTCCTCGCGAGCGAGCTCCGCGGCGATGGAGAAGTTGAGCACGTCACCGGTGTAGTTCTTCACGATCAGCAGGACGCCGCGACCGCGGTCGGCCGCCTTGATGCCTGCGCGGATCTGGTACGCGGTCGGGCTCGCGAACACCGCTCCGGGCACTGCCGCGTCGAGCATCCCGGGGCCGACGAAACCGGTGTGCAGTGGTTCGTGGCCGGACCCACCGCCGGACACCAGGGCGACCTTCGGTGGGGCGCCGTCCTTCACGACGCGCAACACCAGGGCCGGGTCGGTGCTGACCTCGACCAGGTGTGGATGCGCGAGCTGGAGCCCCTCCAGCGCCTGGGAAACGAACTCGTCCGGATCGTTGACGAACTGCCGTGCGCTCATCGCTCTCCCGTCGTTGGGCATCCGCGAGTCAGAAATCATTTCGACAATGTCGAAATGACGAACGGACGGTAGCTCCGGCGGGCGGTGTTGTAAAGTCCTTGCCTCACGCCAGGGAGGACGTGGTGATCCAGTCCGTCGACCGCGCCATCCGCGTTCTCGGCGTCCTGCACGGTGCCCGCCGGATCAGCCTCTCGGAGCTCTCCGCCCGGCTCGAACTCCCGCCGTCGACGGTCCACGGCATCGTGAAGACGCTGGTCGCGCACGGCATGGTGGTGCAGGACCGGGCGTCGGCGCAGTACCGGCTCGGGCCGGCGGTCCTCAAACTCGGCACCGTCTACCTGCACACGCTCGAGCTGCGCTCGCACGCGATCGCGTGGTCGGACGAACTGTCCGCCAGGACCGGCTTCGCCGTGCGGACCGGCGTGCTGATGCTCGACGAGGTGCTGGTCGTCCACCACTCGCCACGACCGGACGGCTCGCGCCAGATGCCGGAGGTCGGCATCGTCATCCCCGCGCACGCTTGCGCACTCGGCAAGGCCGCGCTGGCCTACCTGCCGGGCCGGGCCCGTGCGCTCCTCGGGGACGGGCCGCTGCGCAGCATGACCGCGGAGACCATCGTCGAACCGGACGATCTGGCCGAGCACCTGGAGCGGGTGCGCGTGGACGCCTACGCCGTCGAACAGGAGGAAGCGGTGCTCGGGGAGTGCGGGGCCGCCGCGCCCGTCTTCGACGCGTCCGGTGCGCTGGCAGGCGCGGTCGGGGTGGTCGTGCCGATGTCCGAAT
The DNA here is from genome assembly GCF_900103775.1 of Allokutzneria albata. Classification (GTDB taxonomy): domain Bacteria; phylum Actinomycetota; class Actinomycetes; order Mycobacteriales; family Pseudonocardiaceae; genus Allokutzneria; species Allokutzneria albata. The sequence goes on along the minus strand of NZ_LT629701.1, from coordinate 4,934,772 downwards.
GGCCGCCGGCGGAGTCGGTGCGGTCCGCGGTCCGCGACACCGCGCGGGCGATCTCCCGGGAACTCGGCGCGGCGGGCTGGCCCGGACCGGTCGCTTAAAACCCACTGTTTGCTACGTCATTCAAACGGGTTGATTTAGCCGGAAAGTCGGAGCGCCGACAGGCGAGATCAATCGTCCTCCCGCACGGTAGTGACCGAGGAGCGGGCCCCAGATCCCCATTCCGGACGGTTTGCCGGGGCAAAGGCAAACCTGGTTACCGCCTGCTCTCTCCCTGCGCGCGGCGGGGAGTCCTTCTCGTGCGCTGGACGTCAAGGAGGATGAATGAGCTCCACCGAACTGACGGACGTCGCCGGTGATTACGCGGCGGAATCCGCCGTGCTTGCCACGGTGCGCCACATGCTGATCGAGGTCATCGGCGAGGATTACGCCCTCGGCGTCGACATCGGCATGGACACCTCGTTCAACCGAGATCTCGAACTGGAAAGCATCGAGTTCGTGACCCTCTCGGCGAAACTCCGGGAGCACTACGGGAACACGGTGAACTTCGCGGCCTTCCTCGGCGACAAGGAGGTTGCCGAGGTCGCCGAACTCACCGTGGGCGAGCTGGTCACCTACATCTCCGGCTGCGTGGCCCGTGACTGAGGTCTTCGCCAACAACCTGCGGTTCCACGTCCAGCGGCTGTCGAACTCCGAGCCGGGAGCGGCCGATGACCGGCCGACGGTGGTGTTCCTGCACGGCCTCGTCGTGGACAACCTCTCCAGCCTCTACCTCACCCTGGCCACCACGACCGCGGACCTCGGCGCGCACACCATCTGCTACGACCAGCGCGGGCATGGCCGCTCCGAGCGTCCCGCGACCGGGTACACCCTGAACGATTCCGTCGCCGACCTGAACGCGCTGATCGAGGCACTCGATGTGCGCGGTCCGGTGCACCTGGTCGGCAACAGCTACGGCGGGTTACTGGCACTGGCCTACGCGGCCGAGCACCCCGACCGGGCGGCGGGCCTGCTGCTGATCGAGTCGGTCGTGCCGAGCGAGGGCTGGGGCGACCGGATCGTGGACACCCTGTCGATCGCGCGGACCGGTGCCTACGACGACCGGCTCCGCCACCTCAAGGGCCGCAAGTGGGACAACCTCACCAAGCAGTTCCTCGGCCTGTTCCACGAGACGAGCCTGCTCGCCGACATGGCTGCCGAACGGCCGTTCACCCCCGAACGCTTCGCCGCGGTCGAGGCACCGGTGCACGCGCTCTTCGGCAGCGAGTCGGATCTGCTGCCCGACGCGAGCCTGTTGCAGAAGCACCTTCCCCACTTCGAGCTGACCGTCCTCGAAGGACAGTCGCACATGATGCTCACCCAGGCCTCCGGCCAGGTACGTGAGCAGCTGAGGACGTGGTTGTCATGAGCCGGATCCTGTTCGTGGTGCCGCCACTGGCCGGGCACGTCCTGCCGACGGTGGCGCTCGGGCAGGAGTTGTCGCAGCGTGGGCACGAGGTCGCCTGGGTCGGCCATTCCGAGGTCGTGTGCCGGTTGCTGCCACCGGAGCTGACCCTGTTCCCCGCGGAACGGCCCGGTTCCGAAACCTGGCTGACCGAGACGTACGACCGCTCGCGCGGCCTGCGCGGCCCGGCGGCGTTCCAGTTCCTGTGGAAGGACTTCCTCGTCCCGCTGGCCGGCCGGATGATCGCCGGGGTCGAGGCTGCGGTTCGCGAGTTCGGCGCGGACCTGCTCGTCGTCGATCAGCAGGCGCTCGCCGGTGCGCTCATCGCGCGCAAGCACCGCCTGCCGTGGATCACCTCGGCGACCACGTCCGCCGAACTGACCAATCCCTTCACGATGGTGCCCAAGTTCGGGGCGTGGGTCCGCGCCCAGCTCGACGAGCTCCAGCGGGCGCAGGGGATTCGCCCGGACGACGCCGCGCTCGGTGATCTGAGGTTCTCCGAACACCTCGTGCTCGCCTACACCACGGAGAGCTTCGTCGGGGTGAACGCCACCGTGCCGAGCCAGTGCGTCTTCGTCGGACCGTCGCTGGGCAAGCGGGTCGAGGTCGGCGACTACGACTGGGACTGGCTCGACCCGCGACGCCAGCACGTCCTCGTCTCGATGGGCACGATCGACCGAGAGAACAACGGGAGGTTCCTCAACACCGTCGTCGACGCGGTCGCGCCGCTGGCCCACCGCCTGCAGGTCAGCATCGCCGCGGCGCCCGGACTCATCGACCACAGCCCGGACCACGTGCGAGTGCGCGAATTCCTGCCTCAGCTGGACCTGTTGAAGCACAGCGCCGCCGTCGTCTGCCACGGCGGCCACAACACCGTGTGCGAGTCGCTGGCCAACGGTTTGCCGTTGGTGGTCGCACCGATCAGAGACGACCAACCGATCATCGCCGAGCAGGTGGTGGCGTCCGGGGTCGGTCGTCGGGTGCACTTCGGCCGGGTGCGCCCGGCGGAGCTGCGCGAAGCCATCCTGTCCGTGCTCGACCAGCCGGGGTACCGCGCTGCGGCCGAACAGATCCAGAGCTCTTTCGCCGACGCCGGTGGAACGGTGACGGCGGCCGACCACGTGGAGAAACTGCTGTGAGTCTGTTCGAAGCGCTTCCGCTGATCGTGACAGTCGCATTGGTGCTCAACGCTTTCCGGCTCAGGGGCCAGGTCTCCTGGCTACCGGTGCTCGGCGATGAGGCCTCGCCCGCCGTCGAACGGCACCGGTTCCTCACCGCCCAGGGCGTCCAGGTCGATCAGGCCACAATGGACAGCGCGAGCACGTGGGCCCGGGAGCACGGGCTCTCGGTCCTGGAGCTCGTGCCGCACCGGTTGTCGGTCGGTCAGGCGATCGACCTGGCCCACGGCGGGATGAGCAAGGACTTCGTGGCGGACCGGTTCGCGCACGCGCGCGGGGCCGGACACGCCATCCTGATCGATGAAGACGTCGCCCGGCGCGAAGGCGTCGAGCGAGCGGACGGGTTCTCCCGCGCCGAGCTGACCCGACTGACCGTCCAATTGAAGCGGTTGGCGTGCACCAGCACGGACTACGCGGTAGCGCCGGGCCTCGACGCACTGGAGGAGGACGTCGAACAACGGGTTCGAGTGCTCCGAGAGAAGTACTATGGCGTGCGCAAGGACCTCGTCAGCCCGGCGATCGGTTATGCGCTGCTGATCGCCGGGCTGGTCGTGTCGCCGTGGTGGGGGCTCGGAGCCCTCGCGGCATTCAGCCTCCAGCCCTACCTGATCTTCGCCGGAAGCCCGATCCGTCCGGCGGACCTGCACCGGCACGCGCTGCTCCGCGTGGTGCTCGGACCGCTTCGCTGGGGGCGCACGGTGGTGGCCTTGCTCCGCACGACCGTTCCGGTCGACCCGAAGTTCGCCGAGACGCGCGAGCAGTACCGACGAGACCTCGCCGAGGGCACGAAGCGCTTCTTCGAACCACGCAGGCACACGTGCCCGTGGTGCGGCTCCGAGGACCTTTCCGAGCACGTGCGCGGCTTCGACGTGATGCAGAACAAGCCCGGCCGGTTCGTCCTCGACCGTTGCGGCGAGTGCGGCCACGTGTTCCAGAACCCCCGTCTTTCGCTCGCGGGGCTGGAGTTCTACTACCGCGACTGCTACGACGGCTACGGGAGCGGGCTCAGCGAGGCCGCCTTCGACTCCAACGTCAAGGGGTACAAGGCACGGGCGGAGATGCTGCGGCCGTTCACCACACCGCGGACGTGGCTGGACGTGGGGTCGGGCCACGGGCACTTCTGCAACCAGGCCAAGGAGATCTGGCCGGAGACCGTGTTCCACGGGCTGGACATGACCGACGGCATCGACGAGGCGGTCCGGCGGGGCTGGGTGGAGCACGGCTACCGGGGCATGTTCCCCGACCTGACCGAGGACCTCGCGGGCAAGTACGACGTGATCAGCATGCACCACTACCTGGAGCACACCAGGGAGCCCTTCGAGGAGCTGGACGCCGCGGCCAAGGTGCTCGACGCGGGTGGCTATCTACTGATCGAACTGCCCAACCCGGAGTCGCGCTTCGGCAGGATCCTGCGCGGGGTGTGGATGCCGTGGTTCCAGCCGCAACACCAGCACATGATCCCGTGGCGCAACCTCGAACGCGCGCTCGCCGACCGCGGTTTCTCCACTGTGGACGTTCACCTCGGCGAGGCCAACCAGGCCAACGACCTGGTGCTCGCGGCGTTGATCACCTTCAACCACCTCGGCAACGACCCGAGGTCGCCGTGGAGCAAGGGGGAGCCGACGCTGCTGCGCCGCGCGCGCTTCATCGCCGTGCTGACGGCGGGCGTCCCGTTCATCGTGCTGGCCTTCATCGCGGACAAGGTGATCCACCAGTTCCTGCGCCGCGGCAAGGGCGGCAACACCTACCGGTTGCTGGCCCGCAAGGACGGTTGAGACTCGAACAGGTTGAGCAGGTAGACGCGGGCCTTCCGGCCGTAGAACGCCCTGATCCCGGCGATCGCCACGCGGGGAAGCAGCGGCAGGCGGGAGCGAAGGCCGCGGGGGAGCTGGAGCAGCGTGCGGGACTCGGCGAGGCGCAGGCCGATGTCCCAGCGCTGCACCACTCCGGGGTCGTCGCAGTGCCACGCGTACTCGGCGTCGATTTGCTTCATGAACATCTCGTCACCCTGGTGCTCGACCATCCAACGGCCCGCGGTGTCGAATGCGATGCGGCATCCGGGAAAGCCGTGCGCGAGTTGCCGGAGTGCGCGCCGGACGTCCTCCTCGCGGAGGTAGAGCAGAACTCCCTCGGACACGAAGAAGTACGGCGGCGGCAACTCGCGGACAATGCCGTACCAGGAGTCGTCCAGTACCGAAGCGGCGACCATCCGGCGTCGGTCCGATTCGGTGAAGAAGCGCTTGCGCAGGTCCATCGAGTCCGGCAGGTCCAGCTCGAGCCAGTGCGTCCGCCCGTTGTCCACGCGCTCGAACCGGGAGTTCAGCCCGGTGCCGATCTCGACGACGGTTCCCAGGGGGTGCAAGGAAAGGAAACCGCGCACCCACTCGTCGAGGATCAGCGTGCGCAGCACCGAAGGGACGAGGGTGGGCGACCCGTCGAACTTGGTGAAGTCGTAGTCGATCCGCCGAACCATCTCGTCGGCTTTCGGGTCGCGAAGGATCCCGTTCCGCTTCCGGGTTTCCAAAGCGCGAGCGTAGAGAGTGCTGAGCAGCGTCTCCTGGACATTGCCTAGCTCGATCGAGATGCGCTCCATTTGTCCAGTGATAGCAGCGCTTCCGCTTTTCCACCTGGCGTGTTCGGCGAGTTCATTCGGCCGTGTCGTGGTGGACTGGGGGCATGTTCCGGCGTAGCGCATTCGGGGAGCCCGGCCGTACGCGAACCAGGGACGGCAGGCTTCTGCACCACGTCACGCTCGGCACTGGTTCGCCGACCGTGGTCTTCGAAGCGGGGCTGGGCGCGAACCGCGGCACGTGGGGGCTCGTGCAGCGAGAGGTGGCGGCACGCACCCGAACGCTCGCCTACGACCGTGCGGGGTTGGGGCGCAGCGACCCGGCAACCGCTGGGCTGCGCCGAATGGCGACAGACCTTGAAGACGTGCTGTGCGCTGACGACGACACGCGCTTCGTCCTAGTAGGACACAGTCTCGGTGGCGTGCTCGCGCGCTGGGTGGCGCAGCGCCAACCGGCCCTGGTCGCCGGGCTCCTGCTGGTGGACCAGGTGGAAGAGGAGATCGAGGAGTATCACGATCGCGCACGAGCCCGCGCGGTTGCGGCCGGGTACACGCTGGCTGCTGTCTCGGCTGTTGCGCTCCGGCCACTGCTGACGAAGGTGCTGCACAGGAACTTCCCGCCGGACATGGCCGCTGAGCTGATCTCGGAGGAGGTCAGCTACGGGGCACTGCGGACTGGCGCTGCGGAGGTGCGGGCGATGGCGTCGGGGCTACGCGAGCTGATGGCGGGGGCGGAGCTGCCGGACATCCCGGTGACGGTGCTCTCGGCGGGTCGGTGTGGCCGCGCGGAGCGCCCGCCGCGGTCGGTGCTCGTCGCGGCACATCGGCGGCTCGCCGAGCGGATCCCTCGCGGGCGCCACGTCGTGGCCGAACGCGCGGACCACCTGGTGCCGCTGCAGCAACCCGAGCTGATCGTGAACGAGGCGCTGAAACTGGTCGAGGAGGTTTCTCGCCTTTAGGACCGAAGTTGTCCGCTACGCGTTCTACCTTGGTCCCAACAGCAACGAACCGAGTAAGGACGAGGCCATGACGAGCACCGAGACCACCACCCTGACCGGCGAGCGCGCTGACCTGGTCGCGATGCTGGACAAGAACCGGTTCTTCCTGCGCAACACCGCTCGGGACCTCACCGAGGAGCAGGCGTGGCACCGCAGCACGGTGAGCGAGCTGACCATCGGCGGCCTCATCAAGCACGTCATGAACGTCGAGCGGGGCTGGATGCGGTTCGTCCTCGGCGGGGCCGAGCACATGATGACCGGGGACGACTCCGGGGAGGACTGGGCGGACGGGTTCCGCAAGGTCGGCGACCAGACCCTGGAGAACCTGCTCGCCCGCTACGAGGAGGTCGCCCGCACGACGAACGAGCTGGTCGCGACGCTGCCCGATCTCGATGTGGCGCACGAGCTGCCGGTGGCGCCCTGGTTCGAGCCCGGCGCGAAGTGGACCGCGCGGCGCGTGCTCATGCACATCATCGCGGAGACCGCCCAGCACGCCGGGCACGCGGACATCATCCGAGAGGCGATCGACGGCGCGAAGAGCATGGGCTGAGCCGCGTAGCGGTCCAGAACAGGGCAAGCAGCGCGATCAGCAGGTAGGTGTTGCCGACCAGGTGCTGCCACCAGGTCCAGCTCGCCTCGCGGTGCCCACCCGCCGGGAGCAACGAATGCGGCCCCACCACGAAGACGGGCACCAGTGCCAGCCAGGGACGTGCCCGCGTGCCGAGCACCACGAGCGCGGGCACGATCCACACCCAGTGGTGTGACCACGAGATCGGCGACAACACGAGCACGCCCGCCAGTTGGCCACGACGGCCTCAGCCGGGCCGACGCGGCGGATGACGACGACCGTCGCCGCGAGCATCGATGGCAACAGCACGCACCACGTCACCGCTGAGAGCACCGGTCCTGCTTCGAGCCGCGACAGCTCGCCGGCGATGGTCTGGTTGGTCGTGAAAGCCGATCCGCTCAGGCCGGAGGCGCCGAGCACGGTGTCGGACCAGTAGCGCACGGACGCCGCCGGAGCTACTACGAAACCGATCGCCGCTGAGCCCGCGATAGTGACCACTGTGGTCAAGACGGCCCGAAAGTCCTTGCGCAGCAAGAAGAACAAGATGAAGCCGCCAGGAGTCACCTTGATGGCCGCCGCGATGCCGACCAGCATCCCGCGCGGCCATCGCGGCTTCCGGGCCAGGCAGTCGACGGCGACCAGGCCCATCAGCCAGAGGTTGACCTGGCCGAACTCGATCGTCGCTCGCACCGGCTCCAACGCGATCGTCAACGGCAGTACGAGCGCGGTGAGCGCGGTCCTTCGCCGCATCGTTGCCTCCGGCAGCACGTGGCCGAACACGAGGTGCAGGGTGACAGCGATGGCTGCGAGGGACAGCACGAGCGCAGCGATGACCGCGATTTCCTTGGATACCAACGCGAACGGTGCGAAGACCACTGTGGAGAACGGCGGGTATATGAACGGCAACGCGATGCCCGCCGAAGTCGCGGGCATCGGGCCGTACAAGTCCCCGCCGTTCCACAAGGTCTGCACACCGAAGCGGTAGACCTCCAGGTCGATATAGAACCTGTGGCTTCCCACGAGCCGCCAGCACAGCACGCCCACCAGCACCGCGCCTGTGCCTGCGAGGAACCACTGGTAGTCCCGGCGGGAACACGTCTCCAGGCGGGCAAGTGGGGATCTGCTCATGCTTTAAAGACACCTGGATGTCGCGGGACGTTGTGTGTCCACTCTCATACGGACGCGCCACAGCGAAGTTACCTCGGCTGCGCGTGCCGCGTGGAACGGAGTCTCCAACGAGAAGGCGCGACGATGCTGCGGTGTCGTCGTTGAGCGCCCCACGACTTCCAAGCCCGCGCGGTCGAAGGCGGCCAGCAGATCCGCTCTCGTGCGGAGTCCCAGCCGTTCGGCGAGATCCGAAAGAACCAGCCAGCCTTCGCCGTCGCGCGTGAGGTGTCTGCCGAGGCGGTCGAGGAAGCCGTAGAGCATCCGGCTGCCCGGGTCGTACACGGCTCGCTCTAGGGGAGAAGTCGGCCGTACAGGGAGCCACGGCGGGTTGCACACCACGAGAGGTGCACGTCCGCGTGGGAAGAGATCGACGCGTTGCACCTCTGTGCGGTCTTTAAAGCCCAGTCCGGCCAAGTTCTCTCTCGCGCACGCCACGGCCCGCGCGTCCTGGTCAGTGGCGATGACGCGCTTGACTCCGCGGTGCGCCAGCACCGCGGCAAGCACACCAGTGCCAGTTCCGATGTCGAAGGCCACTGTGCGCGCGGGTAGAGGTGCTTCGGCGACAAGACGGATGTACTCGCCCCGAATCGGCGAGAAGACGCCGTAGTGCGGATGAATCCGCGCGTGGAGCTCCGGGATGTGCACGCCGCTCCTGCGCCACGCGTGTGCGCCTACGACACCGAGAAGCTCGCGTAGTGGCACTACGGACGGAACCACTGCGTCTCCGTAGACCTCCGTGCACGCGTCACGAACATCTGGTGCACGCCCTAGGTCCAACCTGTAGTCGGAGTCGAGTAGCACCAAGACCTTCGCGAGCAGGCGAGCACGGCGTGCTTGGTTCTGGCGGTGTTCCTGGAACGTGGGAGCAGGTGCTGTAGGGATGCGGCGGTCCAGTGCGCGAAGCAACTGTCGTGCGTTCTGGAAGTCGCCACGCCACAACATGGCCACGCCGTCTCTGGCGAGCCGGTATGCCTGGTCGGCCGAGATGGTGTCGTCCACCGCGACCACTGAGACCGGTGGGAGTGCGCCGTTCGCGGACCGCCAGGGGGCCGTCCGGGGCTGGCCCGCCTCGGTCCACGAGACGAGCTGGGGTGCTGAAGTTGTCACGAGTCCGTTTCCGCTGCTGTGCTCGGCGATGCCTGAATACGCGCCCTCGCCCTCTGCGGGCGTCGTGGCGCGCTGGGGGAACTAGCTCGCCGGAGCTAGTAGAGGACAGCAGCGTGCGCGGGGTTCGTCACGTGGCAAGAATAGCTGAATGCAAACGTTGTTCTTTTGTCGGGGCCAAGAAACGTGGGCGCGACACTCCCGATGGAAGTGTCGCGCCCGGTGCGCGTTTCGCAGGGATGCTAGTCGCACTTCTTCCAAGCGAAGTGATAAATAGTGTTGACGCTGCCGTCGGTGGAGTCCATCGACATGAAGCTGTGCCCCGTCGAGCTGCCCTTGTTCACCCGCAGCTCGCTGTTGACGTTCAGGTTGCGCTGTTCGCCGCAGGGGGCGTAGACCAGATCGGTGACCGCCGTCTTGTCCGTGGCCTGCCAGTTGTCGTTCAACGGGCCGCGGAAGGTGTGCCGGATGTGCGCGGTGGGCGAGGTGCCGGTGAAGTAGTAGTTGGCCTGCTCGATGCCGGACGCGCCGCCGGCCAGGTTGGCGTAGCCGCGGTAGTCGGCCTGCGCCACCGCGTAGGTGAAGCCGTGCGGCACGTTCACCCTCAGGTTGAGCTGGCAGTTCTTCCGGATCTCCGTGGGGTCGGCGCCCCCGCCCGCCTGGGCGAGGTAGCGGCTGTAGGTCACGGTGAACGCGGTGTTGTCGTGGTTGACCGCCACCGCGGCGGTGCCCGCGGGGCAGCCGGAGCCGTTGACGCTGACCACGTCGACGGTGATCTTTCCGGGCGGAGGCGGCGCGTCGTCGGCCAAAGCCGGTGACGGCACCGCCAGCAGGGCTAACAGCACACCGGCGACCGTCGCAGTTCTCAACATGGAAATACCTCCGCTGCATTTAGGGCATGGGGGAAGGGTGTCACCTATATGGCGGTAGCAGGTGATTTCGGGCGTTCTTTCTCGCTGCGCAGGGCTGAAGAACGCCCCGATTGTAGGGGCACCTTCATGGGTGTGCATGCATCCAAATGGATGTCGTTACCCCGCTCTGGGTGCTCTCTTAACTGATTGCACGATCAATATTTCCGGGATTGCGGAGAAAGCTGCGCCGTTCGGCAGTCTTCCCCGGCCCGGCCCGGCTCGTTAGGTTGGCCGGCATGAGGAAGCGCTGGTCAGCCGCTGTCGTCGTCGCCCTGCTCGCCTCACTGGGGAGCGTCGTCCCCGCACAGGCGGCCCCGGCCATCGCCCGGTGCGTGTTCACGCCGACCCCCGACGACCCCGCGGCGAAGCCGGTCCGTCCGCCGCATCCGCTCGCGAAGGCGCGCGGCACCGTCGACGTGACCATCAGGACCAACTACGGCGCCGTCGAGCTCAGGCTCGACCGGCGCAACGCGCCGTGCGCCGTGCACAACCTGCTTTCTCTCGCGCGGCAGCGGTTCTACGACAAGACGCAGTGCTGGAGGCTGACCAACTCCGCTCGGCTGGGCGTGTTGCAGTGCGGCGACATCTACGCGGCCGAGAAGGGCGGTCCCGGCTACAAGTTCGACGACGAGGTCACCGGCAAGGAGACCTACCCGCGCGGGACCGTGGCGATGGGCAACTTCGGGCCCGACACCAACGGGTCCCAGATCTTCATCGTGCACAGCTTCGCCAACATCAAGCCCGCGTACACCGTGCTGGGCAAGGTGACCAAGGGCATGAACGTCCTGGACCGCATCGTGGCCAACGGGATCATCCCCGGGCCGAACGACCCGCTCGACGGTGCGCCCGCGAAGCCGGTGAAGATCTTCAAGGTGCGCTGAGCCGGAGCTCCGTTCGACCGGCCAGCTCGCTCGAAAGGGTGAGGTTTCGGACAGCGCCACCCGGACCGGCCTTTGTGGACTCTTCGATGTCGCCGCTGTTCACGGTGCGTCCACTGAGGATGATTCGCCTTGCTAGCACAGGGGTCTGACGCTTTCTTCGCCGGGTTCGCGGTGTCGCATGATGATTGCGCGGCGCCATCCGGTGCCGTATCACAGTTCAGCTTGAATCGCGGTCGGCAGCGAAGCCCCAGGCCCGGTGGAGGTCCATGTGAGCGCAGGTCACCGATCGTCGTCCGGGCCCGACGACATTCCGGGACAGGTGACCGCGCCGTCGAGCGAGACCCGTCCCGTCGGCACGATCCGCGGCAGGCTGCTGCGCATCCTCGTGCTCTGTCTTTCCGTCGTCGTGGTGGTGCTGGGCATCGAGGTCTTCTCCGTCATCCGGCGCGACCTCGCCGCCCGCGCCACCTCCGATTCGGTGACGGTCGAGATCACCGTGCAGCGCCTGGTGCACGAGGTCCAGCGCGAGCGCGGCATCAGCAGTGGTTTCCTCGGCGGCCGCGACGAGTTCCGCGGGCTGTTCCAGGAGTACCGGTCCCGCACGGACGCGGCCCAGCGCAACCTGATCCACCTCGTCGGAGCCGTGCCGTCGGAGACCGTCGCCGCGGTGCGCACGGCGCTCGACCGGCTCAGCGACCTCGGGCAGATGCGGACCAGGATCGACACCAAGTCGATCGACTTCAACACCAGCCACGAGTACTTCACCGAGCGCATCGCACTGCTCAACCAGGGACATCTCGACTTCGACCTGGTCTCGGACAGCGAGCTGCAGCACGGGCTGTTCGCGATGCGCGCGCTGGCCAACGCCAAGGAGCGCTCCGGGCAGCAGCGTTCGTTCCTCAACGGCGTCTTCAACTCCACCGGCAACCGGTTCAAGGACGACGAGTACATCCGCTTCAGCGAGATCCTCGTCAACAAGCAGGCCGGGTTCGCCGAGTTCAAGCGACAGGCGACCGCAGCGCAGCGCGAGCGTCTGGAGCGTGCGCAGAGCACCAGGGTCGCCGCGGACATCGCCAACGCCGAGCGGGTCGCGGTCGCCGCGGCGGGCGGCGCGTTGTCAGAGCGGATCAACTCCCGGGCGCACCACGACTGGATGACGCTGTACATCGACGAGCTCCAAGGCGTCCTGCAGAGCGTGGCCGACGACATCCAGCACCGCGCCGACACGCTCCAGAACGAGGCCACCACGGAACTGGTCGTCGTCGTGCTCGTGGTGCTGCTCGTGGTCGCGCTGCTGCTGTGGATGTTCGTCGACACCAACCGGTCCATCATCGGACCGCTCGCCGTGCTCGCCGAGGACGCGGAGGACATCGCGACCCGGAGGCTGCCGGAGGCGGTCGCCGCGCTGCAAACGGCGCGGGAGCACGAGCGCCCGCCGCCGCCGGAGCCGATGCGCGCACCCGCGGGCGCAGGCGCCGAGATCCACTCGGTGACCCGTGCGCTGGACCGCGTGCAGTCCACCGCCTTCGCGCTGGCCAACGAGCAGACCGTGCTGCGCCGCAACACCAGCGAGTCGATGGCGAACCTGGGCCGCCGCAACCAGAACCTGCTGCGCCGCCAGCTCGCCTTCATCACCGACCTGGAACAGGAGGAGCTGGACCCGGCGGTGCTGGCCAACCTCTTCCAGCTGGACCACCTCGCCACCCGCATGCGGCGCAACGCGGAGAGCCTGCTGGTGCTCGCGGGCGCCACCAGTCCTCGGCAGTGGACCGAGCCGCTCCCGGTCGTCGACGTCATCCGCGCCGCGCTGGCCGAGGTCGAGGACTACCACCGCGTGGTGTTCCGGCGGGTCGACGACCAGTTGATCGCGGGTGCGGTGGCCGCGGAGATCGCGCACATGCTGGCCGAGCTGATCGAGAACGGGCTGTCCTTCTCACCGCCGGAGGCGGAGGTCGAGATCTACGGCCGCCGAGTGCCCGCCGGCTACACCTTGGCCGTGATCGACCACGGCATCGGCATGTCCGCCGACGCGGTCACCAAGGCCAACACCAGGCTCGGCGGCGAGGAGAACTTCCTGGTCGCCCCGACCCGGTTCCTCGGCCACTACGTGGTCGGCCAGCTGGCCAAGCGGCTCGGCGTCCAGGTGAGCCTGGCCGAGTCCCCGGCGAGCGGGGTGACCGCGCGGGTCGTGCTGCCGGCCTCCCTCCTGGTCACCGAGCCTGCGACACCGCCGGACGCCGAGGAGGAGCCCGAGCTGGTTCGCCGCGCTCACGTCCTCTCCGCTCCGCAGCCCGTGCCGAAGGCCTCCGCGCAGTCCTCGGCTCCCGCGCCGGTCGCGGTCCTGGAGGCCGAGCGCGCTCCGGACAACGTCACCCAGCACCAGCGCCCCGGCGGGGAGCGCACCCGCAACGGGCTGCTCAAGCGCGTTCCCCGCAACCAGGGAACGAGCCAGAACCGGAGCGTGCGCGCGGTGCCGAAGCCACCGGTCGCCGACCGCACGCCCGCCGAGGTGCGCAACATGCTCTCGGACTTCCGGGGCGGTCACAAGCGTGGTGAGCGCGCCTTCCGCGCCTCATCGAAGGACCAGGCCGGTCCGAACACCGTGTCACACCAGAATGCAGAGGATCCCAGGTGACGGCCGAGCTGAACACAACTCCCGAGACGTTCAACTGGTTGCTGGCCAACTTCGTCCGCAGCACGGACGCCGTGCGGGACGCGATCGCGGTCTCCTCGGACGGGCTGTTGCTGGCGACCTCGGCGGGCCTGGACCGGACCGAGGCCGACCAGCTTTCCGCGATCGTCTCGGGTCTGGTCAGCCTGAGCCGCAGCGCGGCCCGGCGGTACGAGTTCGAGGGGCTGAAGCTGATCATGATCGAGATGCAGCGGGGCTTCCTGCTGGTCTCCTCGATCAGCGACGGCAGCTCCATCGGCGTGCTGACCGAGCGCGACTGCGACATCGGCCTGATCGGCTACGAGATCGCCGTGCTCGCCGAGCGGGCCGGTGATCTGCTCACCCCGGCGTTGATCACCGAACTGCGAGGGCAGCTGGCGCTATGACCGAAGGTCCCCGACTACCCGATTCCCGGATGATCCCCGCTCTGCGCTCGCGCGAGGACTGGTCCGCGGCGCACCGACCCGGACCGGCCGCCGGTTCGGACGAGGCGGGCGACGCCTTCGTCCGGCCCTTCATCGTCACCGGCGGCCGAACCCGGCCCCGGCGTGACGGGCTCCGGGTGGACACGCTGGTCCGGGCCCGTCCCGGTGCCGCCGACTCCGAGCTGGAGTTCGAGCGGCTGAGCATCGTCCGGCTGTGCGCGGAGCGCGCGCTGTCCGTGGCCGAGGTGGCCGTCGGCATCGGCGTACCCCTCGGCGTCGCGCGAGTCCTCATCGCCGACCTCATCGCCGAGAACTTCCTGGACCACCAGGAGTCCGCCGCCCTTTCTGGTCACGCCATCGAGAGGATCAGAGACCTTGTCCGGGCACTCTGAGCACGTCCCGGCAGCCTGCCCGCTGCCGGTCAAGATCGTTGTCAGCGGTGGGTTCGGCGTCGGCAAGACGACGCTCATCGGGGCGATCTCCGAGATCGAGCCGCTGACCACCGAGGCGGCCATGACCGAGGTGTCGGTCGGTGTCGACGACACCGCTGTGCTGCCGGACAAGAGCACGACGACGGTGGCCTTCGACTTCGGCCGCATCACCCTGGACCGGTCGTACGTGCTGTACCTGTTCGGCACGCCGGGGCAGGAGCGCTTCTCGTTCCTGTGGGACGACGTCTCCGACGGTGCGCTGGGCGCGATCCTGCTGGTCGACACCAGGCGGATCGAGGACTGCTACCCGGTGATCGACTACTTCGAGGATCGGGGGATGCCGTTCGTCGTCGCGGTCAACACCTTCGACGGCGCCGAGCGGTTCGAGACCGAGGAGGTGCGCGAGGCGCTCGGGGTCTCCGCGAACACCACGATCGTGCACTGCGACGCGCGGAAGCGGGCCTCGGTGAAGGGCGTTCTGGTCGAGCTCATCGAGAACGTGTTGCTACAGCACGATTCCCGACACAGCTCGGACACGATGGCACCGGAACAGCTCATCACCGGTTAGCCTCGCCCGGAGTCCGTCGACTCCTGGGGGTGGCTGACCATGACCGAACCGTGGGGGATCTCCGGCCCGGCGTTCCTCGGCCTGTACAGCGCGCTGATCATCGGTGTGCTGCTGGCGAACAGCGCCTGGGCTCGGAGCCAGCGGCGAGCGGGTGAACGGCAGGCGCCGGCGAGCGCGCTGATCACGCCGCCGTACCACCTGGCCTTCCTGGTCGGCGGTGCGCGCCGTGCTGCCGAGACGGCCCTGGCCACGCTGCTGGCGGATGGGCGGCTGCGCATCGCCAGCAGCGGTCTGGTGTCCCGTACCTCCGGCGGTTCCACCTCGGATCCGTTGGAGAACGCCGTGTTGGACAAGGCGAACACGGTGCGGGCGCGAACCGTCGTGGAACGGGTGATGGGTTCCGCGGCCTGCGACGCGATCGCGGACGACCTTGCCGACCGGGGTTTGGTGGTGCCCGCGGCGGCGGCCCGGTCCCGGTTGCGCCGGATCTCGTTGCTGTTCCTGGTGGTCTGCGTCGTTGGCGTGCTTCGGCTCGTCGACGGGGTGTCGGCGGCGCGTCCGGTCGGGTTCCTGATCCCGCTCGTGATGATCGCGGGGATCGCGGCGCTGGTCGCGAGGAAGGCGTCCGCGCGTGCTCGGGCGGGCACGCGCACTGTCCTCGGTGACCGTGTCGTCGCCGAAGCCCGCAACCGCCACGACCACCATGCGGATGAGCCGGACCTGGTCGGTGTTTCGACGTTCGGCTTCGCCGCCGGAGCAGTGCTCTTCGGTGGCCTGGCGCTGTACCCGGACGCGCAGATCCAGGACGCGCTCACCTACACCCCGCCACCGGTTCCCGGCACCGGTGGTGCCGAGAGCGGTGGCGGTGATGGCGGCGGTAGCAGCTGTGGTGGTGGAGGCGGCTGCGGCGGTGGCGGTTGCGGAGGCTGCGGCGGCTGAGCCGGGTCCGTCCCCTCCCGATCAGGCGTTGTGCGAGCGCCGGTCGTAGGAAACCGCGTAGGCGTCGTGGCGGAACGCCAGGATCGGGTCGGCGGAGAGGGCGATGCCGTCCGTGACACGGGTCGGGTCGAAGATCTCGCCCGCCCAGCGTTCCTGGTCGGCTGAGGGTGCGGTGATCTCCAGGCGGCCCGCGACGATCTCCTCGCGGTCGGCGGGCCAGGCCTTGGTGGCGTCGTCGGTGGGGTCGCCCGGCTCGGCCAGCTGTACGCGCAGGGTGAAGCCGACCGGGCCATCCACCAGGCGCCGCACCAGTTCGCCGGTCAGGTACTCCGGTTCCTGCGCCGCACCGTCCACTTCGGACAGATCAAGCGGGCCTGTGTCCGGTTCCCAGCGGTAGCGGACGAACCGGCTCTGCCCCGCGGCGCTCGTCCACTCGAACGCGTGGATGGCCCAGTAGCGGACCGTCCCGTAGCTGACCGGGATGGGCATCGTCGCCACCGCCTGGAAACCCGCGGCCGCCTCGGGGTTGTGCTGGATGTAGGCCGCGAGCCGGGCGGGGTCGGTCGTCCCGGTGATCGGGTCCTTCTCCAGTGCTGCCAACAGGTTCAGGAAGTTCTCCGGTGTCGAGGCGAGGAACACCGGGAGGTTCACCGCGACCAGGTCCGTCGCCGTGCCGTCCGGCAGGTGGAACTTCACCGCCATGCCGCGCCCGGCTCGTGCGCCGTCCAGGGTGTGCGGACTGCCGTTGGAGTTGGAGAAACGCACGGTCGCGGGCACCTGTGCGTGCTGGAGGTGGGCTGCCGTGGTCAGTCCCGCCGCGTCACCGCTCGGCGTGAAGGTGGCGTCGAAGCACACGCCGCGTGCGTGCGCCCTGCGGTATCCGGGATAAGCGCCGGAAATGCGTTCCATGCCGTCGACGACATCGACCGCGAGCGTGGACGTGGTGGGCTGGCTGGTCATGGCTGGAGGGTAAGCAGAACTTGGAGGTTCTTCCGGTAGCGGTGTCGCCTGAGGGATGTAGCCCTTACCCGAGATTCATGTGCTCGGTGTACTCCTGCGCCAGCTCCTCGGCGCGTCCCTCGGGCCAGCACGGGGTCTCGCCGCGCAGCCACTGGGCCAGCAGGTCGATGTGCACGTGCCACGCTCCGAGCGCTTTCGCTCGCTGATCAGCCTGAGCGGCGGTTCCGGTCTGCGTCAGCACCAGCCGCGCGCCGCCGTTGCCCTGCCGGAACTCCCACCGGACGACACCGCCTTCCCAGGAGTACTCCAGCAGCTCGTGTTCCTTGATCGCGGTGACAGGCCCGGCCTGGACGTAGCCGTTGGTGAAGCGCAAGGGCGGCTCCGCGTCAACCGGTGTCGATTCGGTGAGCAGCTCCCAGACGTCCGACTGCGGCTTGGTGAGGTTGCGCTCGAAGCGGACCTCCCAGCCGTCCTCGGTCTCGTGCAACTCGCCGCGCGCCAAGCCGAACAGGTCCACGTACTCGTCGTGCCGCGGACCGTACGGGGCGGCGTCGGTGATGCCCTGGCCGGCGAGGAGCTGGTCCAGCGCGGTGAAGCACCCCTCCCAGCCGGTGGCGAAGCTCGCGGCACCCGCGCGGTCGTCGAAGACGTGCGTGAACACGAGCACGCAGCCGTCCCCGTCCTCGCGCAGCTCCCACCGCAGCACCTCGCCTTCCCACGTGAAGGCGAACAGGTGCGTTGGCTCGAAGTCGGTGATCACGCCCTTGGTGGGCGCGCCGTCATCGCCCTCGAAGACGAAGAGGATCGTGGCGCCCGGCTTCAGCTCGGTGTGCATCGCGGCGGGGAACCACTGCTTGGAGTGCTCGGGGTCGGTGACGGCGCGCCACACCTTCGCGATCGGGTGCGACAGCCTGCGCTCGAAGCGCAGGACGTTGCGGCCGTCGACCGTGCTCAGTTCGCCGTTGCGGGCCATGGTGGTTCCTCACTCGCTCTCGTGCTCGGTCATCACTTCGAGGTAGTCCTCCAGCGAGTCCAGCCGCTGGGCCCACAGGCGCCGATAGGGCTGGAGCCAGCCGTCCAGCTCCGCCAGCGGTTCAGGGTTCAGCTCGTACCAGCGGCGCTGCGCCTCCTGGCGGACCCGGACCAGTCCGGCTTCGCGCAGCACGCGCAGGTGCTTGGAGGTGCCCGGTTGGGTCAGGCCCAGCTCCTCGCTGAGCTCGCCGACCAGGTGCGGGCGGCTGAGCAACAGGTCGAGGATGCGGCGGCGGCTCGGTTCGGCGACGACCTCGAAGACGGTGGACACGGAGCTAATTTAACTCATCAGGCATATAACCGCCAGGGCATGTGCGCAGAACGCGCACGACGAACGCGGACTTGCCCGCCGTGTACGCCTCGCGGTCCGCGCCGTGATCGGCGGACAACCGCCGCTTGAGCTCGGCGTACTCGCGAGCCAGGCCTGCGTCCGCGCGCAGCGCGTCCCGGAACGCGATCTGGGCCTGCCAGCGCCGGTGCCCCGGAGAGACCAGGTGCAGGTGTGCGATCCGGTGAAGACCAGCGGCGTCGGGGCGGACGAAGAGCCGGCGCCACGGCCGCTCGTCGAGCTCTGGCGGAACCAGGTGCCACCCGTCCTCGATGAGCGGGGCGTGCACGGCGCGGTCGGTGTGATCGCGCACGGAGGCCATGAGATCCACGATCGGCTTCGCGGCCAGGCCGGGAACTGCTGTCGAGCCGACGTGTTCCACGCCTTCGGCCAACCACGGCGACAGCAGCTCCACGAGCCGTGCCTGTTCTGCGGACGCGCGCTCGGCCCAGTGCTCCTGGTAGGGAACGACGACCGCCTTTTCGATCGCCCATGCGGGGAAGTTCGCCATTCCCCGACGCTAGTCCGAAGCTCCTGATGTCACCCGATGGGCAGGACGAGCTGCCGCAGGAGCCGGTCGGCGTCCGCGTCGGGGTCCAACGTCAGTCCGGTGTGGACGGGTCCCGCGCGGACGACCGTGCTGCGCGGTGCGGTCAGCCAGCGGAACCGGCGGCCGATCTCCTCGTCGGCGGCGAGCCCCGCGCGTTCCGAGGCCGCGCAGACCTCCGCGAACGCCTGCACCGCGCGCCCGATGTCGTCCGGGTCGGCCGTGGGGTCGAGTGCGCGCAGGCGATCCACGTCGAGGTGCGTCCGCGAGCCGAGGTAGTCCAGCCTGCGGCAGTACAGCAGCACCCCGGCGTTGATCGACTCACCGCGTTCGGCGCGCGGCACGACCTGGAGCACCGCGTACTCGAAGACGTGTCGCCGCTCGGTCACTTCCCGCCGCCCTTGGTCAGCCAGCTCGGCCGGTTCGCCCCGGCCTTGGTCGGGGTCCGATCCTTCCTGATCGTCGGATCGGGCAGCCAGGTGGTGCTGGCCGCGGCCCTCGCTTCGAGCTGCTCGACGTACGCCGCGCGCAGCTCGGCCGTGTCCCCGAAACCGGGCTCTTCGGTCAGCCACGCGTCCGGGACCTCGGCCAGCGCCGCCTCCAGCAGCTCGCGGGTGACCAACGGGGCGAGCGCCGCGTCGGCGGCGGCCACGTCCGGCACGAAGTCGATCAACACGTGGTCGCTCGCGTCGTACGGCTTGACCACCCACGTCTCCCGGCGCGGCCAGTTGTGGTGGAAGGTCAACGCGGAGCCGTGGTCGATGAGGTGCGGCTTCCCGTGCCAGGACAGCATGTTCGGGTTGCGCCAGGAGCGGTCGACGTTGCCGATCAGGCCGTCGAACCACACCACCCGACCGGCGAACTCCGCGTCCACCGAGAACGCCGTGGGGTTGAAGTCCAGCGCACCGGGCAGGTAGTCCATGCCCAGGTTGAGGCCACCGCTCGCGCGCAGCAGGTCCTGGATGTCGGGATCCGGTTCGCTGGTCGCGAGCACCGGGTCGAGTTCGACGGAGACCAGGTCCGGCACCGGGAGGCCGAGCGCGCGGGCGATGTGCGCGCTGACCACCTCGGCGACGAGCACCTTGCGGCCCTGCCCCGCGCCGCGGAACTTCACGACGTAGGTGCCGAGGTCGTCGGCCTCCATGATCCCCGGCAGCGACCCGCCCTCGCGCAGCGGTGTGACGTACCGGATCGCGGTCACCTGGTCCACGCTTGCTTGCCTTTCCAGTCGGGCGTCACGGGGGTGAAGGTGCCGAACCGCCGCTCGATCACCTGGGCGGCGTTGAGGCACAGGTCCTCGCGGAACCGCGCGCCGATCACCTGCACTCCCACGGGCACACCGTCCACGACGCCGGTCGGCACCGCCACCGCGGGCACGCCGACGAGCGAGGTCACGGTGTTCAGGCTGATCGACAGCGTGGCGCGCATGTGCTCCTCCGGGCCGGACACCCGCGGGCGCGGGCCGCCGATCGGCTGGGTGCTGACCGGGCCGACCACCAGCGGGTACCGCTGCTGGAACCGCATCCAGTCCCGGACTATTCCGTGCCGCTCGCCGGTGATCCGCACGTACTCGGCCAGGGAACCCGGCGGGATGCGTTCCATGGACAGCTCCATGTGCCGGGCGCTCTCCTCGGTCAGCAGCGGCCGGATGCGCGGCCAGGACAACCCGAACTCGGTACTGATCAACGTGCCGTAGGCGGCCAGGGCGTCCGCGTAGCGCGGCAGCTCGACCTCTTCGACCGCGTAACCGGCATCGCTCAAGGCGGCGGCCGTCCGCTCCACGGCGGTGCGAACGTCCCGGTGCACGCCGAAGCCGCCCGGATCAGCGACCACACCGGCCCTGATCGGAGCCCGGAGCCGCGGTCCCTTCAGCGGCACGGGCAGGGCCAGCGGATCGTCGGGGTCGGGTCCGGCCAGGGTTTCGAAAGCGGCACGAAGATCAGCAACAGTGCGCGCGATCGGCCCGTCCACCGGCAGCAGCTGGGCGGCCAGCGTCGGTTCGGTCCCGGCGACCCGGTGGTCGGACGGCAGGCGCCCGTGGCTCGCCTTCAGGCCGACGACGCCGCAGCACATCGCCGGCAGGCGGATCGAGCCGCCGGAGTCGTTGCCCAGCCCGAGCGCGGCCATGCCGGTGGCCACGGCCGCGCCGTCGCCACCGCTGGTCCCGCCCGGGGTCTTGGTCCGGTCCCACGGGTTCACCGTCGTGCCGAAAAGCCGGCTCGTGGTGTCGTTGCCGTTGAGGGTCAGGTCCGGCATGTTCGAGCGGCCGATCGGGATCGCGTCCGCGGCTCGCAGGCGCCGGACCTGGGGCGCGTCCGCCTCGGCGACCGCGTGCTCGAAATGGGGCACGCCGTGCGTGGTCGCCGAGCCTCGGACGTCGATGTTCTCCTTCACGGTGAAGGGGACCCCCGCCAGTTCGCCGAGCCGTTCTCCTGCCGCCCTGCGCCGGTCGAGGCGGTCGGCGGCGGCCAGCGCCTCCCGTTCCAGCGTCCTGGTCACGGCATTGACCGCCGGGTTGACCTCGGCGATCCGGTCCAGGTGAGTACGGATGACCTCGACAGCGCTCACCGCGCCGGACCGCACGGCGGCGGCCACCTCGGCCGCGCTCCTCGTCCACATGGCCGGCAAGATACAAAACTGTATCTGGATGCACTACTGTATATTCGCTACATGCGTCTGACCAGGGAACAGAGCCGCGCGCAGACCCGGGAACGGCTCCTCGACGCGGCGGCCGAGCTGTTCGCCGAGCGCGGCGTCAACGGTGCCTCGGTGGAGCAGATCGCGGAGCGCGCCGGGTACACCAGGGGCGCCTTCTACGGGAACTTCGAGGACAAGCACCAGCTGGTCGGCGAGCTGGTGAAGCAGCGGACGCTGCGCGAACTGGAGGAGGTCACCGCACTCCAGCAGAGCGAGGACCCGTGGGAGGCGGTCCGCGAGTGGAACCGCGCGCGAGCCGAGCACCTGACCGACTGGCTCGCCCTGCGGACCGAACTCATGCTCTACGCGCTGCGCAACGCAGAGTTCCGGCCGCGCCTCGCCGAGCGCGAGAGGATCGCCCGAGACGCGCACACCCGCACCATCGAGCGGATCTTCGCGGGGCGAAAGCCACCCGCCGACCCGGCGTTCCTGGCGCTGATCGTGCACGCGCTCGAGGACGGTCTGCTCATCCAGCGCCTGCTGTTCCCCGACGCGATCCAGGACGACGTCGTGGTCGACGCCGTTGAACTGCTCATCCGCACCTGGACCCGCTCGGCGGCCGACTGAGCCGCACCAGCATGCTTTCCGGCATGAGCGCCACCCTCGTCGCCAAGGACCTCAGCGCCGGTCACGGTGACCGGATCCTCTTCTCCGGTCTTGATCTCGTCGTCGCGCCCGGTGACGTGATCGGCCTGGTCGGGGTCAACGGTGCGGGCAAGTCCACCCTGCTGAGGACGCTGGCCGGGTTGATCCCGCCGGAGCGGGGCGGCGTCCAGCTCAGCCCGCCGAGCAGCACCATCGGCTACCTCCCGCAGGAGCCGGAGCGCCGGGCCGACGAGTCCGTCCGCGCGTTCCTCGGCCGCCGCACAGGTGTGACCGCGGCGCAGGCGGAGATGGACCGGGCGGCGGAGGCGCTGGCCGACGGCGCGCCCGGAGCGGACGACAGCTACGCGATCGCGCTGGAGCGCTGGCTCGCCCTCGGTGGTGCGGACCTCGAAGAGCGATCCGAGGACGTCGCGGACGATCTCGGGCTGACGATCAGCCTCGACCAGCCCATGGCCTCGCTCTCCGGCGGGCAGGCGGCGCGCGCGGGCATGGCCTCGCTGTTGCTCAGCCGCTACGACATCTTCCTGCTCGACGAGCCCACCAACGACCTCGACCTGGACGGGCTCGACCGCCTGGAGCGCTTCGTCACCGGGCTCCGCGCGGGCACCGTCCTGGTCAGCCACGATCGCGAGTTCCTGACCAGGACCGTGACCTCGGTGGTCGAGCTCGACCTCGCGCAGCAAGAGATCTCGGTCTACGGCGGCGGGTATTCGTCCTATTTGGAGGAACGTGAGGTCGCGCGGCGGCACGCCCGCGAGGACTACGAGGAGTACGCCGAGACCAAGGCGGCGCTGGAGGCCAGGGGGCAGGCGCAGCGGGCCTGGATGGAGAAGGGCGTCAAGAACGCGCGCCGCAAGGCCAAGGACAACGACAAGCAGGGGCGCAAGTTCCGTTCCGAGGCCACGGAAAAGCAGGCCGCCAAGGCGCGGCAGACCGAGCGCATGATCGAACGCCTCGAAGTCGTCGAGGAGCCGCGCAAGGAATGGGAGCTGCGCATGGAGATCGCCGCGGCGCCCCGCTCCGGAGCCGTCGTGGCCTCGCTGCGCAGCGCGGTGGTCAAGCGCGGAGACTTCACGCTCGGGCCGGTCGACCTGCAGATCGACTGGGCCGACCGCGTCGCCATCACCGGCGCGAACGGCTCGGGCAAGTCCACGTTGCTCGGTGCGCTCCTCGGCCGGATCCCGCTGGACTCCGGGCACGCCACCCTCGGTTCGGGCGTGGAGGTCGGCGAGATCGACCAGGCACGGGCCGCTTTCGTCGGCGAACAGTCCCTTTTGGACAGTTTCGCGGTTCAGGTCCCGGACTGGATGCCCGCGGACGTCCGCACACTGCTGGCGAAGTTCGGCCTCCGCGCGCACCACGTCCTCCGCTCCGCCGCCTCGCTCTCGCCGGGAGAACGCACTCGCGCCGGGCTGGCGTTGCTCCAGGCGCGCGGAGTGAACCTGCTCGTGCTCGACGAGCCGACGAACCACCTCGACCTGCCCGCCATCGAGCAGCTGGAGGCGGCGCTGGAGTCCTACCCAGGAACTCTGTTGCTGGTGACGCACGACCGGCGGATGCTGGACGCGGTCCACACCACCCGGCGGATCGAGGTGTCGGAGGGCCGCGTTCGGGATCGTTGACAGGGGGACACGTGAAGGCACTGCGCGCCTTGGTACGGAAGTGGCCGCGCCGAGGCGTGATCACTTGGTCACAGCCGCCGAGCGCTGACGATTTCGAGTCGGCCGTTCTCGGCGGCACCGTTGACGGTGATGCCGTGGTGGCGATGATCCTGTCCACCGCGCGAGCCGGTGACGCCGCCACCGCCGAATCCCTGCTGGCCAAGGCTGATCCGCGACTGTGGCGGGCGATCGACGCTGCGGCTCGGCGGGGCCTCGCGGTGGATGCCATGCTCGGGGACCGTTTGCTCAGCGGGCGGGTGACCGCCCTCGATCTGGTGATCGCCGCGTGCTGCCGCCAGGGATACGTGCGCGAGCTCGCCATGGTTGAACTGTCCTCAATGGATAGTCGGCTGGCCGGGCCGATCCTTGCGCTGCGCGCAGCCGACTGGGTGCCGGAGATCCGCCGACGGGCAAAGGGAATCTGTGTGGAGCGTCTGGCCGCCGATCCGGTTGCTGCCTTCGCTCAGCTCGGCCCGGTGGCGTTCGCCCTGGAGAACCGGGCCGAGGGCGACTGGCTGTCGTCCGCTGTGGACAGTGCGCTCGCTGATGACCGGGTTTTCTTTGCTGCCATGGAGAATTCGAGTCACCGAGTGCGCCGCGCCGCCTATCAGAAGGGCATCGGTGACGGTCGTCTGGACATCGCGAGGCTGAACGACGCGGCGCTGAGCGATCCTGACCAGGGCAACAGTCGCTTGTGCGCTGAGGCGGCTGCCAGGTCGGCGCGCTTGAGCGGTGACGTCGAAGCGATTCGTGTACTGCTGAACAGCCGCATGGCGACGGTACGTGCGGAGGCCGTGTACGCCCTCGGCGAGGTCGACACCGCCGTGGACGCGTTGTGCGATCGCAGTGCGGCGGTGCGGCTCGTTGCCCAGGTCGTGGTGCGGCGGGCGGAGCGTGACCCAGCTGAGCACTACCGCCGCCTCCTGCCCAACCCCTGGGCGGTGGCAGGCCTCGGCGAGACGGGTACGACGGCCGACGTGGAGATCCTGTTGCCGTGCCTGGAAGAGCCACGGGTCCGGACGCGCGCAGAGGCGGTACGCGCACTGCGCCGGCTCGGGCACACCGCGGCGCGGACCTTCGTCGCGTTGCTCGACGACCCCGCGCCAGGCGTGGTCAAAGCAGCTGCGGTCGCCCTGCAGGGCAACGAGTTGGACGAGGAGTTCCGCTTCGGGCTGATCGCTCCCGGTCGGTCGAGGGCGGTGCGCCTCGCCGGGCACCGCCTGTTGCGCTCCGGGGACACGCTGGCCCGGCTCGTGGCCGACCTGCGCCTGCTGGACGACCCCGAGCTGGGCGTGGCGGCGCGGAGCGACCTGAGCAACTGCATGAGGGAGATGGCGACGTTGTACACGACGCCGACCGGAGCACGTGCGGCGGAACTGCGCTCCCTCATCTCCAGCACCCGGTTGGACACGGACACCGCGCGCCGGCTTCGGTTCTACTTGGCCCTGTGAAAGGAATATGTATAGACAGATCGGTTTCGTGACATTCGGTTCTGTTGAATAACGAACAGTGTGCGGCGCTAACAGGCTGCGCGTCCCTGGGCGATGCCTGGAGCAGCACGGGATTCCTGATCACGGGGAGCGCGCATGTTCGGTGGCAAGGCAAAGAGAATCGCACAGTTGGAAGCGGCGAACGCGGCACTCGAGCAGCGGGCGACGACGCTGACCGAGCAGCTCCGCCGCGTCGGGGCACTGGAGTACGTCCAGCTCCAGGGGGAGATCCACCGCATGCGAGGGGAACTGGGGCAACTGCGTGAGCTGCACGCGGTCCAGGTCCGCGACCACGAAGCGACGCTCGCCGCGCAGCGGGCCGAACACGGCGCGGAACTCGCCAGGACGAGCGCGCGCCGGGCACATGAGCTGGTGGGGTACGAGAAGCAGATAGAAGAAGCAAAGCGAACTCTCGTGCCCTACACGGAGGAGATGCTCTACCAGGACGCGGGACTGTTCACCTATCACCACCCGCTGGCTGATGCGGACGCGTACAAGCACGAGCTCGTCGCGGTCACCGACCGAATAAAGTCGATGATCAGGGACAAGCGGGCCGTGCACGCCGACGGCAACTTCACGTTCAACAACTCCGCCGCCCAGGGGCGGAAGATGGTGAACGACTGGTGCAAGTTGATGCTCCGCGCGTACAACGCCGAAGCCGAGAACTGCCTCCGCACGATGCGTGCCGGATCCCTGCACGTCGCCAAGACCCGGCTGAACCGGACGGCGGAGGCGATCGGCAAACTCGGCCGGCTGCTCGGGATCCGGATTTCCCAGCAGTACCAGGCCCTTCGGCTGCAGGAGCTGGAACTCACCGCTGACTACCTCCGGAAGAAGCAGGAGGAGAAGGAGGCCGAGCGCGAACGGCGGGCGCAGCTCCGCGAGGAGGCCAAGGCCCAGGCGGAGCTGCGACGCGAGATCGAGAAGCTGGAGAAGGAGCGCCGCCACCTGGAGAACGTGCAGAAGGCGTTGCGCGAGAAGGGGAACGAGGAGGCCGCACGGGCGCTGCAGGCCGAACTCGACGCCGTGACCTCCGGCATCGAGGGGCTGCACGCGCGCGAGGCCAACGTCAGGGCCGGCTACGTGTACGTGATCAGCAACGTCGGCGCTTTCGGCCCCCGCATGGTCAAGATCGGGATGACCAGGAGGCTCGTGCCCGACGAGCGGGTGCAGGAACTCGGCGACGCCTCGGTGCCGTTCCGCTACGACACCCACATCATGTTCTTCTCCCGGGACGCGGTGGGGCTGGAAGCCGCTCTGCACCGCGAACTCTCGGATCGGCGGGTGAACCAGGTGAACCTGCGCCGCGAGTTCTTCTACGCCACGCCAGAGGAAGTCCGGGACCTGCTGCGCAAGCACGCCGGTGAGGTGCTGGAGTACGTGGTCGAGCCGGAGGCCGCCGAGTTCCGGATGAGCCGTTCCCTCCCGGCCGCGAGCTAGGGGCTGCCGGGGAAGCGCACCACCGCGCTTCCCCGGCGAGCGGACCTACTTGCCGAAGCCCGCGCGACGGAGCGCGTCGGCCATCGAGCCACCGGCGGGCGCGGGGGCGGCGGTGCGGGGCGATCCGCCACCGCGGCGGGGGCCTCCGCCGTTGCCGCCGCCGCGCGGGCCCTCGCGGCGCTGACCGCGCTGGTCGGGACCGGGGGTGTCCTGCAGCCGCAGCGTCAGCGAGATGCGCTTGCGGGGGATGTCCACGTCGAGGACCTTCACCCGGACGATATCGCCGGACTTGACCACGTCGTGCGGGTCCTTGACGAAGGTGTTGGACATCGCCGACACGTGCACGAGACCGTCCTGGTGCACGCCGATGTCCACGAACGCGCCGAACGCGGCCACGTTGGTGACCACGCCCTCCAGGGTCATGCCCGGCTTGAGGTCGGCCAGCTTCTCCACGCCGTCGGCGAAGGTCGCGGTCTTGAAGGCCGGACGCGGGTCGCGGCCCGGCTTGTCCAGCTCCTTGATGATGTCGGTGACCGTGGGCAGACCGAACGTGTCGTCCACGAACTTCCGCGGGTCCAGGGACTGCAGCACGCGGGTGTTGCCGATCAGCGCGGCCACCTCGCTGCCGGTGTTCTGCAGGATGCGGTGCACGACCGGGTAGGCCTCGGGGTGCACGCTGGAGGCGTCGAGCGGGTCGTCGCCGCCGCGGATGCGGAGGAAGCCCGCGCACTGCTCGAACGCCTTCGGGCCCAGGCGGGCCACGTCCTTGAGCGCCTTGCGGGAGCGGAACGGGCCGTTGGCGTCGCGGTGCGCGACGATGTTCTCCGCGAGGCCCTCACCGATGCCGGAGACCCGGGTCAACAGCGGCACCGACGCGGTGTTCACGTCGACGCCGACGCCGTTCACGCAGTCCTCGACCACCGCGTCCAGCGAGCGGGAGAGCTTCACCTCGGACAGGTCGTGCTGGTACTGGCCGACGCCGATGGACTTCGGGTCGATCTTGACCAGCTCGGCGAGCGGGTCCTGCAACCGGCGCGCGATGGAGACCGCGCCGCGCAGCGAGACGTCCATGCCGGGCAGCTCCTGCGAGGCGTAGGCCGACGCCGAGTACACCGACGCGCCCGCCTCCGACACCACGACCTTGGTCAGCTTGAGGTCGGGGCGGAGCTTGATCAGGTCACCGGCCAGCTTGTCGGTCTCCCGGGACGCGGTGCCGTTGCCGATCGCGACCAGCTCGACCTTGTGCTGCTCGGCCAGCTTCGCCAGCTTGACCAGCGACTGGTCCCACTGCTGCTGCGGCACGTGCGGGTAGATCACGTCGGTGGCGACGACCTTGCCGGTCGCGTCGACCACGGCGACCTTGACGCCGGTGCGGAAACCGGGGTCGAGGCCCATCGTCGCGCGGGAGCCCGCGGGCGCGGCCAGCAGCAGGTCGCGGAGGTTCGCCGCGAAAACGCGCACGGCCTCGTCCTCGGCGGCCTGGCGCAGGCGCAGCCGCAGGTCGATGCGCAGGTGCACGAGGATCTTGGTCCGCCAGGCCCAGCGCACCGTGTCGCCCAGCCACTTGTCGGCGGGGCGCCCCTTGTCGGCGATGCCGAAGCGCGCGGCGATGCGGGTCTCGTAGTCGCTGGGGCCGGTGGGGATCGCCGAGGCATCGCCCTCGGGCTCGGGGTCCAGGACGAGGTCGAGCACCTCCTCCTTCTCCCCGCGCAGCATCGCCAGCACCCGGTGCGACGGCAGCTTCGTCAGCGGCTCGGCGAAGTCGAAGTAGTCCGAGAACTTGGCACCGTCGGTCTCCTTGCCCTCGCGGACCTTCGAGGCCAGACGGCCGCGCGTCCACACCAGCTCGCGCAGCTCACCGATCAGGTCGGCGTCCTCGCCGAAGCGCTCGATCAGGATCGCGCGGGCCCCGTCCAGTGCCGCCTGCGCGTCGGCGACGCCCTTGTCCGCGTCCACGAAGACCGCGGCGGCGGCCTTGGGGTCGGTGTCCGGGTTGTCCAGCAGGCCGTCCGCAAGCGGTTCGAGCCCGGCCTCGCGCGCGATCTGCGCCTTGGTGCGCCGCTTCGGCTTGTACGGCAGGTAGATGTCCTCGAGGCGGGCCTTGGAGTCCGCGGCCAGGATCTGCGCACGCAGCGCGTCGTCGAGCTTGCCCTGCGAGTCGATGGACTCCAGCACCGCCCTCCGCCGTTCCTCCAGCTCCCGCAGGTAGCCGAGGCGCTCCTCCAGCGTGCGCAGCTGCGCGTCGTCGAGCTCCCCGGTGACCTCCTTGCGGTACCGGGCGATGAACGGCACGGTCGAGCCGCCGTCGAGCAGCTCGACCGCCGCGATCACCTGCCGCTCGCGAACCCCGAGCTCATCGGCGATTTTCTGAGGAATGGACAGCATGGGGATCCTTCACTTGGGCTTCGGGCGGTAGCGGGTCAGCGACACCGACACGGTGGTCTTGAAGTCCTCGGGCAGAGTGATCGTCTTGGCCGACCACGCGCTCGGCCCCATGCCCACGAGCTGGGCCAGCGCGTCGCGGCCCGGCGCGAGGGAGTACTCGACGGACTCCCGGCCGAGCGGGGTGAAGTACGGGTCCAGCGCCTGGTGCAGCCGCTCGTCCTTGCGCTCGTCCACCGTCAGCAGGTCCAGCTCGCGCACCAGGGAGCCGAGGTGGGCCGAAGTGGGGGTGACCACCACCAGTTCGCCGTCCGGGTGGAGGACCCGGCGCAGTTCGGGGCCGTTGCGCGGGGCGAAGACGTTGAGCACCAGGGCCGCCGCACCGTCGTTGACCGGCAGCTCGCGCCAGGCGTCGGCGACGACGGCTCCGATCCGGGCGTGCGCCTTGGCGGCGCGCCGTGCCGCGAACTTGGACAGGTCGAGCACGATGCCGTCGCGGTCCGGCAGGACGTCGAGCACCGCGCGGAGGTAGTGGCCCGTACCGCCGCCGATGTCGAGCACGCACCCCGGCGGCAGCGGCGCTCGTGCCGCTTTCGCGAGCGCGTCGGAGATCGGGGCGTAGTGGCCCGCGCCGAGGAAGGCGTCCCGCGCCGCGACCATCTCGGCCGTGTCGACGCGGTAGGAGTGACCGCCCGCGAGCAGGCTCAGATAGCCCTGCTTGGCGATGTCGAAGCTGTGTCCGCCAGCGCAGGACACGGTGTTCCCAGCCGCCGCGAGTGGCGCTCCGCAATGCGGACACCGCAGGTGTTCCAGGAGTTCGCTGCGCATGACGCGGCGAAGTATATGCGCCGCCCTCGCCCGCGCCCGTGCCGGGAAACGTTCGACCCCTTCCGAAAAGATGTGCGGATCTATACCATGCAGTCGCATTGTAAAAAACCGCGGAGGCCATGATGCGCCTGGTAGTGGGGATGACCGGAGCCACCGGTGCCGAGCTCGGCATCCGCGTGCTGCTCGGGCTGCGGGAGCTGGGCGTCGAGACGCACCTGGTGCTGAGCAAGTGGGCCCGCGCCACGATCGAGCTGGAGACCAGCTGGTCCGTGCGCGAGGTGCGCGAGCTGGCGACCGCCGTGCACTCGGCCGACGACCAGGCGGCGCCGATCTCCAGCGGCTCGTTCCGCACCGACGGGATGGTGGTGGTCCCCTGCACCACCAAGACCCTGGCCACCATCCGGCACGGCACCGGCGAGGGGCTGGTCAGCCGCGCGGCGGACGTGGTGCTCAAGGAGCGCCGCCGCCTGGTGCTCGTGGTCCGCGAGACCCCGCTGAGCACGATCCACCTGGAGAACATGCTCGGCGTGACCCAGGCGGGGGCGACGGTGTTCCCACCGGTTCCGGCGTTCTACAACGCCCCGCACAGCCTCGACGACGTCATCGACCACACGGTGGCCCGGATCCTCGACCAGTTCGGGCTCGACCTCCCGAACGCGGCGCGCTGGACCGGTACGGCCGACGCGAAGGCGCAGCGGCTGCTCACCAACGGCTTCTCGTACAAGGAGTAGGGCCATGTCTGGCAACGGGATCTCCCGCAGAGGGCTGCTCTGGCGCGGCGGCCTGCTCGCAGCGGGCTCGGTCGGCGCGAGCCTGGCCGGGATCACCGCGCAGAGCGCCGCCGCGGCGCCGCCGAAGTGGGACCCGCGCGCGGCCGACGCCAAGCGGCGCCTCGGCAGCCTGCGCGAGTACCTGGACGCGCTGAACGCGCTCGGGGACCTCCGGGAGATCAACCGCGAGGTGGACACCCACCTGGAGATCGGCGCGATCACCCGGCGCACCACCGAGATCAGCGGTCCCGCCGTGCTCTTCAACCGGATCAAGGGCCACCGCAGGGGTTTCCGGGTCCTCGGAGCACCCGCCGCGCTCAGCTCGTTGCCCAGCGCGCGCTACGCCAGGGTGGCGCTGTCGCTGGGCTTCCGGCCGGAGACCCACCCGCTGGCCATGGTGGAGGCGCTGGCAAGGGCGCACGACCTCAAGCCGATCGAGCCCGTGACGGTCCACAGTGGACCCTGTCAGCAGAACGTGCTGCTCGGTGCGGAGGCCGACCTCACCAAGATCCCGGTTCCGTTGCTGCACGACGGTGACGGCGGCCCGTACCTGAACACCTGGGGAACCTTCGTCGTCGGCACCCCGGACGGCAAGTGGGTCAACTGGTCGATCAGCCGCGCGATGCTGGTGGACGGCAAGCGGTTCGCGCCCCTGGTCGTGCCGTTCTTCCAGCACCTCGGCGTGATCGCGGCGCAGTGGGCCGAGCAGGGCAAGCAGGCGCCGTTCGCCCTGGTGCAGGGCGCGGAACCGGGCATCCCGTTCGCCTCGGCGATGTCGCTGCCGGACGGCGTGAGCGAGGCGTCCTTCCTCGGCGGCTACTACGGCAAGCCCGTGGAACTGGTGCGCTGCAAGACGGTCGACCTGCGGGTGCCGTCGACCGCGGAGATCGTCATCGAGGGGCACATCGACTTCGAGAAGACGGTGCCCGAGGGCCCGATGGGCGAGGCACCCGGCTACATGAGCGTGCACGTGCGGCAGATGCCGACCTGCACCGTCACCGCGATCACCCACCGGGACAACGCGATCCTGCCCGTGGTGACGGCGGGCAAGGCGGTCGACGAGGACCACACCGCGGTCGGTGTGCCCGCATCGGCGATCATCCTGAACGCCTTGCGCAAGAACGGGATCCCGGCGACGAACGCCTGGATGGTTCCCGAGAGCGCCCTGCACGTGCTCGCGGTGACCGTGCCGCAGGACTGGCCGAAGCGCACCGGCATCGCGTCCTCGCGCGAGCTGACCAAACGCATCGCGGAGATCATCTGCGACACCCGTGTGGTCATCTGGCTCTCCCAGGTGATGGTCCTCGACGACGACCTGGACGTGACCGACCATCGGGACCTGATGTGGGGCTTCGCCACCAGGACGCACCCGGTGAAGGACCAGGTGGTGATCCCGCAGCGGTCGTTCAACGCGCTGATGGTCTGCTACGGCAAGGAGGAGCAGGAGACCTATCTCGCGCCGCTGCTCGCGTTCGACTCGTTGCTGCCGCAGGGCTCGGAACGCCCGCGCAGCACCGCTTTCGAGGCCAACTACCCGGCCGAACTGCGCAAGAAGATCCTGGACAACTGGGTCGACTAGAAGCCGGCCGCGGCGGACGGTAGCCCGTCACCGCCCGCCGCGGCACTCCTACCGGCTCAGCGCTCCGCGAGCAGCGCCGTCATCTCGTCGATCTCCTTCTGCTGCGAGTCGGTGATCGACTGGGCGAGCTTCTTCGCCTCCGCGTCGGAGCCCTTGGCCAGCTCCGTACGCGCCATCTCCAGCGCGCCCTTGTGGTGCTCGATCATCATCCGCAGCCACATCTTGTCGAAGCCGATGCCCTTGGCCGCCTTCAGGTCGGCCATCTGCTGCGGCATCATCATCCCCGCCATGCCGTGCCCGGAGTGTCCGGAGTGGTCCGAGGGCTCCGGAGCACCCCAGCGCTTGAGCCAGCCGGTCATCGTGTCGATCTCCGGCTGCTGCGCGGCGCGAACCCGTTCGCCGAGCGAGCGCAGCTTCGGGTTGTCGCTGCGCTGGGGGATCAGGTCGGCCATCTCCACGGCCTGGCGGTGGTGCGGCACCATGCCCGTGGCGAAGTCCACGTCCGCCTGGTTGTGCGTCGGTGCGGCCTGACCGCAGGCGGCGAGGGTGAACGCGGCCAGGGCGGCCACGAGAATCCTGAGCTTCATCTGTTCTCTTTCGAGGAGTCGTGACGGTGGGCCGGGTCCGGGGCGTGCCGGGACACGCGCTCCGGCTAACCGATCACAACCGCAGTACGCACAACTCCGCGAGCGTCAGCCGAAGCGGCGGCGCGCGCCCGGTCAGGCGGCGCAGCCACCGCAGCACCGAGGGGCGGGGGAGCACGACCGGCTCCCGCCGGACGAGCGCGACCAGGGCGAGCGCGCCGAGCCCGGCGACCACCACGATCAGCCCGGCGCACATGTGCGTCACCGGGTCCGCGGGCCCGTGGTCGTCGCCGTGCTGGGGCGAATGCTGGTGCTGGGCAACAGAGACGGCGTGCGGGATCTGGTGCATCGCGAGCACGCCCGAGCTGAGCCCGGCCACGAGCAGCCCGAGCAGCACTCCCCGCAGGAGCCTGCTCGTGGGCGCTCGACGCATACCGCCGAGGGTATACGCCTCCCCCGTCAGCCTCCGCAGAACAGGCGCTCCGCGGCCACCGGGTCGGCAGGCACCCGCAACGCGGTCCTGCTGAAGGAGCCGAGGAAGTTGTCCACGAAACGCTCCCACGTCATCGGGGCGCGCACGGACTCCTGGAGCTCGGCGAGTGCTCCGCAGGACAGCGCCCGCCGTGCCGCCTCGTTCTCCTTGGTCGGCATGCCGTAGTCAGCGGTGATCCACACCCGCGGCAGCTTCTTCTCGTGCCCGACCCGGCCACCGCGGTCGGTCAGCTCCAGGTGCGCGGCCAGTGGGTAGGACAGGCCGATCGGGTCCACCACGGTCTCGTCCAGCGTGGTGAGCGCGCCCGCGGTGCCCAGCACCGGCCAGACGAGCGCGACCCGTTCCGTGCGGCGAGGGGACAGCGGTTCCATCCGCGGCTTCTCCAGCGCGAACACCAGCTGCCCCTGGGCGGTCCGGACCCAGCCTCGCTTCTCCTCCTGTGCCTCGACGTAGTCGCGCTTCGAGATCGGGTTGGCGACGTGGTTGGCGTGCACGTAGTGACTGCGCTCGTCCGCGACGCCCATCGGGCCGAAGAAAGGCGCGTAGATGGGGCGCAGCAGCCCGGCGGCGAGCAGCGCCCAGCCGATGAGCGCCGCGTTCGCCCACTTCATCAGCTCCGGGTTGGCCGGTCGGGGCATGCAGAAGAACGGCAGCATGAGCAGCAGGAGGCCGGGCAGGAGCATGCGGCCGTGCATGAAGTCGCCGCCGACCTTGATGACGTAGAGCATCGACAGGGCGCCCGCGATGACCGGCGCGAACACGAGGATGCGGTCGCCGCGGTTGAAGTGCCGCCGCAGGCCGACCCAGAGCACGATGCCGACCGGGATCAGCGCCCCGTAGGTCAGGAACAGGTCGAAGAAGTAGGAGAAGCCGCGCAGCCAGTGCGAGCCGGACGCTTCCTTGCTGATCGCGGGAAGCGGCACGAGCACGCCGTAGTAGCCCATGCGGAAGACCTGGTAGGCCACCGGCAGCGCGCCCGCGACGGCGAGCATCCCGACCGTGGTCTTCCGGGAAGGCCGGTGCAGCAGCCACAGCGCGATCAGGAACACGATCGACACCAGTGCCAGGTCCGGCCGCACCAGCGGGCCGAGGCCGAGCACGAACGCGATCCCGGAGAGGCTCATCCGGGAGCTGTCCCGCGAGTGCACCAGCATCCACCAGCCACCGGCGATCCACGCGAAGGCGAGTCCCGTTTCGAGGCCGGAGGTGGCGAAGTCCCACATCGGCGACAGCGCGAGCAGGATCACCACCCCGACCGGGACCGGGGCGCCGCCGTGCAGCCGCTGCGCGCCGGTCACCCCCAACGCGAACGCCGCGCCGGTGAAGGCGAGGCCGAGGTAGACGGCGAGCTGCGGCAGGCTGTCCGGCAGCACGAAACCGACCACGGTGAGTAACCACTGCCAGAGGGTCCCGGTGGAGGTCTCGGCCCGCTCACCGACGTTGTAGACCGGTCCGTTGCCCGCCAGGATCTGCTCGACCGCACGCACGTAGATCAGGCCGTCGTCGGAAATCCAGCGCCTGGCGTATCCCGCGACCAGGATGACCGCGACGGCGGCCACCGCCACGCCGGTATTCCAGCGCCGAGAAGAACTCTCCGTAGTCGTTTCGTTATATGCAGTGGTGACGCCGAAGGTTGCTTTTGGATTCCCGATATTGCCGAACGGGGTAACTGTCACGTATTTCACTCCATACCGTGCCGCTACCCCGTTCGGGGTGCCCCTCATTTATAGAGCGGTGCGCGTTGTCCGGGTACGCCGGGGTCCCTGGACAGTCACGTTCGGACAGCCCCGAACAGTTGCGAAAGCGGAAATTCCCTGCGTCAGCGGCAGAAGCGGCGCTCGGCCTCAACCGGATTCTCGGGTATGCGCAAGGACGTTCGCGCGAAGGCGCCCAGGACGTTGTCCACGAATCGGCCCCAGGTGAGCGGGGCGCGGACGGACGCCTGCAGCTCGGCCAGCTCGCCGCAGGCCAGTGCCCGCCGGGCGGCCGCGTTCTCCTCCGTCGGCGCGCCGTAGTCCGCGGTGATCCACGTGTGCGACAGCACCTTCTCGTGCCCCGCGCGCTGCCGCGGCTGCGGTTCCAGGTGCGCGGCCAGCGGATAGGACAGGCCCAGCGGGTCGATCACTTGCTCGTCCAGCGGCGTCGTCGCGCCCGCGGTACCGAGGACCGACCAGACGACCCCGACACGGTTGGTCCGCTCGGCGGAGAGCGGGAAGCTCAGGTCGCGACCGATCACCACCAGTTCGCGGTCCGCGCCCGCGATCCGCGCTGCCTCGGCGTGGGCCTCCGCGAGGAACGGCGTGACGCTGTCGGGGTTCGGCGCTCCGACCTTCGCGACGTAGAACGCCCGTTCGTCCATGATGCCCGACTCGGGGACGCCCGGTGAGAGCAACGGTCGCGGACTGAGCACGGAGAAGGCCGCCGTCGCCGCCAGGACCAGGCTCAACGCGGCGCGCGAAGGTCGCCTGGCCGGCTTGGGCAGGCAGAAGAACGGCAGCATGACCAACAGGAGGCCGGGCAGGAGCATGCGGCCGTGCATGAAGTCGCCGCCGATCTTGACGACGTAGAGCCAGGAGAGCACGCCCGCGGTCACCGGAGCGAACACGAGGACGCGATCCGCCCTGCTCACGCCGTGGCGCAGCCCGAAAACGAGCACGACTGCGACCGGCACCCACAGCCAGTAGGTGGCGAAGAGGTCGGCGAAGTAGAGCACGCCGCGGGACCAGTACGAGGTGCCCGCCTCCTTGCTGATCGCGGGTAGCGGCACCAGCACGCCGTAGTAGCCCATCCGGAAGACCTGGTAGGCGACCGGCAGCGCGCCCGCCGCGGCCAGCAGCCCGAACGTCGTGGCTGCTCGGGGGCGGTGCAGCAACCCCATCGCGATCAGGAACACGATCGACACCAGTGCCAGGTCCGGCCGCACCAGCGGGCCGAGCCCGAGCACGAACGCGAGCCAGAACAGGCCGCCGCGGCCGTCCCGGGTCCGCACCAGCATCCACCAGCTCCCGGCGATCCAGGCGAAGGCGAGCCCGGTTTCGAGGCCGGAGGTGGCGAAGTCCCACATCGGCGGAGTGGCCAGGACCACCACGACGCCCGCGGGGACCGTCCAGGAACCGCGCAGCCGCTGCGCCCCGAGCACGCCGAACGCGATCGCGGCCGAGGTCAGTGCCAGCCCCAGGTACACGGCGGCGGTCGACACGTGGTCGACCGCGCCGAGCACCCCGGCGAGCGCGAGCAGCCACTGCCACAGCGTCCCGGTGGAGGTCTCGGCCCGCTCACCGACGTTGTAGACCGGCCCGTTGCCCGCCAGGATCTGCTCGACCGCGCGGGTGTAGATCAGCCCGTCATCGGCGATCCAGCGCCTGCTGAACCCGGCGACCGCGATGACCGCGACGGCGCCGACGACGACCGCGGCATTCCACCGGCGGTCGCGCGTCCCGGCACCACCGTGCTTTCCGGTGGCAGCCGCGCCGCTGGGCGCGATTGACGAAATTGTCACGATTCTCTCCTGATTTTCCGCCCCGTGCGGGCTCCTTTCCGGTGTAGGTGGCGAGGCGTTGTCCGGCCCGGGTTCAGTAAGGTGGACAAACAACAGCGGACAACATCAGTCCCGGTCAGGAGGGTGTACGAGTGCCAAGGCCCGAGCGACCACTTGCCGAGGACGACAGCGCCGTCGCCCGGTTCGCCGCCGCGCTTCGCGAATTGCGGGAAAGCGCGGGCAGTCCCGGATATCGAGAGCTGGCGAAGCGCGCGCACTACTCGGTCACGACGTTGTCCGAGGCGGCGGGTGGGCGAAAACTGCCCAGCCTCGCCGTGGCGCTCGCCTACGCCGAGGCTTGTGGCGGTGATCGGGCGGAGTGGGAACGGCGCTGGCGCGAGGCCGAGGCGGAGTCGCTCGGCGACGCGGTGGAACCAGGCAAGGACTCGCCGTACCGGGGCCTCGCCGCGTTCCGCGAACAAGACGCCGAGTTGTTCTTTGGCCGTGAAGAGCTGGTCGCGGACCTGCTGGACCGCCTGGGCCGGGACCGGTTCCTGGTGGTGGCTGGCGCGTCGGGGGCGGGCAAGTCCTCACTGCTGCGAGCCGGGGTCGCGCACCGGGTCGCCACCGAGGGGCTGGCCGGGCGCACGGACTGGCGCGCCGTCGTGCTCGTTCCCGGGACGAAGCCGCTCACCACGTGGACCGAGCGGCTGGCCGACGCCATCGGCGACGTGCCCGGCGATGTGGACGCGCGGGCGGCGCTGAGCGAGGAGCCGACCGCGCTGCCCAGGCTCGTCGAGCTGGCCGACGTCTCGCTGTTGGTGGTCATCGACCAGTTCGAGGAGACGTTCGCGGCGGAGGTCGCCGAGGAGGAGCGCGCCGCCTTCCTCGCCGCGGTGCTCGCGGCCCGCCACACGAGGCGCCTGCGCGTGGTGCTGGGCGTGCGCGCGGACTACCTCGGGCACTGCTCCAGGCACCCCGGGCTGGTCGACGCGATGCGTGACCGGCACGTCCTGGTCGGGCCGATGACCGTCCCCGAATTGCGCACGGCGATCACCGAGCCTGCCGCGCGCACAGGCTGCACCGTGGAGACCGCGCTGCTGGCCACCCTGGTCGCGGAGGCCGCGAACGAGCAGGGCGGGCTGCCGCTGGTCTCGCACGCCCTCCTGGAGACCTGGCGCAGGCGCAGGGGGCGTGTGCTCACGCTCAGCGGCTACGAGGCGGCGGGTGGCATCCGCGACGCCGTCGTGCGCACAGCGGAAGCGGTCTACGCGCGGCTGAGCGAGGACGAAGCGGTCACGGCTCGCGCACTGTTCCTCCGACTCGTCGACGCGAGCGAAGGGATCCTGCGCAGGCGTGTGGCGAGCGCGGAACTGGATCGCGAGAACCCGCTCAACGCGGGCGTGCTGGACGCGTTCGCCGCCGCGCGGTTGCTCACGGTCGACGAAGGTGCTGTCGAGATCGCGCACGAGGCGCTGATCAGTTCATGGCCCCGGTTGACCGGCTGGATCGCCGAGGACCGCGAAGGACATCGCGTCCACCAGCGGCTGGCTGTCGCCGCTGCCGACTGGAACGAGCTGGGTCGCGACCCCAGTGCGCTCTACCGGGGCACCAGGCTCGCCGTCGCCCGCGAGTGGGCGGCCGGGGACAAGGTCGTCCTCT
Organism: Allokutzneria albata; assembly: GCF_900103775.1. Taxonomy (GTDB): domain Bacteria; phylum Actinomycetota; class Actinomycetes; order Mycobacteriales; family Pseudonocardiaceae; genus Allokutzneria; species Allokutzneria albata. Next base: position 4,896,384 of record NZ_LT629701.1, on the reverse strand, counting down.
CCTCCAGTGAGAAGGACTTCCTCGACGCTTCCAACACCACCGAACAGGCCGAACTCGGTCTCCAAGCACGCAGGACGCGACAACTCCGCCAGTTGGTGGCCGGGCTCGCCATCGCACTGGTGGTGGCCGTGGTCGCCGGGCTGATCGTGCTCAAACAGCGGCAGGACGCGATCGACCTGCAACAGCTCGCGCTGTCCCGCCAGCTCGCCGCCGAGGCGAACGCGGTGGCGGCCCGCGATCCCCTCGCCGCGATGCGCAAGGCCCTGGACGCGCACGCCACGGCCCGGACCGAGGAAGCGCGCAGCGTCTTGCTCAGCCTTGCCTCGTACCAAGCCAACCACGGCCTGATCCCGCGAGACATGAGGAACGAGCCGGCCGGAGCCTTCAGCCCGGACGGTTCCCTGTTCGCCATCGCTGATGGCTACGGGGTGGCGGTATGGGACACGCGAACGTTGGCGAAGCGCCTCACCTTGGTGGTGGAGGGCCAGCTCCTGGACGTGAACGCCGTCGCGTTCAGCCGTGACGGAGCGCGCGTCATCGCCGTCGATGCCGAGGGAAGGGCAGTCACCTGGGCCGTGGGCAGTGGGGCGCTCGTCGCCAACGTCACCGGGCCGATCACGGGAAAGCCCCTGCTCCTCAGCTCCGGCGGTGACCTGATGATCACCAGGGGCAAGGACGCGGCCGGGGTCGCGGTGTGGCGCGTGGACGGGCGCCAGCTGCTGCACACGCTGCTGCAGGACGTCTCGGCCGACCACGTCCACGTGGCGTTCTCCAGGGACGGTCAGGCGTTGTTCACCGCGGATCACACCGGACGTGCGGCGAAGTGGGACGCGCGCACGGGCGGGAAGCTCGCGGAGGTCAAGCTGGACAAGGGGCCGCTGTTCGGCATCGAGCCCGCTGAGGACGGCGTCGGCGTCGCAGTGGGCGCCAAGGACGGACAGCTGCTGCACTGGGACGTCCGCAGTGGACAAGTGCGGTCGGCCGGCACCCCGATGCGCGGCGGCATCGGCCACCTGGCGTTCTTCTCGGGCGGCGGGATGCTGGCCACCAGCGGTGACAACGGCACTGTCGCCCTGTGGCGCACCGACGACCTGCGGGAGCTGGTCAGGATGCCGCTCCCGCGGGATTCGGGGATCTGGCGGATCTTCTCCGGATCCGGGGGAGTCATCGGCGTGGTCGTCCACGACTCGGTGGTGTTCCTCCGCGCGGACCGGCTCCCCCTGCTCGGCCAGGACAGGCTGGGCGAGGCCTCGCTCGGGGTTCGAGCGGACGGCACGGTGCTCTCCGCCGGGAATGAGCGGCTGCTCACCTGGTCTCCTGGCCGGCCGGTGGACCCGAGCCGAGTCGAGTTCGCCGAGCCCGCCCGGCTGACGCCGGCACAGCAGTCGGCCTTCGCCCTGGTCATCAGCAGCCTCCAACCACTGCTCAGCCCGGACCAGCGCGTGGTGGTCGTGCCCGCGGGGAACAAGATCTCGCTGGTCGACCCGGCGACCGGGCGAGCGGTCGGCTCGCTGTCGGCGCCGACGAGCACGGGCTTCCGCCGCGTCGCGGTCAGCGCGGACGGCAGCAGGCTGGCCGCCGCGCACGACGACTCGGTCACCGTGTGGGACCTCGCCGACCGGCGAGTCGTCACCACCGTCCCCGGTGCCACCTTCACCTTCGCGCTGAGCCCCGACGGCAGGCGGCTCGCGTGGAACGCCGAGGACGGGCTCAAACTGGCCAACGTCGACGGGACACCGGTGCCGAGGCAGCTGAACGACCACGACACCAAGGGCGGCGGCGCGATCTGGTTCTCCCAGGACGGCACCGCACTCGCCCACTCGGAGCACAACGCGGTGACGTTGTGGGACACCACGACGGGCGCTTCCAGGGGACGGGTGGCGGCAGGGCGGAGCCTGACCGACTCCCTCGCGTTCTCCCCGGATGGCCGACTCGTCGCAACCGGGCACAGCACGGGCGAGGTGCTGGTGTCGGAGGTCGCGAGCGGTCGGCTCATCACCAGCCTGCGTGGGCACCGAAACACCGTCGACGCGCTCGCGTGGCGGCCCGATAGCGCGGCGCTGGCCACCGGGGGCTGGGACGGCGAGGTCATCGTGTGGGAGCTGCGGCCGGAACGCGCCGTGACGACCCTGTGCCGGTTCCTCGGCGAGGCCGGGCGGGCCGACCTGCCGAGGAGCTGCGCGAAATGAGTCGTCAGTCCTTGGCCAGGACCGCCTTGTGCACGAGGTCCGCGACGGCCTTCATGCCCGCCGCGTTGGGGTGGGCGGGTGCGGTGGGTGAGCTGGGGATGACGCCCTCGATCCACCGGACGTCCGGAGCCTGGCAGGCGTCGCGGCCCTCGCTGGCCTTGTAGACGTCCACGAACGGCACGCCGTTGGCGGCGGCCTGCGCGGCGAGCGTGGTGTTCAGCTTCCGCTGGAGCCCGTCCAGGTACTCGACGTCGCCGAAAGCGATCGGCACGGTCGGGAAGCAGCCGATGGACGGCGGGACCAGGCGCGGGTAGCCGACCATGACCACCTTCGCCTTGGGCGCGCGCCGCTTCAACTCCGCGAGCACCTCCCTGACCTTGGGCGCGGCGGTCTCGATGCGCTTGGCGATCTGCTCGACACCGTCCACGGTGTGCTTCTTCCTGCACGGGGTCCCGAGCGGGTCGCCGAAGCTGGCCAGCGCGCAGTCGATCGCCAGCTGCATGAAGCCGATGTTGATGCCGCCGGTGGTGATCGTCACCAGGTCCGTGTCCGGGGTGAGCCGGTCGAACTGCGGCGGGTTGTCGATGTCCCACGACGGCTCGTCCTGCCGCGTGGTCATGTGGTGGGTGAAAGCGCCGATGCAGCTGGCGTCGGCGAAGTCCTGCACCCCGAGCTTGGTGGCCAGCACGGTCGGGTAGTTGCCGGTGGTGCGCAGGCAGCCGCGCGACTCCGGGCGCGGGTGCGGGATGTAGGCCCCGGAGACGAAGGAGTCCCCGAGCGAGACGTAGCGCTGGAAAGGCCCCGCCTTGGCGGGCTTCGCTGTCGCCGTTGTCGTGGCCGCGGCGAGTGCGGCGATCACGAGTGGCAGCGCGAGCAGGCGGCGGAACGCGGCGGGGAATGCCATGGAGGAGCCCTCAGGTGAAGGAGCGGCGGCTGGGATGGCTCCGGATGCTGATCCAGTGCGGCCGAACGGGTCAATCGTCGATAGGAGTCTCGATAGCGTTCGTCGCCGAGCGGCGCCCGCCGCCCGCCGCCAGTCCCGCCCCGCCGCGCACCCTCCGACGGGCGCCGGTTGTGACCTGGCCGACGTCGCCCGCCCTGCGAGCGGCCCAACCGCGCCGCTCCCGGGCGCGCGGTCTACGATCCCCTCGGATGTCCGGGCAGGCTACGTATGCCGGGCGTCGAGGCGAAGTACAGCTCAGGAGGCATCGTGACGGCCGTAGCCCCCCAGCCGATCGCCACGCGTCCTTATCCGACGCGTGACTCGGTCAAGGGTTCGTTCCTGCTGCGGATGTTCAGCACGACGGATCACAAGCAAATCGGGATCATGTACATCGTCACGGCGATGGCGTTCTTCCTGGTCGGCGGCGTCATGGCGATGCTGATGCGGACCGAGCTCGCCGTGCCTGGCATGCAGGTGCTCTCGCAGGAGCAGTACAACCAGCTGTTCACCATGCACGGCACGGTTATGCTGCTGCTGTACGCGACGCCGATCGTCTTCGGCTTCGCCAACTTCATCATGCCGCTGCAGATCGGCTCGCCCGACGTGGCGTTCCCGCGCCTCAACGCCTTCTCGTACTGGCTCTACCTCTTCGGTGGCCTCATCGTGATGGCGGGCTTCATCACCCCCGGTGGCGCCGCCGACTTCGGCTGGTTCGCCTACACCCCGCTGTCGGACGCGATCCACTCGCCCGGTGTCGGCGCGGACCTGTGGATCTCCGGTCTGGTGGTCGGTGGTCTGGGCACCATCCTCGGCGCGGTCAACATGATCACTACGGTGATCTGCCTGCGCGCGCCGGGCATGACCATGTACCGGATGCCGATCTTCACCTGGAACATCCTGATCACCAGCCTCCTGGTGCTCATCGCGTTCCCGATCCTGACCGCCGCGCTGCTCGGTCTGCTGGCCGACCGCCACCTGGGCGCGCACGTGTTCGACCCGGCCAACGGCGGCGTGATCCTCTGGCAGCACCTGTTCTGGTTCTTCGGCCACCCCGAGGTCTACATCGTGGCGCTGCCGTTCTTCGGCATCGTCTCCGAGATCTTCCCGGTGTTCAGCCGCAAGCCGATCTTCGGCTACAAGGGCCTCGTCTGGGCGACCCTGGGCATCGCGGCGCTGTCCGTCGCGGTCTGGGCGCACCACATGTACGCGACCGGCGCCGTGCTGCTGCCGTTCTTCGCCTTCATGACCTTCCTCATCGCCGTCCCGACCGGGGTGAAGTTCTTCAACTGGATCGGCACGATGTGGAAGGGGCAGCTCACGTTCGAGACGCCCATGCTCTTCAGCATCGGCTTCATCGTGACGTTCCTCTTCGGTGGCCTTTCCGGCGTCCTGCTGGCCGCCCCGGCGATCGACTTCCACGTCTCGGACAGCTACTTCGTGGTGGCGCACTTCCACTACGTGCTCTACGGCACCATCGCCTTCGCCACCTTCGCGGGCATCTACTTCTGGTTCCCGAAGATGACCGGCCGGATGATGGACGAGCCGCTGGGCAAGCTGCACTTCTGGACCACGTTCATCGGCTTCCACCTGACGTTCCTGGTGCAGCACTGGCTGGGCAACGAGGGCATGCCGCGCCGGTACGCGGACTACATCCCGACCGACGGGTTCACCACGCTGAACATGATCTCCACCATCGGCGCCTACATCCTCGGCGCGTCGATGCTGCCGTTCCTGTGGAACGCCTTCAAGAGCTACCGCTACGGCGAGGTCGTGACCGTGGACGACCCGTGGGGCTACGGCAACTCCCTGGAGTGGGCCACGTCCTGCCCGCCGCCCCGGCACAACTTCACCGAGCTGCCCCGGATCCGCTCCGAGCGCCCGGCGTTCGAGCTGCACTACCCGCACATGGTGGAGCGGTTCCGCGCCGAGGCGCACATCGGCGGCAGGCACGGCAAGCAGCACGCCGCCCCGTCCGAGGTGGCGGCCGCCGCGGTGCAGCCGGATGATGAGACCAAGGGCGACCCCAAGGCCAAGTAGGCAGTACCCGCAGTAGCGCTCGACGACGAGCCCCTGGGCAGTGATGCCTGGGGGCTCGTTCGCGTTCTCCCAGGCAGATGCCCCCAGTGATGCCCCCGAGTGATGCCCGCAGTGGCGAGGAGTTGGACACCGTGACCGGCCCGAACGCGACCCCCGTGCTGATGACCGTGACCGGCCCGGACAAGCCGGGCGTGACCTCCGTCCTGTTCGCCGCCCTGACCAGGCACGGCGTCGAGGTGCTCGACGTCGAGCAGGTGGTGATCCGCGGCAAGCTGGTGCTCGGTGTCCTGGTCTCCACCGATCACGACCCTGAGGGACTGCACGAGATGGTCGAGCAGGCCATGGCCACTGTGGGGATGCACGTCGACGTCGAGGTCGGCGCGGCCGTGCCCACCGCACAGCTGGGCTCCACCCACCACCTGATCGTCATGGGCCGCCCGGTGACCGCGCGCGCCTTCACCGAGGTCTCCCGCAAGCTCGCCGCGTTGGAGACCAACATCGACTCGATCCGCCGCGTCGCCGACTACCCGGTCACCGGCCTCGAGCTGTCGGTGACCACGGCGGACCAGACGCCGCAGGGCGACGCCGAGCTGCGCGCCGCCATGGTCGAGCTCTCCGCCCGCATCGGCGTGGACATCGCCGTCGAGCAGTCCGGGCTGTCCCGCAGGGCCAAGCGCCTGGTGGTCTTCGACGTGGACTCCACCCTGATCCAGGGTGAGGTGATCGAGATGCTGGCGGCGAAGGCTGGCCACGAGGACGAGGTCCGCGAGATCACCGAGGCCGCCATGCGCGGCGAGCTGGACTTCGGCCAGTCGCTGGAGCGGCGCGTGGCGCTGCTGAAGGGCCTGCCGGAGAAGGCTCTCGACGAGGTGGCCGACGCCCTGGAGCTGACCCCCGGCGCGCGGACCACGGTGCGCACGCTCAAGCGGCTCGGCTTCCGCTGCGGTGTGGTCTCCGGCGGTTTCACCCAGGTCGTGCTCCGTCTCGCCGAGGACCTGGACCTGGACTTCTGCGCGGCCAACGACCTCGAGGTGGTCGACGGTGTGCTGACCGGGCGGGTCATCGGCGAGGTCGTCGACCGCGCGGGCAAGGCCGAGGCGCTGCGCCGCTTCGCCGGCGAGTACGAGATCCCGCTCGCGCAGTGCGTCGCGGTCGGCGACGGCGCCAACGACATCGACATGCTCTCCACGGCGGGCCTCGGGGTGGCCTTCAACGCCAAGCCCGCGCTGCGCAAGGTGGCCGACACCGCGCTCTCGCTGCCCTTCCTGGACGCGGTGCTGTTCGTGCTCGGCGTGACCCGGGCCGAGGTGGAGGCCGCGGACGCGGCGGACGGCCTGCCCGCCGACCGCATCGAGATCGGGTGATTGACTAGCCGCGTGCTGGCCACCGCCTCGATCCTGGACCCGCTCGCCGACCGCTACGTCTCCTGGCTGCGCCTCCCTTCGGCCTCCACTGTGGACACTTCCGACGAGGTGCCGGAGCTGGTGCGGGCGATGCCCATGGTGCTGCGCATCGAGAAGGCCGACCCGCCGCCGAGGAACGCCCTGCTCGCGGCGGCGGCCTCGTCGGCGATCGCGGTCTGCCTGGACCCGCTGGCCGCGCCCGGGCAGCCGTGGCACGACGAGGTCCACGCGTGGATGTGCGGTCGCATCCGCAAGGTGTCCCGCCGCGCCAGGGGAGCGCACTGGACCGCTGTGCAGGACATGGCGGGCATCACGGTGGCGCACGGCGGTGCGGAGGTGCGCTCGCTGGTGCCCGGCCTGGTCGTGGAGACCCCGCGGGTGCTGGGCCGCCTCCAGATCTCCGGCAGCGAACTCCCGGAGGACGAGCAGCCGCTCGCGCCACCGGCGGACGTCCCGGTGCTGTGGCTCAACCCGGACGCGGCGATGACCGTGGGCAAGGCGGCGGCTCAGGTCGGCCACGCCACCATGTTGCTGGCCGCGCTCCTGCACGCCGATGGGCGCGATGCCGACCTCGCGGACTGGGCCGATGCCGGGTTCCCGTGCGCCGTCCGGAAGGCCGATCAGGCCCGCTGGCGCGACCTGCACCCCGGCGACGACCCGGGCTTGGCCTGGAAGACGAAGCGCGTGGTTGCCGTCCGCGACGCGGGCTTCACCGAGGTCGACCCCGGCACGATCACCGTGGTCACCCAGTGGCCCGCCTGACCCCGCTCAGGTGTTGATGCGCTCCAGGGCGCTGCGCACCACGGCGGGGTCGGTCGTCGTCCAGAAGGGCGGCAGCGACGCGCGGAGGAAGCTGCCGTAGCGGGCGGTCATCAGCCGCGGGTCCAGGACCGCGATCACGCCCTTGTCGTCGTTGGACCGCAGCAGCCTGCCCGCGCCCTGTGCCAGAAGGAGCGCCGCGTGTGTACCCGCCACGGTCATGAAGCCGTTGCCGCCGCGCGCCGAGACCGCCTTCTGCCGCGCCGACGCCAGCGGGTCGTCGGGGCGCGGGAACGGGATGCGGTCCATCACCACGAGCTGCAGTGACGGACCCGGAACGTCCACCCCCTGCCACAGCGACAGCGTGCCGAACAAGCAGGTCTCGACGTCCTCGGCGAACTTCTTCACCAGCTGCCCGGTGGCGTCGTCGCCCTGGCAGAGGATCGGCTGCTCGATCCGCTTCCGCAGCTCCTCCGATGCCTGCTTCGCGGCCCGCATCGAGGAGAACAGGCCGAGCGTGCGCCCGCCCGCCGCCTGGACCAGCTCGGCCAGCTCGGTCAGGTACTCCTCCGGAAGGCCGTCACGGCCCGGCTGCGGCAGGTGTCGCGCGATGTAGAGGATGCCGCTGCGCTGGTGCTCGAACGGCGAACCGACGTCGATCCCGGTCCAGCGCGGAACGCTCGCGTCCGACGGCACCTCCTTCTCGGTCGCGGCGCCCTCCGCCCGGGTCGCCGTCGAGGACGGCGGCAGTCCCCACTGCCTGCCCAGGGTGTCGAACGAGCCGCCGAGCGCGAGCGTCGCGGAAGTGAGCACGACCGAGCGCGGCCCGAACAGCTTCTCCCGCAGCAGGCCGCCCACGGACAGCGGAGCGACGTGCAGCGAGGGCGGGCGGACGCGTTCCCAGTCGCTGGACAGCCACACCACGTCGCGCCGCTCGGCCTCGGGCGCCTCGAACGCGCCGAGCAGCCGGTAGGCGGTGTCGTGCACCTCGTCGAGCGAGGCGAGCGCGATCTTGCGCTTGGCGGTGCCGTCCAGGTCTTCCTTGCGCTCGGGCCCGAGCGCGGAGATGCAGGCGTGCGCGGCGTCGCGCACCGCGGCCAGTGCCCCGGCCAGCGGCTTCGGCAGCGACTCCAGCCGCCCGGACGCCACGTCGTCCATGATCAGCGCGAGCCCGTCGGCCGCCTCCGCGAGCCGGTCGGCCACGTCCTGGTCTATCAGCCTGCCGACCCGCCGGGCCGCGGTGCCGACCATGCCGGAGGTGAGCTCGTTGGTGGCCACCGAGGTCACGCGGTCCACCAGGTCGTGCGCCTCGTCGATGATCACCACGTCGTGCTCGGGCAGCACCTTGTAGCCCTCGAGGGCGTCGATGGCCAGCAGCGCGTGGTTGGTGACCACGACATCGGCCTTGCCCGCCTCACCCCGTGCGCGTTCGGCGAAGCAGTCCACGCCGACGGGGCACTTGTTCACGCCGAGGCATTCCTTGGCGGTGACCGACACCTGCCGCCAGGCCTGGTCGGTCACGCCGGGCACGAGCTCGTCGCGGTCCCCGGTCTCGGTCTCCGAGGACCACTCGTGCAGCCGCTTCACCTGGCGGCCCATGGCCGAGATCGCGAACTGGTCGAACAGCGCGTTGTCCTCGGGCTCGTCGTCGATCTCCCCGTGGATCTTGTGCATGCACAGGTAGTTGCGGCGGCCCTTGAGGATCGCGAAGCGCGGTTCCCGGCCCAGCAGCGGCTTGAGCGTCTTGGCCAGCCGGGGCAGGTCGCGGTCCACCAGCTGGCGCTGCAGCGCGATGGTCGCCGTGGACACCACCACGGTGGCCTCCGCGGCCACGGCGTGCCGCAGCGCGGGCACGAGGTAGGCCAGCGACTTGCCGGTGCCGGTGCCCGCCTGCACGGCGAGGTGCTCCCCGGTGTCGATGGTGTGCGCGACCGCCTCCGCCATCGTCAGCTGCCCTGGTCGCTCGGTCCCGCCGACGGCTTCCACGGCCGCGGCGAGCAGGGCGCGCACGTCCGGGATCTCGTGCGACTTTCGCGTGGCGGTCAGGGTGCTGGGGGAGGCAGGGGACACGGCAGAAGACGGTACCTGCCGCCCCCGACAGCTCGTGCGGCACGCGCGGTCGCGGTGGCCGTCCCGTCCCCGCGTCAGGTGATCACCGGTCGCTCTCCGTCGCGGCGGCCGGGGGTCGTCGCCCGGACGGGGTGGATGGCTTGCCCGAACGAGTGGCAGCCCGTCAATCGTGTACAGCGTTAGGCCGTTCGGCCGATGATCCGAGCGAGAACGCGTCCGTCCTCAGTGGATGTCCCGGTGGACGGGCCGTCGCAGTTCATGGCGCGGAAGAAGGTAACCACGATGAGCACCAGGTCAGGTTTGCGTCGGATCGCCGTCATCGGCGCCGTGCTGGCCACCACCGCGGCGGTCGGCTCGCCCGCCTACGCGGCAGCCGAGATCCAGGACGGCTCGGCCAACGTCGGCAAGGTCAACGTCACCAGCGGCGAGACCACGACCAGCAGCGGCGACCTCGCGCTCTGCGACGTCGACCCGGAGACCCCGACGCCGGACAAGGCCACCGCCCAGGCGAAGACGTACGGCACCATCGCCAAGTTCGGCAAGGGCACCACGGAGTGCAAGAAGGTCGGCGAGGACAACGTCGTCAAGATGAGCGGCACCAAGTTCGAGCTGACCGCGCTGAAGCAGTACGGCTACACCAAGATCACCCGGGTCGGCACCTACTCCGCGGAGTGCACCTCGACCCCGAACGGCACCAGCGGCAAGTTCTCCCTCGGCGGCGTGAGCGGCCTGGAGATCCCCAACCCGATGCCCGCCGGGCACATGATCCCGCTGAAGAACAACAAGGGTGAGCTGCTCGCCCGCGTGTTCTTCAACGAGGTCACCAAGGACCAGGGCGCCATCCGCCTCAACGTGATGCGCGTGGCGTTCCCGCCCGCCGGGGTGACCCCGTTGCGCGGCAGCATCATCGTGGGCAGCGTGGAGTGCCGCCCCAGCTTCTGAGCCGGCTTCGAGGACGAGCGGGAACCCCGGTGGGGCCTAGCGGACCACCGGGGTTCCGTCCGTCCGGACCCCGGCTTCGCCGAGCGCGGTCAGCGCTGTGTCCACAGTGGACTGCGAAACGCCCGCGGTGAGGCCGAGCAGCACGGTGACCGCGAAACCCTCCTGTGCGGCGTCCAGAGCCGTCGCGCGCACGCAGTGGTCGGTCGCGATGCCTACGACATCGACCGCGTCCACGTTTCGCGCACGAAGCCAGTCGGCGAGCGTGCGCCCGGTGGCGTCAGCGCCCTCGAAACCGGAGTAGGCCGCCGAATAAGCGCCCTTCGAGAAGACCGCCTCCACGCGCGTGATGTCCAGCTCCGGGTGGAAGGACGCGCCCGCGGTGCCCGCGACGCAGTGCACCGGCCAGGAGTCGACGTAGTCCGGGGTCTCGCTGAAGTGGCCGCCCGGATCGACGTGGTAGTCCCGCGTGGCCACGACGTGGTCGTAGTCCTTGGTGGCCATGTGTTCGGAGATCGCGGCCGCGACGGCCGCCCCGCCGTTCACCGCGAGCGAACCGCCCTCGCAGAAGTCGTTCTGCACGTCCACAACGATGAGTGCCCTAGTCATCGAAGCTCCCTCACGCGAAGACCGTCGGGATGACCGGCTCGCCGCCGGAGAGCGCCAGGCCCTCCCACGGCACGCTGACCAGTGCCTGGCGCAGGCGCTGCCTGCCGTCATCCAGGGTGGGCAGCTCCGGCACCACCTGTCCAGCGCGCACCAGGGGAATCTGGAGTTCCCTGTCGTGATCGTGATGTTCCGGCGCCGGACCGTCCACGTGGTAGACGACCTCCTCCACCGCGGTGCCGGTCGCCTTGTAGCGGCGCAGCGCGGCCTTGCGCCCGCCCCTGGACTCCTTGTGCGAGCTGCGCTTCGCGACCGGGCGGCCGTCGACCTCGACCAGCTTGTAGACCATTCCGGCGGTCGGCGCGCCGGAACCGGTGACCAGCGAGGTGCCGACGCCGTAGGCGTCCACCGGTTCGGCGCGCAGCGCGGCGATCGAGTACTCGTCCAGGTCGCCGGAGACCACGATCTTGGTCTCGCGGGCGCCGAGTGCGTCGAGCTGTTCGCGCGCCTGCCGCGCGAGCACGCCGAGGTCGCCGGAGTCGATCCGCACCGCGCCGAGCTTCGGGCCCGCGACGCGGACAGCGCGCTCGATGCCCCTGCTGATGTCGTAGGTGTCTACCAAGAGCGTGGTCTGGACGCCGAGCGCGTCGACCTGTGCGCGGAACGCGTCCTCTTCGCTGTCGTGCAACAACGTGAAGGCGTGTGCACAAGTGCCCGCGGTGGGGATGCCGTAGCGCCGCCCAGCCTCCAAATTGGACGTTGAGGTGAAGCCGGCGAGGTACGCGCAGCGCGCCGACGCGACCGCGGCCTCCTCGTGCGTGCGCCGCGAGCCCATCTCGATCAGCCTGCGCCCGTTGGCCGCGGACGACATCCGCGCCGCCGCGGAGGCCACGGCGCTGTCGTGGTTGAGGATGGACAGCGCCAGCGTCTCCAGCAGCACGCCTTCGCCGAAGGACGCGGTCACGGTCATGACGGGGGAGCCGGGGAAGTACAGCTCGCCCTCCGGGTAGCCGACGATGTCGCCGCTGAACCGGTAGTTCGCCAGCCAGTCCAGGGTCGCGCGGTCCACGACGGCGGACGCTTCGAGCTTCGAGAGTTCTTCGTCACCGAAGCGGAAGTTCGCCAGTGCGTCCAGGAACCGCCCTGTGCCCGCGACCACGCCGTAGCGCCGCCCTGTCGGCAGGCGCCGCGCGAACAGCTCGAACACGCACGGCCGGTCCGCCGTGCCGTCGCGCAGCGCGCTGGCCAGCATCGTCAGCTCGTAGTGGTCGGTCAGGAAAGCGGTGCTAGACGCCGTCATGGGGTGGAAGCCTACGACCGAGCTTCACGCGGACGGGGCGAATGTCATTCAATGCACTGATCGTGCCGTTCGCAGCCCTCGTGGGAGCGTGACACCATGGTCCCCATGTCCACGCCCGTTGCGCAGGAGCGGACACAGGTTGAGCCGACCGAAGACGTGGTCGGTGCCCAAGACAAACCGTGGATGACGGTCGTGTGGAACGACCCGGTCAACCTGATGTCCTACGTCACCCATGTATTCCAGAAGCTCTTCGGCTTCAGCAGGGACCACGCCGAGAAGCTGATGCTCGACGTGCACAACAAAGGCAGGGCCGTGGTGTCCTCCGGCGCCAAGGAGAAGGTCGAGGCCGACGTGGCGAAGCTGCACGCCGCCGGTCTCTGGGCGACCATGCAGCGGGACTCGTGAACAGTTGGCGCCGTGAAGGTGATCGCCTCGTCGCGACCCTCGCTCAGCAGGAGGCCGCGCTCATCCGCGGCATGGTCGACCAGATCAGGGACATGCTCGTCGGCAGGGCCGAGGAGGCCCCGCAGGACGAGCTGGCCGCCCTGACCGGCATCCGCACCGGGCCGTCGTTGGCACCGGAGAACCCGATCATGGCGCGGCTGCTGCCGGACTTCCACCGCGCGAGCATGGAGGACCCGGACGGCGAGCTGGACGCCGAGTACGCCAACTCGGCGGCGGCGCTGCGGTCGCTGCACGAGCCCGCGGTGCTGGAGGCGAAGACAGCCGCGACCACGGTGGTCATGGAGACGTGCCCGGTCGACGGCGGGGAGGCCCGGCTGTCCGAGGCTGAGGCCGAGTCCTGGGTCGCCGCGCTCAACGACGTGCGCATCGCGCTCGGCACCGCGCTCGACCTGACCGACGACATGCCGGACGAGCTCGACCCGAGCGATCCGCGCGCGCCGCACTACGGCGTCTACCAATGGCTGACCTGGGTGCAGGGGAGTCTGGTCAACGAGCTGCTCTTCGACGACGATCCTGCCTATGACTGATTTGCCCGGGGCGCACAACGCGATCACAGATGTCCCTGGCGTTCGTGTTGGGCACTACGAGCGAATCGGAGATGGCTGGGCGACCGGCACCACCGTCGTCCTGGTGGACAAGGGTGCGACCCCTGCGGTCGACACCCGCGGTGGAGCGCCTGGCACGCGTGAGACCTCCGCGCTGGAGCCGTCGACGCTCGTGCAGCGTGTGCACGGGGTGTGCCTGACCGGCGGCAGTGCCTACGGCCTCGCCAGCGCCGACGGCGTCATGCGTTGGCTGGGGGAGCGGGGGATCGGACTCCAGGTCGGTGCGGAGCCGTGGCAGGTCGTACCCCTGGTTCCGGCTGCGGTGTTGTTCGACCTTCCGCTGTCCGACTGGGGAAACCGTCCGGACGCGCACTTCGGTTACGCGGCTTGTGAAGCCGCTGCTGACGGCCTGGTGGCGATGGGCTGTGTCGGTGCGGGAACCGGTGCGACAGCTGGTGTGCTCAAAGGCGGGATCGGCACCGCGAGCACCGTTGTGACCGACAGCTGCACCGTGGGCGTTCTGCTGGCCATGAACGCTTGCGGCGAGACCGTGGACCAGAACACCGGTCTGCCGTGGGGTGCGTCTTCTGAGGTCAACGGCGAGTTCGGTATCGGCGCACCCAACGCCGGGGAGGTCGCAGCTGCCCGCGAGTGCCTTAGCGCGAAGCCTGAGCCGCTGAACACGACCATCGGCGTCGTCGCGACGGACGCCGCGTTGAGCAAGGCGGAGTGCCAGCGGCTGGCGATCGCGGCTCACGACGGGCTCGCCCGTGCGGTCCGCCCCGCGCACACGATGTACGACGGCGACACCTTCTTCGTGCTCGCGACGGGGGGACGGGAGCTGCCCACGGGCTCCGGGCACCGCTACCGCACCACTGAGACGCGGCCGCGCGAACTCGACCGGCTGTGCGTCGCGGCGGCGGACGCGGTCACCCGGGCGGTCGTGCACGCGATGCTCGCCGCCGTCACGATCTCCGGGAAGCCCGCCTACCGCGACCTCTACCCGTCCGCGTTCCGGAGCGCTCCGAAATAAATTCGGATTGCACTGTCAAATCCCGCTCAGGTCTGCACCAGCGTTGTATCAGGTCAATTGACGCGTCGTTCCCGGCGCCGATAGGTTCGCCGGGAATGGGGGTGCTGGCTGTGAAGTTCGTCGAGCGCGCGAAGCCCAGGGTGAAACCCGAGCACGCGCCGCACCGGATTTCCGGCGATCGAATACGGGTCGGCGGATCGGTGCACGGAATCGCGACCGAGATCGCCGATCCGACCGGCGCCGTGTGGACCCTGCTGGAGTGCCTCGACGGGACGCGCCCCGCGGGCGAGATCGTCGACCACGTGGTCGAGCGGCACCCGGACAGCACCCGCGAGGACATCCGCGGCGTGCTCGGCCAGCTCATCGCCATGGGCTACATCGAGGACACCAGGGCCGACGAACCGGACGAGCTGACCGAGCGGGAGCGGACCCGGTACGCGCGCGGCGCCCGGTTCTACCGGTGGGTGGACCTCGCACCGCGGCCGAGCAGGTGGGAGACCCAGCTCAAGCTGCGGGACGCCAGCGTCGCCGTGATCGGCCTCGGCGGCACCGGCGGTGCGCTGGCGTTGTCGCTGGCCGCGAGCGGTGTCGGGCACCTGCACTGCGTGGACGGGGGCACCGTCGAGCTGGCCGATCTCAACCACCAGGTCATCTACGCGGAGCCGTCCATCGGCCGGGGCAAGGCGGAGGCGGCAGCCGCCCGGCTGCGCGAGCTCAACTCCGACATCAGCGTCACCGTCTCCGCCGGGCACCTCTCCTCGGCCACCGGCCTCGCCGACCTGACCGACCTGGCGCGTCGCTTCGACGTGCTGGTGCTCGCGACCGGGCGGACGCGCGCGGTGCGCGAGTGGGCCAACCACGCCAGCCTGCGGACCCGGACGCCCTGGGTCGACGCCGGTTATCAGGGGCCCCGCACCGCGGTCGCGGTTTATGTCCCGGGACTCGGTGCCTGCTACGAATGCCTTCGGCTCGCCGATCCTGCGCAGGAAGCCGAAATCAAGAGTAATGCCGCTCACGCCGCGTCGGCCGGTATCGCCGGATTCCTCGCCTCTTATGCGGTCATTTCTCTTGTTGCCGGAATAAGTCCGGTGCGCTCGGGCCGGATCAGCGGCCTGAACCTGGTCGACCCGGAGCGCGGGCACATCGTCGAGGCGCCGAGACGGCCCGGCTGTCCAGCCTGCGGGGTGAAATCGGGCCGGTGACGGGTTCGGTTGGCGGTGCCCGCCCGCCATACTGGCCCGATGAACGACGCGAGCTGGCGTGTCCTGGTCTGGGACGACGACGTCAACACCACCCACGTCGTGCAGTACGTGCTGTATCGCGTGTGCGGCATGTCCCTCATCGACGCGGCCCGCACCATGATCATGATCCACCAGCAGGGCTACGCCGAGGTGGCCCGGTTCTCCGAGCGGTCCGACGCCGAGCGGTTGGTGTCCGGGCTGATGGTGTGCGGGCTGCGGGGCGGCCTTGCCCGGGTCGAGGCGGTCACCGTTGGCTGAGAACAAGCTCGACGCGCTGGACCCCCCGGTCACCAGGCACACCGAGGCCGACGAGGTACCCGCCCAGACCGCCCGCGAGGGCGACCGCGTCCTGCTCCGGCTGACCCCGACCGCGGCGGCGACGGTGCGGATGGTGCTGCGCCAGCTGCTGGACGTGCTCGAATCGGGGACGGTGCCGGAGGCGGGCCGCGGTCCGTTCGGCAGGCGCGTCCGGCTCACCCAGAACATCCTGCTGCGCCGGATGTTCCCCGCGGTCAGCGCGGACCCGGCGATCTCGGCCGATTTCCGCGCACGGCACGAGCCCGGGGTGCGGGCGGAGGTGCTGGTCGCCACGCGCAGGGTGCTCGGCGGCTGGACCGGGGTGGCCGAGGTGCGGCTGGAGGCCGACGAGTTCGACGACTGGATGACCGCACTCGGCGCGGCCCGCTTCCTGTTCTCCCCGCGCAAGGGCACCCGCCTCGTGCACCGCACCGTGGGCGGTCACGACGCCGCGGCCACGCTCACGATGATCCAGGACCTGATGGAGGTGCTGGTGCACGCGGCCTGTCCCGATCTCGCGCAGCAACTGGAGGCCGCGGTGGCGTGGGGGCACGGCGAGCCCATGACCGCCCCTCGGGACTGAAGGCGCTGAACAGCCCGTCCCGGGCTCACATTCTGGGACCGGCCTTCCTGTTCCCCGTAGGATGGTGGAGTGCTGGTGATCCGACGTGACCTCGTGGACGCGATGGTCGCGCACGCCCGCGAGGACCACCCCGACGAGGCGTGCGGCGTCCTCGCCGGTCCCGAGGGCTCCGACCGGCCCGAGCGGTTCATCCCGATGACCAACGCCGCGCGTTCGCCGACCTTCTACCAGTTCGACTCGATGGAGCAGCTGCGCCTGCACCGCGAACTGGAGGCCAACGGCGAGGTCCCGGTGGTCATCTACCACTCGCACACCGCGACCGAGGCGTACCCGTCGCGCACCGACGTGAACATCGCCGCCGAGCCCGACGCGCACTACGTGCTCGTCTCCACCCGTGACCCGCTGGAGCACGAGTTCCGCTCCTACCGGATCGTCGAGGGCGTGGTGACCGAGGAGCCGGTGGAGATCGTCGACACCTACGACGCCTCCATCGAGCGCTTCATGCTCTCCAACACCGGCCCCGACGACGTTCCCGACTGTCGCTGAGGCCCCGCGCGCCGGGAACATCCCGGACCGCGCGCATGTTCAGGTGTTGAAGTCCGTTCGCTGACTGGAGGAATCCACCATGGCCGTCACCGTTTCCGTCCCCACCATCCTGCGCACGCACACCGGTGGCGAGAAGACGGTCGAGGCGTCCGGCACCACCCTCGCCGAGATCATCGACGACCTGGAGAGCCGCCACGGTGGCCTGAAGACCCGCCTGGTGAAGGAGGGGTCGCTGCACCGCTTCATCAACGTCTACGTCAACGACGAGGACGTGCGCTTCGCCGGTGGACTGGAGGCCGCGGTCAAGGACGGCGACAACGTCACCATCCTGCCCGCCGTGGCCGGCGGCGCGCGCTAAGCGGATGGCCAGGTACGACTCGCTGCTCGACGCGCTCGGCGACACCCCGCTGATCGGGTTGCCGCGGCTGTCGCCCAGCGCGGACGTGCGCCTGTGGGCGAAGCTGGAGGACCGCAACCCGACCGGCTCGATCAAGGACCGCCCGGCGCTGGCCATGATCGAGGCGGCAGAGCGGGACGGCCGGCTGCGCCCCGGCTGCACGATCCTGGAGCCGACGTCCGGCAACACCGGCATCGCGCTGGCCATGGCCGCCAAGCTCAAGGGCTACGCGCTGGTCTGCGTCATGCCGGAGAACACCTCGGTGGAGCGGCGGCAGTTGCTGCTGGCCTACGGGGCGCGGATCATCACCTCGCCCGCGGCCGGCGGGTCGAACCAGGCGGTGGCCACGGCGAAGAAGATCTCCGCCGAGAACCCGGACTGGGTGATGCTCTACCAGTACGGCAACCCGGCCAACGCGGAGGCGCACTACCGCGGCACCGGGCCCGAGCTGCTGCGCGATCTGCCGACGCTGACCCACTTCGTCGGCGGGCTCGGCACCACCGGCACCTTGGTCGGTGTCGGTCGCTATCTGCGGCAGCACAAGAAGGACGTGCAGATCGTCGCGGCCGAGCCTCGCTACGGGGAGCTGGTCTACGGTCTGCGCAACCTCGACGAGGGCTTCGTGCCCGAGCTGTACGACCCCGAGGTGCTGACAGGCCGCTACTCGGTCGGATCGCTCGACGCACTGCGCCGCACGCGCCAGCTGCTGGAGCACGAGGGCATCTTCGCCGGGATCTCCACCGGGGCAGTCCTGCACGCGGCCCTCGCGGTCGCGGAGAAGGCAGCAGGTGCCGGAGAGACCGCGGACATCGCCTTCGTCGTGGCGGACGCGGGGTGGAAGTACCTCTCCACCGGTGCTTATTCGGGAACCCTCGAAGAAGCCGCCGCGCGCATCGACGGCCACCTCTGGGCCTGATCGTCGCTACCCCGTGAAGAGCGGGGTGGGAACCCCCTGGCCTACGTCCGGGAAAACGAACACGGAGCCCGCGAGGGACTCGGACGCCAGTGTCTCCTCCGGGAGGTCCGTGCGCGCCGAAGTGACGTAGAGGTCCGTGAAGCCGTCACCGCCGAAGCAGCACGCGGTGGGCCGCGACACCGGCAGTGCCAGTTCTCGGTCCAAGCGGCCGTCTGGGGTGTAGCGGCGCACGGCGCCTCCGTCCCACAGCGCCACCCAGATGCAGCCGTCTGCGTCGACGCACAATCCGTCCGGTTGGCCGTCACCGTCGACCGCGCACAGCTCGCGGCGGTTGACCGCTTCGCCCGATTCGCGGTCGTAGTCGAAGACGTCGATGCGACGGGTCGGCGTGTCCACGTAGTACATCAGCGAGCTGTCCGGGCTCCAGCCGATGCCGTTGCTGACCGTCACGTCGTCGAGCACGACCTTGGCTGCGCCGTCCGCTTCCACGCGCGCCAGCCATCCGCCGCCGGGCGCCGTGTCGTAGCGCATCGTGCCCGCCCACAAGCGCCCCGCCGGGTCCACGGCCGCGTCGTTGCCGCGCACGCCGTCACGCGCCCAATAGACGAGCCAGCGCTTGCTGTCGTCCCTGTCCCACAGCGCGATCCCGTCGCGGAGGTTCAACACCAAGCCGCCGCGCGTGCGCGGTTTCGCGGCACCGACGTGCTGCGGCACGACCGTCGAGTCGTCCGTTCCGCGGCCTGGGTGGTAGCGGTGGACCTCGCTACGGAGCACGTCCACCCACAGCAGCGTGCCCGTGGTGATGTCCCAGGTCGGCCCCTCGCCCAACTCGGCTTCGGCCTTCAGCGCCACCTCAGCGATCACGATCTGACCCTAATCCCTGAGACGTGAATCCGGGTCACCCCCGATGTGGCGGGCTGTTCACAGACATAGCGTTCCCGCCATGTTCGCTTCTACGCCACTTCACCAGGCCAGCCAGCGCGGCAACGCCGTCTCCGAGCAGACCGCCGGCCGGATCATGCTCGGGGTGGCGGCGGTCCTCTTCGGCGTCTCCGTTCTCCAGTCGCTGCTGTCCCCGGTGCTGTGGCTGCCGGGCATCTCGCACAACAGCGCCTTCGGCTTCCTCGCGGTGCTGTGGGCGCCGCTGGTGACCGGTGGGCTGGGCTCGCTCGTCGTCGCGCTCGTGTGGACGGTGCCGATCGGCTTCCTGGCGCTGCGGCACCTCGGAGTGCGGCACGTCGCCGTGATCAGCGCGGTGAGCTGGGTGGTCGGCGGCCTCGCGCTGTGGATGAACGCCTCGTACCTCGGCTACACCGGCCCGTACGTGGTGGTCGCCGGATGGCTCGGGGTGCTGATCGCGCGGCGCTGTTTCGGTACCGACAAGGACGGTGACACCACGGCGACCTGGCTGTTCCTGCTCTTCGCGCTGACCTTGTTCTTCCAGACCCACGCGTCGGTGTCCGGCATCGCCGCCCACGTGGTGGCCGCTGCCGCGGCCTGTGGTGCGTCGTGGCTGGTCACTAGCGGGGGAATCAGGGTTCGACCCTGAAGACCGGTTCAGTGCGCTGACGTAGCCTCGAACAGGTGCAGCCAGTTCCCGGAACGACCCCGACGCCCCGTGCCGACGCGCGCGTGCTGCCGGCGAAACCGAAGCAGGCGGCCATCGCGATCGTCGGCTTCGTGGCCGCCCTGTACCTGATCGAGCTGATCGACGTGATCACCAACGGCGCACTGGACGCGGGCGGGATCACCCCGCGCGAGCTGTCCGGGCTGACCGGGATCATCTGGGCGCCCGCGTTGCACTTCGGCTGGGACCACCTCGCCGCCAACACGCTCCCGGTGCTGGTGCTCGGATTCCTGACGATGGCGGGCGGGATCGGCCAGTTCGTGGCGGTGACCGCGACCATCTGGCTGGTCGGCGGGATCGGCGTCTGGCTGATCGCGCCCGAGGGCACCATCCACGCCGGGGCATCGATCCTGATCTTCGGCTGGCTGACCTTCCTGCTGCTGCGCGGGTTCCTCACCCGGCGCTTCCTGCAGATCGCCCTCGCGGTCGTGCTGTTCTTCCTCTACGGCAGCGCCCTGTGGGGCATCCTCCCCGGCCAGCCCGGGGTCTCCTGGCAGGGCCACCTCTTCGGCGCGGTGGGCGGCGTGCTCGCCGCGTGGCTGGTGGCGAGGGCGTCCAGGCAGACTTCGAGCAGGCCCGAACTCCCCGGTAACCTCGGGGTGTGAGCAGCGCGCCGATCGGAATCCTCGACTCCGGGGTCGGCGGGCTGACCGTCGCCCGCGCCATCCTCGACCAGTTGCCCGCCGAGCGGCTGCGCTACGTCGGCGACACGGCGCATTCCCCGTACGGCCCGCTGCCCATCGCGAAGGTCCGCGAGCACGCGCTCGACGTCGCCGACCGCCTGGTCGCCAGCGGGGTCAAAGCCCTCGTCATCGCCTGCAACTCCGCGTCCGCGGCGTGCCTGCGCGACGCCCGTGAGCGCTACGACGTCCCGGTGGTGGAGGTCGTGCTGCCCGCGGCCCGGCGCGCCGTGGCGACCAGTCGCAGCGGCCGGATCGGGGTGATCGGCACGCGCGCGACGGTGACCTCCCGTGCCTACGAGGACGCCTTCGCCGTCTCGCCGGGCACGCGCGTCACGAGTGTCGCCTGTCCGCGTTTCGCGGACTTCGTCGAGCGCGGGGTGACCTCCGGCAGGCAGATCCTCGGGCTCGCCCAGAGTTATCTGGAGCCGTTGCAGCGCGCGGAAGTGGACACCGTCGTGCTCGGGTGCACGCACTACCCGATGCTGACCGGGGTGATCCAGCTCGTCATGGGCGACGCGGTCACGCTGGTCTCCAGCGCGGAGGAGACCGCGAAGGACGTCCTCCGGGTGCTCACCACCGAGGACCTGCTCGCGGAACCGGGCGACGAGCCCCCGCACCACGAGTTCATCGCCACGGGGCCGCCGCAGCCGTTCACCAAACTGGCACACCGGTTTCTCGGGCCTGTGCTGGGTACGGTGACCGGTTCGGGTGACGGACTGCTACCGGTGCCGGGGACCGGTTGACCGGAACGACCCCTGGGCGAGCGCGCCGGGGCGTGCCACGCTCGACTGGTGCTGCTGACCATCCTCGGCTGCTCGGGCAGCCTTCCGGGTCCGAACGCCCCCGCCTCCGGTTATCTCGTTGAGGCGGAAGGTTTTCGGCTGCTCATCGATCTGGGAAACGGCGCGCTCGGCGCGCTCCAGTCGCGGTGCGACCCGTTCTCGGTGAATGCCGTAGTGCTTTCACATCTGCACCCTGACCACTGCGCGGACTTCTCCGCGCTGACGGTGCTCCGCCGGTACCACCCGGCCCCGCCGTACGACCCGAGGGAGCTGCGGCTGCCGGTTTTCGCGCCGGAGGAGGCGCCGACCCGCCTCGCGGCCGCGTACGCGCCGAGCGAGGAGGAGCGCGTGGCAGCGGATCTCTCGGACGTGTACGAATTTCACGCACTCGCCGAAGGGACTATCCACATAGGACCGTTCGAGGTGACCGCGGCGCGCGTGGCGCATCCGTGCACTGCGTTCGGGTTTCGCGTTTCGCACGCCGGACAGGACCTCGTCTACACGGGTGACAGCGGACCCTGTGAGGCGCTGACGCGACTGGCGGACGGTGCGAACCTGTTGCTGTCAGAGGCGTCGTGGCCGCACAGCCCCGCCAATCCGGTGGACGTGCACATGTCCGGCAGGGAGGCCGGAGAGCTGGCCAGGGCTGCGGGGGTCCGGCAGCTCCTGCTCACCCACGTGCCGCCGTGGACCGACCGCAGGACGATGCTCAGGGAGGCCCGCGCGGTGTTCGCCGGGCCGATCCAGCTCGCTGAACAAGGCGTCACGTATCCCATCGGCCCGCAGAACGGCTCAGCTGCCACCCGTAGGCACGCGGCCCTCCCAAACCGCCGTTGAGCCCGTGTGCCCCGTGCGCACGACCTGCACCGTGGTGGCTACCGCGAGCACCACGGTGAGCACGGCGGCGGCGACGCTCGCAAGACGCCACACTCGGGCCCGTGAGTCCGTGGGGTCCGGCTCCCGGTCGGAGACCCGTCCGGACAACACGAGCACCAGCACGGCGACGCCGAAGCCGATCGCGAGCGGCATCAGCACGGACGCCAGGGCGGAGTGCTCGGCGATGAGCGGGTTCGCGCCGCCCATCGCCGCGTTGAGCTGGTCGCCGCTGAAGGTCGCCATGGGGACGGAGGCAACACCGAGCACGGTCATCGCGAGCACCGGCCAGCCGAAGCGGCGGCGCCAGGCGGGGCGCAGCGCGATGAGGGTCGCGCCGACCGCGGCGAGGGGCAGCAGCACCACGACGGCGTGCACGACGAGCGGGTGCAGCGGCAGTCCGTCAACGGTGGTCAAGTCCTGTGCGAGCACCATGTAGGTATTCAACGCGCGTCGGCTCCGGGTGGTTCAACGACAAGCCGATCCGGTGAACGCCTAATGTAGGCGCGTGGCGCGTACCGACGGCAGAAACGACGATGCCCTCCGCGAGATCCGGATCACCCGTGGCTTCCAGGAGTGGCCAGCGGGTTCGGTCCTGGTGGAGTTCGGCAAGACCAAGGTGTTGTGCGCGGCGAGCGTGCAGGACGGCGTGCCGCGGTGGCGCACCGGCTCGGGCAAGGGCTGGGTCACCGCCGAGTACGCGATGCTGCCCTCCGCGACGCACACCCGCAGCGACCGCGAGTCCGTCAAGGGCCGCGTCGGCGGGCGCACGCACGAGATCAGCAGGCTGATCGGCCGCTCGCTGCGCGCGTGCATCGACCTGTCGGCGCTCGGCGAGAACACCATCGCGATCGACTGCGACGTGATCCAGGCAGACGGCGGCACCCGCACCGCGGCGATCACCGGCGCCTACGTGGCGCTCGCCGACGCGGTCACCTGGCTGGGCGCGGCGGGCAAGCTCGCCGACCCGAAGCCGCTGTCCTGCTCGATCGCGGCGGTCAGCGTCGGGGTTGTGGACGGGCGGGTGCGGCTGGACCTGCCCTACGAGGAGGACTCGCGCGCGGAGGTCGACATGAACGTCGTCGCCACCGACGCGGGCACCCTGGTCGAGGTGCAGGGCACCGGTGAGGGCGCGACCTTCGCCAGGTCCACTTTGGACCGCATGATCGACGTGGCGCTCGCGGGTTGCGCGCAGCTGGCCCGGCTCCAGGCCGAAGCGCTCGCGGCGCCGTACCCCGGTGTGCTGCCGACCGGGCCGAAGGCATGACCCGGGTCCTGCTCGCGTCGCGGAACGCGAAGAAGCTCGGCGAGCTGCGCCGCATCCTGGAGGCGGAGGGGGTGCGCGGCGTGGAGATCATCGGGCTCGACGACGTGCCGGAGTTCCCCGAGGCCCCGGAGACCGGCGCGACCTTCGAGGAGAACGCGCTGGCCAAGGCGCGGGACGCGGTCGCGGCGACCGGCCTGCCCGCCGTCGCCGACGACTCCGGCATCGCCATCGACGCCCTCAACGGCATGCCCGGAGTGCTCTCCGCGCGCTGGGCGGGCGGGCACGGCGACGACGCCGCGAACACGGCGCTGGTGCTCGCCCAGCTCTCCGACACCCCGGACGAGCGGCGCGGCGGCGGCTTCGTGTGCGCGGCGGCCCTGGCGCTGCCCGGCGGCGAGGAACTGGTCGTGCGGGGCGAGTGGCGCGGCACGATCACCAGGGAACCCAGCGGTACCAACGGTTTCGGCTATGACCCGATCTTCCTTCCCGAGGGGTCCGACCGCACGTCCGCGGAGATGGACCCGGCCGAGAAGGACGCCGCGTCGCACCGGGGCCGGGCGCTGCGCGCTCTGCTGCCGCACCTGCGTGCGCTAGCGGAGCAGTAGCGGGCGCAGGGCCTGGGTGGCCTCGGTGACCATCTTGGAGCCCCAGCCCCAGTTGGCCCCGCCCGCGCTCTTGGTCAGGACCACGACGACGTAGCGGTGGTCCGCGCCGATGACCCCGGTGGTGTGCAGGTCCATGCTGCCGCTGCCTGCCGCCCAGCCCTGCTTGATCGCCCACGTCAGGCCGTCGAGCGCGCGCGGGATGCCGAAGTGCTGGTCGAACCCGTCCGCGGCGATCGCGGGGGCGGCGTGCAGTGCGGGCATGATCGCGTCGGGTGCCTGGTCGAGGATGTGGTCGTAGATCTTCACGACGTCCCGTGCGGAGATCATCGTGTTGCCCCAGCGCCCGTCGGGCTGGGGCGGCTCCGCGTCCAGGCCCAGCCGGGCGGCCACCCTGCGGACGATCTGACCGCCGCCCCCGGCCACCCACAGCTCACTGGCCGCGGCGTCGTGGCTGAGGGAGAGCATCTGGGTCAGTTTGGTGCTGTTCGGGCGCTGCGTGCCCCGTTCGAGGGCGTCGATCGCGATCATGAGCTTGACCAGCGACGCGGACCGGAACGTGCGGTCCGCTCCCTCCTCGAACAGCGAGGTACCGCTCCGCCGGTCGAACACCTGCGCGGACACGGTCGCCGGACCGGCCGCCCTGCGGAGCGCGGCGCGCACCACCTGGTCTGGGGACGGGTGTGCACCCTGCCGCGAGGGGTTGCGCGGCGCGGGCGCCTTGGACGGCTCGGGGACCGCCGCCCGGTACTCGGGCACGGGTGACTGCGAGGTGGCGGCCACGACCTCGGGGAAGGCCACGTCGGGCACGGGGTCCCCGCCCGCGGAGGCGAACAGGGCGGCGCACGTCAGCAGCACGGCGGAGACGGCCGCGCTGACCAGGACAACCATGGGTCTCACGACCGGTGGTACGGGAGCCGTTCACCCGAAAGTTGTGGGTGGGGAGCGGCAACTTCCCGCCCGGTCGCGCCGTACGGACGCCCTGGTCAGCCAGGTTGCCTCGGATCGGGTCAGACGCCGATCTCGCGCCGCAGCTTCGCGACGTGGCCGGTAGCGCGCACGTTGTACATGGCCTTGGTGATCAGGCCGTCCGGGTCGACGACGAAGGTCGAGCGGATCACCCCGGTGACGGTCTTCCCGTACATTTGCTTCTCGCCGAAGGCTCCCCACTCGGTGAGCACGGTCTTGTCCACATCGGACAGCAGCGGGAAGGTCAGTCCCTCCGCGTCGCGGAACTTGGCCAGCTTCGCGGGCTTGTCCGGGGAGATCCCGAGCACCGCGAAGTCGGCGTCGTTGAGCTCGGCGAGGCTGTCCCGGAAGTCGCACGCCTGCTTGGTGCAGCCCGGCGTGCTCGCGGCCGGGTAGAAGTAGACGACCACGTGCTTGCCCTTGAAGTCGGCAAGCGACACCGGCTTCTCGTCGGCGTCGGGGAGGGTGAATCCCGGCGCGGTGTCACCGGGGGCAAGGCGCTTCTGCTCGCTCATGAACGCAGACGCTAGCCATCGCCGCCGGGAGAGCGGCTCGTGCCCCCGGATGTGGTGACAGCGAAGGGAAGACGCAACCGACCGCGGAGCCGAACAGTCCAACCCCTGTTCGTCACTTCACACTGGGGAGCGAGATTCATGGTGCGAGCTGCAAAGGCCGTTTTCGTCGGCGTCGCGGTCGCGGGCCTGCTCGCGGTCACACCGCTGAGCGCGTCGGCCTACCCGACCCACAGGTACTTCAAGTCCTTCGACGCGTGCGAGGTCGAGGCCAGGAAGATCCGCGACGGCATCGCCGGGGCCGAGTGCAAGCTCGAGGTGCACGGCTGGCCGCCGAAGTTCCGCTGGCACCTGCACGCGTACAACTGATCGACTCGGTGGGTCTTCGGGCGGCGGCCGGGCGACCAGCCGCCGCTCTCATGCGGTCAGCAGGCCGATCCCGAGCGTGACCACGCCCGCGGCCAGTGCGAGCGCCCCGAGCCACACCACGGCGAAGAGCTTGTTCGGCCGGGTCACCTCGCCGCGCCCGGCGGAGGAGGCGAAGAAGCCCGCCGACATCAGGATCGCCGCGAGCGGCACGCCCGCCCTCGCCACGTATCCCGCGAAACCGTCCAGCGCGGTCGCGTCGGCCAGCACCAGGCAGATCAGCCCGAGCGTGACGAGCACTCCGGCGTGCGCGTGCCCGGCCCGCGCGAAGTCCTTCTGGAACCTGGTCATCGGGACCGCGCCGCGCGCGATCTTGGTGAGGAACCAGCCGCCGACCTCGATGGTCACGACGGACAGCAGCACGACACCGGCGATCACCTGCGACGCCGGGCTGAGGTGGATGGTCATGGAGGTCTCCGCGCTCGTTTGGGAACGATGTTATAAAACATCGTTACGGAGACTCGTGTCAAGCTCGGGGGATGACGGAGTGGAAGCCGCTGCGGGTCGTTGAGGGCCTGTCCATGCTCGGCGGTGAAGGCCGGTACCGGGTGCGCGCGAGCAGTGCGCACGGAGTGCTGCTGGAGATCACCTATCCCGCGGGTGTGGCGAGTCCCGTGCACAGTCATGACCACGACAGCCACGTGTACCTGATGCGCGGCCACGTCACCGGCACGCTCGCCGGAGAACCGGTGGAGCTGCGCGCGGGAGAGGTCGTCGTGCACCCGCGCGGCGTGCCGCATTCTGTCGTTGCGGTGACGGACAGCACGTGGCTGGAGTTCAAGTCCCCGCCCACCGTTCCGCTGGCGTGAAATGGATTCCGCCCACACCACACGCGGCGCTTGCTGCCCTTTCCTCGCCATGGCAGCGTTGAAAGTGGGGGTTCCCCCTGGCCGTGCGAAAGCCACCCTCGCCCGCGGAAGCCGCTGCGTCCCAGGCGAACCGCGCCCGCGCAACCGCGTCGCGCTCCGAACCCCGGCAAGAGGGGGTCGGGGTCAGCGGGGCTGGTGGGCGGCGAGCTGCATGAGGAACTCGGCGTTGGTCGGCGTCTTGCGGAGACCGTCCAGCAGGTGGTCGATCGCGTTGTGCTCGCGGGTGTTCAGCGCTCGGCGGAGGCGGCTGCCGGTGATCGCCAGTTCCTCCGGCGTGAGCAGCAGGTCGTCGCGGCGGGTGCTGGACTGCTGGACGTCCACGGCGGGGAAGACGCGGCGCGAGGCCACCCTGCGGTCGAGCTTCAGCTCGGCGTTGCCGGTGCCCTTGAACTCCTCGTAGGTCACGCCGTCGCCGGCCGAACCCGTCTCGACGAGCGCGGTCGCGAAGATCGTCAGAGAGCCGCCGCCCTCGATGTTGCGCGCGGCGCCGAGGAACCGCTTGGGCGGGTGCAGCGCGCTGACGTCGACGCCGCCGCTGAGGATGCGCCCGGAACCGGGGGCGGCGAGGTTGTACGCGCGAGCGAGCCGGGTCAGCGAGTCCAGGAGCACCACGACGTCGCGGCCGGTCTCCACGAGGCGCTTCGCCCGCTCGATCGCCAGTTCCGCCGAGGCGATGTGCTCGGCGGGCGGGTGGTCGAAGGTGGAGGCGACGACCTCGCCGGGCATCGAGCGCCGGATCTCGGTGACCTCCTCGGGGCGCTCGCCGACGAGCACGGCCATCAGGTGGCACTCCGGGTGGTTCTTGCTGATGCCGTGCGCGATGTCCCGCAGCACAGTGGTCTTCCCCGCCTTCGGCGGTGCGACGATCAGGGCGCGCTGGCCCTTGCCGACGGGCATGACGAGGTCGACGACACGGGTGGTGAGCCGGTGCGGCTCGGTCTCCAGGCGCAGCCGCTCGTTCGGGTGGATCGGGGTCAGATCGCCGAATGTGGCTCTGTCGCGGGAGTTCTCCGGCGGAACGCCGTTGATGGTGTCCACTTCGGACAGTGCGCCGCGGTCGTCGGCGGGACCGCTGACGGTGTCGCCGCGGCGGAGGGCGTGCCTGCGCACGAGGCTCGCGGGTACCGGGACGCGGTCCCCGCACTCGATCTGCAGTGAGGCTGATTTTCCTTGTACGTCAAGGAAACCGGTGATGGTGTTCATGGTGTCGGTCCTTCCGGACAGCATTGATCGCGGCCGGAGGCGGTCGGTCCACAGAGGACGGACGCGACGGGCTTCGGCCGTGGCGAGAGGTACGGCTCCCGGTCGACACGCGGTCATCGCGCGGAGGAGGAGCGATCAGATCTCTTGTGGGAATCGGGATGTCATCCAGCAAGAGCAGATGAGCCGAAGGTACCCCGCCGTCGCCGTCCTGGCAAGCGAAACGCCCCGCACCGGCGTCGGCGAGGGGCGTTGCGCGTCAGGGGATCAGTTCATCGGGAGCGGCTGACCGCCCCGCGCGGTGAGCAGGTTGCGCAGGGTCTCGGTCTCCTTCCCCTGCGACAGCAACATGCTCTGCGCCAGGTTCTTCACCTGGGGGTTGGTCGCGTACTTCGCCGCGTACTCCATCATCTGCGCGCCGCCCTGGTGGTGGCGCAGCATCAGCTGGAGGAACATCACATCCAGCGCGCGCCCGGACAGCGAGCGCAGGCGCTGCCACTCCTGCTGGGTGTACATGCCCGGCATGGTGTCCACGCCCGGGTCGTTCGGGTTGGTCGCGCCGTGCCCGTGCGCCGCCGCCTCCGCCCCGGTCATCCACTTCATGTACTTGCCGGAGGCGGGCAGCTCAGGCTTGTCCCACAGCCCGAGCCAGCCCTCCATCCGGCCGACCTGGCCGAGCTGGCTGGTCTCGATGTCGAAGGCGATCTGCCGGATGGCCTGGTCGGTGCTGTGGTCGCGCGCCCAGCCCGCCATCTGCACCGCCTGCCGGTGGTGCACGCTCATGTCCTGGGCGAAGCCCACGTCGACCGAGTTGCTCGCGGGCACGCCGTGACCGCCCGGCAGGCCGATCAGCAGCCCGCCCGCCGCGCCGAGCAGCAGGACCGCCAGCACCGCGACGGACACGACGAGCACGCGCATGCCTGTGGAGGTCTCCGAGTGAGCCCGGTCCGCCCCGATCTCGTCGGCGGGATCGGGCACGACCGCGTCAGCCACCGGAACCGGGCTGCGGCTGGCCGCTCGGCTGGGGCTGGCCGCTCGGCGGCGGGGCGGGCGGCTCGTAGTTCATCGGCTTGGCGTCGGGGCCGGGCGGGGTGGCGTCGAACGGCGGCGGGTTGTCCGGGTCGAACGCGCCGGGGCCGAGCGCGTCGCAGGAGGCGTTCAGCTCGGGGTAGGTGAACTGGTTGCGGCGCAGCGCGTGGACGAACTGGTCGATGCGCGGGTCGTCGGCGCTGTCCAGCTTCAGCTGGCGCCCCCAGGACTGCAGCGAGATCGGCCGGTCCAGCGTCGGGTACGGCGACATCATGATGAACTGCTGGTTGACGACCTTCTTCTTCAGCGTCTCCAGCGCCGCCCCGGTGACCTTCTCCGGGTGGTAGGCGATCCACACCGCGCCGTGCTCCAGCGAGTGGACCATGTTCTCGGTGCGCACCGGCCGCTCGTAGACGTTGCCCATGCAGGCCGCCCAGTAGCCGTCGTGCGGGCCGCCGAAGGCCGGGGACTGGTCGTAGGCGACGCGGTCGGCGGGGGAGACGTGGCTCTGCGGTTTGTAGTCCTTGAAGACCACGCCCTCGATCTGCTTCGACGGGTCCTGGTTGGACTGCGACGGAGTGAACGGGGCGAGCGCGTCGAGCTTGGACTGCTTCTCCGCGTGCTGGAAGTAGACGAAGCCGAACACACCGCCCGCGAACACCACGACCACGAGGATCGCCGCGATCAGGCCCCACGGTGTCGGTTTCTTGATCGCCGCCGCCGCGCGAGCCGCGCTGGCTTCCCGCCGCGCCTGCTTGCTGTTCTTGCCGCTGGCCATGCCCTCGGTCCCCGTCCCTGATCGCTCGTCAACCGCGCGCCAGTCTAAGGACGGCAGGTCAAGCCCGGGTCAGCTCAACGGACTATTCGCGCTCCCACCAGACGGGAGCGGGGGAAGCGCGTTCGCTGCTCCGATCGGGTATCCCTAGACTTGAGCGGTGACCCCCGCTGCCCTCGCCGAACTGGTCCGTTCCACCGCCGTCGACGTCCTGACCGCCCGTGGTCTCGACCCCTCGGTCCTGCCGGCCCAGGTGACCGTCGAGCGACCGCGCAACCCCGAGCACGGCGACTACGCCACCAACCTCGTGATGCAGATCGCCAAGAAGCTCGGGGTCAACCCGCGCGAACTGGCCGTCGAGCTGGCGGCCGCGCTCGGCGGGACCGACGCGATCGACTCCGCCGAGGTCGCCGGGCCCGGCTTCGTCAACCTGCGGCTGGCCGCCGACGCCACCGCCGGACTGGTGCGCGCCGTGCTGACGGCGGGCGAGGAGTACGGCAGGGGCACGGCGCTGACCGGGCGCAGGATCAACCTGGAGTTCGTCTCCGCCAACCCGACCGGCCCGATCCACCTCGGCGGCACCCGCTGGGCCGCGGTGGGCGACGCCCTCGGCCGGGTGCTCAGCGCCCAGGGCGCCGAGGTCACCCGCGAGTACTACTTCAACGACGCGGGCGCGCAGATCGACCGCTTCGTGAAGTCGCTGGTCGCCGCCGCCAAGGGCGAGCCCGCCCCGGAGGACGGCTACGGCGGCGAGTACATCGGCGAGATCGCGAGCCAGGTCGTCGCGGCCGAGCCGGGCGCGCTGGAGCAGCCCGAGGCCGAGCGGGACGAGACCTTCCGCCGGGTCGGCGTGAACCTGATGTTCGAGCAGATCAAGAAGAGCCTGCACGAGTTCGGCACCGACTTCGACGTCTACTTCCACGAGAACTCCCTGCACCAGTCCGGCGCGGTGGAGCGGGCCGTCGAGAAGCTCAAGGCGCAGGGCAGCCTGTACGAGAAGGACGGCGCCTGGTGGCTGCGGTCCTCCGACTACGGCGACGACAAGGACCGCGTCGTCATCAAGAGCGACGGCGCCCCGGCCTACATCGCCGGTGACATCGCCTACTTCCAGGACAAGCGCGCCCGCGGCTTCGACCTGTGCATCTACATGCTCGGCGCCGACCACCACGGCTACATCGCCCGGCTCAAGGCCGCCGCGGCCGCGGCCGGGGACGACCCGTCGACGGTCGAGGTGCTGATCGGCCAGCTCGTCAGCCTGGTCCGCGATGGCAAGCCGGTGCGGATGAGCAAGCGCGCGGGCACCGTCGTGACGATGGACGACGTGGTCGACGCGATCGGCGTCGACGCGACCCGCTACGCCATGATCCGCGCCTCCGCGGACTCCACCCTGGACATCGACCTGGACACGTGGAGCAAGCGGACCAGCGACAACCCGGTCTTCTACGTCCAGTACGCGCACGCCCGGCTGGCCTCGCTCGGCCGGACCGCCGCGGACCTGGGCATCGAGCTGGGCGACGTGGCCGACGCTGACCTGTCGCTGCTCACCCACGAGCGCGAGGGCGACCTGATCCGCACGCTCGGCGAGTTCCCCAGGGTGCTGGCCTCCGCCGCCGAGCTGCGCGAGCCGCACCGCGTCGCCCGCTACCTGGAGGGGCTGGCCGCGGCCTACCACAAGTTCTACGACTCCTGCCGGATCCTGCCGCGCGGTGACGAGGAGATCAGCCCGGTCGCCGTGCCGCGGCTGCACCTGTGCGCCGCCGCCCGTCAGGTGCTGGCCAACGGACTTGCCCTGCTGGGCGTGAGCGCACCGGAGCGAATGTGAGAGCGCACCCCGCCGGTCCCCGGCACGCCGATGTCATCGTCCCGGCGAACACCGCCGGGCCCCGTCCCGTCTCCACCGCCGAGCAGGACGAGCTGCACCCCAACGTCTGGCCGCGCAACGCCCGCCGCACCGAGCAGGGCGCGGTGGAGCTGGCCGGGGTGGACGCCCGCGACCTCGCCGAGCAGTACGGCACGCCGTTGTTCGTGATGGACGAGGACGACTTCCGCGCCCGCTGCCGCGAGCACGCCGAGGCCTTCGGCGACCCCGCGCTGGTGCACTACGCCTCCAAGGCGTTCCTGTCCGTGGAGATCGCCCGCTGGGTGGCCCAGGAGGGCCTCGGCATCGACGTGTGCAGCGGCGGCGAGCTGGCCATCGCGCTGCGCGCGGACTTCCCGCGCGAGCGGATCGCCTTGCACGGCAACAACAAGTCCGTCGCCGAGCTGACCGCGGCGGTGCAGGAGCGGATCGGCGTCGTCGTGGTCGACTCGTTCCTGGAGATCGCCAGGCTGGACCAGATCGCCCGCGAGCGCGGCGTCGTCCAGCCGGTGATGATCCGCGTCACGGTCGGTGTCGAGGCGCACACCCACGAGTTCATCGCCACCGCGCACGAGGACCAGAAGTTCGGCTTCTCGCTCGCCTCCGGTGACGCCGCCGACGCCGCCGCGCGAGTGCTCAAGGCCGAGGGCCTGTCGCTGGTCGGCCTGCACAGCCACATCGGCTCGCAGATCTACGACGCGGACGGCTTCGAGATCGCCGCGCACCGGGTGATCGGCCTGCTCGCGCGGCTGCGCGCGGAGCACGGCGCGGAGGCGCTGGCCGATCTGTCCACTGTGGACCTCGGCGGCGGGCTCGGTATCGCTTACCTGCCAACGGACAACCCGCCCCCGCCGGCCAAGCTCGCCGAGCAGCTGCTGTCCATCGTGGAGCGCGAGTGCGGCCTGGCCGGCATCCCCGTTCCGAAGGTGGCCGTCGAGCCCGGCAGGGCGATCGTCGGCCCCGGCACGGTCACCCTCTACGAGGTCGGGACGATCAAGGACCTGGAGCTGGGCGGTGGCACGCGGCGGCGCTACGTCAGCGTCGACGGCGGGATGAGCGACAACATCCGCACGGCGCTCTACGACGCCGAGTACGACTGCCGCCTGGTGTCCCGTTCCGCCGAGGCCGAGCCGGTGCTGTCCCGAGTAGTGGGCAAGCATTGTGAGTCCGGGGACGTTCTGGTGCGAGACTGCTGGTTGCCGGGTGACATCGCGCCCGGCGACCTGCTCGCGGTGGCCGCGACCGGCGCCTACTGCTACGCCATGGCCAACGGGTACAACCGGCTGGTCAGGCCCGCTGTCGTGGCCGTGCGCAACGGCCAGGCCCGGGTGCTGCTGCGGCGGGAGACCGAGGAAGACCTCTTCCGCCTGGAGGCGTGAGTTGAGTAGCACAGTGTCGAAACCGACCGCGGCAGAGCCGATCAAGGTCGCGCTGCTCGGCTGCGGCACGGTCGGCACCGAGGTGGTGCGGCTGCTGCACGAACAGGCCGACGACCTGGCCGCCCGCGTCGGAGCCCCGGTCGAGCTGACCGGCATCGCGGTCCGCAGGCCGAACAAGCACCGCGACGTCCCGGCCGAGCTGCTGACGACCGACGCCGCCGCGCTCGTCGCGCGCGCGGACGTGGACGTGGTGGTCGAGGTCATCGGCGGGATCGAGCCGGTGCGCACGCTGCTGGTCGACGCGCTCTCGGCGGGCAAGTCGGTGGTGACCGCGAACAAGGCGCTGCTGGCGGAGAACGGCGGCGAGCTGTTCACCGCCGCCGACGACTCCGGGGCCGACCTCTACTTCGAGGCCGCGGTCGCCGGTGCCATCCCGCTGCTGCGCCCGCTGCGCGAGTCCCTCGCCGGGGACCGGATCACCCGGGTGATGGGCATCGTCAACGGCACCACGAACTACATCCTCTCCGCGATGGAGGCGACCGGCTCCGGCTACGCCGAGGCGCTGGAGGAGGCGAGCAGGCTCGGGTACGCCGAGGCCGACCCGACCGCCGACGTCGACGGCTTCGACGCCGCGGCCAAGGCGGCGATCCTGGCCTCGATCGCCTTCCACACCAGGGTCACCGCCGCGGACGTGCACCGCGAGGGCATCTCCGCGGTGACCGCGGCCGACATCGCCGCGGCCCGCTCGCTCGGCCGCACGGTCAAGCTGCTGGCGATCTGCGAGCGCGTCACCGACGCGGGCGGCGACGAGGCCGTCTCGGTTCGCGTGCACCCGGCGATGATCCCGAAGTCGCACCCGCTGGCCGGGGTCGGCGGTGCGTTCAACGCCGTCTTCGTCGAGGCCGACGCGGCCGGTCAGCTCATGTTCTACGGCCAGGGAGCGGGGGGCGCGCCGACCGCGAGCGCGGTGCTCGGCGACCTGGTCGCGGTGGCCCGCAACCGGGTGGCCAGCGGCCGTGGACCCCGTGAGTCGGCCTACGCCGAACTACCGGTCCGGCCGATGGGCCAGACGGAGACGGCCTACCACATCAGCCTGGACGTCGCCGACCAACCGGGCGTGCTGACGCAGGTGGCCGCGGTCTTCGCCGAGCACGGCGTGAGCATCGCGGCGGTGCGGCAGGAGGGCCGTGACCACGAGCCCTCGGCGAGCCTGGTGGTGGTCACCCACGCCGCCCCCGACGCCGCCCTTCGGTCCACAGTGGACAAAGTCGCCGGGCTGCCCGTGGTGCGCGAGGTGGTCAGCGTGATGCGTGTCGAGGGCGAGGAACAGTGACCGCAACGCACAGTCCGATCAGCCCGGTCAGCGCGGGCTGGCCGGGGATCATCAACGCCTACCGCGACCGGGTGGCCGTCCCGGACGGCGCGCGGGTCGTGACGCTGCACGAGGGCGGGACCCCGCTGCTGGAGGCCCCGCACCTGTCGGAGCTGACCGGCTGCCGGGTGCTGCTGAAGGTGGAGGGGCACAACCCCACCGGCTCCTTCAAGGACCGCGGCATGACGGTCGCGATGACGCACGCGCTCGCCGAGGGCAGCAAGGCCGTCATCTGCGCCTCCACCGGCAACACCTCCGCCTCCGCCGCGGCCTACGCCACCAGGGCCGGGCTGACCAGCGCGGTGCTGGTGCCGCGCGGCAAGATCGCGCTCGGCAAGCTGGCCCAGGCGGTGGCGCACGGCGCGCGCATCCTCCAGGTGGACGGCAACTTCGACGACTGCCTGGAGCTGGCGCGCAAGACCGCGGCGGAGTACCCGATCTCGCTGGTCAACTCGCTCAACCCGGTGCGCATCGAGGGCCAGAAGACCGCGGCGTTCGAGATCTGCGACGTCCTCGGCAGGGCGCCCGACGTGCACTGCCTGCCGGTCGGCAACGCGGGCAACATCACCGCGTACTGGAAGGGCTATTCGGAGTACGCGGCGGACGGCGTCGTCGAGTCCGCGCCGCGGATGTTCGGCTTCCAGGCCGCGGGCGCGGCGCCGCTGGTGCACGGCACGCCGATCTCGAACCCGGAGACCATCGCCACGGCGATCCGGATCGGCAGCCCCGCGTCGTGGAACGGCGCCATGACGGCGAAAACCGACTCCGGCGGCCTGATCGACGCGGTCACCGACGAGCAGATCCTCGACGCCTACCGGGTGCTGTCGGCGCGCGAGGGCGTGTTCGTCGAGCCGGCGTCCGCCGCGAGCGTCGCCGGACTGTTGCTCACATCGGGCGACGGGCGAATGCCCAAGGGAGCCCTTGTGGTCTGCACGGTGACCGGTCACGGCCTCAAGGACCCGGACACGGCACTGCGCGACATGCCCGAGGTGGAGGCGCTTCCGGTGGAGCCGGGCGTCATCGCCGCCGCGCTCGACCTGAGGTGAGGACCGCCGTGAACTCTGCCGTCCGGGTGACGGTTCCCGCTTCGACGGCCAACCTGGGCTCCGGCTTCGACGCGCTGGGCATGGCGCTGGCCATGCACGACGTGCTGGAGGTCGAGGTCGCCGACGACGGCCTGCTGATCGAGGTCGCCGGGGAGGGCGTCGGCCAGGTCCCGGCCGACTCCTCGCACCTCGTCGTGCGGGCCGTCCGCGCCGCGTTCGACGCCTGCGGGTTCGACGCGCCCGGCCTACGGCTTCGATGTCATAACAAGATTCCGCACGCGCGGGGGCTCGGATCCTCCGCGGCGGCCGTCGTCGCGGGGGTCGCGGCGGGCTACGCGCTCGCCGGGCACAAGCTCGACGACAGTGACCTCAGGGACGAAGCCCTGAACCTCGCGGCGGAGTTCGAAGGACACGCCGACAACGCGGCCGCGAGCTTCTACGGCGGTGCGGTGATCGCCTGGCACGACGGCGCCAAGCACCGGGCCGTGCGCGTCGAGCCGCACCCGGACCTGGCCCCGATCGCGTTCGTGCCGGAGGTCACATCGTCGACCGGGACGACGCGGGGACTGCTGCCGGAGCGGGTCCCGCACCGCGACGCCGCCTTCGCCGCCGGGCGCGCCGCGCTGGCCGTCCACGCCATCGGCACCCGTCCTGACCTGCTGTTGGACGCGTCGGCCGACCGGCTGCACCAGGAGTACCGCAGACCGGCGTGGCCGGAGTCGATGCGGCTGGTGGATGCCTTGCGGGAAGCGGGAATCGCGGCCGCGATCTCCGGTGCGGGACCCACCGTGCTCGCGCTGCCCACCGGGGCGGGCGCGCTGCCGGAAGACCTGCCGCTGACCGGGTTCACCGCGCACCGGCTGCCGGTGGACCTCGACGGCGTGCGCGCCGAACCCCTCGGCGCGGGCGGTCCCGGGACCGGATGAGTCGATCTTCCTCACCCGGATGCGCTAAAGCACAGGTAGACAAGGCCCTTCGCGGCGCGTCGCGGGTGCCCGGTTGTTGCACCGGTCTTCGGCGGGGTCTACGCTTTGCAGCATCAGTCACCGCGCGCACGGTCGCCGGTGCAGTTCCCGGACACATGTCTCCGGGTCGCATCTCCCGTTGAGAGTTGACCTTGTGGCCCAACCACGACAAGGTCGTCGCCCTCGGGTACCCGACCGCCGCAGTGACTGACGAGTTCCGTATCGGTGGCCATGATCGCCTGCGATACCCCGAGGTTCCGCGAGGCCCCGCCGAGACTGGACTTGAAGCGCTGTTCCCGCGTCCCGCGGCGGCGGCGCTCCGCTGGTTCGCGTAGGAGGCGCGTTCCGGTCAGGAAGGACATGTGTGAGCGACACAGAACTGTTGAGCAGCGACGCCCCCGCTACGAACGGGACCGCCCCCAAGAGGCGCGGTGGCCTCTCCGGGATGGTGCTCGCCGAGCTTCGCCAACTCGCGGGAGAGTTGGGCATCGGCAACACCAGCGGGATGCGCAAGGGTGACCTGATCGCTGCCATCAAGGAGCGCCAGGGCGGGGGATCCGGCTCGCGCAAGCAGGCCGCGCAGCTCCCGCTGCCCGAGGCCGAGAGCGCTCCTGCCCCGGCCAAGTCCGCCCCCGCCGAGGCCAAGGCCCCGGCCGCCGACGCGGAGGCCTCCGGCGGCGACGCCCGCCGCAGCCGCAGCAGGCGCCGTGCCGTGTCCAGGCCCGCGGGCAGCCCGGACGCCGCCGAGCGCGGTGACTCCGAGGCCCAGGCACCCGCCGCCGAGGAGAAGGCGGAGGCGCCGCAGCAGGACAAGGGCCAGCGCCCCGAGCGCGGTGACCGCGGAGAGCGCGGTGACCGGTCCGAGCGGCGCAACCAGCGCGGCGGCGACCGCGAGGAGCAGGGTGAGCGCGCTGAGCGCTCCGAGCGCGGCGACCGGTCCGAACGGGGCGAGCGCGGCGGCCGCGGCCGCAACCGGGACCGCGACGACCGCGGTGACCGGGGCGAGCGCGGCCAGCAGCGCGAGCGCGAGCAGGTCCGCGACGACGAGGACGACGAGGACGGCGGCCGCAGGCGCGGCAGGCGCTTCCGCGACCGGCGCCGCAACCGCGGCGGCCGGGGCGAGGACGGCGGCGGCCGTGGCTCCGGTGGCGACCGCGAGACCGAGGTCCGTGAGGACGACGTGCTGCTCCCGGTGGCCGGCATCCTCGACGTGCTCGACAACTACGCGTTCGTGCGCACCTCGGGCTACCTGTCCGGGCCGAACGACGTCTACGTCTCGCTGTCCCTGGTGCGCAGGTACGGCCTGCGCCGGGGTGACGCGATCACCGGTGCGGTGCGCCAGCCGCGCGACGGTGAGCAGCAGCGGCAGAAGTTCAACCCGCTGGTCCGGGTGGACACCATCAACGGCCTGGAGCCGGAGGCGGCGCGCAACCGCCCCGAGTTCACCAAGCTGACGCCGCTGTACCCGAACGAGCGGCTGCGCCTGGAGACCGAGCCGCACATCATCACCACCCGCGTCCTGGACCTGGTGACGCCGATCGGCAAGGGGCAGCGCGCGCTGATCGTGTCCCCGCCGAAGGCCGGTAAGACCTCGGTGCTGCAGGCGATCGCCAACGCGATCACCAAGAACAACCCCGAGTGCTACCTGATGGTCGTGCTGGTGGACGAGCGGCCCGAAGAGGTCACCGACATGCAGCGCTCGGTCAAGGGTGAGGTCATCGCCTCCACCTTCGACCGGCCCCCGTCGGACCACACCACGGTCGCCGAGCTGTCCATCGAGCGGGCCAAGCGCCTGGTCGAGGCCGGTCACGACGTGGTCGTGCTGCTGGACTCCATCACCCGCCTCGGCCGCGCCTACAACCTGGCGGCCCCGGCGTCCGGCCGGATCCTCTCCGGTGGTGTGGACTCCACCGCGCTCTACCCGCCCAAGCGCTTCCTCGGCGCGGCGCGCAACATCGAGGGTGGCGGTTCGCTGACCATCTTCGCCACCGCGCTGGTGGAGACCGGGTCCACGATGGACACGGTCATCTTCGAGGAATTCAAGGGCGCCAGCAACTCCGAGCTCAAGCTGGACCGCAAGATCGCGGACAAGCGGACCTTCCCCGCGGTGGACGTGGACGCCTCCAGCACCCGCAAGGAGGAGCTGCTGCTCTCGCCGGACGAGCTCGCGGTCACCATCAAGCTCCGCCGCGTGCTGGCGGCGCTGGACAACCAGCAGGCGATCGACCTGCTGATCACCCAGCTCCGCAAGACCCGCACCAACATCGAGTTCCTGATGCAGGTCGCGAAGAACAGCCCCGGCGGCAACAGCAACGACGACTGATCGTCAGTCATCCCCTCGACGGCCCCCGCCCTTCCCGCGGGGGCCGTCGTGCGTTCCGGGCGGAAACACGCGAACCAGTTCGCGTGAACGGCGGCGGCCGGATGGCCCGGAGCCATCTGATCGATGTACTCCGTTACCTCGGACAGCGGTCGATCCCGTCAAAGAATTGAGATCTGTGACTCTCCGCGATTGCGCCATTGCGGTGGAAGGATCGTTCGAGCCTGGCCGTGGTTCGCATCGCCAGGTATGCAACTACTGGGGATCATGGGGCTCGAGGGGGAGGCGACGGCGCGTGCGAGCGCGACTGCACGGGGATCGGCGCTGGTTCGTTTTCGGTGCTGCTGCGGCGTTTCCGGTCGTGGTGGTGGTATCCGGCGCACCAGGTCCGATGGTGTGGGCGGCGTTGGCCGTTGTCGTCTTCGTCCTGGGAATCGTTGTGCGGCAACAGTTTCTGGTCGCGATCGAGCAGCGCCGCGTCGAGGAGCTGCGCGAACAACGGCTCCGGATCGCGGCCGAGCTGCACGACGTGGTGGGCCACCACCTGAGCGCGATCAGCGTGCGGACCTATCTGCTCGACGAGGTCGCCGCGGGCCGGTCGCCGGAGATTTCCCTTGCCACCAAAGGAATTCGGGAAAGCATCGGGGCGGCGCTGACCGAGTTCGGCGCGCTCGTCGCACAGCTGCGCGGAGAACCCGGTGCGCGCGAGCGCGGTGTCGACGACCTGCCCGAACTGGTCCGCTTCGCCGAGGACGCGGGCAACGAGGTCGAGCTGCGCGTGGGTGAGCTGCCGCAGGACGTGCCGCCGGAGATCTACTGGGTGCTGCGCGAGGCGCTGACCAATGTGGTCAAGCACTCCTCGCCGACCCGCGTGCTGCTGCGGCTGGAGGTCGTCGGCGGGGAGTTGCTGGCGGCTGTCTCCAACGAACGCTGCCGCGCCGACCGGCCGCGCCGGTTCCCGGGTTCCGGTTTCGGCGTACGGGGTATGCGGGAACGCGTCCGCCGTCTCGGGGGGCGGCTGGAGGCCGGGCAGGTGGCCGGTGGTGGGTACCGGGTGCTGGCCGCCGTTCCCGTCGGCGCTGGGGTGCCGCTGGACCGGACCGCGTAGCTCGGCCACGGATCGTTGATGGGTGGTCTCACGTGACTGGGGTGTTCGGATCGTCGGAGCCGATTCGGGTGCTGCTCGCCGATGACGACGTGGTCGTGCGCACCGGCTTGGCGGCGTTGCTCGCGCGGCGCCCCCCGATCGAGGTGGTGGGGGAGGCCGCGGACGGGCTCTCCGCCCTGGGCGCCGCGCTCAGCCTGCGACCGCACGTGCTGGTGATGGACGTGCGGATGCCCGTGATGGACGGGATCACCGCGACCCGGCGGCTGCTCTCCGACTGGACGACGCCCGAGCCCCGGCCGCGGGTGCTGATGC
Source organism: Allokutzneria albata (assembly GCF_900103775.1). Classification (GTDB taxonomy): domain Bacteria; phylum Actinomycetota; class Actinomycetes; order Mycobacteriales; family Pseudonocardiaceae; genus Allokutzneria; species Allokutzneria albata. The sequence continues at coordinate 4,856,141 of NZ_LT629701.1, read as the reverse complement.
TGAGCACCTACGACTCCGACGAGTACGTGCACTCCGCGCTGCGGGCGGGGGCGAGCGGGTTCCTGCGCAAGGACGCCTCGCCCGACGAGATCGCGCACGCGGTCCGGGTGGTCGCGGCGGGCGACGGCATGCTCAGCCCGGGCGTGACCGGCAGGCTCATCCAGCAGACGGTGCGGCGGCTGGCCGAGCCGGAGGAATCGGACCTGGCCGGGACGGAGCTGCTGACCAGGCGGGACGTGGAGGTGGTCCGGCTGGTCGCCTCGGGGCTGTCCAACGCGGGCATCGCCGCCGAACTGGGGCTGAGCGAGCCCTCGGTGAAGAACCGCGTCACCAAGGTGCTGGCCAAGCTCGGCCTGGACAACCGCGTCCAGTTGGCGATCTTCGCGCTCAAGGTCGGCCTGGCGAAGCTCTCCTAGGGCCGGTTCGGGGGCCGGTGGTCAAGCGCCGACGGCGAACTGGTCCTCGTCCTCCTGGTACTGCCGTTCGCGGCGCTGGGCGCGCTGCAGACCCACGGTGAACACGGCCGCGGCCAGCACACCCGCCGCGGTGGCCGGCACGGCCGGGATGAGCGTCCCGTGCAGGAATATCCCGCCGACGAGCAGCGTTGCCGACCATGGCCAGCGCACCCAGTGCCGTTGCCAGGGCGCGCGCCAGCGGACCTCGCCGCTGGTGGCGACCGCGAGCGCGGCGGCCGCGCCGAAGTGCGCGCTGCTCAGCTCCACCGGGGCCCCGCTGACCAGGAACAACGCCCCGTTCAGGCCCGCGACCATGCCGACGAACAGCAGCGGCAGCCCCAGCCAGCCGGCCAGGGAGAGGCGACGTCCCGCTGTGCACACCACGTGCTCAGTCTGCTGCCGAACGTGAGGAAGGGAAGATGTTCCACCGCCGCCCTCGGCGGGTGGTCGGCCGGGTGCGGCGGATGGCCTCCCCGGGCCGTCGAACGGCAGGTGGTCGGGCACATGCCGACGTCAGGGGAGCGTCTGGCACACTGGTAGGTCGAAGTCTGGCTCCGGTTCACCCCTCGCTCTCGCGCACGGGGACCCGGCGGCCGTCGAGAGAAGAGGACACAGGTGAAGAGCAACATCCACCCGGACTACGTGGACACCAGCGTGACCTGCGGTTGTGGCAACAGCTTCACGACCCGCAGCACCAAGCAGTCCGGCGCGATCCACGTCGAGGTCTGCTCCAACTGCCACCCGTTCTACACGGGCAAGCAGAAGATCCTGGACACCGGCGGTCGCGTGGCCCGCTTCGAGGCGCGCTACGGCAAGCGCTCGAAGTAGCCCCACACGCTCACTGCGCCCGTCCGGAGCTGATCCGGACGGGCGCTTCGCGTGTCTGCACGGGCACTTGTCACACTTGGCCGAACCCCCGACCTCCGGAGCACCCGTGACTCGATCAGTTGCCGAATCCGTCGACGCGTTGCTGGCCGAGCACGCCGAGCTGGAGGGACAGCTGGCCGACCCCGACGTGCACGCCGACCCGGTGGCCGCGCGCAGGCTGGGCCGCCGCTACGCCGAGCTGGCCCCGATCGCCCAGACCGTCAAGGAGCTGGAGGGGCTGCGCTCCGACCTGGCCGCGGCCAGGGAGCTGGCCAAGGAGGACCCCTCCTTCGCCGAGGAGGCCGAGGAGCTGGCCGGGCGCATCCCGGTGCTGGAGGCCAAGCTCACCGAGCTGCTGCTGCCCAGGGACCCGCACGACTCCGCCGACGTGGTCATGGAGATCAAGTCCGGTGAGGGCGGTGAGGAGTCGGCGCTGTTCGCCGGCGACCTGCTGCGGATGTACCTGCGCTACGCCGAGCGCCAGGGCTGGCGCACTGAGCTGCTCGACGAGGTCCGCTCCGACCTCAACGGCCACAAGGACGCCACGCTGGCGATCAAGGGCCGCGGTGAGGGCCCGGACGGCGTGTGGGCCAGGCTGAAGTTCGAGGGCGGCGTGCACCGCGTGCAGCGGGTCCCGGTGACCGAGTCGCAGGGCCGCATCCACACCTCGGCCGCGGGCGTGCTGGTCTACCCGGAGGCCGAGGACGTCGAGGTCGAGATCGACGAGAAGGACCTGCGCATCGACGTGTTCCGCTCCTCCGGCAAGGGTGGGCAGAGCGTCAACACCACCGACTCCGCGGTCCGGATCACCCACCTGCCGACCGGCGTGGTGGTGTCCTGCCAGAACGAGCGCTCGCAGCTGCAGAACAAGGCCCGCGCCATGCAGGTGCTGCGCTCGCGGTTGCAGGCGATCGCCGAGGAGGAGGCCGCGCGCACCGCGTCGGACGCCCGGCGCAGCCAGATCCGCACGGTGGACCGCTCCGAGCGCATCCGCACCTACAACTTCCCGGAGAACCGGATTTCCGACCACCGGGTGAACTACAAGGCGTACAACCTCGACCAGGTGCTCGACGGCGAGCTGGACGGCGTGCTCAACGCGCTGGCCGAGGCGGACCGGGCGGAGCGGCTCGGCCAGCAGGGGTGATCATGGACCGGTGCCCAGCGTGAACAACCGACAGCCCCTGCGCCTCGCCGTCATGGACGCCGAGCGCATCCTGGCAGGCGCCGGGGTGGCCAGCCCCCGCGTGGACGCCGAACTGCTCGCGGCCCACGTGCTCGGCGTCGAGCGCGGGCGGCTGCCGCTGATCCCGCTGGTCGACCCGGCCGCGATCGAGCAGCTGCACAAGCTCGTCCGCCGTCGCGCCACCCGCGAACCCCTCCAGCACATCCTCGGCTCCGCGGTGATGGGCCGGGTTCCGCTCGACGTGGGCCCGGGCGTGTTCGTGCCCCGTCCGGAGACCGAACTGCTGCTGGAGTGGGGCCTGCGCCTGCTCGCCGACGTCCGCGAGCCGGTGGTGGTGGACCTCTGCACCGGTTCCGGCGCCCTCGCCCTCGGCTTCGCCCACGAGCGCCCCGACGCCGTCGTGCACGCCGTCGAACTGGACCAGACGGCGCTGGCCTGGGCGCGGCACAACGCCGACGCTCGTGCCCAGAACGGGGACACGCCGATCCGCCTGCACTCCGGGGATGTCACCGACCCCGGCCTGTTGTCACAGCTCGACGGCACGGTCCACCTGGTGCTGTGCAACCCGCCCTACGTCCCGGAGGGCACCCCCGTGCCGCCCGAGGTCGCCGACTACGACCCGCCCCAGGCGGTCTTCGCGGCCGACCAGGGCCTCGCGGTCATCCGGCACGTGGTGAGCGCGGCGGCCCGCCTGCTGCGGTCGGGCGGCGGGGTGGCCATCGAGCACGACGACACCCACGGCACGGCCGTCCCGGACCTCCTCGCCACCCGCAAGGTCCTCACCGCGGTGACCCCGCACGCCGACCTCGCAGGCCGTCCCCGCTTCACCACCGCACTCCGCACCTCCGTGTCCTGAACGAGTCGTTCAGGCTCCCCAACGCACCGAATGAGTCGTTCGGTGCGTTGGGCGGGGGAGGCGGGGCACGCCTGATCGGGGCGGGGGCGCGGGGCTATGGTGCTGCTGTGAGCATGGTTTACGCGTGTGGTGGAGAGGACGACGCGCAGCGCGAGGCCGGTCTGGCCGCCGCTGCCGGAGCCGTCCGGAGCGGGCAGCTGGTCGTGCTGCCGACCGACACCGTCTACGGCCTGGGGTGTGATGCCTTCGACTCCGCGGCGGTGCAGAGCCTGCTGGACGCCAAGGGGCGCGGGCGGGACATGCCGCTGCCCGTCCTGGTCGGCTCGTGGTCCACTGTGGACGGACTGGTGCTCTCCGTTCCGCACCAGGCGAGGTTGTTGATCGAGGCGTTCTGGCCGGGCGGGCTGTCCATCGTGCTGCCGCACGCCCCGTCGCTGAACTGGGACCTGGGGGACACCAGGGGCACGGTCATGGTCCGGATGCCGCTGCACCCGGTCGCGATCGACCTGCTGCGCGAGGTCGGCCCGATGGCCGTCTCCAGCGCCAACCGCTCAGGTCACCCGCCCGCGACTACCGCGATCGGGGCACAGGAGCAACTCGGCGACTCCGTGGCCGTCTATCTGGATGGAGGGCCGTCCGGAGAACCCGTCGCCTCCACCATCGTGGACCTCACCGGTCCGCACCCGTTGGTGCTGCGTGAAGGGGCCGTGAGCCTCGCCGATGTGGCCGAGGTCGTGGGCACCGAGGTCGAACTCGCGCGGTAGCGTACGAAACGCGATTCGCGCCGCCCTACGACAGGAGCAACCGCAGTGACAACGCCGTTCTGGGGCCCCGACTTCACCGCCCTGCAGTCCACCGACCCGGAGATCGCCGATGTCGTTCTCGGTGAGCTGGACCGGCTGCGCGGCGGGCTCCAACTCATCGCGAGCGAGAACCTCACCAGTCCCGCCGTGCTCGCCGCGATCGGTTCGACGCTGTCCAACAAGTACGCGGAGGGCTACCCCGGCCGCCGCTACTACGGCGGGTGCGAGGAGGTCGACAAGGCCGAGGAGATCGGCATCGCCCGCGCCAAGGAGCTCTTCGGCGCCGAGCACGCCAACCTCCAGCCGCACTCCGGCGCCAGCGCCAACCTCGCCGTGTACGCGGCGTTCTGCAAGCCGGGCGACACCGTGCTCGCCATGGACCTCAAGCAGGGCGGCCACCTCACCCACGGCTCCAAGGTCAGCTTCTCCGGCAAGTGGTTCAACCCCGTGCCGTACGGCGTCGACAAGGACACCGAGCTGATCGACTACGACCAGGTGCGCGAGCTCGCGCTGGAGCACCGGCCGAAGATGATCGTCGCGGGCGCCACCGCGTACCCGAGGCTGTTCGACTTCGCCGCCTTCCGCGAGATCGCCGACGAGGTGGGCGCGATCCTCTGGGTCGACGCCGCGCACTTCATCGGCCTCGTCGCGGGCAAGGCGATCCCCTCACCTGTGCCCTACGCCGACGTCGTCTCCTTCACCACCCACAAGGTGCTGCGAGGCCCGCGCGGCGGCATGATCGTCTCCCGCGCCGAGCACGCCAAGGCGCTGGACAAGGCGGTCTTCCCGTTCAGCCAGGGCGGGCCGCTGATGCACAACGTCGCCGCCAAGGCGGTGGCGCTGAAGGAAGCCGCCTCCCCGGAGTACCGGTCCTACGCCGCGCAGGTCGTCGCGAACGCCGTCGCGCTGGCCAAGGGCCTGGAGGCCGAGGGGATGCGGCCGGTCTCCGGCGGCACCGACACCCACCTCGCCCTGATCGACCTGCGCCCGGTGGGCGTCACGGGGGCGGAGGCGGAAGCCCGCACGGGCGCTGCCAAGATCACTTTGAACAAGAACGCGATTCCGTACGACCCAGCCCCGCCGATGACCGCCTCCGGTATCCGGATCGGTTCTCCGGCAGTCACCACGCAGGGGATGACCGAGACGGACATGGCCGAGATCGCACGCCTGATCGGCCGTGCCGTCCGCGCCGAACGCGGGACCGAGAGCGGGGACGCCGAACTGGCCTCCGTCGCCGGTGCCGTCGCCGACCTGGTCGCCGCCAACCCTGCCTATCCGCGAGGTTAATCGTCCACCGTGGGCACGACGCCTGCCTTCACTCCCGCTGGTCTGCCGGTGAGAGAATTCTTCCTCGTCCTGTTGGTCTCCGCCGCGGTGACCTTCCTGCTCACCGGCCTGGTGCGGCAACTCGCCTTCCGGGTCGGTGCCGTCGCCTACCCCCGAAAACGGGATGTGCACGCGCAGCCCAAGCCGCGGATGGGTGGCGTCGCCATGTTCGGCGGCGTGCTCTCCGGCATGTTCCTGGCGCTGCACCTGCCGGTGCTGCGCAACTCCTTCACGATCTCCTCCGAGGTCATCGGCGTCGCCATCGCCGGCGCGGTGATCGTGGTGGTCGGGGCGCTGGACGACCGCTTCGAACTGGACTCGCTGACCAAACTGGCCGGCCAGGTGACCTCGGCCGGTCTGCTGGTCCTCTTCGGCGTCCAGTGGTTCCTGTTCTGGGTGCCGTGGGGCGGGTCGGCGGACAGCAAGGGACAGCTGATCATCCTCGACGGGGACCAGGGCGCGCTGCTCACGGTGCTGCTCGCGGTGACCATGATCAACGCGATGAACTTCGTCGACGGCCTGGACGGGCTCGCGGCGGGCATCGGGCTGATCGCCGCCGTGGGCGCGTGGTCGTTCACCCTGGTGCTGATCGCGGGCAACAGCGGCGACCAGAACGCCTACCCGGGCGCCCTGATGGCGGCGACGCTGGCCGGGGCCTGCGCGGGCTTCCTGCCGCACAACTTCCAGCCCTCGCGCATCTTCATGGGCGACTCGGGCTCGATGCTGATCGGGTTGATGCTGGCCGCGGCGAGCACCTCGGCCTCCGGCCAGCTCAACTTCGCCAGCTACGGCGGCAAGAGCACCCTGGCGCTTCTCTCGCCGCTGCTGGTGGTGGCCGCGGTGCTGTTCGTGCCGCTGCTGGACCTGGTGATGGCGGTGCTGCGGCGGACGCGGGCGGGTCGCAGCCCGTTCGCGCCGGACAAGATGCACCTGCACCACCGGCTGCTGGAGATCGGCCACTCGCAGCGCCGCGCCGTGCTGCTGATCTACCTGTGGGCCTCGGTGCTGGCCTTCGGCGCGGTGTCGCTGACGGTCTTCGACGTGGCCACGGTGATCTGGGTGGTCGGGGTCGGCCTGCTGCTGGCGCTGTTCGCCTCGGCCATCCCGAGGCTGCGCGAGTCCCGCCGTTCCTGACCCCCTGCGGTGATCGTCCGGGCACGTCAGGGACAATTCGGACGTGAACCCGCTGAAGCAGACGGTCGTCGCCAACCCGAGCGAGGTCCTGCGCAGGGCCCTCGTGCAGTCCGCCGTGACGCTCGGCGCCCTCGTCGTGGTGTCGGTGGCGGTGGCGTGGTCGGTCGCGGGCGAGCCCGGGCTGTGGGGTGCGGTGCTCGGCGCGGCCATCGCCGGGGTCTTCCTGCTCGTCACCACGGGTGCCGTGCTGGCGACGATGAAGGCGAGCCCGGCTGCCACTTTGGGGGCGGTCATGGGCTCCTGGTTGGTGAAGATGGTGGCGGTCTTCGTACTCCTGCTGGTCCTGAGGCCCCTGGATTTCTACTCAAAACCGACACTCTTCGTCGTGACCGCGCTCTCGATCGTGGTAGTGCTTGTCACAGAGTCACTCGCTGTGATCAAGTCCCGCGCGCCGTACGTGGAGCCGACCCCTCGCACCCCGTCTGGCCAGCAGATTGAAGATTGACCCCCGGTTCACAAGCTCTGTCCAAACGGTTGGTAAGGTGCTGCTGGGATGAGCGACAAGACGGACAAAGGCACCCAATCGGGTAACGCGGACGTCTGGGCGCTCATCAGTACCCTGCTCGCCGGCCCAACCCTCTGGGGTGGCGTCGGGTACCTCATCGACCTGGCGGTCGGCGGCCGGATCTTCCTGATCTCCGGCCTGCTGGTCGGCGCCGTCATGAGCTTCTACATCGTCTACGTACGCCACGGCCGGAGCTGAACAGTGCTGGCCGCCATAGCAGGGAGACCGCGCTCGATGTTGGTGCTGGCCTCAGAAGACACGTACCACCCGCCCTCGATCGCCGAGTTCTTCCCGCCGGCGCTGCTGTTCGAGGGCACTCCGTTCCAGATCGACCGGATCATGCTGATCCGCGTCCTGATGACGGTGGTGCTCGTGAGCTTCTTCCTGATCGCCCTGCGCAGGCCGAAGATCGTGCCGCGTGGCGTGCAGAACCTGGCCGAGATGGGGCTGGACTTCGTCCGCGTGTCCATCGCCGAGGAGATCCTCGGCAAGGTCAACGGCAGGCGGTTCCTCCCGCTGCTGACCACGATCTTCTTCATGGTCTGGGCGCTGAACCTCTCCGGGGTCATCCCGTTCCTGAACATGCCGAGCACGGCGAAGATCGGCGTGCCGCTGCTGCTGGCGCTGCTGACCTACTTCGTCTTCAACTACGCGGGCATCAAGGCGCAGGGCTTCGGTCCGTACATGAAGTCCAACCTGTTCCCGCCCGGTATCCCCAAGCCGCTCTACCTGCTCGTGACGCCGATCGAGTTCGTCTCGACCTTCCTGGTGCGGCCGTTCACCCTCACCGTGCGTCTGCTGGCGAACATGATCGCCGGGCACATGACGCTGGTGCTCTTCTTCGGAGCCGCCTGGTTCCTGCTCTTCCAGGCCGGAAGTCTGCTGCTCGCCCCGGTCGGCGTGCTGTCCTTCGGTGCCGGATTCATTTTCACCCTGTTCGAACTGCTGGTGCAGGTCCTCCAGGCATACGTGTTCACGATGCTGACCGCCGTCTACATCGACGGCGCGCTGCACGCGGAGCACTGAGAACAGGGAATCGGTACGACCCCGTCCGTCCACACTCGGCCGGGGCCAACCTGAAAGGGAACGACAGAATGAACCTCGCAGAGGTTATGGGCAACGTCGCCAGCATCGGTTACGGCCTCGCCGCCATCGGCCCTGGCATCGGCGTCGGCATCGTGTCCGGCAAGACCGTCGAGGCCATGGCCCGTCAGCCCGAGCTGTCCGGCCAGCTGCGCACCACCATGATCCTCGGTATCGCGTTCACCGAGGCCCTGGGTCTGCTGGGCCTGGTCGCGGGCATCATGTTCGGCGGCCTCTGATCCGCAAGGATCCTCTGACTAAGGATTCGGTGACACCGTGACGACCACAGTGCTAGCGGCCGCGCAGCAGAACCCGCTGATCCCCGCGGTCTACGACATCGTTTGGTCCGCGGTCTGCTTGGCGATCATCGGCTTCGTCTTCTGGAAGAAGGTGCTTCCGACCTTCCAGAAGGTGCTGGCCGATCGCACCGAGAAGATCGAGGGCGGCATCGCCAAGGCGGAGCAGGCCCAGGCACAGGCGCAGCAGGCCCTGGCGGAGTACCAGGCCCAGCTGGCCGACGCCCGTGCCGAGGCCGCCCGGATCCGGGACGACGCTCGGGCCGAGGCGGAGAAGATCAAGGAAGAGCTCTACGCCAAGGCCCAGGCCGAGGCCGCTCGCATCATCGCGCAGGGCAACAACCAGCTTGCCGCCCAGCGCGCCCAGATCGTCGCGGAACTGCGCGGGGACCTGGGGCGGATGGCCGTCGACCTGGCCGGTCGCGTCGTCGGGGAGTCCCTGGAGGACGAGGCCCGCAGGCGCGGCACGGTGGACCGCTTCCTCGACGAGCTGGACGCCGTCTCGGCGCCGGCTGGTAAGTGAGCGAAGGCATGAGTGCGATGCACGCCGCCAGCCGTGAGGCGCTCGCAAGCGCGGAAGCGCGGTTGCAGGAGATCACCAGTGGGGTGGACGGCGACGGCCTCGGCAAGCTCGCCGACGAGCTGTTCGCCGTCACCACCCTGCTGAACTCAGAGATCGGCCTTCGCCGGGCCATCGCCGACGCGTCGAGCGACCCCGCGGGGCGCGAGGCGCTGGTGCGCGGCCTGCTGGCGGGCAAGGTGGGCGAGCGGGCGGTCGACCTGCTCGCCACCGTGGTCACCGCGAGGTGGTCCAGCCCGCGGGAGCTGGTCGACGGCATCGAACTGCTCACCCGCACCGTCTCCCTGGTGCGCGCCGAGCAGGACGGCAGGCTGGACGCGGTGGAGGACGAGCTGTTCCGGCTCGGCCGCATCGTCGCCGCCCAGCCCGACCTCGACCGGCTGCTCTCCGACCCGACCCGCGAGGCAGCGGGCAAGGTCGAGCTGCTGCGCTCGCTGACCGCGGGCAAGGTGGAGCCGGTCACCCAGACCCTCGCCGAGCAGCTGGTCACCGAGCCCCGTGGGCTCGGGGTGGTGGCCGGTCTGGAGCAGCTGGCCGGCCTCGCGGCCAAGCGGCGGGAGAGGTCGGTCGCGTACGTGCGCTCGGTCATCCCGCTCAGCGAGGCGCAGCAGGACCGGCTGTCCGCTCTGCTGCAGCGTGTCTACTCGCGGCCGATCGCCCTGCACATCGAGGTCGACGCGGCACTGCGAGGCGGCATGGTGATCCGCGTCGGCGACGAGGTCATCGACGGAAGTGCGGCTGGCCGCTTGGAGGCCCTCCGCCGCGAGCTCGCTGGATAACAACGACGCCCACGGCAGTACTCGTCCTCGCCAGGACGGTGCGGGCCCCCTCAACGACGACCACACTGGTCGAGAACGAACCGAGAGCAGGAACGACATGGCGGAGCTGACGATCTCGTCGGACGAGATCCGCAGTGCGATCGAGAACTACGTCTCCAGCTACTCCCCGGAGGTCAACCGGGAAGAGGTCGGAACCGTCACCGTGACCGGTGACGGCATCGCCTATGTCGAGGGCCTGCCCTCGGCGATGGCCAACGAGCTGCTGGAGTTCCCCGGCGGCGTCCTGGGCGTCGCCCTGAACCTGGACGTGCGCGAGCTGGGTGTTGCCATCCTCGGCAACTACGAGTCCATCGAAGAGGGCCAGGAGGTCAAGCGGACCGGACAGGTGCTGTCCGTCCCGGTCGGCGACGCCTACCTGGGCCGCGTGGTCAACCCGCTCGGTGAGCCGGTGGACGGCCTCGGCGAGATCGTCGCCGACGACCGCCGCGCCCTGGAGCTGCAGGCCGCGACCGTGGTCCAGCGGCAGTCCGTCAAGGAGCCGCTGCAGACCGGCATCAAGGCGATCGACTCGCAGACCCCGATCGGCCGCGGCCAGCGCCAGCTGATCATCGGTGACCGCAAGACCGGCAAGACCGCGGTCTGCGTGGACACCATCCTGAACCAGAAGGCCAACTGGGAGACCGGCGACCCGAACCAGCAGGTTCGCTGCATCTACGTCGCGGTCGGCCAGAAGGGCTCCACCATCGCCGCGGTGAAGAAGGCGCTGGAGGACCGCGGTGCGATGGAGTACACCACCATCATCGCCGCCCCCGCCTCCGACTCCGCGGGCTTCAAGTGGCTGGCCCCGTACACCGGCTCGGCCATCGGCCAGCACTGGATGTACCAGGGCAAGCACGTCCTGATCGTCTTCGACGACCTGACGAAGCAGGCCGAGGCCTACCGCGCGATCTCCCTGCTGCTGCGCCGTCCGCCGGGCCGCGAGGCCTACCCGGGCGACGTCTTCTACTTGCACTCGCGTCTGCTGGAGCGCTGCGCCAAGCTCTCCGACGACCTGGGCGCCGGTTCGATGACGGGCCTCCCGGTCATCGAGACCAAGGCCAACGACGTGTCGGCCTACATCCCGACCAACGTCATCTCCATCACCGACGGCCAGTGCTTCCTGGAGTCCGACCTGTTCAACCAGGGCGTGCGCCCGGCGGTCAACGTCGGTATCTCGGTCTCCCGCGTCGGTGGCTCCGCGCAGGTCAAGGCCATGCGCAAGGTCGCGGGCTCGCTGCGGCTGGACCTGTCGCAGTACCGCGAGCTGGAGGCCTTCGCGGCCCTGGCCTCGGACCTGGACGCGGCGTCCAAGGCCCAGCTGGAGCGCGGTGCCCGCCTGGTCGAGCTGCTCAAGCAGTCCCAGTACGCGCCGTTCCCGGTCGAGGAGCAGGTCGTCTCGATCTACGCCGGTACCCGCGGCTACCTGGACTCGGTCCCGGTCGGCGACGTCCGCCGGTTCGAGTCGGAGCTGCTGGACTGGGTGCGCCGCAACCACGAGGGCGTGCTCGCCGAGATCCGCGACAGCAAGGACCTCTCCGACGAGAACTCCGAGCGGATCGGCAAGCTGATCGACGAGTTCAAGAAGCAGTTCACCGCCTCCGACGGGACCCGCGTCGTCAACGACCCGGCCGCGGACGCGATCGACGACTCCAAGCTCGGGCAGGAGTCGGTCAAGGTGAACCGTCCGGCTCCGGCCAAGAAGTGACGTGGTGACGCATGGCTGCTGAACTTCGCGTCCTCAAGCAGAGGGTCAAGTCCACCCAAGCGATCAAGAAGATCACGCGGGCCATGGAACTCATCGCCACCTCGCGCATCGGCAAGGCGCAGGCCAGGGTCGCGGCGTCGCGGCCCTACACCGAGGAGATCACCAAGGTGCTCTCCTCGCTGGCGACGGCCTCCACGCTCAGCCACCCGCTGCTGGTGGCGCACGAGAACCCCACGCGTGCCGCCGTCCTGGTCGTGACCAGTGACAAGGGCATGTGCGGTGGCTACAACTCGAACGTGATCAAGGCGGCGGAGGAGCTCCAGACCCGGCTGCGCCAGGAGGGCAAACAGCCGTTCCTGTACGTCATCGGGCGCAAGGGGGCGGGGTACTACCGCTTCCGCCAGCGCGAGGTCGTGGACTCGTGGACCGGCTTCTCCGAGAAGCCGACCTACGCCGACATCGTGGCCGCGGGTGACGCGCTGGTCGAGGGCTTCCTCGCCGACGCCGAGTCCGGCGCGGTCGCCTTCGACGAGGTGCACGTCGTCTACACCGAGTTCAGGTCGATGATGACCCAGCAGCCGATCGCCAAGCGCGTGGTGCCGCTGGAGGTCGAGTACGCCGGTGAGGACGAGACCGACGTCCTGCCCGGCTACGACTTCGAGCCGGACCCGGAGACGCTGCTCGACGCGCTGCTGCCGAAGTACATCAAGACCCGGCTGTACTCGGCGCTGCTGGAGTCGGCGGCCTCCGAGCTGGCCAACCGGCAGCGCGCCATGAAGGCGGCCACCGACAACGCCAGCGAGATGATCCGCGCTCTCACCCGAGAGGCGAACCAGGCTCGCCAGGCCCAGATCACCCAGGAGATCAGCGAGATCGTCGGTGGCGCCGACGCACTGGCTACCGCAGGAAGTGATGAGTGAGATGACGACAGCTACTGCTGCCGGTATCGGCCGTGTGGTCCGGGTCAACGGCCCGGTCGTGGACGTCGAGTTCCCCCGCGACTCCGTGCCGGACCTGTTCAACGCCCTCAAGGTCGAGATCACCCACGAGGCGATGGCCAAGACCCTGACCCTGGAGGTCGCCAAGCACCTCGGCGACAACCTGGTCCGGACGATCTCCATGCAGCCGCAGGACGGTCTCGTCCGGGGTGCCGAGGTCGTCGACACCGGCAAGCCGATCTCGGTGCCGGTGGGCGACCTGGTCAAGGGCCACGTGTTCAACGCGCTCGGCGACTGCATGGACCAGCCGGGCTACGGCGCGGACGCCGAGCACTGGGGCATCCACCGCAAGCCCCCGGCCTTCGACCAGCTCGAGCCGCGGACCGAGGTGCTGGAGACCGGCCTCAAGGTGGTCGACCTGCTGACCCCGTACGTCAAGGGCGGCAAGATCGGTCTGTTCGGCGGTGCCGGTGTCGGCAAGACGGTGCTCATCCAGGAGATGATCACCCGTATCGCCAGGAACTTCGGTGGTACCTCGGTCTTCGCCGGTGTCGGTGAGCGCACCCGTGAGGGCAACGACCTCATCGCGGAGCTGACCGAGTCCAACGTCATGAAGGACACCGCCCTGGTGTTCGGTCAGATGGACGAGCCGCCGGGCACCCGCATGCGCGTCGCGCTGTCCGCGCTGACCATGGCGGAGTACTTCCGCGACGTCCAGAACCAGGACGTGCTGCTGTTCATCGACAACATCTTCCGGTTCACCCAGGCCGGTTCCGAGGTCTCCACCCTGCTGGGCCGGATGCCGTCGGCCGTGGGTTACCAGCCGACGCTGGCCGACGAGATGGGTGAGCTGCAGGAGCGGATCACCTCGACCAAGGGCCGCTCGATCACCTCGATGCAGGCGATCTACGTGCCCGCGGACGACTACACCGACCCGGCGCCCGCCACCACCTTCGCCCACCTGGACGCGACCACCGAGCTCTCGCGTGGCGTGTTCTCCAAGGGCATCTTCCCGGCGGTGGACCCGCTGGCCTCCACCTCGACGATCCTGCACCCCTCGATCGTCGGCGACGAGCACTACCGCGTCGCCCAGGAGGTCATCCGGATCCTGCAGAAGTACAAGGACCTGCAGGACATCATCGCCATCCTCGGTATGGACGAGCTGTCCGAAGAGGACAAGGTGCTGGTCCAGCGCGCTCGCCGGATCGAGCGGTTCCTGTCGCAGAACATGTACGCGGCGGAGCAGTTCACCGGCCAGCCCGGCTCCAACGTGCCGGTCAAGGAGACCGTCGAGGCGTTCGACCGCCTCACCAAGGGCGACTTCGACCACATGCCGGAGCAGGCGTTCTACATGTGCGGCGGCATCGACGACCTCGAGGCCAACTACAAGAAGCTCACCAAGTGAGCCTCGGCTAGACGCCGAAAAGGGCCGGGTTCCCCGTCGGGAACCCGGCCCTTTTCGCGTTCCCGCCTCAGGACAGCGGGATCGTGGTGACGACGGGGTCGGAACCGGGCGCCGCCTGCTTCGACAGCTGGACCTCGGTCGCGTCGTCGGGCAGCAACGCGGCTTCGCCGCCGAGGGGGACCCAGGGCTGCTGGCCGATCCGGTACCGGATCACGGCCCCGGCGGCGGCCAGGATCCAGCCCTGTTTGTCGGGCAGGCGGATCAGCACGTGCCCGGCCTTCTGATCGGTCCTGCCGCCGTAGACCACGGTCTGCTGGACCTTCTCGCCGCGGTGGAGCTTCTCCTGGGACTGCTTGTCCCCGGGGAACAGCACTGCGTAGAGGTGCGAAGCGGAGTCCGCGTACCGCTCGGTGACCCCCACGGTCCGCCCGTCCGGCAGCGCGGCGAAGACCGACCAGTCGGCGTCGACCTCGAACGGGGAGTTGAACGGATCGGTCATCCCTGCCTGGCTCAACGCGTTCCTGAGCAGCTGGCGTCGGCCGTCGTCGTCGGGAATGTGGATGCCTCCGAGGGCGCCCCGCAAGCGCGGCCAGTCCTTATGCGGCCAGCCCGTGTAGCGGGCCTGCGTCGCCAGGGACATGTCCAGCGGGTGCCTCTTGAGCCGGCCCTGGCTGTCGGGCAGTTCCGGGGTGACGACGAAGTCAAGCTCCACGTATGCGCCCGCCTCGATGCGGTGCAGGGCGACGCCGTCCCGGAACAGCAGCGGCTGGACGCGCCTGGTCATCGTGCCGTCCTGGCCGACGTCGATCTTCGGTGACACGCCGCGGGCGCCGCTCGCCTCGGTGGCGAGCACGGTGCTCGCCTTCGGCCCGAACGCGAAGACCTCCCGGCTGCGCTCGCCGGTCGTGTACAGGACGTGCATCGCACCGTCGTTCGGCTCGGTGCCGATGAGCGCGAGCCAGGTGGAAGACCCAGGTTCGACCCTGTCGCAGGTTCCTGGCGTGTTCCTGATCGGCTGGAGCACCAGGGCCGCCGGTCCCGCCGGAGTGGTGCCCGCCCAGTGCACATGGGCGGGCTGGGTGAACTGCCAGCAGTCCTTCCCCGCAGTGGGTGCCATGTTGTTGACGACAAGGCCCTCGGCCCGCCACGTGCTGAGGACCTTGTCCAGGAACGCCGAGTCCTTCGCGAGGTCGCCGCGGGTCGGTTCGCTCATCCGCGGGTCGGCCGGAACGGTGGTGTCCGGCCCGGCCAGCCACGCCGGAGTGCTCGCGGCCAGGCCGCCGACCAGGACGGTGACGACGGCCACGGCGGTGGCCATGCCCGCCCGGCGGCGGAACCGCCTGCGCCGGCCGCCGACGAGCACGCGGTCGGTGAAGTCCGGCGGAGTGTCCACATCGGACACCGCGTGCCGCAGTGATCTTTCGAGCAGATCGTTGTCCGGGGTCATCGCCGCTCCTCAAGGAGTTCGGACGCGTCAGGGGAGATCAGCTCGCGCAGCCGCGTGAGCCCTCGGGAGGTCTGGCTCTTCACCGTGCCCTTGCCGCAGCCGAGCGCGAGCGCGGTCTGCTCCTCGGTGTAGTCCTCGAAGAAGCGCAGCACGATCACCGTGCGCATCTTCGGCGGCAGGGCGGCCAGGGCGCGGACCAGCTCGGCCCGGGCGATCACGCCCTCCTCGTGACCAGGCTCACTCGGTCCGAGCACGTCGTCCAGCGGTGCCTCGGTGACCCGCCGGGACCGCGTCCGCCACCGGTTCGCGGCGGCGTTGGCCAACGCCTTGCGGGCGTAGGGCTCGGGCGGGCCGGCTATTCGGCGCCAACGGCAGAACATCCGCTCGAGCACGTCCTGGAGCAGGTCCTCCGCCGCGCCGCGATCACCGGCGCAGAGCAGGAACGACGTCTTGAGCAGCGCGGGGGACCGGGCGCGGACGAACTCCGCGAACGACTCATCGGTGCTTGTCATACAACCCTCGGGTGGGATCGTCGGGCGGTCACCTGTGGTCACACCGGTCGGGTGGAAATGGTTGCCAGGCGACCGTCTAGACTGACCGGGACGAGCGTGTGAAGGAGATGCCAGTGGCTGAGATGTCCGTCCAGCTGGTCGCTGTCGAGCGCCGCCTGTGGTCCGGTACCGGCACCATGGTGGTGGCCCAGACGACCGAGGGCGAGATCGGCATCCTGCCCGGTCACGAGCCCATGCTTGGCCAGCTGACCGAGGGTGGCGTCGTGCGCATCACCACCACCGACGGTGATGTGGTCACGGCCGCCGTGCACGGCGGCTTCCTGTCCGTGACCGGCGACGGGGTGAGCGTGCTCGCCGAGGGCGCCGAACTCGCGCACGAGATCGACGTGGAGCGCGCGCGTGCGCGCGTCGACGACGAGGACACCGATGCGAGGGCACGGGCGGCAGCCCGCCTGAAGGCCGCGGGACAGTCGGCCTGACGCGCGGCTGAGCGGGTAGGGCCGGGCCATGGGCATCGTCGAGATCCTTCTTCTGGTCCTGCTGCTTGTGGCGGCCACGGTGGTCCTGGTGGTCTGGCGCCGGTTGCGCCTGCTCCGCCAGGGTGGCATCGACGTGGCCGTGCGCTTCGGCTCCGACAAGGGCGGGCGCTGGCACATCGGCGTGGGCCGCTACCGGGGCGACGAGTTCACCTGGTTCCGCGCCCTCGGCCTGCGCTCGGGCCCGGACCAGGTCTTCAACCGCGTCGACCTGGAGATCGACTCCCGACGCGAGCCCACCGGCCCGGAGACCTACATGGTCCCATCGGGTTCCACCGTGCTGTGTTGTCAGAGCGCCGACGGCGACTTCGAGCTCGCCATGCCGCCCGGCGCCCTGACCGGCTTCCTGTCCTGGCTGGAGTCCACTCCGCCAGGACGTTCTGTTCCCTGGGCCTCCTGACCGCCTCGGCTGTCCCGGCCCGTCGCGACGCGGCGTTTGGAGATCGGCGCCGGGTTCCCCCGAGCGGCCATGGAACGTACACCGGGCGCGCTGTTCGCGCCGGTCAGCTGTGACGCCCAGGGCACGCCACCGCGGACAACGCCACGCGCGCGGCGGTCTCCCGTCGCCACCCGGTCTCGAAATCGAGGAGACCGATCACAGCGGACCGGTGGACGAGCCCCGCCCTTGACATCCGCCACAATGCCGGATAAAGACCTCGCGGCATTTGCCAAAAATGGGTCGTCTCAAAGAGTGGACTTCGCCGCGCGGAGTTCCTTGTAGAGGCGCGCGAAATGTGGCTCCTGGGCGCGGTTGAACGCCAGGTAGTGGCGGCTGCCGTCGTGCATGGTGAGACTGAGCCTGCCACCGCGCAGCATCCCCGCGCCCTTCAGGGAAAGCCTCGAGATGTCGGTGAGGAACAGCGACAACCGGCTGGTGCCCAGTTCCTCCTTGGCCGCCGGGGTGGTGGGCTCCACGACGAGCAGCCGGCCGTCGAAGTCGACCGAGATGCCTGTACCGTCCACCACGTGCACTCCCTTGCTAGCGTTTGTCTGCGTCGCTGCGAGGGTAGGCGAAATCTCATTTGGAAATGTGCACTATGAACACGCCGCTTCTCGTGTAAATGCCCAATTCCTCAGCCGTTGGCTCCGGGCTTCCAGAGAATGTCGCCGTCCGGGTTCGCCACCCTGGACAGGATGAACAGCAGGTCGGAGAGGCGATTGAGGTACTTCGCCGCGAGCTGGTTGGTCCGCTCGCCCTCAGAGGGGTCCTCCAGCAGCGCCCACGCGTTGCGCTCGGCGCGCCGGGCGACGGTGCGCGCCTGGTGCAGCAGCGCCGCGGCGGGGGTGCCGCCGGGCAGGATGAACGACTCCAGCTTGCCGACCCGCTCGTTGAACTCGTCGCACCAGCCTTCGAGGCGCTCCACGTAGGCCTCGGTGACCCGCAGCGGGGGATACGGCGGGTCGGGCACGATCGGCGTGCACAGGTCCGCTCCGAGGTCGAAGAGGTCGTTCTGGACGGCCTGCAGGACCTCGGCGACGTCGGCGGCGGGGTGGCCGAGCGCGAGGGCGACGCCGATGACCGAGTTCAGCTCGTCCACATCCGCGTACGCGGCGATCCTGGTGCTGGTCTTGGGCACGCGGGCACCGTCACCGAGCGCGGTGGTGCCGTTGTCACCGACGCGGGTGTAGACGCGGTTGATCCGGACAGACATGGCAGCGACCCTACGGGGTCACGAGACGATTTAGCGTGACCCATACGATGGCTAGTCGTGAGCGAGCATTTCCGGGTCCAGGGCGGCGCACGCCTCGTCGGTGAGGTCTCCGTTGTCGGCGCGAAGAACAGCGTCCTGAAGCTGATGGCGGCGGCACTGCTCGCCGAGGGCACCACGACACTGACCAACTGCCCCGAGATCCTGGACGTCCCGCTGATGGCGGATGTGCTGCGGGGGCTGGGCTGCGAGGTCGACATCGACCACGACAAGGTCACCATCGTCTCGCCCTCGATGCCGAACCACCGCGCCGACTTCGCGTCGATGAGCAAGCTGCGCGCCTCGGTCTGCGTGCTGGGCCCGCTGGTCGCGCGCTGCCGCAAGGCGGTCGTCGCGCTCCCCGGCGGTGACGCCATCGGCTCGCGTCCGCTGGACATGCACCAGAACGGCCTGCGCCAGCTCGGTGCGACCACGGGCATCGAGCACGGGTGCGTCGTCGCGGAGGCGGAGAACCTGCACGGTGCCCAGATCTGGCTGGACTTCCCCAGCGTCGGCGCGACCGAGAACATCCTGATGGCGGCCGTGCTCGCGGACGGGACCACGGTCATCGACAACGCCGCGCGCGAGCCGGAGATCATCGACATCTGCGTGATGCTCCAGCAGATGGGCGCCAAGATCGAGGGCGCAGGCACCTCGACGCTGACCGTGCACGGCGTGCAGTCCCTGCAGCCGACCGAGCACCGGGTGATCGGTGACCGCATCGTCGGCGCGACCTGGGCGCTGGCCGCCGCCATGACGCGCGGCGACATCACGGTGCTCGGCGTCGACCCGGGCCACCTCAACCTGGTGCTGGAGAAGCTGCGCACGGCGGGCGCCGAGGTCACCACGGTGGACGAGCCGCAGCAGGGCTTCCGCGTGGTGATGAACGGCCGTCCCAAGGCGGTGGACTTCGTCACGCTGCCCTATCCCGGCTTCGCCACCGACAACCAGCCGTTCGCGGTCGCGCTCGCCGCGGTCGCCGAGGGCACCTCGATGATCACGGAGAACGTGTTCGAGGCCCGGTTCCGCTTCGTCGAGGAGATGATGCGGATGGGCGCCGACGCGCGCACGGACGGCCACCACTGCGTCGTCCGCGGCGTCGAGAAGCTCTCCGGTGCCCCGGTGTGGGCCTCCGACATCCGCGCGGGCGCGGGCCTGGTGCTCGCGGGCCTGTGCGCCGAGGGCGTCACGGAGGTGTGGGACGTCTTCCACATCGACCGCGGCTACCCGCAGTTCGTCGAGAACCTGCAGCGGCTCGGCGCGGACGTGCAGCGGGTCTCGGCGCCGCCGGAGCGCTGACCGGCGGGGGCGGTCTTCGTCGTCGCTGCTCGCGGGGTGTGGTCGCGAAATCCTTGACCGAACACGAGTCGGTTGCTGAACCGGTTCTGTTCACTCCTGTGAGTAATCGCACGTAGATCCCTGGTTACTCGCCAGTACGCTGGGTCCGGCGAAATCCGAAGCCGCAGGCGGAGGTGGACAGTGCCGTACCCGTCCGACCGTGAACGCGATCGCCCCTGGGTGATGCGGACGTACGCAGGCCACTCCTCGGCGGCCGCGTCGAACGCGCTCTACCGGCGCAACCTGGCCAAGGGACAGACCGGCCTGTCGGTGGCGTTCGACCTGCCGACGCAGACCGGCTACGACCCCGACCACGAGCTCTCCCGCGGCGAGGTCGGCAAGGTCGGCGTCCCGGTGAGCCACATCGGCGACATGCGGCAGCTCTTCGACGGCATCCCGCTCGCCGAGGCCAACACCTCGATGACGATCAACGCCACCGCGATGTGGTTGCTGGCGCTCTACGTCGGCGTCGCCGAGGAGCAGGCCGAGGCCGAGGGACTCGACCGCGACGAGATGCTGTCCAAGCTCGCGGGCACGACGCAGAACGACATCATCAAGGAGTACCTGTCGCGGGGCACCTACGTGTTCCCGCCGGGGCCGAGCCTGCGGCTGATCACCGACATGGTGGCGTGGGCGGTGCAGCACGTGCCGAAGTGGAACCCGATCAACATCTGCAGCTACCACCTGCAGGAGGTCGGCGCGTCCCCGGTGCAGGAGGTCGCCTACGCCATGTGCACGGCGATCTCCGTGCTCGACGCGGTGCGCGACTCCGGACAGC
The DNA here is from genome assembly GCF_900103775.1 of Allokutzneria albata. Taxonomy (GTDB): domain Bacteria; phylum Actinomycetota; class Actinomycetes; order Mycobacteriales; family Pseudonocardiaceae; genus Allokutzneria; species Allokutzneria albata. The sequence continues at coordinate 4,835,828 of NZ_LT629701.1, read as the reverse complement.
TGCCGGACGACCGCTTCGGCGAAGTGGTCGGGCGGATCTCCTTCTTCGTCAACGCGGGCGTGCGGTTCATCGAGGAGATGTGCAAGATGCGCGCCTTCGGCGTGCTCTGGGAGGAGATCACCCGCGACCGCTACGGCATCGAGAACCCGAAGCAGCGGCGGTTCCGCTACGGCGTGCAGGTCAACTCGCTCGGGCTGACCGAGCAGCAGCCGGAGAACAACGTCCAACGCATCGTGCTGGAGATGCTCGCGGTGTCGTTGTCCCGCAACGCCCGCGCCCGCGCGATCCAGCTGCCCGCGTGGAACGAGGCGCTGGGCCTGCCGCGCCCGTGGGACCAGCAGTGGGCGCTGCGGATGCAGCAGGTGCTGGCCTACGAGACGGATCTGCTGGAGTACGAGGACCTCTTCGACGGCTCGCCGGTGATCCAGGCGAAGGTCGACGAGATCGTGGCAGGCGCGCGGGCGGAGATCGACCGCGTGCAGGCGATGGGCGGCGCGGTCGCGGCGGTGGAGAGCGGCTACATGAAGTCGCAGATGGTCTCCTCGCTCGCCGAGCGCCGTCGCCGGGTGGAGTCCGGTGAGGACGTCGTCGTCGGGCTGAACAAGTTCGACACCACCGAGCCGAGCCCGTTGCAGGCCGAGGGTGCCAAGGCGATCGAGACGATCGACCCGAAGGTGGAGCGCGAGGCGAGCGAGGCCGTGCGCGCGTGGCGCTCCGCCCGCGAAGCGTCCACTGTGGACGAGTCGCTGCGCGGGCTGCGCGAGGCGGCCAAGACCGGTGCGAACCTCATGTCCGCCACCATTTCCTGTGCCAAGGCCGGGGTGACCACGGGCGAGTGGGCCTCGGCGCTGCGCGAGGTCTTCGGCGAGTACCGCGCGCCGACCGGGGTGTCCGGTGCCTCGGCGGCCGGAGCGGCAGGTGCCGCGCTGGCCGGGGTGCGGGAGCGGGTGGCCAAGGCGAGCGAGGAGCTGGGCGAGCGGCTGCGCATCCTGGTCGGCAAGCCCGGCCTCGACGGGCACTCCAACGGCGCGGAGCAGGTCGCGGTCCGGGCGCGCGACGTCGGTTTCGAGGTGGTCTACCAAGGCATTCGGCTCACGCCCGCGCAGATCGTGGCCGCTGCGGTGCAGGAGGGCGTGCACGTCGTCGGGCTGTCGGTGTTGTCCGGCTCACACCTGGAGGTCGTGCCCGCGGTCGTCGAGGGGCTGAGGGCGGCCGGGGTGACCGACGTGCCGGTGGTGCTCGGCGGGATCATCCCGCCCGCCGACGCGGATGAGCTGGTGGAACGCGGTGTGGCCAAGGTGTTCACGCCCAAGGACTACGAGCTCACCGAGATCATGGACGAGATCGTGACGGTCATCCGGAAAGCCCACGGCTTGACCGAATCGTGACCTTCGCACAGAACTCGCGGTTTGACCGGGGCAAAAGCGGGTACACCCGCGGCGGCGAGCGCGGCCGTCCACACCGGACCCTTTGACCCCGTGGGGTGGCGCACCTACCGTTCGCCGGGTTCTGTTGCCGAGGCAAGGAGTCGCCCCTCGTGTGTGCCGCGCACGTCACCCGACGGAACTTCCTCCTGGGCACGGCGGCCGGCGCGCTGGGGATGGCCGTTTCCTCTTGCAGCACAGTGGATCTGACCGCGCAGGAGGCGGGCGGCGACCTGCTCAGCCGCATCCGCGACCGCGGCGAGGTCAACATCGGCATCGCCAACGAGGCGCCGTACGGCTTCGTCGACCGCAGCGGCCGGATCACCGGCGAGGCACCCGAGCTGGCGCGGAAAGTCTTCCAGCGCTTGGGTGTCGAGCGGATGAACCCGCGGATCACCGACTTCGGCTCGCTGATCCCGGCGCTGCAGGTCGGGGTCTTCGACGTCATCGCGGCGGGCATGTTCGTCACGCCCGCGCGGTGCAAGCAGATCCTGTTCTCCGATCCGGAGTACCAGGCGCCGGAGGCGCTGATGGTGCCCAAGGGCAACCCCAAGGGGATCAACACCCTCGACGACATCGTTGCGCGGAAAGACATTCGCGTCGGTCTGCTCACCGGAAGCGCGAACATCGGCTATGCGACCGACCTCGGCCTGATGGACCGCGCGGTCATCTTCGACAGCGTCTTCAGCGGGCTGGACGGCATCCTGGCCAACCGCGCGGACGCCTTCTCACTGACCGCGATCTCCTTGCGGGACGCGCTGAACAAGCGCCCGGACGCACCGCTGGAGCTGACCCCGGCCTACGTCCCGGTGATCGGCGGCAAGCGCAAGCTCGGCTGCGGCGCGTTCGGTTTCCGGCGCGACCAAAGGACTTTCCGGGACGCGTTCAACGTGGAGCTCAACCGCATGCGGGCCAGTGGCGAGCTGCTGTCGACGGTGCGGCCGTTTGGTTTCACCGAGTCCGAGATGACCACCCTGACCGCCGCCGAGCTGTGCAGCGACACCAGCTCCTCCAGTTGAGGTGATCATGTCTCCCCAGCTTTTCGCCTACCTGCTCGAAGGTCTGCTCACCACGTTGCAGCTGACCATCGGCGCGGCCGCGCTCGGTCTGGTGTTCTCGTTCGCGGCGGGGATCGCCACGTGCAGCCCGAACATCGTGCTGCGCGGCGTCGGCCGGTGCTACATCGAGCTGTTCCGCGGGATCTCCGCGCTGGTGCTGCTGTTCTGGTTCGTCTTCGCGCTGCCCTACGCGGGCTGGCAGCTCGACCCGATGTGGGCGGGCGTCCTCGCGCTGGCGCTGAACATCGGCGCCTACGGCGCGGAGGTGGTGCGCGGCGGCATCGTGGCCGTCCCGGTCGCGCAGATCGAGGCGGCGATCGCGCTGAACTTCACCAGGTCCCAGCGGATGCGCCTGGTCGTTCTGCCGCAGGCGATCGCGCGCATGCTGCCGCCGTTCGGCAACCTGCTCATCGAGCTGCTGAAGGGCACCTCGGTCGCGTACATCGTGCTGATCCCGGACCTGACCTTCGCCGGGCAGATCGTGCGCAACGCCACCGGTGACTCCGCTTCGGTGTTCACCGCGCTGCTGATCCTCTACGCGATCCTCGCGGTGATCTTCACGACCATCGTCCGGCTGATCGAGCGCCGCGTGGCGAAGTCCCTCGGCAGAGCGCCGACTCCGGGATTCTTCGCGCGTGTCAAGGGGGTGAAGTCGGCATGACGTGGGACTGGGGCTACGCCTGGGAAACCCTGCCGCAGCTGCTGGACGGGCTCGGCGTGACCGTGCTCGCGACGCTGGCCGGTACGGCGATCGCGTTGGTGCTGGGCCTGATCTTCACCGTGCTGCGGCGCAGCCCGTCGCGGTGGATCTGCATCCCCACCGAGATCTTCGTCGAGTTCATCCGCTCGACCCCGTTGCTGGTGCAGCTGTTCGTGCTGTTCTTCGTGCTGCCGGAGGCGGGCATCCAGCTCTCCGCCTTCATGACCGGCGTGATCGGGCTCGGCCTGCACTACGCCACCTACACCTCGGAGGTGTACCGCTCCGGCATCGAGGGGGTGCCCGCCGGGCAGTGGGAGGCGGCCAAGGCGCTCAACCTGCCGACGCGGCGGGTGTGGACGAGCGTGATCCTGCCGCAGGCGGTGCCGCCGTCGATCCCGGCGCTGGGCAACTACGCGATCGCGATGTTCAAGGAGACCCCGCAGCTCACCGTGATCACGGTGATGGAGCTGCTCTCCGTCGCCAGGCAGCTCGGCGCGGAGAACTACCGCTACCTGGAGCCGGTCACCATCATCGGCGTGCTCTTCCTGTTGCTGAGCCTGCCGACCGCGTGGCTGGTGCGGCGGACGGAGCGGCGCCTGGTCCCCGCTCCCCGGCCCGTGTAACCCTTGCTAGGAAAGGACCGCAAGCTCATGAGCCAGCCGGCCACCGAGGCAGCCCTGACCTCACGCAAGGACGGGCAGTTCATCCACTTCGACAAGGTGTCCAAGCGCTTCGGCGACAACGTGGTGCTCAACGACCTCTGCTTCGCGATGGGCGCGGGGGAGCGGGTCACGCTGATCGGGCCGAGCGGCTCGGGCAAGACCACGATCCTGCGGATGCTGATGACGCTGATGAAGCCGGACACCGGCACGATCCGCGTCGGCGAGGACTACCTCTACCACGAGGAGCGCGGCGGGAAGCTGGTGGAGGCGGGCGAGGCGCACATCCGCAAGGTGCGCCAGCGCATCACCATGGTTTTCCAGTCCTTCAACCTCTTCCCGAACATGCGGGTGCTGCGCAACGTCACCGAGGCGCCCGTGCACGTCCTCGGACTGTCCAAAGAGGAGGCCGAGGAGCGCGCGCTCGGCCTGCTGGAGATGGTGGGCCTGGACCACAAGATCGACGCGTATCCCTCGCAGCTCTCCGGCGGCCAGCAGCAGCGGGTGGCGATCGCCCGTGCGCTGGCGATGCAGCCGGATGTGCTGCTGCTGGACGAGGTGACCTCGGCGCTGGACCCGGAGCTGGCCGCCGGAGTGCTCGACGTGCTGCGCGACGTCGCCAAGACCACCGACGTCACGATGCTGTGCGTGACCCACGCGATGAAGTTCGCCAGAGACATCTCGCACCGCGTGCTGATGTTCTGCGAGGGCCGCATCATCGAGGCCGCGCCGCCGGAGGAGATGTTCGACTCGCCCACCCACGAGCGGACGCGGTCCTTCCTGCAGTCCGTGCTGGACGAGACCTAGGACCCCTCAGCGCGTGAACGCCTGCGCCACGGCGAGGCTGTCCTCGTAGACGTGGTGCCGGGTGACCAGTCCGTCCTCGACCGTGAGGTGCAGGGCGAAGCGGGCCCGGTAGGCCCGTCCGGTGGACTTCGCGGTCTGCCGGATCTCGCCCAGCACCACGGCGTCGTCGCCGTCCACGAGGATGCGTTCGATCTCCGTCCCGGCTTCGCCGGGCACGTGGTTCTCGCCGATCTGGCGGTAGTGCTCGGCGGCGTCGGCGCGCGTGGACCTGTGCTTGATCCAGGGAGTTTCGGCGCGACCGTGCTCCGCCTCGGGCCAGTCCAGCTTCCAGTCGCCTTGCTCGGCGTAGAGTTCCGCGATCCGCTCGGGGTCGCCCTCGCCGATCCGCCGCAGCAGGTCCATCACCGTCTCGCGTGTTGTCATGCCTCATTTCTAGCCCGGCGGGCGCGTCGAATCGATTACCTCTCAGGTAAGCACGGCGCGCGTGGTGGTCACCTCGGCGAAGTTGTCGTGCAGGTTCACCGCGACCACGCGGGCGATCTCGTCCGCGGTGACGACCGATCCGTCCTGCGCGGTCTCGTCGAAGGTGAACGTGGCGTCGAGGACGTACCTGATCTCGTAGCCGAGGTCGCCGCCGACGCGCGTCGTGGTCTCCACGCAGCGGTTCGTCTGGATGCCGCACGTGACGAGCCTGGTGATACCGCGCTCCTGCAGCCACGCGTGCAGGTCCTCCTCGCCGTGGAAAGCGGAGTGCACGCTCTTGTTGACCAGGAAGTCCGGTATGACGCCGTCGAGCTCGGACTTGAACTCGTTGCCTTCCTGGCCGGGCCGCAGCGGCGAGCCGGGCTTGGTGGAGTTGTGCCGCACGAGGACGATCGGCTGGCCTTCGCGCTGCCACGCCTCGATGAGCAGCCGGATGTTCGCCTCGGCGTCGGGGTTGTTGCGCTTGCCCCAGAACTCGGCGTCGTCGAACCCGCGCTGCACGTCGATCACGATCAGAGCTGTTGTCATGCCGTCGAGCCTGCCCGTCGGGTGCGCGCGAAGGGAGTGGCAGAACTGGCACGAAGGAGTACTTTTCTGCCATGCGCACGATCGGTCTTCTCGCCCTGCCGGACACCCGCTCCTTCGACGTCGCCGTGACCGCCGAGGTGTGGTGCGTCGACATGCCCTTGGCAACCATTGCAGCCTCCGGAGGACCGTTCGAGGTGAGGATCTGCGCGCCCCGCAAGGCATCCGTGGCCTTGCGCCCGATCGGCTCGCTCACGCCGACCCACGGCTTGAGCGGTCTGGCGGACTGCGATCTGGTGGTGCTGCCGGGCCGGTACGACCCGTTGGCGCCGGTGCCGCAGTCGGTGATCCGGGCGCTCCGCGACTACGACGGGGTGATCGCGACGCTGTGCTCCGGCGCGTTCACCGCCGCCGCGGCCGGGCTGCTCGACGGCAGGCCCGCGACGACGCACTGGCGGTTGCTGCCGCAGCTCGCATCAGCGGCGCCGCGCGCGGAGATCCGAGGCGATGTGCTCTTCACCGACGACGGCTCGGTGCTGACGTCAGCGGGGGTTGTCGGCGGAGTGGACCTCTGCCTGCACCTGGTGCGACGGTCGCTGGGGGCTTCCGTGGCGACCGCGCTCGCCCGGCGGTTGGTGATGCCGCCCGCGCGGGAAGGGGACCAGCGCCAGTTCATCGACGCCCCGGTGCCGCCGCGGCCCGCACAGGCGGGCATCGGGTCCACAGTGGACTGGGCGAGCGCCAGGCTGGAGTCCCCGCTCGGCGTGAGCGATCTGGCCGCGCACGCGGGAATGAGTGAGCGCTCCTTCCAGCGCGCGTTCACCGCGGCGATGGGCACCACGCCGGGGAAGTGGTTGCTGGCGCAGCGAGTTCGGCACGCGCAGCGCCTGCTGGAGAGCACGGAGCTGTCGGTCGACCGCGTCGCCCAGCGCTGCGGCCTCGGCACCGCGGCCAACCTCCGGCGCCGCATGCACGCCGCCCTCGGTGTCACCCCCGGTGCCTACCGCCGCACCTTCCACACGCCGTAGCGCCCCTGATCAGTCGAGGGCCACGCGGAGGCCGAGGGCGACGAGGACCGCGCCGGTGAGGCGTTCGAGCGCCAGCTTGACCCTGGGGGCGGACAGGAGGCGGCCGAGCTTGCCGATCAGCACCGAGAAGACCGTCCACCACGCCACCGCGAGCGCGAGGAAGACCGCGGCCAGCACCGCCGAGGTGGCCATCCGGGACTCCCCCGCGGCCACGAACTGCGGCAGCAGGGTCAGGAACAGCAGGGCGATCTTGGGGTTGAGGATGTTGCTCAGCACGCCCTGGCGGAACGCCGCGCCGCGCGCCATCGGCTCCTTGACGGCATCCGTCAAGGAAGCCTGGACACCGCGCAGGCCGTGCCGGGCCGCCCAGAGCGCCTGCACGCCGAGCCACACCAGGTAGGCCGCGCCCGCGAGCTTCACCACGGTGAACGCGGTCGCCGAGGCTGCCAGGAGCGCGGAGAGGCCGACCACCGCCGCCAGCGCGTGCACCGCGATGCCCGCGCAGCAACCGAGTCCGGTCCACCACGCCGCCGCCGTGCCACCACGCACCCCGTTGCGCAGCACGAGGGCCATATCAGGACCGGGTGTGACCGTCAGCACGACAACGACGGCCAAAAAGGGGATGAGTAGTTCCGGCACCTCGTCAGGCTAACTCCACGGCGCTACGGTCGGGCCATGGTCGAGTACCGGAACCTCCTCGTCGATCGCACGGACGACACCGTTCGGATCACGATGAACCGGCCGGAGCGCCGCAACGCGCTCTCCGCCGAGCACCTGACCGAGCTGCTGGCCGCGTTCCGCGCGGCGGGGGACTCCGACGCGACCGGTGTGGTCCTGGCCGGGACGGGCAAGGTCTTCTCCGCCGGGCACGACTTCGCCGACGTCGCCGCGCGGGACCTCGACGGCGTGCGGGAACTGCTGGAGCTGTGCACCGAGGTGATGCGCACCGTCCAGTCCATCCCGCAGGTGGTGATCGCGCGGGTGCACGCGCTGGCCACGGCCGCCGGGTGCCAGCTCGTCGCGTCGTGCGACCTCGCCGTGGCCGCCGCGTCCGCCGGGTTCGCGCTCCCCGGAGGGAAAGCCGGGTGGTTCTGCCACACGCCCGCCGTTCCGGTGGCCCGGGCCATCGGCCGCAAACGCCTGATGGAGCTGGCACTGACGGGCGATCCGATCGACGCGGCCACGGCCGAGCAGTGGGGGCTGGTCAACCGCGTCGTGCCGGACGAGGAGCTGGACGCCGCCGTCGACGACCTGCTCGCGCGCGCGACGCGGGGCAGCAGGGCCAGCAAGGCGGCGGGCAAGCGGACGCTCTACGCGCAGCTCGACCGGCCGGAGGCGGACGCCTACGAGATCGCGCTCGAAGCCATGGCGGCGGCCTCGCAGACGCCGGGTGCCAAGGAGGGCATGTCCGCGTTCCTGGAGAAGCGCAAGCCGTCCTGGCCCGACTAGGGGGCCGGCATGATCGACAAGAACATCGTCCTGTCGTCGTCGGGGACCACCACCTCCGTGGTCACCCCGCTGACCGGCAGCCACTACGCGGCGCTTCCCGTGTCCACTGTGGACGACGTGGCCGAGGCGTACGCGCGAGCGGCGGCGGCGCAACGCGAATGGTGCGCCGTTGCGCCGAGAGAACGCGGTCAGGTCCTGCTGCGCTTCCACGATCTCTTGCTGTCACGGCAAGCAGAGGCCCTGGACATCATCCAGACGGCGACCGGGAAAGCTCGCTGGCACGCCTTCGAGGAGCTGGCCGGGACGGCGGTGGGAGCCCGCTACTACGGCAGGCGCGCCGAGCGGATGCTGGCCTGCACCAGGCGTTCCGGCTTCCTGCCCGGCGTCATCCGGGTCGACGAGGTGCGGCGGCCCAAGGGCGTGGTCGGCGTCATCTCGCCGTGGAACTACCCGCTCGAACTGGGGGTCTCCGACGGGCTCGCCGCCGTGGCCGCGGGCAACGGCGTCGTGCACAAGCCCGACGTCCAGGGCGCGCTGACCGCGCTGTGGGGAGTCGGCCTGCTGCGTGAAGCCGGTATGCCCGAGGACCTGTGGCAGGTGGTCGTCGGCGACGGTCCCACGATCGGCGGAGCGGTGGTCGACGGAGCGGACCACGTCTGCTTCACCGGTTCCACGCGCACCGGGCGCGAGGTCGCCAAGCGCGCGGCGGAGCGGCTCGTCGGCGTGTCGTTGGAGCTGGGCGGGAAGAACGCGTTGCTGGTGCTCGACGACGCGAACCCGGACAGGGCCGCGGAGATCGCGGTGCGCGCGTGCTTCACCTCGGCGGGGCAGCTCTGCGTCTCAACCGAGCGGCTGTACGTGCACGACGCCGTCCACGACGCGTTCATGGAGTGCTTCCTCCGGCGGGTTCGGCACATGCGGCTCGGTGTCGGGCTGGACTGGTCGGCGGAGATGGGGTCCCTTGCCTCCCAACGCCAACTCGGCGTCGTCGAGGAGCACGTGCGCGATGCCGTCGAGAAGGGCGCGCGCGTGCTCACCGGGGGCAAGAGACGCCCTGATGTCGGGCCGTACTGCTATGAGCCCACCGTGCTCGCGGGCGTCACCGAGGACATGACGTGCTTCGCCGAGGAGACCTTCGGACCGGTCGTCTCGGTGTACCGCTGCTCCACTGTGGACGAAGCGGTGCACATGGCCAACGACACCCGCTACGGCCTCAACGCGAGCGTGCTGAGCGGGAACGTCCGAAGTGGACGCGTCGTGGCCGCGCGGCTGAACTCCGGGTCGGTCAACGTGAACGAGGGCTACGCGTCGAGCTACGGCAGTGTGGACGCGCCGATGGGCGGGATCGGGGACTCCGGCATCGGCAGGCGGCACGGTGCCGAGGGCCTGCTCCGCTTCACCGAGGCGCAGACCATCGCCAGCCGGCGCGGCATCGGCCTCGGCCGTCCACCGCTGGTCGGCTTCCGATCGCTGGCGCGCGGATACACCTTGCTGCTCAAGCTCTTCCGCGCGCTCGGCCGGTCCTAGCGGGCGGGGACGACCTCCTCGACCAGGCGCGCGACGGCGAGCACGAGATCGTCGGAGTGACGGGGCCCGACGATCTGCAGGCCCACGGGCAGCCCCGCGGCGGTCCGGCCGACCGGCATGCTGATCGCGGGCTGCTGCGTCATGTTGAACGGGTAGGTGAACGGCGTCCAGTCCGGCCAGCTCCGCATACCGCTACCCGGGGGCACGTCCACGCCGGCCTCGAACGCGGTGATCGGCATGGTCGGCGTGATCAGCACGTCGTGCCTGGTGTGGAACTCGCCCATGGTGATGCCCAGCGCGGCCCGTTCGGCGTTCGCGCCGAGGTAGTCGCTGGCGGTGTACGTCCCGCCCTGCTCCCACAGCATCCGCAGCCCGGGGTCGAGCTGGTCGGCCGAGCCCGCGGGGAAGGTGTCCAGCCACTTCGCGGCGCCGGTCGACCACAGCACCCAGAACGCCTCCTTAGGGTCCTGGAAACCGGGGTCGGCCTGGTCGACGTGCAGTCCGGCCTCGTCGATCGCCCGCACCGCCGCCGCCACGATCTCCGCGACCTCGGGGTCCACGCCGACGTAGCCGAGGTCCGGCGAGAACGCCGCGCGCAGCCCGCGGACGTCGCGCCGCACGGCCTCGCGGTAGGTGCCGACGAGCTGGGGAAGTGCCGCCGGATCACGGTAGTCGGGCAACGCCAGCACGTCCTGCAGCAGCGCGATGTCGTCGACGGACAGCGCCATGGGACCCGCGTGCGACAGCGGACCGAAGGGGCTCGCGGGGAACAACGGGATGCGCCCGTGCGTCGGCTTGAAACCGACGATCCCGCAGAACGAAGCGGGAATCCGCACCGAGCCACCGCCATCGGTGCCCACCGAGAGCGCGCCCATGCCCGCGGCGACGGCGGCCGCGCTGCCACCGCTGGACCCGCCCGCGGTTTTCGTTGCGTCCCAAGGGTTCCGGGTCACACCGGTGAGCGGGCTGTCGGTCACACCCTTCCACCCGAGCTCGGGAGTCGTGGTCTTTCCCAGCAGCACCAGGCCGTTCTCCCGCATCCGCGCGGTGACCGGGCTGTCCACCACCCACGGCTGCTCCGGGTCGATGCAGCGCGACCCGCGCAGCGTCGGCCAGCCGACGCTGAGGAACATGTCCTTGATCGAGGCGGGAACGCCGTCCAGCCAGCCGATCGGGTTGCCGTCGTGCCACCGTTGCTCGGAAGCCTTGGCCTGCTCCATAGCGGCTTCGGCGTCGACGAGGCAGTAGGCGTTGTAGTCGCCGTCCGCGCGCTCGATGGCGTCGAGCGCGGACCGGGTCGCCTCCACCGGCGAAAGCTCTCCGGAGGAGTACGCGGCGGCCAGTTCGCTCGCCGTCGGCAGGCTGCTCGTGTTCGGGGCCGTGACCCTCCTCAGCGTGTGCTCGGCACGTAGCCCAGCTGCTTGTCGACGACATTACGAAGATCACGATCGGCCCGCCACCGCCGAAAGTTGTCCGCGAAGACCTCGACCAGCGCGTCCCGCCAGCCGACGAAGTCGCCGGACATGTGCGGTGAGACAAGGACGTTCTCCATCGTCCACAAAGGACTGTCTTGGGGCAGCGGCTCGGTCTCGAACACGTCGAGCGCGGCTCCGGCGATCACCCCGTCGCGCAGCGCGTCGACCAGGTCGGAGGTCACCACCAGCTCGCCGCGGCCGACGTTGACGAACCGAGCGGTCGGGCGCATCGCGTCGAACGCGCGGGAGTCGAACATCCCCTTGGTGTGCTCGGTCAGCGGCGCGACCGCGATGACGAAGTCCGCGTCCGGCAGGTGGTCGACGAGCCGGTCGGCCGCGTGGACGGTGCCGAAGTCCGGGTCGTCCGCGCGGGCACGGCGGCCGACCCCGGTCACCTCCAGTCCGACCGCGCGCAGCAGCCCGGCGATGGCCCTGCCGATCGGGCCGGTGCCGACGACGAGCGCACGTTTGCCGGTCAGTCGCTCGGTTTCCCTGTGCAGCCAACGTTTCCGGCTCTGGAGTTCGGCCGAACGAGCGAAATCCTTGGCGAAGGCCAGCAGCACGCCCAGCACGTACTCGGCGATCGGGCGGTCGAAGACGCCGCGGGAGTTGGTCAGCACCACGTCGCTGTCCCTGAGTCCGGGGAAGAGCACCGGGTCCACTCCTGCGCTGGCGATATGCACCCAGCGGAGCCGGTCGGCGGCGTGCCAGGCACCCGGAACGGCCTTGGAGAGGAAGTCGTAGACGAACAGCGCGTCCGCGCCGCGCAGCGCTTCGGCCAGGCCGTCCTCGCGGGTGTAACGAACCACCGCGGCGGCCTCGATGCCCTGCATGCCAGGCGGCAGCCGGTCGCCGTGCAGAACCGTGAGCACTGGGGTTTCGGGCACGTTGACACGCTAAAAGTCGTTCGTATGATTGTCAACAATCCGAGGAGTCACCCCGGAGGCCACTCCTCACCCTGGGAGCCCAGCCTTGGATTTGGATCTCTTGGAGTTCGACGGTCCGCTCGCCCAGCGGGGGATCGGCGTGATCGCCCCGTTCGACCTGGCGCTGGAGCGGGAGCTGTGGCGGTGGGTGCCGATGGAGGTCTCCCTGCACCTGGCCCGCACCCCGTACGAACCGGTGCCGGTCAGCATGGAGATGGCCAGGCTGGTCAGCAACAGCGCCCACCTCGCCGCGGCCACCAGGGACGTGCTGCACGTCGAGCCCGAGGTCGTGGCGTACCTGTGCACCTCCGGCAGCTTCGTCAACGGCGTGGACTACGAGCGCTCGCTGTGCAAGGCGATCTGCGACGCGGGCGCCCCGGACGCGGTGACCACCTCCGGCGCGCTCGCCGAGGTGCTGCAGCAGCTGGACCTGCGGGCGGTCTCGGTGATCACCCCCTACGACGAGGACCTGACCAGGAGCCTGCAGGCCTTCCTGACCGAACTGGGCGTGCGCACGGTCTCCAGCGACTACCTCGGGCTGGGCGGAGGGATCTGGAAGGTCGGCTACCGCACCATCGCCGAGCGCATCCTCGCCGCGAACCACCCCGAGGCCGAGGCGATCTTCGTCAGCTGCACCAACCTGCCCACCTACGACCTGATCGAGCCGCTGGAGCGCAGGCTCGGCAAGCCCGTGCTCACGGCCAACCAGCTGACCATGTGGGCCTGCCTGCGCCGGATGCGGCTGCCCATCGTGGGGCCGGGCGGCTGGCTCCGCGAGGTCACCTGAATGGCCTAGGATTGTCGACAACCCTGTTGGAGGACCCCCGATGCCGACGATCGGCTTCATCTACCCCGACCACGCGGTGGAGGACGAGTACCCGTTCGCGGCGCGACTGCTCGGCGCTGACGTGCGGCTCCCGGTCGAGCACATCTACGGCACGGACCTGCACGCGGTGCCCGAGCTGCTGGACCTCGGCAGCCCGGAACGGCTCGCCGAGGGCGCGCGGCTGCTGGCCAAGCACGAGCCGGACGCGGTCGTCTGGGCGTGCACCAGCGGGAGCTTCGTCTACCGGTGGGACGGCGCGGCCGACCAGGTCGCGAAACTGGCCGCCGCCGCGGGGAAACCGGCCTCCAGCACGTCCTTCGCCTTCGCCAACGCGGCGCTGGCGCTCGGGCTCCGCCGGGTCTCGGTCGCCGCGAGCTACCCGGCCGGCGTCGCGGAGTACTTCGTGGAGTTCCTCGGCGCGGGCGGTGTGGAGGTCGTGTCCATGGCGAGCGCCGACATCGACACGGCCGCCGAGGTGGGCAGGCTCAGTCCCGAGGCGGTGATCGAGTTCGCGGTGGCGCACGACCACCCCGGCGCCGACGCCGTCCTGGTGCCGGACACCGCGATGCGCACGCTCGACGTGGTCGACGAGATCGAGAAGCGGCTCGGCAAGCCCGTGCTGACCGCGAACCAGGTGACCGTCTGGGAGGGCCTGCGGCTGGTCGGCGCGCACCCCAGGACCGACGCCCTCGGCACACTTTTCCGCACAGGAGGTGCGTGATGGCGCTGCCGGACATCGAACCGGTCAGCCGGGAGTCCACCGCCGAGATCATCGCGCGGCAGCTGCGCGACGCGATCATGTACGGCTCCCTGCCGCCCGGCACCCAGCTCGGCGAGACCGAGCTGGCGTCGAGGTTCCAGGTCTCCCGCGGGCCGCTGCGCGAGGCGATGCAGCGGCTGGTCTCCGAGGGCCTGCTGCGCGCGGAACGGCACCGCGGGCTGTTCGTGATCGACCTGGGCCCGGCCGACGTGTACGACATCTACTCGGCGCGGTCGGCGATCGAGCGCGCCGCGGTCATCCGGATCATGCGCGGCGGCGACCGGGAGAACGTCGCGGCGACGCTGGACGAGACCGTGCGGGCGATGGCCGTGGCCGCCGATGACGACGACCCGACCGCGCTGTCGGACGCCGACCTCAAGTTCCACGAGGCGCTGATCGCCGCCTCCGGCAGCCCCCGCCTCGTCCGGATGGCGCGCACGCTGCTGATCGAGACGCGGATGTGCCTCGCCGAGCTGCAGCGCACCTACCAGGCGGTGGAGGAGCGCGTCGGCGAGCACAACCAGATTATCGAGGCGATCCGCGCCGGGGACGAGGACCTCGTGCTCTCCCTGCTGGAGGCCCACATGGAGGACGCCGTCCGACGCCTCGCCCCCGGAACGAGCCTCACCGCGGGCGCGGCGCCCTAGTCGGTGGCGCGGGCGAAGGAGAGGGTTTCGCCCTCCACACCGCGCAGCCACAGGTCCTGGGCGGCGGCGGCGATCTCGGCGAGCCCCTCCTCGATGGTGGCGAAGACGTTGCCGGGCACCCAGCCCGCGTCGCCGTTGATCAGCAGGTTGTTGCGGCCGTAGAAGATCGCCAGGTCGGTGGCGCCCTGGTCGCTGTGCGCCTCGCTGGCGTCCTCGTAGCCGTAGGCCGGGTTGCCGATCTCCCACGCCTCGAAGCCGAAGTACACGACGTCGCCGGGGATCGGCGTCACGGTCGGGTTCTCCCTGCCGGGCTGGGGATCGGCGAACGGCGGGACCAACGTGTAGATCTCGTTGCGGGCGTACTTGGCGTGGTAGGCCGATCCGCTCTGCGGCAGCGCGTCCCACACGGCCTTGCAGGTCCGCGGCGCCTCCGCGTCGAGCAGCCGGGCGCGGCAGGACACCCCGCGCTTGTCCAGGGTGATGGTGATGTAGCGGGCCACTTCGATTCCCCTCAGCTCTTGGTGACGGACGCGACGGCGTCGGCCCAGATCTCCAGGGCCTCGTCGATCTGCTCGGCGGTGACGATCAACGGCGGGATCATCCGGACGACGTTCATGTGCGCACCGCAGGTCAGCAACAGCAACCCGCGTTCCGCCGCTGCCTTCTGCGCGGCCTGCGCGGTGGGGTTGTCGGGCTCCCCGTCGGAGGTGGTGAACTCGGAGCCGACCAGCAGCCCCAACCCGCGCACATCGCCGATCCGCGGCGTCTTGTCCGCGATCAGCCGGGCGCCGGCGAGCAGCTGTTCGCCCCGTGAGGCCGCGTTCTCGACCAGGCCCTCGTCCTTGATCACGCTCAGCGTCTCCGCGGCCGCCGCGCAGGAGACCGCGTTGCCGCCGTAGGTTCCGCCCTGCGAACCCGGCCACGCCTTGCTCATCAGCTCGGTCGACGCCGCGATGCCGGAGAGCGGGAAGCCGCTCGCGAGGCCCTTCGCGATCACCACGATGTCCGGTCGCACGTCGAAGTGGTCGTGGCCCCAGAACTTGCCGGTGCGCCCGAACCCGGTCTGCACCTCGTCGATCACCAGCAGGATGCCGTGCCGGTCCGCGCGCTCGCACAGCCCCGCGAAGAACTCGGTGTTCGCGGGCACGTAGCCGCCCTCGCCGAGCACGGGCTCGATGAAGAAAGCGGCGGTCTCGTGCGGCGCGGTGACCGTGGCGAAGAGGTAGTCCAGCTCCCGCAACGCGAACTTCGTCGCCGTCCCGACGTCCCACCCGTAGCGGTAGGCGTTGGGGAACGGTGCCACGTGCACGCCGCCCATCAACGGCGAGAAGCCCGCGCTGAACCGCGTCCCGGACGTGGTCATGGTCGCCGCGGCCACCGTCCTGCCGTGGAAACCTCCTTGGAACACAATGACATTCGGACGTCCGGTGGCCTGGCGGGCCAGCCGCAGCGCCGCTTCGACGCCCTCGCTGCCGGAGTTCGAGAAGAACAGCGAGTCCAGGCCGGGCGGCAGCACCTCGCCCAGCTTCTCGGTGAGTTCGAGCATCGGCTTGTGCATCACCGTCGTGTACTGGCCGTGGATCAGCTTGCCGATCTGCGCCTGGGCCGCGGCGACGACGCGGGGGTGGCAGTGGCCCGTGCTGGTCACCCCGATCCCGGCGGTGAAGTCGAGGTTGCGCTTGCCGGTGGTGTCGTAGAGGTAGACGCCCTCACCGCGGTCGACGACGACCGGGGTTGCCTGCTTGAGCACGGGGGAAAGCTGGGCCATGAACACTCCTGACGCACGCGAGGGGTGTTGTAGATTGTCGACAATATTCGTAGCATGGGGTTCGGACCGACGCAATGAACGCCTTCGGCGAGGAGCGGGATGTCTGAGATCAGCGAGAGCGGCGTGGTCGACGCGGTCGCGAAGGAGCTGTTCATCGGCGGCGAGTGGGTCGCCGCCAAGGACGGGAAGACCTTCGCCGTGCACGATCCCTCGACGGGGGAACGGCTCTGCGAGGTCGCGGACGCCTCGCCCGCGGACGGCAGGGCGGCACTGGACGCGGCCGTGGCCGCACAGCCCGGGTTCGCCGCGATGCCGCCGCGCGAACGCGGGGAGATCCTGCGCCGTGCCTACGAGATCCTCTTGGCGCGCAACGAAGAACTCGCGCTGCTGATGACGCTGGAGATGGGCAAGCCGCTGGCCGAGGCGCGCGGCGAGGTCGCCTACGCCGCCGAGTTCTTCCGCTGGTTCGCCGAGGAGGCGGTGCGCATCGACGGCGGCTATGCCGTGGCGCCCAACGGGAACGGGCGGTTCCTGGTCACCAGGCAGCCGGTCGGGCCGACCCTGTTGATCACGCCGTGGAACTTCCCGATGGCCATGGGTGGGCGCAAGCTCGGCCCGGCGATCGCGGCCGGCTGCACCTCGGTGATCAAGCCCGCGGCGCAGACCCCGCTGTCCATGCTCGCCCTCGCGGGCATCCTGGCCGAGGCGGGACTGCCGGACGGCGCCCTCAACGTGATCACCACGAACGACGCGGGCGGGGTGATGGAGCCGTTGATCCGCGACGGACGCGCGCGCAAGCTCTCCTTCACCGGCTCGACCGCCGTCGGTCGCACACTCCTCGAGCAGTGCGCGGAGAAGGTGCTGCGCACCTCGTTGGAGCTGGGCGGCAACGCGCCGTTCCTGGTCTTCGACGACGCCGATCTGGACGCCGCGGTGGACGGCGCGATGCAGGCCAAGATGCGCAACATCGGCGAGGCGTGCACCGCGGCGAACCGGTTCTACGTGCAGCGCGGGGTCTACGAGGAGTTCGCCCGCAGGCTGACCGAACGGATGGCGGCGCTGCCGATGGGCCGCGGCACCGAGGACGGTGTCGTCGTCGGCCCGCTGATCGACGAAGCGGCCGTGCGCAAGGTCAGCGAGCTGGTCAGGGACGCGGTCGACCGCGGCGCTAAGGTGCTGACCGGAGGGTCCGAAGTGGACGGTCCGGGGCACTTCTACCCGGCGACCGTGCTCACCGACGTGCCGCGCGACGCGCGCATGTCCGGCGAGGAGATCTTCGGCCCTGTGGCACCGATTTCCGTCTTCGACACCGAGGACGAGGCGGTCGCCGCGGCCAACGACACCGAGTACGGACTGGTCTCCTACCTCTACACCAATGACGTGAAGCGCGCGCTCCGCGTGTCGGAACGGCTCGAAGCCGGGATGATCGGCCTGAACCAGGGCATCGTGTCCAACCCGGCGGCGCCCTTCGGCGGGATCAAGCAGTCCGGTCTCGGCCGCGAGGGCGGAACCGTTGGCATCGAAGAGTTCCTGGAGACCAAGTACATCGCGGTGAGCCTGTGAGGACCTACGAGATCGCCTCGATCCCCGGCGACGGCATCGGCGTCGACGTCACCGCCGAGGCACGGAAGGTGCTCGACGAGGCCGCGTCGCTGCACGACTTCCGTCTGCGGTGGACGGAGTTCGACTGGAGCTGCGAGCGCTACGCGCGGACCGGCTCGATGATGCCGGAGGACGGTATCGCGCGGCTCGCCGGGTTCGACGGGATCCTCCTCGGCGCGGTCGGCTTCCCCGGCGTGCCCGACCACGTTTCCCTGTGGGGACTGCTGATCCCGGTCCGCAGGGCCTTCGCGCAGTACGTCAACCTGCGCCCGGTCCGCCTGCTCCCCGGGACCGGTTCCGTGCTGCGCGGCCGCTCCGCGGAGGAGCTGGAGATGGTGATCGTCCGGGAGAACTCCGAGGGCGAGTACTCGGCCATCGGCGGCAGGCACAACACCGGCCAGCCCAGCGAGTTCGTGCTCCAGGAGTCGGTGTTCACCCGGGTCGGCGTCGAGCGGATCATCCGCTACGCCTTCGAGCTCGCCCGCACGCGCGACGGCAGGCTGTGCTCGGCGACGAAGTCCAACGGCCTGATCCACTCGATGCCGTACTGGGACGAGATCTTCGCTGAGATCGCCGCGGAGTACCCGGACGTCAAGAGCGAGCAGTGCCACGTGGACGCGTTGGCGGCGCGGATGGTCCAGCACCCGGAGCGGCTGGACGTGATCGTGGCGTCCAACCTCTTCGGCGACATCCTCAGCGACCTCGCGGCGGCGGTCACCGGTGGGCTCGGCATGGCCCCGTCCGGCAACATCAACCCGCCCGGCGAGCACCCGTCCATGTTCGAGGCGGTGCACGGCAGCGCCCCCGACATCGCGGGTCAGGGCATCGCCAACCCGGTCGCCCAGGTCCTCGCGGGCGCGATGATGCTGGATCACCTGGGTGAAACCGTTGCCGCACAAGCGGTTCGCTCCGCCGTCGACGCCGTCCTGGAGGCCAAGGAGGTCGCGACGCCCGACCTCGGCGGGACTGCGACGACCGAGCAACTGGGCACCGCCGTCACCGGCGCACTGCTAGCTCCGTGACCCTCACCTCCGCCAGGCGCGCCACAACCCAGGGCGGGTGACGTGCGAAAGCCACCCTCGCCCGCACACCGCGATGTGGCACTCGCTTCACGGCGCGAGTGCCACATCGGGTTTCAACGACCTCAGCCGTGCATGCGGAGGTGGGCCGGAGGTGCCGCGGTGGACGCGCTCGCGGTCGGCACGGGGTCGACGTGCGGCGGAACGCTCACGTCGCCATGCGGGAGCCTGCCGTCGACCAGGTACTCCTTCACGATCCGCTCGGCCTGCGGGTTGGCGAAGGTGGCCGGGCGTCCGAGCACGGTGGTCGTGCTCGAGTCGCGTTCGGTCACCAGCACCGAACCCCGCAGTCGCTGGTGCATCGCGACGGAGTCCGCGTACGGCGTGACGGCGGCCCGGTCGGTCGCGAACATCAGGACCGGCGGAAGCCCAGCGCCGGTGGTCCTGATCCGCTCCTCGTGCCCGCCGGGCCAGTTGGCGCAGGCGGACGGGATCGTCACGTTGTACCAGCCCCAGGAAGTCCCCTTGGACACCTTGGTGAAGTCCCGCTCGATCTTCGCGCGGTCCGCGGGCCAGTCGGTGTCGAGGCAGGCGACCGACATCAGGCTCGCGATGTAGCGCTCGACCTCGGTGCCCCCGGTCGGGGTGGCCCACTCCAGGACGGCCCGTTCGTCACCGCGCAGCACGTAGTCGGCCATCGCCTTCGCGAGCGGCTCCCAGTAGGCCCCGTGCGACTGGGTGCTGACGTAGGCGTCCAGCAGTTCGGCCGCGCCGACGTTCTTCAGCGGTCCGTGCGGACGCGCGCGGAAGTCGCCGAGCATCTTCTGCCAAGCCGCGCTCACCGCCTCCTGGGTCTTGCCGAGGTGGAACACGTTGTCGTACTTGGCGATCCAGTTCAGGTAGTCGCGATGCCTGCTCTCGCCGAGCCGCACCTGGTCGAGTCCGAGCTCGTACCACATCTGCTTGGTGTCGGGGTGCAGCGAGCTGTCGAACACGACGCGGTCGAGGCGGCCCGGGAACTGCTGGCCGAACGCGGTGCCGACGTAGGCGCCGTAGCCGGAGCCGATGAAGCTGGCCTTGCGCTCGCCGAGCCGGGTGAGCAGGCGGTCCATGTCCCGCACCACGTTGCGCGTGCCGAAGTGCCTGAGCCGGTCGCCGTTCTTCTCACCGCAGGCCTTGGAGTACGCCTGCCACCGGTTCCAGCTCAGGTCCCGCTGCTGCGGCAGGTCCGGGTCGGGCTGCATGGTCCGCCAGTAGTCCTCGCCGACGCAGCTAGGCTGTTCGCTGTGGCCGACGCCGCGGGCGTCCATGCCGATGACGTCGTAGGCGTCGAGCACCTCCTTCGCGAGGCGGGTGTAGCCGTTCGCGTCCGCCTTCGTCATCTTCCCGGCGTGCAGCACACCCGCTCCGGTGGTGCCGCCCGGGTTGACCAGGAGCACACCGCGTCGTTTCGCGGGATTCGTGCTGGCGCGTTTCGAGACGAGCACGTCGATCTGCGCACCGCCGGGATTGGCGTAGTCCAGCGGAACGCGAAGGATCGCGCATTTCAGTTCGGGATATGTTCCCGCCACGTCGGCCGGACAGGAACCGAATTCGAGCTGGTCCGCGAAAGCAGGGGTGGCGGCGGCGGTCGCGGCCCCCGTCGCGAGTATCGCGGCAAGGCTGAGCGTGAGGATTCTCCTCATTCGAACCCCAGTTCGTGTCGTGGTCCATCTCGAGTGGAAAGCGCAGGCCACGAAGCTTTGCGGTGCACAACGCGCACGACAGTCATCGGCCTGCCCGAAAGCGAGCACCACTGTGCTCGGCGCGAGGCTAGCGCACGATAACGCTCATTGCGGGGGTTTCATTCTTTACTGAAACCCCTCGGTCGAATACCTGGCTATTGCCGTATTGGGCGGGGAAACCGGAGTGCTGCTCAGCCGCGTTCGTGCAAAAGGAGCAGTGCGTAGGCGGCGATGGACTGAGCGTCGGTGATCTCACCGTTGGCGATCATCGCCTCGAACTCCGCGCGGGTGAACCACGCCGTGCGCATGTCCTGCTCCTCGTGCTCGCGCTCCGGCTCGCCCTGCTCCAGCTCGGTCGCCAGGAAGACGCGGCCGCGCTGGCTGGACATGCCGGGCGCCACGTCGAGCAGGCCGAGGTCGGTCATCCGCCCGGCGCGCAGGCCGGTCTCCTCGCGCAGCTCGCGCGCGGCCAGCTCGACCGGCTCGCTGTCCGCCCGCTCCGGCGCGGTGCCCTGCGGGAACTCCCACCGGCGCAGGCCGAGCGCGTAGCGGTACTGCTCGACCAGGTGCAGCCGGTCCCCGTCCAGCGGGACCACCAGCGCGTACTGGGGCTTGTCCACCACGCCGTAGATCCCGCGCGACCCGTCCGCGCGGAGGATGCCGTCCTCGCGCACGGTCATCCACGCGTTGGCGTAAACCTCACGACTGTCCAGCTTGTGCACGCTCACCATGTTGCCAGTCGTTCAGCCGCGACCGGTGCACGCCGTACAGGAAGTACACGCCGAGCCCGACGACGGTCCAGATCGCGAACGCCAGCCACGTCTGCGGCTTGAGCCCGGCCACCAGCAGCACGCACAGGCCGAGCCCGATGATCGGGGTGATCGGCATCAGCGGGGCGCGGAAGCTGCGCGGCAGGTCCGGCTTGGTCCGGCGCAGCACCAGCACGCCGATGTTGACCAGGGCGAACGCCACCAGGGTGCCGATGCTGGTGGCCTCGGCGAGCTGGCCGAGCGGGACGAACGCGGCCAGCGCCGCCACCACACCGCCGACCACGAGGGTGTTGGCCGTCGGCACCCTGCGCTTGCCGACCCTGGCGAACATCGCGGGCACCAAGCCGTCTCGGGACATCGACACCAGCACCCGCGTCTGTCCATAGAGGACGGTGAGGACCACGGAGGCGATCGCGATCACCGCGCCGAAGGCCAGCACCGTCGACGGCCAGCCCGCCCCGGTGACATCGCGCATCACCGCGGACAGCGACGCCTCCTGGCCGCCGAGCGCGTCCGCGCCGACCGCCCCGACCGCGGTGAGCGCCACCAGGACGTACATGGCGGTCACGATGCCCAGCGAGATCACGATCGCCCTCGGCAGGTCGCGCTGCGGGTTGCGGGCCTCCTCGCCCGCCGTCGACGCCGCGTCGAAGCCGATGAAGGAGAAGAACACCGCGGAGGCGCCCCCGGTGATCCCCGCGATCCCGGCGGGCGCGAACGGCGCCATGTTCTCGGAGTTGAACGCGGTCACCGTGACAGCGACGAAGAAGACCAGCACCAGCAGCTTCAGCACGGTGGTCACCGTGGTCACCACCGCGCTCTCCCTGGCCCCGCCGACGAGCACGAGTGCGGCCAGCAGCACCACGACCGCCGCGGGCAGGTCCATGATCCCGCCCGCCGCGGGGGAGCTGGCCAGCGCGTCGGGGATGCGCACCCCGATGGCCGAGTGCAGGAACTCGTTGAGGTAGCCGCCCCAGCCGACCGCGACGGCCGCGACGGAAACCCCGTACTCCAACAACAAACACCATCCGCACAGCCATGCGACGAACTCGCCCATGGTCGCGTAGGAGTAGGAGTACGCCGAGCCGGAGACCGGGACCGCGCCCGCCAGCTCCGCGTAGGACAGGGCCGAGAACAGCGCCGCGAGCGCCGCCAGGACGAAGGAGAGCACCACCGCCGGACCGGCCTGCGGAGCCGCCTCGCCGAGGACGACGAAGATCCCGGTGCCCAGGGTCGCGCCGACCGACAGCGCGATCAGCGGGACCAGGCCGAGACTGCGTTTGAGCTGTGTGTTGGCGCCTTCGTCGGTGATCCGTTCGACGGGCTTGGTCCGCAACAGCGACTGGAGCGTCAGCGACACGAGCGGGGACGCTACTCGCACCGCGGTGCCGCCCAGGAACCTCGTCGAAGATCCTGATCCGTCCTCACCCGCGCGCACGCCCGACGCGGCGGCCCGTAGCCTCTTCGCCGTGCGTCTGGTCATCGCTCGTTGCCAGGTCGACTACGTCGGCCGCCTCACCGCCCACCTGCCCATGGCCCAGCGGCTGCTGCTGATCAAGGCGGACGGCTCGGTCTCGATCCACTCAGACGACCGCGCGTTCAAGCCGCTGAACTGGATGAGCCCGCCCTGCTGGCTGATCGAGGACCCCGGCACCTGGGTGGTGCAGAACAAGGCGGGCGAGAAGCTCGTGATCACCGTCGAGGAGGTGCTGCACGACTCCAAGCACGAGCTGGGCCCCGAGCCCGGTCTGCGCAAGGACGGGGTCGAGGCGCACCTGCAGGAGCTGCTGGCCGAGCACGTCACCACCCTCGGCGAGGGCTGGACGCTGGTGCGGCGGGAGTTCCCCACGGCGATCGGCCCGGTCGACCTGATGTGCCGGGACGCGGCCGGGGCCAGCGTGGCCGTGGAGATCAAGCGGCGCGGGGAGATCGACGGCGTCGAGCAGCTGACCCGCTACCTGGAGCTGCTCAACCGCGATCCGCTGCTCGCGCCGGTCCGCGGGATCTTCGCGGCGCAGATCATCAAGCCGCAGGCCAGGGTGCTCGCGCAGGACCGAGGGATCGAGTGCGTGACCCTCGACTACGACGCACTGCGCGGGATCGAGCCGGACGAGTTCCGCCTCTTCTGAATCCTTTTCGTGTCCTCCGCTCGGCGGGCTGTGCGCCGCGCCGGGGTCGGCTACTGTCCTCGAATTAGTGGGCGGTCACAACAAATTCGACACGGCGGCGACGTCGACTGTTCAGTTGCGCGCCGTCGTGCGGTAGCGTGCGCGCCGTTGCGATCGTGGTGATTGCTGTTCGAAGGTGTTGACTTGGGAGGTAGGGCGGCGTGATCGAACTCGCCAAGTCGTCGGGGCCCCTGCTCGATGCGAGCTGGCTGGACTACACGCTGCTCGGCGTGTACTTCGCGCTGGTGCTCGGCATCGGGTTCATGGCCCGGCGCTCCGTGTCCAGCAGCCTGGACTTCCTGCTCTCCGGGCGATCGCTGCCCGCGTGGGTGACCGGTCTGGCCTTCATCTCGGCCAACCTGGGCGCGCTGGAACTGCTGGGCATGACCGCCAACGGCGCGCAGCACGGCATTCCGACCGTGCACTACTACTGGATCGGCGCGATCCCGGCCATGGTCTTCCTCGGCCTGGTGATGATGCCGTTCTACTACGGCTCCAAGGTGCGCAGCGTTCCCGAGTTCCTGCGCCGCCGGTTCGGCCCGGGCGCGCACCTGGTGAACGCGCTGAGCTTCGCCGTGGCCCAGGTGCTGATCGCGGGCGTGAACCTGTTCGCGCTGGCGCTGATCATGGAGGCCCTGCTCGGCTGGTCCATCCCGGTGTCCATCGTGGTCGCCGCGGTGGTCGTGCTCACCTACACCACGCTCGGCGGCCTGTCGGCGGCGATCTACAACGAGGTGCTGCAGTTCTTCGTGATCGTGGCGGCGCTGCTCCCGCTGACCATCGTCGGCCTGGTCAAGGTCGGCGGCTGGCAGGGGCTGGTCG
Organism: Allokutzneria albata; assembly: GCF_900103775.1. Lineage (GTDB taxonomy): Bacteria > Actinomycetota > Actinomycetes > Mycobacteriales > Pseudonocardiaceae > Allokutzneria > Allokutzneria albata. The sequence goes on along the minus strand of NZ_LT629701.1, from coordinate 4,811,661 downwards.
ACAAGATCACCGCGAGTCCCGGGGGCGCCGAACAGCTCTCCGCCTGGCCCGCCACCGGCCTGACCGGGATCGGTGACGCCACGCTCAGCGTGATCGGCCTGGTCTTCGGCCTCGGCTTCGTGCTCTCCTTCGGCTACTGGACGACCAACTTCGCCGAGGTGCAGCGCGCCATGTCGGCCAAGAGCATGTCCGCGGCCAAGCGCACCCCGATCATCGGCGCCTACCCGAAGGTGCTGATCCCGGCCATCATCGTGATCCCCGGCATGATCGCCGCGGTCGCGGTTCCGGAGATCGCCGCGCTGAAGCAGGGCGCCGCCCCGGCGGGCGTCGAGTACAACAACTCGATCATGTACCTGATGCGCGACCTGCTGCCGAACGGCTTCCTGGGCATCGCGCTCGCCGGTCTGCTCGCGTCCTTCATGGCCGGTGTCGCGGCCAACGTCAGCTCCTTCAACACGGTCTTCACCTACGACCTGTGGCAGAGCTACGTGCGCAAGGACCGGCCGGACGAGTACTACCTGCGGATCGGCCGCCTCGCCACCGTCGGCGGCATGGTCGTGGCGATCTTCACCGCGTTCATCGCCTCCGGCTACGGCAACATCATGGACTACATCCAGACGCTGTTCTCGTTCTTCAACGCGCCGCTGTTCGCCACGTTCATCCTGGCGATGTTCTGGAAGCGGATGACGCCGGCGGCGGGCTGGATCGGCCTGGTGGCGGGAACGCTCGCCGCGGTGGCGGTGGACCGGCTGGTCGCGGCCGAGGTGCTCAGCCTGTCCGGCCAGGGCCCGGCGTTCGTCGGCGCGGGCGCGGCGTTCGTGGTGGACATCGTGGTCAGCGTGGCGGTCTCGCTGGTCACCAAGCCGAAGCCGGAGAAGGAACTGGTCGGCCTGGTCTACAGCCTCACGCCCAAGGCGGACCGCGCGCACTCGGTCACCGGTGAGGACGCCGGGTGGTACCGCTCGCCGACCGTGCTCGGCGTCGGCGTGCTCGGGCTGACCGTCGTGCTGAGCCTGTTGTTCATCTGAGCCGGAGGAGAGCGACCATGACTTCGCAGTCCAAGAAGGCGGGCCTGTTCGACCTCCGCCTGATCATCGCGCTGCTGTTCGGCGTCTACGGGGTGGTGCTGACGATCACCGGTCTCGGCTTCACCACGGCCGAGGAGATGCAGAAGGCGGCCGGGATCAACGTCAATCTGTGGGCCGGGCTGGGCATGCTCGTCACGGCGGCGATCTTCGCCGTCTGGGCGAAGGCGCGGCCGGTCGTCGTGCCCTCGGAGTTCGCCGACGACGCCGATGGCGCCGGCGAACCGGGGCGCCCCGGTCACTAGCGGCGGTCGCTGCCCCGGTAGGGGTAGACCGGGTTGAAGGCCTCCACGGTCCAGTCGTCGATCCACCGGACCGCGCGGCCGAGACCGGTGCGGACCGGCCTGCGCCGGGCCGAGCGGGCGCTCTGCCTGGTCTGGCGCATGTGTTCCACCTCCTGGTGCGATGTGCTGGGTACTTCCACCCAGTACATCGCCCCGGGCATCTGTATCGTTCCCGAACCGCTCCGTGACATCGCGCACGCTCGGTATCGAATCGGCGCTGATCATGAGGTTCCCTGCACGCGCCCGGAACCGGGTCGCTACCGTGCACCTCGTGCGCAGCCCAGCCAGAACCGCGTGGTCGGCCCTCGCCCTGTCCGCGGCGTTCCTGCTCGCCGGATGCGGGAACCAGGCCGACCTGGCCAAGGTCACCCACCCGAGGACCGTCGTTCCCGCCAAGGTGGCGCAGAAGCCCCAGCCCAACACGCCGCCGCGCCCGGTCGAGCCCGCGTTCGCGTCGGAGCGGCTGCGCGCGGTCGACCCGTGCCAGCTGATGGACACCCCCACGCTGTCCCAGTTCGGGGTGCCCGCCACCAGCCGGATGGTGGCGCTCGCCGACTGCGCCAACTACATGAAGGACGGCAGCGGCAAGCGGCTGAGCATCACCCTGCGCCTCGGTCAGAACGTGACCCTCCTCGACACCGCCAAGACGACCAAGGTCGGCGGTCTCACCACGGTCGAGTCGACGTCGACCACCACGTGCTTCGTCAAGTCGATCACCCAGGAGGGCTCCTCGGTGATCGGCATCGTGGCCCAGGTCGACTACGAAGGCGACTCCTGCGACGTCGGCAGGCGGCTCAACGAGACGGTGATCAACCGCATCCGGACCAACCCGCCGCTGCGCGCGCAGGACAACAAGGGCACGCTGACCGTCGTCGACCCGTGCACGGTCTTCCCCGCGGTGACCGCGACCGAGCTGGTCGGCGGCACGCCGAGCCTCTACCCCTCGGACATGTACCGCTGCACCTGGCGGCGGGACAGCCTGGCCTTCGGGATCGAGTTCAACGACGCCACCGACCCCAAGGACAGCAGCCTCAACAAGAAGGCGCAGGTGGTGACCATCGACGGGATCACCGGCTACCAGCGCAAGGAAGACAGCTACAACGCCTCCTGCCGGATCGAGTGGCTGCACAAGGCCACCACCGGCGGCAGGGGCGAGGTCGTCACGGTCAACTTCGACAACAACAAGAAGGGCGTCGAGGTCGACGTCTGCGCCAAGGCCACGACCGTGGTGAAGGCGCTGCTGCCCAAGCTGCCCAAGCCGTAGCGCCTGCTGTGTGACCGGTCACAGAGGGTCTCCCGCTGGCCCCGAAGTGTTGCGTACTGTTTGGTAACCGAAAGGTTTTCTGAACGGACGGGGAGAGCGCGATGAGCCGAGCCGTGTCCCAGCAGGCCGACGAGCAGTGGTTCACCTCCCTGGATCCGCGCACCGCCGAGGTGATCGGCAGGCACCGGGTGCACTCGCCGATCGAGGTCCGCGCCGCGGTCACCCGCGCGCGCACGGCCTCGGCCTGGTGGGGCGGTCTCGACCACGCCGAGCGCAAGCGGAGGCTGGACGCCTGGCGCGCCCTGATCCTGCGCAGGCTCGACGACATCACCGAGCTGGTCTGCGCCGAGACCGGCAAACCGCTCGACGACGCCCGGCTCGAACTCGTCCTGGTGGTCGACCACCTGCACTGGGCCGCGCGCAACGCGGAGAAGGTGCTGCGGCGGCGCCGCGTCTCCCCGGGCAGGCTGATGTTCAACCAGGCGGCCACGGTGGAGTACCTGCCGCTCGGTGTCGTCGGCGTGATCGGGCCGTGGAACTACCCGGCGTTCACCCCGATGGGATCGATCGCCTACGCGCTCGCCGCGGGCAACACCGTGGTGTTCAAGCCCAGCGAGCTGACCCCCGGCGTCGGTGAGTGGCTCGCCTCGACCCTCGCCGAGGTCGTGCCCGAGCAGCCGGTCCTGACCGTCGTCACCGGCTTCGGGGCCACCGGTGCCGCGCTCTGCCGCTCCGGCGTGGACAAGGTCGCGTTCACCGGCTCCACCGCCACCGGCAAGCGCGTGATGGCGGCCTGCGCCGAGTCGCTGACCCCGGTGCTGGTGGAGTGCGGCGGCAAGGACCCGCTGATCGTGGACGCCGACGCCGACCTGGAGGCCGCCGCGGAGGCCGCCGTGTGGGGCGGGATGTCCAACGCCGGGCAGACCTGCGTCGGCGTGGAGCGCGTCTACGTCGTGGACTCCGTCGCCGACCGCTTCACCGAGCTGGTCGTGCGCCGCGCCCGCAAGCTCAAGCCCGGCGGCCAGCCCACCGCGCACCTCGGCCCGATCACCATGCCCGAGCAGGTCGGCGTGATCCGCTCGCACATCGCCGACGCGCTCGACAAGGGCGGTCGCGCGGTGGTCGGCGGCCTCGACTCCGTCCGCCCGCCGTACGTGGAGCCCGTGGTGCTCGTCGACGTGCCCCAGGACTCCTCGGCCGTCACCGAGGAGACCTTCGGACCGACGCTCACCATCAAGCGGGTGTCCGATGTGGACGAAGCCGTCGAGCTGGCCAACGCGACCGACTACGGCCTCGGCGCGACCGTGTTCTCCCGCTCCCGCGGCCCCGAGCTGGCCCGCCGCCTGCGCTGCGGCATGGTCTCGATCAACGGCGTCGTCTCCTTCGCGGGCATCGCCGCGCTGCCCTTCGGCGGCGTCGGCGACTCGGGCTTCGGCCGCATCCACGGCGCCGACGGCCTGCGCGAGTTCGCCCGCCCCCAGTCGGTGACCCGTCGCCGCTTCTGGGCGCCGCTGCAGCCGAACACCTTCGCCCGCTCCAGCGGCACCCTCCGCCGCCTCGTCCGCCTCGTCCGCGTCCTCTACCGCCGCTGACCCGTCACAGCAGGCCGTCGAGGTCGGTGAGGACCTGGTTGGCGGCCATCACGCCGAGGCCGAGGAACCAGGTCTCGTCGGAGACCGGGCGGACGTTGCCCGCCTTCACCGCGCCGAGCTGCTTCCAGACCTGGCCGCCGAGGACGTCGGCCTGCTGGGTCTTGGCCGGGTCGCCGTAGGAACCGGTGTAGATGCGGTCGGCGTCGGCCTTGCCGATCTGCTCCGTGCTGACTTCGACGGCGAGGTCCTCGACCTGCTGGGTGGCCGGGCGGGGCAGACCCGCGTCGATCAGGATGGTGCCGATGAACGACTTCGCCGCGTAGAGCCGGATCCGGCCGGGCATGAAGCGGACCATGGAGATGGTGGGGCGCTTGCCGAGCCGCTGTTCCGCGCGGGCGCCGATCTCCTTGGCGCGGCGGGTGTAGTCGGCCAGCTGGGCATCGGCGTCGGCGGTGCGGTCCAGCGCCGCGGCGTTCAGCCGGAAGTTCTCCTTCCAGGTGAAGCCGGGGCGGAGGCTGAACACGGTCGGGGCGATCTCGGCCAGCTTCGGGTAGAGCTGCTCGGCGCGCAGGCGCGAACCGAGGATCAGGTCCGGCCGGAGCGCCTTGATCGCCTCCAGCTTCAGCGTGTTGACGGTGCCGACGTTGGCCGGGTCGCCCGCCTTGCCCGCGAGGTAGCCGGGCATGACGGGGGAGCCCTCGGTGAAGGCGACCCCGACCGGCTTGACGCCCAGCGCGACCACGTTGTCCAGCTCGCCGCCGTCGAGCACGATCACCCGTTCCGGGCGCTTCTGCAGCGCGGTGCTGCCCATGGCGTGCTTGATGGTGCGCGGGAAGACCCCGGGCGCGGCGTCGGTGCCGAACTTGGCGCTCTCCTCGGCGGCCTTGGCGAACTCGGAGCCGCCGACCGCGACCGCGGGCTGCCCGCCTGGGGGTTTGCCTGTCGCGCACGCGCCGAGGAGGAGGGCGAGCGCCACAACGGCGGCGGTGACAGTGCTCTTGCTGCGCACGGAGGACTCCTTCTGCACCGGAAGTTAGGGGAGGCTAACCAATGGGCGTGATCAACACCAGCGGCGCGTGTGCTTTCCCACTGCGGTCGCATCGGGGTATCAATGCTGTGCGGCACGCGTTCCCGGGCGGGCAAGGAGGGCTGCGGTGAAGAAGATCATCAATGATCCGGCGGCGGTGGTCGCCGAGGCGCTGCGCGGCATGGCCGCGGCCCATCCGGACCTGCTCACCGTCCGCACCGACCCCGCGGCGATCCTGCGCGCCGACGCCCCGGTCGCCGGGCGCGTCGCGGTCGTCTCCGGCGGCGGCTCCGGGCACGAGCCGCTGCACGGCGGTTTCGTCGGCCCCGGGATGCTGCACGCCGCGTGCCCGGGACCGGTGTTCACCTCGCCGACCCCCGACCAGGTGCAGGCCGCGATCGAGGCGGTGCACGGCGGGGCGGGCGTGCTGCTGATCGTGAAGAACTACACCGGCGACGTGCTCAACTTCGAGACCGCGGCCGAGTTCGCCGTGGCCGAGGGGATCGACGTCCGCACCGTCCTGGTCGACGACGACGTCGCGGTGAAGGACTCGCTCTACACGGCGGGCAGGCGCGGCGTCGGCGGCACGCTCATCGTCGAGAAGATCGTCGGCGCGGCCGCCGAGCGCGGGGCGGACCTGGACACCTGCGAGGAGCTGGCGCGCCGCGTGGTCGCGGGCACCCGCTCCCTCGGCATGGCGCTCACCGCGTGCACGGTCCCGCACGTCGGCGAGCCGAGCTTCACCCTGGCCGAGGACGAGATGGAGATCGGTATCGGCATCCACGGCGAACCCGGGAGGGAGCGCCTGCCGCTGGAGCCCGCCGACGGCATCGTGCGCCGCCTGGTCGACGCGATCACCGAGGACCTGCCCTTCGCCGAGGGCGATCGGGTGCTGCTGTTCACCAACTCGATGGGCGGCACGCCGCAGCTGGAGCTCTACCTGGCGCACGGGATCACCGAGCGGCTGCTCGCCGAGCGCGGGATCACCGTGGAACGCAGACTGGTCGGGCCCTACGTGACCAGCCTGGAGATGCAGGGGATGAGCCTGACGCTGTGCGGGCTCGACGACGAGTTGATCGACTTGTGGGACGCTCCGGTGCACACTGCCGCGCTGCGTTGGGGGTGCTGAATGGGTTGCTCCGTCGAGGAGGTCACCGCCGCGGTCCGGGCGGCGGCCGAGATCGTCCGCGCGCACCGGGACGAGCTGGTCGAGCTGGACCGCGAGATCGGCGACGGTGACCACGGCGAGAACCTGCACCGGGGGTTCACCGCGGTGCTGGCCAAGCTCGACGGCGGCGGCTTCGACGGCCCGGCGTCGGTGCTGAAGGTGACCGCGACGACGCTGATCTCCACGGTCGGCGGGGCGGCGGGACCGCTCTACGGGACGGCCTTCCTGCGCGCGGCCACGGCACTCGGGAACGCGTCCGAAGTGGACGGTCCACTGGCCGCGAAGGCGATCGCCGCCGCGCTCGAAGGCGTGGTGGCGCGCGGGAAAGCGGCTCCCGGGGACAAGACGATGGTCGACGCGCTCACCCCGGCCGTTGCCGCCGCGCAGTCCACTGTGGACGCGGGGGTGCTCGCGGTGCTGCGGGCGGCCGCGGACGCGGCCGAGGACGGCGCCGCCTCGACGGTTCCGCTCGTCGCGCGCAAGGGGCGCGCCTCCTACCTGGGCGAACGCAGCGCGGGGCACCTCGATCCCGGTGCTCGGTCCACCGCGGTGCTGCTGCGCGCGCTGGCCGAGGCCGCAGGACAGTGAGAAGGAGCGGTTGGTGAGAGTCGGCCTGGTCATCGTCTCGCACAGCGCCGCGCTGGCGGCGGGTGTGGCGGAGCTGGCCGCCCAGATGGCCCCCGACGTTCGGATCATGCCCGCCGGTGGCACCGCGGACGGCGGACTCGGCACGGACTTCGACTGCGTGTCCTCGGCACTGGAGCGGGCCGACTCCGGCGCCGGGGTGGTGCTGCTCTACGACCTCGGCAGCGCGCAGATGACCGCGGAACTGGCCGTCGAGTCGCTCACCACGCCGATCCGCGCCATCGTCGCCGACGCACCGCTGGTCGAGGGCGCGGTCGCCGCGGCGGTGTGCGCGCAGGGCGGCGCCGACCTGGACGCGGTGGGCTCGGCGGCCGCCATGGCGCACGCCTTCGTGCAGGGCGAGGCCTTCGACGAGATGGAGCTCGACCGGCACGTCTACGGCGAGGGCGACGGCCTGCTGGAGCGCACCGTCGTGCTGCGCAACGAACTCGGCCTGCACGCCCGGCCCGCCGCGCTCACCGCCCGTGCGGTCGCCGAGCTAGACGCCGAGGTCTCGATCCGGCACGGCGAGCAGGAGGTCGACGCGCGCAGCGTGCTCGCGCTGATGGGCCTGGGCGCGCGAGGCGGCGACGAGTTACTCGTCCGGGCGGTTGGCCGGGACGCGCGCAACGCCGTCGACACCCTGACTGAGCTGCTCGGATCCGGATTCGGCGAAGAGCACCGACCGGGTGCGGCTCCCGGGCGGGGGCCGGCGGGCTGACCTAGTGTCGGCCGCATGGGGTTCGGGGGAATCTGCGTCGCGGGCGCACTGCTGCTCGGCGGCACGGCCTGCGCTGCGCCGCAGGGGAACGAGCCGGTCGCGGCGCCCGGCGTGATCACCGACTGGCATCGCGTCGACCCGTGCGGCTTCGTCGATCCCGCTCTTCCCGGTCGCTACGGCAGACCACCGGAGCGCATCGAGCCGATCGACTTCAACGCCTGCGAGATCCCGGTGGCCCAGCCCGCGGGCGGCACGATCTACCTCGGCGTGCTCACCGACAACCGGCTCACCGACGAGCGGGAGCTGACCGGGCTCGGCACCGCGTTCACCCGCCACGGCGCACTGCGCGTGGCCAGGCCGATGCCCTACGAGGACACCTGTTCGGCGCACGTCGTCTTCCCGGACCTGCGCTACGTCGAAGTGAACGCGGTTCCCAAGGACGGCGCCAAAGCCGACTCCTGTGCCATCGCGGCCGCGCTCGCGGACTCCGTTGTTTCCTCGGTGCAGCAAGGGAAGTACCGATTCTTCGCCGCTTCGCCGAGTTCGTGGCTGCACGTCGATCCGTGCGAGCTGCTGACCTCGGAACAGGCCGCTGTCGTCGCGGGAGCTGTTGAACCCAGGCATGGTCCCAACCGGCACAACTGTCGTTGGGGCGCAAGCGAACCCGACTACACGGGGGTCGTGCTGAACATCGGCGTGAGCGCAGAACGGCTCACCGACGTCCGGGACGTCGCCGGGCGGGCGACCCAGGTCCGCGCCGAGCCTGCCGTCGCGCCGCTGCCGCCGGGCTGCCGGGTCAACGCGCAGCACATCGGTTTCGCTGGTGACAAGGTCGAAACGATCGCGCTGATCGTGTTCGCGGACCGGGAACAGCGGTGGTTGTGCGCCACCGCCCTCGACCTTGCGGCACGGGTGTGGCCGAGGCTGCCCCGCACCCCGTGAAGCTCTAGCATGCCGCCATGTCCAGCTGGGGGTCTCGTTTTCTCGTCACCTTCGCGGTGGCGTCGATGGCGTTGTCGGCCGGTTGCGCTGCCTCGGTGACCGGCGAACCTGCACCCGCTCCTGGAGCGGAGGAACAGGCGAAGAAGAACAAGAGCAGGATCGACGCGGGCAGCGGCCCCGTCACCGGTTTGGGTGGCACCGAACTGGCCGCGCGCAAGGACCTCGACCCGTGCGCGTTGTTCCCGAAGGACAGCCAGGACAAGCTCGGCAGGCCGGTCAAGTACGTCGGCGGCGCCTCCAAGGTGGACCTCTGCGTCGTCGGCCTCGAGGTCTGGGAGGGCGAGGGCCCCAAGGAGGGTGAGGACGAGAAGACCGCGCCGACCCTCGGCGTCGTCGACATCGAACTGGACGCCGGCATGGTGTTCCAGAGCGAAGAGCGCGCAGGCATGGGGAGCAGGGGCAAGCTGACCAAGGAGACCCGCGACGACGTGGAGGTCTACTCCGCGGAGGAACCGCGGATCTGCACGCGTCGGCTCGTCTTCAAGGACAAGTCGATGGTCAACGTCCAGGTCACGACGAGGAACAACGACACCCGTGCCGAGCCGTGCGAATCCGCGGAGACCGTGGTGTCCAGCGTGCTGAAGGTGCTGCGCTCCGGGCCCGTCGCGCGTCGCACGCTGCCCGCGAACTCGTTGCTGAACGTCGACGTCTGCGGGCTGGTGCCGGCCGAGGCGGTCACGGCGGCGCTCGGCTCGACCCCGCCGCGCCAGCCGGGCACGAGCATCCGCAACTGCATGTTCACCAACAATCCCAACGACATCAGGGCGGACGCCCTCATCGTGGACGTGGTGACCGACCTCGTCGCCAGGCCGGGCGATCCGATGGTCAAGGAGATCCCGCCGATCGGGGGCAGGCCCGCCACCACCACCCAGCTGCCGTTCGGCACACCGGCGCCGTGCACCGTCGAGGTGACCCACATCCCGTTCGACCCGGTCCCGGGGAAGAAGGAGACGCTCGGCGTCGTGGTGGTCAGCTCGGCCGGGCGCGAGGCGGCCTGTCAGAAGGCGCGCGCGGCGGCCGAGGTGATCGTCCCCAAGCTGCCCGCCATGTGACTCTCCGCGCTCGCCGTGGCGAAGCTCACGGCGCCCACCTCGCCGAACATGGCACTATCACGTCAAGTTACCGGCGCGTAGCGTGCTCAGCGTTCGACCCAGAGCGCTCCGGTTCCCCGATGACGTGGGAGGTCAGCCGTGGCTCGCGAGTTCTCGTCCGAAGATCCGCTTGCGGGATCGAGCATCGACACCGTCGGAGTTGTCGGACTCGGCACCATGGGTGCGGGCATCGCGGAGGTGCTCGCCCGCACAGGACTGCGGGTCGTGGCGGTGGAGCTCGACGAGGACGCGGTGCGGCGCGGACGCGCGCACCTGGAGCACTCCACGGCGCGCGCGGTCAAGGGGGACAAGCTCTCCAGCGGTGACCAGAGCGAGCTGCTCAGCAGGATTCGGTACACCACAACGCTTTCCGATCTCGCCGAGGTAGACCTGGTGATCGAGGCGGTCCCGGAGCGGATGGAGCTCAAGGCGGAGATCTTCGCCGAGCTGGACCGCGTGTGCCGCCCCGAGGTGGTCCTGGCGTCGAACACCTCCTCGCTGTCGGTGACCGAGCTGTCGGTGGTCACCAAGCGACCGGGCAAGGTCGTCGGGATGCACTTCTTCAACCCGGCCCCCGTGCTGAAGCTGGTCGAGGTGGTGCGCACGGTGGTCACCGAACCCGACGTGATCACCGACGTGGTCGCGTTCGTGGAACGGCTCGGCAAGGTGCCGGTGGTGATCGGCGACCGCGCCGGGTTCATCGCCAACGCGCTGCTGTTCGGCTACCTCAACCACGCCGTGCGGATGTTCGAGTCGCGCTACGCCTCGCGCGAGGACATCGACGCGGCGATGCGCTTCGGCTGCGGCTACCCGATGGGACCGTTGCAGCTGCTGGACCTCATGGGCCTGGACACCGCGTACGAGATCCTCGACACGATGTACCACCAGTCGCGGAACCGGCTGCACGCGCCCGCTCCGGTGCTGAAGCAGATGATCACGGCAGGCCTGCTCGGGCGGAAGTCCGGGCGCGGCTTCTACACCTACGACGACGTCGACTCGCCGGTCGTCGTGCCGGACGCGCAGACACCGGCCGACGTCGTGCAGGGCGGCCGGGTGCGCGAGGTGCAGCACGTGGGCGTGGTCGGCACGGGCACCATGGCGACCGGCATCGTCGAGGTGTTCGCCAAGGCGGGCCACGACGTGGTGATGCGGGCGCGCAGTGAGGTCAAGGCGAACGCGGCACTGGAGACCGTGCGGCGGTCGCTGGACAAGGCCGTGCTGCGCGGGAAGCTCACCGAGGAGAAGCGCGACGCCGCCCTCGCGCGCGTGCGCATCACGACGAACTTCGACGACTTCGCCGAGTGCGACCTCGTGGTCGAGGCCGTCGCCGAGGAGCTGGAGGTCAAGAAGGCCGTTTTCGGCGCGCTGGACGAGGTGTGCAAGCCGGGCGCGGTGCTCGCGACGACGACCTCCTCGCTGCCGGTGATCGAGTGCGCCGCGGCGACCTCGCGCCCGTCGGACGTGGTGGGGCTGCACTTCTTCAACCCCGCCCAGGTGATGAAGCTGGTCGAGGTGGTGCACACGATCTCGACGTCGCCGGACGTGCTCGCGACGGCGCGCGCGGTCTGCGTGAAGCTCGGCAAGCACGCGGTGAGCTGTGGCGATCGCGCCGGGTTCATCGTCAACGCGCTGCTGTTCCCGTACCTCAACGACGCCGTGCGGATGCTGGAGGCGCACTACGCCGACGCCGACGACATCGACGGCGCGATGACCATCGGCTGCGGCCTGCCGATGGGTCCGTTCGCGCTGCTGGACGTGGTGGGGCTGGACGTGGCGCTGGCCATCCAGCGGGAGCTGTACCTGGAGTTCCGCGAGGCCGGGTTCGCCCCCGCCCCGCTGCTGGAGCACCTGGTGACCGCCGGGCGGCTGGGGCGCAAGACCGGAAAGGGGTTCCGCGACTACAGCCGGTAGCCGCCCGATCCGGAAAGTGACTGTCAGGGGTCTGTTCTAGCTTCGGCGGCATGGCAACTTGGTCGGACGTCGAAGCCTCCGCGCCGCAGTTCGCGCGGCGGGTCAAGGAGAGCTTCGACGCGTACACGAACAAGACGTTGGCGACGCTGCGCCGGGACGGATCACCCAGGATCAGCGGCATCGAGGTCGAGTTCGTCGACGGGCAGCTGTGGCTCGGCGCGATGTGGCGGTCCCGCAAAGCGCTCGACCTGCAACGCGATCCGCGCTGCGCGGTGCACAGCGGAACGGGGAACGGCGGCGAGTCCTGGACCGGCGACGCCAAGTTCTCCGGTACCGCGGTGGAGGTCACCGACCCGGTGCGCCACAGGGAGATCAGCGACGCGAGCGCGGGCGAGGCGCCCCCGGGCCCGTCGCACCTGTTCTGCCTCGACATCGACGAGGTCGTGCACACGCGGGTCGAGGACAACCGGCTCGTCATCGAACTGTGGACGGAAGGGGGTGGTCTGCGCCGCATGGAACGCCAGTAGCCACCCGGATCCCGGGGCGGCCCGAGGCGCGGGTCAGCCGCAGCAGCCTCCGCCACAGCAACCCCCGCCGCCACCCGCGGGAGCCGCCACCGCGCTCGCGGACCCGGCGAGGCCGACCGTGGTCAGCAGTTTCACCGTGTCCTCGTGACCTGCGGGGCAGCGGGCGGGGTCGGAGGCCGCGCTCATCGGGCGCTTCACCTCGAAGGTGCCGGAACACTCCCGGCAGCGGAACTCGTACGTCGGCATGCGCCTATTGTGCTGTGCCCCGCCGCTCGGCCGCGAGCAGTTCGGTGAGGCGGGCGACCGCGAATGCCAGGAGCGGCCTGGCGGGGACGAGCACGCAGGCGGCGTTCCCGACGGTGGCTGCCCGGATTCGCGCGTGCTGCTCGAACTCGCGGCCGATCGCGGGGAAGTGCGTCCCGTTGTCGTGCCCGACGTCCAGGGTCTCGACCCACACCCGCTCCCCGCCGAGGCCCACCGGGAAGCGACGGACCTTCAGCCTGGGCGCCGGGGTCAGCGACTCCGCGTGGTGCAGGAAGCTGTTGCGCTCATGGCCCACACCGATCAGCAGGATCCGCGCGTCCAGGTCGTGCAGGCGCGCGAACGGCGAGTCCCGTCCGAGGGCGAAGCCCAGCGGCTGGTGGCTGACGATCTCCGCCGCACGGGCTCCGACAGCGGCCACGGACGCCTGGGGGTGGGAGCTGCGGACGCTGCCGGGACGGGTTCGCACGGCCTCGGCAACCGCTCCCATGGTGCTGGGCAGACCGGGATGGAACAGCGGCACGGCGTCGCGTCGCTCGCGCACCTCGTCGTCGGGCACACCGCTGTGCTCGGGAGCTGGGTCCGCGATGTGCGGCGTGAACGTCGGTGCCACGACTGTTCCTTCAGGACCGACGGCGGTGAGCAGGCTCTCCACGACCGTGCTCGCGCCGCCGTCGACCCGCCCGAGACTGGACAGCGACGAGTGCACGATCAGTGTCGTCCCGTCCGTCACGCCGACGCGGCGCCACCCGTCGACAAGATCGTCGTGGTGCAGGGGCACATCTCCTCCGCTTCTCACCCGAGTAGTTCGCTCACCCAGGACAGCACCGCGTCGCCTTGGGCCCGTTGGAACGCGCGCACGGTCGGCAGTCCCACCGGCGGTGGTTGGCGCGCGACGTCGAGGAAGAGCCCCGCGAACCCCACCAGGACCGCCACGACGTCGTCCGGATCGGCGTTCGCGGTGTGGCGGGCGAGCAGAGCGGTGGTGTCCGGTCCGCCGTGCAGCCGCACGTTCACCAACAGCATCAAGCGGTCCAGCCACTCCGCACCGCGGCTGGACCACGGCCAGTCGACCACCGTCACCGCGCCGTCCGCGCCCAACAGGATGTTGTCGGCGCGGATGTCCATGTGGACGAGCGCATCGCCGGTCGTCGCCGCCAAGCCGCGATCAGCCAGCTCGCACAACGTTTCCAAGCGCCGAGCGGCCCACGGGTCCAGGTCGTCGGGCGGGTCGGCGGAGATCCGTCGCCAGCCCGCGAACTCGTCCGCGAGTGCTTCCTCCACCTTGGGCAGGTCCGGAATCTGCGCTGTTGTCGGCACAGCGGCGAGTGCGTCGAGAACACGCTCCAGCTCGTCCGGCTTCCACGGTGTCGCCGGAAGGTGGCCTTCGATGTCCTCCAGCACCAGCGCCACCCAGTCGCCGTCGTCGAACGAGCCGAGCAGCCGCGGCGCGGGGACTTCTGGCGGAAGTGCGGCCGTCACTCGCGCTTCCTGACGGTGCAGGTGCGGCGTGAAGTCGTTCTGCGCGGCGCTCACGGCTTTGACGAACGCGCGCGCACCGCTCGCCGTGCGCACTCGGTCCGCAGTGCCCGGTGAGAACCCACCCGGCTGAGAGACGGCCTCGACCACCGGGCCGCCGACGATCTCCTCAACGGCCGCGCGGACCCGGGCGGGCAAATCCGCCCACCCGATCCGACCACGCTTGCCGACCGTCATGACAAGAGCCTGACACCTTGGTGCAACCGCTATTCGAACGCTGCGCGGTTGCGCACCGCCCACGCGGCGAACGTCTGGGCCGCGCGACCGGTGAGCCGTTCGACGTCGGGGCTTACTCGCTGCTCGGTCGCCGTCGGCTCGCCCAGGATGCCGAGCGTGCTCTCCACGACCGGCTCCGGCATGAACCGCAGCATCTGCGCCTTGGCGTCGGCCCGGCTCAGCTCCGTGAACTTCACCGGCTCGCCCAGCGCCTCGGCAATCGCCGCCACCTGCTGTCGCGGCGAGACCGCCTCCGGCCCGGTCAGCTCGTAGGTGCGTCCGCTGTGGCCGTCTTCGCGCAACACCAGAGCGGCCGCGGCGGCGATGTCGTCGGGGTCGATCGTCGGCAGCACCACGTCGGCGAACGGGGCGGCAGCCGCACGCTCCGCGCGGATCATGTCGGCCCACTGCAACGCGTTCGAGTGGAAGCCACCCGGCCGCAGCACTGTCCACTCCAGACCGGATTCCTTGAGCGCGTCCTCGAAGAGCGACGGATGGCGCAGTGTGCCAACCCCTTGCGAGGACAGCAGAACCGCTCGGCGGACGCCACTGTTCCGCGCGACCTCAAGAACCTCGCCGACACCGCTTCCGGTCGCGAGGAAGTCGGGGGAGGTCAGCAGGAACAGCGCAGTCGCCCCGTCGAGCACGGGCTTGAGCTGCTCCGGTTCGCTCAGATCGGCCCGCGCGTGCCGAACCCCCGCGGGGACGTCCTGCGCGGTGATCCGCCGGGAGACCGCGATCACCCGCTCACCAGTCGCCGCCAGCGCCCGCACGAGCGGTCGTCCTACGTTCCCCGTCGCTCCGGTCACCACGATCATCTTGTTCTCCGTCTCCGAGTTCCGTCGATGTCCCGGGGACGCTACTGTCCTGAAGCAAGTAGGTACCTAGAGGAAAGTATTGGATCGCAGGGGTGAAAGTGACTCAGGACACGGACGGAGCCCCGGAGAACGCGTGCCCGATCGCCCCGGTGGTCGACATCGTCTTCAGCCGCTGGACCACGCCGATCCTGTGGGCGCTCAACGAGTTCGGGCGGCAGCGCTTCGGCGAACTGGAACGCCGCATCACCACCATCACGCCCAAGGTGCTCACCCAGCGTCTGCGCCAGCTCGAACGCGACGGGCTCGTCGTGCGCACCTACCACGCCGAGGTACCGCCGCGCGTGGAGTACGAGATCAGCGACCTCGGCCGCAGCCTGTCCCCGGTCTTCGCCTCGCTCGCCGAGTGGTCGGTCAACCTCGGCGAGGTCGAACAGGCCCGCCAGGCCTACGACGGTCGGGCCCGACGCGCGTGACGTATTCGATCGGATACGTCACTGGTGGTCCCATGAGTGCGGGTCAGATGCTGCTTCGAGCGCGCAAGGAAGCGGGTCTCAGCCAGGAGGAGTTGGCTGAGCGGGTGGGGACCTCGCGTCCCACGCTGTCCGCGTACGAGCACGACCGCAAATCCCCGACCGTCGACACCATGGAGCGGATTCTGGCCGCCGCGGGCTTCCGGCTCGCTGTGGAGCCTGCGATCTCCTTCGTGGACCACGTCGTCTCGCGTGGACGCATCGCGACGGTTCCCACTCGGTTGCCGAGGTTCGAGCCGCGGAAGGCATTCGCGAAGGTCCGTCCGCTGTTGCACCTGAACTGGTCCCATCCCGGGAAGATCTCCGATCTCGCCGACCGCGGAGATCGCGGCCGACGTTATGAGGTGGTCCTCCGAGAGTGCGGTGCCGACGACACCCTGGAGCACGTCGATGGTGCGCTGCTCGTCGACCTGTGGCCGGAAATCGTTGTGCCCAGGGATATCCGTGCCCTGTGGGAGCCACTCATCCGGACGGCGCTCTAGGTGACCGCAGCACTTACCCCGTTTCAGGTCGAGCTCGCGCGGCTGTTCTTCGGGCTTCCCGCATCAGAAGGATTTCTGCTGGTGGGCGGCGCAGCGTTGATAACGCAGGAGTTGATCACACGGCCGACCGAGGACCTGGACTTCTTCACCGTGCGCGGAGCACAGGTCGCCGCTGCCCGCGACGAACTGGAAGTCGCGGTGTCCGACCGCGGATGGACGTTCCAGAGGGTCGCAAACTTGTTGCCCTCTTCGACAGGGCAGAGGCGCGAGACTTCGCTGACATCTATGTTCTCGCGGCGCGTCACGGAAAGGCACTGTTGCTTCAGCGAGCGGCTGAGGTCGATCAGGGATTCGACGAGTGGGTGCTCGCCGAGATGTTCCGTCTCCTGCCTCGCTGGAAGGACGCAGATATCGCGGTGCCGTCCGAAGAAGTGGGGACGCTCCGCGACTTCTTCGCCGACTGGGCGGCAGAGCTGGAGGCCCCGGGCGAGTGACCGGGGCCTCCTGAACGGTCAACGGAGCTGGGCGCGCACCCACTGTTCGACCTCGTCGGCAGCGATCGGCAGGGCGTCCGACAGCACGCGGGAGCCCTCCGGCGTGACCACGAGGTCGTCCTCGATGCGCACGCCGATGCCGCGCAGCTCCGGCGGAACGGTGAGATCGTTGGGGTGGAAGTACAGCCCCGGCTCCACGGTCAGCGCCATGCCCGCTTCCAGCTGCGCGTCCTGGTAGGTCTCCGCGCGGGCGTTGGCGCAGTCGTGCACGTCGAGGCCGAGGAAGTGGCCGACGCCGCAGACGATGTAGCGGCGGTGCTGCTGACCGTCGGGGTCGAGCGCCTGGTCGACGGACACGGGCAGCAGACCCCAGTCGTGCAGGCCCTCGGCGAGCACGCGCATGGCGGTGCGGTGGAACTCGCGGTAGTCGGCGCCGGGCTTGACCTCGGCCATGGACGCGATGTGCGCCTTGAGGACGAGGTCGTAGACCTGCCGCTGGGCGGAGCTGAACTCGCCGTTGACGGGGAAGGTCCGCGTGACGTCGGCGGTGTAGAGGGTGTCGACCTCCACGCCCGCGTCGAGCAGCAGCAGCGAGTCGTCGGGGACACCGCCGTCGGCGCGCACCCAGTGCAGGACGGGCGCGTGCGGGCCCGCGGCCACGATGGAGGCGTAGCCGACGCCGTTTCCGCTGGTCCTGGCCCTGCGGTCGAAGGTGCCCTGGAGCCAGCGCTCGCCGCCGCCCTTGATCGCGGCGGGCAGTTCGCCGGCGACCTCGGCGAACCCGAGGACGGTGGCGTCGACGGCGGCCTGGAGCTGGCCGATCTCCCAGTCGTCCTTGATCCGGCGCAGTTCGGCGACGGTGCGGCGCAGCGCGGCGGCCTGGACCGGGCCGACCGAGATCAGCGCGTCGAGCATCGGTTCGACGCCGGTGACGGCGATGACGCCGGGCAGGCGGCCGCGCAGCGCGACGGGCAGCTCCTCCAGCGGGCGGCAGCGCAGGCCGAGCGCGTCCGACCACTCCTTCATGCCCGGGACCGGGCCGATCCACAGCTCGCCGTCGCGGGCGTTGGCGAAGAAGTCGGGGTCGCCGGGGCCCGCGGGCTCGCGCAGGAACAGCTCGGCCGAGTGCCCGCCGTCGTGCGGGTGCATGACGAGCACGGCGCCCTCGGCGTTGCAGCCGGTCAGCCACGAGAAGTCGCTGTCGGGCCGGAAGTCGAAGTCGGTGTCGTTGGAGCGCACCGGGGCGCGGCCGGAGGCGATGGCGATCCGCAGACCGGGGAACTCGGTGCTGAGCCGGTCCCGGTGCGCCGCGGCGGCCTCGCGCGCCCCGGGGGTCAGGCGGACGGCGCGGTCGGCCGGACCCCAGCCGTCGCGCACGTACTCCCTGAAGCCCGAAGCGTCGACCAGACGGCTCGGATCACGGCGTGCCGAAGATCCGCTTGCGGGATCGAGCTTCCGTGCCGATCGTTCCTCGGCGTTCATGACACCTCCGTGTATCTGCGGTCGCCGGTTCACCGGCGCAACGACACCGTAACCGGATCAGAGGATGAATCCTCGGGGGAAGGGGTCGGTGGGGTCCAGCACGTACGTGGCGCGCGCGGTGATCCAGGCGCGGCCGGTGACCGTCGGGATGACCGCCTCTCTGGTGCCCAGTCGCACGGTGGAGAGCAGGCGGCCGGTGAAGCGGGTGCCGATGAAGGACTCGTTGACGAAGTCCTCGTCGACAGCCAACGAGCCGCGCGCGTGCAGCTGCGCCATCCTGGCGCACGTCCCGGTGCCGCAGGGCGAGCGGTCGAACCACCCGGGGTGGATCACCATCGCGTGGCGGGAGTGGCTGCCGTCCCGGCCGGGCGCGGTGAGCTGCACGTGCTTGCAACCGGAGATCGTCGGGTCGGTCACGTGCAGGGGACGCCGCTGTTCGTTGATCGCGTCCATGATGGACAGTCCAGCGGTCGTGATCGCGTCCTTGTCGTCGCGCGAGAGCGTGAACCCGAGCTGGTCGATCGGCAGGATCGCGTAGAAGTTGCCGCCGTAGGCCATGTCGTAGCGCACCTCGCCGAGACCGGGGACCTCGACGCGTGCGTCGAGCTCGTGCGCGTAGGCGGGCACGTTCTCGATCGTCACGTGCCTCGCCCTGCCCTCGGACACCGCGACCGAGGCCACGACGAGGCCCGCCGGGGTGTCGAGGCGGACCTGGGTGACCGGCTCGGTGACCTCGACCATGCCCTCTTCGACGAGAACCGTGGCCACACCGATGGTTCCGTGCCCGCACATGGGCAAGCAGCCGGAGACCTCGATGTAGAGCACGCCCCAGTCGGCGTCCGGGCGCGTCGGCGGCTGCAGGATGGCGCCGCTCATCGCCGCGTGCCCGCGCGGTTCGTTGACCAGCAGCTCGCGGATGTCGTCCAGGTGCGCCATGAAGTGCTCGCGCCGCTGCGCCATGGTGTCGCCGGGGATCGGGCCGACCCCGTCGGTGATCACGCGCGTCGGCATGCCCTCGGTGTGCGAGTCGATCGCGGTGAAGGACCTCAAGCCACTGCCCTCCGCAGGTCGGCGTCGAGCCGGGCGCGCTGGTCCGCGCTCAGCGG
This sequence comes from Allokutzneria albata, assembly GCF_900103775.1. Classification (GTDB taxonomy): domain Bacteria; phylum Actinomycetota; class Actinomycetes; order Mycobacteriales; family Pseudonocardiaceae; genus Allokutzneria; species Allokutzneria albata. The sequence goes on along the minus strand of NZ_LT629701.1, from coordinate 4,792,437 downwards.
GCCGCGCGGTGGCCGGCAGGGACCGCCGAAGCGGCCGACGAGGTCCATGCCGTACTTGATGGCCTGGACGAACTCCACCCGCGAGTCCCACCGGAACGCCGCGACCATCGGTTCGTACAGCGCCCGTGCCTCGGCGACCTTACCTTGCCGCGCAAGGGAGAACAGCTGCGCGCATTCGGCGGGGAAGACGTTCGGGAAGCCCGCGAACCAGCCCGTCGCGCCCATCAGCAGCGACTCCAGCAGCACGTCGTCGGCCCCCGCGACCACGGCCAGCTCCGGCGCCAGCTCACGGATCTCCAGCACCCGGCGGACATCACCGCTGAACTCCTTCACCGCCACGACGTCGTCGATGGCGGCGATCTCCGCGAGCAGCGCGGGCGTCAGGTCGACCCTGGTGTCGATCGGGTTGTTGTAGACCATGACCGGCAGGCCCACGCTCGCCACCTGCTCGAAGTGGTCGATCACCTCGCCGGGGTTCGCGCGGTACATGGTCGGCGGCAGGCAGAGCACGCCGTCCGCCCCGTCCTCGGCCGCCGCCTCCGCCCAGTACCGGGCCTGGTGCGCGCCGGCCCCGTGCACGCCGACGACCACGACGCCTTGCGCGCCAACGGCTTCGATCGCCGCCCGGGCGACCGCCCTGCGCTCGGCGTCGGTGAGCGAGGAGTACTCGCCGAGTGATCCGTTCGGACCGACGCCGCGGCAGCCGTTGTCCACCAGCCACCGGCAGTGGTCGGCGTAGCGGTCCAGGTCGGGCCGCAGTCCGGCGGGTGCCGAGGAGTCCTCGGTGTAGGGCAGCGCGGTCGCCACGATCACGCCGTCGAGCCGGTCCTGGGTCATGCCGGGTCCTCCTCTGGTGTTTCGGCGAGCTCGCCGAGCCGGACGGGCGCGGCGATCGGGCGGCGGACGGCCTCGGGGATTCCGGTCAGCTCGGCGACCGCGCGTCCGCACATGCGGCCTTGGCAACGGCCCATCCCGACACGGCTGACCAGTTTGAGGCTGCGCAGATCCGATGCGCGCCGCTGCTCCACCGCCTGCTGCAGCGCGCCAAGGCGGACGTTCTCGCAGCGGCAGATGACGGTGTCCGGAGCCAACCAGGTCCGCCAGCCAGCCTGAACCGGATGCGCTTCCGCCAGCGCCGCGGCGAATTTCCGTCCTCTATGGACAGCTTGGAGAATGCCCTGTGGCACGACGCCTCCGGCCGCAACTGTTCCCGCGATTTCGCCTTCTGCCGCGGCGAGGTCGGCGCCACCGATGCCCGTGATCTCCCCGGCGGCGAAGATGCCCGCGACAGAGGTCCGCTGCGCGCGGTCGACCTCGACGAAGCCATCAAGGACACGACATCCCACGGCGACGGCGAGGTCGAGCTGCGGCACGAACCCGAAGCCGACGCACACCGCATCGACTTCGACACGCCGCTCCGATCCGGGAACGACGTTCCAAGCCCCGTCGAGCTTCGCGGTGGTGACCTCCGTGACGCGGTCTTCACCGTGTGCTGCGATGACGGTTCTCTTTGTGCGGTAGGGAATTCGGTGCTTTGCGAGCACGGCGGCGTACCTGGCCAGCTCCGGGAGTTTGCTTCGACCCGCGAAGGCTCCGCGCAGCCAGCGCATCGGTGAGTTCGCTTCGAGTACACCGAGCACCCGGGCGCCGACGCCCACCAACGACTCCGCGACGGGGAGCAGGAAAGGGCCTGTTCCTGCCAGCAATACGCGCTGCCCCACAGCGAGACGCCTGCTCTTCGCGAGAGCCTGGGCAGCGCCGGCCGTGCAGATCCCGGGCAGATCCCAGCCAGGAAAGGGGATCGCCCGGTCGTATGCGCCCGTCGCCAGGATCAGGGCCTTGGCGTCCAGGACCGCGGCGACGCGATTCGGCGCATCGAGCGGGCCGCTTCGCAGGTGCAGCCGATTGCCCGGCTCGATAGCCCACACGACGGTGTTGGCGAGGTGCTGAACACCGGGAATGCCAACGTAAGAGGAGTCGATGGCCTGGCGGCCGTACTGGCCGCCGAGCAGGGGAGCCGAGTCGATCAGCGTGACGTTGGCGCCGTTGGCGACCGCAGCCTTGGCAGCCGCCACACCGGCCGGTCCCGCTCCGACGACGGCGATGTCCGTGGTGCGAGGCGACGAGAACGCGGTGGCATCGGGAACATGTTGGCACGCGCGGACATTGAGCGGCGGCTGGACGCAGCCGTGGCAGACACCGATGCCGCAGAAGAAGCCTTCAGGGATCGTCATGGCTGTCTGTCCACTCGAAACGGTACGGGGTCCACGTGCGGAGCCTGACCGGTGAACAGCTCGGCGAGAAGCTGACCGGTCGCCGCGGCGAGGCCGATTCCCGCGCCCTCGTGACCCGTCGCGTGCCACAAGCCGGGCAACCGATGATCTTCGCCGATGACGGGGAGGTGATCGGGTGCGTAAGGCCGAAAACCGCCGTATGAGCGCATGATCTGCACGTCTGCGAGAAACGGGAAGAGCCGCACAGCCTTGCGCGCGAGCTCGCGGAGGACTTCGACGCGCAGGCTGTCATCGAAGCCGACGCGCTGTCTGCTGGAGCCGACGAGCACTGTGCCCGCCTGTGTGGATTCCACGACGGTCGAGGTCTGGAGATCAGCGTCGCCGCTGGCGACTGCGCCCACGTAATCAGCGTCATAAACCTTGTGCCGCACGGTGTTCGGTGGCAGCGGCACTGTCACGAGCACCACCCCACGGCGTGGCTGGATGTCGATGGCGGCTCCCGCCGCGCGTGAGAAAGCGCCTGACCACGGGCCGCATGCATTGACCACCGCGCCGCACGGGATGCTGTTGTGCTTGGTGCGCAAGGCTTTGATAGTCCCGTTCGTGGAGCGGTCCACGCCCAGTGCCTCGGTGTGGCCCCGGACCTCGCCGCCTCGCTTGCGCACAGCGGCGAGCAACGTCGTCGTCGCGAGAACCGGTTGCAGCTGTGCGTCTTCGGGGTAGTGGACCGCTGCGGCGATCTCCTTGGTCAGGCGCGGTTCGAGTTCGATGGCCTCGTTTGCGGTGATGCGGCGCGCGTCGACGCCTGCGTCGCGCTGAGCGGTGGCGAAGTCCGTCAGCGGTTGCGCCGAGGCCGACGTCGTAGCGACGACCAAGCCGCCCTTGGGTTCCCATTCCACCTCAGCGACGGTTGGACCGAGTTCGTCACGCAGCTCCGCCAGGAGCGTGGGCCAGCGGCGTCGGGACGCCTGCGCCAGCACGAGCTCCGGACCGGGTTCCTTGTCCGAGACGAGCACGTTGCCCTCGCCCGCCGCCGTGGTCCCGGCCGCCGGGGCGCCGCGATCGAGCACGAGCACTCCGATCCCGCGAGCGGTCAGCGCCTCGGCGCACGCGGCGCCGATCACTCCCGCGCCAACGACCACCACGTCGGGATGGGCCACGGAACCTCCGCGCGTCGTTCAGTTAAATGAACGATCGGAGCGTAGGCAGGTCGACCGGCCAGGGTCAATGGTGGGCGCCGAACTGCACCGGTCCAGCCGTCGCCGGGTACTCCAGCAGCAGCACCGAGGTCACCGGACCGTCGACCGCCTCGTAGACGTGCGGCTGCTGCGCCGGGAAGCACACGTAGTCCCCCGGGCCGAGCGTGTACGGCGCGTCCGCCGGGCCGACGCGGAGAAAGCCCGACGTCACAACGGTGTGCTCGCGTCCTGGATGGCCGGTCGAACGCTGCGTCCGCCCGGGCCGCACGCGCTGGTCGTACAGCTCGAAGACCGTCTCCGAGACGTCCACCCGGCGCAGCATGCGGAGGTCGACGGCGTCCCCGCTGAGCACGTCGAGCCCGGCGGAGCGGATCAGCACGACGTCCTGCGCCACGCGCTCGGTCAGCAACGACGACACCGGGACGTCGAGAGCGTTCGACAAACTGAACACGGTCTCGATGGTGGGATTGCCGGTTCCGGACTCCAGCTGGGAGAGCGTGCCCTTGGCGATCTCGGAGCGCCGCGCCAGCTCGGACAGCGACAGCCCGCGTTGCTCCCTCAGTGCGCGCAGGTTCGCCGCGAGCACCTGACCAGCTTGTTCCCGGACCACCGAGTCTCCTCCAGCCTCCTCGAACATCAGTCCGCCCAGACTGGCACCTTCGGCATCCCGCGGGCGAGCCGGGCGGCGTCCACCAACTCCTGGATCAGCTCGGTCTTGGCCTTGGTGTACTCGAAGCTGTCCGTCAGCTCCGCCGCCAGGCGCTTCTTCAGCGCGCCGTAGCGCTCGGCGTCCGCGGAGTGCGTGCGCAGCCAGTCGCGCAGCAGCAGCTCAAGGAACTCGGGCAGCTCCTCCTCGGGCACCACGTGCAGGTGGTGCGTGCGCTGCCCGTCGACCTCGCGGTGGAGGAACAGCCGCCCAGTCATGCCGGTGTCCATCGGGACGTAGCCGTGCGGGCGCATCGCCTCGGCGACGGCGGGTCCGTCCGCGTCCACCGAGCGCACGCCCGCCGCGATGTCGATCGTCGGCTTGGCCGCGAGACCGGGCACCGCCGTGCTGCCGATGTGCTCGATGGTGAGCACCCGGTCGCCGCAGGCGGCACGGACCAGAGCCCGCGCCGCTTCGAACCGCTCCGGCCACGCCGGGTCGTACTCGATGATCTTGATGCCCATTCCCGCACGTTAGAACATCGAACGCAGCTTGTAGTCGCCCTGTGTCGTGGTGAAGAACGGCACGGTGCTGGTGCACGGCAGGGTGCTCTGCTCGAAGCCGCCGGTCGCCCAGCTCCAGCCGATGCGGTCGCCGTGCCTGCCGCGGTCGGCGACCGAGAGGCCCACGCGCTTGCCGATCACGGTGGTGCCCGGCGGCAGGCCCGGCAGCGACTCGCGCTCGACGATCCCGGTCACCACGGCCTGCCCGTGCGCGGAGATCAGGCAGTCGACCTTGCCGGAGAACTCCGCGAACGCCTTGCCGTCCGGCTTGGTGTGCAGCACGTGGAAAGTGCCGCCGACCTTGCCCGGCGAGCCCTTCGCGTCCACCGCGAACCGCACCGGGTCCCCGGCGAGCGGGCCGAACATCTCGCCGAGCTTGCCGCCCGCCGCACCGGTCAGGCTGCCCTCCGGCTCGGTGGGCGTCGCGGTGGCGGCGCTCGCGCTCACCACGGACGCCAGCATGATCGCGAGCGCACCTGCGACGATCTTCATCTTTCGCTCCCCCTCGGGTTGTCGGTGAGACCAACCCTGCTCCGAAGCCCCCGGTGACGGCTCCCACCAGCGAACCAACTCCCTCCCCCGCGCGAGCTAGGCCGCGTCGCCGGAAAGCCCACGTACAACACCGGTGCGTGGTCTTCCGCCGTCTTGCCAGGAACGACCTCGATCCCGACCCTCATCGAACGAGACACCCGGAACACGGCCTAGGGTCTTCGCCGTGCCTCGCCACAACCGTCGCGACAAGCGCCCTGACCGCGGTCTCGGCGGCGGCGTCGGCTGGGCGCGCACGGAGAGCGGCCCGGACGGGGACTGGCTCGTGCGCAACGTCGCGGGTTCGCAGGCGACCAAGCACTACCGCTGCCCCGGCTGCGATCACGAGATCGTCCCGGGAACGCCGCACGTCGTGGCCTGGCCCGCCGACGAGCACGGGTCGAGCGCGGATCGCAGGCACTGGCACAACGGCTGCTGGTCGGCGAGGAGCCGGAGGGGACCGACCAGGCGCTGGTCGTGACGCTCGTCGCCCCCGCACTACGCCGGTCGAGTGGCAAAATCGGGGCCGAGATGACTACTGAGATCCGGGCGAACACCGTCCTCCCCGCGCGCCGCGAGTCGATCACCCTGCACACCGCGGACGGGCTGAACCTGATCGGCGAGCTGTCCCTGCCGCCGGAGGGGGAGCCCAAGGCGACCCTCGTGCTGCTGCACCCCCTGCCGACGCACGGCGGGATGATGGACTCGCACCTGTACCGGAAGGCGGCGTGGCGACTGCCCGCGCTGGCCGGGGTCGCGGTCCTGCGGTTCAACACCCGCGGCACGGCGAGCGAGGCCGGGCGCAGCGAGGGCGAGTTCGACAACGGCGACGGCGAGCGGTTCGACGTGGCCGCCGCGCTGGAGTACGCCGAGTTCCACGACCTGCCGAACGTGTGGCTGGTCGGCTGGTCCTTCGGCACCGACCTGGCGCTGGTGCACGGCTGCGACCCGCTCGTGCGGGGGCTGTTCCTGATCTCCCCGCCGCTGCGCTGGAGCAAGCCGGAGCACCTGGAGACCTGGGCGAAGTCGGGCAAGCCGGTGTACTGCCTGGTGCCCGAGCACGACGACAACCTCCAGCCGGAGGAGGCCGGGCGGCGCTTCGCCGCGATCCCGCAGGCGAAGGTCATCCCGGTCGCGGGCGGCAAGCACCTGCTGGTCGGCTACGCCGAGGAGGCGCTGGACCAGCTCGTCGCCGCGGTCGTGCCGGACGTGCCGACCCCGCTGCCGCGCACCTGGGACGGCCCGTCCACGACGCATCAGGTCACGATCGTCTCCTGAGCGCCGTAGACCACGGCAGGAGCGCCTTCGAGCACGGTCTCGCGCAGCAACGTGAAGCCGATCTTCTCCGCCACCCGGATCGCGGGGGCGTTGTCGGACTTCGTGAAGATCAGCACGGGTTCGGGGCGGTGCTCCCGCGCCCAGTCCACGACGGCGCGCGCCATCTCCGGGGCGTAGCCCTTGCCCCACGCCGACGGGCGGAAGCGGTAGTACAGGTTCAGCACCGGCTCGTCCTCGAAGACGTGCGTGCGCAGGCCGCCGAAACCGACGACGAAGCCGGAGGGCTCGGTGATCGCGCAGTAGCCGAAGCCGTGCACCGCCCAGTGCGCCAGCCACGACATCAGGTCGCGGGTGGCGCGTGCCTCGTCGGCCGGACCGAGCGGGTTGAACCGGTTCGTCTCCGGATCGGAATGGATCTCCACCATCGCCGTCAGGTCCGCCGCGGTCGGCCTGCGCAGCACCAGGCGGTCCGTGCCGATCACCCGAGCAGGCTCTCCTCGCGGCGCGCCAGGATCTCCGCGACGGTCTCCTCCGGCGTCTGCTCGGAGGTGTCCAGCCACAGGCCGAGGCGCGGGGTCTGCTCGTGCAGGATCTTGTTCAGCGCCGTCACCGCCCACGAGTCGTAGCCGGTCTTGTTCCGCGCCGCCTCGCGCTGGTGCACCGTCTCCGGCGTCGGGGCCAGCACCACCAGGTGCACCTGGCGCCCGCGCAGCACGTCGAGGTAGTCCTTCAGCACGTCGCCGATGATCACGTCCTCTGCCACCGTGGCGAAGCCCGCGTCCTGGAACGACATCGCCAGCGTCGCCGCCTGGCGGTAGCGCAGCAGCAGCTGGCCGAGCGCGTCCTCGGACGGATCCGGGCTCATGTCCACGCGGCCGGAGCGCACCATCTCGCGGACCAGGTCGCCCTCCACGAACGCGCTCTTCGGGAACGAGTCCGCGAGCATGCGGCCGATGGTCGTCTTACCGCTCGCGGAGATACCGGTGAGCACGAACAGTGGGGTCTCAGTCACGCGGGCAGGATAGGCAGGCATGAGCACCGACGACACCGAAATTCGCCCCGCGGTGGTGCTGCTGCACGCGTTCCCGCTGGACTCGCGCATGTGGGACGCGGTCCGCGCACCGCTGGAAGCACGCTTCACCGTGATCACCCCCGACCAGCGCGGCCTCGGCGCGAGGCCGCTGGGCACCGCGCCCGTGCCGAGCCTGGACGTCGTGGCCGCGGACGTGCTGGCCCAGATCGAGGCGCTGGGGCTGGAGCGGGTGGTCCTCGGCGGGATCTCGATGGGCGGCTACGTGGCGATGGCCCTGCTGCGCCAAGCCCCCGAGCTGGTCGAGAAGCTGGTCCTCGTCGACACCAAGGCCGTCGCCGACAACCACCAGCAGCGCGCCGGGCGCCTCGCGATGGCCGAACGCGTCGAGGCCGAGGGCACCGGCTGGCTCGCCGACGCGGTCCTCGACGGGTTGCTGGGCGCGAGCACGCACGCCAAGCGACCCGACGCCGTGCGCGCCACGCGGTCGTTGATCGACGCGCAGTCCGCGGAGGGCGTCGCCTGGGCGCAGCGGGCCATGGCCGCCCGGCCGGACTCCACGGACGTGCTGCGCGACCTCGACGTACCGACGTTGATCGTCGTGGGGGAGCAGGACAAGCTCACCCCGCCGACCGCGGCCCAGGAGATGTTCGACCTGCTGCCCGACGCCGAACTCGTGCTCGTGCCGGGATGCGGTCACCTGCCACCCATCGAGCGCCCGGCCGAGTTCGCCGGGGTCCTCCTCGACTGGCTCACCTGACCGGGCTACGAACGACGTCAGCGCTGGCGCTGTGGGGGCTTGCCCGAGGACTTCTGCTGCTGTTGCTTCTGCTGCTGCTTCGGGGGTTGCTGCCGTGGCGGGTGCTGCTGCGGCTTGTGCTGCTGTTGCTGGTTCTGCAGCACCTGGGTCTGCTGTTGCTGCGGCGGGCGCTGCTGTTGCTGCTGGCCCATGCGGTTGGTCGGTGCCTCCATCGCGGGCATCGGCCGCTTGAACTGCTGCGTCGGCTGGTCCAGCGGCGGTGCGGTGCCGGACGGCTTGGCCGGTGACGGCGGCACGCCCTGCGCGGGCGGCTGCTGTTTCGGCGGCTGAGGAGCCTGCGGTGCCTGGGGCGGCTGCTGCTTGCCCTGCGGCGGCAGGGCGGGCTTGGCGAGCACGTCCTGCTCGTCCTCGGCCTGGTCCAGGATCGGCTTGGCCTCGGCGAAGGCCGTGTGCACCGAGTCCAGCTCGCCACCGACCCCGCTGAGCACCGAACCGAGTTCCGTCTGGCTCTTGCCGGTCGCCGACTCCAGCTCCGTGTCCAGGTCGGTGCGCATCGTCTCCAGCCGGGAGACCAGCTCCGTGCGCGCCGCCTCCAGCTGCGTCTTGAGCTGGGCGCGGGCCTTCTCCAGCCGCGACTTCAGCTCCGTGCGCAGCGTGTCGAGCCTGGACTCCATCTCCTTGAGCTGCCCGGCCACCTTCACCCGCAGCTCGCGCAGCTCCTGAACGCGCTTGGTCGCGTACTCCACCCGGCGGGTCGACTCCTCGGTCGCCTCGCGGACCAGGCGCTGCGCCTCGGCCGTCGCCTCGCGGACACGGCGCGCGGACTCCTCGGTGGCCTCGCGGATGCGCTTGGCCGCCTCGTCGACCGCCTCGGTGCGGCGGCGCTTGGCTTCCTCGGTGGCCTCGAAGAGCCTGCGGCTGCTCTCGTCGGTCGCCTCGCGGACCAGGCGCTGCGCCTCCGCGGTCGCCTCGGCGACGCGGCGCTTGGCGTCCTCGGTCGCGTCGAGGACGCGCTTGTTCGCCTCCTCGGTGGCCTCGCGGACCCGGCGGTCGGCCTCGGCCTTGCTGGCCGCCTCCGTCTCGGCGAGCGCGTGCATGGCCTCGGCGCGACGCGAGGCCATGGCGATCTCGAAGTCCTCCTCGACCTGCTTGCGCTTGGCCGCGGACGCCGCGTCGGCCTCCTGCCGCGCCTGCTCGGCCACGTCGGTGATCCGCTTGGCCTCGGCGCGCGCGGTGTCGAGCACGTTCTGGTGCTCGGCCTCCATCTCCGCGCGCCGGTTGTCCAGCTCGGTGATCAGCTGCTCGTAGCGGACGCGCAGCGCGGCGGAGTCCTTCTCCGCCTTCGCCTTGATCTCCCGGCCCTCGGCCTCGGCGCGCGCCCGCGTCTCGCTCGCCTCGTCCTGGGCCAGGCGGAGCATTCGTTGCAGCCGTTCGCTGAGGCCCTCGAGGGTGGTCGGCGGCTTGGACAGCCGGTCGACCTGACCCTTGAGGTCCTCGATCTCCGAACGCGCCTTTTCCAGCTGGCGCGCGAGATCGGCCGCCTGGGAGACGGCGGCGTCGCGGTCCGCGGCGAGGATGCGCAGGTCCGAGTCGAGCCGTTCGAGGTGCTCCTCCACCTGGGCGCGGTTGTAGCCACCGCGCTTCACGATGTCGAAGCCTGACCCCAGCGGCACGAGCTCGCGGTCATCGGCAAGGCCCATGGGTTCACGCTACCCGTACTCGGGAGAAAACTTCAGACCCCACGGGCGTGTGCCCGGCGAATGTCGCGACTGTCCACTGTGATCAGTCACGGGAAAGCGTTCACACGCCCCGGAATCGGTTGATCGCCTCGGCGTGCCGGTCCCGGAACTCGGGATCGCGCACGCCCAGGCCCTCCTCCGGCGCCAGGCACAGCACGCCGACCTTGCCCTGGTGGGCGTTGCGGTGGACGTCGTGGGCGGCCTGGCCGGTCTCCTCCAGCGGGTAGACCTTGGACAGCGTGGGGTGCACGGCGCCCTTGGCGATCAGTCGGTTGGCCTCCCACGCCTCGCGGTAGTTCGCGAAGTGCGAGCCGACGATCCGCTTCAGGTGCATCCACAGGTACCGGTTGTCGTAGCTGTGGTTGAAGCCGGAGGTGGAGGCGCAGGTCACGATGGTGCCGCCGCGCTTGGCCACGTAGACGCTGGCGCCGAAGGTCTCCCGGCCGGGGTGCTCGAAGACGATGTCCGGGTCGTCGCCGCCGGTCAGTTCGCGGATCTTGGCGCCGAAGCGCTTCCACTCGCGCTGGTCCTGCTCGTGCTCGTCCTTCCAGAACCGGTAGCCCTCGGCGGCGCGGTCGATGACCAGCTCGGCGCCCATCTTGCGGCAGATCTCGGCCTTCTCCGGGCTGGAGACCACGCACACCGGGGTGGCGCCGCCGTTGAGCGCGAACTGCGTCGCGTAGGAGCCGAGGCCGCCGGAGGCGCCCCAGATCAGCACGACGTCGCCCTGCTTCATGTCCGCGCCGTTGCGCGAGACGAGCTGGCGGTAGGCGGTGGAGTTGACCAGGCCCGGGCTGGCGGCCTCCTCCCAGCTGAGGTGCTTCGGCTTGGGCATCAGCTGGTTGGCCTTGACCAGCGCCAGCTCGGCCAGCCCGCCGAAGTTGGTCTCGAAGCCCCAGATCCGCTGCTCCGGGTCGAGCATGGTGTCGCTGTGCCCGTCTGGGTGCTCCAGCTCCACGTTGAGGCAGTGCGCGACCACCTCGTCGCCGGGCTTCCACGCGTTCACGCCGGGGCCGGTCCGCAGCACCACACCCGCCAGGTCGGAGCCGACCACGTGGTAGGGCAGGTCGTGCCGCGCGTTCAGCTCCGATGTGCGCCCGTAGCGCTCCAGGAAGCCGAAGGTGGACAGCGGCTCGAAGATCGAGGTCCACACGGTGTTGTAGTTGATCGCGCTGGCCATCACGGCCACCAGCGCCTCGCCCGGGCCCAGCTCCGGCGTCGGCACCTCGTCCACGTGCAGCGAGCGGCGCGGGTCCTTGTCCCGGCTCTCCAGCCCCGCGAACATGTCCTGCTCGCTCTTGCGCACCGTGACGCCGCGATAGCTGTCCGGCACCGGAAGGGACGCCAGCGCGTCGAGCTCGTCGGCGAGGATCGCGTCGAGGATCTTCTGCACGGCAGACCTCCATGTGATCGGTTGCACATCAACGGTGTTCATATCCGCAGGTGGGCCGGAGGTTACTGGCCGGTAATCGATCCAGCGGCCCGGCTGTGAGGCACCGCACTCCGATTCCCCCGATTGTCGGGCGGCCAACCGTTCCCGGCATTCTTGACCGGGCGGCCAACCAAGCGGATCATCGGTGGTGGGCGCCCGGACGCGGCAGGGCGTGCGGGCGCCGGAGTTCGACGCGGTACTGACGCGGTACGGAGGTGGCGTGATGGCCAAAGCGTGGACTCGCTGGCAGGACTGGGCGGCCGTGGTGCTCGGCGTGGTGCTGATGCTGACCCCCGCGTGGTCCGAGACGACCGACCGGGCCATGTGGACGATGATCGTTTTCGGCGCCCTGCTCGGTCTTGCCGGTCTCTGGTCCCTCGCGATGCCGGGTTCGGTGGCGAGCGAGTGGACGCACGTGGTGATCGGGGCACTGGTCTTCATCGCCCCGTGGGCCATGGGATACGCGGACATGATGGGCGCGGCGTGGACCTCGTGGATCGTGGGCGTGCTGGCCGTCGCGGTGGGCGCGGCGGCGCTCCCCGAAGCCAACGCCGCCCATCGCGGGCTCGCCGGATCGCACTGACCCGGCCTTGTCGTGGCGCGGGCGGCACACGGCCGCCCGCGCCTCCTTGTGCCAGGGCGGTCGGCTGCCGCGCCCCGACCGGAGTGCGGACGATGAGCGGGGACGGTGGATGTCGGCCAAGGAACGGATTCTCGACGCGGCGGAGCAGCTGTTCGCCGAGCTGGGCTTCGACGCCACACCCACGTCGCGCATCGCCGAGCTGGCCGGCGTGCCCAAGGGGTTGGTCCACTACTACTTCCGCCGCAAGCCGGATCTCCTCGCCGCGTTGGTGCGCCGCCTGCCGGAGGACTCGGTCGACCCCGCCGACGTCGTGGTGCCCGGTGACGTCGAGCTGAGCCTGCGCCGCCTCGTGGCCGCCCTCGACGAGCGGCTGGACTCCTCGCCGTTGCTGAGCCACCTGCTGTGGCGCGAGTCGGACACCCACGACGCGGTGCGCGAGGCCATGCACGGGCGCTTCGACCGAATGGTGCAGGAGATCCGGGACGTTCTGGCCGCGGTCTGCCCGGGTGCCGCGGATGTGGACAGCGCGGCCGAACTGCTCGGTCTCGCGGTCAGCTACCGCCACTCCGTCGCCAGGCACACTCCGGACTGGTCAGAGCGCGCGAACCGGATGGAGCGGGAGGTCGCCTTCATCGCCCGGGCGTTGCGCGCCGAGGTTTGAATTCCTTTTGCGGGCTTCTTGGCAGGTCGTCGCAAGGCTATGAAGTCTGTGCGCTCTGCCGAGGGAGGCTGTATGCGGGCTTTGTTCCTGGCCGTGGCGGTGCTCGTCTCCGCGGTCGCGGTTCCCGCGCGAGCGGCCACACCGCAGACCTACGCCGTGCGCGGGCTCGACCAGCCCGTGCGCATGGTGGTCGACAAGTGGGGCGTGCCGCACATCTACGCGCTGAACACCGACGACCTCTTCCTCGCACAGGGCTTCAACGCCGCGCGCGATCGTCTGTTCCAGATGGACCTGTGGCGCAAGCGCGGTCTCGGGCAGCTCGCGGAGTCCTTCGGGCGCGCGTGGGTGGAGCAGGACCGTGCGTCGCGGATGCTGTTGTACCGCGGAGACATGGAGCGCGAGTGGGCCTCCTACGGTCCGCGGGCGAAGCAGATCATCACCAAGTTCGTGAACGGCATCAACGCCTACGTCGACTGGGTCGACCAGAACCCGCAGGCGCTGCCGGAGGAGTTCCGCAAGCTCGGCCACAAGCCCGCGCGGTGGGCGCCGGAGGACGTGGTGCGCATCCGCAGCCACGGCCTGGTCCGCAACCTCTACAGCGAGATCATGCGCGCGATGACCGCCTGCCTCGCCGGCCTCGACGCGGACCGAGTGCGCGTGAAGCTGCAACCGGACTGGACCACGAAGATCCCAGACGGCCTGGACGCGTGCGCGGTCACGGAGAACGCGGGCGACGTGATCAACACCTACCGGCTCGGCACGCAGGCGGTCACGTTCAAGGGACAGAAGCTGGAGCTCAACGCGGCCGAGCAGCAGGAGGGCAGCAACAACTGGGTGATCGGCGCGAAGAAGTCGGCGACCGGGCGGCCCGTGCTGGCCAACGACCCGCACCGGGTGCTGCCCGCGCCGTCCGGGCGCTACGTCCAGCACCTGTCCGCGCCCGGGCTCGACGTGATCGGCGCCGGTGAGCCGATCCTGCCCGGGGTGTCGACCGGCCACAACGGCACGGCGGCGTTCGGCCTGACGATCTTCTCGATCGACCAGGAGGACCTCTACGTCGAGCAGCTGGACCCGGCGAACCACGGCCGCTACCGCTTCAAGGACGCCTGGGAGCCGGTGCGCACGGTCAAGGAGAGGATCGCGGTCAAGGGCGAGGCGGCCCGCGAGGTCGACCTGACCTTCACCCGGCACGGCGTCGTGCTGCACACCGATGAGGCTCGCCACCAGTCCTACGCGCTGCGCAGCGTGTGGTTCGAGCCCGGCACCTCGCCGTACCTCGGCAGCCTGAAGTACATGGGGGTCAGGAACCTCGCGCAGTTCCGCGAGGTCATGCGGAACTGGGGCGGACCGCCGGAGAACCAGGTCTACGCCGACACCAGGGGCGACATCGCCTGGCTGCCCGGCGGGATGGCGCCGAAGCGCCCGGCCTTCGACGGCCTGCTGCCGGTGCCCGGCGACGGCCGCTACGAGTGGGAGGGCTACTACGACGGCGAGCAGCTGCCGCGCTCGGTGAACCCGGCGAAGGGCTTCCTGGCCACGGCCAACGAGGAGAACCTGCCGGAGGACTACCCGCGAGACCGCAAGCTCGGCTACGAGTGGGCCGATCCGTTCCGTTCCCAGCGCATCCACGAAGTGCTTGGCGGCAAAGAGAAACTGACTATCCAGGACTCCGAGGGGCTGCAGAACGACCAGCTCTCCGTCGTGGCCCGCCGGATCACCGCGGTGCTCAAGGACGTCACGACGACCGATCCGGTCGCGGCCAAGGCGCTCCAGTCGCTGCACGGGTGGAACCACGTGCTGGAGGCGAAGTCCGGTCCGGCCGCGCTGTACGAGGTGTGGCGCGTGAAGCACCTCGGCGCCGCGGTGATCGCCGCGACCGTGCCCGCGCTCGCGCAGCTGGGCCAGGCGCCGGACCCGGAGGTGGTGCTCGACGTGATCGAGCACCCGGAGCGGTGGCTCGGCCAGGACGCCAAGGCGAAGCGGGACAAGCTCGTCGTGGACACGCTCGCCGCGGCCTGGCGCGACGTGGAGAAGCGCCTCGGCGCGGACCCGGCCGCCTGGCAGTGGGGGACGCTGCACCAGACCCTGTTCCAGCACCCGCTGTCCGGGCAGCTGCCCGGCGTCGACGTGGGCCCGTTCCCGCGCGGCGGCTCGGCGGACACCCCGGACGCGGCGTCCTACGGCGCGGACTTCCGGCAGACCGGCGGCGCGTCGTTCCGGATGGTGCTGGACGTGGGCAACTGGGACGCCTCCCGCGCGATCAACACGCCGGGCCAGTCCGGTGACCCGGCGAGCAAGCACTACCGCGACCTGGCTCCGTTGTGGCACAAGGGCGAGTACTTCCCGCTGCTGTACTCGCGAGCGGCCGTCGAACGCAACGCGAGCCAAGTGATCCTGCTGCTGCCCCGCCGCTGACCGCGTTCCTTATGCAGGTCGAGCCGAACGGTTGACGACCGGACGACGCGGAGCGGGCCGAAGACCCGCTCGCGGGATCGAGCAGCGCCTCAGTGGCCCTCGGCGGGTTGGACCAGTTCGATCAGCACGCCGCCGCCGTCCTTGGGGTGGACGAAGTTGACCCGGCTGTCCGAGGTGCCGCGCTTGGGGGCCTCGTAGACCAGCCGCACGCCCTTGGCCTTCAGCGCCGAGCACGCCGCGTCGATGTCGCTGACCCGGTACGCCAGCTGCTGGAGCCCGGGACCGCGCTTGTCCAGGAACTTCGCGATCGTGGACTCGGGGTTCAGCGGGGCCAGCAGCTGCACGGCGGTGCCGACGCCGGTGTCGCCGGGCGCGCGCATCATCGCCTCGCGCACGCCCTGTTCCTCGTTGGTCTCCTCGTGCGCCAGCTCCAGGCCGAAGGTGTCGCGGTAGAAGGCCACGGCGACGTCGAGGTCCGGAACGGCGACGCCGACGTGGTCGATCGCCGTGACGAAGGACTGCAGCTCCGAATGCATGGTGGGAGGGTAGGGCCCATCGGGTGGCTGCGCCTGTGCCTCGCCTCACAAACTTCTGCATCGAGTACCGGCGGTATGGTCCGCTCGGAGAAAGTCGGAGCACCGTCGCTGGAGGTTCTACGTGTCTGGATCCGTGATCGTCGCGGGCGCCCGCACCCCGATGGGCCGGCTTCTGGGGTCGCTCAAGGACTTCTCCGGGGCACAGCTCGGCGGCGTCGCCATCAAGGCCGCGCTGGAGCGCGCGGGCGTCGCGCCGGAGCAGGTGCAGTACGTGATCATGGGCCAGGTGCTCACCGCGGGCGCGGGCCAGATCCCCGCCCGCCAGGCCGCGGTCGCCGGTGGCATCCCGATGAACGTGCCCGCGCTGACCGTCAACAAGGTCTGCCTGTCGGGCATCGACGCCATCGCACTGGCCGACCAGCTGATCCGCGCCGGGGAGTTCGACATCGTCGTCGCGGGCGGCCAGGAGTCGATGACCCAGGCCCCGCACCTGCTGCCGAAGTCGCGCTCCGGCTACAAGTTCGGCGACGTGACCATGTCCGACCACATGTCGCTGGACGGCCTGTTCTGCGCCTTCGACCAGGTCGCCATGGGCGCGTCCACCGAGAAGCACAACGCGCGCTACAACCTCACCCGCGCCGAGCAGGACGAGTTCGCCGCCCGCTCGCACCAGCGCGCCGCCGCCGCTGCCGAGAAGGGGATCTTCGACGAGGAGATCGCCCCGGTGTCGGTGCCGCAGCGCAAGGGCGAGCCGATCGTGGTCAGCTCCGACGAGGGCGTGCGCGGGGACACCACCGTGCAGACGCTGGCCAAGCTGCGCCCCGCCTTCGCCGCCGACGGCACGATCACCGCGGGCTCGGCGTCGCAGATCTCCGACGGCGCCGCCGCGGTCGTGGTGATGAGCAAGGCCAAGGCCGAGGAGCTGGGCCTGAGCTGGATCGCCGAGATCGGCGCGCACGGCGTGGTCGCCGGGCCGGACGCGAGCCTGCACGAGCAGCCGTCCAACGCGATCAAGGCGGCCTGCGCCAAGGAGGGCATCGACCCGGCCGAGCTGGACCTGGTCGAGATCAACGAGGCCTTCGCCGCGGTCGGCGTCGTCTCCGCCCGCGAGCTGGGCCTGGCCGAGGACAAGGTCAACGTCAACGGCGGCGCCATCGCGCTCGGCCACCCGATCGGCATGTCCGGCGCGCGCATCCTGCTGCACCTGGCCCTGGAGCTGAAGCGCCGCGGTGGTGGCGTCGGTGCCGCCGCGCTGTGCGGTGGCGGCGGCCAGGGCGACGCGCTGATCGTCCGGGTTCCGAAGGCGCAGTGATCGAGCAGAGTGCCCCGCTCCGTTGACATCGGCGATCTGGTCTCGCGCGCCCGCGAAGGCCAGGCGCGGGCGGTCGCGCGGCTGATCTCCCTGGTGGAGGACGCGAGTCCGCACTTGAGGGAGGTCGCCGCCGCGCTCACGCCGTACACCGGCCGAGCACGGGTCGTCGGCCTCACCGGCTCACCCGGTGTCGGCAAGTCGACCACGACCTCCGCGCTCGTGGGCGCGCTGCGCGGGCGCGGGCACCGGGTCGGGGTCCTGGCGATCGACCCGTCCTCGCCGTTCTCCGGCGGCGCGCTGCTGGGCGACCGGGTCCGCATGGGCGAGCACGCGCTGGACCCCGAGGTGTTCATCCGTTCCATGGCCACGCGCGGCCACCTCGGCGGGCTGTCCTGGGCGACACCGCAGGCGCTGCGGGTGCTGGACGCGGCGGGCTGCGACGTCGTGCTGATCGAGACGGTCGGCGTCGGGCAGTCCGAGATCGACGTGGTCGCGCTCGCGGACACCACGATCGTGCTGCTCGCGCCCGGCATGGGCGACGGCATCCAGGCCGCGAAGGCGGGCATCCTGGAGATCGGCGACGTGTTCGTGGTGAACAAGGCCGACCGTGACGGCGCCGACCGCGCCGTCCGCGAGCTGAAGCACATGATCTCGTTGGGGCGCAAGGAGATCCAGGGCGCGATGTGGCGTCAGCCGGTCCTCAAGACGGTCGCGGCGCGTGCCGAGGGCGTCGGCGAGGTGGCCTCGGCGATCGACGCGCACCACGACTGGATGGCCGCCCACGGGGTGCTGGAACAGCGTCGCCGCAAGCGCGCCGAGAGCGAGATCGAGGCGATCGCCGTGGCAGCGCTGCGCTCGCGCTTCGGCGACGTTCGGGGCGGAACCGCCTTGGCGCAGCTGGCCGAGCGCGTCGTGGCCGCGGAGATCGACCCCTTCGCCGCCGCCGACGAACTGGTGGCGTCGCTGGACTCCGCGTGATGTGAGTCCTGGCGTTTGCCCAAGGTCTGTTACGCCGTATCGGGTACTAACCCTTGACGCACTCCCGTCGTTAGGTTCTGTGGTGGGCACATTTCCGACCCGGACGGAATCACCGAATGACTGTGTTGCGGGGCAAGGGTTTCCTGGCGATCGCGACCGTCGTGCTGATGTGTGCGTGCACATCCGCGGCGGCCGCCTCCACCAGCGCCGCGGAGCGGACGGCACTGCTGGAGGCACGGCGATCGGGGCATCCGGTCGAACTGACCGAGGCCACGGACGCCCGGTCCCGCACCGTCGCCGAACCCGGCGGCATCCTCACCACCACCCGATCCGTGCACCCGGAGCGCGTGCGCACCCCGGAGGGCTGGGTCCCGGTCGACACCACGCTGCGCCCGGCGGCGGACGGCGTGGCGCCAGGCGCGACGACGACCGGGATCCGGCTCTCCGGCGGCGGGGACCAACCGCTGCTGCGGCTGGCCGACACCGGTCGCAGTGCCGCGGTGCGCTGGCCCGGCCCGCTGCCGAAGCCGGAGCTGGACGGGAACACGGCCCGCTACCGCCAGGCCGCCCCGGGTGTGGACGTGATCGCTCGCGTCCGCGCCGACGGGGTGCGGCTGACGGTCGAGGCGGCGTCGGCGGGTCCACTGCGCTTCGCGCTGGACACCGCGGGTGTCGCGGTCCTGGATCGGGACGGCGCACTGGAGTTCGTGGACGGCGCGGGGCAAGCGCTGTTCGCGGCCGGGACGCCGTTGGTGAGGGTGCCCCGGGGCGGCGATGAGGCGCGGAGGCCCGGTCGCTACGCCGTGACGCCGGGAGCCGCGGAGGTGCGCCTCCCGGACGGCACGTCCGGGCCGGTCGCGGTCGAGCTGTCGTTCACGGGCGGCAACCCGAACTGGACGATGGTCGACTCGGGCTTCGCGAAGGTGTCCTACTGGAACTCCGCGGGCCCGGCGAAGGTGGGCACCTACGACGCGGGCGAGCACCGGCTGCGGTCGTTCTTCGTCTTCGACACCAGGGGCCTGGCGGGGCGGGAGATCGTCTCCGCCTCGGTGACCGGCATGGCGAACTGGTCGTGGTCGTGCGTGCCCCAGCCCGTCGAGCTGTGGCGCACCGGGCCGGTCGGCAAGGCCACGACGTGGGAGAAGCAGCCGGAGTGGCTGACCAAGCTGTCGACGGTGTCGGTGGCCAAGGGCTACAACGCCACGTGCCCGGCGGGTCCGGTCACCTTCGACGTGACCCCGCTGATCAAGGAGGCTGCCGTGCAGGGGCCGGCCGCGGTCACCGTGGGGCTGCGCGCGGCGGACGAGGCGGACAACCACCAGTGGAAGCGCTTCGAGAACAACCCGGTCCTGAGCGTGCGGCTGCGGCAGTGAGCTAGCCGGCCGGTTCGCGGTCCGAGAGCTCCAGCGAGGTCTCGGGCTCCGGCTCCGCGGGCCTTGGCGGCGGGGGAGTGGGCGCGTCGTCGTGGTGCTCGCCGAGGAGGCGGATCACCTCGGCGGGCGAGGCGTCCGGGAACACCGTCTGCAGTGCGACCACCGCGTGCACCCGCTCGCGTCGCCACGGGTCGGCGAGCTGCGTGCTCAGCCGCAGGGTCTCGCGGATCAGCTCGGTGCGGCGCACGTTCACGCACAGTTTCTCGAACTGGTCGGCGGCCTCCCGCGCGGCGAGCGCCGAGAGCAAGTAGAGCAGCCCGGCGAGGGTTGCGGGAACCGCACCGGCGAGCGCGGTCACCAGCCCCTGGTCCGGGACGTCGTCGATGGCCAGGAACAGGCCGAGGAAGACGAGCACCAGCCCGATCGCGCCCGCCAGTGTCGAGGCCCAGAAACTGGTGCGTGCCCTGGTCAGGGCGGCGTGCTGGCGCTGGAGGTGCTCGTCGACCTGCTTGGCGGTGACCTCGGCCTTGTCCGCGAGCAGGCCGAGCCAGCCCTGGTCGACGTGCGGGTCCTCGGCCAGCTCCCGCTGCTTGCGCTTGGCCTTCTGCTTCAGGTCCTGGGCCTGAGCGGTCATCCGCATGCCGTCCAGCAGCGAGCGCTCGCCGCCGTCGAGTGCGGAGCGGCGCACCCGCCACACCGCGTATCCGATGATCGCCACGGCCACGGCGGCCGTCGCGGTCCCCAGGATGGCGACTAAGTCACCCGTTGCGTCATCAGCCGCCGCCAGCAGTCGGTGCACGCAGGCGAGCGTAGTAAGCCGTTCGGTGCTCGTGATCGCCTTTTCGGTGGAAAGACCATCACTCGTTAGCGAGTCGCCGCCTCGCTTCCCATCACTCCGCGCTGAGGGGGTTGAGATCGGACGTGGTGTGTGCCGGGCGCGCGAGAGGGGCCGCCGGTGGTCACCGGCGACCCCTCCACGGAGACGGTCAGCAGGACTGCTTGTAGAAGTACTGGGACTTCGACTGCATGTCGTCCTTGGTCAGCGCGACCAGGTCGGTGGCGATGTCGCGGGTGACCGGCTTGCCCTCGATCGCCGCGATGGCCTGCTGGACGCCCTTGGACCCGATCGTCGCCGGGTCCTGCGCGATGAGGGCCTGGACACCGCCGTTGCGCAGGTCGTCGACCTGCTTCGGGCTGGCGTCGAAGCCGACCAGCTTGACCGCGCCCTGCTTGTTCGCGTTGCGCAGCGAGGTCGCCGCGCCCTCACCGGAGTTGAGGTTGGTGGCGAACACGCCGACCAGGTCCGGGTTCGCCGACAGCGCCGCCGAGACGCGCTGCGCCGCGATGGAGGGCTCGTTGTCGGTGTACTGCTGGCCGAGGTACTTCAGGTTCGGGTACTTCTTGATCTCCGCCTCGAAGCCCTTCGCCCTGGCGTCGGTGGTGGAGGTGCCCGCCTTGGTGTTGAGCACCAGGACCGAACCCGTCCCGGAGCCGACGAGCTTGGCCAGGGTCTGCGCGGCCAGCTGGCCGCCCTGCTCGTTGTTGGAGGAGATCGAGGACTGCGCGACGGACTTGTCCTCCAGCGCGGTGTCCACCTCGACGACCTTGATGCCCGCGCCGGTGAGCTGCTTCATCGGCGCGGCGAGGGCCTTGTTGTCGGTGGGCGCGATGAGCACGCCCGCGGGCTTGGTGGACAGCACACCGGTGACGATCGGCGACTGGAGGCTGGCCTCGAACTTGTCCGGCTCCTGCGTGTTCAGCTCGTAGCCGGCCTTCTTCGCCTCCGCCTCGGCGCCGCAGCGCATGGAGATGTAGAAGGGCTCCGCCTTCACGCCGGTGATCAGCGTGAGCTTCTTGTTGTTCGGCTTGTTGGATCCAGCCTGGCCATCACCAGATTCCCCGATCTTGCCCCCGCCGCAGGCGGCGAGCACCAGGGTCGCGGCGACGGCGGCGCCGATCCGGACCACGTTCTTGTTGAGCGGCATTGAGAGTCCCACCTTCTCGCACTTCGTTGTGCTGATGCCAGGTTGTGCTGCTACCTGCTGTTGCGCGCTCTTCGCCGCACCTGGTCCAGCCAGACGGCCGCGACGAGCACGATGCTGACCGCGATCGGCTGCCAGTACGGCTGCACGCCGATCACCACGAAGCCCTTCGTCAGCACGGCCGGGATGAACACGCCGATCACCGAGCCGAGCACGGTGCCGACCCCGCCGAAGAGGCTGGTCCCGCCGATCACCACGGCGGCGATCGCGTTGAGGTTGTCGGTGGAGTGACCGGAGATCGTGGTCGTGCCGAAGTAGGCCAGCGACATGAACCCGGCGAGCCCGGCGAGCGCACCGACGTAGGCGTAGGTGGCGACCAGGTGCCCGGTCACGTTGATGCCCACGCGCCGCGCCGCCTCCTCGTTGGAGCCGATCGCGTAGTTGTTGCGACCGAACCTCGTCGTCCGCAGCAGCCACGCGCCGTGCAGCGCGACCAGGGCCGCCAGGATCACCATGTGCGGCACGCCCGCGGTCTGGCCGAAGCCCAGCCAGTCGCGCAGCTGCGCGGGCACCGTCCGCACGTCCGAGCCGCCGGTGAGCAGCTGGGCCGCGCCGAGCGCCGCGCCGAAGGAGCCGAGGGTGACGATCAGCGGCGGGATCTTGGCCTTGGCGATCAGCAGCCCGTTCAGCAGGCCCCAGACCGCACCGGAGGCCACGGTGGCCAGCAGACCGACCGCGATCACGCCCGCGCCCGCGCCGGTGGCGTCCCCGCCCGGGCTCATCGCCTCCATCACCTGCGCGCCGACCACGCCCGCGAAGACCAGCACCGACCCGACCGACAGGTCGATCCCAGAGGTGATGATCACGAACGTCATGCCGACGGTGAGCACCAGCAGCACCGCCGCCTCGATCAGCAGCGTCTGGAAGGTGAACAGGGTGAGGAAGGCGTCCGGGCGCATGATGCTGAACACCGCGTAGAGCACCACCAGGACCAGGCCGGTCCAGAGCGTGTTCGCGGAGAACAGCCGCTTGCCGAGGCTCTGCTGCTCGGTGTTGACGGTGGACTCGTAGTCCAAAGTGCCTGTGCTCATGGCGCCTCCCCGGAGAAAAGTGCGTCGGCGGAACTCATCAGGCCGCCTCCTCCTGCGTCAGAGCGCCGGTCATCGCGCCGACCAGGTTTTCCAGGCTCATGTCCGCCCCCGTCAGCCGGGCGACGCGCTTGCCGAGCCGGAGGACTTCCACGCGGTCGGCGACCGCCTGCACCTCCGGCATGTTGTGCGTGATCAGCACGACCGCGATCCCGTTGTCCCGCACGCGCTTGATGACCTCGAGCACCCGCTCGCGCTGCACGACGCCCAGCGCGGCCGTCGGCTCGTCCATGAAGACGACCTTGCTCGCCCACGCGACCGCGCGGGCCACCGCGACGCTCTGCCGCTGACCGCCGGAGAGCGACCCGATCGGCACGTCCAGGCTCTGCAGCGTCACGCCGAAGGTGGTGAACCGCTCGGCGGCCTGCTTGCGCATCTCGGCCTTGTCCAGCATGCCCAGCGCGCCGAGCAGGCCCTTGCGCTTGATCTCCCGGCCCAGGAACAGGTTCGCCGCCGGGTCGAGGTCCGGGGCGACCGCGAGGTCCTGGAACACCGTCTCGATGCCCATCCGCCGCGCGGTGGTCGGCGAGTCGAAGCTGACCTGCTCGCCGTCCAGCAGGATCTCGCCCGAGGTCGGCTGCTCGGCACCGACGAGGCACTTGACCAGTGTGGACTTGCCTGCGCCGTTGTCGCCGATCAGCGCGACGACCTCGCCCGCGTCGATGGAGAACGACGCGCCGCGCAGCGCCTCGACCGAACCGTAGTTCTTGGTGATGGTGCGTGCTTCCAGCAGCGGCATGCCTAGCTCGCCTCCACCTTCTCCGGGGCGGGCGGGCGGCAGCGCACCACGACCAGCCCACCGTCCACTTGGGACGATCCGGCGGCGTGCGGCACGACGAGCGTGTCACCGCGCTTCACCGGCACCGCGCCACCGTGCTCGGTGCGCAGGGTTCCGTTGCCCTCCAAGGCGACCAGCACCGAGAAGCCGGGGTCGAGGTCCACCGCGGAGTCCGCGTGGATGCGCTCGGCCCGGAAGAACGGCTCGGTCTGCTCGGTGAACAACGGCACGACCGGCGAACGCCGGTCGGCGGTGTGCAGCACCAGGTCGTCGACGCGCCCACCCCAGCCGTCGCGGTCGACGCAGGTCAGTGCGGTCTCCCAGCCGATGGCCAGGTGCGCGCTCGGATCGCCCGGCTCGGCGAAACCGGTCCACTCCAACAACACCGAGAAGTCGGTCGGCTGCTGCAGCTCGACGATGAACACGCCCTCGCCGATCGCGTGCGGCAGCCCGGCGGGTACGAACACGGTGTCGCCCGGCTTCACCGGGATCGGGTTCAGCGCGGCGAGCATCGCCTCGGAGTCCTGCGCGGCCACCCAGTTCTCGACCGTCGCCGCGTCCACGTCCTCGCGGAAACCGGCGTAGACGGTGGGGTTGGGGCCGCTGGTCCCGACGATCACCCACGCCTCGGTCTTGCCGTGGCGGCAGCCGAGGTGGCTGCGGGCGAAGGAGTTGGACGGGTGCACGTGCACCGGCAGCCGCTGGCCCGCGTCGAGCAGCTTCACCAGCAGTGCGGTGTCGTCGCCGAGCACCTTCGCGTGGTCGGCCCCGACCCAGGCGGCGGGGTCGGCGCTGACCGCGTCGCGCAGCAGTGTTCCGTCCGGCAGGGTGCTGAGCCCGGCTCTGGGCTGCGCGAAGAGCGTGGTGATCGAGGCGACCCAGTCCTCCGGGCCCCACTCCGCCGCGTCCGCGGCGCCCCGCAGCTCGGCGATCGCGGCACCGCCCCGGTAGAACCGGTCCGGCTGGTTGGCCGCGAGCGTCACAGGCTGCCGAGACGTTGGTTCAGCCCTGCCAGCAGGCTTCACGGGCTTACCTCCCCTGATCCTCTGGCCACCAAACGGGTCGGCAGAACGACCCGGCGTGGCGGCGAACTGTCTCCTTCGAGCCGGGCGAACAGCAGTTCGGCCGCTGCCCGCCCGAGCAAGGACGCGTCGTGCTGCACCACCGAGATCGGCGGGTTCAGCAGGTCGGCCAGCTCGAAGTCGTCGAAGCCGACCAGCGCGGGCCGCGCGGGCCGGTGGTAGAGCGCGCGCAACATGTGCACGGTGATCCGGTTGTTGCCGCTGACCACCGCGGTCGCGGGATCGGAGCCGCCCAGCACGCGGTCGAGCAGCGCCGCGACCCCGGCCTCGGTGTGCGGGCCCATGAACACCAGGTCCTCGCCGTAGCGCACCCCGGAGCGCGCGCAGCCCTCGCGGAACCCGCGCAGCCGCTCGCTCGCGGTGAAGATGTCCGGGGCGTCACCGAAGAAGGCGATCCGCCGGTGTCCATGTGCGGCAAGGTGTTTGACCGCTTCCGCGGTGCCGCCGATGTTGTCCACGAGCACGGTGTCGGCGACCACGTCGCCCGCGGGGCGGTCCACGAACACCACCGGCATCCCGGCCTGCATCTCCGGGACGAGGTAGCCGTGCTGTATGCCCGCGGGGACCACGATCAGCCCGTCCACCCTGCGCGCGCAGAACTCCAGCGCCAGCTCCCGCTCCCGGCCAGGGTCCTCGGCGGACGAGCCGGTCAGCACCTGCCTGCCCTGGGTGCGCGCGACCTCCTCCACGGCGCGGGTGAGCACCGAGTAGAAGGGGTTGCCGACGTCCTCCAGGATCACCCCGAGGGTGCCCGTCGAGGAGCCGCGCCGCAGGTTGCGCGCGGACAGGTTGCGCCGGAAACCGAGCCGCTCGATGGCGGCCAGGACGCGCTCCGCGGTGGCCGGGTGCACCCCCGGCTCGTCGTTGACCACGCGCGAGACGGTCTTGATGCTCACGCCGGCCAGCCGCGCGACGTCGCTCATCGTGGCGCGTCGCACACGGCGTGACCCGGATCCAGACAACGTTGTCATCGGGGCGAATGGAACATCGCGCCTCAAGGGCTTGTCAACCGTCGTGGCCGAACTTGTCACGACCGGAGCAACGCGCTGACGGCCTCTGGATCGGTGCGGTCGACAGCTCGAATGACCTTGCGGTGTTACGGCATTCGGCCCATTTCCGTGACCTCGTCGAGACAGACCGCCCGGACGGCTCTTGACGCGAACCACACACCCTCCGAAGGGTGTTGACCGCGGCGCCTGCCAGTCGGTGAAGAACCGACAAGGTTGTCAGGCGCACGGCTTCTGGCAACGATGCCGAACCCAGGAGGCGAAGGGCCTTGAAGAGGAGTTCCCCCGCCGGTCTGCGCCGCTGGCGCGTCCCGGCGGCCCTGACGACCGCGTTAGCCGTGGTACTCGCTCCGCTCACCACCACGACAGCGACAGCCGAGCCCGCCAAGGAGGACCTGGCCCGCTGGGTCAACCCGTTCGTCGGCACCAAGCCAGGCGGACCCGACCACGGAACCGGCGGCGGTGCGGGCAACACCTTCCCCGGCGCCGACGTGCCCTTCGGCATGGTCCAGTGGAGCCCGGACACCGTGAAGCACCAGCACGGCGGCTACTTCTACGAGGACGACCGGATCAAGGGCTTCAGCCTCACCCACCTCTCCGGCGCGGGGTGCTCGACCTACCAGGACATCCCGTTCATGCCGTTCGCCGGTGAGGTCACCACCTCGCCCGCGGTCGACCCCGGCCGCTACGTCGCCGGGTTCTCCCACGCCAACGAGAAGGCGACTCCCGGCTACTACGGCGTGCAGCTCGACTCCGGCGCCAAGGTGGACCTGACGGTGACCCAGCGCAGCGGCGCGGGCCGGTTCACCTTCCCCGCCAACCGCCCGGCGACCCTGCTGGTCAACACCTCCGGCTCGATCATGGGCGCCGACGACGCCGAGATCTCCCTCGGCGCCGACGAGATCAGCGGCTGGGCGACCAGCGGCCGGTTCTGCGGCCAGAAGATGAACAAGTACCGGGTGTACTTCCACGCCAAGTTCGACCGGCCGTTCGCCTCGATCGGCACGTGGAAGGACGGGGCGGTCACCCCGGGGCGGGCGCTGGAGCGCGGCGGCTCCAAGCCGAAGATCGGCGCCAGGATCGCCGACGGGCCCGTGGCGCAGGAACAGCACCGCGGTGAGGAGACCACGGTCTCCGGCCCGGGCTCCGGTGGCTTCGTCACCTTCGCCGACGACGGCAAGCCGGTGAACGTCAAGCTCGGCCTGTCCTTCGTGTCCGTGGACGGCGCCAAGGGCAACGTCGCGGCGGAGAACAAGAACCGCTCCTTCGAGCAGATCGCCGAGGCCGCCCGCGCCGCGTGGAACGAACGGCTCAACACGATCAGGGTCAAGGGCGGGACCGACGCGGAGCGCACGACCTTCTACTCCTCCCTGTACCACGTCTTCGTGCAGCCCAACGTCTTCTCCGACGCCGACGGCCGCTACATCGGCTTCGACGGGCGCGTCCACCGGGTCGAACCGGGACGCGCGATCTACACCAACCTCTCCGGCTGGGACATCTACCGCTCGGAGATGCAGCTGCTGGCGATGCTCGCGCCGAAGGAGGCGTCGGACATCACCAGGTCGATGATCGCCTTCGCCGAGCAGGGCGGCTCCTGGGACCGCTGGACGGTCGCCAACAGCTACACCGGCGTGATGAACGGCGACCCGTACCACATCATGGTCGCCAGCGCGTACGCCTTCGGCGCCAAGGACTTCGACGCGCGCAAGGCGTTGCTGCTGATGCTGCGCGGTGCCACGCAGCCGACCCAGGGCTACGTGGAGCGGCCGGGTCTTGAGGACTACCAGCGACTGGGCTACATCGCCAACGGCGCCAAGGGTGTCTGGGGTCCGCCCGCCACCACGTTGGAGTACACCAGCGCGGACTTCGCGATCGCCGACCTCGCCCGCAGGCTGGGCGACAGCGCCGTCTACACGCAGTTCATGCGGCGCGCGCAGTACTGGCAGAACGTCTTCAACCCGGCGTCGAGCTACATCCAGAACCGCAACACCGACGGGTCCTTCGTCGAGCCGTTCAACCCTGCGAGCCCCGATGGCTGGGTCGAGGGCAACTCCGCGCAGTACACGTGGATGGTGCCGTACAACGCGCGCGGGCTCTTCGACGCGATGGGCGGCAACGGCGAAGTCGTGAAGCGCTTGGACTTCTTCTTCAAGAAGCTCAACGCGGGGCCGAAGGAGCCGCACGCGTTCCTCGGCAACGAGCCGATCATGCACTCGCTGTGGTTCTACAACTTCGCGGGCGCGCCTCACAAGACGCAGGAGGTCACCCGGCGCGCGGTGAACGACCTGTTCGGTCCCAAGGAGAACGGGCTGATGGGCAACGACGACCTCGGGCAGATGTCGTCGTGGTACGTCTTCGCCGCGATGGGCATGTACCCGGTCATTCCCGGGCGTGCGGAGCTGGTGCTGAACAGCCCGTTGTTCGAGGAGGTCGTGGTCTCGCGACCCACGGGCCAGAAGCTCGTCATCAAGGCGCCCGGCGCGGGTACCAAGGTCCCCTACGTCACCGGCGTGAAGTACAACGGCGTCGCGACCGACCAAACCTGGCTCCCAGAGTCCTTTGTGGAGCGTGGGGGCACGGTCGAGTTCGCGCTCTCCGCCACACCGCAAGGCACGTGGGGCACCGCGGCAGACTCGGTCCCGCCGTCCTTCCGTGACGGGGAGAACGGCCAGCGCGGCTTCCTCGACCCGGCGCGCGTCGTGGTGGCCGCTGGAGCCAAAGGGGAGACGCGCATCGGAGCGCAGGACTTCTCCGGCAAGGGGGCGAAGGTGCGATTCCACACCGGCTCCCCGCCGGTGGGCTTGAGCGTCAGTCCGGCATCCGGCGAGCTGACCCTGCCGACGAGCGGGAAGGCCAGCCAGCTCGCGACCGTCACGGTCGCTCAGGGCACGGCGGAGGGCACCTACCGCATCCCGGTGACCTTCACCGCGACGGACGGCACCGTGCTGTCGAACTCGGCGATCACAGTGCTGGTGGCTCAACCGGGCAGCTTGCGCGCGTCATTCAACAACGTGGGCACATCCCTGGACAGTGAGCAGTCCGTGGGTAACTTGGACGGCTTCGGCTACAGCTTCTCTAGAGATGCACTTGCGGCGGGCGGGATCGAAGGCGGTCGTCCGGTAACCGTCGACGGGGTCACGCACTACTGGCCCGCCACGGAGCCGGGGGAATTGGACAACGTCTTCGCCAACGGGCAGACGATCAACGTCGACGGCCCGGCCGGGGCCACGAAGCTGTCGTTCCTCGGCACCGGAACCAACGGCAAGGCTGTGGGCACCGTAACTGTGAACTACACAGATGGCACGTCCGTCACCGGTGAGCTCGGTTTCACCGACTGGGCTCGCGGCGGTTCCGGATCGGATCCGCTGGAGTACGGCAACCGCATCGTGCTCCGCATGCCTTACCGCAACACCACGAGCGGCACCTCGCACCACATCGGCGTCCACCTCTACGGCACGGCGCCGATCGCGCTCGATCCGGCCAAGCGCGTGCGCAGCGTGACGCTGCCGTCCTCGCTGACCGGCAAGGGCGCGTTGCACGTGTTCAGCATCGCGACCGGCTGACCGGCCACGGCCCGGCGACGGTGGCCGCTGACCGCCGCCGCTGGGCCGTTCGGCGTATTGGCTTGCAAATGGTCTAAACCTATACGCTTTTGTCCGCCATAAGCGCGAAAAGGTGGACGGAATCGATTACACGGGCCCGCGTCCCGGGTGTGATGTTGGGCGAGCGGCTTACAACTCGCCGTGGGGGCTACCGCAAACGTAGGTTCGTGTACTAGGTTCGCTTTCATGAACAAGCACTTCGTAAATCCGTAAGTGCGAGTTCCCCTACAGGCTCCCGTTGCACGCTGTGCACTGCGGGAACAGGCTGCGGGTCGGGCCGGTCAAGAATGGCGGCGGGATCGGCCCGACCCGCACCTCATTGCCTTCGGCGCCCCTCGTGGGCGCCTTTTTTGTGTCTGTGCAACTTTCACTGTCAATTGGGGAATCCAACTTCGGATTGCGCGATCTGGTGAATTATTGACGGCGCTGTCGGTGGGTCGCGTTACCGTGGTGGGGTGAGTTCGGACTATCGCGAGCGAGCGCCCGGACCCGCGCTCACCGCACACGTCCGGTGCCTCTGGGGCAGCCGGGTGGCCGGTGCGCGGCACCGCCAGCGGGTGATCCCGGACGGCTGTGTCGACCTGCTCTGGTCGGACGGGCGGCTGAGCGTCGTCGGTCCGGACACCGCCTGGCGCGATGTGGACGCGGACGTCGGCAGCCGGGCGGTCGGCGTGCGCCTGCGCCCCGGCGCGGCCCGGTTGCTGCTCGGTGACGTGGCACCGCACGAACTCACCAACACCACGACCGATCTGGCGCTGGTCTGGGGCCGGGCCTGTGCCGAGCGCCTGCTGGAGGAGGCGTCGACCGGCCCGGCCGGTGCTGCCCTGGAACGGGCGCTGAGCGCTCGGTTGCCGCGCTTCGGCGAGGTCGATCCGCTGGTCCACGCGCTCGTGACGGAGTTCGACGCGGGTGCGGCGTCCTTGGCGGAGCTGGATCTCGGGATCACCGACCGACAGCTGCGGCGGCGCGTGATCGCGGCGGTGGGCTACGGGCCGAAGGCGCTGCACCGCGTGCTCCGCCTGCAACGGGCGCTGCGGATGCCGGCGCACGGAGGGCTGGCCGAGCTGGCTGTCGCCGCGGGCTTCGCCGACCAGGCGCACCTCTCGCGCGAGGTGCGCAGCCTCACCGGGCGCACGCCCAGTGCTTACCTGCCTCTTGTGAACAGGAACGCGAGCGTGGCGTAGAACAGCACGATCACCAGCGCCGCGCCCACCATGCGATTGCGCCGGATCGCACGGCGCCGCTCCTTCACCACCGACATGCTGTCAACAGTAGTGGACGGCTCCGCGAGGCCGTGGTTTGCCTCAAGCGAAAATGTCCTGGGACTTGTCCGCCTGGTGCTGTTGACCGCTTTGTTTGGCCGCTTTACGTTGGATCGGAATGTGACAACGTTGTCAGCTCAGGAGGCTGTCGCATGTCCGCGTTCCGGTTTTCTCGTTCAGGACGACTACTGGGAGCGTTCGTCGCGGCAGCGGCGCTGACCTCCTCCGTTGCCCCCACCGCGATCGCCAGTCCGGCGCAGCTTTCCGCGGACCCCGTGGGCCTGGTGAACACGTTCATCGGCTCCAAGGACGATGGCAACACATTCCCCGGTGCCTCGATGCCATTCGGCAAGACGCAGATCAGCCCCATCGGCTCGCATTACTCTGGTTGGCGCTACGACGACCCGAAAATCCACGGCTTCGGCCACCTGTTCCTTTCGGGTGCCGGGTGCTGGGAGCAGGGCGGCGTCCTCTCCGTGCTGCCGACGACGGGGACAGTCGGCCCGGGCTCGCAGCACGCCTTCGACACGACAGTGCCCGCGACGTTCGACCATCACCAGTACGGCGCGCAGTACACGCACGCCGGCGAGGTCGGCACCGCCGGCTACTACAAGACCAGGCTCACCAGCTACGGCGGAATCGACGCAGAGACGACCGCGTCCACCCGCACCGGCGCGGAGCGCTACACCTTCACCGATCCCAGCAACGCCAACGTGTTCGTCAACCTTGGGCAGGCCAACGACAAGCACAGCGTCACGTCCAGCTCCGTCAAGGTCGTCGGCGACCGCACGCTCGAAGGCGCCATCGAGACGCTGAGCTTCTGCGGGGGCCGTAGGTACACGACGTGGTTCACCATGAAGTTCGACCAACCGTTCTCCGCGTTCGGCACGTGGAGCCCGCAGGGTGGTCTGCCGGGTAGCCGCGAGTCCTCCGGCGGCGCGGGGCTGCGGGGTGCGTGGCTCAACTTCGGTGCTCTTCGAGGGAAGTCCGTCACTGCGACCACTGCTGTGTCCCATGTGGACATTGAGGGTGCGCGGAAGAACCTCGCGGCCGAGGGACTGCGCCGTGACGGCACTCCGCTCGGCTTCGACGAACTGCGTGGGCGTGCGGAGCGGGCCTGGCGGACCGAGCTGTCCCGTGTGCGCGTCGGTGGCGGGAGCCGTGACGACCTCGTCGTCTTCTACACGGCGCTCTATCACGTGCTGTTGCAGCCGTTGACCGGCAACGACCACGACGGCCGCTATCGAGGGTTCGACGACAAGATTCACACCGCGCGCGGCTGGACCTACTACGAGTACTACTCGCTGTGGGACACCTACCGCACGCAGAACCAGCTCATCGCCATGTTCTGGCCGTCGCGCGCGAAGGACATCGCACAGTCGTTGCTCGCCGTGCACCAACAAGGCGGCTGGCTGCCCCGGTGGGCCTATGCGAGCTTCGAGACGAACACGATGACCGGTGACCCCGTTACGCCTTACATGGTCGATCTGTGGCGGTTCGGCGCCTTTAAGGGCAGGGAACGCGAGGCACTGGGCGCGTTGCTGCAGAACGCGAACGGTGTCCCTCCGGCCGCTTCGCAGTTCGAGGGCCGCGCGGGCAACCCGAACTACCTCGCCAACGGCTTCGTCGAGTACGACAAGCGCAAGCCCAAGAAGGGCATGGACATCGACCAGCACCACGGCGGCTCCGCGACGATGGAGTACGCACTGGCCGACTGTTCACTGTCCGTCATGGCCGGAGCGCTTGGTGCGCATACGGAAGCTGCCGCGCTCCGCAAGCGGGGGCAGTCCTGGCGCAACGTGTGGGACCCCACCGTCACCGACCGCGGCTTCACCGGCTTCCCACGCCCCAGGGTGCTCGACGGTGCTTGGCACAGCGACCCCGGCAAGCCCTACACGCCCACGTCCGACCACGGCTTCCACGAGGGCACGGCGTGGCAGTACCAGTGGCTCGTGCAGCAGGACGTCAGCGGCGCGTTGAAGGCCATGGGCGGCAAGGAGGAGACCGCGAAGCGGCTGGACGCGTTCTTCGCCTACGACAAGCTCCTCGCCAACCACACCGAGGCCGTGCGCAAGGAGTGGGTCGTCGGGCCGTACGCGTACTACAACCAGTTCCGCTACAACCCCAACAACGAGCCCGACCTGCACGCGCCGTGGATGTACACGCTCATCGGTCAGCCGTGGAAGACATCCACCGTGACGAGGGCGGCGCAGACACTGTTCACCAACGCCCCCAACGGTGTCACGGGCAACGACGACCTCGGCACCATGTCCGCGTGGTACGTGTTCAGCGCGATCGGCATGTATCCGGCGGTCAACGGCACCGGCCAGCTCGTGCTGAGCAAGCCGCGGTTCCCCGTCGTGAGCATCGACCTGGAGAACGGCAGGCCGTTGGTGATCGCGACGCCCGGAGTGGACTCGGCGAAGAACCAGTTCATCGGCTCCGCGCGGCTCGGCGCCCGGCAGCACGACAAGGTGTGGGTCGACTGGGAACAGCTCTCGCGCGGCCAGGTGCTGACGTACACGCTGACCGAGCGCGAGTCCACGTGGGGAACCACCCCCGCCGCGCTCCCACCGTCCCCCTGCGGGTCCTAGGACCGTCCCGGGGGATCGGTGATCCAGGGCACGCTCCACACTGGCCTGGTCGAATCGTCCAGGTTTGAGGGAGCGCCCGTGCTGTCCACCCCGGCAGGCAGGTTCCGGCTCATCGCGATCGCTGAGGCGTGCTCGTGGATCGGGCTGCTCATCGGCATGCTCTTCGAGCACGTGCTCAGGGTGACCGACATCGGCGTCAAGATCTTCGGCCCGGTGCACGGCGGGCTGTTCGTGATCTACGTGCTCCTCGCGTTCCTGGTGCGCAAGCCGCTCGGCTGGGACAACCGCACCCTGGTGTGGGCACTGGTCGCCTCGATCCCGCCCGCCGCCACCGTGTGGTTCGAGCGCTGGGCGGCGCGCACCGGTCGCATGGAGCCCGTCGCGGACTCGGTGACGGCCTAGCTCGCGAAGTCGCCGGTGGCCTTGCGCACCTTGGCCAGCAGCTCGGTCAGCTGCTCGGTCTGCCGCGGGGTCAGCCCGGCCAGGCCGAAGTTCGCCTCCGTGACCGCCTCGGTCGCCGCCTTCATCCGCGTCCGGCCGTCGTCGGTGATCGCCACCAGCGTGGTGCGCCGGTCGGTGGGGTGCGGGGCCCGCACCACCAGCCCGTCGGCCTCCAGCCGGTCGACGATGTTGGTGACACTGGTCGGGTGCAGCTGCAACCGCTCGCCCATCACCCGCATCGGCAGGCTGCCCTGCCGGGAGAAGGTCAGCAGCACCAGCGCCTCGTAGCGGGCGAAGGTCAGCTTGTGCGGCCTGAGCGCGCCGTCCACAGCGGACTGAACGATCTGCTGGACGCGCATCACACTCGTGACCGCGGCCATCGTCTCCGCCGGACCGATGCGCTCTGCCCACAGCTCGGCGGCGCGCTCGATGGGATCGAACGGCAAAGATCGGCCTGTCATGGACAGCCACGCTAGCAGCGCCGAAACTGATGAGTAGCGAATCTTCGGTGACGTGCTCGACCCCGCGAGCGGGTCTTCGGGCAGTACGGAGGACACAACGATGCTCGTGTCGTTCAGCGTGAGCCCGCTCGGCGGGGAGTCCGACAGCGTCAGCGCGGCCGTCGCGGACGCGGTCCGGGTGGTGCGCGAATCCGGGCTGCCGAACGAGACCAGCGCCATGTTCACCACGATCGAGGGCGAGACCTGGGACGAGGTGATGGACGTGGTGCGGCGCGCCGTGGAGGCGGTGCAGCAGCACGGGCCGAGGGTGAGCCTGGTGCTCAAGGCGGACATCCGGCCGGGCTACACCGCTCAGCTCTCCGCCAAGGTGGAACGGGTGGAGGAACACCTCCGCGAGATGTGATCGGCGCCACGGTTCGCGCCGTCCCGATGGGTGGGATGGTCGGTGGGTGCTGAGCATCGGAAGCGTCGAGGAGCGCCGTGCGGCGGCGCGCAGGCTGTGGTCGCTGTTCGAGAACTACCACGTGCTGACCTACTTCACCCCGGAGTCGCGGGCGGCGGCGGACGGGCTCGGCTGCAAGGGCGGCTGGATGGGCTACTTCGCCCAGCGCGCGGCTCCCTTCGGCGAGGCCGGCCCGGAGCTGGTGATCTCCACCTTCTACAACTTCCCGCCGGGGATGGTGCACCGCGCGCTGCCCGACGCCTGGGAGCTCGCCGACGCGGAGACCTTCCTGGCCACCCGGCTGACCGGGGTGGACGGCGCGCTGCGGCACCTGCTCGGCGAGGAGGCGCTGTCCGGCCCGGAGATCGCCGAGCTGGCCGAGCTCGGCCGTGCGGCCGCCGCGGCGACCCCGATCACCGGCCGTCCGCTCGCCGCAGCGAACGCGGCACTGCCCTGGCCGGAGCAGCCGCACCTGGCGCTGTGGCACGCGACCACGATCCTGCGTGAGTCCAGGGGCGACGGGCACATCGCCACCCTGGTCGCCGCGGGCCTGGACCCGTGCGAGGCGCTGGTGCTCTACGCGGCCGACCACGGGATGACCGACGAGGCCATGCTCGGCTTCCGTCGCTGGCCGGAGCAGGAGTGGCAGGCGGCGGTCGACCGGCTCACCGAACGCGGCCTGATCGCCGACCGCGCGCTCACGGCGGCCGGTGGGCAGTTGCGCGCGTGGTGCGAGGAGCGCACCGATGACGGCGCGATCCTGCCGTGGCTGGCGATCGGCGAGGAGGCTACGCGGCGCTTCGCGGAGCTGATGCTCCCGATCGCGCGCACGCTGTCCGCGACCAACGAGGCGTTCCGCAACAACCCGATGGCGCTGCACCTTGTGACGTGATTCGCGCACGGCTCTGCGCGGAACCCCTTGAAGGGACTCAACAACGACCTATAGGCGCGCGTGCAACGACATGGACGCACAGGGGTTCCTCCGCGCTGCACGGGTCACAGCGCCACGCCCGGTTCGTCGGCTGATTCCATTTGCCACCAAGGCAAAATGTCGCTCAACAGTGAACGTCAGGGGGTGGCGCTAGCGTGACGCGTCCACATCGGACACGTCACCGCGAAGGAGCCCAGATGATCGACGACGGCGGAACAGTGCCCCGGAAAATACATAACCCCGGCGGCATATCCCGAGGGATAGGGGCGACCGGGGTCTTCGTCGAAGACTCTACCGGAGTCGCCCGGTCATGACAAACCCGGCACTGAACACACTGCTGGAGCAGCGCTTCTCGCCGGAGCGCCTGGCTCCCTACCGGACGGCGAGCGGGGGAGACCTGGCGGCGGCGTTGGCGCTCTACGAGCGGAACTCCCAGATCGCCGCGGCTTTCTGGCGAACGCTCGGGCACGTCGAGGTGCTGGTGCGCAACGCCATGCACTCGGCGCTCGCCGACCGGAGCGGCCGGGCCGACTGGTACGTGCCCCTCGCCCCGCTGCTGACCGAGAAGGCGCAGAACGACATCGCGACCGCTCGGGACAGGGTCGTGCGGAACGGGTATGTCGAAACTCCGGGGCGAGTGGTCACCGAGCTGTCGTTCGGGTTCTGGCGGTACCTGCTTGCCGCGCGGTACGAGCGGACGCTCTGGCTGCCGTGTCTTCGTGGCGCGTTCCCCCACCTGAGCGGCATGCGCAAGGACGTGCACGACAAGGTCGCCGGGCTGCACGAGCTGCGGAACCGGATCGCGCACCACGAGCCGGTGCACCACCGCCCGCTGCGCCGGTTGCGGGCCGACGCGCTGGTGGTCGCGGGGTGGATCTGCCCGTCCGCGCGCGGGTGGGTCGGGGCCGGGTGCTGGGTCCCCGGCGCTGTCGGCGGCGTGTCAGGATGGAGGACGTGACGAGGCCAGATCGACGCCAGAACGCCGCCCTCTCCGCCGCGCTCGCCGGTGCCGTGGATCTTTCGGCGGTCAAGGCGCGGGCGGAGGCCACCGCCCGCCAGCAGAGTCGTCCCGCCGCCGCGCCCGCCGCGTCCGGTTCGGCGCCCGCCACCTCCGGGGAGTGGGTCGTCGAGGTCAGCGAGGCGACCTTCCAACAGGACGTGCTCGAACGCTCCCTCCAGGTGCCGGTCGTCGTGGACCTGCGCGCCAGCTGGAGCGAGGAGAGCCAGCAGCTGTCCCCGATCCTCCAGCGGCTGTCCGCGGAGAGCAACGGGACCTGGATCCTGGCCACTGTCGACATCGACGCCAACCCGCGCATCGCGCAGGCGTTCGGCGTGCAGTCGGTGCCGATGACCGTGGCCATCGCCGGCGGCCAGGTGCTCGACGGCGTCCCGGGGCTGCAGCCGGAGGCGCAGCTGCGCCAGTGGATCGCCTCCCTGGTCCAGGCGCTGCGGGACCGCCTGCCCGGCATCAAGGCCGCCGAGGAGCGCGCCGCCGCCGGCGGTGCCGCCGAGGCCGAGCAGCCGGAGGACCCGCGGTTCACCGCCGCCGAGGAAGCCTTCGAGAGGGGCGACTACGCCGCCGCCGAGGCCGCCTACGAGCAGATCCTCGCCGCGGAGCCCGGCAACGAGGACGCCAAGGCCGCGCTGGCGCAGGTGCGCTTCACCGCGCGGGCCGAGCGGACCGACTCCGGCGCGATCGAGAAGGCGGACGCCAGCCCCGACGACATCGACGCCCAGCTCGCCGCGGCCGACGCGGAGATCGCCGCACAGCTGGTCGACCAGGCCTTCGCCCGGCTGGTCGCCACCGTGCGCCGCACCGCGGACGAGGACCGCAACCGTGTGCGGCAGCACCTGGTCGACCTGTTCGAGCTGTTCCCCGCGGACGACCAGCGGGTCATGCTCGCACGCCGCAACCTGGCCAGCGCCCTGTTCTGACGGCGAAGGGGCGCCCCGGCCGGGGCGCCCCCGCTCGCGGCTAGCGGAAGTCCTCGGTGCAGGCGGAGATGCCGTCGAGGAAGCCGACGTGGAACGCCTCGACCCGCGCGAAGCCCGAGGGCACCGGCTTGCCGCCGACGTCCGCGGCCATCAGCGTGTTCTCCGTGAGCAGCTGGGTGACCGCCTCGTCCAGGTCACCGGGGGAGATCCGCAGGGTGCCGACGGGGTTGCGGCCGCCGACCGGGCGCTGCAGCAGGCTGCCCGCCCAGTTGCCGACCATGCACGCGGTGCGCAGCGCGGCGACGTCGCCGCTCAGCTTCAGGCCGACCGCCTTCTGCACGGAGATCACGTAGCGCGAGGCGATCTCGCCGAACGCCGCGAAGTCCCCGATCGCCCGAGCCCGTTCCTGTTTCGCGGGCGCCTTGCCCAACTGGGCCAGCCGCTCCATGTTCAGCCCCACGGTGTTGCTGCTTTCGCAGTACGTGGCGGCGGCCTCGGCGGAGGCGCAGGTCCCGCCGAAGCTGACCTCCGGCGGGGCGGCGCCGGTGTCCTTGTGCACCGCCTGGAGGTTCTCCACGATCGTCTTCACGGTCTGCTCGTTGACCGGCAGGTTGCCCTTGTTGTCGTCCTGCTTGGCGAAGCTGTACTCGGTGACCCGCGCGTTGATGTCCTTGGCGTCCATGGCGGCGCAGCGCTTCGGGCCCTGGCCGAAGCCGAACTGGAAGGCGGTGACCCGGTCGAAGGCGTTGCCGTGCGCGCCGCGCTTGGTGAACGAGGCCCCGACCTGGTCGCGCAGCGCGAACATGGCGCCGAGGACCTTGCTCAGCCCGTCGCCGGTGGAGATCTCGAAGTGCTCGGCCTTGCCCTCGGCGACGTGCCGGAAGAAGGCACCGGTGAAGCAGTCCGCCTGCTGCTCGGCGATGATCGTCGGCATGCCGAGCTTGGTGACGCCGCTGCGGTGGCCGACGGCGTGGCCGACCTCGTGCGCCAGCACGGCCACCACGGCCATCGAGCCGTAGTTGGTGCTCAGCATCGGCAGCAGGCCGCCCCGGTCCCAGGCGATCAAGTCCTCGGAGGGGCAGAAGAACGCGTTCTCCACACCGGCGGTGTTGCTGCGGCACAGCACCATGTTCTTGCCGCCGGAGTCCCACGACGCGAGCCTGCGCAGGGGTTCGTAGGGCTTGCCGAAGTGGACGGGGAACTGCTCCGCCCAGTACTTCTGCACGTCGCTGACCGCGTTGATGGCCAGCCGGTCCATCTCGCCGTTGTCGGCGTTCTCCACGGTGACCTGGGCGTCGGCCGCGCCGACGCGCGGACCGCTCGGGCCCTCGGTGACCTTCAGCCCGGCCGCGCTGCCGGGGTCGACGACCGCGCCGACGCGCTTGGCCTCACCCCGGATCACCGTCGTGCAGCCCGCGGCCAGCAGCAGTGCCGCCAGCAGCGTCGTGACCCGCACCGCTCGTCGTC
The DNA here is from genome assembly GCF_900103775.1 of Allokutzneria albata. Classification (GTDB taxonomy): domain Bacteria; phylum Actinomycetota; class Actinomycetes; order Mycobacteriales; family Pseudonocardiaceae; genus Allokutzneria; species Allokutzneria albata. Next base: position 4,754,038 of record NZ_LT629701.1, on the reverse strand, counting down.
GAGCCGCCCCCATCAGCACGTGCGTACTCCTTCGCCCACCGAGGATTCGGCCGAACGCGGCCATCGCCGCCAAACCGTACCTGGCCGTCGCGGTGTGCCGGCCGCATACTCGCCGACTCGGAGCAGGTCGCGGCCGCCGGGCGCGCCGCGCGTGTGGTGAAATGGGGTGGATTCCGTGCCGCCCTGCGCGACACGGAATCCATCCCATGCGGTCCGGGGCGGTGCCTCCGGAGGATTTCCCGGCTTACTTGAATTCCACGCTGGCGCTCTGCACGCTGGTGCGGCATTCGAACCGGTCGCTGCCGGGTCCCGCCTGCCAGGAGCCGGTGTAGTCGGGCTGCACCGAGCAGCGGACCCGCAGGCGCCACTTCTGCTTGGTCGCGGCGGAACCCGTACCGGCGCAGTTCGTGCCGCCCGAGGTGTTGTACCACTTGTTGGTGCACGTCAGGCCGTTCTTGGACTGCGAGGTCGTCCCGGACCTCGCCGCGCCGCTCTCGGCGACGGCACTCGGGGCGGCCCCCGCGAGGATCGCGGCCGCCGCACCCGCGGCGAGTGCCAGTCTCAGTGCCTTGGTCATCGGTGTCCCATTCCGTCGAGTAATTCAGTACATCGATTCACGGCCGACCGATGTGAAAAGGCTAAGTGTCACAACGAGGATGCGTCAAATGCGAGGCGAGGGATTGGAACAGTGTTGTGGAACCGCCTTGAAAGTGCAGGTGGGAAAAGGTGAAAACGAAGGGGTTCCGCGTTCTCTCACCCGATGCCGCACGCCTTGGCGCCGCCGAGGAACCCGGTCCGGAACGCCGCGACGCGGTCGAAGCCGGAGGCGATCCCGGTGCCCGCGACGTTGCGCGAGCCGTAGTCGTAGCCCAGCAGCACCTGCACGGCCTCGTCCAGGTCGCCCGGCGCGAGCGGCGCGCTGCCGTCGGTCCCGCGCGAGGCGGCGTCGGTGTAGGCCCCGGCGAGGCAGAGCGCGTCCCGCCCCGCCCCGGCCCCGTCGACGCTGCGGCGGAGCGCGGCCATCGCCGCCAAGCCGTACCTGGCCGCCAGCAGGGCACCGACCGAGTAGTCACCGATCTGCTCGTGCAGGCGCTGGGGTTCACCCCGGCCGTCGAGCCGGATCGCGTGCTCGGCCACGCAGAACGACGCCGGGCCCTGGCCCCCGCAGCTCGCCCCGGAACCGGTGTCGGGCTTGCTCCACTGCCCACCGTTGCGCCGCACCAGCCCGCCGAACCACCGGTCCAGCCCCGCGCTGATCGCCTCCACCGACTGCTGGTAGCTCCGCGCCGGCCTGGTCACCGCGCTCTCGCTGACCGTGAACCTGCGGTTCTGCACGGTCATCGCGGCGCAGCGGCGGGGTCCCTCCGCGTAGCCGTCCTGGAGCGCGGAAGCGCGGTCGAAGGCGTTGCCGTGCGTGGCCTCGTCGACGTCCGCCGTGTCCACCGGATCGCGCAGCACCATCAGCACCCCCATCGCGGTGTCCACATCGGACTGTGTGACGCGCAGGTGCGGCGCCTTGCCCTCCACCGCCCACCGCAGCGTCGCTCCGGCGAAGCAGTCGGCCATCGCCTCCGTGAGGATCGTGGGGTAGCGCTCCGGTTGCTTGCGCTGCTCTTCCGCGCCGATGCCCGCACGGTGGTGCACCGCGTGCCCGATCTCGTGCGCCAGCACCAGCAGCACCGCGGCACCCGAGTACTTCGTGTTGATCACAGGGAACAGCGCCGCGCGGTCCCACACCACGGCGTCCACGCTCGCGCAGTACAACGCGTTGCCTTCGAGTTCGCCGGTGTGCGAGGTGCACGGCGGTGGTTTGCCCGCCTGGTCGTTGCTGTCGACGGAGTAGAAGCCGTTGACGGGCTGCCACGGTCTGCCGAACGTGGGCTCGAAGTTCTCGCGCCAGTGCTGCTGCACGTCGGTGACCACCGTCGCGGCGAGCCGGTCGATCTCGCCGCCGTCGGTGCCGTGGATGAACCCGGGGTCCACGGTCGACTTGGTGATGCCCACGCGCGCGACCGGTTCACCGGGAACAGGACTCGTGCAGGCGACGAGCACGCAGAACGCGCCGAACCCGGACAGGGCGCGGCGAATCGTCGTGCTGCCGAACAAGCCCATCCGCCCAGCTTTCCGCATCGCCGCGCGCGGCGCAGCACAGCCCACGGATCAGGTGGCTATTCGCCGCTCTCCAGGAACTCCGGTGCGGCGTCGAGCTCCGGGGTCTCCGGGACGGCGAGCACGTCCGGGACCAGCAGCAGCACTCCGGACGGCGGGAGCTGCAGCACGGCGGAGTGCGTGCGACCGTGCCACGGCTTGGCCTCGGCGCGCACGGTGCCCATGTTGCCGACACCCGAACCGCCGTAGACCTCCGCGTCGGTGTTGATCGCCTCGCGCCACACGCCGCGCTGCGGCAGGCCGATGCGGTAGTTCAGGTGCGGACTGCCCGCGAAGTTCGCCACGCACACCACGGGCTCGGCGTCGTCGGCGAGCCGGACGAAGCTGAGCACGTTGCCGCCGGAGTCGTTGGCGTCGATCCACGAGAAGCCCTCGGGCGAGGTGTCCTGCGCGTACATCGCGGGTGCCGACCGGTAGAACGCGTTGAGGTCGCCCATGAGGGAGGCGAGCCCGCCGTGCAGGCGCTCACCGAGCAGGTGCCAGTCCAGCGAGCGCGACTCCGCCCACTCCTGGACCTGGCCGAACTCGCCACCCATGAACAGCAGCTTCTTGCCGGGGTGTGCCCACATGTACGCGAGCAGCGCGCGCAGGTTCGCGGCCTTGTTCCAGTCGTCGCCCGGCATGCGGCCCCACAGCGAGCCCTTGCCGTGCACCACCTCGTCGTGCGACAGCGGCAGCACGTAGTTCTCGCTCCACGCGTACATCAACGAGAAGGTCATCTCGTTGTGGTGGTAGGAGCGGTGGATCGGCTCGCGCGCCAGGTAGTGCAAGGCGTCGTGCATCCAGCCCATGTTCCACTTGAAGCCGAAACCGAGGCCGCCGAGGTGGGTGGGCCGGGTGACACCTGGCCACGCCGTGGACTCCTCGGCGATCATCATGATGCCGGGGTGTCGCTTGTAGACGGTCGCGTTCAGCTCCTGCAGGAACCGCACCGCGTCCAGGTTCTCGCGTCCACCGTGGACGTTCGGCAGCCACTCGCCCTCGTTGCGCGAGTAGTCCAGGTAGAGCATCGAGGCGACCGCGTCCACCCGCAGCCCGTCGACGTGGAACTCCTCCAGCCAGTACAGCGCGTTGGCGACGAGGAAGTTGCGGACCTCGCTGCGGCCGAAGTCGAACACGAGCGTGCCCCAGTCCGGCTGCTCGCCGCGGCGCGGGTCGGCGTGCTCGTACAGCGGAGTGCCGTCGAAGCGGGCCAGCGCCCAGGAGTCCTTGGGGAAGTGCGCGGGCACCCAGTCCACGATCACGCCGATCCCGCGCGAGTGCAGGTGGTCGACGAAGTAGCGGAAGTCGTCGGGGGAGCCGAAGCGCGCGGTCGGCGCGTAGTAGGAGGTGACCTGGTAGCCCCAGGACCCGCCGAAGGGGTGCTCCGCGACGGGGAGCAGCTCGACGTGGGTGAAGCCGGTCTCGGTGACGTAGTTCGCCAGCTGTTCGGCGAGCTCCCGGTAGCCGAGGCCGGGGCGCCAGGAGCCGAGGTGCACCTCGTAGACGCTCATCGGCGCGGTCGACCAGTCGGTGGCCTCGCGCTTGGCCAGCCAGTCCGCGTCGGTCCACTCGTGGTTGGACTCGGCGACGACGGAGGCGGTCTGCGGCGGGACCTCGGTGGCGAAGGCCATCGGGTCGGCCTTCTCGTGCCAGTTGCCGTCCTTGCCGAGGATGCGGAACTTGTACCTGGTCCCCGCGAGCACGCCAGGCAGGAAGATCTCCCAGACGCCGGAGGAGCCGAGCGAGCGCATCGGCGTCGCGACCCCGCTCCACCCGTCGAAGTCCCCGCACACCCGCACGCCCTGCGCGTTCGGTGCCCACACCGCGAACGACGTGCCCGCGACCGTGCCGCTCGGCGTGTCGTAGCTGTGCGAGCGCGCGCCGAGCACCTCCCACAGCCGTTCGTGGCGCCCTTCGCCGATCAGGTGCAGGTCCAGCTCGCCGAGCGTCGGCAGCCAGCGGTACGGGTCGTCGGAGATGTCCACGTGGTCGCCGTAGCGCACGTGCAGCTGGTAGTCCCCGGGCGGCGTGTCGACGAGACCGGAGAACAGCCCGCCGTGGTGCACCTTGTTCAGCCGGTGCTTCTCCCCGCCGACGATGACGACGACCTCGTCGGCGTGCGGCCGGAGCACCCGGAACGCCGTGCCTTGGGCGTGCGGGTGGGCGCCGAGCACCGAGTGGGGATCGTGGTGTGCCCCGCCGAGTAGCCGGTTGATCTCGTCCGCGCTGGGTGCGCTTGCGTCGGGCATGGTCACGTCTACGGGCTTCCCGTTCACTAGGAGTCGTAATCAGTGGGCCGCCGGTGCCAGGTCATCTTAGAACGGCGCCGGTCATCGGCCACGACCGAAAAGTCAGAATTGATCTTGTTTGTCGGGGAGGCTGGGGCGGTACCGCACCGTGCGACACGAAAGGATCTTGACGATGACCTCCCCGATGCGCCGTGCCGTCCTCACCGCCGCCGTGGTCGGCGCCGCCGCGGTGGCCCCGGTGGTCACGGCCGGGACGGCGCTGGCCGCGAAGGCTCCCTCGTGCATCTTCATCACCGCGGAGCCGGTCGGCTGGATCACCCAGACGTACCACCTGCACAGCAGCTGCAAGTCGAAGACGTACAAGGCGTTCGCGGTGTTCAGCAGCGCCGTCGGCCCGTGCCTGACCTTGAAGCCGGGTGACGACTCGCGCGGCTTCAAGATCGCCAGGACCGCGGACTTCAAGCGCATCGAGCTGTGCTGAGCCTCATGAGCCGGTGATGCGCGCGATCGACGACAACGGCACCGCGAGCCATTCGGGCCGGTTGCCGTGCTCGTACGCCACCTCGTACACCGCCTTGTCCAGCTCCAGCGCCCGGAGCAGCACCGCGTGCTCCCGCGGGTCCGCGGCCTTCTCCGCGTACCCGTCGCAGAACGCGTCGCGGTTGCGCCGTGCCCATTCCAGCGCGCGCACCGTGAGCTGGTCCTCGGCGCTGGAGCCACCGGGGTAGCCGACGAGCAGCTGGTGCGCGGCGTAGTCGAAGGACCGCAGCATGCCCGCGACGTCCCGCAGCGGAGAGCGCAACGACAGCCGTTCCGCCGCGGGCGCCGCGGGCTCGCCCTCGAAGTCGATCAGCACCCAGCCGAGCACCGTCCGCAGCACCTGGCCCAGGTGGAGGTCGCCGTGGATGTGTTGCACCGCAATGGGGTGGCTCAGCTCGCGGGCGGCGTCGAACGCCGAACGCAACCCCTGCTCGTGCGCGCCCAGCTCCGGGACGGAGGCGAGCACCGCGTCGAGCCGCCGCTGCATCGCGTCCACGGTGCGGTCGAGCAGGTCCCTGCCCTCGGAGCCGCTGCCCAGCGCCGCGGCCAGATCGGCGTGCACCTCGGCGACGGCCTGGCCGAGCCTGCGCGCCTCGCCCGCGAAGTCGCCGCCGACCTCGTCCGGGTGCAGGTCGCCCTCGGCCATCAGGTCGCGGACGCTCGCGGTCGCCATCGCCCAGCCGTCCGCGGCGTCGGGCAGGAAGCGTTGCAGCATCCCAAAAGTGACCTCTTCGCCGTCCAGGGTGCCCTGGATCGCGCCGAGCGGTTCGGCGATGTGCTCGCACTGCTGCGTCCGCAGCGCGCGGTGCAGCGTGAGGTCGGGGTTGGTGCCCGTGACCAGTTTGCGGAACAGCTTGAGGATGTAGTGGTGGCCGTAGACCAGCGAGGTGTTGGACTGCTCCGCGCCGACCGGCCTGCTCTTCAGGGCGATCTCCAGCTCCACCCCGGGCTCGTGCTGGAAGTCCAGTCCGGCGTGGGTCTGCCCGCGCGCGATGAGGTCGAGCAGCAAGCCGGTCAGCTCGGTGTCCTGGGTGGCGTCGTAGCAGGCCAGCTCGGCACGCGTGCCGATCCAGGCGTGCCCCAGGTGCTCCGGCAGGTCCGAGCGCAGGCCGACCAGCAGCTGGTAGCGGTCGGCGCTGCCGTTCTGCCGCACCTCGACCACCGCGTGCAGAAGCGCGGGATCACCGTCCACAAGGGATACGGCCTGCACCGGGCGCACGGACGCGACGGCGCGGTCCTTGCCCGCGAACCAGCGCTGGGTCGGCAGCCATTCGCGCAGCGCGTCGGCGAGTTCGGTGATCACCTCGGTCGGTGAGGAGGTCACGGAGCCTCTCCCTCGTCAAGTGCGGCGGTCAGCTGGAACCAGTAGAAACCGTGGCCGGGCAACGTCAACAGGTACGGCAGCTCGCCGATCGCCGGGAAGCGCACGCCGCCGGTCAGCTCCACCGGCACGCAGCCCTCGAACTCGCCGAGGTGCAGCTCCACCGGCTGCGGGAACCGCGAGAGGTTGTTGACGCACACCACGGTGTCACCCTCGTAGGTGCGGATGTAGGCGAGGATGCTCGGGTTGGACGAGCCCAGCTCGGTGAAGTCGCCGAGCCCGAAGGCGGGGTGCTGCTTGCGCACCTCGATCATCCGGCGCGTCCAGTGCAGCAGCGAGGAGCTGTTGTTCAGGTGCGCCTCGACGTTGACGGCCTGGTAGCCGTACACCGGGTCGGCGTTGACCGGCAGGTAGATCCGGTTCGGGTCGCAGCTGGAGAAACCCGCGTTGCGGTCGGGGGTCCACTGCATCGGCGTGCGCACGCCGTCCCGGTCGCCGAGCCAGATGTTGTCGCCCATGCCGATCTCGTCGCCGTAGTAGAGCACCGGCGAACCCGGCAGCGACAACAGCATCGCGTTGAACAGCTCCTGCTGGTTGCGGTCGTTCTCCAGCAGCGGGGCCAGGCGCCTGCGGATGCCGATGTTGGCCTTCATCCTCGGGTCCTTGGCGTACTCCGCGTACATGTAGTCGCGCTCGTCGTCGGTGACCATCTCCAACGTGAGCTCGTCGTGGTTGCGGAGGAAGATGCCCCACTGGCAGCCGGAGGGGATCGCGGGCGTCTGCGCCAGGATCTCCGAGATGGGGAAGCGGTTCTCCCGCCGCACCGCCATGAACAGCCGCGGCATCAACGGGAAGTGGAAGGCCATGTGGCACTCGTCGCCGCCGACCTCGGGGTCGCCGAAGTAGGCCACCACGTCCGACGGCCACTGGTTGGCCTCCGCCAGCAGCACGCGTCCGGGGTACTCGTCGTCGACGACCTTGCGGCACTTCTTCAGGAACTCGTGCGTGCGCGGCAGGTTCTCGCAGTTGGTGCCCTCCTGCTCGAACAGGTACGGCACAGCGTCCAGCCGGAACCCGTCGATGCCCAGGTCCAGCCAGAACCGGAGCACGTCCAGCATCGCTTCCTGGACCTCGGGGTTCTCGTAGTTGAGGTCCGGCTGGTGGGAGAAGAAGCGGTGCCAGTAGAACTGCCCGCGCACCGGGTCGTAGGTCCAGTTCGACGTCTCGGTGTCGACGAAGATGATCCGCGCGTCGGCGTACTTCTGGTCGTCGTCGCTCCAGACGTAGAAGTCGCCGTACGGGCCGTCGGGGTCGCTGCGCGACGCCTGGAACCACGGGTGCGCGTCCGAGGTGTGGTTGAGCACCAGGTCGGTGATCACGCGGATACCGCGCCGGTGCGCCTCGTCGAGCACGTAGACGAAGTCGTCCACCGTGCCGAACTCCGGGAGCACAGCGCGGAAGTCGCTGATGTCGTAGCCGCCGTCGCGCAGCGGCGACGCGTAGAACGGCGGCAGCCACAGGCAGTCCACGCCGAGCCACTGCAGGTAGTCCATCCGCGACGCGAGCCCGCGCAGGTCGCCCGTTCCGTCGCTGCTGGAGTCGGCGAAGGCGCGCACCAGCACCTCGTAGAACACGGCCCGTTTGAACCAGTCCGCGTCCTCGGGGGCCTGGCGCGCGTGCCGGAAGTCCTCCGCCTGCGGCTCTATGAGGTGCCCGTCGGAGGTCACGCCCTCGCCCGTGTGCGGTATGCCCTCAAGGCCGAGCGCCGCATCTGGCCTGATCTCCCCAGCAGAGCCGTTCATCGCACCACCTAGCGTCGTTCGACCGCCACGATGTGGGCCACCGCGCGGTGTGGCTCCAGCCTCACGAAATTCGCCTGACCCCAGTCCCATGTCTCCCCGGTGACCTCGTCGCGTGCGCTGAACCGCTCTTGCCAGTCCATACCCAGAAGGGGTAGGTCCAACCACAACGTGCCTTCCTGGCCGTTGCCCGGGTCGAGGTTCACCACGACCACGACGATGTCGCCGGTGGCCGGATCGGTCTTCGAGTAGGCGATCAGCGCGTCGTTGTCGACGTGGTGGAAGCGCAGCGTGCGCAGCCGGCTCAGCGCGGGCCGCGCGCGCCGGATCTCGTTGAGCCTGCGCAGCCACGGTTCCAGCGAGCGCCCCTCGCGCAGCGCGGCGTCGAAGTCCCTCGGGCGCAGCTCGTACTTCTCCGAGTCGAGGTACTCCTCGCTGCCCTCGCGCACGGCCTGGTGCTCGAACAGCTCGTAGCCGGAGTACACGCCCCAGCTCGGCGACAGTGTCGCGGCGAGCGCGGCGCGCAGCGCGAACGTGCCGGGCCCGCCGTGCTGCAGCGACGCGTGCAGGATGTCCGGGGTGTTGACGAACAGGTTCGGCGTGCCGTCGTCGGCGTGCGCGACCAGCTCGTTGCCGAACTCGATGATCTCCTGCTTGTACGTGCGCCAGGTGAAGTACGTGTAGTACTGCGTGAACCCGCGCTTGGCCAGGCCGAACATCCGCGCGGGCCGGGTGAAGGCCTCGGACAGGAACAGCACGTCCGGATGGGTCTCCTTGACCTTCCAGATCAACCAGTTCCAGAAGTCCGGTGGCTTGGTGTGCGGGTTGTCGACCCGGAAGATCCGCACGCCCGCCTCGACCCAGTGCAGCACCACGCGCAGGGTCTCCGCGTAGAGCCCTTCGGGGTCCTTGTCGAAGTTCAGCGGGTAGATGTCCTGGTACTTCTTCGGTGGGTTCTCCGCGTAGGCGATGGTGCCGTCGGGCAGCACCGTGAACCACTCCGGGTGCTCGGCGACCCACGGGTGGTCCGGCGCGCACTGGAGCGCGAAGTCCAGCGCGACCTCCATGCCGAGTTCGCCCGCGCGCGCGACGAAGCCCTTGAAGTCCTCCATGGTGCCCAGGTCCGGGTGGATGGCGTCGTGGCCGCCCTCGGCCGCGCCGATCGCCCACGGCGAGCCGACGTCGGTCGGCCCCGGAGTCAGGGTGTTGTTGCGCCCCTTGCGGTTCTCCCGGCCGATGGGGTGGATCGGCGGCAGGTAGACCACGTCGAAGCTCATGGCGGCGATGCGGTCCAGCGCCTTCGTCGCGGTGGCGAAGGTGCCGTGCACCGGGTTGCCCTCGGCGTCCACGCCGCCGGTGGAGCGCGGGAAGAACTCGTACCAGGAGCTGAAGCGCGCGCGCTCGCGGTCGACCCACACGCGCTGCGGCTTGCCCTTGGTGACCAGTTCGCGCACCGGGTACTGGTGCATGATCCGGCGCACCGGCTCGGACAGGGCGACTGCGATCCGTTCGGCGACGGGGCGGTCGGTGTCGCGCAGCGCCTCGGCGGCGATCGTCAGCAGCTCGCGGTCGTTGCGGCGGTCGGGCCTGCGCGAGACGCGGTCGATCAGCCGCGCGCCGATCTCCAGGTCGTTGGCCAGTTCCGCGGCACCCTGCCCGGCCGCGACCTTGACCTCGATGGCGTGCAGCCAGGTCGCCCACGGGTCCGACCACGCGTCCACGCGGAAGGTCCACATGCCCGGGTGGTCCGGGACGATCGACGCGGCGTAGTCGTCCAGCCCGCCGCCAAGGTGGGTCATCCGGGTCTGCCGGGCGACGCGGTCCTCGGGTCCGCGCCACGCGACCGTCGCCGCGACCGCGTCGTGGCCCTCCCGCCAGACGGTGGCTTGGATCGGGATGTGTTCCCCCACAACGGCTTTCGCCGGGTCGCGTCCGCAGGAGATGACTGGGGAGACATCGTCGATACCGAGCCGACCGCTCACCGGCAACGCCCTCTCGCAAATAGTCGTGTGCCGTCCTGGCGCAAGTGTGCCTGATTCGATCCAGTTGACCGACCCCAGGTCCGAGGTGCCGGAGCCGGGTTACCCGAAGATCGCCGAGTTCACGCACCATGATGCGGGTTACCTAGACGTAGTCCAATCCGGGCGCGCCCTTCGACCCGTTCGGCGGAGCCCGTTCGTCCGAACCCCTGAGACTTTCCACCCCGTCAACCCGCCCACCCCGGGGTGGGGTGCGCGGCGGCGGAGGGCCGGCGCGCGGACGACCACCGCGGCTGCAACGTTTTGCAGGCTTCGCTGGGAATCTTGCCAACCGGGGCGGGGGGCGAAGTACAGTTCGGTCGCGTGAGAGCACTGCGCCGGTTCACCGTCCGTGCCAGTCTGCCGGAGCCGTTGGCGGCTCTCGGCCGGTTGGCGACCAACCTCCGCTGGGTGTGGCACCAGCCCACCCAGGACCTCTTCGCCTCGGTGGATCCCCAGTCGTGGGAACGCCTCGACGGCGACCCGCTGCGGCTGCTCGCCGAGGTCTCGCCGGACCGACTCCAGCAGCTCGCGGGCGACGAGGGCTTCCTCGTGCGGACCGCGGCCATCGCCGACGACCTCGACCGCTACCTCGACTCCGGCCGCTGGTACCAGCGGCGCCAGGAGGAGGCCGAGGGCATGCCGTCCTCGATCGCCTACTTCTCGATGGAGTTCGGCGTCACCGAGGCGCTGCCCAACTACTCCGGCGGCCTCGGCGTGCTCGCCGGTGACCACCTCAAGGCCGCGTCCGACCTGGGCGTCCCGCTGATCGGGGTCGGCCTGCTCTACCGCTCGGGCTACTTCCGCCAGTCGCTGTCGCACGACGGCTGGCAGATCGAGCACTACCCGGTGCTCGACCCGCGCGCCCTGCCGCTGGAGCCGCTGACCGAGCCCTCCGGCGCGCCGATCCTGGTGCACGTGGCCATGCCCGACGACCGGGTGCTGCGCGCCCGCGTGTGGAAGGCGCAGGTCGGCCGGGTTCCGTTGCTGCTGCTGGACTCCGATGTCGAGGAGAACGACGACGACCTGCGCGGCGTCACCGACCGGCTCTACGGCGGCGACCAGAACCACCGCATCCGCCAGGAGATCCTCGCGGGCATCGGCGGCGTCCGCGCCGTGCGCGTGTTCTGCGAACTGACCGGCCACGCGCAGCCGGACATCTTCCACACCAACGAGGGCCACGCGGGCTTCCTCGGCCTTGAGCGCATCCGTGAGTACGTCGCTTCGGGTGAGCTCGACTTCGACCAGGCGCTGTCGACCGTGCGCGCGGGCACCGTGTTCACCACGCACACCCCCGTCCCCGCGGGCATCGACCGCTTCCCGGTGGACCTGGTGCGGCACTACTTCGGCGCGGGCGGCGAGGGCCTGCTGCCCGGCGTCCCGGTCGACCGCGTGATCGCGCTCGGCGCCGAGGAGAACCCCGGCCTGTTCAACATGGCGCACATGGGCCTGCGGCTCGGACAGCGCGCGAACGGCGTCTCGCAGCTGCACGGCCGCGTCAGTCGGGAGATGTTCCGCAGCCTGTGGCAGGACTTCGACGTCACCGAGGTGCCGATCGGCTCGGTCACCAACGGCGTGCACGGTCCGACCTGGGCGGCCACCGAGATGAGCAGGCTGCTGGGCGAATCCGACCCGGACCTGGTCGACAAGGGCGTCGGCATCCACGGCTTCGAGCCGGTCACCGACGCGGGCCTGTGGGAGCTGCGCGGTGAGCTGCGCGGGCGCCTCGTCCGGGAGGTCCGTCGCAGGCTGCGCGCGTCCTGGGTGCAGCGCGGCGCGTCGAACCTGGAGCTGGGCTGGACCGACTCCGTCTTCGACCCGGACGTGCTGACCATCGGCTTCGCCCGGCGGGTGCCGACCTACAAGCGGCTCACGCTGATGCTGCGCGACCCGGAGCGGCTGCGCGCGCTGCTGCTGGACCCGGAGCGCCCGGTGCAGCTGGTGGTCGCGGGCAAGTCGCACCCGGCCGACGACGGCGGCAAGGCGCTGATCCAGCAGATCGTCCGCTTCGCCGACGACCCCGAGGTGCGGCACCGCATCGTCTTCCTGCCCGACTACGGCATGTCGATGGCGAAGTACCTGTACTGGGGTTGCGACGTCTGGCTGAACAACCCGCTGCGGCCGTTGGAGGCGTGCGGCACCTCCGGCATGAAGTCGGCGCTCAACGGCGGGCTCAACCTGTCCATCAAGGACGGTTGGTGGGACGAGCTGTTCGACGGCGACAACGGCTGGGCCATCCCGACCGCGGACGGCGTCGCCGACCCGAACCGCCGGGACGACCTGGAGGCGACCGCGCTCTACGAGCTGATCAGCACCCAGGTCGCGCCGATGTTCTACGACCGCGGCGAGGACGGCGTTCCGACCCGCTGGATGGGCAAGGTCCGGCACACGCTGGCCTCGCTCGGCCCGCAGGTGCAGGCCTCCCGCATGGTCAAGGAGTACGTCGAGACGCTCTACACCCCGGCGGCCCGTTCGGCTGCCGCGGTAGGCGAGTACGCCTTCAACGGCGCGAAGGAGCTGGCCTCCTACCGCGCCCGCCTCGACGCCGCGTGGCCGGGGGTGCGGGTGACGGAGACCTACTTCTCGATCAACGGCAACAGCGCGGCCCCGCTGCTCGGTTCCAAGGCGACGGTCACCGCGCGCGTGGAGCTGGGCGGCCTGGACCGCACCGAGATCGAGGTGCAGGCGGTCGTCGGCCGGGTCGACGACTCCGACGAGCTGCACGACGTGGTCTCGGTGCCGATGGAGCTGGTGTCGCCGGGCGAGTACACGGTGGAGGTGGAGCTGCCCTACGCGGGCCCGACCGGCTACACGGTTCGCGTCCTGCCGAAGCACGACCTGCTCGCGTCCCCGGTCGAGCTGGGCAAGGTCGTTCTCGCGACCTGACCGCCACGCTGACCTCGATCGCCTACAGGGGGACCACTTCCAGCAGGCGGTCGAGGTCGGCGAAATCGGCCGGGTTGCGGGTGAGCAGCGGGAGTGAGTGCGCGGCGGCGGTGGCGGCGATCTGCAGGTCCAGTCGGCGCGGCCGCGGGTTGCGACCCGCCAGCCGGACCAGCTCCGCCAGGATTCCGTACAGCCTCGCCGCCGGAATGTCGAAGGGGAGCACCTCGAACTGGTCCAGCGTGGCGTAATAGCGCTCGGTGCGTGCCAACCGCTCCACCGGATCAGGGGTGTTCAGCCCGTAAGCGAGCTCGGCGAGGGTCACCGCACTGACAGAGGGTTCGACCGTGGCGAACGCGCCAAGATCGAGCCGCTCCAGATCGATGATGACCGACGTGTCCAGGAGCGCGCGTCGCGGTGCGCTCACCGGCCCCCCTTGTCCTGCCGCGACCACGGATCTTCAAGCGGGTCGTCATCGCCGAACACCGTGTCTGCCTCGGCGCGGTCCCGATACCACTGCTCCGCGTCGACGGGACTCAGTCTGCGGAAGGCTTCCTGGATCGTGCCGAGGCTGCGGCGAGGCGCCGGTGCCACCGTGTCGGACCGGTGCGGAACCAGGTCCGCGACGGGCTTGCCGTTGCGGGTGACCGTGAAGCTCTCCCCGGCCTCGACCCGGCGCATGATCTCCGCGTTCTCGTTGCGGAGCTCCCGCTGTCCGATGGTGTGCGCCATAGCTACCAATGTAGCCCTCTGTGGCGAGAAGTGCTACGGAAGTGCTACAGGGGCTCAGGGGATGGCAGGTGCGCCGCCGGACTGCACCGGCAGTCCGGCGGCCCGCCACGCGCGGAAGCCGCCGACCAGGTCCGTGGCGCCGGGCAGACCGACGCGGTGCAGGTCCCTGGCGGCCAGGCTGGACGCGTAGCCCTCGTTGCACACCACGACCACGCGCGAGTCCGGTCGCACCTCGGGGATGCGGTGGCTGCCCGAGGGGTCGAGGCGCCACTCCAGGTGAATGCGCTCGATCGGCAGCGCGCCGGGGATCTCGCCTTCCTCGGCGCGGTTGACGTGCGGGCGGATGTCGACGATCAGTGCGCCGTCCCGCTGCGCGGCCAAAGCCTGTTCCGGCTCCAGCCGGTCGAGTTCGGCGCGCGCTTCGGCCAGGAACTCGTTGATGCTCATCGCGGAGCCTCCGTGTAGGCCTCAAGGCTCGGGTACTCGTTGGTGGGCAGCAACGGCGGCGAGTAGGCGTGCACGCTCGCGGCGTTCACCGTCCCGGTGTTGCGCACCTGGTGCGCGCGGCCGGGGCCGAAACCGACCCCCGTGCCGAGTTTCCGCGCAGCGCCGCGGACCGGGCCGGTCGGATATCGGTAGTCCTCACGCAGCTCACCGCGGTACACCGTGAACGAGCCGGACGCGCCGCCGTGGTCGTGCGGCTCGGTGCCCTGGCCGGGCATCCAGGTGAGCAGCCACAGCTCGACCTCCTCGGTCAGCGCCAGTCGCGCCCACCAGCGCTGCTCCGGCACGTACTCCAGGATCCCGGAGAGTTGGTCTTCGAACACCGACGCCACGTTCTTGGTCAACCCGAGCAGTTCACTGGCAGTCCACAGTGGACGGCGCGGGGCGATGAAGTCCCGCAGCAGCGGCAGGTCCAGCGCGGGATGGATCTCCGGCACGGACAGTGAAACAGTCATGCGTGCGCTCCTGGTTCAGCGAGGAAAGAGGGAGAACCGGAACGCGGCGCGGCGCGGGAGGGTCAGCTCGAAATGCGATACCCGATCCCGCGAAAAGATCCCCGGTGGAATTCCGTGATCACATGCCGCGCCGCGTGCATGTACACGCACAGCTGGTCAACCGGGCCTGGTCGAGCGGCAGGTTGTTCCAGAGCAGCGAGCGGATCACATGCCGATGTTGCCACAGGTCAACCTGAGCCGACCAGGGCTTCCGGTATGTGGACAAGGACTCTGATGTCCCTTGATTCGCGGCCGTGGCACCTTGTCGCGATATCCGGTGAGGCTCGGTCCGACAACCACGCTTGGTGGGAATCGGCCAAGTGGCACGCGCTGTCAATCTGAAAGAAGAGGCTGGGAGCGAAGCACGCTGGCGGAGTCGCACAAGCGCGCCGGGCTGACGCTGCCGCCGTTCTGGGCCGTCATCGCCCTGAACGAGCAACAGGCGGGCGCGGAACCCGATGGCTCCGGCCCGCCCGTCTCGGATCAGGTGTTACTGGTAGATGTACAGGTCCCACATCCCGTTGAGTTCGCGCTTCTCGCACTTGGCCCCGATGTCGGAACCCCTGATGTCGGCCGCGACCGACTCGCACTCCGCGTAGGTCCAGTACGAGCCGTAGTACTTCCCGCCCGCGTGGGCGGTACCGGTGGTGCCTGCGAGGAGGATGCCGAGGGAGGCGGCGACAGCGGCGAGCCCGCCAACGATCTTGGTGGTCATTCGCCCAAGAATGCCCAAGTCGGGTGCTTGACATGAACGGTTTCAGCCAAAAGTGAAGCCCCTAGGTCCGGACCTTGAGGACCAGGAAGGTCCGCGCGGGCACGCTCAGCGGGCTTCCGGCGGGCAGCGGGTCGCCCCGCTCGGGAACGCCGTCGGCGCGGGCGGTGTCGAGCACCGGCTCGTAGCAGCGGCCGTACTCGCCGGCGGGCAGGTTGATCCGCGCGGGCTCGGCGCCGGAGTGCAGGACGAGCAGCCAGGAGTGGTCCTCCAGCGGCTCACCGAGGCGGGACCGGCCGCGGCAGTCCTCGCCGTCGATCCACATCATCAGCGTGCGCCGCGAGTCGTCGAACCAGTCGGTCTCGGTCATCTCCCGCCCGTCGGCGTGCAACCACACCAGGTCGGGCACACCGCTGGGCGTCTCCCGGCCGTCGAAGAACTCCGCCTGGCGCAGCGCGGGGCACTCGGCCCGCAGGGAGATCACCCGCCTGGCGAAGGTGAGCATCGCCTCGGCGGCCTCGGTCGGCGTCCAGTCCACCCAGGACGTCTCGTTGTCCTGGCAGTAGGCGTTGTTGTTGCCGCCCTGGGTCCGCCACATCTCATCGCCCGCGGTGAGCATCGGCGTCCCGGTGGACAGCACGAGCGTGGCGAAGAGGTTGCGGGCCTGCCGCGCGCGCAGCTCCAGCACGGCCGCGTCGTCGGTCTCGCCCTCGACGCCGCAGTTCCACGAGCGGTTGTCGTCGGTGCCGTCGCGCCCGTCCTCGCCGTTGGCCTCGTTGTGCTTGTGGTTGTAGGACACCAGGTCCCGCAACGTGAAGCCGTCGTGCGCGGTGACGAAGTTGACCGACTGCCACGGACGCCGCCCGCTGAGGTCGTAGAGGTCGGACGAGCCGGAGAGCCGGTAGGCAAGCTCGGCCACCCCGGTCGCCGAGCGCCAGAAATCGCGCACGGTGTCCCGGAAACGCCCGTTCCACTCCGCCCACTGCACGCCGAAGTCGCCGACCCGGTAGCCCTCGCCGGTGGCGTCCCACGGTTCGGCGATCAGCTTGCGCTGCGACAGCACCGGGTCGGTGGTGATCGCGGTGAGCAGTCCGGCGTTGCGGTCGAACCCGCCGCCGCCTGGCCGCCCGAGCACGCTGGCCAGGTCGAACCGGAACCCGTCGACGCCGAGCTCGCTCGCCCAGTACCGCAGCGAGTCGGTGACCAGCCGCACCACCGTGGGCGAGCCCGCGTCCAGCGTGTTGCCGCAGCCGGTCAGGTCGAAGCCGCCGCCGTTGGCGGAGTGCAGGTAGTAGGCCGGCGCGTCCAGGCCGCGGAAGCTCAGCGTCGGTCCGCCGAGGCCGCCCTCGCAGGTGTGGTTGAACACCACGTCCAGCAGCACCTCGATGCCCGCGGCGTGCAGCGCGGCGACCATCGTGCGGAACTCCTCGACCTCGCGGCCGGGCTCGCTGGCATAGGCGGCGTGCGGGGCGAGGAAGCCGAGCGTCGAGTAGCCCCAGTAGTTGTGCCTGCCCTGCGCGGTCAGCGCGGGCTCGTCGACGAAGGAGTGCACGGGGAGCAGTTCGACGGCGGTCACGCCCAGCCGTTGCAGGTGCTCGATCACCGCGGGGTGCGCCATCCCGAGGTAGGTGCCGCGCTGGTGCTCCGGTACTTCGGGGTGCAGCTTGGTGAAGCCCTTGACGTGGACCTCGTAGATCACCGTCTCTTCCCACGGCACGTTCGGCGCGGGCCCGGTGTCCGCCCCGCCGGGTGCGGTCACCCGCGACAGCGGCACGCTGCCGAGGGAGTCCACCGCGGACGGCGTCCAGTCCATGTGGTCGCCGACGTAGCCCAGTGCGGCGCCGACGTCGGTCAGCGTGCCGCTGATCCGCCGCGCGTACGGGTCCACCAGCAGCTTCGCCGGGTTGCAGCGCAGCCCGCGGGTCGGGTCGTAGGGACCGTGCACGCGGAAGCCGTAGAGCTGGCCGTCGGTGACGCCGGGCACCAGTCCGTGCCAGACGCCGAAGGTGCGCTCGGTCAGCTCGACGCGCCGTTCGGTGAAAGAGCCGTCGTCACCTGCTTCGACGAGGCAGACCTCGACGGCGTCGGCGATGGAGGACGCCACGGCGAACCGGACGCCACCACCCTCGGGGTGGGCCCCGAGCGGGAACGGGCGACCGGCCAGGACGGGGTGCTCGTGCTCGGCTGTCACGCAGGAGATGATCCACGATCCGGAGCTGATCAAGGGGCGGTGGCGGGCCCGGATCGAGGGATCGCAAGAATGGGCCCGTGACCGAGCGCGCAGCGATGCAGGCCACCGCGGGCGACGGGGTGGACGTGACCGACCTAGTGGTGCGCATGGACGGTGTCGGCGTCCGAAGGGCGCGCACCTCCTTGCTCCGAAAGGTCGACTGGCGCGTCGAGCTGGACGAACGCTGGGTGGTGCTCGGCCCCAACGGCGCGGGCAAGACCACGCTGCTGAAGCTGGCGGGCGCCGAGATGCACCCGACCACCGGCCAGGTCAACGTGCTCGGCGAGAAGATCGGCCGCACCGACGTCTTCGAGCTGCGGCCGCGGATCGGCTTCTGCTCGGCGGCGCTCGCCGCGCGTGTCCCCGGCGAGGAGCAGGTGCGCGACCTCGTGGTCAGCGCCGGCTACGCGGTGCTCGGGCGGTGGCGCGAGCAGTACGACGCCATGGACACCGACCGCGCCGACGAGCTGCTGAAGGCCATGGGCATCGCCCACCTCGGCGACCGCACGTTCGGCACGCTGTCCGAGGGCGAGCGCAAGCGCACGCTGATCGCGCGGGCGCTGATGACCGACCCCGAGCTGCTGCTGATGGACGAGCCCGCCGCCGGGCTGGACCTGGGCGGGCGCGAGGACCTGGTGATGCGGCTGTCCGCGCTGGCCATGGACCCGGACGCGCCCGCGATGGTGCTGGTGACCCACCACGTGGAGGAGATCCCGCCCGGGTTCACCCACGCCATGCTGCTGCGCGAGGGCGGCGTGGTGGCGCAGGGGCTGCTCACCGACGTGCTCACCGAGCGCAACCTCGCGGAGACCTTCGGCCAGGACCTGGCCCTGCAGCGCTCCGGCGACCGCTACTTCGCCTGGCGCCGCGCCTGACCCACCGCCGGACCCCGGCGCGCCTACCGCGCGGTAGCCTGCCGCTGACGGCCCGGGAGCGGGGTCGCGAGGAGCGAGGAGGTTCTCGGCGTGGGCGAGTTCGTCAGGCTTGAGGTCGACGGCGCGATCGGCACCATCCGGCTGGACCGTCCGCCGATGAACGCCTTGAACCAGCAGCTGCACCTGGAGATCCGGGCGGCGGCGCAGGAGGCGGCCGAGCGCGCCGACATCCGCGCGGTGATCGTCTACGGCGGCGAGAAGGTCTTCGCGGCGGGCGCGGACATCAAGGAGATGGCCGACCTCTCCTACGGCGAGATGCTGGACTGGGGCGGCAGCCTGTCCACCTCGCTGAGCGCGGTCGCGGCCATCCCGAAGCCGACCGTCGCGGCGATCACCGGCTACGCCCTCGGCGGCGGCTACGAGCTGGCGCTGACCTGCGACCGCCGCATCGGCGGCGACAACGCCAAGGTCGGCCAGCCGGAGATGCTGCTCGGCGTGATCCCCGGCGCGGGCGGCACGCAGCGGCTGGCCCGGCTCATCGGTCCGGCCAGGGCCAAGGACGTGATCTACACCGGGCGCTTCGTGAAGGCGGACGAGGCGCTGCGCATCGGAATGCTGGACGAGGTCGTCGCGCCGGACGACGTCTACCTGGCGGCGCGCCGCTGGGCGGAGCAGTTCGCCAACGGTCCGGCCCGCGCGCTCGCGGCGGCCAAGGCGGCGGTGGACATCGGCCTCGACGGCGACCTGAACAGCGGTCTGCGGCTGGAGACCCAGCTCTTCGCGGCGCTGTTCGCGACCGAGGACCAGAAGGCAGGCATGCGCTCGTTCATCGAGAACGGCCCGGGGAAGGCGACCTTCAGTGGCAAGTGACCCGAGACCGAACCCGCACGCGTCCGCGGAGGAGGTGGAGGCCGCCTGGAAGGACCCGAAGCTGGCCAACGTCCTCTACCACGACTGGGAAGCGGGCACCTACGACGAGAAGTGGTCGATCTCCTACGACGAGCGCTGCATCTCGTACGCGACCGGCCGGTTCCGCGCGGTCGCCGGTGAACGCGACTGGCCCTACGAGCACGCGCTCGAACTCGGCTGCGGCACGGGCTTCTTCCTGCTGAACCTGATGCAGGGCGGGGTGATCAAGCGCGGTTCGGTCACCGACCTCTCGCCGGGCATGGTCGAGGTCGCGGTGCGCAACGCCGAAGCGCTCGGGCTCGACGTGGACGGCCGGGTCGCGGACGCGGAGACGCTGCCCTACGACGACGACACCTTCGACCTCGTCGTCGGGCACGCGGTGCTGCACCACATCCCGGACATCCCCGCGGCCATGAAGGAGATCCTGCGGGTGCTCAAGCCCGGCGGGCGCTTCGTGTTCGCGGGCGAGCCGACCAAGGTCGGTGACTTCTACGCGCGCAAGCTCGGCCAGCTCACGTGGTGGGCCACCACGAACCTGACGAAGCTGCCGCCGCTGAACGGCTGGCGCAGGCCGCAGGAGGAGCTGGACGAGTCCTCCCGGGCCGCCGCCCTGGAGGCCGTGGTGGACCTGCACACCTTCGACCCGGACGAGCTGGAGCGCACCGCGCGGGCGGCCGGGGCCACGGAGGTGCGCGCGGTGACCGAGGAGCTGGCCGCGGCGTTGTTCGGCTGGCCCGTGCGGACGTTCGAGGCCGCGGTCCCGCGCGAGAAGCTGGGCTTCGGCTGGGCGATGTTCGCCTACCGCACGTGGCAGCGGCTGACCTGGCTGGACGAGAACCTGCTGGCGAAGGTCATGCCCCGCAACGTCTTCTACAACGTCCTCATCACGGGCTGCAAGCCGGTCTAGTGGGCTACGCGTTCACGGTCGAGGACGTGGAGTTCCTCCGGTCCCCGGCGGGAGAAGAGGCGTTACGGGCAGCGGCGGAACTGCCGCTCACACCCGCGTCGCGGCTGGGCGATGTGGCATCGGTGCGGCGCGCCGCGGGGGAGCGGTTCGCCGCGGCCGTGCTGGAGACCGCCGTGCTCCGCCGCCGCACTCTGTCCAAACTGGACGGTGCGGCGTCGTGGCTGCTGACCGAGGACGCCGCGCAGCAGGCCACGGCGTCGGTGGTGGCCCGGCATCGGGCGGGACGCCTTGAGGGGCGCGACGTCCACGACGTGACGTGCTCCATCGGGGCCGATCTCGTCGAGGTCGCCGCCGTCGCCGACCTGTGCATCGGGTCCGATGTGGACGATGTGCGGATCTCGATGGCCAAGCACAACTGCGAGGTGGCCGGGGCGACCGCCGGGCTGCTGCGCGCCGACGCGCTGCGACCGGTGAGCCGGGGCACGGTGGTGCTCGCCGACCCCGCGCGGCGGGACGGCACCGGTCGGCGGAAGTGGCGGCCGGAGGACCTGGTGCCACCGCTCGGCGATCTGATGGAGACCTACCGCGGCCGGGACATGGCGGTGAAGTGCGCGCCGGGACTGGATTTCGCGGCCGTCCCGTGGGCGGGCGAGGTGGAGATCGTCTCGCTGGCCGGTCAGGTGCGCGAGGCCTGCGTGTGGGTCGGCGCGACCGCGACGTTCGGGGTGAACAGGCGGGCCACCGTGCTCGGCCCGGAAGGTCCGCTGTGGACGATCACGGACGCGGAGTCCGAGGCGTGCCCGGTGCGCGAGGTCGGCGAGTGGATCATCGATCCGGACGGGGCGGTGGTGCGGGCGGGGCTCGTCCGGCACTACGGCGCGCGGCACGGCCTCGGGCAGCTCGACCCGCGCATCGCCTACCTCACCGGGGACACGCCGCCTCGCGGGGTCCGCGCGTTCCGGGTGCTGGAGCACGGGAAGTACAACGAGAAGACGCTGCGCGCGCTGCTGCGCGAACGCGAGGTCGGGCGGTTGGAGATCCTGGTGCGCGGCTTGGACATCGACCCGGACGCGTTGCGCAGGCGGCTGAAGATCAGCGGACCCGGGGAGGCGACCGTCGTGCTCACGCGCGTCGGCGACACCCCCACCGCGTACCTGTGCCGGGCGGAGCGGGTGTGAGCTTTTCCTAACCGGATCGTCCGGGAGGAAAGCGCCAACCCGGTCGTTTCGGGTTGAGCGGCCGTGCGCTGCGGCTTAGCGTCACCGCATGGTCAGTCGCACCGCCGCCCTCGTGGTCGCCGCAGGGCTCATCGCCGGTTCCGTCGCACTCTCCACATCGGACGGTGCGGACGCCGCGGGCAGACCCAAGGAGCCCGCCAACCTCGGTCAGGTCAAGAACGACGTCAAGCAGTACTACGGCGACTACCTCGACCCCGCCGGCAGGCACCACGCCTCGGCGACCAGCGCGTGGGCGAAGCAGACCGCGAACGAGGTCGCCTCGGCCCGCAGGTGGCTGGAGCGCAGGCTCGCCCAGGGCGTGAAGAACCCCGCGATCGTGCTCGACATCGACGACACCTCCGAACTGACCTACGGCTTCGAGGCCGACCGCGACTTCGGTTTCGACCAGGCCGCGTTCGACAAGGCGGTCAACGCGGGCGAGTTCCCCGCGATCGAGCCGACCCGCGAGCTGACCCAGTGGGCGAGCAAGCGCGGAGTGCACGTCTACTTCCTCACCGGTCGCAAGGAGAACCTGCGCGAGGGCACGACGAAGTCGTTGCGCAAGAACGGTTTCCCCGAGCCCAAGGCGGTGTTCCTCAAGCCGCTCGACAAGCCGCTGCCGTGGCTGGCCTGCGGCCTCACCTGCAACACCGTGCAGTACAAGGCGGGGACGCGCGCGTACCTGGAATCCCAGGGCGAGACGGTGCTGCTGAGCGTCGGTGACCAGGACACCGATCTGGAGGGCGGGCACGCCGAGCGCACGGTGAAGCTGCCGAACCCCATGTACTACCTGCCGTAGCGCGGGAAGCCCTGGCAGAGTGGGGCCATGCCGACGCAGAACCAGCTGCGAGCCATGCAGCGGGAGGTGAGCAGGCAGGACGGCCTGCGCCATCTGCTGCAGTGGCTGGCGCACGACCTCGACGCGTCGGTCGTCCTGCTCGACGCCGGTGGCGTGCCGCTGCACTCGTTCCGCGAGACACCGCTGCCGCAGGAGGCTTCGGAGGCGATCGCGCGCGTCACGGCCGGGCGGAGCCGGTCGGCAACGGCGGAGACGCCCGACCACGTCGTGCGCGCGCTGCTCGTCGACGACCACCCCGGCCCGGTTCTCGTACTGGCGCAGGCGAAGCGGGAGGGCGTCGGCACGGCCGGCCCGCTGATCGCCGACGCGGCCCGGTTGTTGCAGCTGCGCTGGCGGCTGGACCGGGCCGAGGAACGGCTGCGCGAGGTCGAACTGGCGGAAACCCTTGCCAGGGAAGCGGTTCTGCACCTGTTGATGGTCGGCGACGTCGGTGCGGCGCGGCGGGTGGCCGGGGCGTTGCGGCCGGATCTGACCGATCTCGTGCGGGTGTACGTCATCGAATGCCCGCTCAACGCGCGGGACGAGGTCGCCGCCCGCTGCGACGAGGCGTGCCTCGGCCGAGCCTGGATCATCCACTGCCCCGTCTACACCCGGCACCTCATCGTCCTCGCTCCCGTGGAGTCCTCGGACGTGCAGCGCGACCCGGTGGAGACGGCGCTGCGCGCGGCGGCGGGCACCGGCATCCGCACGGGTGCCAGCGACATCGTCGAGCTGCGCCGAACCGGGACCGGGTACGAGCAGGCGTTCCACGCGCTCGCAGTGGCCAGGCACGGGCCCGAGCCCTTCGTGGCGTTCAGCGGGCGCACCGAACTGGCCGCGCTGCTCGACCCCGCGGGCCGGGCCTGGGCGAGCCACGTGCTGCGCCCGCTGGTCGACTTCGTGCCCGAGCGCCCTCAGGACCCGGACAGCCACGAGCTGCTGACCACGCTGCGGTCGTGGCTGCACTTCCAGGGCGGGGCAGCTCGTCAGCTGAAGATCCACCGCAACACGCTGGCCGCGCGCGTCCGGCACGCGGGCGCGGTGCTTGGCCTCGACCTGGACCGGATCGGCACGCGGGCGGAGCTGCACCTGGCGCTGCGCCTGGTCACGCCCGGGCCGCGCCGAGGTACCACGGAGGTGGCCGAACTCCTTGCCGCGCCTGCGGTTCGGCGGTGGGCCAAGACCCTGCTGGCACCGTTGCTGGAGTCGGATTCCCTGCTCGACACAGTGCGCGCGTGGCTGGCCGCCGATGCCCGTCTGGAGGGCGCCGCGGATGCGCTCGGCGTCTCGGTGACGGGCACGCGGAAGCGACTCATCCGGGTCGAGCAACTGCTCGGGCGTTCACTGTTGTCCGGGCCTTCCGCGCGCTACGACCTGGTGCTGGCGCTGCGCGTGCACGACGCGGCGAGCTGACGCAGCAAATCTGCACCGCGTCGCGCGCACGCTGTGCAAACCGATCCTGTCGGCGGTGTGCCCGCGCTCCTACCGTCTGCGTGACGCCGCTTGACGAGGAGTCCTCATGTCGCACCACTTCGATTCGCCGCTCGCCCGACAGGACCCGCGGCTGGACATCAGCGATGTGTACGTGTTCCGGGGCGCGACGGGCACGGTGTTCGTGATGAACGTGAACCCGCTCTCCGGCGAGAACGGGTTCCACCCCGACGGGCTCTACGAGTTCAAGGTGGACACCGACGGTGACGCGGTCGAGGACACCACGTTCCGCGTGACCTTCGGGGAGCGGGACGCGGTCGGCGGGCAGACGCTGGTGCTGCGCAAGCTCGACGGCGCGGCCGCGCGGGACCGTGACGACGAGGGGTCGGTCCTGGCGGAGGGCGCCACCGAGCAGATCATCGAGGCGCACCAAGGCGTCCGTCTGTGGGCCGGGGCCGCCGCCGATCCGTTCTACGTCAACGGGGCGGTGGTCGGCGCCGTCAAGCAGGCGGTCGCGACCGGGGCCCCGGTCGAGCTGCCCGACCAGCCGGCCGCGAACCTCTTCGCCGGGACCAACGTGTGCGCGATCGTGCTGGAGGTCCCCGACGAGGTCCTCGCCGTCGCCGACATCGCGTTCTGGGGCGTCACCGCTCTGCCGACCGACGCGGGTGGCTGGCAGCAGATCAACCGCTGCGCCCAGCCGCTGATCAACACGATCTTCAACCCGGACGACGAGGACCGCTCCAGCGACTACAACCGCGTCCAGCCGAGCCAGGACCGCGAGGTGCACGGCCCGCTCGTGTGCGAGCTGGTGTCCAGGGCGGTCGCTGCGTCCGGCGCGGCCGAGGACCCGCAGTGGTACGCCGAGCAGGTGCGGGACACGATCTTCCCGGACGTTCTCCGCTACCGCGTCGGCACTCCGGCCACCTACGGCTTCGCCGCCCGCAACGGCCGCGGCCTGACCGAATGCGCCCCCGAGGTGATGTTCGCGATCGTGCTCAACCGGGCAGTGCCCCTCGGCCTCGCCGCGAGCGCGGCCACGGGCGCGCTCCGCCCCGACTTCCCTTACCTCTCCCTTCCGCTCTGACCCCGCCCGTTCCGGGCTCATGGCGGGGGAGCTGCCCTCCGAAACCCGCCCTGGGCGCGAAACGGGGTTCGCGGAACCGCGTCACCTCCCCCAACCGCGGTTCCCCGTGCCGGGTGCACGGATCGCGCTGCGCTGCCGCCTCAGTGCGATCCGTGCACCTGGCGCCGTCCGTGACGACGAGGGGTCAGGCGCGGTCCAGGAGGCGGTTGAGAACGGTCGCCTTCACGGCGTCGAAGTCGGCGTCGAGCGCCACGTCGATGCGGCGCCCGGGAGCGTTGAGCCTGCGGTCGGCGATGGTCGCACCTCGGGCCGGGCCGAGGTCGCACAGCACGTCCACCGGCAGCGGCGTGGTGCGCAGCGTGCCCGGCACCGCCGCTTCGAGGACGGCGACGGAGTCGTGCAGTGCCGCCTTGTCCTCGCCGTAGAACTCGAGGTAGCGGTTGCGGTAGTGCTCCATCACCTTGGCCAGAGTCGCGGCGGCCGTACCGCCTGTGGCGAGCGCGGTCAGCCATGGGCCGTCCGCCGTGCAGCGCAGCGTCAGGTCCAGTGGGACGAGGGTGACGGGCACGTCCTCCTCCACCAGCACCCGGCGGGCCGCCTCGGGGTCGCTCCAGATGTTGAACTCCGAGGTGGCCGTCGTGTTGCCGCCCGCGAACGCGCCGCCCATCACGACCACTCTGGCGATCTTGGGCTTGAGCCCCGGGAAGGAAGCCAGCAGCAGCGCGACGTTGGTCAGCGGCCCGATCGCGGCGATCGTCACCGGCCGCTCCGCCCCGCGCAGCACCGTGGCCAGCAGCTCCACCGCGCCGACCGGCTCCGGTGCCCGCACCGCCTCCGGCAGCAGGCCCGACTGTCCGCCGAGCCCGTCCCCGCCGTGCCACTCCTCCGCGCGGTGCAGCATCGGGTGCACCAGCGGCCGGGCCGCCCCGGCGGCCACCGGGACGTCCTCGCGGCCGACCAGCCGCAGCACCCGCAGCGCGTTGGCGGTGGTGACCTCGGGACCGACGTTGCCGAACACCGTGGTGACGGCGAGCAGGTCCACCTCCGGGCTGTTCGCGGCGAGCAGCAGGGCCACGGCGTCGTCGATCCCGGGATCGGTGTCGATGACGAGCGGGGTCCGGGCGGCAGCAACGGCAGTGATGCTCGACCCCGCAAGCGAGTCTTCGGCGCTCATGCCGCATATCCTGCCTGCTGACAGCGCGGAGGAACCAACCGATTGCGGGGACCGGCGGATGACCAGCATGTGGGGCGCACCGTTGCGGGCCAGGTGGGGCCTCGGTCGACGGCGGGACCCGCAGCAGGCCAGGTTCCTCACCCTCGCCTCGCTGCGCTGGGTGATCCGCAACAGGGCGTGGACGCCGTGGTACCTGGTCCGCTACTGGCGGCTGCTGCGCTTCCGGCTGGCCAACCCGCACATCGTCCTGCGCGGCATGGTCTTCCTCGGCCGCGACGTGGAGATCCACTGCAAGCCCGGCTACGGCCGGATGGAGATCGGCCGCTGGGTGCACATCGGTGACGGCAACGCCATCCGCTGCCACGAGGGCTCGCTGCGCATCGGTGACAAGGCGGTCTTCGGCAGGCAGAACACCGTCAACTGCTACCTCGACATCGAGCTGGGCGCGGCCACGCTGGTCGCCGACTGGGTCTACATCTGCGACTTCGACCACATCACCGCGGACATCACCCGGCCCATCAAGGACCAGGGGATCGTGAAGTCCCCGGTGCGCATCGGCCCGGACACCTGGCTGGGCACCAAGGTCACGGTGCTGCGCGGCACCCGCGTCGGCCGGGGCTGCGTGCTCGGCGCGCACGCGGTGGTGCGCGGCGACATCCCCGACTACGCCATCGCGGTGGGAGCGCCTGCCCGAGTGGTGCGCAACCGCGTCGCCGACTACGAGGCCGACGCCGAGCGCAGGGCCGCCGTCGCCGACATGGCGCGCAAGGCCGACGAAGCCGTGCAAAGGGCTCTAGACAACTCCTGACCTGGGTTTCCCTGTGGTCACACACGAGTTGCGGACGGGTGTGCGCCCCTCCCTCAGCGCTCCACATCGGACATACCGTCACCTCCCCCGTCATCGGCCGATGGCGGGACCGCGGTCGGGGACGAGTGGCCGGAGCACGTCATGCGCACTTCCGAACCCGGTGCCATACGCACCACCTTCCTGTTGTTGCCCTTCGCATTGATCATCGGTGCCTGCGGTGCCCCGCCGAGCGGCCCGGCCACGACCGCCACCACGGCACCCGCCACGGTCACCGCGGAGTCGTTCACGACGGTCCCGCCGACCACCGCCACGACGACCACCGCGGCGGAGGTCACGACGACGGTGCCGCTCGCCCCACCGGCTCCTCCGGCTCCGCCCGCGCCCAAGCCGACTGTGCCGAAGCCGACGATGCCCAAGTCCACCACGCCGAAGCCCGATCCCCAGCCGCGCACCGATCCGCGGTTCGGCACGTGCAAGGAGGCGAAGTCGAAGGGGTACGGCCCGTACTACAAGGGCGTCGACGTGGAGTACGGCTGGTACCGGGACGCCGACTCGGACGGCATCGTCTGCGAGTGACCGGATTACGCGCCCGCGTCACCGTCCACAGAGGACAGACGGCGGCCCGGGACGTCGGGGTCGCAGCCGACCTTCACGAGGCGGGCGCGGATCGAGGAACGGGACCGGCCGAACCGGTCGGACAGCTCGCCGATCACCGCCGCGCCCGCGGTCGGGTCCGCGCCGCGGGCCAGCCAGTGCTCCCGGAGCTGCCCGTCCAGCTCGGGCGTCCAGGGGGCGTTGGCGTTCGCGGCGGTCCGCGCGCCGCGTTTTCGGTTCCGCCGGGGATCGTGCAGGCGGGACAACGCCTCCATCACCTCGGACAGCAGCTGCCCGCAGGGGGCGAGCCCGTCCGCGGGCAGCACCAGCTCGCCCGCGGCGATGGAGTCACCGTCGGAGTCGGTTCCGGTCAGTTCGATGGCGACGTGCTCGGCCTCGCCGATCCGCGCGCGGACCGCGAAGGTGCAGTCCCCGGCCCGCACGTCGCCCTGGTAGTCCAGTGAAATAGCCATGCCCGCGAAGGTAGACACCTCGACCGACCGCTCCGGCGGAACCGAAGCGACCGGTCTCCCTCACTGTCGCCCGAAAGCGTTACCTGAAGCGATTTTCGGCCGACCCAGCACCTTCCCCGGACCCCGCCGCGCGGCCGCGTACACCCTCGCGGTCCCGGAAGCGATCTTCGCCCAGTCGAAATCGCTGCTCAACCGAGCCTTGGCGGCCTTGGCCCGCCGCCGGGCGGCAGCCGGATCGTCAAGAACGGCACGCACTCCGGCAGCCAGGACGTCGACATCCCCGGGCGGGAACGACAATCCGGTAACACCATCGAGTACAACCTCACCCAAACCCCCGGCGGTGGACGCCACGAGGGGCGCCCCGGCGGCGGCGGCCTCCAGCGCGACGATGCCGAAGGGCTCGTACCGGCTGGGCAGGACCACGGCGTCGGCAGCGGCCAGGGAGGCGGCGAGATCGCGGTCGGAGAGGTGGCCGACGAACTCCACCGAGCGCAGCACGCGGTGCTTGCGCGCCTGCTCGACCAGCCAGTCCGAGCTGGTGCCCTTCCCCGCGACCACCGCGCGGGTGCCGGGATGGCTGCGCCGGATCCTGGGCAGCGCGGCGAGCAGGTCGTGCACGCCCTTCTCCCACTCCAGCCGCCCGAAGAACAGCAGGAACGGGGCGCCGTCGGGGGAGAAGCGCCGCTTCGCCGCCTCGATGTCGGCGGGCCGGACGCGCCACCGCCGCGGCTCGATCCCGTTGTGCAGCACGGTAACCGCGTCCGGGTCGATGTCGAACAGCGCCGCGGCCTCGTCGCGCATCGCGGCCGAGCAGGTGATCAACGAGTCCGCGCTGTTGGCCAGCCACCACTCCACGGAATGGATCTGCTGGTTCAACGGGTGCGAGAGCCAGCCGTTGTAGCGGCCCGCCTCGGTGGCGTGCACCGTCGCGATCAGCGGGGCGTCGGCGAATTCGGCCAACGTCACCGCGGCGTGCGTGACGAGCCAGTCGTGGGCGTGCACGACGTCCGGCCGCCACCCGGCGAGCAGCCGCAGCCCGGCCCTGGTCATCGCGTGCCCGATGCCGAGGGTCCACGCGACCAGGTCCTGCTCGAAGCTCAGGTGCGGCGGGTCCTCGGCAACGCGGACCAGGCGCACACCGTCGGCGACCTGGTCGGACGTGGGATGGGTCTCCGCGTCCGTGCCGAAGGGCTGGCGGCACAGCACGACCACCTCGTGGCCCTGCGCGGCGAGCTGCCTGGCCAGCGCGTGGACGTGTCTGCCCAGCCCGCCGACCACGACGGGCGGGTACTCCCAGGACAACATCAGTACGCGCATGTTCACACATCCTGACAGGTAGGCGCGGCGCTCCCGCGCGGTGGCACATGCGGATCTCGAATGTGCGGGGGCCCGAAACACCGGGGTACTGTTGGCGTACCGCCAGCACCAGGAGGCCGCCGCCATGTGGTTCTACGTTCTGCTCGGCATTGTCGTCGTCGGTTTGCTTCTTGCCGCGTTTCTCGACCGCAAGGCGAAGAAGGTGCGCGGTGAGCTGAAGCCCGGCACGGCCGATCCGGAAGGCCACCGCGCTCAGATCGAGCCCGGTTTCGTCCGTCAGGAAATGACCATCGTCGTGCCACCTTCGGACTCCTAGAGCGCTCTGGCGTCGAGGTGGCCGAACGGGCCGTCCTGCTGCCGTAGGGGTGCTGCGAGTTCTTCAGCCTTGGCCGAATCTCCGTAGCCGATGAGCCGCGCGAGTTCGTAAAAGCGCTCGCTGTGCACGTGTGCGCGATGGCGCGCGTAGTCGGCCGCGGAGTCCTTGGTCACCATGAACGCCCAGTCACTGGACAACGCGAGAAGCGCTTCGCGCACGAGTTGGTCCTGCGCCGCATTCCGGGCGGTTCCGGGCGCGACCGTCGAGAGAAGCTTCTTCTGGAGGTCGGCGCCGGAGGACACGAGGTCGGCCACCTTCTCGCCGTCCCAGACCCGCCAGTCCTTGCCGGAACCCCATGATGACGCGGGCAGATCCACCGGACCGCCGACGAGTCCCGCGTCCGTGGCACCACGAAGAGTCGTCACGTGCACACCCGCTTCCGGCAGGCCTCGCAGCACTGCTTCGAGCCATGCGGGGCCTTCATGCCACCAGTGGCCGTAAAGCTCTGTGTCATACGCGGCGACGACATGTGCCGGCCTGCCGTGCTGTTCGCGTAGTGACTTCAATCGACGCACAACGACATCGATGAAATCCTCAGCGTGCTTCTGGACCGCGTGTGCCGCCAAGGCGGGGTCGTACGGCTTCTTGTCTTCTGGAGCCACCTGCTTGCCAGTGACCCGTGACGGTTTCAAACCAGAAGGATGGTCGTAGGTGTGGAAGTCCCTGTACGCCGCATCGCCGGGATATCCGGCCTTCGGCGACCACACGCGGTAGGTCACTTCGAGGTCGCGCCCGAAGCACACGACGTCAGAAGAACCCACTGTGCGACCGAAAGCGGTGTCGCCGTGCAGAGCCGGGCCGTCGACGAGGAAACGCTTCACGCCCGCTGCCGCGTAGCCGTCTTCCATTCCGGGCGCATAACCGCATTCGGGAGCCCAGATGCCTTCGGGTGTGCGGCCCAAGCGGATTCGAGTGTCCGCCAGACCAGTGCGCAGCGCGAAAGCGCGGATGCGCGGATCGAGCAGAGGTTGGAACGGATGCGTTGCGGGGCCCCCGATCAGCTCGATCACGCCGTCGTCGACGAGGGGCCGCAGGACGGGCGAGAAGCCGTGCCGCCACCGCGACTCGAACTCCTCGATAGCCGCTCTGGCGCGCTGGTGTTCGTCGGCCGCGAGCGACCGCAGCAGCGGGTCCGCCGTGCGCCATTGGCCCGCGGCGAGTTGTGCGCGTAACTGCCAGTTGCCGAGCCAGAGGTGGAACTCGCGCAGGCAGTACGGATCGTCCAGCTGTGCGGCCAGGACAGGCGTCACGCCGAGCGTGAGGACATCGCGGCGCCCCTCTTCGCCGAAACGCCGCAGCATGTCCATGAGCGGCAAGTACGAGTGCGCCCACGCCTGGTGCAGCCACTCCTCGCCGACCGGCCAGGAACCGTGGTGCGCCAACCACGGCAGGTGGCTGTGCAGGACGAAGCTGAACGATCCGAGTTTCATGGCCGCACCGCCACGGCGACGAGGTCGAGGCTCGCGTCGAGGTCTTCCGCGCTCAAAACGAAGTCCGACGCGGTGATGGAGCCGATGTCGCGCAACAGGTCAGGTGGCCACACGCCGTCGCCGAGCACCACGCGCACCTGTGCGTCGATGATCGAGCCGTGGTGAGCCGCGTCCAGCGACCGCAGGCGCGGACCGTGGTGCAGCCCGAGCAACTGCTCCGTGACGAACCCCGCGCCGGTGAGCAGAGAGTCCAATTCGGACGGTGCGAGTTCCCTGGTGTGAAAGGGGTTCAGGGGCTTGTCCCGCCCGGGGGAGAACGTGATCCGGTTCGGCGTGCTGATCAGCAACCGGCCGCCGGGGCGGAGCACGCGCAGGCACTCGCGCAGGAAGCCCGGCTGGTCCCACAGGTGCTCGATGACCTGGAAGTTGACCACGACGTCCACTGTGGATGATCCGAGCGGCAGGCAGGCCAGGTTGCCGCGCAGCACGTCGACTTCGGGATACGCCTTGGCCACGTGCGCGGAGGTGAGCTCGTCGTAGTCGAGCGCGATGACGCGGTCGGCCACGTCGGCGATGACCTTCGCGCCGTAGCCCTCTCCGCAACCTGCCTCCAGCACGCGCGCGCCCGCGCAGTGCTCCAGCAGGGCGAGATACGCGATCTCATGCCGCCTGAACCAGTAGTTCTCCTCCGGCACGCCCGGAACGGTGCGTTCGCCGGTCAGCGGCAGGGGCTCAAGCTCGCGCGTCACGCACGCACCCTACCGGTCAGTAGCGTCACTGGCGCTCACCAGCTTTCTTATGTCTGAAAGGTGCGGACTGCCGTTCAAGTGCGGTCGGTGCTGTTGCCACGCTGAGCGGCCTTGTCGGCGGTGAGAGGGCTTTCCCACATGACGCGATCGCGAGGCCACTGGTGGACGCTGTTCGCCCTGATCACGGTGCTGTCCGGTTGTGCGGCACCCGGGGCGACCGCACCCGCGCGGGCGGTGAACGGAGCCGGTGACACCAACCCGGTCGATCCGAGCCTGCTCGCCGACGGGGGCAACCTGCGCTGGCCGGTGCAGACGTACCCGGCCAACTTCAACGGCCTGCACATCGACTCCAACGCCGGGGGCGTCGCCCAGGTCGCGGATGCGGTGATGCCGCAGCTCGTCCGGACGGCAGCGGACGGCTCCATCGCGCCGAATCCCGACTACCTGACGTCGTTCACCCTGGTGTCCACGAGTCCGCAGGTGGTGTCTTACAAGCTCAACCCCAGGGCGAGGTGGAGCGACGGCACGCCCATCACCTGGGTGGACGTGCGGTCGCAGTGGCAGGCGCTGAACCTCCGCGATCCCGGCTACCGGCCGCTCCGCTCCACGGGGTACGCCGAGATCGCGGATGTGGCCAAGGGCGCCGACGAGTTCGAGGCCGTGGTCACCTTCGCCATCCCCTTCGCGGAGTGGACGCCCCTGTTCCAGGACCTCTACCCGGCCTCCCTGACGCGCGATCCGGAGGTGTTCAACACCGGCTGGCGCGAGAAGCCCGCGGTCACGGCGGGGCCCTTCCGGCTCGCTCAGCTGGACCCGGTGGCGCGCACGGTCATCGTGGAGCGCGACCCCAACTGGTGGGGGCGGCGGCCACGGCTTGAGCGGATCACTTTCCGCGCCATGGCCACCCACGCGGAGACGGACGCGCTGGAGAACGGCGACATCGATCTCACCGAGATCGCCGGTGACATCAACAAGTTCCAGCGCGTCACGTCGATGCAGGGGGTCGAGGTCCGTCGCACGGTCGCCAGTGCCGTGCAGGAGATCCAGTTCAACGGTGCGCCAGGGGCGATCCTCGCCGACCGTGAGCTGCGCAAGGCGCTCATGCGTGGAATCGACCGGGCGACCATCGCCACGGCGTTGACGGGACAGATCGTGCCCACCGCCGCTCCGTCCGGAAACCACCTCTATCCCGTCGGTCTGCGTGGTTATCGGGACAACTCCGCCGTCGTGGCGTACGACCCGGCCGCAGCGGCGCGACGCCTGGACGAACTCGGCTGGAAGCGCGACGGCGACGGGAAGCGCAGGAAGGACGGCAAGGAGCTGGTCATCCGCGACGTGACTCCGGACGACTGGCGCAGGCAGGAAGCACTTCTAGTGCAGAACCAGCTCGGTCAGCTCGGCGTGCGCGTCGAAATCGACACCGTGCCGCTGAACGACTTCTTTGCCAAGTACGTCAACAAGGGCGACTTCGACGTGGCACACATCGGGCGCGGCATGGTCCCCAGCAGCCCCATCTACTACACGGCCCCGTTCTACATGCGGGTCGCCGCGACACAGATGAACTACGGCCGCATGGGCAACGATTACATCAACCAGCTCTACGAGCGGGCCAAACGGGAACTGGACGAGAACAAGCGGATCGCGTTGGCCAACGAGATCGACAGAGCGGTGTGGGACGAGGGGTTCTCGTTGCCGCTCTACGGCCGACCGTGGGTCTACGGGGTGCGCGCGAAGCTGGCCAACATCGGAGCTTCTGTCGCCACCGATGACTTGACGGCGGTCGGCTTCGTCAAGTGACGGCTTAACAAGGGGAGATGCTGACGCCCAGTGCTCCAGGACCGGCGTGTGCGCCGATTATGGCGCTCGTCTCCGCGAGCAGGAACTCGTGTCCCAGAGGGATTTCCACGCGCAGGCGTTCGATCAGTTCCTCTGCGCGCTCACGCGAGGCGAAGTGCTCGACCGCCACGTCCACGGGACGTCCGAGCGTGCGCTGCGCGGCCACGGCGGCCAACCGGGAGATCGCGCGCTCGGTTCCGCGCACCTTCTCCAACGGCTCGATACGGCCTTCCTTCATCGCCAGCAGCGGCTTGATGGACAGCGCCGAGCCGATGAGGGCCTGTGCGGCGCCGATCCGGCCACCTCGGCGCAGGTACTCCAGCGTGTCCACGTAGATGAGCGAGCTGGCGCCGTTGATCCGGTGGTTGACGACGTCGAGCACCTCGCGCGGGCCCGCGCCCGCCATCGCCGCCTCCGCGGCCGCGATCGCCGCGAAGCCCACAGCCATCCCGCACGCGCGCGAGTCGATGATGTGCACCGGCACGCGCGTGTGACCGGCGGCCTCGCGCGCCGTGGCGCAGGTCTGGGACAGCTCGGTGGAGAGGTGGATCGACACCACCGCCTCCACTCCGGCCGCCGCGGCGTTCTGGTAGGTCCAGAAGAAAGCCGCGGACGGTGGCGGAGAGGTCGCGACCTGCTCCCGCGCGCGCAACGCGGTGACCAGCTCCGTCGCGGGCACTCGTGCTTCGTCGGTGGCATTGTCGCCGACCCGGAGCTGGAGTTGCACCACTGTGATGCCCAGGCGCCGCGCCAGCTCCGGGGGAAGCGAAGCGGTGGAGTCGGTCACCACGGCCACTCGCCGATTCATGAACGTGAGGCTAACTCCGATTTGGTCGAAATTGCGCGGCAAGTGTCCGAACGCCGTGCTACGCATCACACATGAGCCAAGAACTGATGGGGATCAGGCACATCACCTTCGACTGCGCGGATCCGTACGCGCTGGCCGGGTTCTGGAGCCGGGCGACCGGGTGGCCGATCAGCCCGGACGACGAGCCGGGCGACGACGAGGTGCTGCTGGAGTCCTCCGGGTCCCCGGGGCTGCTGTTCATCCGCGTGCCGGAGCCGAAGTCGGCGAAGAACCGCGTCCACCTGGACCTGCGGCCCAGCGGGCGGACCCGGGACGAGCAGGTGGAGTGGCTGCTCGGGATCGGCGCGACCGTCCACGACGACCAGCGGCGGCCGGACGGCACCGGCTGGGTGACGATGGCCGACCCCGAGGGCAACGAGTTCTGCGTCGAGCGCAGTGCGGCGGAGCGGGCTTCGGGGTGAGAACCGTCACGGGGGGACCGTGCCGCCCGGACATTACCGGCGGGTAACCTAGGTGGTAAGCAATGCCACAAGTGCCATGGGTATGACGGCATGGCAAGGTCAGCACCACTTCCCGTCAGACGCGCCCGCCGCGAGTTATCAGGAGGTCGAAGGGGACCTATGAACATCGTCGTCCTGGTCAAGCAGGTGCCCGACACCTGGTCCGAGCGCAAGCTCACCGACGGAGACCACACCCTGGACCGCGAGGCCGCTGACGCGATCCTCGACGAGATCAACGAGCGCGCGCTCACCGAGGCCCTGCGGCTCAAGCAGGAGCTCGGCGGCGAGATCACCGCCGTCTGCATGGGCCCGGAGCGCTCCACCGACGCGATCCGCAAGGCGCTGTCGATGGAGGCCGACAAGGCCGTGCACCTCTCCGACGAGGCGCTGCGCGGGTCCTGCGCGGTGCAGACCGCCAAGGCGCTGGCCAAGGTGATCGGCACCCTGGACTCCGTCGACCTGATCATCGCGGGGAACGAGGCCACCGACGGCCGCACCGGTGCGATCCCGGCCATGCTCGCCGAGCTGCTCGGCCTGGCGCAGCTGACCCACGCCAGCAAGGTCACCGTCGACGGCGGCACCGTCACCATCGAGCGCGAGACCGACGAGGGCAGGGCCACCGTGCAGGCCGCCCTGCCCGCGGTCGTCAGCGTGACCGAGAAGATCTGCGAGCCGAAGTACCCGTCCTTCAAGGGCATCATGGCCGCGAAGAAGAAGCCGATCGCGAAGCTGACGCTGGCCGACGCCGGTATCGACGCGAGCGAGGTCGGCATCGCCAGCGCCCGTTCCAGGGTGCTGGAGGCCGCCCCGAAGCCGCCGCGCTCCGGCGGCGAGCGGGTCACCGACGAGGGTGACGGCGGCGTGAAGATCGCCGAGTACCTGATCGCCCAGAAGCTCGTCTGACCCGGAAGCGAGGAGAACATGTCCGAGGTACTCGTTCTCGTCGACCACGTCGACGGCGAGATCAAGAAGGTCAGCTTCGAGCTGCTCGCGGCCGCCCGCCGCATCGGTGAGCCGTCGGCCGTGGTGGTCGGCGCGCCCGGCACCGCGGCGAAGCTGAAGGAGTCCCTGGCCCAGCACGGCGCGGCCAAGGTCTACGTGGCCGAGTCCGACTCCGCGGCCGAGGAGCTGGTCACCCCCAAGGTGGGCGTGCTCGCGTCGCTGGTCGCCTCCGCGTCGCCCGCGGCCGTGCTGGTCTCGGCGACGCTGGAGGGCAAGGAGGTCGCGGGCCGGCTGGCCGTGCGGCTGGACTCCGGCCTGCTCACCGACGCCGTGGACGTGGCGGCGGACGGCACCGTCACGCAGTCCATCTTCGGTGGCGCGTTCACGGTGAAGTCGCAGTCCACCACCGGCGTCCCGGTGATCAGCGTGCGCCCCGGCGCCATCGAGGCCGAACCGGCCGAGGGTGCGGCCGCCGAGGAGACGGTCGAGGTCCTCGCGGCGAGCGCGCCCGCCAAGATCGTCAGCCGTGAGCCGGTCGTCGGTGGCGACCGCCCGGAGCTGGCCGAGGCGTCGGTCGTCGTCTCCGGCGGCCGCGGTGTCGGCAGCGCGGAGAGCTTCGAGGTCGTCGAGAAGCTGGCCGACGCGCTCGGCGGTGCCGTCGGCGCCTCCCGTGCCGCGGTCGACTCCGGCTACTACCCGCACCAGTTCCAGGTCGGGCAGACCGGCAAGACCGTCTCGCCGCAGCTGTACATCGCGCTGGGCATCTCCGGCGCGATCCAGCACCGGGCGGGCATGCAGACCTCGAAGACCATCGTCGCGGTCAACAAGGACCCCGAGGCGCCGATCTTCGAGATCTCCGACTTCGGCGTCGTGGGCGACCTGTTCAAGGTCGCGCCGCAGCTGACCGAGGAAGTCCAGAAGCGCAAGGGCTGATCCGTAGCCAATTCGTGGGGAGTTCCGGCGCCGCCGGGGCTCCCCACGAGTCGTTCACCCACCCGTCATCCGGGGTCCGCGCGGCCGTATCCGTGGGTCCGGACGCACTCGGTACACCCTGCGTATGGCGCAGCCCAGCGTGCTGCTCAGCACGCAAGAACACAGGTCCACGTACTCGCTTCTGGTGGCAAGGGACGGTGACGACGTGGTGGCCGCGCAGCGGTTGCGGCACCAGGTCTTCGCGGGCGAGATGGGCGCGAACCTGCCCGGCCACCTGGATGCCGACCCCTTCGACGAGATCTGCGACCACCTCCTCGTCCGCGACGACAGCAGCGGGGAGATCGTCGGGACCTACCGCGTCCTGCCCGCCGGGCGGTCGGCGCGCTGCTACTCCGAGACCGAGTTCGACCTCGGTGCGCTCGCCCCGCTGCGGGCCTCCCTCGCCGAGACCGGCAGGTCCTGTGTGCACCCGGACCACCGCTCCGGCGCGGTGATCGGTCTGGTGTGGGCGGGCCTAGCGCGCTACATGCTGCTGACAGGACACGAATGGCTCGCCGGGTGTGCTTCGGTGCCGCTCGCGGACGGTGGGGCCACTGCCGCCGCTGTGTGGGACCGGGTGCGGAACAAGCACTACGCGCCCGAGGAGTACCGCGTGCGCCCGTGGAACCTGTGGGAGGCCGACGCGCTCATGCGGGCCCGTAGGGCGGAGATGCCGCCGTTGCTGCGCGCGTATCTGCGGATCGGCGCGTGGGTGTGCGGTCCGCCCGCGCACGACCCGGACTTCGGAGTGGCGGACTTCTACGTGTTGCTGTCCATGAAGCAGGTCGACCAGCGCTACACCAGGTTCTTCCTGGGCGGCTGAAAAAAGACTGGACCTCCAGCGAGGTGGAGGGTGCAGGCTAGAGCGCGTGTCGTCCTCCTCCACCCCTGAATCCATGCTCG
Organism: Allokutzneria albata; assembly: GCF_900103775.1. Taxonomy (GTDB): domain Bacteria; phylum Actinomycetota; class Actinomycetes; order Mycobacteriales; family Pseudonocardiaceae; genus Allokutzneria; species Allokutzneria albata. Next base: position 4,716,259 of record NZ_LT629701.1, on the reverse strand, counting down.
ATCCCGCAAGCGGATCTTCGGGCGCCGAGAGCGGAAGCGCCCTCTGGGCCCCTGACCGTCGAGTCCCGACCCTCGCCCTGATCCTGCTCGTCACCCTCGCCGCCTTCGAGGCGATGAGCGTCGGCACGGCGCTGCCGACCCTCGTCGCGGAGCTGGGCGGGCAGGACCTCTACTCGTGGCCGTTCACCTCGTTCCTCGCCGCCAGCGTGATCGGCACCGTGCTCTCCGGGCGCGTCTGCGACCGCCTCGGGCCGGTGCCGTCGCTGATCGTGGCGCCGGGGCTGTTCTTCGCCGGGCTCGTGGTCGCCGGGGTCGCGGAGAACATGTGGGTGCTGCTGCTCGGCCGGGTGCTCCAGGGCGCGGGAGCCGGGGCGCAGATCGTCGCGCTGTACGTGATGGTCGCGTTGGTCTACCCCGAGCGCGACCGGCCCGCGGCGTTCGGCGCCTTGTCGGCGGCGTGGGTGGTGCCGTCGCTGGTCGGGCCGGGACTGGCCGGGCTGGCGACCGAGCTGCTGTCGTGGCGGCTGGTGTTCCTCGGGTTGGCACCGCTGGTGCTCATCGGCTGGCTGCTGCTGATCCCGGTGGTCAAGACGCTTCGGGCGCGTCCTGACACGGTCCCCGAGCAGAGCGCCGAGCCCCGCAAAGGATTGCCCGTCGCCGCGGTGTGCGCCGCTGTCGGTCTGTCCGCGCTGACCTGGGCGGCCGAGCACCCGCAGCTGTCGTCGCTGGCGCTCGGCATCGGCGGCCTGGTGCTGCTCGCACCGTCGCTGCGCAGGCTGCTGCCGCCCGGGACCCTGCTCGGCAAGCCGGGGCTGCCCGTCGTCGTGCTCTCGCGCGGCCTGCTGTCCGGCTCGTTCTTCGCCGTGCAGGCCTACATCCCGCTGGTGCTGGCCAACGTGCACGGCTACTCGCCGACCCTCGCGGGTGTGCCGCTGACCGTGGGCTCGCTCGGGTGGTCTGCGGCCGCGGCGTGGCAGGCGCGTCAGCGCGGTGTGCAGAGCGAGGTGATGATCCGCCGGGGTTTCCTGCTGCTCGCGGTCGCCTTGGCCGGAGCCGTGCTGATCGCTCCCGCGTGGGGGCCCGCGTGGCTGATCTACCCGCTGTGGGCCGTCGCCGGGTTCGGCATGGGGACGGCGATGCCCAACATCGCGGTGCGGGTGCTGGCGCTGTCCACGCCGAACGACCGCGGCTTCAACGGGGCCGCGGCGCAGGTGTGCGACATGTTCGGCTCGGCGGCGCTGATCGGGCTGGGCGGGGTGCTCGTGGGGGCGCTGGCCTCGGCCGGGCAGCCCACCGCGGCGGTGATCCCGCTGGACCTGGTGATGGCCGGGTTCGCACTGCTCGGAGCGGCCCTGATCAGCCGCAACGTCCGGAAGGTCTGAGCCCCGGTCTACCCTGGACCCCGAGATGACTTACCTGGATCACGCGGCGACCACGCCGATGCTGCCCGAGGCCGTGGCGGCGATGACCGAGGCGTTGCCCGTGGTGGGCAACGCCTCGTCGCTGCACGCCTCGGGCCGTCGAGCGCGCCGCGTGGTCGAGGAGGCGCGTGAGTCGCTGGCCGCGGCGCTCGGCGCGCACCCGTCCGAGGTGATCTTCACCGGCGGCGGCACCGAGGGCGACAACCTGGCGGTGAAGGGCGTCTTCTGGGCCCGGCGCGCCGCCGATCCCCGCCGCGTGCGCGTGCTGGTCTCGGCCGTGGAGCACCACGCCGTGCTGGACAGCGCGGACTGGCTCGGCGCGCACCAGGGCGCGGTGGTCGAGACGATCCCCGTGGACTCGTCGGGGCGCGTCCGGCCGGAGGCGCTGGCCGAGCTGATCGACCGCGATCCGGAGTCCGTGGCGCTGGCCAGCGTGATGTGGGCGAACAACGAGGTCGGCACGGTCAACCCGGTTCGCGAGCTGGCCGAGGTGGCGCACGCGCGGGGCGTTCCGCTGCACACCGACGCCGTGCAGGCGGTCGGCATGCTGCCGGTGGACTTCGCGGCGTGCGGGGCGAACGCGCTGACGCTGACCGGGCACAAGCTCGGCGGCCCGGTCGGGTTCGGCGCGCTGCTGTTGCGGCGGGACACCGCGTGCACGCCCGTGCAGCACGGGGGCGGCCAGGAGCGCGAGGTCCGCTCCGGAACGCTCGGGTCGGCGGGCATCGTCGGGCTCGCGACCGCGGTGCGGCACGTCGTCGCGGCGCAGCCCGAGGAGGCGGTCCGGCTGGACCAGCTGCGCTCGGAGCTGGTGCGCGGCGTGCTGGCGGCGGTGCCCGACGCGGTCCTCAACGGCGATCCGGCGGACACGCTGCCGGGGACCGCGCACTTCACCTTCCCCGGCTGCGAGGGCGACAGCCTGCTGATGTTGCTGGACTCCAAGGGGATCGAGTGCTCGACCGGCTCGGCGTGCACGGCGGGCGTCGCGCAGCCGAGCCACGTGCTGCTGGCCATGGGGGCCGACCGGGCGGCCGCGCGGGGATCGCTGCGGTTCTCGCTCGGGCATACCTCGACCGCCGCCGACGTTGCCACCGTGGTGGCGGCCATCGGCCCGGTGGTGGAGCAGCTGCGGGGCGCGGGAGCGCGCAGGATCGGTGTGAGGGCGTGAACTGATGCGAGTACTGGCGGCGATGAGCGGCGGGGTGGACTCCGCGGTCGCGGCGGCGCGGGCGGTGGCCGAGGGCCACGACGTGACCGGCGTGCACCTGGCGCTGTCGGCGAAGCCCGGCACGCTGCGCACCGGCTCGCGCGGCTGCTGCACGATCGAGGACTCGCACGACGCGCGCCGCGCCGCCGACGTGCTCGGCATCCCCTTCTACATCTGGGACCTGGCGGAGCGGTTCACCGAGGACGTCGTGGACGACTTCGTCGCGGAGTACTCGGCGGGCCGCACCCCGAACCCGTGCATGCGCTGCAACGAGAAGATCAAGTTCGCCGCGCTGCTGGACAAGGCGATCGCGCTCGGCTTCGACGCGGTGTGCACCGGCCACTACGCGCGTTTGTCCATTGTGGATGGAGTGCCGGAGCTGCGGCGGAGCGCGGACGCGGACAAGGACCAGTCCTACGTGCTGGCCACGCTGACCGAGGAGCAGCTGCGGCACTCGATGTTCCCGCTCGGCGGTTCGACCAAGCCCGCGGTGCGCGAGGAGGCCGCCGCGCGCGGGCTGTCGGTCGCGGAGAAGCCGGACAGCCACGACATCTGCTTCATCCCGGACGGCGACACCCGCGGGTTCCTCCGCTCGAAGATCGGGGAGCGGCCCGGCAAGCTCGTCGACGACGCCACCGGCGCGGTGCTCGGCGAGCACGCGGGCGTGCACGGTTTCACCATCGGCCAGCGGCACGGCCTGGGCATCGACACCCCGGCGCCGGACGGCCGGCCCCGCTACGTGCTGGCCCTGGAGCCGGTCTCCGGCACGGTCCGCGTCGGTTCGGCGGAGCGCCTGGAGGTCACCTCGATCACCGGCTCGCGCGCGACGTGGCCTTCGGGTCGGCCGTTGGCGGAGCCGACCGAGTGCGTCGTCCAGGTCCGCGCGCACGGCGGCCTCGCGCCCGCGGTGGCCGAGGTGGCCGGCGACTCGCTGGAGATCCGCCTCCGCGAGCCCCTTCGCGGCGTGGCCCCCGGCCAGACCGCCGTCCTCTACTCTCCGTCCCCGTCCGGCGACGTGGTCCTCGGCGCCGCCACCATCACCGCGACGGCGCGCACTCCGTAGGGGACCAGTCGGAGTTCGCCCCGCAGAGGACGACGCACGGCAGTGCACCCGGAACGCGCCCGGCCAGCCAGGCCGCCACCGGGACAGCGGCGGCGGGCTCCACGGCCAGGCGCGCTTCCTCCCACAGGCGGTCACGGGCGGCCAGGATCTCCGCGTCGCTGACGAGGACTGAGACGGCGCGGGAGTGCAGGGATTCGTAGGCCAGCGTGCCCACGCGGACCGCGCCGAGCGCGGACGCGGCCACGGAGTCCACTGTGGAGTCGACGAGGCCGCCCGCCCGCAGTGCCGCGTTGAAGCAGCAGCAGTTCTCCGGCTCCACCGCGACGATGGTGCGGTCGCCGATCGCCGAAGCGATGCCGGTGATCAGTCCGCCGCCACCCACGGCGACCGCGACGGAGTCCACGTCGGGGGCGTCCTCGACGATCTCCTCGCCGATGGTGCTCTGGCCCGCCACCACCGCGGGGTCGTCGTAGGCGTGGACGAAGCGGACTCCGGGCTTCTCGCCCTCTTCGAGCGCGGTGGCCAGGGCCGCGGCGTAGCCGCCCGCGTGCTTGATCACTTCGGCGCCGAGGTCGCGGACGCGGCGGAGCTTCGCCTCGGGGGCGGTGTCCGGGACGTGCACCCGCGCGGGGATGCCGAGGTGCTGTGCCGCGGTGGCAACACCCATGCCGTGGTTGCCACCGGAGGCGGTCACCGCGAGGTCCGGGCGGTCGCCGGAGAGCAGCGCGTTGGTCGCGCCCCGCAGCTTGAAGGAGCCGGTGAGCTGCAGCTGCTCCAGCTTCAGCACGAGCGGGCGTCCGTCGATCGTCAAGCGCAGCAACGGGGTGCGCCTGATGTAGGGGGCGATGCGTGCGGCAGCGGGGGAGACCATGGCTCCAGCTTGCGTCGGCGGCGGGGCTCTCGGAAAGTTAAGTCTCCTGAGTGGAGTTAAGGAGCGCTAATGGTCGATGCGGGGCGGCTGAGGGTGCTCGTGGAGGTCGCGCACGCCGGGTCGATCGCCGCGGCGGCAACACGAATGGCGTTCACCCCGTCCGCGTTGTCGCAACAGCTCAGCAAGCTCGAACGCGAACTGGGCGCCCGCCTGCTCGACCGCGGCCCCGGCGGCGTGAAGCTCACCGCGGCCGGTCGTGTCCTTGTGGAGCACGGGGAACGGGTGCTCGGGGAGCTGCGGGCGGCCGACGAGGCGGTGCGCGCGGTGCTCGGCGCGGAGCCGGAGCGGCTGTCGATCGGCGCGTTCCCCACGGCTGGACAGCTGTTGGTGCCGGCCGCGCTGGGCGAGTTCCGGAGCAGGCATCCCACCGTGCAGCTGTCCCTGGTCGACCTCGAACCGCCCGCGGGATACGGGCTCGTGGCCTCGCGCGAGCTCGATCTGCTGATCACGCACCGCTATCCGGGCGTCGCGCTGCCGAAAGCCGATGGGTTGCAACGGGTGCGGCTGCTGGACGATCCGCTGCTGCTGGCCCTGCCCGCCGCGCACCCGCTGGCCGGGGCGGCTCACGTGGCGTTCGCGGACCTCGGCGGGCAGGAGTGGATCTGCGGCGGTCCGGGGATCGCCGACCTGATCACGCTGGAGCGGCTGGCGCGCCGCGCGGGCGTCGACGTCGAGGTCGCCTTCGAGACGCACAACTACGAGGTCACCCTCGCCCTGCTGCGGGCGGGGCTCGGCATGGCGCTGTTGCCCGCGAGCGTGTTCGCGCGCGCCGACACCACACGCGTGGTGGCCAGGGAGCTGGCCGACGTCCGCCCGGCGCGACGGGTCTACGTGGTGCTCCGGCGGAGGCCGTCCGCCCTGGTCAGCGAGGTCGTGGAGTTGCTGCGAACAGTATCGGAATCCGTTCGCTGGCCTAGCGGTCCGCGCTGACCCGGCCCAGCGCCTCGGCCAGCAGGCGGTGGATGTGCTGGTTGTCGGCGGAGTAGTAGACGAAGGTCCCCTCGCGCCTGCCGCGGACCAGTCGGGCGAGGCGGAGCTTGGCCAGGTGCTGGCTCACCGCCGTCGGTGTCGCCCCGACGAGGTCCGCGAGCCCGGCCACGGAGGACTCGCCCTGGTACAGCGCCCAGAGGATCTTGATTCTGGTCGGGTCCGCCAGGAGGCGGAACGCCTCGGTCGCCAGCCGGACGTCGTGGTCGGCTGGGAGGAGGAAGTCCGGATCGCCGGTCTGCACCGCAGCAGCTTAGCCATGTGCGTACCTGCATGCATTCGCAGAAAGTCAGCAGGAAAGGTGGTCGAGGGCCGCCCCCACCACGGGGCGCGTCATGAGGGCGGCCCCCAGTCTCAGAACGCCTTGAAGATGTTGGTGAACTCCCACTGCGACTGGGCGATGCCGCTGCACGTCGGAGAGACACCGCCGCCGGGACAGGAGCCGTTGTCCCGGCCGATCGACCAGAAGCCGATGAAGCCGATGGTGTTCGACTTGGCCCAGTTGAGCAGTTTTCGTGCGTGCGCCTGGGTGGTCGTCATGCCGGTGTCGTTGCGGCCGATCATGGGTGTCACGCCGAGCTCGGCGCGCAGCTCCGCGTCGGACTTGTTCGGCCACACCGTCTTCATCTGCCGCAGCACCGCCTGCGCCGCGGAGATCATCGCGTCGCCCCAGTCGCCGGTGTAGCCGAAGTTCATCAGCATCGGGTTCACCAGGACGTCGACGTTGTGCCGCGCGGCGCTTTGCAGGATCTGCAAGGAGAACGGGTCGACGCCGTAGTCCTGGCCCTGCACGCGCAGCGTGTAGCCGACCGAGGTCCCGCGCTCCCGTTGGATCGTGGCGAGCGCCTGGTTGACCGTGTCGGCCGGGATCGCGGCCTCCACGTCCACGTCGATGTGCGTCGCGCCGGTGGCGTCGAGGATCTTGCGGTAGGCGCCCGCCAACGCGGAAGCGCTGCCGCAGACGTGTTCCAGGTACGGACCGAGCGCGCCGCCGGTCGCGATGACCACGTCGCCGCCCATCGCCTTCAGCTCGCGGATCTGGTTGACGACGCGGGGTTCGGTGAGGTCGATCGTGCCGCCCCACTTCGGGTCGCAGCCCGCGTGGCTGCCGAGCGCGAAGGCGAGGGTGAAGTGCTTGACGCCGGTCGCCCGCGCCACTTCGGGCAGGGTCGGGCGCTCCATCGTGATGTCGATGTAGGGCGCGTACCGGATGGAGGCCGAAGATCCGCTTGCGGGATCGGGCGCCGGCACTGCCCGTGCGGACGCCGGTTGGACGGTGGCGACCATGGCGATGATCACGGCGAGCAGGGTTCTGACCACGACAACGCCTCCCAACGGGTGCTGGCGGCGGCCGGGCCCCTTGACCGTAAGTGGCCTGGACCACTTCGTCAATAGGTCTAGACCACAACCTCACCGTCGGGCGGACGTGCCGGGGTGATAGGCAAAGGGGGTGACACAATCCCTCCTGCCAGCCGGAACAGCGACCGGAATCGGCTCCATGCCCGGCGTCGACCCGCTTGAGGCCGCCCGCGTCGTCGCGGGTGAGCTGCCCGTGCTGCCGCACCTGCCGGAGCTGCCCGCGCGCGGCGTCGGCGCGGACCTGATCGGGCGCACGGCGGGGCTGCTGGTGGACCTCGCCGTGGAGGTGGTGCCGTCCGGCTACCGCGTCACGGCCCGCCCCGGCCGCGACCACCGCCGCTGCGTCGACCAGCTGCGCGGTGACATGGACGCGATGGAGGAGGTCCTCGACGGCGTCCGGCCGGAGCTGTTCAAGGTCCAGGCGGCGGGCCCGTGGACGCTGACCTCGATGATCGAGCTGCAGCGCGGGCACCGGGTGCTCACCGACCACGGCGCGCTGCGCGAGTTCGGCGAGTCGCTGGCCGAGGGCCTCGCCCGGCACGTCGCGGAGGTCGCGGCGCGCACCGGCGCCAAGGTGATCGTCCAGCTCGACGAACCGATGCTGCCCGCGGTGCTCGCCGGGTCGCTGCCGACGCCCTCGGGCTACGGCACCGTGGCGCAGGTGCACGCGCCGGAGGCGGAAGCCTTGCTGCGCAACGTGATCACCTCGCTGGACGTTCCCGTCGTGGTGCACTGCTGCGCGAACCGCCCGCCGGTGACGTCGCTGCGCCGGGCCGGTGCGAGCGCGATCGCGCTGGACCTGGCTCCGTTGAGCGGAAAAGAGCTGCTGGACGAACTCGGCGAGGCCTGGCAGGAGGGTGTTCCGCTGTGGCTCGGCGTGGTACCGGGCGTGGACCCCGGCAAGCCCGTGTCGCTGCGCGAGGCCGCCCAGCCCGCGTTCGCGCTCGCCGACCAGCTCGGGTTCGACCGCGCGCACCTGGCGAAGCTGGCCGTGCCGACGCCCGCGTGCGGCCTGGCCGGGGCGACACCGCAGTGGGCCCGGCGCGCGCTGTCGCTCGTCAACGACGTGGCCAAGGCTTTCGTCGAGCCCCCGGAGAGCTGGTAGTCAGGTACGCGGCCAGATTCGCCAGTGAGGACGCGATTCCGACCTCGTGCGCGGCCTGGTCGATCCCGGGCGGCACACCGGTGGCGGTGACGGTCACCTCGGTTCCCCCGTCGACCGCTTCGAGGCGCCAGGTCATCGTCATGGTGCCCGCGTACGAAGGATCGTCGGCCTCGAACACGGCCGTCTGCACGACGCTCTCCTGCGGTACCAGCTCCGCGAAACCGACCTCGACGACGTCTGTCCCGTCCGAGGTCTTGCCCGGGTCGCCGACGGGGTCGAGGTAGGTGAGGACCATCCGGAAACCGCCACCGGGTCGCGGATCCCACCGGTCGATCCGCCCGCGCATGCCCTCGGGCGGCAGCCACGCCTCGAGGGCGGCACGGTCGAGAAGGGCGCCGTAGACGGCGGGCGGGGGTACCGCGATGACCCGGCTCGCGCGGTCGATCCTGCTCATCGCCCGAGCCTAGACCCGGATTCGACCGGGGGTTGAGGGTGCGTTTCAAGACAACGACCCTGCTGGTGGTGAGCGCGGCGCAGCTGTTGGTCGTCCTCGACGGGACGATCGTGAACATCGCGTTGCCCTCCGCCCAGGCGACACTCGGGATGTCCGACCCGGACCGGCATTGGGTGGTAACCGCGTACGCCTTGGCATTCGGTGGGTTGCTGCTCCTCGGCGGCCGGGTGAGCGGCGCGCTCGGGCATCGGCGCGCGTTCGCTGTCGGGCTGCTCGGCTTCGCTGTCGCCTCGGCGTCGGGCGGAGCCGCAGGCAGTTCCGGCGTGCTGATCACCGCACGCGCCGTGCAGGGCGTGTTCGCGGCACTGCTCGCCCCAGCCGGATTGTCCTTGCTCACCAACACCTTCACCGAGCCACGCGAACGAGGGTGCGCGTTCGGCGTGTTCGCCGCGGTGGGTGCCGCCGGATCGGCGGTGGGGCTCATCGCGGGCGGGTTGCTCACCGAGTACGCCGATTGGCGTTGGTGCCTCTACATCAACGTTCCCGTTGCCCTGCTCGCTGTTGTGGGCACCGCGCTCGTGCCCGGAACCCAGCGCGAACCAGGACGGCTCGACGTCGCGGGCGCAGTGCTCAGCGCTGCCGGTTTCGCCGCCGTGGTGTACGGCCTCAGCATGGCCGACGTCGGAGTGCTGGTCGTCGGCGTCGTGCTGTTGACCGCGTTCATCATCGTGGAAACCCGCGTGCGGCAACCGTTGCTGCCGATGCGGGTGATGCAGGGTCGCGTGCGCGGCGGAGCCTTCCTCGCGATCACGGTGATGTTCTTCGCGATGTTCGGCTTCTACCTGTTCATGAGCTACTGCACGCAGACCGTCCTCGGACTCGTCATGCCGCCGACCGCGAGCCTGGCCACTGCGGGCCTGCGGGGACACGACATCGGAGCGGCGTCGGCCGCCTACAACGCGGCCCAGCAACTCGGAGCGGCGCTCGGCACCGCGCTGCTCAACACCGCGGCGCCGGCGGTCGGCGGGTGCGTCCTCCTTGTTGCGGCTGTGTTGCCGTGCATTGACGAGACCAGGGGGGCGAGGGGAGGATTAGCGATTAATAGGGAACGTTATTAACTATTGGGCTTCCGCCGCCAGCCCCGGAACGGAGGGTCTGTGCGTCGTGCCCGTGTCTTAGCGGTCTCCACCATCACCGCGCTCGCCGTCACCGTCAGCCCGGCGGCTGCCGCTCCCGCGGACGGCCATGTCCGGGTGGACGGGATCGGTTATGCGATCGGCGAGAGCAAGACCGCGTACTTCCTGTCCGGCTCCGCCCGCACCGCCTCCTTCGACGTGATCAACCAGTACGGCTCGTCCGTGCTGCGGGGGCGGGCGGGCGCGAGCCTGGGCGGCTGGAACCAGCGCTTCACCGCAGTGCGGCCGCTGGACCTCACCGCGCTCGACAAGCCCGGCCGCTACCGCGTGCGGATCGCCGGGGTCACCTCGCCGGAGTTCAGGATCGGCGCGGCCGAGGAGGTGTTCCGGCCGTGGATCGACAAGACCGTCCAGTTCTTCCAGACGCAGCGCGACGGCGCCGACGTCATCCCCGGCAGCTTCGACCGCAAGCCCTCGCACCTCGCCGACCGGCAGGCGACGGTCTACGAGACGCCGGAGTTCGACGACCAGAACCGGCCGACCACCGTGCTCAAACCCGTCGGCGGACCGGTGGACGTCGAAGGCGGCTGGTTCGACGCGGGCGACTTCCTCAAGTTCACCCACGCCACGTCGTACTCCCTGGCCAGCCTCCAGTACCTGCAGCGCGACCTGAAGAAGCCGCACGCCGCGCTGAACGCGGAGATCGACCACGGGCTGAAGTGGCTCGACAAGGCCTGGGACGCCACGAACAAAACCCTCTACATCCAGGTGGGCATCGGGCCGGGCAACGCCGACCTCGGCTTCAAGGGCGACCACGACGTGTGGCGGCTGCCCCAGGACGACGACGCGCTCAACGTCAGGCCCGGCGACGAGAAGTACTACGTCAAGCACCGCCCGGTGTTCCGGATCAGCGCGCCGATCAGCCCGAACCTGGCCGGGCGGGTGGCCGCGTCCTTCGCGCTGGCGGCGCAGTACAACGCGCGCCAGAACCCCGCGCTGGCCAAGAAGTACCTCGACGAGGGCGCCTCGATCCTCGCCGGCGCGCAGACCGAGAACGTCGACCCGGACAAGCTCGTGACCGCGCTGCCCAGGGCCTTCTACCCGGAGAACTCCTGGATGGACGACATGGAGCTGGGCGCGGCCGAACTGGCTGCCGCCGGACGTGCGCTGAAGGACCCGCGCGCGGGTGAGTGGGGGCGCGCGGCGACGCAGTGGGCCAAGCGCTACATCGCCAGCGGTGAGACCGACACGCTCAACCTGTACAACACCAGCGCGCTGGCCCACGCGTCCCTGACCCGCTTGCTGCGCGACGGTCCCGTGTCCGGGGCCGAGGTCACCGAGCGCGATCTGACCGGGCACTTGAAGAAGCAGCTCCAGTCCGGTGTGGACAGTGCGGCGAAGAGCCCGTTCCGCACGGCGGCCAGTGTTGTCAGCTTCGACGCGGCCCCGCGCAGCTTCGGGTTCGCCTCCACCGCGCAGCTCTACCGATCGCTCACCGGCGACCGGGCGTTCGACGCTTTCGGCACGCAGCAACGCGGTTTCGCGTTGGGCAGCAACGCATGGGGCGTGTCGCTCGTCATCGGCGCGGGGGACTTCTCGCGGTGCGTCCACCACCAGGTCGCCAACCTCCAGGGCGACCTCAACGGCGGGAAGAAGGTCCTCGTCGGTGCGGTGATCAACGGTCCGAACAAGGCCGGGCTGCTCGGCGACCTCGGTGAGTTCGGCGACATGCGTCCGTGTCAGCGGGACATGAAGGCCTTCGACGGCTCCGGTTCGGAGTTCCTGGACGACACCAGGTCCTGGGCCACCTCGGAGACCGCGATCGACTTCACCTCGACCGCGATGCTCACCTTCGGCCTGACCTCGATGCGTTAGCCGCAGCCGGGGTGCGGCTCACCCGACCAGCCGCACCCCGGCGTAGGCGACCGCGGCCACGAGCACCGTGGAACCCAGGCCCAGCACCAGCGCCTTCGGCCCGGTCCTGGCCAGCGACCGCAGCTGCACACCGGTTCCGAGCCCGAACAGCGCGCCCGCCAGCAACAAGCCGGTGATGTCCTTCGTCCTGGGGACCCAAGCCTCGGGGAAGACGTTCGTGCTCCGCAGCGCCACCATCGCGAGGAAGCCCAGCACGAACACGGGGATCAACGGCGGGCGCTTGCCCTCGACCACCGGACGCCTGCGCCGCTCCACGACGCTGAGCCCGGCCGCGAGCGGGGCGAGCAGCACCACGCGGCTCAGCTTCACCACGACCGCGGCGGCGACGGCGGCGGCACCGGCGGGGGAGGCCGCAGCGACGACCTGGGCGACCTCGTGCACGCTCGCACCCGCCCACATGCCCAGCTCGACACCACCGGACAGCAACGGCAGCGCGAGCATCGAGACGCTGCCGAACAGCGTGACCAGGCCGATGGCCGTCGCGACCTCCGACTCCTCGCGCTCGACGATGCCCTCGACGGCGGCAACCGCGGACGCGCCACAGATCGAGAAACCCGTGCTCACCATCAACGTCAGCCCGCGCGGCAGGCCCAGCAGGCGGCCGAGCAGGACGGTGCCGAAGAACGTCACCACCACCGTCACCAGTACCACGAGCAGCATGCCGCCGCCGAGCTGGAGCACCTGCGCCACCGACAGCTGCACCCCGAGCAGGACCACACCCGCGCGCAGGAAACGCCGCGTCGCCCACTTCAGGCCCGGCTTCGCCGAGTCCGGCAGCACGGGCAGGTTGCCCACCACGACTCCGAGGACCACCGCGCCGGTCAGCGGGCTCACCGCCGGGAGCAGCCGGTTCACCGCGAGGGCGATCGTCACGGCGAGGGTGATGGCAGCGAGGCCGGGCAGATTGGTGCGGACTGCTGAGGGGCGGAATACAGCGGGCACCGTGTCACCCTGCCGCCTCCCCGGAGCGTCCGGTACCCCCGAGATCAGCAACAGGTCATACCCTTGGGCTATGAGTCAGCCCCCGGACGTGGAGTCACTGCGGCTGCTCGTCCTGGTGGGCGAGCTGGGCGGCCTCGGCCGCGCCGCCCGCGCGCTGGAGATCAGCCAGCCGTCGGCCAGCAAGCGGATGTCCACGCTGGAGCGGCGGCTGCGGCTGGAGCTGGTCGAGCGCGGGCCCGGCGGCTCCAGCCTGACCACGGCGGGCCGGGTGGTCAGCGACTGGGCGCGACGGGTGCTCGACGAGCTGGACGTGCTGCTCGCCGGGGCCGAGGCGCTGCGCGGCGAACAGGACGCGGAGCTGCGCGTGGCCGCGAGCATGACCGTCGCCGAACACCTCGCGCCCGGCTGGATCGCCGAACTGCGCCGCGGTGCCGGCGACCTCTACGTGGGCCTGCAGGTCACCAACTCGGGCACCGTCGCCGACCTGGTGCGCAGGGCCGAGGTGGCGCTCGGGTTCATCGAGTCGCCGAGCGTGCCGCCGGGGCTGAACTCCCGCCGTGTCGCAACCGACCGCCTCGCCGTGGTCGTCGCGCCGCGCCACCCATGGTCGCGTCGCAGGCGCCCGCTGACCGCCGCCGAGCTGGCGGCCACCCCGCTCGTCGTGCGCGAGCCCGGCTCCGGCACCCGCGACACCCTGGAGCGTGCTGTCGGAGCGGTGCAGCCGCTGCTCGAACTGGGCTCGACCACGGCCGTGCGCAGCGCGGTGATGAACGGGGCCGGGCCGGCCGTGCTGAGCGTGCTCGCCGTGCAGGCCGACCTCACCGACGGGCGCCTTGTGGAGGTCCCGGTAGACGGTGTCGACCTACGCCGTTCGCTGCGCGCGGTGTGGCCATCCGGGCGCAAGCTGGGCGGCCACGCGGCGACGTTGCTTGCGGTCGCCGTCCGGTCGGCTCACTGAGATGACGAAACCACCCTCGGCAGGGCAACATGATCGGCGACAAGAATGGGGTGCATGTGAAGTTCCTGCGTCGCCGGGCAGAGGAACCCGATCACGCCGCCCGCGCCGCCGCCTTCTGGCAGCGGTGGGAGGAGCTGCTGCCCGTGCTCAGTTCCGCGCTCGGCGAGCGTGAGCCGCGCAAGGTGGAGCCGTTGCTCTGCGACACCGTCGCCGCGCTCCACCCCGACCTGCACTTCACCATCGAGCGCGGCCACGAGTCGGTGTACGCGCTGGTGGTCAGCGCCCAGGGCGATCCGGCGCTGCGGCCCTACACCGACGCGTGGCTGGCCGCCGCGCCCGAGCCCAGCACGCTGTGGGAGTACCACGACGCCGTGCCCGCGGTGCCCGACCCGACGCAGGTGACGGTGAACCTCGGCGCGCACCGCCTCGCGCTCGGCCAGGTCCGCGTCTCCGCGCGGGTGGACGAGGCCGCGGGCGTCGTGGACGTGGAGGTCTACCACCCCCGGCTGGCCGAGCTGGACGACGCCGCCAAGGCCGCGATGACCTTCCTGCCGCTGGACGCCACCCTCGGCGAACGCCTCGCCGCGGACCGGCTCGGGCGGGTCGAGACGGCCGAGACCGAACCGGACGACTCGATCGGGTTACTCGAGTTCCGTGCGCTCGTCCGCGACCTGGACCGACTCGCCGGAGGCTGAGCGCGAGTGTCGGTGGTCGTGGTTACCCTGCACGTGTGACCAGCGCCGATGAGGTTCCGAACGAGGTGCGTGAGCGCCACTCCGTGCTCGCGCGGGAGATCGCCGAGCACCAGTTCCGGTACTACTTCAAGACGCCGACGATCTCCGACGGCGAGTTCGACGCCCTGTTCCGGGAACTGCAGGCGATCGAGGCCGAGCACCCCTCGCTGGTCACCCCCGACTCACCGACCCAGCGCGTCGGCACGGAGTTCGTCACCGAGTTCACCGCCGTCGACCACCTGGAGCGGATGCTCAGCCTCGACAACGCCTTCGACCACGACGACATGCGCGCGTGGGTGGAGCGGGTGGAGAAGGAGGTCGGCAAGGACGCGCACTACCTGTGCGAGCTGAAGATCGACGGCCTCGCGGTCAACCTGCTCTACCGGAACGGCCGCCTGACCAGGGGTTTGACCAGGGGCGACGGCCGCACGGGCGAGGACGTCACGCTCAACCTGCGCACGCTGCGCGACGTGCCGGAACGGCTCACCGGGACCGACGAGTTCCCCGTGCCGGAGCTGGTCGAGGTGCGCGGCGAGGTGTTCTTCACCCTGGAGGACTTCGAGGCGCTCAACGCGGGCCAGGTCGAGGCGGGCAAACCGCCCTTCGCCAACCCGCGCAACGCGGCGGCGGGTTCGTTGCGGCAGAAGGACCCGAGGGTCACCGGGAACAGGCCGCTGCGGATGATCTCGCACGGGCTGGGCAAGCGCGACGGCTTCGAGCCCGCGCGCCAGTCGGAGTCCTACGCCGCGCTGAAGGCCTGGGGCCTGCCCGTGTCGGGGCACACCAAGGTCCTGTCCACTGTGGACGAGATTCTGGAGCACATCGACCACTGGGGCGAGCACCGGCACGACGCCGAGCACGAGATCGACGGCGTGGTGATCAAGGTCGACGAGGTGCCGCTGCAGCGCAGGCTCGGCAGCACCTCGCGCGCGCCGCGGTGGGCGATCGCCTACAAGTACCCGCCGGAGGAGGCCACCACCGAGCTGCTGGACATCCGGGTCAACGTGGGCCGCACCGGGCGGGTCACCCCGTACGCGGTGATGGAGCCGGTCAAGGTCGCCGGGTCCACCGTCGCGATGGCCACGCTGCACAACGCCGACGAGGTCCGCCGCAAGGGCGTGCTGATCGGCGACCGCGTGGTGATCCGCAAGGCGGGCGACGTGATCCCGGAGGTGCTCGGCCCGGTCGTGGACGCCCGCGACGGCTCCGAGCGCGAGTTCGTGATGCCCACGCACTGCCCGGAGTGCGGGACGGAGCTGGCCTACCAGAAGGAGGGCGACGTCGACATCCGTTGCCCCAACCAGCGCAGCTGCCCCGCGCAGCTGCGGGAGCGGCTGTTCCACCTCGCCGGCCGAGGCGCCTTCGACATCGAGGTGCTGGGCTACAAGGCCGCGACCGCGCTGCTGGAGTCCGGGGTGATCACCGACGAGGGCGACGTCTTCGACCTCACCGCCGACAAGCTGCTCCAGGTCGACCTGTTCCGCACGGACAAGGGCGTGCTGTCCAAGAACGGCGAGAACCTGCTGGAGAACCTGGAGGCCGCCAAGGACCGTCCACTGTGGAAGGTCATCGTGGCGCTGTCCATCCGGCACGTCGGCCCCACCGCCGCGCAGGCGCTGGCCCGGGAGTTCGGCTCGCTGGAGGAGATCGCCGACGCCGACGAGGAGAAGCTGGCCGCCGTGGACGGCGTCGGCCCGCGCATCGCGAAGTCCGCCCACGAGTGGTTCCAGGTGGGCTGGCACCGCGAGCTGGTCGACAAGTGGCGCGCGGCGGGCGTGCGCATGGCGGACGAGCGCGACGAGTCCGTGCCCAGGACGCTCGAAGGCATGTCGATCGTGGTCACCGGCACGCTGACCGGCTACTCCCGCGACGAGGCCAAGGAAGCGATCATGGTCCGCGGCGGCCGGGCGGCGAGCGCGGTCTCCAAGAAGACGGCCTTCGTGGTGGTCGGCGACAACCCGGGCTCCAAGCACGACAAGGCCCTGCAGCTCAAGGTCCCCGTGCTGGACGAGGACGGCTTCACCACGCTGCTCACCAAGGGCCCCGAAGCCGCCACCGAAATCGCCCGGATCGGTGACGCCGCCTCCTGACCCCCGGGTGGAGTGCGGCTAGTCGGGGAGGACGACGGAGACGATGCCGGCGAGGTGGGCGAGGCGGGCGACCTCGGCGGCGCGGAACATCGGGCCTCCCGGGCGGCCCACGAGGAGCACGCGGTCGGGGTTGCCCAGGGGTGTCGCGGCCAGCTCGGTGCCGAGCTCGCGCCAGGTCTCCGGCACCCAGGACTCCTCGCCGTCGAGGATGCGGGCCTTGGCCAGCGGCATCCACGGCAGCTCCACCGCGCGCGTCTCCGGCGCAGCCGTGGACGCGGCCAGCCGCTCCAGGCCGTCCGGCCGGCGCCGCGCCACCACGGCCCACCCCGCGCGGATGATCTTCGGGACGCCCTCGGTGAACACCTCGACGCCCTTGACCGGCTCGGCGGCCACCTCCTCGACGAGCTCCAGCTCGCGATGGGTGTCCAGCACGCCCGCGTAGGGCCGGACCGCGTCCACCTCCACGCCCTCGACCGACTCCGCCGCGGTGATCAGCACGTCGGGCAGGCGGCCGGAGGGCAGCTCCACCACCAGGTCGTCCACCGCCACGCCGGGTGAGCGTTCCACCACGTCCACGCTGAGGATGTCCGCGCCGATCTCGCCGAGGGCCGACGCGACGGCGCCGAGCGTGCCTGGGCGGTCGGGAAGCTGTACCCGGATCAGGAATGACACCGGCTCCAACGCCTCCTGAGCTGCAAGGGTCGGCGTCCGAGCGCCGCTGTCGGCCGCCGATTGTGGCAGAACACCCGGCGGGCGCCGCCGTCCACGACCGCTTTGTGCAGGACGGAAGCACGTTCGTAACGTCCTAGTTCTACCAGTGACCCCCGACGGCCCCGCCCGGTAACCGGTTCGGAACCGCGGCGGGGGGCGCCATACACTCGGGCGGTCACGCATACCGCATCGAGGGGTCGATCAAGTGCCCGCAATTTCGCGCGAGGAGGTGGCCGGCCTCGCGAAGCTCGCCAGGCTCTCGGTCACCGAAGCCGAGCTGGACACCTTCGCAGGTCAGCTCGACGTCATCCTGCAGTCGGTGGCCCGCGTCGGTGAGATCGCCACCGCGGAGATCCCGCCGACCTCGCACGCCGTGCCGCTGACCAACGTCTTCCGCGAGGACGTGGTGCGGCCGGGGCTGACCCAGGAGCAGGCGCTCTCCGGCGCGCCCAAGTCCGAAGACGGCCGGTTCCGGGTGCCCCGGATCCTCGGCGAGGAGGCGTGACCATGTCCGAGCTGACCAGGCTCACCGCGGCCGAACTGGCCGCCAGGATCCACTCCCGCGAGACCACCGCGGTCGCGGTCACCCAGGCCCACCTGGACCAGATCGCCGCCACCGACGCGGACGTGCACGCCTTCCTGCACGTCGACGCCGAGGGCGCGCTCGAAGCCGCCGCCGCGGTCGACGCCGCGCTGGACGCCGGGCAGGCCCCCGCGTCGCCGCTGGCCGGGGTGCCGCTGGCGCTCAAGGACGTCTTCACCACCAAGGGGGTGCCGACCACCTGCGGCTCGAAGATCCTCGAGGGCTGGATCCCGCCGTACGACGCCACGGTCACCCGCAGGCTGCGCGAAGCCGGGATCGTCATCCTCGGCAAGACCAACATGGACGAGTTCGCCATGGGCTCCTCCACCGAGAACTCCGCGTACGGGCCCACCCGCAACCCGTGGGACCTGCACCGCATCCCGGGCGGCTCCGGCGGCGGCAGCTCGGCCGCGCTGGCCGCGTTCCAGGCCCCGCTGTCCATCGGCACCGACACGGGCGGCTCGATCCGCCAGCCCGGCGCGGTCACCGGCACGGTCGGCGTGAAGCCCACCTACGGCGGTGTCTCCCGGTACGGCCTGGTCGCCTTCTCCTCCTCACTGGACCAGGGCGGTCCGTGCGCCCGCACGGTGCTCGACGCCGCGCTGCTGCACGAGGTCATCGGCGGCTACGACCCGCTGGACTCCACCTCCATCAACGCTCCCGTGCCCCCGGTGGTCGCCGCCGCGCGCGAGGGCGCCAAGGCCGACCTGACCGGCGTGCGCGTCGGCGTGGTGCCGGAGTTCCGCGGCGAGGGCTACCAGCCCGGCGTGGTCGCGGCCTTCGAGGTGGCCGTGGAGCAGCTGCGCGCGCTGGGCGCGGAGATCGTCGAGATCCCCTGCCCGAACTTCACCTACGCGCTGCCCGCCTACTACCTGATCGCGCCGAGCGAGGCCTCCTCCAACCTCGCCCGCTTCGACGCGATGCGCTACGGGCTGCGGGTGGACGACGACGGCACGCGCAGCGCCGAGGAGGTCATGTCGCTGACCCGCGAGGCCGGGTTCGGCCCGGAGGTCAAGCGCCGCATCATGATCGGCACCTACGCGCTGTCCTCCGGCTACTACGACGCCTACTACGGCTCGGCGCAGAAGGTGCGCACGCTGATCACCCGCGACTTCGAGTCCGCCTTCGAACAGGTCGACGTGCTCGTCTCGCCGACCACCCCGACCACCGCCTTCAAGATCGGTGAGCGGGTGGACGACCCGATGGCGATGTACCTGGCCGACCTGTGCACCATCCCGGCCAACCTGGCGGGCAACGCGGCGATGAGCGTGCCGTGCGGCCTCGCCGAGGAGGACGGCCTCCCGGTCGGCCTGCAGATCATGGCCCCGGCGCTGGCCGACGACCGGATGTACCGGGTCGCCGCCGCCTACGAGGCCGCGCGCGGCGGGCCGCTGATGGACTCCGCGCCCCGACTCGAGCCGGTGCGATGACCGAGGGCAAGGAGGGCGCGGTCCGCAAGTCCATCGGCGAGGTGCTGCACGGGGTCGAGCTGTTCCCGCTGCCGAAGGGCTGGACCCCGGTCGAGGCGCTGACCGTGGTCAAGTGCATGGATCCCAACGGCCAGATGACCTGGTGCACCCGCAGGACGTCCGGGATCAACGACGAGGAAATGCTCGGCTCGATGATGCTGCAGATCGAGCTGCTCAAGCGGGACATGCTTGCCGACTGGGAGAACGACGGCGATGACGACGACTGATACCTCGGACCTGCTGGACTACGACGAGGTCGTGGAGCGCTTCGACCCGGTGCTCGGTCTCGAAGTGCACGTCGAGCTGCACACCAACACCAAGATGTTCTGCGGCTGCCCCACCACCTTCGGGGCCGAGCCCAACACCCAGGTGTGCCCGACCTGCCTCGGTCTCCCCGGCTCGCTCCCGGTGGTCAACGGCAAGGGCGTGGAGTCGGCCATCCGCATCGGCCTCGCGCTCAACTGCGAGATCGCCCAGTGGTGCCGGTTCGCGCGGAAGAACTACTTCTACCCCGACCAGCCGAAGAACTTCCAGACCTCCCAGTACGACGAGCCGATCGCCTACAACGGCCACCTCGACGTGGTGCTGGAGGACGGCGAGGTCTTCCGGGTGGAGATCGAGCGCGCGCACATGGAGGAGGACACCGGCAAGTCGCTGCACGTCGGTGGCTCCACCGGGCGCATCCACGGCGCGGACTACTCGCTGCTGGACTACAACCGCGCGGGCGTCCCGCTGATCGAGATCGTCACCAAGCCGGTCGTCGGCGCGGGCGCGCGGGCCCCGGAGATCGCCAAGGCCTACGTCGGCGCGCTGCGGGACCTGCTGCGCGCGCTGGACGTCTCGGACGTGCGGATGGACCAGGGTTCGCTGCGCTGCGACGCCAACGTGTCGCTGATGCCCAAGGGCGCCAGCGTCTTCGGCACGCGCACCGAGACCAAGAACGTCAACTCGCTGCGCAGCGTCGAGCGCGCGGTGCGCTACGAGATGCGGCGCCACGCGGCGATCCTGGTCGAGGGCGGCGAGATCGTCCAGGAGACGCGGCACTTCGACGAGGCCACCGGCACCACCTCCGCCGGTCGCCGCAAGGAGACCGCCGAGGACTACCGGTACTTCCCGGAGCCGGACCTGGTGCCGGTCGCGCCCTCCCGCGAGTGGGTCGAGGAGCTGCGCACCACGCTGCCCGAGCTGCCGTGGGAGCGTCGCAAGCGCGTGCAGCAGGAGTGGAACCTCTCCGACCTGGAGCTGCGCGACCTGGTCAGCGCGGGCGCGCTGGACCTCATCGCGTCCACTGTGGACGCCGGGGCGCCCGCGGACGAGGCGCGCTCGTGGTGGGTGTCCTACCTGGCGCAGCAGGCCAACAGCCGCGGCGTCGAGCTGGACGCGCTGCCGATCACGCCCGCCCAGCTGGCCAGGGTGATCGCGCTGATCTCCGAGGGCGCGCTGACCAACAAGCTGGCCAGGCAGGTCGTCGACGGCGTGCTGGCCGGGGAGGGTGAGCCGGACGAGGTCGTCGCCGCGCGCGGGCTGAAGGTCGTCTCCGACGACTCCGCGCTGATCGCGGCGGTGGACGAGGCCCTGGCGGCGCAGCCGGACATCGCGGAGAAGATCCGCGGCGGCAAGGTGCAGGCCGCGGGCGCGGTCGTCGGCGCGGTCATGAAGGCCACCAAGGGACAGGCCGACGCCAAGCGCGTGCGCGAGCTCATCCTGGAGCGCTGCCAGTAGTTCTCCCGCCGTGGGCCGTCTCCCCCTCGTGGGGGAGGCGGCCCACTCGCGTGCGGGAGCCACCTCACCCGGCGCGATCGGATGCTTGACCGCATGAAGACGCGGTTGATCATCGGCTACGCGGCGGTGCTGTGCGCCCTCCCGTACCTCGCGCTCAAGGTCCTGTGGTTGAGCGGAAGCGGGATCGGGTTCTCCGACCCGGCGGTGCTGCGCGAGCCGAGCATGCTCGCGCTCAACGCTCTCACCGCGGCGATGGACGCCGTCGCGGTCGTCGTCGCGCTCGTTCTGACCCACTCGTGGGGCATGCGGCTGCCCGCGTGGTCGGTGGTCTTCCCGATGTGGATCGCCACCGGGCTGCTGGGGCCGATCGCGATCGCGACGCCGGTCGCCGCGCTGACCGAGGGCGACGTCTCGCCGGGCGCGGGTCCCGTGCAGCCGTGGGTCTACACGGTGGTCTACTCCGGGTTCAGTCTGCAGGGCGTACTGCTCGCGATCGCCTTCGTGCTCTACGCCCGAGCCCGGTGGACCCCGCTTTTCGTTGCGGGACAACAACCTCCGTCGCCCACGGAGGGGCTGCAGATCGTTCTGGTGAACCTGGGGACGGTGCTCGCGCTCGGCGTCGCGGTGGTCGATCTCAACGCCTTCGCGCTGGCCGCCGCGATCGGCATGCAGATGCTCGCGCGCGGCCGCAACGGCTGGGGACCGCTGGCGGCGGCGTGGCTGGGCAGCGGCGCGATGTTCTCGTTGGGCCTGTGGAGCTTGGTCGTCGTGCTGGGCGGCACCCCGCTCGGCGGGAGCGGGTTGCCCGTGCTGGACGCGTTCACCGAGCTGGCCAAGGTGCTCGGCGGCGCGGTGCTCGGCACCGTCCTGCTGTTCCTGATGACGGAGCGGACCCGATCGGTGGCATCGGCCTGAACCCGGCCATGCACGGCTGATCAACTACCGTCCCCGCATGGAGAAGTACAGCGGCCTGGCGATGTTCTGCTACGTGGTCGCCGGCCTGTGGTTCGTCGCCTTCCTGGTCGGCTTCGTCGTCGACCGCAGGCGGCTGCGCAACGGCGCGTACCTGGTGATCGCGCTGGGCTTCCTCGTGGCGTCGTGGCTGCTCGACCTGGCCGTGGCCGCCCCGGGGACGGTGAAGGCCATGCTGGTCCCGCTGCTGCTGGTCAGCCCGCTGCTCATCTTCGGGCTCTCGGTCTTCCTGATGCTCAACGGGATCGTGATGCTCTGGCGCGAGGGGTGGCGGCTGGCCAACCTGCTCTCCCTGCTCCTGGGCATCGGCATCCTCGTCGGCACCGCGGTCGGGGTGTTCGCGATGACGGTCGCGATGACGGCGAGCAACCCCCTGGCCAGGGTCCTGGTCGGCGGCGCGGCGGGCGGCCTCGGCTACATCGCCCTCGTCTTCGGCTGCTTCCTGCTGTACTCGACCCTCTACGCGCGCGTCGGGCCCCGCGGCCGCGCCGACTTCATCGTGGTCCTCGGCGCGGGCCTGAAGGGGGACGAGGTGCCCGCGCAGCTGGCCGGGCGGCTGGACAAGGCGCGTGAGGTCGCGGCGGCCTCGCCCGACGCGACGATCATCGTCTCCGGCGGGCGGGGGCCCGGTGCCTCGGTGTCGGAGGCGCGCGCGATGGCCGACTACCTCATCGCGCGCGGCGTGCCGGAAGAGCGGATCGTGCTGGAGGAGAAGTCCCGGACCACCTTGCAGAACCTGCTGTTCAGCGGCGAGATCATGGCCGAGCGCAGGCCCGGCTACCAGTGCGTCGTCGTCACCAGCAACTACCACGTGCTCCGCGCCGCGGCCTTCGCCCGGCGGGCCGGGGTGACCGGGCACGTGGTCGGGGCGCCGATCGCCAGGTACTTCTGGCCGAGCGCGTTCCTGCGCGAGTTCGTGGCGATCCTGGTCGACCACCGGATGAAGAACGCCGCGCTGTTCCTGCTGAGCGCCCTGTTCGGCGCGCTCGCGTTCCGGTTCTAGTCGACGCCGTTGCCGCCGGACTGCCGGATGATGATCAGCGCGCGGTCGTCGCTGGAGACGGGCTTGCCGCCGCCCTTGTTCGTGGTGCCCACCCACAGCGCTGCACCGTCCGGGGTGAGGTCGCCCGCGCGCAGCCTGCCGTAGGTGCCCTTCTCCCGCATGACGGGCTGGCCGGTGAACGCGCCGGTCGGGCCGAGGGTGAGGTCGTACATGGCCTCGCCCTTCTCCAGGTTGACCGACAGCAGGTCCGGGTAGGCCGCGCAGCCCGCGACGCCCGGCTTGTCCGGCCAGCTCCACGCGGGCGCGCCGAGCGGCTTGCCGAGGGAGAACTTGTAGGCGACGTCGCGGTCCGGCCGCCGGTCGGTGACCCAGGTCAGCTGGCCGCTGAGCGAGGTGCAGATCCCGCCGGGGGAGTGCAGGCCGGAGGCGACGACGACCGATCCCGCGGTGGGGTTGCCCGGAGCGGGCTTGCCCGTGGAGTCGATGCGCAGCAGCTTGCCCGCGAGCGAGTTCGGGTCGTCGGCCGCCCCGGCGTTGCCCGCGTTGCCGGTGGCCACCAGCAGCGCGCCGTTGCGGTCGCGGGTGAGCGCGCCCGCGTTGTTGCTCGACCCGCGCGGGATCCCGGTCAGCACCGGCTTCGCCGAGTCCTTGGGGGCGATGCGCACCACGCGGTTGTCGGTCGCGGTGGTGATGTAGGCGTAGATCAGGTTGTCCTCGCGGAAGGACGGGGACAGCGCGAGCCCGGTCAACCCGCCCTCACCGGTGGAGTCCACCTGGAGCTGGGCGACGAGCGTGGTGTCCTGCGTGCCCTCGACCGTGCGCAGCACCCGGCCGGTGGTCCGCTCGGCGACGAACGCGGTCTTGCCGTCCGGCAGCACCGCCACCGCCGAGATCGGGTCGAGGCAGGTCGCCATCACCGCGGAGCTGTAGTCCTTGCAGCCCTCGGGCGGCTTCGGCGGTCCGCTCGGCGTCTGGCGCGGCGGCCGCTGGCCGGGGTTGCCGCCACCGCCGGGCACCTGCGGGTTCGGCCCGGCCTGCGGTTCGAGGTGCGGGCGCTGCGTCCACTTCGTGTTCGGCTGTTCCGGGAAGGTCGCGCAGCCCGCCGCGAGCAGGCTGAACGCGGAGATGGCGGCCAGCAGGGCCGTGCCGCGGAACCGTCTGCTCAGGGGTGTCACGATCGACCAGGGTAGGCGGGCCCTGGTGAATCCGGGGTGAGTGGGCGGGGATCGGCGTAGTCGAGTGCGTCACGCACCGCCTCCGCGCGCTCCACCAGCAGGTCCAGCTCGGCGGCGAGCACGTCCGGCGCTTCGAGTGGCACGAAGTGGCCGCACGGCAGCACCCGCAGCCGCGCCTGCGGCAACGGACCGGTCGCCGAGCACGCCCCGCGCGGGTCCGCCAGCACGTCGTAGCGCCCGGCGACCACGGTGACCGGGCACGACAGCGCGCTGAGGTCCTGCCTGCCGGTGTCGCCGAGGGCGAGGGCGAGGGTCCAGTACCAGCGCCAGTCGTGCTGGAGGAACCGCTGTGCCGAGACGCGGAGGGCTTCGTTGCCGGGCAACAGGTGCGCGGGCAGTCGATGTGCCACGGCGTCGAGCAGCGGACCGGCCCAGCGGAGGGCTTGCGTCCCACCGCGCGCGAGCACCCTGCTCAGCGGCTTCGGCAGGCCGAGAACGCCGAGGACGTCGTCGAAGAACGCGCCGGGAGCGCCGCCGACCAGCATCAGCCCGGCGACTCGGTCCGGGTGGCGGCGCGCCAGTTCGGTCGCCACCGTGACCCCGAGCGACCAGCCCACGACGACGCAGCGCCGGATTCCGGCGTCGTCGAGGACGGCCAGTGCGTCGCCCACGTGGTCGTCCAGTTGGATGCGGTCCTCGTCTGCGGGCCGTGCGGAGTCGAAGGTGCCACGGTGGTGCCAGCCGTACACGCGCACCGTCGCGTCAGGATGGGTCAACGAGGGCCACGCCTCGACCGGGGTGCCGAGGCCCGCGCACAGCAGTACTGGCGGGCCCGCGCGGCCCGCGCGCCACGCCCTGATCTTCGTGCCGTCCGTGCCCGACACCCAGCGCTCTTCCATCGTCACGAAGTGTGCCGCACTTCTCGGCCGGACGCAGGTACCGGTGCGGGTAACGTGCGCCCCGTGACGTTGACCGTGCTCGTTCCCGATGACCACGGAGTCGCTGCTTTGTCCACTGTGGATGGAGTGCGCGCCGTGGTGCTCGACCTGTCCGACCCCGCCCAGTTGGCCGGCGCGGACGTGCTCGTCCCGCCGTTCCTCTCGGTCTGCAAGCTCGTCTCCGCCATGGAGCAGATGCCCAAGCTCCGGCTCGTGCAGCTGCTCACCGCGGGTGCGGAGGCGTGGCTGGGCCGCCTGCCCGAGGGCGTGCGGCTGTCGAACTGCCGCGGCGCGCACGGCGGCAGCACCGCGGAGTGGGTCTTCGCCGCGCTGCTGTCGATCTACCGCGAGCTGCCCGCGTTCGACGCGGCCCGACGCGCGGGCGAGTGGGACTACCACGTCACGGACACCATGCAGGACAAGCGGATGCTCGTGGTGGGCGCGGGCGACCTCGGCGAGCAGCTGCGCCGCCGGTTCGACGCCTTCGACGCGCACACCACGCTCGTGGGGACCAGGGCGCGGGATGGCGTGCACGGTGTGGACGAGCTGCCCGCCCTGCTCGGCGAGCACGACGCGGTGATCATGGTGGTGCCGATGACGGACGCGACGCGGCACATGGTCGACGCGGAGTTCCTGTCCCGCATGCGCGATGGCGCGATCCTGGTGAACGCGGCGCGTGGCCCGGTGGTGCACACCGAGGCGTTGGTGGCCGAGCTGAACTCGGGGCGCCTGCGCGCGGCGCTGGACGTCACCGACCCGGAGCCGCTGCCGCCCGGCCATCCACTGTGGACGGCGCCGAACCTGTTGCTCACCCCGCACGTCGCGGGCAGCGTGACCGTCCGCGAGAAGCGGGCGTGGGGCATCGCCGCCCGCCAGATCGCCCAGTTCGCCGCCGGCAAGGACCCCGACAACCTCATCCGCGGCGCCTACTGATTTCACCGGTTTTGGCCTAGAAGCGGCGCGACGTCCTTGGGAGGATGCAGAGGCTGACAACGTTGTCACCTCTGCTCCCGAGGAGTACGGCATGAGCGGCCCCTGCTTAGCTCGTCTGCCCCTTGTTCTCGCCGCCGTCGGCTCACTGCTGGTCGGCGGCGTCCAGGCCACTGCAGCGCCAGTGCCGATGCTCGATCCCGCAAGCGGATCTTCGGCGCGCGCCGAGGCGATCAGTGATCCCGCCCAGTACGTGAACACCTTCGTCGGGACGAAGCCCGGCGGCCCCGACTTCGGGCACGGCGGCGGCGCGGGCAACACCTTCCCGGGCGCCGACGCGCCGTTCGGGATGCTTCAGTGGAGCCCGGACACCGTGACCCACCAGCACGGCGGCTACCACTACGAGGACAACCGCATCCGCGGCTTCAGCCTCACCCACATCTCCGGCCCGGGGTGCAGCGACCACGGCAACATCCCGTTCCTGCCGGTGCTCGGCGATCAGCCCGTGGAGCACCACACGTTCTCCCACGCGAACGAGAGCGCGTCGCCCGGCACGTACGGAGTGCGCTTCGACAACGGCATTCGCGCCGACCTCGCCGTGACGCAGAGGTCCGGCATCGCGCGCTTCACCTACCCAGCGGGCCAACGCGCGTCGCTGACGGCTGACGCGGCACGTGGCTTCAACCCCGCAACGGGTGCGATCACCATCGGCACCAGCACGTTGACCGGGTTCACCGACAGCGGTGGTTTCTGCGGCACGGGGAACCGATACCGGCTGTACTTCCACGCTGTCTTCGACCAGCCCTTTGTGCAGTCGGGAATCGTCAGCAAGGACAACCGCGTCGACCGCACGCGGAAGACTGCAGAGTCCACTAAGGACGCTCCAGCGGCGAAGGCTCTGGTGTCCTTCGCATCCTCGACAGTGACCGCGCGCGTCGGCGTCTCCTACGTGAGTCTTGAAGGCGCGAAAGCCAACCTCGACGCGGAGCAGGGCACACGCACGTTCGAGCAGGTCCGTGACGGCACCAGGGCGACGTGGAACGAGCTGCTGGGCAGGATCTCGGTCACCGGCGGCACGGACACGCAGCGGAGCAGGCTCTACACGAACCTGTACCACTCGCTGTTGCACCCCAATGTGTTCAGCGACGTCGACGGCAGCTACATCGGCTTCGACCGCCGGATCCACAAGCTCCCAGCCGGGCGTGTCCAGCACGCCACGTTCTCGGGCTGGGACGTTTACCGCTCACAGGTGCAACTCGTCGCGTTGTTGGCGCCCAAGGAGGCATCCGACATCGCGCAATCCGCGGTGAACCAGGCGACGCAGGGCGGTTACTTCGACAGGTGGACTGTGGCCAACGGGGGCACCGGTGTCATGAACGGTGACCCGATGTCCATCATCGTGGCGAGCATGCACGCGTTCGGCGCCACCAACTTCAACACCGCGGACGCGTTGCAACGCATGGTCACCGGCAGTCGCGATCCTCGCCAACGCCCCGGGCACGTCCAGTACGACGGGCAGAGCTACATCCCCGCGGGCACGAGCGGAGTGTGGGGGACCGCATCCACCACACTGGAGTACACAAGCGCGGACTTCGCCGTCTCACAGTTCGCCGCGCGCATCGGTGACAACGCCACGCACGAGCTTTTCCTGCGTAGAGCGCAGAACTGGCGGAGTCTGCTGAACTCCGGCATCAAGACCATCCAGCCCCGCAACGGTGACGGCACGTGGACTCCGTTCTCGCCGGCACAGGAGAACGAGTACGTCGAAGGCAACGGAGCGCAGTACTCATGGATGGTGCCGTACAACCACCGTGGGCTGTTCGACGCGATGGGCGGCAACGCTGCCGTGCTGTCGAGGTTGGACACGTTCTTCACCGAGCTCAACGCCGGTCCGAAGAAGCCCTACGCATACCTGGGCAACGAGCCGACCCTGAACACACCGTGGGCCTATGCGTACGCCGGAGCGCCTTATAAGACGCAGGACATCGTCCGCCGTGCGCTTACAAGCATCTTCAAGCCCGCACCGGACGGATACGTGGGAAACGACGACCTCGGGCAGATGGCGTCCTGGGGAGTGTGGGCCGCACTCGGTATGTATCCCGAGGCTCCTGGGCGCAGTGAGCTCGTGCTGGCCAGCCCGCTGTTCCCGGAGATCACGATCACCCGGGGCAACGGCGTCACCATCAAGATCACCGCGCCGCAGGCCAGTGACACCAACAAGTACGTGCAGAGCCTGCGCGTCAACGGGCAGACCTCGGCGAAGCCGTGGGTCGGCGAGGACATGGTCCGCAACGGCGGCACGCTCGACTACACCCTCGGTGCGAGCCCGAACACCACGTGGGGCTCGGCCGCGGCCGACGCTCCGCCGTCCTTCGACGTGGGTCCCGCGCAGCCGCGCACCGGCCCCGTCACCGGGCTCGCCGCGAAGTGCGTCGACGTCAACCAGGGCGCGACGGCAGACGGCACCAAGGTCCAGCTGTGGGACTGCAACGGCGGCACCGCGCAGCAGTGGACCTTCGCTTCCGACGGCACCGTCCGCGCGCTCGGCAAGTGCCTGGACGTCAGCAACAGCGGCACCGCGAACGGCACGAAGGTCCAGCTGTGGCAGTGCAACGGCACCTCCGCGCAACAGTGGTGGCCGAAGGCGGGCGGCGGGATGGTGAGCCCCATGTCCGGCCGCTGCCTCGACGTCCCCAACAGCACGACCACCAACGGCACGCAGCTGCAGATCTTCGACTGCAACGGCAGCGGCGCGCAGATCTGGCGCATCCCAGGGGATGCGTGAGGAGTCTCGTTCGATGAGGGTCGGGATCGAGGTCGTTCCTGGCAAGACGGCGGGAAGACCGCGTACCGGTGTGGTACGTGGGCTGCCCGGCGACACAGCCAGGGGCGGGCTCGGCCCGGCTGTCGCGAACACGGATTCCTCACGCATCCCCTAGGGGAGAAGTCCGGGGCGACACCTTCGCGAAGCGGTCGCCCCGGGCGCGCCGATCCCCTAGCGTGGGCGCGTGAGCACTCAGGGAGAGTCGGCTACCAGCGGCGAGATCCGTCCGTTCACCTGGACGGCGGGGGCGGACTTCGGGCAGCTGGTGCTGCGGTTCGCGCTGGGCGGCACGTTCATCGCGCACGGCGCGCAGAAGATCTTCGGCGCGTTCGGCGGACCGGGTATCAACGGGTTCGCGCAGTTCCTGCAGAGCAAGGGGTTCACCCAGACCACCCTGCTGGCGTGGCTCACCGGCCTGACCGAGCTGGTCGGCGGCGCGCTGGTGGTGATCGGCCTGTTCACCCCGCTGGCCGCCGCCGGGCTGCTGGCGATCATGATCAATGTGGTGATCATGAAGTGGGGCGGCGGTTTCTTCCTCGGCCAGCAGGGCACCGGCTTCGAGTTCGACCTCGCCCTCGGCGCGATGGCGGCGGGCGTGGTGCTGACCGGACCCGGCCGCCTCGGCCTGGACACCGGCTTCTTCTGGTCCCGCAGGCCGCTGGGCATGGGCGTGGGCTGCCTCGCCGTCGCCGTGGCCGCGACCCTGCTCATGCAGCTGGTCTTCCGCACCTGACCCAGCCCGGCGCTTGCGTACCCAATGCGGCATTCGTCACGCCAGACGTCACCGATGCCGCATTGGGTACCTGACGTCAGCGCCAGCCGTAGCGCTTGCGCAGCGCGATCGCCACGCGGGTGAAGCGGTCGGCCTCCAGCACCGCGCCCTCGCGGCGGATGTCGTCCTCACCGAGCTCGAACAGCCGGTCCAGCCGCAGGTAGGACGCCCGCCCGGAGCGGTCCCACGCGCCGATGCCGAGCTCCAGCCAGTCCTGCTCCTCGTGGTAGTCCGGCACCTGGCTGGACAGCATCATCGCGTGCAGCATCGAGCCGTCCCGGCCCACGACGAGCAGCGGGCGGTCCTTGCCCTTGGACGGGTCCTCCTCGAAGGGCACCCAGGCCCACACGACCTCGCCCGGATCGGCCTGACCGTCCAGGTCGGGGGCGTAGACGAGATCGGTAGCGCGCGCCCGGGTCGGCACCTCGCGAACGCGCTTCACCTGCTGATGATCACCAAGCATCCGCGCAACTTACCGCCCGCCCCCAATGACCCATCCAGCGCGTGGAGCGCACTGAACGAGTCATTTCGGTGCGTTCAACCACCCCAATGACTCATTCAGTGCGCAACGCCGGGGTCAGACGCGGTTGACGTCGCGGACCGCTCCGGTGGAGGCGGAGGTGGCCAGCTTCGCGTACGCCTTGAGGGCCGTGGAGACCTCGCGCTGGCGGTCCACCGGCTGCCACGGGCGCTCGCGGGCCTCCATCTTCGCCCTGCGCTCGGCGAGCACGTCGGCGTCGACCAGCAGCTCCAGCTTCCGCTCGTACACGTCGAGCAGGATCTGGTCGCCGTTCTCCACCAGACCGATCAGCCCGCCGTCGGCCGCCTCGGGGGAGATGTGGCCGACGGAGATGCCCGAGGAGCCACCGGAGAACCGGCCGTCGGTGATCAGCGCGCAGAGCTTGCCGAGCCCGGAGCCCTTGAGGAACGCGGTGGGGTGCAGCATCTCCTGCATACCAGGACCGCCGGAGGGACCCTCGTAGCGGACCACGATCACCTCGCCCGCCTGGACCTCCTTGTTCAGGATCGCCGAAACGGCCTGCTCCTGGCTCTCCACCACCCGCGCCGGGCCCTGGAAGCGCCACAGCTCCTCGTCGATGCCCGCGGTCTTGATCACCGCGCCGTCCTCGGCGAGGTTGCCGTAGAGCACCGCGAGCCCGCCGTCCTTGGTGTAGGCGTGCTCGAAGTCCCGGATGCAGCCGCCCGCCGCGTCGGTGTCCAGGGAGGACCAGCGGTTCTCGGTGGAGAACGCCTGAGTGGTGCGGACCCCGCCGGGCGCGGCGTGGAACAGCTCGACCGCCTCCGGCGACGGCGAAGCTCCGCGGATGTCCCAAGTGGACAGCCACTGCTCCAGGGTGGGGCTGTGCACCGAGTGCACGTCGCGGTGCAGCAGCCCGGCCCGGTCCAGCTCGCCGAGGATGGCCGGGATCCCGCCTGCCCGGTGCACGTCCTCCATGTGGTAGTCGGAGTTCGGCGAGACCTTGGACAGGCAGGGCACGCGGCGGCTGATCGCGTCGATGTCGGCGAGGGTGAAGTCGATCTGCCCCTCCTGCGCCGCGGCCAGGATGTGCAGCACGGTGTTGGTGGAGCCGCCCATGGCCACGTCCAGCGCCATGGCGTTCTCGAACGCCTTCTTGTTCGCGATGGTGCGCGGCAGGGCGCTGTCGTCGTCCTGCTCGTACCAGCGCTTGGCCAGCTCGACCACTGTGGTGCCCGCGCGCAGGAACAGATCGCGCCGCGCGGCGTGTGTCGCCAGGGTGGAACCGTTGCCGGGCAGGGAGAGCCCGAGCGCCTCGGTCAGGCAGTTCATCGAGTTCGCGGTGAACATGCCGGAGCAGGAGCCGCAGGTCGGGCAGGCCGAACGCTCCACCTCGGACAGTCCGGCCTCGTCGACGTTCGCGTTGGCCGACGCGGCGATCGCGGTGATCAGGTCGGTCGGGGCCTGTGCGACGCCCTCGACGACGACGGCCTTGCCCGCCTCCATCGGTCCGCCGGAGACGAAGACGGCCGGGATGTTCAGCCGCATCGCGGCCATCAGCATGCCCGGGGTGATCTTGTCGCAGTTGGAGATGCACACCAGCGCGTCGGCCTGGTGGCCCTGCACCATGTACTCCACGGCGTCGGCGATGACCTCGCGCGAGGGCAGCGAGTAGAGCATCCCGCTGTGCCCCATGGCGATGCCGTCGTCCACGGCGATGGTGTGGAACTCGCGCGCGACCCCGCCCGCCTCGCGCACCGCGCCCGCCACGAGCTCGCCCATGTCCTTGAGGTGCACGTGGCCCGGCACGAACTGGGTGTAGGAGTTGGCGATCGCCACGATGGGCTTGCCGAAGTCCGAGTCGGTCATGCCGGTGGCGCGCCACAGCGAGCGGGCGCCTGCGGCATTGCGGCCGTGGGTGGTGATCCGGGAACGCAGCGGGGGCACGGCCCCTCCTTAAAGCGGGAACTACTCGTCGGTGTCAGTCGAGGTTACGCCCTGGTCGGGAGCTTTCTCGGCGGTCGCGCTGGGATCGGGCACCGCGCCACCGCTCGCCTTCGCGAGTGCGGGCAGGTCGCCGAGCCGCACCGCGGGCAGGGTCAGTCGCTCGCCGCCGTTGAGCACGAGGCTGACCTTGTTGGGGCGCCCCAGATGCAGGGACGTCACCTGTCCCCACTCTATGCGCCGCGAACCGGACGCGGTACGCACGACCAACCCGTCCGAGCCCACCACGGTCCGCGCCCGCAGCACCACCCAGACGAGCGCGAGCGGCACGAGGTAGATCGCCACGAGACCGGGTGCGCCGAAGGCGACCGGCGTCATGCACAGCGCGAGCAAGGCGATCGGCAGCAACGCGACCTTGGGAAGTTGGAATACCACGTCATCCATGCTCCCACCTGCGGACGAGCCCTCGTGTGTCCCCCGGTCGTGTCCAGCATCCGGGAGGGAGATCCCGCAGAGTTGACGCTGCTGGGCCATTGGCGCTAGCTTCATCCGCGTGCTGCTGCGCAACTTCCCGTTCATCGGGGTCCTCGTACTTCCCGGGCGCGTCGACGCCTAGGGAAGTCTTCGTCGACGCGCCACCCTCGTACGGCCCACCACCGGCCGACGAGGGTTTTTTGTTGCCCGGACAGCCCCAAGTCAACTCGACACCCACGAGGCAGACACGATGACCAGCGCCACATCGCGACCGGCCGCGGTGCCCAAGGCCCCGCAGAATCCCCAGGGTGCGCGCCCCCGCCCCGCGCCCCCGTCCGGGGCCCCGATCCGGGTGACCGGTGCGCAGTCCCTTGTCCGCTCCCTCGAAGCCGCCGGATGCGAGGTCGTCTTCGGTATCCCGGGTGGCGCCATCCTGCCCGCCTACGACCCGCTCCTGGACTCCACCAAGGTGCGGCACATCCTGGTCCGCCACGAGCAGGGCGCGGGTCACGCCGCCACCGGCTACGCGCAGGCGACCGGCAAAGTCGGCGTGTGCATGGCCACCTCCGGGCCGGGCGCGACCAACCTGGTCACCCCGCTGGCCGACGCCTACATGGACTCCGTCCCGGTGGTCGCGATCACCGGCCAGGTCGCCCGCTCGGCGATCGGCACCGACGCCTTCCAGGAAGCCGACATCTGCGGCATCACGATGCCGGTGACCAAGCACAACATCCTCGTCACCGACCCGCTGGACATCCCGAGGGCGATCGCCGAGGCCTTCCACATCGCGGCCACCGGCCGCCCCGGCCCGGTGCTGGTCGACCTGCCCAAGGACGTGCTCCAGGCGGCCACCTCCTTCGCGTGGCCGCCGGAGATGAAGCTGCCCGGCTACCGCCCCACCGTGCGCCCGCACGGCAAGCAGGTCCGCGAGGCGGCCAAGCTGATCGCGGCGGCGCAGCGCCCGGTGCTCTACGTCGGCGGCGGCGTGCTCAAGGCGCAGGCGTCCGCGGAGCTGCGGGAGCTGGCCGAGTTCACCGGTATCCCGGTGGTCACCACGCTGATGGCGCGCGGCGCGTTCCCCGACTCGCACGAGCTGCACCTGGGCATGCCCGGCATGCACGGCACGGTGGCCGCGGTCGCGGCGATGCAGCGCTCGGACCTGTTGATCACCCTGGGCGCGCGGTTCGACGACCGCGTCACCGGGCAGCTGGACTCCTTCGCGCCCGAGGCGAAGATCGTGCACGCCGACATCGACCCGGCGGAGATCTCCAAGAACCGCCGCGCGGACGTGCCGATCGTCGGTGACTGCAAGGAGGTCATCGGCGAGCTGATCGAGGCGGTGCGCGCCGAGTTCGAGACCGAGCGCGCCGACATCGGCCCGTGGTGGAAGCAGCTGAGCTCGTGGCGGGAGACCTTCCCGCTGGGCTACGAGGAGCCGACCGACGGCACCCTGGCCCCGCAGTACGTGATCGAGCGGATCGGCGCGCTGGTCGGCCCGGACGCGATCTACGCGGCGGGCGTCGGCCAGCACCAGATGTGGGCGGCGCAGTTCATCCGCTACGAGAAGCCCAGGACGTGGCTGAACTCCGGCGGGCTGGGCACCATGGGCTACGCGGTGCCCGCGGCCATGGGCGCCAAGCAGGGCATGCCGGACACCCAGGTGTGGGCGATCGACGGCGACGGCTGTTTCCAGATGACCAACCAGGAGCTGGCCACCTGCGCCATCGAGAACATCCCGATCAAGGTGGCCGTGATCAACAACGGCAACCTCGGCATGGTCCGGCAGTGGCAGAACCTGTTCTACGACCAGCGGTACTCCAACACCGACCTGGGAACGCACAAGCACCGCATCCCCGACTTCAAGCTGCTGGCCGAGGCGCTGGGCTGCGTCGGACTGCGCTGTGAGTCCAAAGAGGACGTCGACGCCGTCGTCAAGCAGGCCATGGAGATCAACGACCGCCCCGTCGTGATCGACTTCGTGGTGGGCAAGGATGCCCAGGTGTGGCCGATGGTGGCCGCGGGCACCGGCAACGACCACATCATGGCCGCGCGCGGCATCCGCCCGCTGTTCGAGGAAGATGAGTGATGAGCAGGCACACGCTGAGCGTGCTGGTCGAGAACAAGCCGGGTGTGCTGGCCAGGGTCGCCGGGCTGTTCTCCCGCAGGGGCTTCAACATCGAGTCCCTCGCCGTCGGCCCGACCGAGCACGTCGAGGTCTCCAGGATGACGATCGTGGTCTCGGTCGACGAACTACCGTTGGAACAGGTGACCAAGCAGCTCAACAAGCTGGTGAACGTCATCAAGATCGTCGAGCTTGACCCGCCGACGGCCGTGCAGCGCGAACTGCTGCTGGTCAAGGTCAGGGCCGACGCGACGGTGCGCAGCCAGGTGCTGGAGACCGTCCAGCTGTTCCGGGCCAAGGTGGTCGACGTCTCGCCAGAAGCGGTGACGGTCGAGGCCACCGGCACCGCCGACAAGCTCAACGCGCTGCTGCGCATGCTGGAGCCGTACGGGATCAGGGAGATGGTCCAGTCCGGCATGGTCGCGATCGGCAGGGGAGCCCGCTCCATCACCGCCGCCGCCGTTCGCTAGGGCCCCGTTTTTTCTCGCTATTACTGGAAGGACCACCGAGCACCATGTCCGTGGAGATGTTCTACGACGACGCCGCCGACCTGAGCGTGATCCAGAACCGCAAGGTCGCGGTGATCGGGTACGGCAGCCAGGGTCACGCCCACGCGCTGAGCCTGCGCGACTCCGGGGTCGACGTCCGGATCGGCCTGCCCGAGGGCTCGAAGTCCCGCCCGAAGGCCGAGGAGGAGGGCCTGCGGGTGCTCACCCCGGCCGAGGCCGCCGCCGAGGCCGACGTGATCATGATCCTGATCCCCGACCACAAGCAGCGCGACCTCTACAGCAACGACATCGCGCCGAACCTGAAGGACGGCGACGCGCTGTTCTTCGGGCACGGCCTCGCCATCCGCTTCGGCCTGATCACCCCGCCCGCCGACGTGGCCGTGGCGATGGTCGCCCCGAAGGGCCCCGGCCACCTGGTCCGCCGCCAGTTCGTCGACGGCAAGGGCGTGCCCTGCCTGATCGCCGTCGAGCAGGACCCCTCCGGCGACACCCAGGCGCTCGCGCTGTCCTACGCCAAGGCCATCGGCGGCACCCGTGCCGGCGTGATCAAGACCACCTTCGCCGAGGAGGCCGAGACCGACCTCTTCGGTGAGCAGGCCGTGCTCTGCGGCGGTGTGGCCTCCCTGGTGCAGAACGGCTTCGAGGTCCTCACCGAGGCGGGCTACGCGCCGGAGATCGCCTACTTCGAGTGCCTGCACGAGCTGAAGCTGATCGTCGACCTGATGTACGAGGGCGGCATCTCGCGGATGTTCTACTCGGTCTCCGACACCGCGGAGTACGGCGGTTACAGCCGCGGCCCGCGCGTGGTGGACGCCCGCGCCAAGGAGGAGATGCGCAAGATCCTCGCCGAGATCCGCAGCGGCGAGTTCGCCAAGGAACTGGTGGCGGAGATGGACGGCGGCCGTCCGGCGTTCACCAAGTACCGCGAGGAGTCCGCGGCGCACCCGATCGAGCAGACCGGCAAGAAGCTGCGCGACCTGATGTCGTGGGTGGACCGCCCGATCACCGAGACCGCCTGACCCGGTACGAGGAGGGGCGCCGGAGTTCTCCGGCGCCCCTTCCGTCATTTCCCGGCCCGCTGTGAACGCTCACAAAACGCCATTGCGCGGCGAATGCGCTTATGACGCCGCGAAAGGTGCCGCTGAGGCAGAAGGGTCAGGTGGAAAAGGGGGTGGAGACCGGCTGTCCACAGTGGTCCCGTTGCAGTTCGCACCGGCGTTCGCGTTCACGTGAGTTGCAGGGTGCACAAGTCATGCACGGGTAGGGCACGCCCGGGGGATGCGCACCGTGTCCTGCGACGGGAAACCGTCCCGGCCCGCGCGGGGGGAGGGGGACGCGAGCCGGGACGGCCTCTCGTCGGTGGTGTCCGGCACCACGCACAGCTGTGCGTAGGCGATCCACCAGGTGGCGCACGGCCAGCCGCCATTCCGCCAGCCGGTGCCGCAGAGACGGCAACGGCGCCGCCTGCGGCCGGTGCTGCGGTGCTGGGCCAGCAGGAACTGCCAGCCCCGGACCGTGCGCAAGAGCGCGTTCCTGCCCAGAACGTCGGGTTGGCGCAGAGCCAGCGACTCCAGTTCGGCCAGCTTCGTCGCGACCTCGCGGTAGCAGTCGCGGCCCTGCACGGAACAGTCGCTCGGCGCCTCGCGCACGTCGAGCAGCGACCTTCCCGGCAGCCACACAACCCCCACCCGCTCCCGATCGTCTGGTCGTGGGGATGGCCCCGGAGGCGGAAACTCCGGAGAGCGACCCCGTGTGCACTAAGCGTGCAAGACGCTTCCAGAGAAATGCAACGTACATCCTGCGAATGACACGATTGGGTGAGACTGTGCCCAGCAGTAGGACAAGCGATTGCGACACCCTTTCCGGCGCGGGCACACTGCGGCGAGTTCCCGCCGAGGCGTGTTTTGGACGATCCTGACCGTATGAAGGTCGATCGGGACCACGCATCGTCATTACTGGAGAGGGAGACCGTGACTGCCGGCCACAGCCCTACCGTGCGGCGTCGCCGGTTGGCATCCGAACTGCGCCGCTTACGCGAAGCCGCCGGGCTGACCTGCGAGGACGTCGCCGGGCACCTGGAGTGCTCGGCGGCCAAGGTGAGCCGTATCGAGACCGGCCGCACCGGTGTCAACCCTCGTGACGTCCGGGACATGCTCCAGCTCTACGGCGTCGAGGGCGACCGGCAGGACGCCCTGGTCGAGCTGTCCAGGATGGCCAGGCAGAAGGGCTGGTGGCACAACTACAGCGACGTGCTGACCGGCGCGTTCGCCGGGATGGAGGCCGAGGCGGCCTCGATCCGGTGCTACCAGGCGCAGCTCGTGCCCGGCCTGCTGCAGACCGAGGACTACGCCAGGTCCGTTTTCCGCGCGGTGCGGCCGAAGGCCGACACCGATGACGTCGAGCGCCGGGTGGCCGCGCGCCGGGCCCGGCAGTCCATCCTCGTGCGCGACCAGCCGCCCAAGCTGTGGATGGTCATCGACGAGGCGGTCCTGCACCGCAAGGTCGGTGGGGACGAGGTGATGCGCGAACAGCTCGACTACCTGGTCGAGATGACGGCGCAGCCGAACATCGAACTTCAGGTCCTGCCCTTCGGCGTCGGTGCCCACGCGGCCGCAGACGGTCCGTTCGTGATCCTGGGCTTCCCGGATCCGATCGACCCGACCGTGGTCTACCTGGACACCCTCACCAGCGGTCTGTACCTGGAGAAACCAGAGGAAATCCGCTGGTACAGCACGGTATTCGATCATGTACGGGCGGCGGCGCTCGGCACGGAGGAATCCGTCGCGCTGATCGCCTCTAGGGCAAAGGAGTTGACGTGAGCGTCGACGAGCGTCGGGGGATGTTCACGGAATGGCGCAAGAGCAGCCACAGTGGGGGTGGCAACGACTGCGTCGAGGTCGCCTACACAGCGGCGGCGGTGGGGGTGCGGGACTCCAAGAATCCCGCCGCGGGCGTCCTGGTGTTCAGCGAGACCCAGTGGCACGGGTTCCTGGACGGGGTCCGCGCGGGCCGCTGGCACGGCCAGTGACCACAACTGTGAGGACGGTCTCATCGTGAGCGAGAGCACGTCCGGGGTGAGGACCCGGCCCGTCGGCGACCACAGCCACGACGACAAGGCCGACATCCGGGACCAGCTCGACTTCTCCGGGGCGCACTGGAGGGGTGACGACAACGACGGCTCGGCGGGCGGCCGGGTCGAGATGACCCAGATCCTGCACACCGATGGGATCACCTACACCTGTCTGCGCCACGGCGGGGATCCGCACGGACCCGTCCTCGTCTTCACGCCGGGCGAGTGGGACGCGTTCGTCGCGGGAGCCAAGGACGGGGAGTTCGACCGTCCCTTCTAGCGCGGAAGATCGCGCGAGAACACGAGAGCAGCGGGCGGCCCGGTGAGCGACGGGCCGCCCGCTCGCGTTCCCGCCCTCCCCGAACGACTCGTTCAGGATGCGGGCCCGGCCGCGACCGGGCAGGCACGCAGCGTGGTGCGTCGGGGATCACTTCCGACTCCCGAAATGCGTCGGTAACCCCGCAGATACACTGCGGATTCTCCGGGTTACAACGCGGTGGCCCGCTGCTCGACGTCATGGCCGCCCACGGCCGCACCCATCTCCTGGAGAGCACCTGTGAGCAAGTCACCTCGCCCGGTCGTCCTGATCGCCGAGAAGCTGGCGCCGTCCGTGCTGGATGTCTTCGGTGACGAGGTCGAGGTCCGTCACGTCGACGGCACCGACCGCCCCGCCCTGTTCGCCGCGCTCGCCGAGGCCGACGCCCTGCTCGTGCGCTCCGCCACCCAGGTCGACGCCGAGGCCCTGGCCTCCAGCACCAAGCTGAAGGTCGTCGCGCGCGCCGGGGTCGGCCTGGACAACGTCGACGTGGACGCCGCGACCGCGCGCGGTGTCATGGTGGTCAACGCGCCCACCTCCAACATCGTCTCCGCCGCCGAGCACGCGGTCGCGCTGCTGCTTGCCGTCGCCCGCCGCATCCCCGAGGCCGACGCGAGCCTCAAGGACGGCAAGTGGAAGCGCAGCGCGCTGGGCGGGGTCGAGCTCAACGGCAAGACCGTCGGCGTCATCGGCCTCGGCAAGATCGGCCAGCTCTTCGCCACCAGGATCGCCGCGTTCGGCACCAAGCTGATCGCCTACGACCCCTACGTGTCCCCGGCCCGCGCGGGCCAGCTGGGCATCGAGCTGGTCAGCCTGGAGACCCTGCTCGCGCAGGCGGACGCGATCTCCATCCACCTGCCGAAGACCCCGGAGACCAAGGGCCTGATCGGTGCCGACGAGCTGGCCAAGACCAAGAAGGGCGTACTGATCGTCAACGCCGCCCGCGGTGGCCTGATCGACGAGGAGGCGCTGGCCGAGGCCGCGCGCACCGGCCAGGTCGGGGGCGCGGGCGTGGACGTCTTCGCCAAGGAGCCCTGCACCGACAGCCCGCTGTTCGGGCTGCCCAACGTCGTGGTCACCCCGCACCTGGGCGCTTCGACCGCAGAGGCGCAGGACCGCGCGGGCACCGACGTGGCCCGCTCGGTGGTCCTGGCGCTGCGCGGGGACTTCGTGCCGGACGCGGTGAACGTGCGCGGCGGCGGCATCGTCGGCGAGGAGGTGCGGCCCTACCTGCCGCTCACCCAGAAGCTCGGCGCGGTGCTCTCCGCGATCAGCGCGCGCACCCCGGCGACGCTGGACGTGCAGATCCGCGGCGAACTGTCCAATGAGGACGTCAAGATCCTCCAGCTGGCCGCGCTGCGCGGGTTGTTCGCCGGTGTGGTCGAGGAGCAGGTCACCTTCGTCAACGCCTCCTCGATCGCCGAGGCCCGCGATGTCGCGGTGGAGCTGACCACCGAGCCCGAGAGCGCCAACCACCGCAGCCTGGTCACGCTGGTCGCCGTGCAGGCCGACGGCACCCGGCTCAGCGTCTCCGGAACGCTCACCGGCCCGAAGCAGGTCGAGAAGCTGGTGGAGATCAACGGCAGGAACTTCGACCTGCGCGCCGAGGGCAACGTGCTGCTGCTGGAGTACCCGGACCGGCCCGGCGTGATGGGCACCGTGGGCACCCTGCTCGGCGAGGCGGGCGTGAACGTCGAGGCCGCGCAGATCAGCCAGACCACCGACGGCGCGGACGCCACCATGCTGC
The DNA here is from genome assembly GCF_900103775.1 of Allokutzneria albata. GTDB lineage: Bacteria > Actinomycetota > Actinomycetes > Mycobacteriales > Pseudonocardiaceae > Allokutzneria > Allokutzneria albata. Next base: position 4,676,178 of record NZ_LT629701.1, on the reverse strand, counting down.
TGCGGGTGGACCGCCCGGTCGACGGCAACGTGCTGGAGCCGATCGGCGCCACCGTCGGCGCCAAGATGGTCCGGTCCCTGTCCTTCGACTAGGTCGCGATCGCACGCGAAGGGCGGTTCCCCTCGGGGAGCCGCCCTTCGCGTTTCTGGTTGAGCTGTCAACGACACCGCTGGTCAGGGCGGTTTTCACCAACAGGTGAGTCGAGTTGTGTCGGTATTGCGCCCCAAAGTGTTATCGAGGCCGGTAACTCCGTGACTTAAGTGAAAACCTTCGCCGCTTGGTCACTCGAATGGAGTAATAGCACCGACATTCTTCCGAGTTAAGTTGCCTGCCGAGGTCAGACCAGGCGCCGTTGAGGGCACGGCGCCACGTCGGGATTCCCTCGCCGTCACGCGGGGTCGAGCCGCTCGTGCAGGCGGGCGCGCACCGGCAGGGTCGGAGATGACCTCCAGTGAGGGCAACAGTGAGTTCATCCCGGGTTCGCCCCAGAGCGACGCGGTCCGCCGCAGCGGTGCTCGCCGCCGTGCTGGGGATCGGTGTCACCGCGGGCACGGCCGGCGCCCAGGCCCCGCAGGAACCGCTCGCGCAGGGGGTTCCGGCGGCGAAGGGCCTGTCCGCGAAGTCGTTGCAGCAGAAGGTCGAACCGCGTCTCGCGGCGGCCAACGGCAAGGTGACCGCGTTCATCGAGCTGGCCAAGGAGCCCGCTGTCGACGCCTTCGCCGAGACCGAGCGCAAGGGCGCGGGCAAACAGCAGGCGAAGGCCGCGGCGCAGCGCGCCAAGGACGACACCAGGAAGGCGGCCGACGCGGTCGTCGGCCAGCTGCGCTCCCGCGACGGCGGCACCCGCGAGCTGTACCGCACGGCCAACGCCGTTCCCGGCGTCGTGGTCCAGGCGGACGCGGCGAAGATCACCGAGCTGGCGTCGCGCAAGGACGTGCGCTCCGTGCGCACGGTCGTGCCGAAGTCGCGCGGCAACTCCAACGCCGTGCAGCTGACCCGCGCGCTGCAGACCTGGAAGTCCAACGGCGTCCTGGGTGACGGCGTCCGCGTCGGCATCATCGACGACGGCATCGACTACACCCACGCCACCTTCGGCGGCCCCGGCACCAAGGAGGCCTACGCGGCGGTCGACCGCGACAAGGCCAACCCGGCGGTCTTCCCGACCCCGAAGGTCGTCGGCGGCATCGACCTCGTCGGTGACAAGTACGACGCCAACGGCGAGACCGGTTCGCCCACCCCCGCGCCGGACCCCAACCCGATCTCCTGCGGCACCCACGGCACCCACGTCGCGGGCACCACGGGCGGCTTCGGCGTCAACGCCGACGGCAGCACCTTCAAGGGCGACCACAACAAGCTGACCGCCAAGCAGCTCAACGAGATGCGGGTCGGCCCGGGCACCGCGCCGAAGTCCCTGCTGTACTCGATCAAGGTCTTCGGCTGCGAGGGCTCGACCGACGTCACCTCGCAGGCCATGGACTGGGCGCTGGACCCGGACGGCGACGGTGACTTCACCGACCGCCTCGACGTGGTCAACATGTCGCTGGGCAGCAACTTCGGCGGTGCCGACGACCCGGACAGCCTGTTCGTCCGCAAGCTCGTCGCCAACGGCGTGCTCCCGGTGATCTCCGCGGGCAACGGCGGCGACCTCTACGACGTCGGCGGCTCACCGGGCAACACCCCGGAGGCGCTGACCGTCGCCAGCACCCGTGACTCCTTCGTCCTGCGCGACGGCGCCGAGGTGGCCGCCCCGAACACCCTCGCGGGCGTGAAGCCGGGCCAGTACAGCCAGGACTACGCGAAGTACGACACGCTCGACCTGACCAAGCCGGTCGTCGCGCTGTCGGCCGCGGACAACAAGGACGGCTGCCTGGCCTACTCCGCCGCCGACAAGGCCGCGGTCGCGGGCAAGTTCGCCTGGCTGGAGTGGGACGACAACGACGCCACCCGCAAGTGCGGTTCGGCGGCCAGGGCCAACCAGGCCGGGGCCGCGGGCGCGCTCGGCGTGGTGCTCTCCTCCGCGCTGGAGAACTTCGCCGCGGGCATCGCGGGCAACGCCACCGTGCCGATGTTCCAGTTCACCGGCTCCGCCACCGCGGCGCTGCGCCCGGCGCTGACCGCGGGCACCCTGGAGGTCAAGCTCGGCGGCCACCTGCGCTCCACCGTGCGCACCACCGCGCCGGAGATCAACGACACGCCCAGCACCTTCACCTCGCGCAGCGTGCACAGCAAGATCGTCAAGCCCGACATCGCCGCGCCCGGTGACACCATCGCCTCGGCGCTGTCCGGCTCCGGCAACCAGCCGCTGGTGATCAGCGGCACCTCGATGGCCGCTCCGCACACCTCCGGCGTCACCGCCCTGGTCCGCCAGGCGCACCCGGACTGGACGCCGGAAGAGGTCAAGGCGGCCGTCATGAACACCGCGGGCGTCGAGGTCCGCACCGGCCCCAACGGCACCATCTACGCGCCGAACCGCGTGGGCACCGGCCGCATCGACGCCAAGGCGGCGCTGGACAACCAGGTGCTGGCCATGGTCACCGACGACCCGGGCGCGGTCAGCGCGTCCTTCGGCACCGTCGAGGTCTCCGGCCCGCTGACGCTGACCAAGAACATCAAGGTGGTCAACAAGGGCGTCAAGGCGGTCGAGTACCGCACCTCCTACCAGGCGGCCACCTCGATCCCCGGCGTCAGCTACGAGCTGTCCGCGCCGACGGTCAAGGTCAGCCCGCGCGGCGTGGCCAACTTCAAGGTCACGCTGAAGATCACCGACCCGGCCGCGCTGCGCAAGACGGTGGACGCCACGGTGGCCACCACCCAGCTCGGCGTCGCCCGGCAGTTCCTCGCCGACGCCTCCGGCCGGATCGTGCTCACCCCGACCAACGGCGCCGTGGTCCCGCTGCGCCTGTCGGTCTACGCCGCGCCGAAGCCGGCCGCGGACATCGTCGCCAAGGACACGCTGCTGTTCCAGCCCGGCCAGGAGCAGGGCGTGCTCAACCTGAGCGGCCGCGGCGTGAACCAGGGCACCGGTGCCCAGGCCTACCGCTCGCTGATCAGCGTCATGGAGATGCAGGCCCGCTCCGACCAGCTGCCCGACTGCGGCGGTTCGGTGACCAGGAACTGCACGATCAACGAGACGGCCAAGGCGGGCGACCTGCGCTACGTCGGTGTCGGCTCGACCGCGCCGCTGGCGAAGATGCAGGGCAAGCCGCAGGACGGCGTGCTCGCCTTCGGCCTGGTCAGCTGGGGCAACTGGGCCAACCTCGGCAGCAACACCCAGCCGTTCGTCGACATCGACACCAACAACGACGGCAAGCCGGAGTTCGAGACCTTCGCCACGAAGCTCACCGGCTCGGACGTGTGGGTGGCCAACACCGTCGACCTGCGCAAGCCGCTGCCGACCGGCGGGTTCACCAGCGTCGACCTGCAGCCGATCAACGGCCAGTTCGGCGAGGTGGACACCAACGTCTTCGACAGCAACGTGGTCGTGCTGCCGGTCTCGCTCAAGGCGCTGGGCGTCAACGGCGAGAGCCCGTCGGCCAGGCTGACCTACAAGGTCGGCGTCGCCGGCTACTACCGGGCGCCGGGCGACACCACCGGCACCATCGACCAGATCGCCACCCCGCTGACCTTCGACCCGCTGAACCCGGGCCTGTGGGTGCAGGGTGCCGGCGAGCCCGCGCTGAGCCACCTCGCGCAGCCGGGGACCGCCCTGGTGGTCAACCGGGACGCGGCGGCGCAGGCGACCGACAAGTCCGAGGGGCTGCTCCTGCTGCACCACCACAACGCGACCGGCAAGCGGGCGCAGGTGGTCGGCGTGAAGGACGTGAAACTCGGCGGGGGTGCCCCGATCGGGCGGCCCAGCGGTCCGCAGCGGCGGTGAGTTGACCTGATCGGGTAAAGATCGCGACCGTGGTGCCCGGAGTGGGATCGCACTCCGGGCACCACCGCGTTGTGGACAGCCGGACCCCGGGAGGTAGGCATTTGCCTAATGACGCAGTGCTGATGGTCCCCTCCGTCGTGGGTCCCACGACCGGAGATACCCGATCGGGTGTCCCGCAGTACGGGAGAGATGACTTGAGTTGCGCGTCGAATATGCAATTAACACCTCTCGTGCCGGTAGCCTTCGCGCCATGACAGGCCCCGATTCGGCGGGGCCGCGCTCGCAGGAGGTGTGTGCATGCGGCTCGCGGTGATCCCAGGTGACGGGATCGGCCCCGAGGTGATCGCCGAGGCGCTGAAGGTGCTCGGTGAGGTCGTCCCGACCGCCGAGATCACCCGATTCGACCTGGGTGCGGCTCGCTGGCACGCCACCGGCGAGTTGCTGCCGGAGTCGGTGCTCGGTGAACTGCGCCAGCACGACGCGATCCTGCTCGGCGCGGTCGGCGACCCCTCGGTGCCCAGCGGCATCCTCGAACGCGGGCTGCTGCTGCGGCTGCGCTTCGAGCTCGACCACCACGTGAACCTGCGCCCGGCGCGGCTCTACCCGGGCGTGCGCTGCCCGCTGGCCGAGTCTCCCGAGATCGACATGGTCGTGGTGCGGGAGGGCACGGAAGGCCCCTACGCGGGCAACGGCGGCCTGCTGCGCAAGGACACCCCGCACGAGATCGCCACCGAGGTCAGCATCAACACCTCGTTCGGCGTGGAGCGCGTGGTCCGGGACGCCTTCGCCAGGGCGTCGGCGCGGCCGCGCAAGCACCTGACCCTGGTGCACAAGACCAACGTGCTCGCGCACGCGGGATCGCTGTGGTCGCGCGTGGTGGAGGAGGTGTCCCTGCAGTACCCGGACGTCTCGGTGTCCTACCAGCACGTGGACTCCACGACCATCCACATGGTGACCGACCCGGGCCGCTACGACGTGATCGTCACCGACAACCTGTTCGGCGACATCATCACCGACCTGGCGGCGGCGGTGACCGGCGGCATCGGCCTGGCGGCCAGCGGCAACATGGACATCACCCGCCGCAACCCGAGCATGTTCGAGCCGGTGCACGGCAGCGCCCCGGACATCGCGGGCCAGGGCGTCGCCGACCCGACCGCCGCGGTGCTCTCCGTCGCGCTGATGCTGGACCACCTCGGTGAGTCCGAGTCCGCCCGGCGCATCGAGGCCGCGGTCGCCTTCGACCTGGCCACCAGGGACCACTCCGCCCCCGGTGCCACCTATGCGATCGGTGACCGCCTGGCCGCGCTGGTGTCCTCCAACGTGATCACCCGCACCGGCGTCGCCACCCCGTAACAGGACGGGCCGACCGGGCTGGAAAGCAACGAGAACGGCCCCCGCGGGCAACGGGGGCCGTTCTCTTTTTCGTGGTGCACCGGCGTCAGGTTGGGGGCAGCCGATGCGGGCGGAGGGCTCAGCCGAGGGTGAGCGGGACCTCGACCTTCTCCTCGTGGTAGGTGAACCAGGCTCCGCCGGTGGCGAAGTTCGGCACATCGGCGACGGCGGCCTGGCCCGCGGGGGTCGCCAGGATCTCCTCGATCCGCTCGCGGGTCTCCGCGTAGAGGCCGACCACCATGTAGTAGGGCGGGACGTCCCCGGCGACCAGCGGCTCGCACTTGCCGATCGTCCAGCCGGTGAAGCCCTCCATCTTCCTGGCCAGGGGCAGGTGGACTGTCTCGTAGTACTCGTCGAACGCCTTCGGGTCCTTCGGGTGTCCGTAGAGGACGGTCAGTCGGTACACCGTCATCCCTTCCGCGCGAGGCGCTTGAAGCCCCGCACCTGTTCGGTGATCGCGGTCTCGGTGGGCAGGCGCTCCATCGACGAGGCGCCGAAGAACCCGACGACGCCGGTGGTGCGGTCGAGCACGTACTGCGCGTCCTCCGGTTCGGCGATCGGGCCGCCGTGGCAGAGCACCAGGACGTCCGGGTTCACCTCGACCGCCGCGTCGCGCATCTCCTGGACCCGCCGCACGCTCTCGTCGAGGGTCAGCGCGGTGCGCGCGCCGATGCTGCCCTTGGTGGTCAGCCCCATGTGCGGCACCAGCACGTCCGCGCCCGCCTCGGCCATCGCCCGCGCCTGCTCGGCGTCGAAGACGTAGGGCGCGGTGAGCAGGTCGCGCTCGGCGGCGAGGCCGATCATCTCGACCTCCATCGCGAAGCTCATCCCGGTCTCCTCCAGGTTGGCCCGGAAGACACCGTCGATCAGCCCGACGGTGGGGAAGTTCTGCACCCCGGTGAAGCCGGTGTCGGCGAGCCGGTCGAGGAACTTCGGCATCAGCCGGAACGGGTCGGTTCCGCAGACGCCCGCGAGCACCGGGGTCCGGCGCACCACCGGCAGCACCTCGCCCGCCATCTCCAGCACGATCGCGTTGGCGTCGCCGTAGGGCATCAGCCCTGCCAGCGATCCGCGCCCGCCCATCCGGTACCGGCCGGAGTTGTAGATGATGATCAGATCGACGCCGCCCGCCTCGGCGCACTTGGCCGACAGTCCCGTTCCCGCGCCCGCTCCGATGATCGGCGATCCACTGTCCACTGTGGATCTGAGGCGGGCGAGTGCCTCAGTGCGGTTCATGTGTTCCGTCCCCTTGACTGGATCAACTCGTGCAGGCGGCGTGCCATGGCGGCGGCGAACACGGCGTCGTTGATGTGCTCGTCCCGCTCGATGAGCTCGACCGGGGACCCGGAGACGCCCGCGCGCAGGGCGGCGAACAGCGCGGCGTCGGCCTCGGGGTCGTGGAACGGCATGCCCTCGGCGTCGATGGCCGAAACCCCGCGCAGCGGGAGGAACAGCGCCGTCGGCCCGGCCGCCCCGGCGAGCTTGGCGGCGATGCGCCTGCCCAGCTCCGCCGACTCCTCGGCGGTGGTGCGCATCAGCGTCACGGTGGCGTTGTGCACGTGGAGATCGCGGTCGGCGAAGCGGTCCGGGACCGTCTCGGCGGGACCGAAGTTGACCATGTCGAGCGCGCCGACGCTGACCACCTGCGGCACCCGGCAGCGCCCGGCCGCCTCCAGCCGCTCCGGCCCGGCGCTGAGCACGCCGCCGACCAGTTCGTCCGCCAGCTCGGTCGTCGTCAGGTCCAGCACCCCGCTGAGCAGGCCGCTGGCGGCCAGCGCCTCCAGCGAGCGGCCACCGGAACCGGTGGCGTGGAAGACGAGGACCTCGTAGCCGAGCTCGCCGAGCACCCGGCGCGCCTCGTCGACGGCGGGGGTGGTGACGCCGAACATGCTGGCGCCGACGAGGGGCCTGCCCGAAGTGCTGGTCCGTTGCCTGGCAAGCTGGTAGGCATTCGCCATACTCGACACCGCGGCCGCGGCGTTGCCCAGGACCAGCTCGGAGATCCGGTTGATCCCGGCGATGTCCACGACGCTGTACATCATCGTGACGTCCACGGCGCCGACATACGGCGACGTGTCGCCGGAGGCCATCGTGGACACCAGCAGTTTCGGCACACCGACGGGAAGTGCCCGCATCGCGGCCGAGGCGACGGCGGACCCCCCGGAGCCGCCGACGCCGATCACGCCGTGCAGCCTTCCCTCGGCGTGCAGCCGGGCCGTGATCACCTCGACGCCGCGGGCCATGGCCGCCATCGCCGCGCCCCGGTCCCCGGCGGCGCGCAGCTCGGCGAGATCGGCCCCCGCGGCCTCCGCGACCTGGACGGCGGTCACGTCGGGAGGAGTCGCGGGCGCCCCGAGCACTCCGGCGTCGACGATCAGGGTGGCGCACCCGCCGGCCCGCACCCGTTCGGCAAGCCAGGCGTACTCCTCGCCCTTGGTGTCGAGGGTGCCGACGAGCACGACGGTTGCCACGCCACCGACCTGCCTTTCTGGGATCGGGCGATGCGGGTAACGTCCGGAAACCCCGAGTCAGTGCGATGTCCGGATGCTTCGCGTCCCGAGGAGCGGCTCGCGCGTTATGAGAGCAGAGAGTGCTCCGAACGGACGCCGGATAACCAGGCCAATTCCGCGGAGGTGGACTGCGAGTGACCGATCGTGTGCGTAGTGAAGCGATCGGTGCGCCCCGGCTCGTGCACCTGCTGGTCGGCTGGACCGACGGTGACGGTCCGCTGCACAAGCGCCTGGCCGATGCCTTGCACCAGCTCATCGACACCGGCGAGCTGCCCGCGGGCACGCGGTTGCCCGCCGAGCGGACGGTGGCGGGGGCGCTCGCGGTCAGCCGGTCCACCGTCGTCGCCGCGTACGAGGCGTTGCGCGCCGCGGGCTGGCTGGCCAGCCGCAGGGGCAGCGGGACCTGGGTGCGCAGGCCCGGGGTGGACTACCCGGTGCCGGAGCCGCGTTCGCGCGGACCGCTCGGGATGGGGCGGCAGGGCTCGGTTCCCGCACCGCTGACCGGAGCCGACCTCGCCGACCCACCGGAGAGCATCGACCTGTCCACCGGTGCGCTGCCGGGCCTGCAGATGGTCGCCGAGATCGCGACGAAGGTCGGCGCCGAGGACTACCGCGATCTCCTCGGCCACCACGGGTACTACGCCGCCGGGCTGCCCCGGCTGCGCGAGGAGCTGACCGAGCGGCTCGGGCGGCGCGGTGTTCCCGCGCACAGCGGCGATCTGATCGTCACCAGCGGTTCGCAGCAGGCGGTCGAGCTGATCGCGCAGGGCCTGGTGCAGCCGGGCGACGAGATCGTGCTGGAGGAGCCGACCTACCGGGGCGCCCTGGAGACCTTCCGTTCCCGGGGCGCCAAGGTGATCACCGTTCCGGTGCGCACCGGGCGGCGCGGCCCCGGCGGTGTCGACGTCGACGTGCTGGAGCGGCTGATCGCCCGCCGCCCGAAGCTGGTCTACCTGTTGCCCACCGCGCACAACCCGACCGGCGCGATGCTGAACGTCGTCGACCGGCTCCGCGTGGTCCGCGCCGCGGCAGCCGCCGGGGTCCCGGTGATCGACGACGAGTCCACAGTGGACACTTCGCTGGTCTGGCCGCCCCCGCCGCCGCTGGCCGCGGTCGCCGCCGAGCACGGGGTGCCCGCCACGGTGTTCAACGTCGGTTCACTGTCCAAGCTGTTCTGGGGCGGCCTTCGGGTCGGCTGGATCCACGGCCCCAGCGACCTCGTCGGCAGGCTCTCCCGCGTCAAGAACGCCGCCGACCTCGGCAGCTCCGTCCCCGGACAGTTGCTCGCCCTGAAGCTGCTCGCGCACACCGCCTCCGCGCGCGAACAGCGCAAGGACCAGCTGTCCACCGGGCTCGCCGCGGCCGAGGCCGCGATGCAGAAGCTCCTGCCGGAGTGGGAGTGGGCGCGTCCGCTCGGCGGGGCCGCGCTGTGGGTGCGGGTGCCGAAGTCGGACACGGTGGCCCTGGCCGCCCGCGCCCGCCGCCACGGGGTTCTCGTCGTCCCGGGCCCCGCGTACTCGGCGTCGGAAGGGCTGCGCGAGTTCCTCCGCATCGGTTACGCGGCCGGTCCCGGCGCCGTCACCGAGGGAATCCGCCGCCTCGCCACCGCGTGGCGCGCCGGCCCCTGACCCTCCCGCCCGCCTGGCCGCACGCCCCAATGCCGCGTTTGGTCCGTTGTACGCACTGAATGAGTCATTCGGTGCGTACGAGTACCTCGACGACTCATTCGGTGCGTAAGCGCGGGCGGGGGAGAGGTGTCCAGGATCTGGGAACATTCGTCCGTGTGTTGGTCTGCGAGGCGAGGGTGTGGCACTATCCCGACCATGCTTTCGCAGCACAGCGTCATTATTGCCAAGCGCGCCGGGTAACGAGCTCCAGCTCCCGGCGCGCCGACCTCTCGCATCCTGCGGGGGGTCTTTTTGTTTTGTCAGGCCCCTTGTACGCAGGAACGAGGCATCCCCGTGAGCCGCACGACCCCGGCTGAGACCCCGCTCGGCGACGACTTCCACGTCTACGACACGACGCTGCGCGACGGCGCGCAGCGCGAGGGCATCTCCTACTCCGTGACGGACAAGCTCGCTGTCGCGCGGCTGCTGGACTCGGTCGGGGTCGGCTTCATCGAGGGCGGCTGGCCGGGCGCGATGCCCAAGGACACCGAGTTCTTCGCGCGCGCCGCGGCCGGTGAGCTGAACCTGCGGCACGCCGCGCTGGTCGCGTTCGGCTCCACCCGCCGCCCCGGGCTGCGGCCGGACGAGGACCCGCAGGTGCGCGCGCTGGTCGACTCGCAGGCACCGGTGATCACCCTGGTGGCCAAGGCCGATCGCAGGCACATCGAGCGCGCCCTGCGCACCGGGGTGTCCGAGGCCGTCGCGATGGTGGGGGAGACCGTCGCGTTCCTCGTCGGCCAGGGGCGGCGCGTCTTCCTCGACGCCGAGCACTTCTTCGACGGCTACGCCTACGACCCGGAGTGCGCGCTGCGCGTGCTCTCCGCCGGGGTCGAGGCCGGGGCCGACGTGGTCGTGCTCTGCGACACCAACGGCGGCCAGCTGCCCCTCCGGCTGGCCGAGACCGTGCAGGACGTGGTGTCCCGCACGGGTTTCCGAGTGGGCATCCACTGCCAGGACGACACGGCGTGCGCGGTGGCCAACACCGTCGCCGCGGTCCAGGCGGGGGCGACCCACGTGCAGTGCACCGCCAACGGCTACGGGGAACGGACCGGCAACGCCGACCTGTTCGCCGTCGTCGGGAACCTGGTGACCAAGCTCGACATGCCGGTGCTACCCACCGAAGCGCTGTCGGAGCTCACCCGGGTCTCGCATGCCCTCGCGGAGATCGCGAACCTCGCACCCGACACCCACCAGGCCTACGTCGGGACGTCGGCATTCGCCCACAAGGCGGGTCTGCACGCGAGCGCGATCAAGGTGGATCCGGAGCTGTACAACCACATCGATCCGGCCACCGTCGGCAACGGGCAGCGGGTGCTGGTCACCGAGATGGCCGGTCGGGCCAGCCTGGAACTCAAGGCGAGGGAGTTCGGGCTGGACCTGACCGGCCGGCCGGAGACGGTCAACAGCGCGGTGCGCAGGGTGAAGGAGCTGGAGGCGCGCGGCTGGTCCTTCGAGGCGGCCGACGCCTCTCTGGAGCTGCTGCTGCGCCGCGAAGCGTCCGATGTGGACGGTGCGGAGCCGTTGCCGGAGCCGCCGTTCCAGCTGGAGTCCTACCGCGTGGTGCTCGACCACCGCGGCGAGGACGACGTGGTGTCCGAGGCCACGGTCAAGGTGCACGTCGCCGGTGAACGGGTGATCGCGACTGCGGAGGGCAACGGCCCGGTGCACGCGCTGGACGCGGCGCTGCGCAAGGCGCTCAGCCCGCACCTGCCGTGGCTGGCCGACGTCGAGCTGGTCGACTACAAGGTCCGCATCCTGACCGACCAGCACGGAACCGACGCCGTCACGAGGGTTCTCGTGGAGTCCAGGGACGGCAAGCGCGAGTGGACCACGGTCGGCGTGCACGGCAACATCGTCGAGGCGAGCTGGCTGGCGCTGTGCGACGCCTTGGTGCACAAGGCGATGTCTCAGCGCGCGTTGGCCTGGTAGCCCAACGCCGCCGGCAGCTCGCCGGCGTGCCGGACCACCTGGTCGGCTCCGGCCGCGCGCAACGCGTCCGGGGCCATCAGGTCGGCGAAGCCGATCACCCGCATTCCGGCCGCCTTCCCCGCGAGGACCCCGGTCACGCTGTCCTCGACCACGACGCAGTCCTGCGGCGCGCGGCCCATCTCCTTCGCCGCGTGCAGGAAGACGTCCGGGGCGGGCTTGCCGTTGGGCACCGTGGTGGCGCTGAAGACCGCACCGCCGAAGAACTCCGCGAGCCCGGTGTGCTGCAGGCGGAACTCGATCTCGGCGGGCGTGCTGCTCGACGCGACGCACACGGGGGTTCCCGCCGCGGCGAGCACCTCCAGCGCCTCGCGGACGCCCGGGACGGCGGTCAGCTCCCCGGCCAGCCGCCTGTCCACCTCGGCGGTGCGCAGGGCGAGCAGATCTGTCCGAAGTGGACGGCCGAGCTCCCGTTCGATCCCGGCGACGCAGGAGCCGGCCGACCGCCCCATGTAACGCTCGACACACTCGGCGAAGCCGGTGGGCAGTCCCTCCGCCGTGATCAGGGCGGCGAAGACCTCGTTCGCGATCCGTTCGGAGTCGACCAGCGTGCCGTCGCAGTCGAAGATGACCAGTTCGGGGAGGCGCACACCGGGAACGCTAGCCCGGCTCGGTTACCCTGCCGGAGTGCGTCTTGCTCGTATCGCTCACCCAGAAGGCGTCGCGTTCGTCGCGATCGAGGGCTCCGAAGACTCGACTGACTCGCTGACCGCCGCCGAGATCGCCGAGCACCCGTTCGGCCCGGTGCAGTTCACCGGTCGCCGCTGGCCGCTCGCGGACGTCCGGCTGCTCGCGCCGATCCTGCCCTCCAAGGTGATCTGCGTCGGCCGCAACTACGCCGACCACGCCAAGGAGATGGGCGGCGAGGCCCCGGCAGATCCGATGATCTTCCTCAAGCCGTCCACCTCCGTGGTCGGCCCGAACGCGGAGATCCGGCTGCCCGCCAGCTCCGACCACGTCGACTTCGAGGGCGAGCTGGCCGTGGTGATCGGCCGCCCCTGCAAGGACGTGCTGGCCGAGCACGCGTTCAGCGCGATCCTCGGTTACACGGTGGCCAACGACGTGACCGCGCGCGACCACCAGAAGCAGGACGGTCAGTTCGGCCGCGCCAAGGGCCACGACACGTTCTGCCCGCTCGGGCCGTGGATCGAGACCAAGGTCGACGTGGCCGACACCCGCCTGCGCACCGAGCTGGACGGCGAGGTGCGCCAGGACGGCAGGACCTCGCAGATGATCCACGACGTGCCCGCGCTCGTGGAGTGGGTCTCGCACGTCATGACGCTGCTGCCCGGCGACGTGATCCTCACCGGCACCCCGGCGGGCGTCGGGCGGATGGACCACGGCCAGACGGTCTCGGTCACCGTCGACGGGATCGGCACCCTCACGAACCCGGTGGTGGCGAAGAAGAAGCGGTGAGGTTGGCCGCCATGCGGTCGAGCACGGCGACCGTCGTGGCGTAGTCCTCATCGGAAATGCCGTTCGTGATCCGGCGGCGCGCGTCCCGTACGCGCGCCGCCGTTGCCCTGTGGCCCTCCCTCCCGGCGTCCGTGAGCGCGAACGTGGCTTCCGTCTTGCTGATCCATTCGCGAGCGAGGAGCGCGGCCACCGCATCGGTCTCGTCGAACGGGGCCATCGCGGCCGACAGCTCCGCGCGGGTGCGCGCTCCGGCGGCGAGCGTGTTGAGGACCTGCCACATCCGGCGGTCGATCCCCGAGTCGGCCAAGGACGCCGCGAAGTCCGCCTCCAGCAGGCCGTCCAGCCGCTTGAACCAGTATCCGATCGGTCTCATGCCCTCTTGCATGTTCATGTCATAGAGCATGTACTTTGGCAGAGTGCGGGACAAGCAGGATTTCTCGGTGGTCGCGGTCGAGCGCGCCATGGTTCGCGTGCGCCGCAGGCAAACCCGCCGTGCCCTGGCGAGCGAGGCCGCCGTCGATCCCACGCTGACGGCCCTCGCCGACGCGGTGGAAGGGGAGCAGCAGGCGGCCCGCCCGTGCTCGGTGACCTCGCTCGCCGAGCTGCTCTCGGTGGACCAGCCGCGCGCGAGCAGGCTCGTCGCCAAAGCTGTGGCGGCCGGACTGGTGCGCCGGATCGCCGATCAGGACGACGGCCGGCGGTCGCTGCTGGAGCTGACCGAAGCGGGGTGGGCGCACGTCGAGGAGGTGCGTCTGCGGCGGCAGGAGCGCTTCGCCGCGGCGATGCGGGGCTGGAGCGCGAAAGAGCGCGCCGACTTCGCGGAGTTGTTGACCCGCTTCGTCGACGCGCTCGACGGATGATCAGCGGCGGGCGAAGTCCGGCGCGTGTTCCGGGAGGACGCCCACGCCGACCAAGGTCGCCGGGATCGCCTGGAGCCACGGGAACCGCTGGATCAGGCGCAGCGGCAACGGCAGCCTGCTCACCCGTGGCGTCCCCTGGGGCTGCGCGCCCAGCGTCTTGCCGAGGACCTGCTTGTGGACCACTCGCTGCATGCCCTGGGTGAGCGCCGTCGGCAGCCACCGCCGCCGCTGCACCTTGGCGAGATCCTTGGTGCTCAACGTTCCCCGGCGCAGCGGCCCGGCCAGGATGCGCGCCGCCGCGACCGCGTCCTGCACGGCGAGGTTGATGCCGACGCCGCCCACCGGTGACATCGCGTGCGCCGCGTCGCCGATGCAGAGCAGACCGTCGGTGTGCCACCGGGTCAGCCGCTCCAGCTTCACGTCGAGCAGCTTCACGTCCTCCAGCGACTCCACGCTGTCGATCCGGTCCTCCAGCCACGGGATCAGCCGCACGACGCGGCGGCGGAACGCTTCGATCCCCTCGGCGCGCACCTGCGCGTCCGAGCCCTTCCTGATCAGGTAGGCGGTCTGGAAGTACTCGCCGCGGTCGATCAGCACCGCGACCTCGCCCCTGGAGAACCTGCCGAGCCCGCCGGTCGGGTCGTCGGCCTTGCGCGGCAGCCCGAACCACCACACGTCCATCGGTACGCCGAACGACCGGCTCTTCAGCCCGGCACCGGTGCGGGCCGTCGAGTGCCGTCCGTCGCACGCCACCACGAGATCGGCGTGCAGTTCCCCGGTCCGCCCGTCCGCCGTGCGGTACTCGACGCCCGCGACCTTGCCGCCCCGCTTGACGAGCCGGGTCACCGAGGTGCTCATGCGCAGCGTGAACGTGGGCTCCTCCTTGCCCGCGGCGGCGATCAGGTCGAGGAAGTCCCACTGCGGCACGAAGGCGATGTGCTTGTGCTTGCCGGGAATCCGCGACAGGTCGCCGAACGGGGCGATGCCCGAGTCCAGCATCACCTGCATCCGGTCGACCTTGCGGTGCGGCACCTGTTCGAACCGCTCGCCGAGGCCGAGCTCGTCCAGCAGCGTCAGGGTCGACGGGTGGACGGTGTCGCCCCGGAAGTCGCGCAGGAAGTCCGCGTGCTTCTCCAGCACCGTGACCTCGACACCCGCCCTGGCCAGCAGGAGCCCGAGAACCATGCCGGCGGGACCGCCCCCGGCGATGACGCAGGTCGTGCGCTCCATCCGTGATCACCCCTAATTTCAACGCTGGTTGAATAACTTCAGGTTGCACCCGGCGGAGCCCGGCGTCAAGGGCTGTCGCACGTGAGGTGGAGCCACCGCCGGGTACCCGAGGGGCCGGTGCGCCGGGCTGCGGGAAACCGCGCTCGGGTCGGCACTTGTGGGCTGGCTCGGATTGAAGGTGCGCGAGGCTTTCGCGCGCTCCGGGGTTGCGGTTACCGGTCGTACGGTTTCGCGACTACTGCCCGTGCTCGGGGCAGGCTAAGCACTAACGGTTGTGCTCCGCTGGCTCTTGACCGAGCCAGCGAACATAACAATCACCTCCTTAGCCGAGTCAGAATCGCTTGGTAGGCGCGTAATCTCACCGGGTGACATCCGCCTTAGCTCCTATCGCCTCCTCCGAGAAGGTCGGACAAATCCGTGCTGTGTGCTTCGACATCGACGACACGCTGGTCGACTATGTGACTTCCTCACGGCGCGGCCTCGCCGCGCTGGTCGGTCACGACGACGCGTGGCCGTTATGGGAACGCGTTACCGAAATGCAGTTGGCGCGTTATCTCACCGGCGAGGTCGACTACGAAACCATGCGGCGTGAGCGGACCAGGGCCTTCTTCGCCGAGCTGGGCGTGGAACTGGCCGACTCCGAGCTGGCGGGGCGGGAGGAACTGCGGGTCCAGGCCATGCGGGCCGCCTGGGAGGTCTACGAGGACGTCTGGCCCTGCCTGGACTGGCTGCGGGCCGCGGGCCTGCGCATCGCGGCCATCACCAACGCCTCGGGTCCCCTGCAGCGGATGAAGATCGCCGACCTCGGGCTGTCCGAGGTGTTCGACCACGTGATCATCGCCGGTGAGCTGGGTGTCGCCAAGCCGGACCCGGCGATCTTCCACACCGCCACGGTGGCCCTCGGCCTGCCGCCGGAGCAGGTCATGCACGTCGGTGACCGGCTCGACCTGGACGCGGTCGGCGCCCGCGACGCCGGGCTGCACGGCGTCTGGCTGGACCGCGGCGACAGCCACGCCGAGGTGCCCCCGGGCGTTCTCGCCATCACCAGCCTGGACGAGCTGCCCGAGGCCCTCGTCTGCGACGTGGCCCCGGTCGCCACGTGATCATCCCCTGATCAACTCCCCGGCCCCCTTCTGGCGCGCTGACCTGCGGGAATGCGCGTGAAGGGGGCCGATTTGGAGGATCGTGGGGGCGTGGTCTAGTATTCATTTCAGCACGAGGGACGGCGCACCGGAGACCGAAACCAGGCCCCTGGAACACCGCCCCGAATGCTGGTGGGGTATGGTGTAATTGGCAACACAGCAGATTCTGGCTCTGCCGTTCTAGGTTCGAGTCCTAGTACCCCAGCAGGGCAGGATAAACACCTCCCTAGTTCAAGGCCCCGTCGTCTAGCGGCCTAGGACGCCGCCCTCTCAAGGCGGTAGCGCGGGTTCAAATCCCGTCGGGGCTACAAAGCGGGGAAGCCCGTACTCACGGAATGCGTGAGTACGGGCTTTTTCGCATTGCCTTGTGGGGGCCGGGCCCCCACGCCCCCACGCCGGCGGGCTCCGCCCCCGGACCCCCGGCTGTGGTTGCTTCTGGTTTGCACTCGGCTTCGCCGTTGTGCTGTCGCCTTCCAGCTTTCTTTTGTGGGGCTTGGGTTTGTGGGCGTACCTGTGGGTAGTTCGGTTTTGCGTGTCGTGCGGTTTCCTGGGGAGTCCGGAAAACGGCTTAATTGAGTATGTCGTTCTTTGGTTGTTGGTTGTTACGGCGTATGCGGGTTCGTTATGCGGGGGTCAAGTCGACCTCCACGCGGGAAGTTCGGCGGCGCCGTTGGCTGGAAGTGCGGCGCGCCGCCCCTGTTCTGAAGTGCGGTCGACTTCGTCGGGGGCAGGTGACCCGCGCCCAAGGCATGAAGAAGCCCGGAGTCCGGCTGGGGGCGGGGCTCCGGGCTGGGGGAGGCGTGGTGGGGCGCGCGGGCTACATGCGGGACTGGAGAGCCTCGGCGGCGGCCAGGAGGTCGGCGGCCCAGCGGGCGCCGGGGCGGCGGCCTATGCGGTCCACCGGGCCGGAGACGGACACGGCGGCGACGACCGCGCCCGTGGCGTCGCGCACCGGAGCGGAAACACTGGAGACGCCGGGCTCGCGCTCGGCGACGCTCTGCGCCCAACCGCGGCGGCGAACGTCCAGAAGCGTGCGCTCGCCGAAAACCGCGTCGGCCAGCACGGCGCGCTGCGTCGCCGGATCGGCCCACGCGAGCAGAACCTTCGCCCCGGAGCCCGCCGTCATCGGCAGGCGCGCGCCGACGGGAACGGTGTCGCGCAGACCGCTCGGCGGCTCCGCGCTCGCCACGCACACCCGCGCGATGCCGTCCCTGCGGTAGAGCTGAACGCTCTCGCCGGTGATGTCGCGCAGCCGCGGCAGAACCGAACTGGCCGCGTCCACAAGGGGATCCGTCGCTCCGCCCGCGAGTTCGGCGAGCGCGCCACCCGGGCGCCAACGACCGTCGGCCCCGCGCTGCAACAGCCGGTGGACCTCCAGACCCACGGCGAGGCGGTGCGCCGTCGCGCGGGGAAGACCCGTCCTGCTGCACAGCTCCGCCAAGCCACACGGGTCCTTCGCCACCGCGTGCAGCACTGCCACTGCCTTGTCCAAGACGCCGATGCCGCTATGCTGTCCCACAAGCCGATACTAACTTCCCATATTGCGGGAAGTCCAGCAGTGGTTCCCGCGCGGCCGCCGGGACCGCTGGGGAGAAACCACCACGGAGAGAAGCGATGGCACGCACGCTCGCGGAGAAGGTGTGGGAGGCGCACGTCGTGCGCCAGGGCAGTGGTGACGAGCCCGACCTGCTCTACATCGACCTGCACCTGGTGCACGAGGTGACCAGCCCCCAGGCGTTCGAGGGCCTGCGGATGGCCGGGCGCCGCGTCCGCCGCCCCGATCTCACGATCGCAACGGAAGACCACAACGTCCCCACCGTCGACATCGACAAGCCGATCGCCGACCTCGTCTCCCGGACCCAGGTGGAGACGTTGCGGCGCAACTGCGCCGAGTTCGGCATCCGCCTGCACCCCATGGGGGACGCGGAACAGGGCATCGTGCACGTCGTCGGCCCGCAGCTGGGACTCACCCAGCCCGGCATGACGGTGGTGTGCGGTGACAGCCACACCTCCACCCACGGCGCGTTCGGCGCGCTGGCGTTCGGCATCGGCACCTCCGAGGTCGAGCACGTGATGGCGACCCAGACGTTGCCGTTGCGCCCCTTCAAGACCATGGCCGTCACCGTCGACGGTGAGCTGAAGCCGGGTGTCACCGCGAAGGACGTGATCCTCGCCGTCATCGCCCAGATCGGCACCGGCGGCGGGCAGGGCTACGTCCTGGAGTACCGCGGCAGCGCGATCCGCGCGCTGTCCATGGAAGCCCGCATGACGGTCTGCAACATGTCCATCGAGGCGGGCGCGCGGGCCGGGATGATCGCTCCGGACGAGACGACCTTCGCCTACCTCAAGGGCCGTCCGCACGCGCCGCAGGGCGAGAACTGGGACGCCGCGGTGGAGTACTGGCGCACGCTCGCCACCGACGAGGGCGCGGAGTTCGACCACGAGATCCGGATCGACGCCGACGAGCTGACGCCGTTCGTCACGTGGGGCACCAACCCCGGGCAGGGACTGCCGCTGCACGCCAGTGTCCCCGACCCGGAGCAGATCGCCGACGAGAGCGAGCGGCTGGCCGCCGAGAAGGCCCTGTCGTACATGGATCTGCGGCCGGGGACGCCGCTGCGGCAGATCTCCGTCGACACGGTCTTCCTCGGCTCGTGCACCAACGGCCGGATCGAGGACCTGCGCGCAGCCGCCGAGGTCCTCAAGGGGCGCAAGGTCGCGGGCGGGGTGCGGATGCTCGTCGTACCCGGATCGATGCGTGTACGCGCACAGGCCGAGTCGGAGGGGCTGCACGAGGTCTTCCTCGACGCGGGCGCGGAGTGGCGCCAGGCGGGCTGCTCGATGTGCCTTGGCATGAACCCGGATCAGCTCACCCCCGGTGAGCGCAGCGCGTCGACCTCCAACCGGAACTTCGAGGGGCGGCAGGGCAAGGGCGGCCGGACGCACCTGGTCTCCCCGCTCGTCGCTGCCGCCACCGCCGTGCGCGGCACCCTCGCCTCCCCCGCGGACCTGGACTGAGAAGGGCGATTCACGACCATGGAACCGTTCTCCACCCACACCGGTGTCGGCGTCCCGCTGCGGCGGTCCAACGTGGACACTGACCAGATCATCCCGGCCGTCTACCTGAAGCGGGTCAGCCGCACGGGATTCGCCGACGGCCTGTTCGCGGCCTGGCGGGCCGACGAGCACTTCGTCCTCAACGACGACGCCTTCCGCGCGGGCAGCGTCCTGGTGGCCGGGCCGGACTTCGGCACCGGATCCTCCAGGGAGCACGCCGTGTGGGCACTTGCCGACTACGGCTTCCGGGTCGTGGTCTCCTCCCGGTTCGCCGACATCTTCCGCGGCAACGCCGGCAAGGCCGGGCTGCTGGCCGCCCGCTGCGAGCAGTCCGACGTCGAGCAGCTGTGGAAGCTGCTGGAAGCCGAGCCGGGCACGGAGATCACCGTCGACCTCACGGCGAAGACCGTCCGCGCGAAGGACTTCACAGCGGGCTTCGACATCGACGACTACACCCGCTGGAGGCTCCTGGAGGGCCTCGACGACATCGGACTGACCCTGCGACACGCCCAAGAGATCGACTTTTTTGAACGTGATCGTCCGGCCTGGCTTCCCGTGACACAGACCGCGTCCGGGGCCTGAAACCGGGCGGATCCGCTACTGCCAAAGGGGATTGAGCAGCACTAATCGGTTTTTCCCTCCCAGGACAGGCCCCCCAGGGGTTGTAGCTCGGAAGGGCGCAATTCTCGCGTGCCGTAAAGGTTTTTGGGCGTGGCGTGTGGAGAATGCGCTCTGTTGGGCCTATCTTGGGCCAAGTAGTCGGCCCGACTGGGCCGTGACTGTCCTGGGAGGGACTGAAAGTGAACAAGGCCCAGCTGATCGAGGCGCTCGCGGAGCGCCTTGGTGACAAGAAGACCGCCAACACCGCGGTGGACGGTCTCGTGGACGTCATCGTCCGCACCGTCAACAAGGGCGAGAAGGTCACGATCACCGGCTTCGGCGTCTTCGAGAAGCGCGCCCGCGCCGCTCGCACCGCGCGCAACCCGCGCACCGGTGAGACCGTCAAGGTGAAGAAGACCAACATCCCCGCCTTCCGCGCCGGTACCACGTTCAAGGACGTGGTCAGCGGCACCAAGAAGCTGCCGAAGGTCGCCGCTGCCAAGAAGGCGACCACCACCACCGCGAAGGCGGGCACCCGCGCCACCGCCGCGGCCGCGAAGACCACCACGCGTGCCAAGGCGACCGCGGCCAAGGCGCCGGCCACCAAGGCCGCCGCGAAGCCCACCGCCGCCAAGAAGGCGACCACGGCCAAGGCCGCCGCCAAGCCGGCAGCGAAGCCCGCAGCCAAGAAGGCGACCACGGCCAAGGCAGCTGCCAAGCCGGCCGCCAAGAAGGCGACCACCGCGAAGGCAGCTGCCAAGCCGGCCGCCAAGAAGGCGACCACGGCCAAGGCCGCGGCCAAGCCCGCCGCCGCCAAGAAGCCGGCTCGCGCCAAGAAGTAGGACAGCTCACCGCCGCGCGCGGTGCCTGCTGACGAAGCGGGGCCCGGTCCGTCACGGACCGGGCCCCGCTTCTTTCGCGTTCGGCGTCCACTCAGGACTGATCAGTCACTTCTCTGGGTAGCGGGCTGGCCAGGTAATCCGCGGCCGCGAGGACCGGGGCGCCGCCGCCCGCCGTGGTGAAGGACAACACCCACAGGCTGCCCTTGCGGGCGGCCAGCGCGGGCGTGGCGGCCCCGGAGGAGCGGGCCAGGTGCTCCACCACGTGCGGGATCACCCCGCCCTGGCTGCAGACCACCGGGGTGCCGCCCTCCGCGGCGATCTCCAGCAGCCTGCCGACGCCGTCGGAGGGGTGCGGCCAATAGCCTTCCTCGCTCAGCACCGGTTCTTCCCGGATCGGTACACCGAGGTCCTCCGCGAGGCCTTCCACGGTTTGCGTGCAGCGCACCCGAGGCGCCGAGTACACCCGGTCCGGACCGAAGAGCGGCAATAGCTCGCGAAGTGCCGCGGCCTGTTTCACACCGTTCTTGCTGAGCGGCCGGAGATCGTCATCACCTTCCCACTTGTCCCGCTTTCCGGCTTTCGCGTGCCGCACCAGGAGCAGGGTCGTGGTGTCGGGCGGAAGCGCGGTGAAAGCGTCCAGGACGGTGCGGTCGGTGTTCCGGCTCAGCAGCACGGCGGCCTGTTCCGGGCCCAGCCAGCGCAGCGCGTCGACCTCGTCGTTGGGCACGAACTGCCCGCCCGCCACCCTGGCGGAGTAGTAGTCGACGACCTTCTGTCCACTTCGGCCGTCCATTGTGGTCACCGGATAGCGGACCCGGCCCAGGCTCCTGCCCAGCACGGGGACGAACCCGGTCTCCTCGCGGACTTCCCGCGCCGCCGTCGCCGGGATGGTCTCGCCCGGGTCCTGCTTGCCCTTGGGCAGCGTCCAGTCGTCGTAACGGGGGCGGTGCACCACCGCGACCTCGGGTTTGCCCGAGGAGTCCCACCGCCAGAGCACGGCCCCTGCCGCCCTGATCTCTGGCACCACGATCTCGTTCACGCCTTCGCCCCGTACCGCCGCAGCATCTCCATCTGAAGGTCCAGCACCTTCTCGCCCTCCGCGGGGGACGGCGTCCAGCCTCCGCCGGGGCCGAGCACCCAGCAGCGGGTCCCCTCGTCCATCGCGATGTCGAACATGGCCGAGAGGTCCCTGGTGAGCTTGGGATCGGTGACCCGCACCAGCACCTCGACCCGGCGGTCCAGATTGCGGTGCATCATGTCCGCGCTGCCGATCCAGTACTCGTCGCAGCCCGCGAAGTGGATGACCCTGGAGTGCTCAAGGAAGCGGCCGAGGATCGAGCGCACCCGGATCGTTTCGGACAGCCCCGGAACTCCCGGTTTCAAAGCGCAGATCCCGCGCACGACGATCTCCACCGGCACCCCGGCCTGGGATGCGCGGTACAGCGCGTCGATCACCTGCTCGTCGACGACGGCGTTGGCCTTGAGCCGGATTCCCGCGGGGCGCCCGGCCGCGGCGTGCCCGATCTCCCGCTCGATGCGCTCGATGATGCCGCGCCGAACCCCCTGCGGGGCCACCAGAAGGCTCCGGTAGGTGCTCTGCCGCGCGTACCCGGTCAGCACGTTGAACAGGTCGGTGAGGTCCGCGCCCACCGAGGGTTCTGCCGTCAGCAGGCCCAGGTCCTCGTACAGCCGCGCGGTCTTCGGGTTGTAGTTGCCGGTGCCGATGTGGCAGTAGCGGCGGATCGTCGAGCCCTCCTGGCGCACCACGAGCGCGGTCTTGCAGTGCGTCTTGAGGCCGACGAGCCCGTAGACCACGTGCACGCCCGCGCGCTCCAGCGTGCGCGCCCACTTGATGTTCGCCTGCTCGTCGAAGCGCGCCTTCAGCTCGACCAGCGCCACGACCTGTTTGCCCGCCTCGGCGGCGTCGATGAGCGCGTCGACGATGGGCGAGTCACCGGAGGTCCGGTACAGCGTCTGCTTGATCGCGAGCACGTGCGGATCGGCCGCGGCCTGCTCGATGAAGCGCTGCACGCTGGTGGAGAAGGCGTGGTACGGGTGGTGCACCAGCACATCGCCCTCGCGCAGCGTCTGGAACACGCTCTTCGGCGTCTCGCCCTCGCCGAAGGCCGGGTGCGTCGCGGGCACGAAGGTCGGGTTCTTCAGCTGCGGCCGGTGCAGCGCGTAGAGCTGCCACAGGCAGTTGAGGTCCAGCAGTCCCGGCACCTCGACCACGTCGTGCGGGTCCACGTCGAGCTCGCGGAGCAGCAGCTCCATCATGTGCTCGCTCATCGACTCCTCGACCTCGAGGCGGACCGGCGGGCCGAAGCGGCGGCGGGACAGCTCGCGCTCCAACGCCTGCAACAGGTCCTCGTCCTGGTCCTCCTCCACCTCCAGGTCGGCGTTGCGGGTCACCCGGAACACGTGGTGCTCGCTGATCTCCATGCCGGCGAACAGCTTGTCCAGGTGCGCGGAGATCAGGTCCTCCAGCGGCAGGAAGGTCGCGGTGTCGGCGTCCTTGTCCAGCTCCACCCGCACCAGCCGGGGCACGTTGTCCGGGACCTTGATGCGGGCGAAGCGTTCCGTCCGGTCCTCGGGGTCCTTCACGGTCACCGCGAGGTTCAGCGAGAGCCCGGAGATGTAGGGGAACGGGTGCGCCGGGTCGACCGCGAGCGGGGTCAGCACCGGGAAGATGTGCTCGGTGAAGTACGTGCCGAGGCGCATCTGGTCGGCGTCGTCGAGGTCGTCCCACTCGACGATGCGGATGTCGTGCTTCTCCAGCTCCGGCCGCAGTTCGTTGAGGAAGACGCTCGCGTTCTGCTCGACCAGGTCCTGGGTGCGGGTGGAGATCCGGGCCAGCTGCTCGCGCGGGGACTGGCCGTCCGCGCTGCGCACCGAGAGGCCCGTCTCGTCCCGGCGTTTCAGCCCGGCGACCCGGACCATGTAGAACTCGTCCAGGTTGGACGCGAAGATCGCCAGGAACTTCGCCCGCTCCAGCAGGGGTTCCGACGGGTCCTCGGCGAGGGCGAGCACCCTGGCGTTGAAGTCCAGCCACGCCAGCTCCCGGTTGAAGTACCGGTCGTCGGGGAGGTCCGTCGGCACGGCCAGCCTGGTGGCCGCCGGCGGGGGTGGGACGGAGCGCTGGTGCGCCGGGTCGCCTCCCGCGGAACGGCCTGCTGGTCTGCTCTCGCTGCTGTCCGGGCTCACGTTGTCCCATTGTTCCGCACCGCGGGCGGGTCAGCGCTGTTCGAGGCACTCGGAGTGGTGAACCTGTCACGACGCCGAGATGAACTCATGATCGTGTGGGCGGCAGGACCGCGACGATCTCGCCGTCCTCGTGCCGCAACGCCACGCGCTGCCCGGCGCGGGGAGCGCGCCAGCCGCCCGCGCGCACGGCTTCCGCGGTCGCGTCGTGCAGCAGGCCGTTGTCGTCGAGCACGGTGACCGAGCCGTCCGGCAGCACGGAGTGCACCGTCGCCTGTCGCGGGATCGCCTGGTCAGGAGTGCTCACGGCTCGAACGATAGCCCCTGCGCGGTCGTCCAGGAAGATCATGCTCAGGCCGGAAGGGTGCTGGGACGTCGCGGTGGATCCAGCGCCACGCCGGAGAAGCTCTTCACGGATGCGCACTGCCGGAGTGTTGGAGACCGCACGACCTCGCCGGGCAACGGCGCGCTTCTCTGCTCGGCGCACTACTTCGACGTGGAGCGGCGCTTTGTCGCCTGTTCCACCGGGCGGGACTGCGCGGGCTCGACCGCCTGTTGCTAGCTCGTGGAGGGGCAGAACCGGCCCGCGGTGTGGCGGCCGAGGCCGAGAACGGTCGCGGCCGCCAAGTCCTCCTCGGTGTCCACGTCGCAGCGCAGCGAAGGCCACTCGCCCAGCAGCGGCCGTGCTCCCGTCGCGGTGTGGGCCGCGGAGGAGCCCGGTCCGAAGTGCGGGTCCAGCTCGCCACCGACGCCCGCCAGCAACAGCGTCGTCCCGGTGCCCTGGCGGTCCGGGCAGTGCGCACGACCCCCGTCGGACGCGGCGAGGGCGGCGGCCAACTCGCTCGGCCGGAGCGCCGGCAGGTCGGCCTGCAGCGCGCCGAGCCGTGCCAGGGGATCGGCTTCGCGGAGCACCCGCGCGCCGTGCCGCAGCGCCTCGTTGAGCCCGCGGTCCGGAATGTCCGGGATCGACTCGATCCCGATTTCCCGCACCGCTGAAGCGACGTCGGCGTCCGATGTGACGGCCACCACTCGGCGCACCCCGGGAGCCGCGGCCGCGGCGGACAGGGTGTCCAGCGCCAATGCGAGCGCGAGGGCCGCGTGGGCGCCGGGATCGCGCCTGCCGCGGTCCGCCGCGCCGAGCAGTCGCGACTTCGCCCGGTGCAGCGACTTCACCGGGACCACCAGATCGACCTCATAGGACACGGTTCATCCTTACCCCAAGTCCCGGTTCGGCGTCCGGCTGGACCTGACGGCGTTGCTCCGGGAAGACTCACCTCACCCCGCGCTCGGCGGGGCCGTGAACGGGAGGCAACGCGTGGCCAGGGAAAAGGGCGGCTTCTGGGTGGGTGTCGCCGCGGCGATCTTCTATCCGGGCACCAGGTTGCTGGCCAGGCGGAGGTTCGAGGGCCGGGACAAGCTGCCGCGGCAGGGCGGGGTGCTGCTGGTCGGCAACCACATCTCCCACCTCGACCCGCCCTACGCCGCGGTGTTCGTGCACCAGGCCCGCCGGGTGCCGCGCTTCCTGGCCAAGGACAGCCTGTGGAAGATCCCGGTGCTCGGCCGCATCCTGCGCGGCGCCGGGCAGATCCCGGTCAGCCGGGGCACCGCGGACGCGCGCAACAGCCTGGCGGCGGCCGACAAGGCGCTCACCGAGGGCAAGGTCGTGACCATCTACCCGGAGGGCACGCTCACCAAGGACCCGGAGTTCTGGCCGATGGTGTCCAGGACCGGGGTGGCCCGGCTCGCGGTCGAGCACTGCGTCGACGGCTCGGTCCCGGTGCTGCCGCTGGTGCACTGGGGCACCCACCGGGTGTGGGACCACAAGCGCAAGCGGCTGAGCCTGTTCCCGCGCAAGACCGTCGTCGTCCGCGTCGGCGACCCGCTGGACCTGTCGAAGTTCCGCGGCCGTGCGGTGGACAACGAGCTGCTGCGCGAGGTCACCGACCACCTCATGGGCGAGGTGCGCGACCTGCTCGCCGAGGTCCGCGAGGAGCAGGCGCCGACCGAGTTCTACTCCCCGCGCAAGGCCCGCAAGGACAAGCAGGAGGAGGACAGGTGAGCGCGCAGCGCGTCGCCGTCCTCGGCGCGGGTTCCTGGGGGACGACCTTCGCCAAGGTCCTCGCCGACGCGGGCCGGGACGTGATGTTGTGGGCGCGCAGGTCCGAGGTGGCCGACGCGATCAACGAGCGCGCCGAGAACCCCGGCTACCTGCCCGGGATCACCCTGCCGGAGCGGCTGCGATCCACTGTGGACGCGGCGGAGGCGCTGGACGGCGCCGAGGTGGTCGTGCTGGGCGTGCCCAGCCAGAACCTGCGGGAGAACCTGGCGCGCTGGCGCGAGCTGCTTCCCCCCGGCGTCACCCTGGTCAGCCTCTCCAAGGGGGTGGAACTGGGCACGCTCAAGCGGATCAGCGAGGTGGTGCGCGAGGTCGCCGAGGTACCGGAGGACCAGGTCGCGGTCGTCTCCGGACCCAACCTGGCGATGGAGATCGCGGTGCGCCAGCCGACCGCGACCGTCATCGCCTGCCCCGACCACGACCGCGCCGTGCAACTGCAGCGCGCCTGCGCCACCGGGTACTTCCGGCCGTACACGATCACCGACGTGGTGGGCTGCGAGCTGGGCGGCGCGTGCAAGAACGTGATCGCGCTCGCCTGCGGCATCGCGGTCGGGCTGGGTTTCGGCACCAACACCGCGGCCTCGCTGATCACCAGGGGGCTGGCGGAGACCAGCAGGCTCGGCGCGGCGCTCGGTGCCGACCCGCTGACCTTCGCCGGGCTGGCCGGGCTCGGCGACCTGGTCGCGACGTGCTCGTCACCGCTGTCGCGCAACCGCAGCTTCGGTGAACGCCTCGGCAGGGGGGAGACCCTGGCGCAGGCGCAGGAGGCCGCGCACGGTCAGGTCGCCGAGGGCGTGAAGTCGTGCTCGTCGATCCGGGAGCTGGCCACGCGCAACGGCGTCGAGATGCCGATCACCGAGGCCGTGCAGCGGCTGTGCGACGGCGAGATCGAACCGCGCGAGATGGTCGCTGAACTGCTGGGCCGCAAGCAGAAGCCGGAGCGCTCATGAGCCAGGACTGGGGCG
Organism: Allokutzneria albata; assembly: GCF_900103775.1. Classification (GTDB taxonomy): domain Bacteria; phylum Actinomycetota; class Actinomycetes; order Mycobacteriales; family Pseudonocardiaceae; genus Allokutzneria; species Allokutzneria albata. The sequence continues at coordinate 4,649,317 of NZ_LT629701.1, read as the reverse complement.
ATGGGACCCGGTGTGTCCACTCAGGACACTCCGAGCCGGTCGTCGGGGAGCCGTTGCTGGCGGGGCCGGTCTTCGCAACGGCCTACCACCTCGACGGCGCCGCCGGTCGTGCCCGGCCGGACTACTACGCGCGGGCGGGCAACCCCACCTGGCGCGCACTGGAAGCGGCGATCGGTGAGCTGGACGGCGGCGAGTGCGTGCTCTTCCCGTCCGGGATGGCCGCGATCAGCACGCTGCTGCGAGCCTTCCTCGGGTCCGGGGACGCCGTCGTGGTGCCCTCGGACGGCTACTTCGCCACGCGGACCTTCATCGCCGAGGAGATGGACGTCTCGGTCCGAGAGGTGCCCACGCCCGGGCCGTGGCCGGACTTCACCGGTGTCCGCCTGGTGCTGCTGGAGACGCCGTCCAACCCGTGGCTCGACGTCTGCGATATTCGGTCCCTTGTGGACAGTGCGCACGCAGCGGGCGCCCTCGTCGCGGTGGACAACACGACCGCGACGCCGCTCGGTCAGCGCCCGCTCGCGCTCGGTGCCGACTTCGTGGTCGCCAGTGACAGCAAGGCGTTGACCGGCCACAGCGACGTCCTGCTCGGCCACGTGTCCACAGTGGACCACGCGCTGGCAGAGCGGTTGCGCAAGGCGCGCACCCTCGGCGGAGCCGTACCCGCCCCGTTCGAGACGTGGCTGGCGCACCGCAGCCTCGGCACCCTCGACCTCCGGTTGGCGCGGCAGAGCGAGAACGCCGCCGCGCTCGCCGAGGCATTGGGCGCGCACCCCGCCGTCCGCAAGGTCCGTTGGCCCGGCCTGCCGGAGGACCCGGCGCACGAGATCGCGCGCGAGCAGATGCGGCGGTTCCCGGGCGTGGTGACGATCGAACTCGCCGATGCCGCGACCGCGGACCGGTTCGTCGCCGCCGCGCGGCTGGTGTCTGCGGCGACCTCGTTCGGGGGACTGCACAGCACCGGTGACCGGCGGGCGCAGTGGGGCGACCCCGTGCCGGAAGGGCTGGTCAGGCTGTCCGTGGGGGTCGAGGACGCGAACGATCTCGTCGCGGATGTGATTCAAGCCCTCGATGCTGTAGCGACTTGACGCACCGCGTCGGCCTCCTGTTCGATTCAGGCATGTCTTCGCGCGCCATGACGCACCGGATGGGCCACATCGCCCTCGTCCGGGTTGCCAGCGCGCTCTGTCTTTCGTGGTGATCCGCCCCGTCTGCTCACGCGTGGCCGCACCGATCCCGTCCGCCTGACCGGCGACGTCGCGTGCGCCCGCCCCCGTCACCACATTCCTGAGGACCACGCCGATGTTCGCCGTTCCGCCCAACACCGTTCCCACCGAGCGTCCCGCCCTGCTGCACCCGTCGAGGATCGCCCTCCGGGTCGCGGCCGACCGTTCCCGCTGGGCGCACCGCCTGCGCTACGACCCGGCCGACCGCTGGGTGGGGCTGCTGGAGAAAACCGATGAGCACGAGGTCTGGCTGATGAGCTGGCTCCCGGGCCAGCACACCGAACTGCACGACCACAACGGCGGCCAGGGTGCGTTCACCGTGGTGCAGGGCTCCCTGGTGGAGCGCGTCGCCCGCGTCGGCGCGGACGGCAGGCCGGTCGAACTCGTGCACGCGCTGACCACCGGGCAGACGCGGGTGTTCGGGCCGTCCTACGTGCACGAAGTGCGCAACTCCAGCCCGGACCCGGCCGTCAGCATCCACGTCTTCGGCCCGCGCAGGCAGGGGATGACGGAGTACCGCCAGGACCTCTTCGTCGGTCCGGTCGTCAAGTCCTAGGTGTTCTGTCCTGAGAGGTTGGGAACGCGGCTGGCGGGTGGGTGGCCTGCGAGTGCGGTGTGGCCGCGGTGGTGGTTGTAGGTGTGCAGCCACTGGGGCAGGGATGCTCGTCGTTCGGTCTCGGAGCGGTAGGGGCGGGCGTAGGCCCATTCGTCGAGCAGGGTGCGGTTGAAGCGCTCGACTTTGCCGTTGGTCTGTGGCCGGTAGGGGCGGGTGCGTGTGTGGGTGATCCCGGCGGCGGTGAGGGCCTGGCGCCAGTCACGGGAGCGGTAACAGGAGCCGTTGTCGGTGAGCACGCGCTGCACGGTGATCCCGTGTGTGGCGAAGAACGCCTGCGCTCGTGCCCAGAACGCGACGGCGGCATGCTTGCTTTCGTCGGACAGGATCTCGGTGTAGGCCAGCCGGGAGTGATCGTCGACGGCGTTGTGCAGGTAGCTGTAGCCGATCTTGGGTTTGCCGTGCGGGTACCGGGCTGTCGTGGTGACTTTCTTGTGCTGGTTGCCGGTGGAGCGGTCCATCACGCGGTGACCGCCTCCGTCGGGGATGTTGCCCAGTTTCTTGATGTCGACGTGGACCAGCTCACCCGGTTCGTCGCGTTCGTAGCGACGGACCGGCACACCGCGGGCCCGGTCCAGATGAGCCAGCCGCGCCATGCCGAAGCGGGTCAGTACCCGGTGCACCGTGGAGGGATTCAACCGCAGGTGATAGGCGATCCGCGCCGGTCCCCACCGTCGTGCCAGCCGGACCTTGACGATTCGGCGCTCGGTCCGGGACGGGGTGCGTCGTGGGCTGGTTCGGGGACGCGACGAGCGATCGGCCATGCCCGGCTCGCCCTCGTTCCGGTAACGGCCAGCCCATCGTTGCGCCGTGCTCACCGACACCTGAAAGCGTTGTGCCGCTTGTCGAAGCGGCCACTCGTCCTCCACGACACACCGGGCCAGCCGCAGCCTTCCGGTCTCCGACAGCGGAGCATTACGGTGGGACACGAGGGCCTCCGTTCGGCTCGGTGCAGACGTCGCAATCCACACCGAACCCGGAGGCCCTCCCTCATCCAACATCATCGGACTACGTGTCGGACCGTTCGCAACCTCTCTGATCAGTACACCTAGGCACGAACCGATGCCCTCCGCGCCGCGACGTGCGAGGGCACGGCCACGCCGGGCGGCAGCAGCGGGCACGGCTCCGGCTCGCCCCAGACCTGGCGCACCGGCAGGACTCCGGCCCAGCAGGAGTCGACGGTCACGTCCGCCTCGTCGTCGCCGGGCGGACCGCGCCGGATCTTCACCGCGGCCTCGGTGAGCTCCAGCGCGAGCACGGAGGTCGCCGCCAGCTCCTTCCGGCTCGGTCCGCGCGTGTAGTCCCACGAACCCGGGGCGACGTGCTCGGTGATCACGGCGAGCGCGCACAGCTTCTCGTCCGGGTCCTCGACGAGCCGCGCCCGCCCGTGCACCACGGCGGAGCGGTAGTTGGCGGAGTGGTGGAACACCGACCTCGCGTAGACGATCCCGTCCAGGACCGTGATCGCCACGGACACCTCGGCGCCCGCGATCGCCGTCCGCAGCGTGCTCGCGCCGGTGGAGCCGTGCACGTAGAGCGTGTTGTCCTGCCAGCCGTAGCAGGTGGGCAGCACCACTGGCGCGCCGTTGACCACCACGCCGAGGTGGCAGATCAGCCCGGCGTCCAGCACGTCGTCGAGATCCGAGCGCTCCGTGGCCGCGCGCTGCTTGCCGCGCTGGATGGTGCTGCGTTCGGTCGGGGACAGCGGTGGTCTCGTCACGGATCCAGACTGTCCGGTGAAGTGGCATTATCGAATAGCCACCGCCGCGCAACTTTGGAAGGCCACTGCCGTGCTACCGGTCGAACTGCCGATCACGTTGGACCGTGCGAGTCCTCGCCCGCTCGCGGCCCAGCTCGCCGACGCGCTGCGCGCCGCCGCGACGACCGGGCACCTGCGCAGCGGCGACCGGTTGCCCTCGACACGCGCACTCGCCACCCACCTCAAGGTCAGCCGGACCGTGACGGCCGCCGCCTACGACCAGTTGCACGCGGAGGGCTGGCTCGACGGCAAGCACGGTTCGGGCACGTTCGTCACCGCTACGCCTCCCGCACCAGGACCCGGTGCTGTGGTGACGAACCCGAGCCCGGAGGTCGGCGGCGGCCTCGACCTCGCTCCTGGCGCAGGGTTCGGGAGGGGCATCGAGACCGCCGCGTGGCGAAGGGCGTGGCGCGCGGCCGCGGAGGCGGAACCGCTGCTGCGCCCACAGCGCGCCGGTCTGCCCAGTTACCGCGCTGCGGTCGCCGAGCACCTGTTGCGGCACCGCGGCCTCGTAGTGCCCAGTGCGCCAGAAGACGCGGTTCTGGCGACAGCGGGCACAACGGCCGCCGTGGGGGAGTTGGCCATGGCTGTGTTGCCGAGAGGCGCTGCGGTCGCGTTGGAGGAACCCGGCTATCAGCGTGCCGTAGGTGCTTTTCGCGCCGCAGGACTCCGCGTGGTGCCTGTGCCTGTCGACCAGGACGGGCTCGTGGTGTCGGAGATCCCGGACGACGTCGTTGCCGTGTACTGCTCGCCCGCGCACCAGTACCCGCTCGGTGGCAGGCTGCCAGCCACACGGCGCAGCGAGCTGATCGGACGGGCGCGTGCACGCGGATGGTTGATCATCGAAGATGATTATGACGGCGAAATGCGCTACGACGTGGCCCCGTTGCCGCTGCTGGCGTCGCTGGCCCCCGACGTGGTCGTGCACCTCGGCACCACGAGCAAGATCCTCACCGTGGGGCTCGGCACCGGCTGGATGGTCGCCCCGCCGGAGATCGCCGCGAAGGTGATCAGCTACCGCGACCTCACGGGCACCTCGCCCTCGGCGGCCGGGCAGCGGGTGCTGGTCGAGCTGGCCAGGCACGGCGACCTGGGCAGGCACCTGCGCAGGCTCCGCAGGGAGCTGGGGGAGCGGCGCGCGTCGCTGGTCCTGGCGTTCTCCGAAGCCGGGATCCCGACCGTGGGCGATGAGGCGGGCGGCCACCTGATCGTCCCGATGCCCTCACCGGAGGCCGAACGCGAGGCGCTCGCCGAGGGGCGGCGGCAGGGCCTGCTCCTCGACGGGCTCGAACGGCACCACGTCGGCACGCCCGCCTGGTTCGGCGTGGCGGTCGGCTACACGGCGTGCACCCGGCGCGAGCTGGACGGCGCGCTGCCGGTGCTGGTGGACCTGCTCAGTCGAGCGCGTGCTGCTCCTCGTACAGCGGAACCAGCTCCGCCGCGATCGCCAGCAGCTTCGCCACCAGGGCGTCGGTGAACGCGCCGGGGCGGCAGTCCTCGACGTCGAGGGTGCCCAGGACGCGGCCGTCCTCGACCACCGGGACGATCACCTCGGAGCCGATCTTGTCGCTGGCCGCGACGTAGCGCGGATCTCCCGCGACGTCGTTGCAGACCAGCGGCTTCGCCTGGCGCACCGCCTCCAGCGTCAGGTTCTCCGCCAGGGGGAAGCGCGGGTGCGCGGGACCGGGCAGGCCGCTCCACGCGAGCAGTTCGACCGCGCTCGGCGACGCCTGGTAGATCCCGACCCAGTGGAATCCGGTGACCGAGCGCACGAGATCGGCGACGAGGCTCGCGCGCAGCCGAGGGCAGCCCGGTTCCCGGACCGCCTCCCGCACCTCGTCGACGAGCTCGCACTGCTGCACACCATGACGGTCTCACCAGGGTCAAGTCGGCTCGGAGGGGGTCGACGGCCCCCCGGTAGGGTCACGGGCATGGCAGAACGCAGGACGAGGGTCGCGGTTGTTTTCGGTGGTCGCAGCACGGAACACGGGGTTTCCTGCGTGTCAGCGCGCAGCGTGCTGACCCACCTGGACAGCACCCGGTTCGAGGTCGTTCCGGTCGGAATCGCCCCGAACGGGGCCTGGGTGCTGGGCACAGATGATCCAAAAGCGTTGGAGATCCGTGACCGCAGCCTTCCGGAGGTGCCGGAGAACGGTACCGCTGTGGTACTGCCGGGCGATCCGACAAGGCGTGATGTCGTGCTGTTGGAGCCCGGCCGCGCGGGCGACGTGTTCTCCGGCATCGACGTGGTCTTCCCCGTCCTGCACGGCGCCTTCGGCGAGGACGGCACCATCCAGGGCTTGCTGGAGATGGCCGGACTGCCCTACGTCGGGCCCGGCGTGCTCGCCAGCGCCGCGTCCATGGACAAGGAGTTCACCAAGAAGCTGCTCGCTGCCGAGGGCATGCCGAGCGTGCCCTACGAGGTGCTGCGGCGCGACCAGGCCACGCTGACCGAGCAGCAGCGCGAGCGCCTCGGCCTGCCGGTGTTCGTCAAGCCGTCCCGCGCGGGCTCCTCCATCGGCATCTCGAAGGTGACCGACTGGGCCGACCTGGACGCCGCGATCGAGCTGGCCCGCCGGACCGACCCGAAGGTCCTCGTCGAGAAGGGCTGCGTGGTCCGCGAGATCGAGGTCGGCGTGCTGGAGTTCCCGGACGGACGGGTCGAGGCCAGCCTCCCCGCGGAGATCCGGATGCTGGAGAGCGCCGCCGCCGACTGGTACGACTTCGACTCCAAGTACCTCGACGCCGACCAGGCCTGCGAGGTCGACATCCCGGCGAAGCTGGACGACGAGCTCAGCGCGCGCATCCGCGCGATGTCGGTCGCGGCCTTCCACGCGCTGGACTGCCAGGGCCTGGCGCGGGTGGACTTCTTCGTCACCGCCGACGGCACGCCGATCATCAACGAGATCAACACGATGCCCGGCTTCACCCCGATCTCGATGTACCCCAAGGTGTGGGCGGTCACGGGCGTGGACTACCCGACCCTGCTGACCACGCTGATCGAGACCGCCATCGCCAGGGGCACCGGCCTGCGCTGATCGTCGTCGGTACGCACAACCTGCAGAGTGGGGCGGTGTCAGCGAGTGGGAGTCGGCGGGATCGAGTGCGGCGGACCCTGCCCCGGCGGGGTGCCGACGAGGTCGGGCGAGCGCGGCGGCAGCGTCTTCGCGATCGCCGCGGAGACCTCCTGCAGCGGTCCGGTTCCCGCGTCCTTGGGCACGGTGAGGACCGCGTACACCGGCCGGTCCACCGCCACCCAAGTGCTCACACCGGGCTCGGCGATCTCCAGCCAGGACACTCCGCCGACCACCAGCAGCGGGCTGGTCTGGCTCAGCTCCGCGGGCCTGCCGAGCCCGCAGCGCAGGATGATCGGGTCGACCTCCTGGCTGCCCCAGGCGACGGTGGCCACGGGCGCGGGCTCGGCGAGCTGCCTGCGCGGCAGCTTCGCGGAGTTCGAGGTCAGTTCCGCGGGCAGGCCGTCGAGCAGCGCGCGGCACTCGGGGGTGCTCGCTCCGGGCGCGGGCACCGGGGGCAGGGCGAGCGGGCCGGTGCGCCGCGCGGTGGAGATCTCCTGCTGGTGCCCGGGATCGAGGTGCTCCGCCGGTCCCGAGAGGAGACCGATGGCGCCGACCGCGACGGCCAGCAGCACCGGGAGCCCGACCGCCAGGATCACCAGCGGTCGAGGGAACGCGTTGTCCGTGGGCTTGTCGGGCACCCGGCTACTACAACATGCGCGCGGACGGGGTGGCCTTCCGGGGGCGGCGCCCGGAAACCGTGACCGGCGCGGTGGGTCAGAGGTGGACCACAGGACAGGTCAGCGTGCGCGTGATGCCGTCGACGCCCTGGATGCTGGCCACCACGAGCTGGCCGAGCTGGTCGACGGTCTCCGCCTCCGAACGGACGATCACGTCGTAGGGACCGGTCACGTCCTCGGAACTGATCACGCCGGGAATGGTGGCGATCTCGGCGGCGACGGCTGCCGCCTTGCCGACCTCGGTCTGGATCAGGATGTATGCCTGGACCACGGCGTGCCCCTTCGTCTTGAGCTGTCTGCACGGGGTAGGAACGTGCACGAAAAGCTACCCCAGCCGGGGGTCGGGTCGCTCAGGGTCGGAGGTGGGTGTGCGTCCGGAGCCGCCGCGTGACGCGGAGACGGTCGCCGGGCTCGGCGAGTTCGGGCTCATCCGCCGGGTGACCGAGGGCCGGGCGCAGCCGCCGCCGACGCTGCTCGGGCCCGGGGACGACGCCGCCGTGGTGGCCGCGGCGGACGGCCGGGTGGTGGCCTCGACGGACGTGCTCGTCGAAGGGGTCCACTTCCGCCTGGACTGGTCGAACCCGGAGCAGGTGGGCCGCAAGGCGGTCGCGGTCAACCTCGCCGACATCGTCGCGATGGGCGCGGTGCCGACCGGGGTCCTCGTCGGGCTCGCGTGCCCCGGCGACACCCGCGTGGAGCTGGCGGACGGGTTGTTCGCCGGCATGTGGCAGGAGGCCGCGAACGCCGGGATCGGTGTCGTGGGCGGGGATATGGTCACCTCGGAGACCTTGGTGATCTCCGTCACGGCGCTCGGCGATCTTGAAGGCAGGGCACCCGTGACCCGCTCCGGGGCGCGGCCCGGGGACGTGCTCGCCTACGCCGGTCGGCTCGGCTGGGCCGCGGCCGGGCTGGCCGTGCTGGGGCGCGGATTCCGCTCTCCGGTGGCCGTGGTCGGTGCGCAGCGCGTGCCCGAACCGCCCTATGCCGCGGGGCCGCAAGCCGCCCGCGCGGGCGCGACCGCGATGCTCGACGTCTCCGACGGCCTGCTGGCCGACCTCGGGCACATGGCCGCCGCGTCCGAGGTGGCGATCAACGTCCGCACCGAGGGTTTCGAGGTGCACCAACGCCTTCTGGACGTCGCGTCCGCACTCGGCGCCGATCCGCTGCACTGGATGCTCACCGGTGGCGAGGACCACGCGCTGGTCGCCGCCTTCCCCACTCCGGGGCAGGTGCCGGACGACTGGCATCCCATCGGCTGGGTGGGCAAGGGCTCCGGGGTGACCGTGGACGGCAGGCCCTACGAGGGGCCGACCAACGGCTGGGAGCACTGGCGCTGATAAGAATGCGGGAAAATGCATTCCTATCCACGTGCCTGGTCGCTTAGGGTTCGGGACATGGTGATGCTCGACTTGGAGCTGCGCGTCGTCGGCTACGACCACCCTGACGCGGCCAAGCTGATCGCGGAGGTCCAGCAGGAGTACGTCGTCCGCTACGGCGACGAGGACATCACCCCGGTGGATCCGGCCGAGTTCGCCCCGCCACTGGGTTTGTTCATCGTCGGCTACCTCGGTGGGGAGGCGGTCGTGTGCGGCGGGTGGCGCGCGCACGACAGCGACGATCCCCAGTTCCTGGACGGCGACGCCGAGATCAAGCGCATGTACGTGGTGAACACCGCGCGCGGCAAGGGGCTCGCCAAGCGCATGCTCGCGGAGCTGGAGCGCACGGCACGGGAGGCCGGCAGGCTGCGCATGGTGCTGGAGACCGGGACGAAGCAGCCGGAGGCGGTCGCGCTGTACGGCGCCAACGGCTACGAGCGCATTCCGAACTTCGGCGCCTACAAGGACCATCCGTTGAGTCTCTGCTTCGCCAAGTCGCTCTCCTGATCACCGCAGTTGGTCCGTGATGGCCGGATCGGTGATGGCGCAGTCCTCCGCGAGCAGCAGCGCCTTGCCCAGGATCAGGCGCAGCATCCGGTCACCTTCGAAGGGCAGCCACAGCTCGCCGCCGAGGGGTTTGGCATGCCGTGCCAGTACGCACAGGTACTGGTCGTCCGGTCCCATCACCACATTGCCGGAGCCGAGGTGAATCCGGTAGCTGCGCAGGTCGCCGCGCACTTCGAGGAAACGGTCGGTGAGGGTGCACCGTCGTGCGATCGGGAGCATCGGGAGAACGCGCCGCAACACCTCTCGCCGCGTCGTCGCCGCCGTGGACAACTCGCCGAAGCTGTGCGAGTTCCAGTACTCGCGATACGTGCCGTCGGTACCGTCGTCCTGCCACGCGGGGTCGGCGCCGATGCTCGCGCCGTCGACGAACAGCTCGACATCGCGCAGCACCTCGCTGAACACCAGCGGTGGGACGTCGGCCAACGGTAGTGGATCGGTCAGGTCGTCATGGGCGTCGTCCCAGGGCGCGTAGCCCGCTCCCGCGGCGTAGGCGGTGTTCTCCGGGGCGAACAGCGGGTAGAAGCGGATGTGCTCGGTTTCGATGTAGTGGTAACTGCCCGATTCGGTGGCCGCGACGTCGAAGCCGTCGCCGACGCCGTCCACCCACAGCTCGGCGCGCAGTCCCCACTCCGGCAGTTCGCGCACCGTCGGCAGGCAGCTCATGTCCATTGTGGACCGAGGCTGGTTCTGCCATCCGCGTGCGGTGGCGATGGCGTGGAAGCGCTTCTGCTTCAGGATGTGCGCTGTGAAACGCGTGGAGAACAGCTCCGTGTTCCGCTCCGCTTCCGTCGGGGCGTACACCTCGCGGTGCGCCTGCTTGAACGGTTGCACGATGCCCTGTTCGGTGAGCAGGTCGCGCCACTCAAGGACTTCGTCGGTGTCGTAGTCGACCGGGTGCCACAGCGCGACGTCGTCGGAAGCGCGCGCCGGCACCGGTTGTCCGTCCAGCCCACGCAGCCTGCCCTCGTAGTACACGCACGCGCGCACACCGACGATCCAGATCAGCCTGCGCGCGACGGTGCCGACGAGCGGATGGTCCAGGTACCGCGTCCGCCACTGTTCGAAGTGCCAGACCCGGTGCTCCAGAAACAGGCGCTCCAACCGCGCCTTCTGCTCCGCCAGCGTCCCGTTGACGTCTTTGATGTGCGCGCGCAGTTCGCGGAGTTCGTCCGCGTGCTCCGTGCGCACGGCGGCGGGAACGTCCTTGGTCGCCGTGCCGTTGTGGTCCCGCCACAGCGTGCGCACGCCGCCCGGTTCGACCACCAGTTCCACTTCGGCGTCGCCGATCGTGCGGCTGCCCCGGCCAGTCGCGGTGAGCCCGAACCGCGGGACCGCGATCTCGTCGATCTCACCCCTGGAGATCCCCAGTGCGTCCGCCTTCACGGCCAGCGTCCGGTCGAGCATGCGCAGCGTCGGCTTGTGGCTGATCCGGTTCACCAGCCGCGCGATCTCCACCAGCGCGGGCTCACTGTCCACAGTGGAGAGGACGTGCACCGCGGCACCCGCCACCCCGGTGCGCCTCGGCTGCCCGGCGAGCGCGCTCGCGACAACCATGCCGAGCAGGCGCGGACTGGTGTTCTCCTCCGGGGCGACCGTGCGCAGCCAGAGCAGACCGCGCACGGCGCTGTCGTTGTGCTCGTTCGCCGGACCGGGCGGCGCCGTTGCGAAGGTGGCGAGCCAGCGGTCGGTCCTGCCGAACACCTCGTCGGCGCCGAGCGCGTCCAGCAGCTCCCGCGCCCTGGTGCGCCACTTCTTCGCCGGGCGCGAGGCCACCAGCGCGAGCGCGTGCCGCAGCAGCTCCTCCCAGCACCGCGCGTGCTCCGGCGGCAGTGCGGCGAGCTCGGCGATCGCCTGGTCCGTCCAGGGCTCACCGGGGACCAGCACCGGAGGCCGTCGCACCTGGTGCGGCGCAACGGCTCGGGCGGCCCCGTGCGGCGTGCCCAGCCGGTCGCGCGCGTAGGCGAGCAGCCGGCCCGGCAGTGCGCCCAGCCGGGCCAGCACGGTGCCCAGCCACATCCCTGGGCGGGCCGGGTTCTCCTGGAGTCGTGTCAGCACGCGTTTCACCGCCTCCTGCGCGTGGGTGGACCGTGCTGCCGTCGTCATCGCTGGTGAACTCAGTTCGTCAGCACGGGGGCGACGGTAGACAGGGGGTCTGACACTGAGTGGCCGGATACTGTGCGACATGGCCATTTACGCTCTCGGCGAGCTCGTACCGGACGTTCACCCCGATGCCTACGTCCACCCCGATGCCACGGTGATCGGCAACGTCGTGCTCCGCGCGCACGCGTCGGTGTGGCCGCAGGCGGTGTTGCGCGGTGACTACGGGCGGATCGAGGTCGGTGAGCGCACGAGCGTCCAGGACGGAACCGTGGTGCACTGCACGCCGATCCACCCGGCCCTGATCGGTGCGGAGTGCGTTGTCGGCCACAACGTGCACATCGAGGGCGCGACCATCGGCGACCGCTGCCTGATCGGCTCCGGGTCCGTCGTGCTCAACGGCGCGGAGGTCGGCGCGGGTGCCGTCGTCGGGGCCGGTGCGGTGGTGTCCTTCGGCGGGCGGGTGCCCAGCCGCCGCATGGCGCTCGGGGTTCCCGCGCGGATCCGGGAGGGCTTCGAGGTCGCCGAGGACAATGTGGACATTCCCGTCGCCATGTACGTGGCCAACATCGCCGAGTACCGCACCAAGCTCCGGAGGTTGGACTGATCCACCAGTCGCTGCTCGACGCCGTCCTCGAAGAGAACGACAAGCTGCCGGAAGAGGGGAGTGACCGCTTCGTCGTCGGCCGGCCCACCGAGGTCGCGGTGGCCGCGGAAGGGATCGTCGCCGCACGCGCCGGCCGGTTGGACGAGGCGGTCTCCCTGCTCGCGCGCGTCGACTACGAACTCCTGAAGCTGCGCGACCCTGTGCACGGCGACTTCCACATAGTGCGTGAAACGGCGGCTTACAAGCGTTGTTGGGGCTCCTACTACCTCCGTCTGCCTCCGTACCGCGACGTGGTCGTAGAGGTGCCACATCCGCGCCACGACAGGTATACGCCCGATTTCGGCGTAGAGGCGCTCCATCGTTGCCAGGCGTCGTTGCTCCTTTTGGCAGGCACACATCGCTATGCGAACGGACGACCGCGCGACGGTTGGGAACCGCCTTCGGACATGGCGCGAAACCCGCGCAGCCTCTTCCAGGCCGTGCACGAGCGGTTGACCACCGCGAGCACGGATGTGTTGCAGTACCACGGTTTCGTCGAGGACCACTATCCCGATGTGGTGCTCAGCAACGGAAGCGCGAGACCGCACGCGCAGCTGCACCGCATCGCACAACGGATGCGCGCGGCAGGCGTGCGCACGGAGGTCTTCGACGGCAGCAACTGGCCGTCGGTCGGAGCCACGAAGAACCCGCAAGCCAGGTACACCAGGCGGATCGGCGGGCGGTTCTACCACATGGAGCACCAGCCCCGGGTACGCGACGACGTTCGGCTGCGCAGCGCGATGGTCGAGGCGGTAGCGGCCGAACTCGGGTGAGTGCGGCCCGCTATCGTCACGCCCCGTGTCTGGACGACCGTTGAACGAGATCATGGATGCCGGTTGGGCGAAGGCCCTCGCGCCGGTCGAGGACCGCATCGCCGCGATGGGTGAGTTCCTGCGCGCGGAGATCGCCGCAGGTCGGGAGTACCTGCCCGCGGGGGAGAACGTGCTGCGGGCGTTCCAACAGCCCTTCGACGATGTGCGGGTGCTCATCGTCGGCCAGGACCCGTACCCGACGCCCGGGCACGCGGTCGGGCTCAGCTTCTCCGTCGCCCCCGGGGTGCGCCCGCCCGCCAGCCTGATCAACATCTTCAAGGAGTACGAGCAGGACCTCGGGCTGCCGCTGCCCTCCAGCGGTGACCTGTCGCCGTGGGTGGACCAGGGCGTGCTGCTGCTCAACAGGGCGCTGACGGTGGAGCCGCGCAAGCCCGCCGCGCACCGCGGCAAGGGCTGGGAGGAGATCACCGAGCAGGCCATCAGGGCGCTCGCCCAGCGCGACAAGCCGATGGTGGCGATCCTGTGGGGCCGCGACGCGCGCAACCTCCGGCCCACCATGCCGAACGTGCCCTGCGTGGAGTCGGCGCACCCGAGCCCCATGTCCGCGCACAACGGCTTCTTCGGCTCGCGCCCCTTCAGCAGGGCCAACAAGCTCCTTGAGGAGCAGGGCGCCGCACCGGTCGAGTGGAAGCTCCCCTAGACCACACGCCTGGCCCCGCCCAGCCCGACGTGAATGCCGCGTTAGGTGCGTTGTACGCACTGAATGAGTCATTCGGTGCGCTCCAGTACCTCAATGACTCATTCAGTGCGCAACCGCGGCGAGCTGGGACTGCGGCCCGGGGTTGTGCTCCTGGTCACTGCGCTGGTGAACGTCGCCGAGGACGCCGGTCGGCCTACCGCGTCGAGGCACGCCGAACGGCCCGGGCGGACTGAGTCCGACCCGGGCCGTTGGAGCAGATCAGGGGTGCGTCAGCCGCGAACGACCTTGCCGGCCTTCAGGCACGAGGTGCACACGTTGAGCCGCTTGCGCTGCGAGAGACCGATCTTCGCGCGCACGGTCTGGATGTTCGGGTTCCACCTGCGGTTCGTCCTCCGGTGGGAGTGCGAGACCGACATGCCGAAGCCCGGCCCCTTGTTGCAGACGTCGCACACGGCAGCCATGTCGGGCGCTCCTTCAACCGTTGTCGTGCAATGAGAACTTCAAGGCCCAGGTGTGAGCCTCGGGAAGGCTGTCACGGAGACAGAACGCCGGACAGCCCGCACAGGTTATCCCGAGTCGGTCCGAGCATCCAAACCGCCCCCGTCGGTACGCTCCGGTGCTGGTGATCGCCGACCACGTTCGACTGGCTGACGCGGGGATGGTGCGGGTGCTGGGAGTGCTGGACGCCGCTGCGGTGCGCCGATGGGCCGTGACCTGCGTGGACGCGCTGGAGGCGAGCCGCGAGGAGATCGACCGGATCAACGTCTACCCGGTCGCGGACGGCGATACCGGGACCAACCTGCTGCACACGATGCGCGCCGCGCTCGAAGCGCTGGTCAGGGCCGACGCGGAGAACGCTGTCGACGCGGGCGCGGCGGTCGCCGCGCTGGCCAGGGGGGCGCTGGCGGGGGCGCGGGGCAACTCCGGCGTGATCCTGTCGCAGGTGCTGCGCGGGCTGGCCGAGGAGTGGGCCGGTGCCGCGGCGGCCGGGGGTGAGGGCATCAGGAAAGCGCTGGTCAGGGCAGATGCGCTGGCGACGGCCGCAGTGGCCGACCCCGCGCCCGGCACGATCCTGACGGTGTTGCACGCGGCCGCGGCAGCGGCGCGCGAGTGCGACGGTGACGACCTGGCGGCGGTCGTGGTGGCCAGCTCCAAGGCAGCCGCCGACGCCCTCGCCGAGACCCCTCGGCAGCTCTCGGCGCTCGCCAAGGCCGGTGTGGTGGACGCTGGTGGGCGTGGCCTCGTGGTCCTGCTGGACGCGCTCGCCGAGGTGGTCACCGGCGAACGCGTGGAGCGCCCGATCGGTCCGCACCGTCTGCCACGGCTGGCCGAGGACCTGCACGCGGAGCGCGAGGGCGGCTCGGCGGAGTTCGAGTACGAGGTCATGTACCTGCTGGACGGAAGCGACGAGCGGCGCACGACGAAGCTGCGCGCGGAACTGGCCGCACTGGGTGACTGCGTGTCCGTTGTGTCGGACGGCACACCGGAGGGCGCGGGCTTGTGGACCGTGCACGTGCATTGCAATGACGTCGGCGCGGCGATCGAGGCGGGCGTGGAGGCCGGCCGTCCACATCGGATCACCGTGGTGCGCTTCGCCGATCAGGTCGAGGCAGCGCCGAAGCGCTTCGTGCGCGACCGCGCGGTAGTGGCCATTGTGGACGGTGAAGGCATCGCGGAGCTGTTCCGCGGTGAAGGCGCCGTCGTGGTCACCGTGCCGCCCGCGCAGCCGTTGGACACCGCAGACCTCCTCGCCGCCATTAGTGGCAGTCGTGCGGCGCATGTAGTGCTTTTGCCCAACTCCACGCATTTCAACGTCGTAGTGGACGAAGCGTGCGCGCAAGCGACACAGGCCGGACAGGACGTCGTTGCGGTTCCTACGGCCTCGGCGGTGCAAGGCCTCGCCGCGCTGGCCGTGCACGACCCCGCGCGCAGGCCGGGTGATGACGTCGTGGCGATGGCCGAAGCCGCCGCGGCGACCAGGCGCGGTGAGTTGCTGATCGCCCAGCGGGAGGCGTTGACCTGGGTCGGCCGCTGCCAGCCCGGCGACGTGCTCGGCATGGTGGACGGCGAGGTCGTGCTGATCGAGCCCGCCTCCGCCGTGACCTCGGCGGCGTGCAGGCTGGCCGATCGGATGCTCGCGGCGGGTGGGGAGCTGGTGACCGCGGTGCTGGGGGCGGGAGCCCCGGACGGCGTCGCCGAGGCGCTGGCCGAGCACCTCCGGCACACCCGGCCCGAGGTCGAGCTGGCCGCCTATCCCGGTGGGCAGCCCGACGCGGTGTTGCTCATGGGTGTGGAGTGACTGTCGGTGGGGCGCGGTTGAATGGTGTCGATGGCCACATGGGACGACAAGCTGGACCGGCTGCTGGGCGCGAAGACCGGCAAGGCGCTGGAGGCAGCGCTCGAGCTGACCACCGTCGGCGACCTGCTCCGGCACTACCCGCGGCGGTACGCCGAGCGCGGTGAGCTGACGCGCATCGCCGACCTGGTGATCGGCGAGCACGTGACGATCATGGCCGAGGTCCGCTCGTGCGTGACCCGCCAGATGGCGAGCAGGCCCGGCACGATCACCGAGGCGGTGCTCACCGACGGCCGGGCCCAGCTGACCATCACCTTCTTCAAGCAGAAGGGCCACCAGAAGAAGCTGCTCCCCGGCACCAGGGCGCTGTTCGCGGGCAAGGTCTCCCAGTACAAGAACAAGCTCCAGCTGACCCATCCCGAGTACAAGCTGCTCGGCGACGACGAGGACGGCACCGAGGTCCAGGAGTTCGCCAGCGGGCTGATCCCGGTCTACCCCGCGGCCAAGGAGGTCCAGAGCTGGAGCATCGCCCAGTGCGTCCGGCAGGTCCTCGACCAGTGGGACGGCATCGCCGACCCGGTCCCCGAGGAGATGCGCGCCGAGGCGGGCCTGTCCGGGCTCTCCGACGCGCTGCGCCGGATCCACCAGCCGAACAGCTGGGCTGAGGTCACCGTCGCCAGGCAGCGGCTCAAGTGGGACGAAGCCCTCGCGCTGCAGCTGGTCTTCGCCCAGCGCAGGCATTCCGCGGTGAGCCGCCCCGCGCCGAGGTGCCCGCTCACCGACGGCGGGGTCGCGGCCGCCTTCGACGAGGTGCTGCCGTTCACGCTGACCGACGGCCAGCGCGAGGTCGGTGAGCTGATCTCGGCGGACATGGCCACCGACCACCCGATGAACCTGTTGCTGCAGGGTGAGGTGGGCTCGGGCAAGACGCTCGTGGCGCTGCGGGCGATGCTGCAGGCGGTGGACGCGGGCAGGCAGGCCGCGATGCTCGCGCCGACCGAGGTCCTGGCCGCGCAGCACGCCCGGTCGCTGCGCGAGATGCTGGGCGACCTCGCGCGGGCGGGGGAGCTGGGCGTGCCCGACGTCGCGACCAGGGTCACGCTGCTGACCGGGGCGATGGGGGCCAAGGAGCGCAAGCAGGCGCTGCTGGACGCCGCCTCCGGGGCCGCGGGGATCGTGATCGGCACGCACGCGCTGATCCAGGACCGGGTGAGCTTCGCCGACCTCGGCCTGGTGGTCGTCGACGAGCAGCACCGCTTCGGCGTGGAGCAGCGCGACGCGTTGCGCACCCGCGCGGCGGGCGGCGGCAGCCCGCACATCCTCGTGATGACCGCGACGCCGATCCCGCGCACGGTCGCGATGACCGTCTACGGCGACCTGAAGGTGGCGGCGCTGCGCGAGCTGCCGAAGGGGCGGTCGCCGATCTCCACCTCCGTGGTCCCCGCGGCGGAGAAGCCCAAGTGGCTCGACCGCGTGTGGCAGCGCATCCGCGAGGAGGTCGCCAAGGGCCACCAGGCGTACGTGGTCTGTCCGCGGATCGGGGAGACCGAGGGCGAGGAGGACGAGGCCCCGCCCAAGAAGTCCAAGGGCACCAAGGAACCCAAGGCGCCCAAGGACGGTGAGAGCGACCGCCGCCCGCCGCTGGCCGTGATGGACGTGGCGCCGCGGCTGGCGAGCGGCCCCCTGCGCGGGCTGAAGGTCGGCGTGCTGCACGGGAAGCTGCCCGCGGACGAGAAGGACGCGGTGATGCGGGCCTTCGGCGCGGGGGAGCTGGACGTGCTGGTCGCGACCACGGTGGTCGAGGTCGGTGTGAACGTGCCCAACGCCACCGTGATGGTGATCATGGACGCGGACCGGTTCGGCGTGAGCCAGCTGCACCAGCTGCGCGGGCGGGTCGGCCGGGGCAGCGCTCCCGGGCTGTGCCTGCTGGTCAGCGAGATCCCGGCGAACACGACGACCCGGCAGCGGCTGGAGGCGGTGGCGGCGACCGCCGACGGCTTCGAGCTGGCCCGGCTGGACCTGGAGCTGCGCCGGGAGGGCGACATCCTCGGCTCCGCGCAGTCCGGCAAGCGCTCGACGCTGAAGATGCTGTCACTGCTGGAGGACGAGGACGTGATCGAGGCCGCCCGGGTGGCCGCCGACGACGTCGTCGCGGCCGATCCCGAGCTGCTGAGCCATCCCGGCCTGGCCGGAATGGTCTCCGACCTCATCCACGAGGAGCACGCGGAGTTCCTGGAGAAGAGCTGACGCAGTTCCTGGGCATCGAGGTGAACTGTCCCCTCCGGTGGGACCTCGTGCGCCCGGACCATCTGGGCACTGCTCGAAGGCATGGAACCGCCGGACCTGTGGTCCCTGGACGAGTTGATCGACTGCGCGGCGAAGGTGCTGGCGCGCGGCGCGGACGGGGGGTCTGCTTCTTCGGCCGCTCCGCGGACAGGGTCTTCGACCTGCTCAGCGGGAGTCCTGGGCTGATCCGAACGCCGTGGCCCCCGCTCACGACGACATGACCCGTCAAACGCTCGCCGAGGCCGTCGCGCTGGTCGAAGCCGGTCGCACCCGGGAAACCCGTGATCGACTGGTCAGGGCCATCGCCGCCGAGCCCGCGTTCGCCGAACCCTGGCTGCGCTCACTGGTCAACCAGCTGCGCTGACTACTCGCAGCGGGGGCTGGCGGGACCGCCGAGCACCTGGGCCGGACCCCACGTCCCACTCGGCACGACCTGGGCCCGGACCACGATCGACTCGCCCGCGGGCGCCAGCGTGAACAACTCAAGCCGCCCGTCCACAGTGGACGCGACGCCGGGTGAGCACACCGCGCTCACGCCGTCGAAGGTCTGCCACGGGCCCCATCCGATCGCGGTTTCCCTGCGGTGCTGCACGCTGCTCGCGTCGCGGCCGACCACGAACACCTCCAGCCGACCGTCCGCGTTGCGCCCCACCGAAGGCCGACCGGTCACAGGTTCGGAGAACACCGTCCACCCGTCACGCAGTTCGTGCATGCGTTGGCCGGCCGTCACGAACACCACCACGCCGCTCTCCGTCGCCGCGGCGACCGGGGAGTGCGCGTCGGCGGGACCGCCGAGCGGGGTCCACTGGCTCCACCCGGCCGGGGTCCGCGTCCGCCCCAGGAGCTGGCCGGAGAGGGTGGTGAACACCCGCAGTTGCCCGTCCCCGCCGCGTGCGACCGCGGGCAGCCCGGAGCCCTCGCCGAAGTCCTCCCACGGCCCCCAACCCGCATCGGAGCGCGCGCGGTGCAGCAGCTTCGAGCCGCCCGGGGCCAGCGCGAACAGGTCCGTGCCGCCCTCGGCCGCCACCGGGACCGACGCCGCAGCGCCGAAGTCCTCCCAGGGCCCCCACGCGCCGTCGGCGAGCTGGACCCGGTGGCGGATGCGCTCACCCGCACGGCCGTCCCGGCGGTCGAGCGCGAAGACCTCCAGCAACCCCTCCGCGGTCCGCACCACGGTGGGAGCGCCCTCGGTCGGGCCGCCGAACTCCTCCCACGGGCCCCAGACGCCGCCGGGCAGCTGTCGCCGGTGGTGCAGCGCCGCGTTGGGCGGGGCGGGCGCGAACACCTCCAGCAGGCCGTCCTTGCCCGCGGCGACGGCGGGGCTGGTCGCGGCCGAGTAGAGCGGGTAGCCGGCCTGGGCCGGCACCCCGGCCAAGCCGAGGACCAGGGCAACGGACAGGGCCAGTGCTCCACGTGAGGTGAATCGCATCTTTTCCTCTCCCGCGCGGGGGACCGCAGGAAGGGGTATCCGCATCGGCGCGCGCTGAAACCAGCAATACGTCCAGTGATCGGAACCACAACTCATTGGCAGTCGCGCGGGGCCGGGGAATCGATCAGGATGAAGTCCGTCACCTGGGACGACCCTCCCGTACAGCGGGAGACGACGATACGGTGCCACGACCGACCCCGAGGCACGATCCGTGAGGAGCCGGCATGTTCGCGAAGGTCCTCGTCGCCAACCGAGGAGAGATCGCCATCCGGGCGTTCCGCGCCGCCTACGAGCTGGGCGCGGGAACGGTCGCGGTGTTCCCGCACGAGGACCGGAACTCGTTGCACCGCCTCAAGGCGGACGAGTCCTACGAGATCGGCGATCCCGGCCACCCGGTGCGCGCCTACCTCTCGGTCGCCGAGGTGATCAAGGCGGCGCGCAAGGCGGGCGCCGACGCGATCTACCCCGGCTACGGCTTCCTGTCGGAGAACCCGGAGCTGTCGCAGTCCTGCAAGGACGCGGGCATCACCTTCGTCGGCCCCAGCGCGGAGGTGCTGGAGCTGACCGGGAACAAGGCCCGCGCCATCGCCGCCGCGCGCGAGGCCGGGCTGCCGGTGCTGGAGTCCTCCGCCCCGTCCTCCAACGTCGAGGAGCTGCTGAGCCAGGCGGAGAACATCCGCTTCCCGGTCTTCGTCAAGGCTGTCGCCGGTGGTGGCGGGCGCGGCATGCGCCGGGTGGAGGAGATCGGCGCGCTGCGGGAGGCCCTGGAGGCCGCGATGCGCGAGGCCGAGTCGGCCTTCGGCGACCCCACGGTCTTCCTGGAGCAGGCCGTCGTCGAGCCCCGGCACATCGAGGTGCAGATCCTGGCCGACGCCAAGGGCAACGTGATCCACCTCTTCGAGCGCGACTGCTCGGTGCAGCGGCGGCACCAGAAGGTCATCGAGATCGCCCCCGCGCCCAACCTCGACCCGAAGCTGCGCGAGCGGATCTGCGCGGACGCGGTCTCCTTCGCCAGGCACATCGGCTACGTCAACGCGGGCACCGTGGAGTTCCTGGTCGACCGCGAGGGCAACCACGTCTTCATCGAGATGAACCCGCGCATCCAGGTCGAGCACACCGTGACCGAGGAGGTCACCGACGTCGACCTGGTGCAGTCGCAGATGAGGATCGCCGCCGGGGAGACCCTGCCCGACCTCGGGCTGTCCCAGGACTCGATCCGCCTGCGCGGCGCCGCGCTGCAGTGCCGCATCACCACCGAGGACCCGGCCAACGGCTTCCGCCCGGACACCGGCCGCATCACCGCGTACCGCTCGCCGGGCGGCGCGGGCATCCGGCTCGACGGCGGCACGGCGCACGCGGGCGCCGGCATCAGCGCCCACTTCGACTCGATGCTGGTGAAGCTGACCTGTCGCGGCCGCGACTTCGCCGGGGCCGTCCGGCGCGCCCGCCGCGCGATCGCCGAGTTCCGCATCCGCGGCGTGTCCACCAACATCCCGTTCCTGCAGGCGGTGCTCGACGACGAGCAGTTCGTCGCCGGTCAGGTCACCACCGCGTTCATCGAGCAGCGCCCGCACCTGCTGACCGCACGGCACTCCGCCGACCGCGGCACCAGGCTGCTGACCTACCTGGCCGACGTGACGGTGAACAAGCCCAACGGCCCTCGTCCGTCCACTGTGGACCCGGTGCAGAAGCTGCCCGCGGTCAACCTGCTCGACACCCCGCCCGCGGGCTCGCGCCACAAGCTGGTCGAGCTGGGCCCGGAGGGCTTCGCCGCGTGGCTGCGCTCCAACCCGGCCGTCGGCGTCACAGACACCACCTTCCGTGACGCGCACCAGTCGCTGCTGGCCACCCGCGTGCGCACCAAGGACCTGCTCGCCGTCGCGCCGCACGTGGCCCGCTCCACGCCGGAGCTGCTCTCACTGGAGTGCTGGGGCGGTGCCACCTACGACGTCGCACTGCGCTTCCTGGCCGAGGACCCGTGGGAGCGGCTGGCCGCACTGCGCGAGGCCGTGCCCAACATCTGCCTCCAGATGCTGCTGCGCGGGCGCAACACGGTGGGCTACACGCCGTACCCGGAGGCGGTGACGCGCGGCTTCGTCGAGGAGGCCACCGCGACCGGGATCGACATCTTCCGGATCTTCGACGCGCTCAACGACGTCGAGCAGATGCGCCCGGCGATCGAGGCGGTCCGGGACACCGGATCGGCCATCGCCGAGGTGGCGCTGTGCTACACCGCCGACCTCGCCGACCCGGCGGAGCAGCTCTACACCCTCGACTACTACCTGCGGCTGGCCGAGCAGATCGTCCGCGCGGGCGCCCACGTGCTGGCGATCAAGGACATGGCCGGTCTGCTCCGCCCGCCCGCCGCCGCGACTCTGGTCAAGGCGCTGCGTTCGGAGTTCGACCTGCCGGTGCACCTGCACACCCACGACACCGCGGGCGGCCAGCTGGCCACCTACCTCGCCGCGATCCAGGCGGGCGTGGACGCGGTGGACGGCGCGACGGCGTCCATGGCGGGGACCACCTCGCAGCCCTCGCTGTCGGCGATCGTCGCCGCGACCGACCACACGGAGCGCGCCACCGGGCTCGACCTCCAGGCGGTCTGCGACCTGGAGCCGTACTGGGAGGCGGTGCGCCGCATCTACGCGCCGTTCGAGTCGGGCCTCGCCTCGCCGACCGGTCGCGTCTACCACCACGAGATCCCCGGCGGGCAGCTGTCCAACCTGCGCCAGCAGGCGATCGCGCTCGGCCTCGGCGACCGGTTCGAGGAGATCGAGTCCACCTACGCCGCCGCCGACCGCATGCTCGGCCGCCTGGTGAAGGTGACCCCGTCGTCGAAGGTGGTCGGCGACCTCGCGCTGCACATGGTCGGCGCGGGGGTGGAGCCCTCTGACTTCGAGGCGAACCCGGGCAGCTTCGACATCCCGGACTCGGTGATCGGCTTCCTGCACGGTGAACTGGGCAACCCGCCGGGTGGCTGGCCCGAGCCGTTCCGCAGCCGCGCCCTCGCCGGTCGCAGTGCCCCGCGCAAGATGGTCGAGCTGACCGACGACGACCGCCGCGGCCTGGAGACCGACCGCCGCAAGACGCTCAACCGGCTGCTGTTCCCGGCTCCCGCCAAGGAGTTCGCCGCGCACCGCGAGGCGTACGGCGACACGAGCGTGTTGCGCAGCAAGGACTTCTTCTACGGCCTCCGGCCGGGCGAGGAGTACTCGGTCGACCTGGAGCCGGGTGTGCGGCTGCTGATCGGTCTTGAGGCCATCGGCGAGGCCGACGACCGCGGTATGCGCACCGTGATGGCCACGCTCAACGGGCAGCTGCGGCCGATCTCGGTCCGCGACCGCTCGGTGGCCGCCGACATCCCGGCCGCGGAGAAGGCCGACCGGTCCAACCCCGACCACGTGCCCGCGCCGTTCGCCGGCGTGGTCACGCTCGCGGTGGCCGAGGGCGACCAGATCGAGGCGGGTCAGACGGTGGCCACCATCGAGGCGATGAAGATGGAAGCCGCGATCACCGCGCCGAAGGCCGGCCAGGTCAAGCGGCTGGCCATCGGCAAGGTGCAGCAGGTCGAGGGCGGGGACCTGCTCATCGAGCTGACCTGAGCCGGAGATGTGCGTGTGCGCGGGTCCCGCGCACACGCATACTCCGGCCATGCGCATTCACGCAGTACCCCAGTTCCAGGGAGCGCTCGTCGAGAGCCGGGCCGGGCTGCCCTCCGGCTGCCGTGCCCTCGCCGGGCTGGCCGGGCTGGTGCTCGGCGCCGAGGTGACGGAGGTCCAGGTCGGCACCGGCACCTCGCCCACCGTCGGCGGTATCGCCAACCACGAAGTGCTCCTGGCGCACCAGGACGCCCAACGAGCCGCGCTGTCCGATGTGGACGAACCGGTGCTGACGATCGGCGGGGACTGCTCCGTCGACCTGGTACCGGTGCAGCGCCTCGGGGACGACGTGACGGTGCTGTGGTTCGACGCGCACGCCGACCTCAACACCCCGGAGTCCTCCCCGTCCGGCGCCTTCCACGGCATGGTCCTGCGATCGGCCATGGGGGAGCGGGAGGTCGTCCTCGTGGGCGCGCGCAGCATCGACCACGGGGAGCGGGCACTGGTCGGAGACGGAGGGCGGGTGCGGCTGGTCGAGCGCGCGGACCTGGCGACGGTCGCCCCCGGCAACCGCGAGGTCTACCTCCACATCGACCTCGACGTGTTGTCCCCCGACGAGTTCAGCGGCATGACCTATCCGGAGCCGGATGGGCTCACCGTCGACGAGCTGACGCGGCAGGTGCGCCGACTCAGTCCGGAGTGGACAGTCGTCGGGGCGGCCATCACCGAGTGCGTCACGACCGACGAGACCGAACTGGCCAAGCTCGTCCCGCTGCTCGAAGCGGTGGGCGAGGTACTGGGAACGAAGAACGGCTGACGGGCACGGCGGAGGGGTTCCTGGGCTCTGCCGAGGCCGGTCAGGTGCTGCACGTCAACGGTGCGCCTACTCCGGCCGCTGAGGCCAGCGCGGGTGCACGCGGTCGATCGCGAACTCGTGCGCGTGCACCCATCCTCGTCCGGACGGCACCGCGTCCATCAGGTGCGGGTCGTCCGGGGCGAGGTTGTCGTGCACATGCTCCACTGTGGACGGATCGTGCGCGGGCCACACGCGCGCGGCGAACACCAGCCCGCCCGCGGCCACCACCGCCAGCGCCAGCAGCGTGATCGACATCCCCGCCCACGCACCCAACGACCCGGCGAGCAGATAGGTCAGCAGCCACCCGCCGTGCGACACGGTGAACTGCGCGGCGAACAAGCCCGGCCAACCCCCGGGCTCCGCCGATCGCCGCACCAGGCGACCGATCGGGGTCTGCACCGCGGCACCGGCCAAACCCAACGCCGCCCACGCGCCGAGCACCGCGGTCCATGACAGAGCTTGAAAAGCGCTGATCGTGAGCACGAACACCAACACCCCGGCGCCGCCGAGCATCACGTGCCGCTCGCCGAGCCGGGACAGCACGCGAGGCAGCAGCAGCGCGGCGAGGATCGAGCCCGCTCCGTAGGTTCCGAGCGCCAACGCCACGAAAGAATCGCCCAGGCCCAGCTCCTCGCGCACCACCACGACCGTGTTCACGAGCACCATCGACCCGGCCGCCGCAGCAGCGAGGTTGAGCCCCACCAACGCACGCAGCCGAGGCGTGGCGAGGTAGACGCGCAGTCCGCCAACGGACCTGCTCCCGGACTCGACGGGCTTCGGCAGCACCACGCTCAGCACGAGCGCGGCCGACGCGGCGAAACCGATCGCGGTCCCGACGAACAACCGGTTCGCCTCGACGACGGTGAGCAGTGCTGCCGCGAGCACCGGGCTCAGCAGGCTCTCCAGCTCGTAGGCCAAGCGCGACAGCGACAACGCCCGCGTGTACTCCTCCTCGTCCGGGAGCACGCTGGGGATCGTCGCCTGGAACGTCGGCGTGAACGACGCGGAGGCGGCTTGCAGCACAACGATCAGCGCGTAGACCTGCCACACCTCCGTGACGAACGGCAGAGCCAGCGCGACGACCGCCCGCACCACGTCCATCGCGACGAGGAACCCGCGCCGGGGCAGTCGCTCCGCCAGAGCCGTGGCCAGCGGGGCGAAGAAGACGTAAGCCACCATCTTGATCGCCAGGGCGACCCCGAGGACCAGGCCCGCGTCACCCCCGGCGAGCCGGTGCGCCAGCAACCCGAGCGCGACAGTCGCCAGCCCGGAACCGGCGAGCGCGACCACCTGGGCGACGAAGAGCCGCCTGTAAGTGCGATTCCCGAGCACGCTCACAGGGGCAACATACGACGCGAAACCCGTTGCGACGACGGTGCAACTGCCCCTCCATGGCAACAACGCCCACCACTCTCCACAGTGGACTAGCCGCTTCGCCTTCGCACCGAACGCTGCATTGGCGGGGGCGGAGGGTCAGGCGTGTTCGGCCCAGTGGACGGCGGTGTCGCCGTAGCGGCGGGTGCGGAGCGGGACGAGCGGCGAGGGCCACGCGGGGTCCCCGGTCCGCACGGCGCGCTCGACCACGACCACGGTGCCCGGCTCTGTCCACCCCGATTCGACGAGCACGGTCAGCGTCTTGTGCAGCGCCTCGTTGGTCAGGTCATAGGGCGGATCGGCGAAGACGACGTCGTACGGAGTGACCGCGCCCGTTGACAGCACCGTGTCAGCGGTACCGGTCCGCACATCCGCGCCGGGCAGCCCGAGGTCCGCGGCATTGCGGCGGAGGACTTCCCCCGCGCGCCGGTCGGACTCCACGAAGGTCGCCGTCGTCGCTCCCCGGGACAGCGACTCGAAACCGAGCGCGCCCGAGCCCGCGTAGAGGTCCAGCACCCGCGCTCCGTCCAGGTCCACCAGGGCTTCGAGCGCGCTGAACAGCGCTTCCCGCACCCGGTCCGAGGTGGGTCTGGTTCCCTTGGGCGGCACCGCGAGCCGGCGTCCGCCCGCGGTCCCGGCAACGATTCGCGTCACCCGGCAATACTCCCACCGGCACCGGTGCTCCGTTCGGCCGGTGAGCGCGGGTGACACTTCCCACTCGCCGCGACCAAGCGGTGGCGCGGTATCCGAATCCTGTTACGGTCCGCCCATGAGGCGTGCCGTTTACCCCGGCTCCTATGACCCAGTGACCAACGGGCACTTGGACATCATCGAGCGGGCGGCCGGTCTGTTCGACGAGGTCGTCGTCGCTGTGATGATCAACAAGAGCAAGCGCAGCCTGTTCACCGTTGAGGAGCGCATGGAGATGCTCCGCGACGTCACGCCGCACCTGCCCAACGTGCGCATCGACTCCTGGTACGGCCTGCTGGTGGACTACTGCAAGGCCAACGAGGTCCAGGCGATCGTCAAGGGCCTGCGCGCGGTCAGCGACTTCGAGTACGAGCTGCAGATGGCGCAGATGAACCAGCGCCTCTCCGGCATCGACACGATGTTCATCGCCACCAACCCGGTCTACAGCTTCCTGTCCAGCTCGCTGGTCAAGGACGTGGCCACCTACGGCGGCGACGTCTCCCACCTGCTGCCGCCCGCGGTCGACGAGCGCCTCGCCGCCCGCCTCGCGGAGACCCGCTAGAGCGCGAGCTTCATGCCGACGTGGCTCGGCGTGAACCCGATCCGCTCGTAGAACCGCCGCGCGTCGGTCCGCGTGGCGTCGGTGGTCAGCTGCACCAGGCCGCAGCCCCGCTCCCGCGCCCGGTCGAGGGCCCACCTGATCATCGCTTCGCCGAGGCCCGAACCCCGCTGGTCGTCGCGCACCCGAACGGCCTCGATCTGACAGCGGGTCATTCCCAGCCGGGACAGGCCTGGAATGAAGCTCAGCTGCATGGTCGCCACCACCTCGCCGTTGTTCTCGGCAACCACCAGGAGTTGGTTCGGATCGGCGTCGATATCGGCGAAAGCACGCAGGTAGGAGGGGTCGCCGGGGCTCTCCCGAAGTGCCCCCAGCGGATCGTCGGCGAGCATGCCCACAATCGCGTCGACATCGGTTGAAACCGCCCGGCGAAAACTTCCTACTTCCGTATGCACGTCGTTTTCCCGCCTTCGAAAGTTCATATCGATGTCTGTGGACGATCACGGGGGATAGTTACCGTCGCAACTATGAAGCCGATCACAGCACGCGTTGCGCACACCCTGCTCGCGGCCGTCCTGGTGGCACTGGGCGCCCTGGCCCCCGCCGTCGCTTCCGCCGCCCCTGCCGACACGCTTTCCGTTGCCGCTCAACCACCCTGCGGCAACACCGCTTCCTACACCAAGAAGAACCTCTCGACCCTGCCGCGCGAGGCGACCGACACGGTCAACCTGATCAAGAAGGGCGGGCCGTACCCATACCCGCAGGACGGCACCACCTTCGGCAACCGCGAGAACCTGCTGCCGAAGTGCGCCGCCAGCTACTACAAGGAGTTCACGGTCAAGACCCCCGGCATCGGCCACCGCGGCGCCAAGCGGGTCGTGACCGGCTCCGGCAACGAGTTCTTCTACACCGCCGACCACTACAAGAGCTTCGTCCTCGTCAACATCGGCTCCTGAATCACTGCCTGACACGCGTGGTGAGATCCCGCCCTCCGGCGCGCCGACACGGCAGACTGGACGCTGGACAGTCGACTGCGGGGCGAGGAGTGGCACGTGTACCGGGTCTTCGAGGCGCTTGACGAGCTCGTCACGATCGTCGAGGAGGCGCGCGGCGTCCCCATGACCTCCGGATGCGTCGTGCCCAGGGGTGATGTCCTGGAACTGCTCGACGAGATCCGGGACGCGATCCCCGGCGAGCTCGACGACGCCCAGGACGTCCTCGACCACCGCGACGAGGTGGTCAACAAGGCCGCGCAGCAGGCGGAGCACAGCATCACCAGCTCCCGCGCCGAGGCGGAGCAGACGATCACCGAGGCCCGCGAGGAGGCCGATCGTCTGCTCGCCGAGGCGAGGGCGCGGGCAGAGCGCATGGTCGCCGACGCCGAGGCGGAGGCCGAGCGGATCGCCGCGGCGGCCCGGCACGAGTACGAGGACGCCGTCGGCCGGGCGGAGTCCGAGGCTGACCGGATGATCCAGGCGGGCCGCGCCTCCTACGAGCGCTCCGTCGACGAGGGCCGGGCCGAGCAGGCGCGCATGGTCGACCAGACCGAGGTGGTCCGCGCCGCGCACAGCGAGTCGGCCAGGGTGGTCGACGCGGCCAACCAGGAGGCGGCCCGCCTCCGCTCGGAGTGCGACGCCTACGTGGACAGCAAGCTCGGTGAGTTCGAGGACCTGCTCAGCCGCACCCTGCGCACCGTGGGCAAGGGCCGAGCCCAGCTCCGCGGCCGGGGTGGCCCGAGTCACGACACCGTCTTCGACTACGCCGAAGAGGAGCCCGTCGGCCCCCGTCCCACCCGCCACCGCGGCGGTTACTGACCCGGCCGGTCGCCGGGAACGGATTTCGTCGTTGGAGGTGGCGTCCCGTACCCTTGGCGGGCTGGCCGACAACCGACAACGGTCGCACACCTCACAGACATGTCTGAACGCACCAGAACCACGCAGCGGCCGCCGACCGGACCGTGGGTCATCGACACCCGGGACCTGGGGCGGCGACCGGGTTCCAGCCGTGGTTACCACCGGAAGTTCGAGGCCACCAGTGACTTCGGCCTTGTCGACGTCATCGGCATCCCCTCGGGCGCCCAGGTCGAGTTCGACGTGCTGCTGGAGTCCGTGGTCGAGGGCGTGCTCGTCACCGGTACCGTCAGCGGGCCGACGGTGGGGGAGTGCTCCCGGTGCCTGGACCCGCTCAGCGGTGAGGTGGAGGTCCGGGTCACCGAGCTGTTCGCCTACCCGGACAGCGCCACCGAGACCAGCACCGACGAGGACGAGGTCAGCAGGCTCGTGGACGACCTGCTCGACCTGGAGCCGGTCGCGCGCGACACCATCGTGCTGACCCTGCCCGCCGCTCCGCTGTGCACCCCGGACTGCCCGGGGCTGTGCGTGGAGTGCGGTGAGAAACTGGCCGATCTCGGCCCGGACCACGGGCATGAGACGATTGACCCTCGCTGGGCCGCGTTGCAAGGGCGGTTCGGCGAGGCTGGAAACAACTCAGAGGAGAACTAGTCGTGGCCGTCCCCAAGCGCAGGATGTCGCGGTCCAACACCCGCTCGCGCCGAGCCCAGTGGAAGGCCAGCGCCCCGACCCTGGCGGCCTGCTCCAACCGCGCCTGCCGGGCTCCGAAGCTGCCGCACGTGGCCTGCCCGCAGTGTGGTCAGTACGACGGCCGCCAGGTCGTCACCCCCGCCTGAACCAGGCTGGGAGACTAGATCGTGGGGAGCAGGCCGTCGCGGGGTCCCGCGCCTGATCGCGCCCCGCTGCTCGTCGCGCTCGGCGTCGAACTCGGCACCGAGCTGCTCACGCTGGCACTGACGCACCGGTCCTACGCCTACGAGAACGGCGGTCTTCCGCCGAACGAGAGGCTGGAGTTCCTCGGTGACTCGGTGCTCAGCGTGGTGATCACCGATCACCTGTACCGGGCGCACCCGGACCTTCCCGAGGGGCAGCTCGCCAAGCTGCGCGCCAGCGTGGTCAACATGCACGCGCTGGCCGGTGTGGCGCGCACCCTCGGGCCGGGTGGGCTCGGCGCGCACCTGTTGCTGGGCAAGGGCGAGGAGCTCACCGGCGGCAGGGACAAGCCGAGCATCCTCGCCGACGGCCTCGAGGCCGTGATCGGCGCGGTCTACCTCGAGCACGGCATCGAGGTCTCGCACACCCTCGTGCACCGGCTCTTCGACGGCCTGCTCGAGGAGGCGCCCCGGCGCGGTGCCGGTCTGGACTGGAAGACCAGCCTCCAGGAGCTCACCGCGGCCGCCGGGCTCGGCGTGCCCGAGTATCGGGTCTCCGAAGAGGGACCGGACCACCGCAAGGAGTTCACCGCCACCGTCGTCGTCGGTGGCAACCCGCAGGGCACCGGCGAGGGCCGCACGAAGAAGGAAGCCGAGCAGAAGGCCGCCGAGGCCGCCTGGCGCATCCTCTCCGAGCAGGTCCGCCTCGCCGCCGAGGGAGATGAGGGAGAGGCGGACGCCGCCTCCTGATCGAGGAGAACGGGCGTGCCGGAACTTCCCGAGGTCGAGGTCGTCCGCGCCGGACTGGAGCGGCACGTCGCCGGCCGGACCGTCGCCCAGGTCGAGGTGCTGCACCCGCGCGCGGTGCGCAGGCACGTTCCCGGCCCGGTGGACTTCGCCTCCCGGCTCGGCGGCAGGCGCTTCGACGCCGCCCGCCGCCGCGGCAAGTACCTCTGGATCGAGCTGGACGGCGCGGCCGACGCGGTCGTCGCGCACCTCGGCATGAGCGGTCAGATGCTGGTCCAGCCCGTCGGCGCCCCGGACGAGACCCATCTGCGGGTCCGCGTGCGCTTCGCCGACGACGGTCCCGAGCTGCGCTTCGTCGACCAGCGCACCTTCGGCGGTCTGGCGCTCACCGAACTGGTGGCCGGGCTGCCCGTGCCGATCGCGCACATCGGTCGCGACCCGCTCGACCCGGAGTTCGACCTCGCCGCGGGCGTCGCCGCCCTGCGTGCCCGGCGCACCGAGGTGAAGCGGGCCCTGCTGGACCAGACGGTGGTCTCCGGCATCGGCAACATCTACGCCGACGAGGCGCTGTGGCGGACGAGGCTGCACTGGTCGCGCCCGGCCAACGGGCTGACCAAGGCCAAGGCGACGGAGTTGCTGGAGGCGGCCACCGCGGTGATGCGGGAGGCGCTGGTCGCGGGCGGCACCTCGTTCGACGCGCTCTACGTCAACGTCAACGGGCAGTCCGGCTACTTCGACCGGTCACTGGCCGCGTACGGCCAGGAGAACGAGCCGTGCCCGCGCTGCGGCAGCGCGATCATCCGCGAGGCGTTCATGAACAGGTCGTCCTTCTCCTGCCCGCGGTGCCAGCGCCGCCCTCGGTGACGGGCCCCTGACATGCGCGAGGGGCGGTCCCGGAGGACCGCCCCTGCACGTCGTTCTCATCGGCCCGTGACCTGCTGCCGAACGGTCACGGGGAAGGTTGTTCTCAGCTGGAGCGCAGCTGGCTCGTCGCCCACTCGAAACTCGTGGTGGGCACGGGCTCGTTGTTGCGAACCGACAGCTCCTTGATGCTGTCGATCAGCATGAGCACCGCTCGAACCGAAGGCAAGATCATCTGTCCCTCCCGGGTCAACCTCGCACCCGCTGGATCGCGGGTGAAGAGCTTGGTACCGAGAGACTGCTCCAGGGACTTGATCTGGTAGCTGATCGCTGGCTGGGAATAACCCAAGGACTTTGCGGCCAGGTCCATCCGACCAAGGTCCGCGATCGAGACGAACGCTCGAAACTCCCGCTCGTGCATCCGAATCCTCCCCCAGGGGTCACCGCGCTGTGATTACCCCGGCTTCATCCAGGCAGAACTTCACCAACAACACCGGATAATCAGGACATTACCAACGTGTCACGACTAAGTCCATCAATCGGGGTCTCAAGCGCCCGACCGGAGTACAAAATCCGCTCCGGTTCACCCGAGGGTGACTGTTTGCTCGCCTGAACGGGTTACTACTCAGGTGTCGTCCGTTCAGAGGAGGACATCGAACGCCTCAGGGCCGATCGCCGTGTGCGTTTGTAGCCGTTCACAACTTTCTCTTCTGGGTGAGTTGCAGTCAAGTTAGGTGTAGCTCAAGTCGGTGAGCGGCCAGCCACGCAGCGATGTCTAGCAGGCGTTCTGTGAACAGACGGTCCACGCGATTGAGTGACCCGGGCTCTCTGGAAACGATTTCACGTGCCCAGTCCGCATCAATAATGTTGAAAGTTGGATTACTTCGATCGTTCAACAATTCCTCGACCTGCTCCTGCAGGGCCATCACGTATTTGAGTTCCTGCGTGGACGGGTAGGGGCTCTTGCGCCGCTCCAGCACCGACCGGGGGATGACGTCCCGGACCGCGGAGCGCAGCAGGCTCTTCTCCCGCCCGTCGTGGGTCTGCATGGCCCACGGGGCGTTGAACACGTACTCGACCAGGCGGTAGTCGCAGAAGGGCACCCGGACCTCCAGGCCGACCGCCATGCTCATCCGGTCCTTGCGGTCGAGCATGTACGGCAGGAAGCGGGTCAGGTGCGCGTAGCAGATCTGCCGCATCCGCCGCTGGTGCGGATCCTCGCCGGGCAGCACCGGCGACTCGGCGCGGATTGCCGCGTAGCTGTCCTTGAGGAAGGTCTCGATGTCCAGCTGGTCGCGCAGTTCCTTGCGCAGCAACGGCCGCCCGACGCTCTGCTTGCCGCCGGGGCCGGAGACCCACGGGGGCAGGTTGCCGTGCTGGACGCCCGGGTCGTGGAACCACCAGTAACCGCCGAACACCTCGTCGGCCGACTCGCCGGAGATCGCCACCGTCGAGTGCTCCCGCACCGCCTTGGACAGCAGGTAGAGCGAGTTGTCCATGTCGCCGAGGCCGATCGGGATGTCGCGGGCGCCGACCGCGGCCGCGCGCACCTGCGGATCGGCCAGTGTGGAGTGGTCGAGCACGATGTCGGTGTGGTCGGTGCCGACGTGCTCGGCCACGTCCTTCACGAACGGCGCGTCGGGGCTGTCCTGGAGCACGTTGGCGGTGAAGTTGTCCGTCTGGCCGACGAAGTCGACCGCGAACGTGCGCAGCGGGTTCAGGTGCTGTGCGGCCAGGCCGGTCAGCGCGCTGGAGTCGAGGCCGCCGGAGAGCAGGACGCACTGCGGCACGTCCGAGACGAGCTGGCGGCGCATGATGTCGTCCAGCAGCTCCCGGATGTGCGCGGACGTGGTCTCGACGTCGTCCTCGTGCGGCCTGGCCTCAAGCCGCCAGTAGGTCCGTTCCCGCAGGCCTGAGCGGTCCATGATGGCGAGCCTGCCCGGCTTCAGCTCACGCATCCCCGCCCAGACGGCCTCGCCGATGTTCTTGCTGTAGGCGAACAGCTCCCGCAGCCCGGTGAGCCCGACGCGGCGCTTGGCCAGCGGATTCGCCAGGATCGCCTTGGGTTCGGAGCCGAAGAGCACCCCGTCCGCGGTGCGGTAGAGGTACAGCGGTTTCACCCCGAGGCGGTCGCGGACCAGCAGCAGGCGTTCGGCCCGGGCGTCCCAGATCGCGAAGGCGTACATGCCGTTGAGCCGGTCGACCAGCGCGTCGCCCCATTCCAGGTAGGCGCGCAGCACCACCTCGGTGTCGCCGGCCGTGCGGAACGCGTGGCCCCTCCGGCGCAGCTCCTCCCGCAGCTCGACGAAGTTGTAGACCTCGCCGCTGTAGGTCAGCACCACCTGGCCGTCCGGGGTGTCGGCGGTCATCGGCTGTGCGCCGCCCTCGATGTCGATCACCGCCAGCCTGCGGTGGCCGAGCGCGGCGTGTTGGGCCAACCAGGTGGCGCCGGCATCCGGACCGCGCTCACGCATCGTGGCGGTCATGGCTTCCACCGTGGCCTGTTCGCACGTCAGGTCGCGTGCATAGGCCACCCAGCCGGTAATGCCGCACACGTCGACCTCCTCGTCGTCCGGACCCGCGCGCTCACGCGAAGTGAAAAATACATTCCTCATGGCGTGAAATGAATCGGCGCGGTTGAAGGTGATTAGTCCGTTCGTGCGGCCACAGCCGAAGCGTGATCGCAGACGGTGACCCCTACCCGTGAGGTCTCCCGCCCTGGGTGAAGGTTCGTGGTTGCCGCCGTCACACAGAGTGTAAGGAGCGCGTAAACGCCGAGGTAGTCCTCGTCAAGGACGTGTCAAGGACCGTTATCTAAGCCAAGTCGGACGGCACGCTGGCCCCGGTGCGGCCGAGGAGTGGAGGAGCGGATCGCACGGCCGAACCGGGCCGCACCGGACTCGCTCTGGTGTTCCATGTCACGTCCCTCCTGTTGATCTGCTTGATCCGACCGGAGAACTTCTGATGACGCCTGATGCGTCGACTGTGCGCAAGCTCAACACCGCGGAGGCGGTGCGCGGGGCGGCGGTGGCGGACACTGGGCCGGTGGAGTCCGCCAACCGACGCAGGCGCGGTGAGCTGCGCATCTACCTGGGCGCGGCCCCCGGGGTCGGCAAGACCTTCGCCATGCTCGGCGAAGCCCACCGGCGTGCCGAACGGGGGACCCACGTTGTGGTCGGTTTCGTGGAGACCCACGGTCGGGCGAAGACCGCGGCGCTGGTGGAAGGCCTGCCCGAGGTGCCCCGGCGGCGGATGAGCCACCGCGGCCACGACTTCACCGAGATGGATGTCGACGCGCTGCTCGCGCTGCGCCCGGAGGTCGCGGTCGTCGACGAGCTGGCGCACACCAACGTCCCCGGCTCCCGCAACGCCAAGCGCTGGCAGGACGTCGAGGAGCTGCTCGCCGCGGGCATCGACGTCCTGTCCACGGTGAACGTCCAGCACATGGAGAGCCTGAACGACGTCGTGCAGCGGATCACCGGCGCGGCACAACAGGAGACGGTGCCGGACGAGGTCGTGCGCCGCGCCGAGCAGGTCGAGCTGGTCGACGTCACGCCGGAGGCGCTGCGCAGGCGCATGGCGCACGGCAACATCTACCCGGCGCACAAGGTGGACGCCGCGCTCGGCAACTACTTCCGGCCCGGCAACCTGACCGCGCTGCGCGAGCTGGCGCTGCTGTGGGTCGCCGACCAGGTCGATGTCGCCCTCCAGCGCTACCGCGCGGAGCACCGGATCACCGACACCTGGGAGACCAGGGAGCGCGTGGTCGTCTCGATCACCGGTGGCAAGGAGAGCGAGACGCTGATCCGCCGCGCGCGCCGGATCGCCAACCGCGCGGGCGCCGAACTGCTGGTGCTGCACGTCCTGCGCAGCGACGGCCTGGCCGGGGTGCCCGCCGCCGCGGTCAGCCGCTGTCGCAAGCTCGCCCGCGACGTCGGGGCGAGCTTCCACACGGTGGTCGGTGACGACGTGCCCGCCGCGCTCCTGGACTTCGCGCGCGGGGTGAACGCGACGCAGCTGGTACTCGGGACCTCGCGCCGGTCGCGGTTGGCGCGGGTCTTCGACGAGGGCGTCAGCTCCCGCGTCGTGCAGAACTCCGGGCCGATCGACGTGCACATGGTCACGCACGACGAGGCGGGCGGGACGCTGCGCCAGCAGGGAACCCGACGCGACGCGCTCGCCCCGTGGCGCAAGATCCTCGGCTGGGTGCTCGCCGTGGTGCTGCCGTCCGGGGCGACCGCGATCGGTGTAGCGCTGCAGCCCGAGCTGATCCTGTCCACCAACGTGATCGACTACTTCCTGGCGATCGTGGTGGTCGCGCTGGTCGGCGGGCTCGGACCGGCGTTGCTGGCCTCGATCGGCTCGGCGCTGATGCTCAACTTCTTCTTCACCGAGCCGCTGTTCACCCTGACGATCTCGGCGCAGGAGAACGTCATCACCCTGGTTGCGATGGTGGTCGTCGGCATCATGGTCGCCCTCGTTGTCGACCGCGCCGCACGCCGCGCCGGGCAGGCTGCCAGGGCCCGGACCGAGGCGGCTCTGCTGGCTTCCTACGCGCACACGGTGCTCACGCATCCGGAGCCGGTGCAGCGGTTGCTGGAGAAGGTGCGCGAGAACTTCGGCCTGACCTCGGTGGCGTTGCTGGAGAAGAGCGGCGGTGACTGGCAGCGGGTCGCGGTGGTCGGTGTCGACGCGTGTGACCGCCCTGGGCAGGCCGATGTCGACATCGCCGTGACCGCCGACGTGCACCTCGCGCTCCGGGGGCGGGCACTCGCCGCCGCCGATCGCAAGGTGCTCGAAGGTGCTGCGGGGCAAGCACTTCTGGCGCTCCGGCAGCAGCGGTTGTCCGCGCAGAGCGCCGAGGCGCAGCGCAAGGCGGAGACCAGCGAGCTGCGCACCGCGCTGCTGTCCGCCGTGGGACATGATCTGCGCACCCCGTTGACGTCGATCAAAGCGTCCATCGGCAGCCTGCGCGATCCCGAACTGGTGCTGTCCGACTCGGACACCGCGGAACTGCTTGAGGCGATAGAGGAGTCCGCCGATCGGCTGGCCAAGCTGGTCGACAACCTGCTCGACTCCTCACGCCTGGCGACCGGCGCGGTGCGGCCGCAGTACCGCCCGACCGGGTTCTACGAAGCCGTCGCCCGCGCTCTGTCCTTCATGGATGGACACGCGCGGGTGAAGGTCGACGTGGACGACCGGCTCCCGTTGGTGTGGGCCGATGTAGGGCTGCTGGAGCGGGTGATCGCCAACGTGGTGGACAACGCCCTGCGTCACGGCGGCGGCGCGGTTGAGGTGCGTGCGAGCGCACACGCCTCGCTGGTCGAACTGCGCGTCGTGGACTACGGGCGCGGCCTGCCGAAGGGCGCGGCCGACGAGGTCTTCGCGCCGTTCCAACGGCTCGGTGACTCCTCCAGCGGTGTCGGACTGGGCCTGAGCGTCGCCAAGGGCTTCACCGAGGCGATGGGGGGAATGATCCGCGCCGAGGACACCCCGGGCGGCGGGCTGACGATCGTGATCTCCTTGCCGGTGCACGGGGATCACGCGGGAGAGGCGGGAACGCGGTGACCAAGGTCCTGGTGGTCGACGACGAGCCGCAGATCGTGCGGGCGCTGCGGATCAACCTCGCCGCCCGCGGCTACGAGGTGCTGACCGCGCACGACGGCGCGTCCGCGCTGAAGGTCGCCGCCGAGGACAGGCCCGACGTGGTCGTGCTCGACCTCGGGCTGCCCGACCGCGACGGCACCGAGGTGATCGCCGGCCTGCGCGGCTGGACGAGCGTGCCGATCCTGGTGCTCTCCGCGCGGACCGACTCCTCCGACAAGGTCGGGGCGCTCGACGCCGGCGCCGACGACTACGTGACCAAGCCCTTCGGCATGGACGAGCTGCTGGCCCGGCTGCGCGCCGCCGTGCGACGGGCCGCGCACCCTGTCGACGAGGGCGAGCTGGCCGTGGTGGAGACCGCCACCTTCACGGTCGACCTCGCGGCGAAACGCGTGCACCGCGACGGCACCGAGGTGCACCTGACGCCCACCGAGTGGGGCGTGCTGGAGATGCTCGTCCGCAACCGCGGCCGTCTCGTCGCGCAGAAGCAGCTGCTCCAGGAGGTGTGGGGGCCCGCGTACGCCAAGGAGACCCACTACCTCCGCGTGTACCTGGCGCAGCTGCGCCGCAAACTGGAGGCTGAGCCCTCTCGTCCGCGCCACCTCATCACCGAACCCGGCATGGGTTACCGCTTCGAACCCTAGGCATTTGCCGGGACCGAATCCTTCGATCGCGCATCGTCCGATCCGCCGGTTCGTCCGAAGGGGTCCGTCCCCCTGCTCTGTTCGTTACCCTGCTGGTGGGCCAGAGACGCAGGGGAGGCGTTTTCGCATGTCCAAGCAGTACGTGCGCGTCGGGGGATGGCGCATCGACCTTGATCAGGTACCTGCCGCCATCAAGATCTTCAACGACGCCCTCGACAAGGCGGAGGCGCTTGTCAGGCAAGCGGACAGGACGCTTCGGGTAGAAGCGATGGGAAAAGACGACGTCAGTGTCGGCCTCGCCGCAGCCGTCAACAAGCGTCACCTTGACGGAGCAGGATGCACGGCGTGGGCGGCAGAAAGCCTGCGTGACGAGTTGCAAAAAGCTGCCGAGCAACTCCAATCCGCCAATCGTCATTACCGGCGCGTGGAGAATGCCAGCCGTCGTAGTCTGGACGGGACCGGCTGATGACTGCGCGATCCAGGATGGCGCTCTCTTACGGGATCATGTTGATGATCGCTGGGCTGGCTGGTTGCGCCGTCAATCACGTGGGAGCCGCTACTCCGCAGAACGCGTCGCATCCGGGAACTCCTGCGATTATCGCTCCGGGGGTGAGTCGCCCCCGGGACATCAAGATAGATTCTGTTCCTCCATGTGAACTATTCACTCCGGGGAATCGCCAAGAGTTCAAAAATGATCGCCCGTTCCGGGAGGAGAAGCACCGATTCTTCAAGTACCCCGTCTGCGACTTTCACAGTCGGGCTGAAAAGGTCACTGTCGCCATCGACATGGTTGTCGATCGTGACATGAGCGCTTTTGCTCCGGGCAAAGTTGCGGGTCACGCACGCCTCGTGCAAGTTTTGGGCTTCCCCGCGTACGAGGGTTACTCGGACGCGAAGCCTGGCAACTTGGGCTGTTCCGTTGACATCGGTGTTGTCCAGGGGCAAGTGCTCAGCATCCAGGTGCTTGAGCAAGGGCGCTACGAGAATCCGTTGACACAGGAAGAAGTGTGTCGCCGCGCGATGCGAGGTGCGGAACTTGCTCTGGGCAACCTCCTCGCTCGCGGCTGACGCGGACGAGTACGGCACAACAAGCGACACGGGGGGACGACGTGGACGTTAACCGCAATTGGATGGCCATCCCGCATCTGACTCTGTACAACAAAATTCATGAGGGGCCCGGCCCTAACGGGCATCTGGCTTCCATGCTGTACACGGCTGAGCTCATGAAAGCCCTCGGAGAAACGAGTATGAGCCTGTCCAGCGCCCTGACCTCGCTGGGTGCGGTGTGGGAAGGCGAAGCGGCGGAGCGGGCGACGGGGAAGATTAGCTCGCTGAAGTCGTGGACGGCGGCGGCGTGCCAGAGCACGCACGGGCGGGGGCAGAGCATCGCGGACCAGATGAATGCGTTCGTGCACGCGCGGAATTCGATGCCGGAGCCGAAGGACGTGCCGTCATTGGAAGAGTTGGGCAAGAGCAACGCGTTGCGCGATCTGTTCCAGCTGAAAGAAGACCGGGAGATTCTCGAAGGCGCCGCGAACGAAGCGCATCGGGAGGCGGCGCGCGTGATGCAGGCGTATGCGGATGCGGTGAACAAGCCGGTCCCGGACTATGACGAACCGCCTCGATTCGGTGGTGGGGACCCGGGTGGGCCGAAGCCGGGGCCGGGTGGGATCGGTGGTGGTGGCCGGGCGATCACCCGTCCGCGGGGTGGGGATATCGGCGCGGGTCAGCAGATCAGCGAGGACGGTGGCGGTGCTGTGGTGCCGCCGATTCCGGACCAGCGGGGTGAGCAGGGCCTGGAGTTGCCGGACGGCAAGCTGGGCGAGGTGCAGCAGGCCAGCTACACGCCCCCGCCCTCCACGCTCGGCGGCGGTGGTGGCGGCCTGGGGTCGATCACTGGGCCTGGTGGGGCCGCGGTGGGCGGTGGTGCGGGTGCGGCGGTGGGAGGCCTGGTGCCGCGCGCGGGACTGCCGGTGAGCACGCCCTCGACGCAGCCGCTGGCGGCTCGGCCGGTGCCGCCTGCGGTCAGGTCCACGGGCGGTGCGGGTGGGCGGCCGGGGTTCATGCAGCCTGCGTTGGGTGCTGGTCAGCGGGATGAGGATCAGGAGCACGAGCGTAAGTACGAGATCACCGACGACATCGTGGGTGAGTTGCCGATGGTCGCCCCACCCGTGATCGGCGAGTGAGCACCCGCAGGTAGGGACGGGCGGCGACGGCTGTGTGTGGGACTGGAGGACGGGGGAACCCGCGCTGGGTCACACCGGCGGGACGATCTTGGAGTAGCGGTCGAGCACCGCTCGGTCGCCGGTGATGGTGAGGCGGTCTGCGGGGACGCGGTTCCACAGGAACAGGAGCAGGTCGGAAGCCGTCCCCTCGAGTTCCACGTGAGCGGGTGCGTCCACGAAGCGCGCCTCGGAGCCGGTGAACTCGACGGTCCAGCCGCGCCGGCCATCGGTCAGCTGGACGCGTTCGCCTGCTCCGTCGGAAGCGGGTCGCATGTGCCGCCACGCGGGGACGAGAAGGTCGAAGTGCTCGGTGATGGCCAACGCGGCGTGCTCGTCGTCGATCGGCCACGCGTCCCCGAACGCGTTCTGCGCGTCCCACCGGTGCAGCGCGGCCTCGGTCGACTGCATCCGAACCCAGAACCCGACGGTCTGGTCCGCGGTCCACGTCCACACGGGTGTGTCCGGGGGAGCCGCGCGGAAGGCGTCGGTGAGCGCGGCGGCGCCTTCGGCGAACCAGTCGGCAAGCCCGGCGGGCACCGGCCCGTGGTTGGGTGCGTCGTCCAGGCTCGGCCAGCGTTGCCAGTCCGGGTTCTCCACCCGGAACTGCGTCCCGTGGACATCGGGCGGGGCGGTCAGTCGGTCGGACACGATCGACGTCACCACGCGGTGCACGTAACCGAGGTGCAGTGCGAGGTCAGTCAGTGTCCACTGTGGACACGTAGGCACGATCGGAGCCTGCTCGACCGACCGTCGCACCGCCTCCTCGAACGCCACGACCTCACGCTGGAAGCACGTCAACCACTCCATGCGCCCAGCGTCCCACCGCATCCGTTGCGGCGCCCGCACTTCTGCCCTTAGGGGAGAACCGGATCAGGTCGTGCTCGTGGTGTGCGACGTGCTCGACGACGTGGTGGTCGGCGTGGTGGTGATGGGCTTGGCCGACGTCGTGGTGGTCACCGGCGGCTGGGTGGGGCTGTTCGTCGTCGGAGGCGGAGGTGGTGGGGGCGGCGGGTTGCCCGGTTCCGGCGGAGGTGAGACGCCGTTGCTGGAAGTGGTCGACGGTGCCGTGGTGCTGGACGGGCTGCTCGTCGACGAACTCGGCGTCGTGGTGGTGCTCGACGTGGTCGTGGTGGTCGGACCGGGCACCACGGGCGCGTCGGAGACGCGGTCGCCCCGCACCGGGTCGCTGCCGCCGGAGGTCCTGCCCTGCTCGGCGGCGGAGGTGGTGACCAGAGTGGCGACGGTGGCGAACAGGGTCGCCGTGGCCAGCGCGACGGCGCCGAGCACGGCGGTGCCCGGAACGCGCTGGCCCTGCTTCACCGGTGCGACCGCATCGGCGCTCACCTGCCGAACACCTGCGTCCACACCCAGCCGCGGGTGTCCAGGCCCATGCCCAGTGCGGTGAACCGGCAGTTCAAGATGTTGGCCCGATGGCCGGACGACTGCATCCACGACTCCATGACCTGTTCGGCGGAACGTTGACCCTTGGCGATGTTTTCACCGCCCGGCCGCGGATACCCAGCCGCTCGCGCCCGATCGACGAACGAAGCGCCGTCCGGTGAGGTGTGTGAGAAATAGTTACGCTCCGCCATATCGGCGCTGTGCCGTTGGGCGGCATTTGCCAACCGTTCATCGATTCGCAGGGCTGGACAGCCCGCTTCGGCACGGGCGTGGTTTACCAGCTCGGCCACTTTCGCCGCTGGTCCCGAAGGTACCGGCGGTGGTGCCGGGGTGCTCCGGCGCGGCGGGGTGGTGCTCGGCTGTTCGGGCGGTGGCGCCGGAGTGGACTCCGTGGATCGGCTACTCGTAGTAGTCGTCGGTGGGGTCGTGGTGGGGCCCGCCGTCGTCGTCGGCGCGGTCGTCCCGGAAATGGGGGACGAGGTCGGTGGCGGGCTCGTGCCGGTGGACCCGACCGGATCTTCCGGAGCGGTGACCGCCCTGGTGGAGCCCTTGTCGGCGAGGAGAACCGAGTCCTGCCCGCCGAGGAGGGACGTCGCCCCGGCCGCCACGGCGCCAACCAGCACCGCGACCAGTCCGGGCACGAGCGAGGAACGACGTGCGCGCTGTCCGGCCACGGCGCTGGACCGTACCACTAACGAGTGATGCGTGTTGTTGTCGTCGTCGCCCTTCGCGTTCGGCAGGATGTCGCGGGTGAGCGAGGAAGACGCCGTGCGGCTGACCGCCTGGGTGCACGGCCGCGTCCATGGAGTCGGTTTTCGCTGGTGGGCCCGGGCCCGCGCGCTCGAGTCGGGGCTGGTAGGGGCGGCGACGAACCTGCGGGACGGTCGCGTCGAGGTCGTCGCGGAGGGGCCGCGCTCCGACTGCGAGCGGCTGCTCGGCCTGCTGCGGTCCGGGAACACCCCCGGAACGGTCACCGCGGTGGTGGAGCGCTGGTCGGCGGCACGCGGCGGGCTCACCACCTTCGTCGAGCGCTGACGCCGCCGCGCCGCAAGATCAAGTAAAGTTGAGGCATGTCGACGTCGCACCCCCCAGGTGCTGCCGCCTCCGTCACCCGCGCGCTGGAAGAGATCGGGGATTTCGAGGTCCTGCTCGTCCTCACGCACGTCTTCTGCGGCGTCGAGACGGAGGAGGAACTGCTGGCCACGGCGGGGCCGCGACGCGACGAGGCGAAGGAACTGCTCCAGCGGATGATCGAGTACGGTTTCCTGGAGCGCCGCCCCCGGCTGCAGCGCTCGACCATGGCCTGGGCCTACGAGGTCACTCGCAAGGGTGAAGAACTCCGCGAGGTGGTGACCTTGCTGGAGCGCTTCGGCGAGCGGTGGGCGGGTCCTGACGCGGAGCTACTGCCGTACCCGAGGGAGCGCGTGGCGCGCTGACCGCGTGCCGCCTGCCCGGAGCACGCGCGCCCTGCGGTTATCCTCCACCGGATACCACGGCCGCCGGTCCAGACCGAAGATCCGCTTGCGGGATCGAGCGTCGGCACCGGGAACTGACAGCGGGAGCGGGCGCGCGTGCACCTCAAGAGCCTGACGCTGAAGGGCTTCAAGTCCTTCGCCTCGGCGACGACCCTGCGCTTCGAACCGGGTATCACCTGTGTCGTCGGCCCCAACGGCTCCGGCAAGTCCAACGTCCTCGACGCCCTGGCCTGGGTGATGGGCCAGCAGGCGGCCAAGGCGCTGCGCGGCGGGAAGATGGAGGACGTCATCTTCGCCGGCACCACCGGCAAGGCCCCGCTCGGCCGGGCCGAGGTGACGCTGACCATCGACAACTCCGACGGCGCGCTGCCGATCGACTACACCGAGGTCTCCATCACCCGGCGGATCTTCCGCGACGGCGCCAGCGAGTACGAGATCAACGGCAACAGCTGCCGCCTGCTCGACGTGCAGGAGCTGCTGTCGGACTCCGGCATCGGCCGGGAGATGCACGTGATCGTCGGCCAGGGCCGCCTCGCCGAGATCCTGCAGTCCAAGCCGGAGGAGCGGCGCGCCTTCATCGAGGAGGCCGCCGGCGTGCTCAAGCACCGCAAGCGCAAGGAAAAGGCGCTGCGCAAGCTCGACGCGATGCAGGCCAACCTGACCCGGCTCACCGACCTCACCGCCGAGCTGCGCCGCCAGCTCAAGCCGCTGGGCAAGCAGGCCGAGATCGCCCGCAAGGCCCAGACCGTGCAGGCCGACCTGCGCGACGCGCGCCTGCGGATCTACGCCGACGACCTGGTCAACGCCCGTTCGGAGCTGGCGAAGGACCAGGCGGACGAGGCGCAGGCGCGGGCCCGGCGCACCGAGGTGGAGCGGATGCTCCAGTTCGCCCAGAACGAGCAGTCGGAGCTGGAGGAGAACCTCGCCCAGGACGCGCCGCTGCTGGCCGCCGCGCAGGAGACCTGGTACCGGCTGTCCGCGCTGGAGGAGCGGCTGCGCGGCACCGTGCGGCTGGCCCAGGAGCGGGCCCGGCACCTGACCGCCCCGCTGGAGCAGCACCGCGAGGGGCGCGACCCGGAGGAGCTGGAGCGCGAGGCCGAGGAGGTCGCCGAGCAGGAGCTGGAGCTCCAGGAGGGCGTCGAACAGGCCAGGATGCTGCTGTCCACGGCGCTGGAGACCCGCTCGGAGCTGGAGCAGGAGCTCAAGGCTGCCGAGCGCGAGCACATGGCGGCCGTGCGCGCCGTCGCCGACCGCCGCGAGGGCCTTGCCCGGCTCGGTGGCCAGGTGGAGGCGCTGCGCAGCAAGACCGGTGCGACCGCCGAGGAGATCGAGCGGATGTCCGTCGCGCTCGCCGAGGCCAGGGAGCGCGCCGAGCAGGCCCAGCTGGAGTTCGAGGAGACCCGGGCCGAGACCGGGGTCGAAGAGGACGCCGACACCGGCCTGGCCGGGCGCAAGGACGCCGCGGTCGAGGAGCACCGCCAGGCGCGGGCGCGGGTGGAGGAGCTGGTCGCCGCCGAGCGCAAGGCCGAGCGGGAGATCGCCTCCTGGAAGGCCCGCGTCGACGCGCTGTCCCTCGGCCTCAACCGCAAGGACGGCGCGGGCGCGCTGCTGGCCTCGGCCGGGAAGCTGCCCGGGTTGCTCGGTTCGGTGGCCGCGTTGATGACCGTGGAGCCGGGTGCCGAGGTCGCGCTGGCCGCCGCGCTGGGTGCCATCGCCGACGCGGTCGCGGTCGCCGCTCCCTCGGATGCCGTTGCGGCACTTGAACTCCTGCGCACCTCCGACTCAGGGCGCGCCGGGATGCTGATCGGTGGCGGTGTCGAGCCGGAGCGCTCCGGCTGGCCGGTGCTGCCGCCGGGCGCGCGCTGGGCGGTGGACCTGGTGCAGGCACCGCAGGCGCTACGTCCCGCGCTGACCCGCGCGCTGGATCGCCTGGCCGTGGTCGACGACCTCGCCGCGGCGCGGGCGCTCGTGGAGCGCTTCCCCGGCGTGCGCGCGGCCACCGTCGAGGGCGACGTGCTCGGCGCGGACTGGGCCGTCGGCGGTTCCGGGCGCAGCCAGAGCGTCATCGAGGTCCAGGCCGCGGTCGACGAGGCGCGCGACAAGCTCACCGAGGCGGAGCGCGCGCTGGAGCACTACGGCGCCGCGTTGCAGGGCGCGCGCGAGGACGAGAAGGTGCGCCGCGCCGCGGTCGCGGAGATCCAGGAGCAGGTCAACGACTCGCGCGTGCAACGGGCGCGCAGTGCCGAGCGCCTGTCGCGGATGGCCAAGGCCGCGAGCGCCGCGCAGGCGGAGGCGGAGCGCCTGGCCGCGCAGCGGCAGAAGGTGGAGCAGGCCCGCGAGGAGGCGCTGAGCAAGCTCTCCGAGCTGGAGGAGCGGTTGCTCGCGGCCGAGTCCGAGCAGGTCTACGACGAGGAGCCGGACACCCAGCGCCGGGACGAGATCGCCACGCAGCTGGCCGCCTCCCGGCAGGAGGAGGTCGAGGCC
The DNA here is from genome assembly GCF_900103775.1 of Allokutzneria albata. GTDB lineage: Bacteria > Actinomycetota > Actinomycetes > Mycobacteriales > Pseudonocardiaceae > Allokutzneria > Allokutzneria albata. Next base: position 4,604,554 of record NZ_LT629701.1, on the reverse strand, counting down.
CGGCTGGTGCTGCGGACCTCCGAGGAGCGGGCCCGCGCACTGCTGGGCAAGGCCGACCAGCTGCGCAGGGCCGCGCGCAACGAGCGCGAGGCGCGTGAGCGGGCCGAGCGCGCGCGGGCCGCTCGGGTGCGCAGCGCGAAGGTCGCCGAGGCCGTGGTGCGCGGGGGCGAGACCGCGCTGGAGCGGATCGCGCTGTCGCTGGCTCGGGCGGCCGCCGAGCGCGACGAGGCGCAGTCGCGGCGCACCGAGCGCGAGGCCGCGTTGAACAAGGTGCGCAGCCGGGTCCGCGAACTCTCCGGCGAGTTGGAGAAGCTGGTCGACGCGGTGCACCGGGACGAGGTGCTGCGCGCGGAGCAGCGGCTGCGGATCGAGCAGCTGGAATCCAAGATCACTGAGGATTTCGGCATCGGCCTCGACGACCTGGTCGAGGAGTACGGCCCGATGGTGCCGGTCCCGCCGAGCGCGCCCGAGATGGCCGAGTACGAGGCGGCCAAGGAGCGCGGCGAGGACGTCAGCCCGCCCCCGCCGCTGCCCTTCGACCGCGCCACCCAGGAGCGCAGGGCCAAGCGCGCGGAGAAGGACCTGGCGCTGCTGGGCAAGGTCAACCCGCTGGCGCTGGAGGAGTTCGCCGCGCTGGAGGAGCGCTACAAGTTCCTCTCCACGCAGCTCGAGGACATCAAGGACACCCGTCGCGACCTGCTGACCGTGGTCAAGGAGGTCGACGACAAGATCCTTGAGGTCTTCACGTCGGCCTACGAGGACGTGGCGCGCGAGTTCGAGACCGTCTTCAAGACCGTCTTCCCCGGCGGCGAGGGCAGGCTGCTGCTCACCGACCCGGACGACATGCTCACCACGGGCGTCGAGGTCGAGGCGCGGCCGCCGGGCAAGAAGGTCAAGCGGCTGTCGCTGCTCTCCGGTGGCGAGAAGTCGCTCACCGCGGTGGCCATGCTGGTGTCGATCTTCCGCGCCCGCCCCTCGCCGTTCTACGTGATGGACGAGGTCGAGGCCGCGTTGGACGACACCAACCTGCGCAGGCTGATCGGCCTGTTCGAGCAGCTGCGGGAGAAGTCCCAGCTGATCGTCATCACCCACCAGAAGCCGACCATGGAGATCGCCGACGCGCTCTACGGCGTGACCATGCGCGGCGACGGCATCACCCAGGTGATCTCGCAGCGGTTGCAGCGGCCCGCCGCCGCGCCCGCCGCCGACTGACGACCACCGCACCGCACCCCAGGGAGAGACCGGAGTGGACACTCCGCAGGACGCGCCTCGGCGTTCGCCGCTGAAGCTGATCGTCGCGATCGTCGTGCCGCTGCTGGCGATCGGCGTCGGCGTGTACTTCTACGTCACCTCGGCGGGCACCGCGAAGGTCGGTGACTGCCTGCGGGACGGCGCGACCGCCGACGCGCCGATGTCCAAGGTGGAGTGCGGCGAGGGGGCCGACTACCGGGTGGTCGGGCGGCTGGAGGGCAGGAAGAAGGACGACAGCGGCGAGAGCAGGCCGTGCGAGCGGTTCCCGACGACCGCCGTCACCTACTGGGAGGGCGACGAATCCTCCGGGAACCTGCTCTGCCTCGAGCCGTACCACCCGTGACACCGAATCCGTAACACACGGGTGAAAACAGTTCCGTTCCTGCCTCTTTCCATGGATGATGAGCGCCCGCTTGACGCGGATTTCACATCTCTTGGAAAGAAGTCCAGTGAGCACTCCTGAGAACATGCCGGAAGCCACCGAGCAGGCCGAGCAGCCCGCGAAGAAGAAGCGGTCGCCGGCGAAGCTGATCATTTCGATCCTGATCCCGGTCGCGGTGATCGGTTTCGGCGCCTACAGCTACTTCACCTCGGTGGGGAGCACCTCGAAGGTCGGGGACTGCCTCTCCGGTGAGATCACCAGCGACCCGAAGTCGGCCGAGAGCATCAAGAAGGCCGAGTGCGGTGCGGGCGCGACGTACAAGGTCGTTGGCCGGATCGAGGACAAGCTGCAGAACGAAGGCGGTGCCGACGGCGCCATCTGCGAGCCGTTCGCGACCGCGGAGTACGTCTACTGGGAGGGCACGAAGGGCGGCAAGGGCAACTTCCTCTGCCTGGAGCCGTTCAAGGCGTAACGCGATTCACGAGTAGGCCCGGTGCGACTTCTGCGCGTCGGGCCTATTACTTTGTGGCGCATGTACCAGCAGCCGTACCCGCAGCAGCCCCATCCACAGCAGCAGATGCCGCCACAACCGGGTTTCGGGCGGCTGGTCGTGGACACCTCGTTCAACCCGATGAACTGGTTCCTGTTCTTCAAGAAGCCGACTTTGGTGATCAATGGGCACGCCCGCGAGGTGGAATGGGGCCAGGTGCCCGTCGACCTGCCCGCCGGGCAGCACAACATCCAAGTCAGCTTCTTCTACCTGGGCAAGCCGCGCGGCGTGGCCAGGGCGACGATCCCCGTCCAGCCCGGCCAGGTGCAGCCGGTGTTCTACCGGGCGCCCGCGCACATCATGACCGGCGGCGCGCTCGGCCCGGTCCGGCCTGCGACCCCGGGGATCGGGATGACCTGGGCGATGATGGGCGTCCTGTTCGCGCTGCTCCTGCTCAATGTTCTGATCTACGTGTGACCCGACTGGTCCTGGTCCGGCACCGCTCCGGTCGGTGAGGATCGCGGGATGCGCTGTGACGATGACGTCGTGGTTGTCGGTGGTGGGCACAACGGCCTGATCGCCTCGATCCTGCTGGCCAGGGCCGGGTTGTCGGTGCGGCTGCTGGAGCGCGCGGAGCACCTGGGTGGTGCCTCCGTCGGCAGACGGGTCTTCCCGGGCCTGCCCGCTCGGCTGTCCAAGTACTCGTACCTGGTCAGCCTGTTCCCGGACGCGCTCGCGGCTGAGCTGGGGTTGCCGCTGACGCTGCGGTCCCGTGCGGTGTCCTCCTACACGCCGACCGTCCGCCACGGCCGGCCGATGGGGTTGCTCGTCGAGCGCGAGCCGGGAGCGGCCACGGAGGCGTCCTTCGCGGAGCTGACCGGTTCCGGTGCGGCATGGCGGGCGTGGACCTCCTTCTACGACCGCGTCTCGGCGTTCGGCGCAGCGCTCGGGCCCGCGCTGCTCGGCCCGTTGCGGCGGCGTTCCGAGCTGCGTGACGAGGTCGATCCGTCCACTTGGGACGATCTGGTCGAGCGGCCGCTCGGCGAGGTCCTGGAGCGGGAGTTCGCCGACGACCTGGTGCGCGGGGTCGTGGCGACGGACGGGTTGATCGGGACGAACGCGTCGCTGCACGACTCCGCGGCCAACCGCTGCTTCGCTTACCACGTGATCGGCAACGGCACCGGCGAGTGGCGGGTGCCGGTCGGCGGGATGGGCGCCCTGGCCGACGCGCTCGAACTCGCCGCGGTCGAGGCGGGCGTCAAGGTGTCCACCGCCACGCCCGTGCTGGCCCTGCACGAGCACGGGGACCACGTGGAGGTGGTGACCGAGACCGGGTCCACCTCGGCGCGGTGGGTGCTGTGCGCGGTTGCTCCGTCCACCGTGGACCACTTGCTCGGCAGGGACGCGGCGAAGCCGGAAGGCAGCCAGCTGAAGGTGAACATGCTCCTCAAGCGGCTGCCGCAGCTGCGGAGCGGCATCGATCCGGCTGTGGCCTTCGCGGGCACGCTTCACCTGGAAGAGGGTTATGCGGACCTGGAGCGGGCCTATCGCCTCGCGCAGGAGGGCACGTTGTCCGATCCGCTTCCGTGCGAGGTGTACTGCCACTCGCTGACCGATCCGAGCATCCTGGGGGACTTGGCCGAGCGCGGCTACCACACGCTCACCCTGTTCGGGCTGCACGCGCCCGCCCGTCTGTTCACAGTGGACGGTGCGCGGGAACGCGCGACCGAGGCGGCTGTCGCGGCGCTGCAAAGCCACCTCGCCGAGCCGTTGGCGGACTGCCTCGCCGTGGACGCGGACGGAAAGCCGTGCCTGGCCGCGGAGTCGCCGCTGGACCTGGAGCGCGACCTCGGCATGCCGGGCGGGCACATCTTCCACGGCGACCTCGACTGGCCGTGGCGTGACGACGACGAGCCCGCCGAGACACCGGCACAACGGTGGGGCGTGGCGGTTCCCGGGGCGAATCGCATCATGCTGGCCGGTGCGGGCACGCGGCGCGGCGGCGGAGTGAGCGGCCTGGGCGGCTGGCACGCCAGCAACGCGGTGCTGGAGGGCAGGCCGGCGTGAGAAGTCCGCGTTCGCGGCACTTCCCAGGCAGGCCTAGACAACCCGCCAAGATCACCACGCCGTAGGCTTGCCCGCGTGAGCGCGGAGAGCGGAAAGCTGATCGTGCACGCCACCTACCACCGCCGCCTTCAGCGCGAGCTGCCGAACGACACGTCGGGCGCGAGGGTGCTGGTCGCCGACCGCGGTGAACTCGCCGAATGGGGCGGGACCGCGACGTTCGAGCTGCCGGAGGGCTCTTACGAGGTGTCGGCCGCGGTCAGCCGCACCGAGGCGGACTTCCTGGGGGAAGGCGAGCACGAGGAGACCGTCTACGGGGAGGCGCGCACCATCGTCCTGGTGCCCGCGGGAGGGAGCGCGGAGCTGTACTACGCGCCGCCGTGGACCTCGTCCGGCCCGGGAGCGCTCGCCACCACTCGTCCTCGCACGGGCGGCCTGCGAGCGCTCCTGCCGGTCTTCGCGGCACCGCTGGTGATCGTGGCCATCGTCGCGATCACGCTGGCGATCCTCGCCGCGGTCCTGCTCTAGTTGCGATGTCCGCGAGCCGCGGAACCGGCTAGTCGACCTTGGCGGCGGCCATGACGCGCATGCGGTCGACCGGGTCGACCAGCTCGACGTAGTCCGGGTGACGGCGGACCCAGCCCGCCACGAACGGGCACAGTGGACGGACGATCAGGCCGTTGACGCGCGCGGAGTCCAGCGCCGCCCTGGCCAGCTCGCCACCGACGCCCTGACCCTCGAACGCGGGCTCGACCTCGGTGTGCGTCAACAGGATCTTGCCGCCGAGCCGGGCGTACTCCAGGTGTCCGGCGAGCGCTTCGCCGACGCGGGCTTCGAACCGGGTGCGGGCTGCCACCTCGGTGACCACGACATCCATGGGTGCTCCTCTCGCCGCGAACCGCTGCGAATGGAGCATGCAATGCCGGGCACGCGCTCGCCATTCCAGCGCGTGCCCGGCATCGGTGTGCTGACCGCTACTTGGCGGGGACCTCGGCCTCGACCGCCTCCGGCGCGTTCGTGCTGTGCCGCAGCGACAACAGCCCGCCGACAACGAGGGTGATCAGCACGCCCAGCGGCGGGTACCACGGGTAGGCCAGCGCCAGCTCCTTGGCACCGACCGGGAACTTCACCGTGAGGATGATCGTGGCCATACCGATCACGGTCACCACGAAGGCCACCAGCGCGTCGCCCTGCCGCGCCTTCTTGAAGATCAGGCCCAGCAGGAACGAGCCGAGCAGCGCACCGTAGGTGTAGCCGGTGATCGACAGGCCCTGTTCGACGATCGGGTTGTTCTTGCTGGTGAACAGCGAGGCGAAGCCGATCAGCAGGCCGGCCCAGACCACCGTCCAGATCTTGCCCTGGCGCAGGACCTCCGCGTCGGTGAAGGTGCGCTTGGAGACCTTCTGCAGCACGTCGGTGACGGTGGAGGAGGCCAGCGCGTTGAGCGAGGAGCTCATCGCCGCGGCCAGGATGCTGGCCAGCATGAAGCCGGAGACGCCCGGCGGGAGCACGTTGATGATCACGTGCGGGAACAGCTCGTCGCTGGCGGCCATGCCCATCGACGCCGGGGTGGCACCCTTGAACAGCGCCCAGATCATCACGCCGATGAACAGGAACAGGCCGAACTGGAAGAACACGATCACGCCGGAGCCGATCAGCGCCTTGCGGCTGTCCTTGAGGTCCTTGCAGGACATCAGCCGCTGCACGATCAGCTGGTCGGAACCGTGCGAGGCCATGGACAGCACGGCGCCGCCGAGAATGGCGGTGATGATCGCGTACGGGCTGGTCAGGATGTCGGCGGAGAAGTCGAGCAGCTGGAACTTGCCCGCCTCGAACGCCTGGCCGAGCCAGCCGTCGGGGAGCTTGCCCGCGAGCACGGCGATCACCGCGAAGCCGCCGACGATGTAGACGCCGAGCTGCACCGCGTCCACCCAGACCACCGCGCGCACGCCGCCGATGTAGCTGAACACCAGCATGCCGACGCCGGTGACGAGGCAGATCGCCCAGTACGGGGCGTTGATGTCGTAGGCGGCGAGCAGCACCTTGATCGGGATCGCGGTGGCGAACAGCCGCAGGCCGTCGGCGAGCAGGCGGGTGAACAGGAACGTCACCGACGCCGTGCTCTGCAGCTTCGAGCCGAACCGCTTGCCCAGGTAGGCGTAGGCGGTGACCAGGTTGCCGCTCATGTACTTCGGCAGCAGCACGAAGGCCACCACGATGCGCCCGAGCAGGTAGCCCAGCGCCAGCTGGAGGAAGGTGAACGTGCCCAGGTACGCGACCGTGGGCACGCTGATCACGGTCAGCGCGCTGGTCTCGGCGGAGACCACCGACAGGCAGACCACCCACCAGGACATGGGTTTGTCGCTGACGAAGTAGTCCTTCGAGGAGCGTTGCCGCCCACCGAAGAGCACTCCGAGCAGCGGCATACCGATCAGGAACGCCGCGACGATGATCAGATCGAGAGCATGCATGGCCTCTCCTGCGGACTCCGGGGACGGGACGTGCGGGGGACTGCTCAGCCGAGCCGCGGCATGGGTGTCCGGTCGGCGAGTTGGAGCACGCGCAACCGCCTCGGCGGCGTCGGCGCGGGCTCCGGCAGCTGCAGCGGGCGCCTGCCCGGCGTGATCGAGCCGAGCACGCGGGGCCCGCTCGCCCCGGTCGCGGCCGGCAGGTTCGCGGGCAGGCCGTGCCAGGTGAGGAAGCCCAGCAGCGCGGTGAGGTAGGCCTCCTTGGCGTCCGCCGCGAGGCCGAAGGACTCGCTGGTGACCAGGTCGATCGCACCGAGGTGGCGGTCGAGCGAGGCCATCAGGGTCGCGTTGCGCACGCCGCCGCCGGAGGCCACAACGCGGGTGGCGCCGTGCCCGCGGCACGCGTCGGCGACCGTGATCGCGGTCAGCTCGACGAGCGTGGCCAGCAGGTCCGGCAGCGCGATCTCCGGGAGCCCGTCCAGAGCGGTGCGCAGGTAGTCGGCGTGGAAGTGCTCCTTGCCGGTCGACTTCGGCGGCGGCGCCGCGTAGTACGGGTCGGCCAGCAGGCGGGACAGCAGGTCCGGGTGAGGGGAGCCGTTGGCGGCGAGCCGACCCCCCTCGTCGTACTGGATCCGGCTGTCCGCGGCGAGGCGGCAGGCGGCGTCCAGCAGAGCGTTACCCGGACCTGTGTCGTAAGCCAGCGGGGCATGCGTCCCGCCGACCACGGTGATGTTGGCGATCCCGCCGATGTTCAGCGCGACCGCCACGTCCCCGACGCCACCGTCGGTCGGGGCCAGCCAGAGCGCGTCCAGCAGGCTCGCCAGCGGCGCGCCGTGCCCGCCCGCGGCGACGTCGCGCACGCGGAGGTCGGCGACCACCGGTGCGCCGGTCGCCTCCGCGATCCACGCGGGCTGACCGAGCTGGAGCGTTCCCTTGCAGGTGCGACCCTCCACCCAGTGGTAGATGGTCTGGCCGAGCGAGGCGATCAGGTCGACCTCGCCGCAGCCCAGTTCCGCGATTCCCTTGCGCGCGGCGTCGGCGAAGGCCTGGCCGACGAGCGTGTCCAGCACGCACAGCCGCTCGGCCGAGCACTCCGCCGGGGGCAGCGCGGCGACCAGGTCGCCGCGCAGCGGCTCGGGGTAGGCGACCTCGAGGCTGCCCAGCGGCAGCAGCTCGACCACCGGGCCCGACCCCGCGTCCTCGGGCAGGCGGAACTCGGCCACCGCCACGTCGATGCCGTCCATCGACGTGCCGGAGATCAGCCCGAGCACCCGCCAAGATTTCACGGAAAGAGGTCTAAACCATGGTGAATCTTTTCGCAAGCATCTGGCCTGCTTTGAGGCCAGGTTGTGAGGCTGCCGGGCAGCCGGTCCGCGCGGGAGTGCGAGGATAGCGACGTGCCTGTTGAGTCCGCGCCCACTGAGCCCGTGCCCGCCGAGCCGTCGTTCTGGACCGGGCCGCTGATCTGGATCTCCCTCGCCGTTCTCGCGGTGCTCGCCATCGCGCTGGTCGTCGGACTGGTGCTGGCCAGGCGAAGGCGGGTGAGCCTGACCGAGGACCGTCCCAAGGACGCGCCCCCGGTCACCGGCAAGGACACGTACAAGACAACCGGTGGCATCGGCTTCTCCTCCGGTACCGAGGAGAAGGAGAAGCACCCGGTCGCGGACCGGACCGAGACCGACGGGCAGCCCGGTGTCGGCGACGACGCGTCCGTGCCGAGGGACACCCCGCGCCGCGGCATCGTCGACGTGCAGCTGCCCGAGCAGCAGGACACCGAGCCCGAGCCCGAGCCGGCCGCTCCGGTCGTCGACGAGATCGAGCCGACCGCGGGCCGGATGGAGCGGTTGCGCGGCAGGCTGTCCCGGTCCCGATCGACCCTGGGACAGAGCCTGCTCGGCCTGCTCGGCGCGGGCGACCTCGACGAGGACTCGTGGACCGACATCGAGGACACGCTCCTCATGGCCGACCTCGGCTCGACCACGGCGAACGAGGTCATTGAGCGGCTGCGCAAGGAGATCACCGCGCGCGGTGTCCGCACCGCCGAGGAGGTCCGCGGCCTGCTGCGCGAGGTGCTGGTGGACGCGCTGCACCCGGAGATGGACCGCTCGGTGCGCGCGCTGCCGCACGACGGCCGCCCCGCCGTGGTGCTCGTCGTCGGCGTGAACGGCACCGGCAAGACCACCACCACGGGCAAGCTCAGCCGGGTTCTCGTGGCGGACGGCCGCACCGTGCTGCTCGGCGCGGCGGACACCTTCCGCGCCGCGGCGGCGGAGCAGCTGGCGACCTGGGGTGAGCGCGCGGGTGCAGAGGTCGTGCGCGGGGCCGAGGGCGCGGACCCGGCGGCGGTCGCCTTCGACGCGGTGAAGCGCGGTATCGAGGCCAAGGTAGACGCGGTCCTCGTCGACACCGCGGGCCGCCTGCACACCAAGACCGGCCTGATGGACGAACTGGGCAAGGTCAAGCGCGTGGTGTCCAAGCAGGCCGAGGTGGACGAGGTGCTGCTCGTGCTCGACGCGACGACCGGCCAGAACGGCCTGACCCAGGCGCGGGTGTTCTCCGAGGTCGTCGACGTCACCGGCGTGGTGCTGACCAAGCTCGACGGCACCGCGAAGGGCGGCATCGTCTTCCAGGTGCAGCGCGAGCTGGGCGTGCCGGTGAAGCTCGTCGGCCTCGGCGAAGGCGCCGACGACCTCGCGCCGTTCGAGCCGGGGGCGTTCGTCGACGCGCTGCTGCGCTGACATGTCCGCGACACGACTGCTCGTCCTCGGCGTCGTCCGCGCGTACGGGCGGGCGCACGGGTACCTGGTGCGCAACGAGCTGGTCTCGTGGGGCGCCGAGGAGTGGGCCAACATCAAGTGGGGTTCGCTCTACCACGCTCTGCGCCAGCTCGACAAAGACGGACTGCTCGACCACGTGGACATCCCGGAGTGGCCGGGGCGGGTCGACTACTTCCTCACCGACAAGGGTGAGCAGGCGTTCCACGAGATGCTGCGCGAGGCGCTGCGGACCCCGGAACACCGGCCCGACCTGCTCGTGGCCGGGGTGGCGTTGCTGCCCGCGCTGACCCGTGAGGAGGCGATCTCCTTGCTGCTGCTGCGGATCGAGGCACTGGAGCAGGAGCGCGAGGAGAAGGCCCGCTTCACCGCGCGTGCGGGTGGCGGGGAGGCCCCGGAGCACTTCCGCGAGCTGACCGGGCTCTGGGTGCACGCCGCCGATCGAGGGGTGGAGTGGACCCGCGATCTGGTCGAGCGCCTGCGGGCGGGCGCCTACGTGATGGCCGGGGAGCCCGGTCACGTGTTCGGGGGAGCGAAGGTCTGGGAGAACCCGACGCCGGCCTGATCGTGACGAGAACGGATCCGTGCTCTCTGCCTTGTCCGACGTACTCAAGTTTGAGTAGGCTCAAGTTTGAGCAACCAAGTGAAGGAGAGAACATGACCGTTCTGGTGGCCGGGGCGACCGGCACTGTCGGCGGCATCGTGGTGCGGCGTCTCGCCGCGGCGGGCGTTCCGGTGCGGGGTCTGACCCGCAACCCGGACGCGGTCCTCCCGTCCGGGGTGGAGAAGGCCGTCGGGGACCTGTCCGACGCGAGCAGTCTGGCGGCGGTCTTCGCCGGGGTCTCCGCGGTGCAGCTGTTCATGAACTGGGAGGACCAGGGGGCGGTGGTGGACCTGGCGGTCCGCTCGGGGGTGCGGCGGATCGTGCTGCTCTCCTCCGACGGCACCCCCGACGAGGCGCTGGAGCGGCGGGTCCGCGACTCCGGGCTGGAGTGGACGATCCTGCGCCCCGGCGAGTTCGCCGCCAACAAGATCGACATCTGGGGTCCGGCGATCCGCGCGGGCGGGCCGGTGCGCGAGGCGTACCCGGACGTCGTGGGCGTGCCCGTGCACGAGGCGGACATCGCCGACGTGGCGGTGGCGGCCCTCACCGGCGACGGGCACCACGGCCGCACCCACCTCATCCGGGGGCCGGAGGCGCTGACCCATCGCGAGCAGATCCGGCTCATCGGCGAGGCCGTCGGCCGTGAGATCGAGATCGAGGAGGTCGGGCACGACCAGGCGCGCCAGGACCTGATCGCCACCGGGTTCCCGGAGGAGGTGGCCGACCACATCCTCCACTACTTCGTCGAGTGGGTGGACGCCCCGCCGGTCCCCGTCTCACTCGAACCGATCACCGGCAGGCCCGGCCGCACCTTCGCCGAGTGGGCCCGCGACCACGCCGCCGATTTCTGAGGTCCCCGGCCGGACACCCCACGTTGCCACGGCGTTTCCAGGGAATGGGAAGAACGCGGCGAGGCGTGCAACGTGGACGTAACAGAAGAGGGCTGACAGTTCACTCCGGGGAAACGTTGCGCGCCGCCGTGTGAAACACCGCCTTCCGATGCTGCTCATGCGAATGGGGCAGGCATCGGAAGGACTACCTATGAACTCCGGCGACACCGCCTGGGTGTTGATCAGCGCCGCGTTGGTGCTGCTCATGACACCCGGACTCGCGTTCTTCTACGGCGGCATGGTGCGCGCGAAGAGCGTGCTGAACATGCTCATGATGAGCCTCGGCAGCATTGCCGTCGTCGGCGTGCTGTGGGTGCTCATCGGTTACTCCACGGTCTTCGGCACCGATGTCGGCGGCGGCCTTCTCGGCAAGCCGTTCGAGTTCTTCGGGTTGGAGGGGCTGCTCGGCGCCGACTCGTTGTTCGGCACGATTCCCACCACCGCGTTCGTGGCCTTCCAGGCGATGTTCGCCATCATCACCGTCGCGCTGATCTCCGGGGCCGTCGCCGACCGCACCCGGTTCGGGCCGTGGCTGCTGTTCGCCGCCGTGTGGTCGATCGTCGTGTACTTCCCGGTGGCGCACTGGGTCTTCGACTTCGACGGCAAGGACGCGGCGGGCAACGTCGTCGACCCGGGCGGCTGGATCGCCAACACCCTCGGCGCGCTCGACTTCGCGGGCGGCACCGCGGTGCACATCAACGCCGGAGCCGCCGCGCTCGCGCTCGCACTGGTGCTCGGCAAGCGCAAGGGCTGGCCGAAGGAGCCGATGAAGCCGCACAACCTGCCCCTGGTGGTTCTCGGCGCCGGGCTGCTGTGGTTCGGCTGGTTCGGGTTCAACGCCGGTTCGGCCGTCGCCGCCAACGGCACCGCCGGTGTCGCCTTCATCAACACCCTGGTCGCCACCGCCGCCGCCACGCTGGGCTGGCTGGTGGTCGAGCGCATCCGCGACGGCCACGCCACCACGCTCGGCGCCGCCTCCGGCATCGTCGCGGGCCTGGTCGCGATCACCCCGGCCGCGAACTCCGTGACGCCGCTGGGCTCCATCGCGGTCGGGTTCATCGCCGCCGTGCTGTGCGCCCTGGCCGTGCCGCTGAAGTACAAGCTGGGCTACGACGACTCGCTCGACGTGGTCGGCGTGCACCTCGTCGGCGGTCTCGCGGGCACCCTGCTGATCGGCCTGTTCGCCTCGAAGTCCGCCCCGGCCGGGATCGACGGGCTGTTCTACGGCGGCGGCTTCGACCAGCTCGGCAAGCAGGCGCTCGGCGCGGGCGCGGTGCTGGCCTACTCCTTCGTGCTCAGCCTGCTGATCGGCCTGGCGATCAAGTACACCGTCGGGTTCCGCGTCAGCGCGGAGGCCGAGGTCACCGGGATCGATGAGTCCGAGCACGCGGAGAGCGCCTATGAGCTGGTCTCCTTCGGTGGCCGCGGTTCCGGCCGGGCCGCCAGCGTGACCACCCAGTCCTCCCCGGCCCTTGAGGAGAGCAAGCCATGAAGCTGGTGACCGCCATCGTCAAGCCGTTCACCCTCGACGACGTCAAGAGCGCGCTGGAGCAGCTCGGCGTGCTCGGCATGACCGTCAGCGAGGTGCAGGGCTACGGCAGGCAGAAGGGCCACACCGAGGTCTACCGCGGCGCGGAGTACGCCGTGGACTTCGTGCCCAAGGTCCGCGTCGAGGTCCTGGTGGACGACGAGATCGCGGGCAAGGTCGTCGACGCCGTCGTCGAGGCGGCGCGCACCGGGAAGATCGGCGACGGCAAGGTCTGGGTGACCCCCGTCGAGACCCTGGTCCGCGTCCGCACCGGCGAACGCGGCAACGACGCGCTCTAGTCCTGGTGGGTGCGCCTCGCGGGAGGGGCGCACCCACCGCTTCGCGAAGGGGTGGCGGGGGAGATGACGACCGTGAGCGATGGGGCCGCCGAGGACCTGGTCAGGGCCAGGGGGCTGCTGTTCACCCCGGCACCCGGGCAACGCAGGCTCGCGCCGGACGAGCTGCGCACCGCCCTGGTCGACCTGCACGACTTCTGGCTGGCCGCGCACGCGGGCTCGGCCGGGCTCGGCGGTCCCGGCGGCGGCACGGCCCTGGTCGCCGTCGGCGCGCTGGGCAGGCGGGAGCTGACCCCACGCTCCGACCTCGACCTGATAATCGTCCACAGTGGAAGGTCGGACATCGGCGAGCTGGCCGATCGCGTCTGGTACCCGCTGTGGGACTCCGGCATCGGCCTCGACCACTCGGTGCGCACGATCGCCGAGGCCAAGCGCGCCGCGGGGACGGACCTCCGGGTGGCACTGGGGCTGCTGGAGATCCGGCACATCGCGGGCGACCAGGAGGTCACGCAGCGGCTGTCCACCACGGCCAGGCACGCGTGGCGCTCGGGCATTCGCGGACGGCTCGACGAGCTGATCGAGTCCGCGAGCGAACGGTGGCACCGCAGCGGCGAGATCTCCCACCGTGTCGAGCCCGACCTCAAGCACGGCAAGGGCGGTCTTCGGGATCTCCACCTGCTCGATGCGCTCGCAGCCGCCCAAGTCGTCGATCGCCCCGCCGCAGATGTGTCGGGCGCTCGTGCGCTGCTGCTCGACGCGCGCACAGAGCTGCATCGCATCAGCGCGCGCCCGCAGGATGTCCTACGCGCACAGGACGGCGATGACGTCGCGTCCGCGCTGGGCATGGCGGACCGCTTCGAGCTTGCGCGCGCGATTTCGGGCGCGGGACGCACGGTCAGCTTCGCGCTCGAAGTGGCGCTGCGCACCGCCCGCGCCGCGGCGCCGAAGCGCACCCTTGGCGTCCTCACGTCCTGGCAGCGCCGTCCCGCGCGCAGGCCGCTGGACGAGGGCGTTGTGCTGCATGGGGGAGAAGTTGCTCTTGCAAGAGACGCGACGCCCCACCGCGATCCCGCATTGTTGCTGCGAGTAGCCGCAGCGGCAGCGCGTACCAGTAGCCCGATCTCCGCGGGAACGCTCGCGAAGCTCGCGGACTCCGCGCCGGAGCTACGCAAGCCGTGGCCCCGGGAAGCACGTGAAGAGCTGCTGTCCTTGCTGGGCTGTGGCCGTGGCCTTGTAGACGTCGTCGAAGCGCTCGACCGCACGGGCCTGTGGGGAAGGCTGATCCCGGAGTGGGGTTTGGTCCGTGATCTCCCTCCGCGCGACGCGGCGCACATGTGGACCGTGGACCGACACCTCGTGCAGACCGTTGTGCACGCGGCGCGTCTCGCCACTCGCGTGTCCCGGCCGGACCTGTTGCTGCTCATTGCCTTGGTGCACGACCTCGGCAAGGGCATCACGATCGGCCGTCGCGATCCTGAGCACTCCGACCACTCCATCGTCGGTGCGGCACTGGCGACACAGGTCGCCGAACGCATCGGTCTGTGGCCCAACGACGTCAAGCTCGTCTCCGACGCCGTGCGACACCACTTGCTCCTTCCCCACACCGCAACGCGTCGAGATGTCGAAGACCCGGCAACGGTGCACCGCGTCGTGGAGACGCTTGACGGCAACGCCGTGCTCTTGGAGCTGTTGCACGCGTTGGCCGAAGCCGATTCCCTCGCGACCGGACAGGGTGTTTGGACCGATTGGAAAGCAGCGCTCATCGCCGACCTCGTAGGGCGCTGCCGTGCGGCGATGGCCGGCGACCCGCTGCCCGAGCCTGAACCGCTCCCTGAAGACCAACGCGAACTCGCGGGCGCCGCGATGGAGTCCGGCCGCCCCAACGTGCTTGTGACCGAAGACGGCACGGCCGCGACCGTGACGGTGTTCGCCCCCGATCGCCCCGGGTTGCTGTCGAGGGTTGCCGGAGTGCTGGCGCTCAACTCGCTCGAAGTGCACGCCGCGGTGTTGCGCGGACACGAGAAGGCCGCCGTGGAGACCTTCACGGTCTCGCCACGCTTCGGCACGCTCCCCGACGCGTCGCTGTTGCAAGAGCAACTACGCCGAGCACTCGACGGGTCGCTGCCGCTGAAGGATCGGTTGACGGCGAAGGAACGCGACTACGGCGGGCCTCCGGAGGAGGTGGCTCCGCCCAGGGTGCTGTGGTTCGACGACGAGGCTTCCGGGGCCGTGGTGCTCGAACTCCGCGCCACCGACCGCATCGGCCTGCTGCACCGCGTGGCCGCAGCGCTCGAGTCCTGTTCGGTGAACGTGCGGTGGGCGCGAGTGTCCACATTGGGCGGGACGGTGGTCGACGCGTTCTGCCTCGACGGTGACATCGCGGCGCGGTCGTCGATCGAGCGCGCCGTCCTCGCCGCGGCCCGCTGAACTTTTTCCGGCAACCGCGTCATGGCTCCACGCGTCCCTCGTCGAGGACGGTGGAGGCACAGTTCTCCGGTTGGCCTTACCCGGGTCGTTTGCGTAGCACTACGCAAGGACCAGCAAGGATCTTCACGCTTCTGGCGCATCGGGGCCCAGCGGCAGGATCTTCCTTGTGACGCGGGTGGGGGCCGCGCGGAACCGCTGACACGGGGGTGCGGCGGAGCCGGCGCGGAGGTGGGGATCAGCGTGCGTCGCGGCGCCCGTGGCGGGTGCGGTTCGGATTGAGGGGTCCGGACCGCTGCCCGCCGCGGGCGTTCTCGTGTCCCCCAAACCTGCAAAGGCTGCGTGGAGCTGTTAGAAAACAGTCATCAATCACAATTCGTACGTGCATGGAACAGCGCGGTGAGCATCGCTCGTTTTCGGGTAGTGGACGCGCCGAGAACCCGCAGAGCGCCCGCCGTCTTCACGGTCGGCGGTCGAGACCTGGTGCTGCTCGCGGGACTTCCGGGGGCGGGAAAATCCGAACTGCTCCGCAGGGCGACCGTGCCGCCGTACGTGACGGTGCTCGACTCCGACCAGATCCGTCGCCCCCTGCGCGACGCGCTCGGTCCCGTGCCCTACCGGCTCTACCGGCCGATCGTGCACATCGCCCACCACGCGCGGCTCGTCTGGCACGCGCTCACCGCACCGGGCGCGGTCATCGTGCACGAGCCCGCCACGCGGGTGAGCACGCGCGTGTGGATCGCCGTGCTGCGCATCCTGACCCATCGCCCCGGGATCTTCGTGTGGCTCGACGTCAGCGCGGTCGAGGCGCTGGCGGGACAGCACAGCAGGGGGCGGGTGCTGCCCACGGAGTCCTTCGCCAAGCACGTGCGCAGGGCGGCGGGCATCCGCAGGAGGCTGCGCGCGGGCCACACCTTCCCCGGCTGGCGGAAGGTGTGCGTGCTGCGGCGGCACGACATCGACGAGCGGGTCCGGGTCGAGTTCCGGCTTCCGGCTACCCTGAGACCCGACTGAGCCTGAGCAGACGACACCTGGCTGGAGCCCGAAACCCGTGTTCGACACCCTTTCCGACCGTCTCACAACGGTCCTGAAGAACCTGCGCGGCAAGGGGCGCCTCTCCGACGCCGACATCGACGCCACCTGCCGCGAGATCCGCATCGCGCTGCTGGAGGCCGACGTCGCGCTGCCCGTGGTGCGGCAGTTCATCGCGCAGGTCAAGGAGCGGGCCAAGGGTGCGGAGGTCTCCGAGGCCCTGAACCCGGCCCAGCAGGTCGTCAAGATCGTCAACGAGGAGCTCATCGGCATCCTCGGCGGCGAGACCCGGCGGCTCAACCTGGCCAAGACCGCGCCGACGGTGATCATGCTCGCCGGTCTGCAGGGTGCCGGTAAGACCACCCTCGCGGGCAAGCTGGCCAAGTTCCTCGCCGGCCAGGGGCACACCCCGCTGCTGGTCGCCTGCGACCTCCAGCGGCCCAACGCGGTCAACCAGCTCCAGGTCGTCGGTGAGCGCGCCGGGGTGCCGGTGTACGCGCCCGAGCCGGGCAACGGCGTCGGTGACCCGGTCGACGTCGCCCGCCGCGCGATCGAGGAGGCCCGCAGGGCCCAGCACGACATGGTGCTGGTCGACACCGCGGGCCGCCTGGGCGTCGACGAGGAGCTGATGCGGCAGGCCGCCGACATCCGCGACGCCGTCCAGCCCGACGAGATCCTCTTCGTCGTCGACGCGATGATCGGTCAGGACGCGGTCACCACCGCGGAGGCCTTCCGCGACGGCGTCGGCTTCACCGGCGTGGTGCTGACCAAGCTCGACGGCGACGC
The DNA here is from genome assembly GCF_900103775.1 of Allokutzneria albata. Classification (GTDB taxonomy): domain Bacteria; phylum Actinomycetota; class Actinomycetes; order Mycobacteriales; family Pseudonocardiaceae; genus Allokutzneria; species Allokutzneria albata. The sequence goes on along the minus strand of NZ_LT629701.1, from coordinate 4,587,565 downwards.
CCGCGGTGGTGCCGCGCTGTCGGTCCGGCACGTCACCGGCCAGCCGATCCTGTTCGCCTCCAGCGGGGAGAAGCTGGAGGACTTCGACGTCTTCCACCCGGACCGGATGGCCAGCCGGATCCTGGGCATGGGCGACGTGCTCTCGCTGATCGAGCAGGCCGAGCAGGTCTTCGACGCCAAGCAGGCGGAGCAGACCGCCGCCAAGATCGGCTCCGGCGAGCTGACGCTGGAGGACTTCCTCGAGCAGATGCTGGCCATCCGCAAGATGGGCCCGATCGCCAACCTGCTGGGCATGCTGCCGGGCGCGGGCCAGATGAAGGACGCGATGGCCCAGGTCGACGAGAAGCACCTGGACCGCCTGCAGGCGATCATCCGCGGCATGACCCCGGCGGAGCGCGCCGATCCGAAGATCATCAACGCCTCCCGGCGGCTGCGCATCGCCAATGGCTCCGGTGTCGCGGTCAGCGAGATCAACGACCTGGTCAACCGGTTCTTCGACGCGCGCAAGATGATGAAGCAGATGGCCGGCCGGTTCGGCCTGCCGGGCGCGGGTGGCGGCGGCTCCAAGAAGCTCAAGGGCAAGAAGGGGAAGAAGGGCAAGAAGTTCGGGCCCAAGAACAACACCGGTGGCGGTCTGCCCGCCGGGATGCCCGACCTCTCCCGGATGCCCCCGGGCCTCAACCAGCTCCCGCCGGGGCTGGCGGGCCTCGACCAGCTGCCCGCCGGGTTCGACCCGTCGAAGCTGAACTTCGGCAAGAAGAAGAAATAGGACCGGTCGTGCCGAATCTGCACCTGCGCGGGGTGGTGCTGCCCCGCGCGGAGCACGGTGACGAGGTCCGTGACCTGTGGGTCGCGGACGGGCTGGTGTCGTTCGAGCCGGTCCGCGACGCCGTCACGGTCGCGGACGGCTGCTGGATCGTGCCGGGGCTGGTCGACGCGCACTGCCACGTCGGCATCGGCCCCGGTGGACCGGTGGACCTGCCGGAGGCCGCGGCGCAGGCGGAGATCGACCGCGACGCGGGCACCCTGCTGATCCGGGACTGCGGCTCGCCGATCGACACCAGGCCCTTGCAGGAGCGCGAGGACCTGCCGCGGCTGATCAGGGCGGGACGGCACATCGCCCGTCCGAAGCGCTACATCCCCTACCTCGGCGTGGACGTCGAGGACCCGGCCGACCTGCCCGCCGCCGTCGCCGAACAGGCGGCCTGCGGCGACGGCTGGGTCAAGCTCGTCGGCGACTGGATCGACCGCGGCGCGGGCGACCTGGCCCCGCTCTGGCCGGACGACGCGCTGACCGAGGCGATCAAGGTCGCGCACGAGGCGGGCGCCAGGGTGACCGCGCACGTGTTCTCGGAGGACGCGGTTCCCGGCCTGGTCAACGCCGGGATCGACTGCATCGAGCACGGGACGGGGCTCAGCCGCGAGCTGATCGACGTGATGGCCGCCCGCGGCACCGCGCTGGTCCCCACGCTGATCAACATCGAGAACTTCCCCGACATCGCCGACAAGGCGGGCAAGTACCCGAAGTACGCCGGGCACATGCGCAGCCTCTACGCCACCTCGCGCGAGACCATCGCGCAGGCGATCGAGGCGGGCGTTCCGGTGTACGCGGGCACGGACGCGGGCGGCGGCATCAAGCACGGGCGCATCGCTGACGAGATCGCCGCGCTGCACTCGGTCGGGATGAGCGCCGAGCAGGCCATCGGCGCGGCGAGCTGGGCGGCGCGACGGTGGCTCGGCATGCCTTCGCTCGCCCACGGCGCTCCCGCTGACCTGGTCGTCTACCAGACGGACCCTCGCGAGAACCTGGCCGCGCTGCGCACGCCGTCACTGGTGGTGCTGCGCGGTCGTCCAATGCGGTGACCTGACGGCGCCCCGGCACCGGCTAGCGTCTTGGCGAAGGTGTCGCGGGGTAAGGAGGGTGTGTGGAAGACCAACGGCAGGACACCGGTGGTAGCGATGACCCCGTCGAGGCCGCCACTCCGCCGATGGGTGTTCCGCAGCAGGCCCAGCCTTCCTGGGCCGCCTACGGCACGCCGATGCGCGGGGTCGAGGACGGCCGCGACACCAAGCTGCACACCAGGTTCTGGGAGGCCGAGCAGGTCGCGGCGGCCAGGGGCGACCTGCGGTGGGGCTTCCTCGCGTTCTTCATCGGCTTCGGCGGGTTCTACCTGCTGTCGCTGCTGATCAGCCTGGTGATGGCGGGACAGCTGCGCGGGTTCGACCCGGCCGACCCGCCCAAGCTCGGCCCGCTGCTGCTGCTCGCCTTCGTGCCCAACCTGCTGCTGGGGCTGGGCCCCGCGGTGCTGTCGTGGCTGCGCGGCCGGGGACCGGTGGCCGACTTCGGCCTCCGGCCGACCCTGCGCGACCTGCGGGTGGGCGTGCTGTGCGGGCTCGCGGCGCTCGTGCCCGCGTGGATCATCGCGTTCGTGCTGATCCGCAACTCCCCAGACGGGGGACCGCAGGGGCCGGTCGCCGGGCTGCCGGTGTTCTCCGAGGGGCAGACGGTCTGGCTGGCGATCTTCGTCCTGTTCATCGCCGTCGGCGCGCCGATCACCGAGGAGCTGCTGGTCAGGGGCGCGCTGTGGGGGGCGCTGGAGCATTTTCGGGTGCCGAGGTATGCCATCCTGATCCTCACCACCATGATGTTCGCGTTCATCCACCAGGAACCGGACCGGATGCCGCTACTGTTCGCGGCCGGGCTGCTCCTGGGAACGGCCCGCATGATCACCGGACGGATCGGCGCCAGCATCGTTGCGCACGCCGTGTACAACCTGCTGCCCGCCATCGTGCTGTTCTTCGCGGCCGGTTGAGCTCCACCGCATCCCGTCCGCAGGCAGGCAGGTAGGCACCGACGCTCGGAGGCGCACGTGAACGCACCGCAGGAGTCCGGCGGTGGTGGCGTGCGCGCCTGGGCGGCCTACCTGCGCGCGCTCGGCAGCAGCCCGGCGCCGACCCACGGCCCGGACACCCCGGTCAAGGCGCACCGCTGGGGGTTCGGCGCGTTCCTGCTGGCGCAGCTGGTGTTCCTGCTGGTCTCGGTGTTCCTCGCGGCGATCTTCCGCCCGGTCGGCGGCGAGCCGCTGTCCCACGCGGGGCTGGTGCTCACGCTCTCCGTGCCGATCGTGCTCGCGGCCGGGGTGGGGATCGCCGCCACCCGGCTGCGCGGCAACGGGCCCCTGGTGGACCTGCGCATCGAGTGGCGCTGGTCGGATGTGGTGCTCGGGCTGACGATCGGGGTGGTCAGCCTGGTCCCGACGCTGATCGCCTCGTCGCTGTGGACGAAGTGGATGGGCAAGGACGAGGCCAGCTCGGCCGTGGGCAACGTGCTCGACGGCGTGCACCTCTCGCCGACCGTGGCGGTGCTGGTCTTCCTGCACCTGTGGCTGATCGCGCCGATCTGTGAGGAAATCCTCTACCGCGGCCTGGTCTGGGGCGCGGCCGAACGCCTCGGCTGGAGCCGCTGGGCGGCCTTCGCGGTCAGCACCTCGATCTTCGCCGTCGCCCACCTGGAACCCGCGCGCACCCCGTTGCTGCTGGTCATCGCCATTCCCATCGGGCTGGCCCGGCTGATCACCGGCCGCCTGCTGGCCAGCATCGTCGCCCACCAGGTGAACAACCTGCTGCCCGCGCTCGGCCTGCTGCTGACGGTGCTCGGCGTGATGCCCGCCTAGGGTGCGTCCAGCCCGTCCCCGCGGATCTGGCACAATGGCTGGCTGTCCGCCCTGTCCGGCCCCTCTCGCCGGCCGTGGGCGCCTAGACATCTGGACGTTCTGGCCCGCAACCCCACGCTGGTCACGAGCGCTCAACCGTGAGCACAGTTGAGGAGCACTCCTACCCGTGGCCGTCAAGATCAAGCTCATGCGGCTTGGCAAGATCCGTTCGCCGCACTACCGCATCGTCATCGCCGACTCGCGCACCCGCCGCAACGGCAAGGCGATCGAGACGATCGGCAAGTACCACCCCAAGGAAGAGCCGAGCCTGATTGAGGTCGACTCCGAGCGCGCGCAGTACTGGCTGGGCGTCGGCGCGCAGCCGACCGAGCCCGTGCAGCGCCTGCTGGAGCTGACCGGCGACTGGCAGAAGCACAAGGGCCTGCCCGCGCCCGCCGAGGGCACCCTGAAGGTCAAGGAAGCCCGCCCGGACAAGAAGGCCCTGTTCGAGGCCGCTCTCGAGGCCGCGGGCTCCGAGCCCACCGTCGACGCCACCACGCCGAAGAAGAAGTCCGCCAAGAAGGCGGACAAGGCCGAGGCCAAGACCGAGGGCGACGCCGAGAAGGCCGAGGGCGGCGAGGCGTGAGCGAGCTCGCGGACGCCCTTGAGCACCTCGTCCGCGGCATCGTCGAGAACCCGGACGACGTGCGCGTCCAGTTGATCACGACTCGGCGTGGCCGCACCCTCGAGGTGCACGTGCACCCCGACGACCTGGGCAAGGTGATCGGCCGGGGCGGTCGTACCGCGACAGCGCTGCGCACCGTCATGTCCGGGATCGGTGGCCGCGGCCTGCGCGTCGACGTCATCGACACCGACCGCTGAGCGAATCGGGACGAAGTGGACCTGGTAGTCGGACGTGTGGTGAAACCGCACGGAGTCCGGGGCGAGCTCGTGATCGACGTCCGCACGGACTCGCCCGAGGACCGCTTCGCTCCCGGTACCGCGCTCGGCGTGCGGGGTTCGGCGAGAACACTCACCGTCGCGGCCGCCCGGCCTCACACCGGGCGGCTGCTGGTGTTCTTCGACGGCGTCGGCACCCGTGAGGCGGCCGAGGCGCTGCGCGGCACCCTGCTCACCGTCGAGGTGGACCAGTTGCCGCCGATCGACGACCCCGACGAGTTCTACGACCACCAGCTCGAAGGGCTGGCCGTCGAGCTGCAGGACGGCACCGCCGTCGGCACCGTGCGTGAGATCGCCCACGGTCCCGGGGGCGAGCTGCTGGTCGTCAAGGCCCAGGACGGGCGCGAGGTGCTGATCCCGTTCGTGGAGCAGATCGTGCCGACCGTCGACCTGGAGGCCGGACGGGTGGTCATCGACCCGCCGGACGGCCTGCTCGACGTGGGGTGACGCCGTGCGCGTCGACGTGATCACGATCTTCCCGGACTACCTCGCGCCGCTGCGCGAGGCGTTGCTGGGCAAGGCCATCGACAAGGGCCTGCTCGACCTGGGCGTGCACGACCTGCGCAAGTGGACCTACGACGTCCACAAGGCGGTCGACGACAGCCCGTTCGGCGGCGGTCCGGGCATGGTGATGAAGCCCCAGGTGTGGGGAGAGGCCCTGGACGAGGTGTGCGCCGGCGCCACGCCGCGGCTGATCGTGCCGACCCCGGCCGGTCGCCCGTTCACCCAGGCCGTCGCGCAGGAGCTGGCAGGGGAGTCGCACCTGGTCTTCGCCTGCGGCCGGTACGAGGGCATCGACCAGCGGGTGATCGACGACGCCGCGACCAGGATGCCGGTGGACGAGCTCTCCATCGGCGACTACGTGCTGGTCGGCGGCGAGGTGGCGGTGCTGGCCATCGTGGAGGCGGTGGTCCGGCTGCTGCCCGGCGTGCTCGGCAACCCCGCGTCGCACGAGCAGGACTCCTTCTCCGACGGCCTGCTCGAGGGGCCGAGCTACACCCGCCCCGTGGTCTGGCGGGACCGCGAGGTGCCCGAGGTGCTGCGGTCGGGCAACCACGCCGCGATCGCCCGCTGGCGGCGTGACCGGGCGCTGGAACGGACCTTCGAACGCAGGCCGGACCTGCTCGAGGCCCTCCCGGATGCGGAGCTGGACAAGCAGGACCGTAAACTCCTCGACCGGTTGCGTGACCAGCAGCAACCCGGGTCGATTTCATGACCGGGCAACCCGTCTGGCAGACTGGACAGGTTGCCGATGCCGGGTGGACTAGCCCGGCGCGCTCAACCAAGCCATCTCCCGCCGCAGGGAATGTCCTCGTCATCTGACGGGTGGACCCGAGGCGGAGAGCACGAAGCACACGTGAGGACGGACCCCCGATGAACACCCTGGACGCCTTGGACGCCCAGTCGCTGCGTTCCGACATTCCGGACTTCCGCCCGGGCGACACCCTCAAGGTCCACGTCCGCGTCATCGAGGGCTCGCGCTCGCGGGTCCAGGTCTTCCAGGGCGTGGTCATCCGGCGGCACGGTGGCGGCCTGCGCGAGACCTTCACGGTCCGCAAGGTCTCCTTCGGCGTCGGCGTGGAGCGCACCTTCCCGGTGCACTCGCCCAACATCGCCCAGATCGAGGTCGCGACCCGTGGTGACGTGCGTCGCGCCAAGCTCTACTACCTCCGCGAGCTGCGCGGCAAGGCCGCCAAGATCAAGGAGAAGCGCGACACGGTCCGCAGCTCCTGACGCCCGTCGTCGAGAACTGCGTAGCCTGGCGTCGTGGCCGACCTAGATCCTTCGCCCGCCGCGCAGGGTGATCCCGACTCGAGTTCCTCGGACGGGGATCACCCTGTCGGCGAGAAGCCGGCGAAGACGAAGAAGAAGAGCTCCTTCTGGCGTGAGCTGCCGATCCTCATCCTCACCGCCCTGGTGCTCACCTTCCTGATCCAGACCTTCCTGGCCCGGGTCTACGTGATCCCCTCGCAGTCGATGGAGACCACTCTCCACGGCTGCTACGGGTGCACGAACGACCGGGTGCTGGTCGACAAGATCACCTACAACTTCACCGATCCCAAACCCGGTGACGTGGTGGTCTTCCGCGGACCGGACTCGTGGAGCCAGACCGAGTTCGAGGACAACCGCTCCGAGAACGTGGTCGTCCGCTGGTTCCAGGAGCTCGGCTCGGTGATCGGCCTCGCCCCGCCGAACGAGCGCGACTTCGTCAAGCGCGTGATCGCCGTCGGCGGCCAGACCGTGGAGTGCTGCACTCCGGACAACAAGGTCAAGGTCGACGGCAAGCCGCTGAACGAGCCCTACATCCACTACGAGGAGGGCCGCGGCGACAAGCAGGAGGAGTTCGCTCCGGTCAAGGTCCCCGAGGGCCAGCTCTGGATGATGGGCGACAACCGGAACAACTCCTCGGACTCGCGCGCGGACAACCACGGGCCGGTGCCGGTGGCCAACGTGATCGGCAAGGCGCAGTTCATCGTGCTGCCGCCGAGCCGCTGGCAGGGCATCGACAACCCGAACCCGCAGGCCGTCGCGCTCTCCGCGCCCGCGTGGCAGGCCGGGATCCCGGCCGGTCTCGGGCTGGCCGCCGCGTGGCCGGTGCTGTGGCTGTTCCGCCGCACGAGCCGGGGCATCCGTTCCCGGATGACCCGCCAGGACTGAGATCCGGCACTGATGACGGCCACGGTGCGCACCGCCCCCGGTCCGCGGCTTCCCGTGCCGCGCCCGCCGAGGGCGGTCGTGCGTTCCAGCACCGGCACGTGGGCGCTGCAGTCGGCGCTCGCCCGCAGGGGACTGGGCCCGGTCGCCGGGGTCGACGAGGCGGGCCGGGGCGCGTGCGCCGGTCCGCTGGTCATCGCCTCCTGCGTGCTGCGCCCGGGCGATGTGCGGCGGCTGGATGGCCTCAACGACTCGAAGCTGATGACCGCGGCGGCCCGGGACCGGATGTACGACCTGGTCCTGGAGCGTGCGGTGGATCACGCGATCGTGGTCGTCGAGGCCGCCGAGATTGACGTCATCGGCGTGCATGTGGCCAACATCGAGGGCATGCGGCGGGCCGTCGCCCGGCTGACCGAGCACCCCGGCTACGTGCTGACCGACGGGTTCCGCGTGCCGGGGCTGACCGCGCCGAGCGTGGCGGTGGTCAAGGGCGACCAGGCGGTCGCGTGCGTCGCCGCCGCGTCGGTGCTGGCCAAGGTGACGAGGGACCGGATCATGGCAGGAATGCACGAGGACCTGCCGGTGTTCGGATTCGACGTGCACAAGGGTTACGCCACGGCCGACCACTCGGCGGCTCTGGTCGAACACGGGCCGAGTGACCAGCACCGGTGGTCCTATGCCAACGTGGTCGCGGCAGCTGCCGAACACGGCATGCGCGCGCCGCGCCGGGTCAGATCAGGGCTGCTGCACCTCGATCGAGCCGGGGTGGTTCAGAATGGGGTGCCCCCCGTGTCCGGGGTGGCAGGCTCGCAAGCAGGAGGGGCGCGGACCGCATGAGCGCGGAGGATCTCGAGAAGTACGAGACCGAGATGGAGCTGCAGCTCTACAAGGAGTACCGCGACATAGTCAGTCAGTTCTCCTATGTCGTGGAGACGGAGCGCCGCTTCTACCTGGCCAACGCCGTTGACGTGCAGGTGCGCAACGCCGACGGCGAGGTGTACTTCGAGGTGCGGATGTCCGACGCCTGGGTGTGGGACATGTACCGGCCCGCCAGGTTCGTGAAGAACGTCCGGGTGATCACCTTCAAGGACGTCAACGTGGAGGAGCTGGACAAGCCGGACCTGCGGTTGCCGGAACCGGGACCGTTCGGCCAATAATCCACTCGGGGCTTTGACAGGGGCGCGTGCGCGCGGCACGCGCCCCTTTTTCCTGCCACGGGCCCACCTGATCCGCCTGGTTGTCCACATCGTCGGGCTTTGTCCACAGATCAGGTCCGGACGGCCTCGGGCGCTCCGCGGATGCCGCATCGTCGAGTGGGACTCGCGGTGAGGGAGGAAGCGTGGGGACGCGACGTGGTGCGGCGAACCAGGAGCTGGGTCGCCGGGGCGAGGACCTGGCGGTCTGCTACCTCGAACGCCAGGGCATGGTGGTGCTCAGCCGCAACTGGCGCTGCCACCTCGGTGAGCTCGACGTGATCGCCGCGGACGGCGACGTGCTGGTGGTGTGCGAGGTGAAGACCCGCACCGGCACCGGCTTCGGCGGCCCGGAGGAGGCGGTCACGCCGACGAAGTTGCGCCGGATGCGGGCCTTGGCGAACCAGTGGTTGTCGATCTACCGCGTCGGGTGGTGCGCGATCCGCTGCGATGTGGTCGCGGTGCTGTGCCGGCCGGACGGCAGGACGTTCATCGACCACCGGCGCGGGGTGGTCTGAATGGGGCTCGCCCGGGCGTGGTCGGTCGCGTTGTTCGGCGTGGACGGCGTCGCGGTGGAGGTGGAGGCCGACATCGGCGCGGGCCTGCCGGCCGTGCAGCTGATCGGCCTGCCGGACGCGGCGCTGCAACAGGCCAAGGAACGCGTGCGCGCCGCGGTGCGCAACAGCGGTGAGCAGTGGCCCGCGCACCGGATCACGCTCGGGCTCTCACCCGCTGCGCTCCCGAAGGGCGGTTCCGGCTACGACCTGGCGATCGCCTGCGCCATCCTGGCCGCCGCCCAGGCGATTCCGCCGGACGTGCTGGACACCTTCGCACTGATCGGGGAGCTGGCGCTGGACGGTCGCGTGCGCCCGGTGCGTGGTGTGCTGCCGGGCCTGTTGGCGGCGCGGCGGGCGGGCCTGCGCGAGGCGATCGTCCCGGCGGAGACACTGCCCGAGGCGGCGCTGGTGGACGGCATGCGGGTCTTCGGCGCTCGGCGGCTCGACGAGGTGATCGGGTGCCTGCGCGGTGAGCAGGGCCTCGAAACCCCACCGGAGCCGGCTCCGGGCAGGCCGAAGTCCTCGGTCGACCTGGCGGATGTGCTGGGTCAGCCCGAGGCCAGGTGGGCGCTGGAGGTCGCGGCCGCCGGTGGGCACCACCTGTTGTTCGTGGGGCCACCGGGCACCGGCAAGACCATGCTCGCCCAGCGGCTCTGCGGGTTGTTGCCCGCGCTGACCCCGGAGGAGGCGTTGGAGGTCACCGCGATCCACTCGGTGGCCGGTGCCCTGGCGACGGATTCGCCCCTGATCGACTCGCCACCCTTCGTCGCACCGCACCACTCCCTGTCGGTCGCCGCGATGATCGGCGGCGGCAGTGGGCTGGCCAGGCCCGGCGCGGTCAGCCGGGCGCACCGCGGGGTGCTCTTCCTGGACGAGGCGTGCGAGTTCGGCCCGCGTCGGCTGGAGACGCTGCGCACGGCGCTGGAGGAGGGCGAGGTGCGGCTCGCCAGGCGGGACGGTGTGGTGCGCTACCCGGCCCGGTTCCAGCTCGTGCTGGCGACCAACCCCTGCCCGTGCGCCCCGCCGAGGGACACGGAGTGCCTGTGCCCACCGAACACACGCCGCCGCTACCTGGCCCGGCTTTCCGGTCCCTTGCTGGACAGGGTCGACATCCGGGTGCGGATGCGTCCGCTCACGGGGATGTCCGCGCACGACGGGACGACGCCGGAGCCGACCTCGGTGGTGCGCGAGCGCGTGCAGGCGGCGCGGCGGCGTGCGGCGGCGCGGTGGGCCACCTACGGGTTGGGCTCGAACGCGGAGGTCCCGGGAACCGTGCTGCGGCGGGACTTCCCGCTGGCCCGAGATGCGATCGAGTTGTTGGACCACGGGCTCGACATCGGTGCGGTGACCGGGAGAGGAGCCGATCGGTGCCTGCGGGTGGCGTGGACGCTGGCGGACCTGGCAGGTCTCGACGTGCCGGGCGTGGACGAGGTCGCGGCCGCCCTGGAGTTCCGGGATCGGAGGTCCGCGTGAACCCCTCAGCCGTGAAGCCTCGCCAACCAGGGGTGATCCGGCGCGATCGCTTCGCGCAGCCACCTCCGTTGGGCCGCGGTCAGGTGTGCGGCCACGACGGCGAAGTCCTGTTCGTCCTTGTCACGGGGATCGCGGGATTTGTAGTACAGCTGGATCTCCGGCCGGAGGAACGGCAGCCCGTCGCTGATGATCGCGCCGAGCTCGGCCAGCGGGCGGCGAATCCGGTTGTCCCTGCGGGAGATCCACTCCTCGCCCGCCGACTCGTCGATCATGATCTGGACGCGCCACGGTGCTTCCGGGCCGGGGCGGCACCACACGTCGTGCACGGTGGTCGGCAATGCCTGCCCTGGCGGCCACGGACGCAGCGTTCCCGGCGGGTCCGCGGCCCACAGCTCCCACCCCGGGAGGGCGTGGTGGGCCCCGAGGTGGTGCTCGCGCAGCACCATCACGTCGATGTCCCCGTGCGGGCGCGACGTCGGAGAATCCACTGTGGACGGATTGAGGGCGAGTTCGATCGCCCAGCCCCCGGCGATCCACCACGGTCCCGGGAAACCCGCGAACCAGGCCGCCACTTCGGCGGGCGCGGCAGGTTCCCAGCGGCCCAGTTCCTCTCCCATGGCCCCAGCCTGCCGGACTTCGGCTCGCGAAGGAGGGGGACATGACTGGCGCGCTGCCCTCGGTCGAGCTGGCCAGGGCGTACCTGTCGAGGGTCGCCGAACCACCAGCGCCCAGCCTCGTCACCTTCGTGGCGCAGCACGGTCCACAGCGCGCGGCGGTGCTGATCCGGTGCGGGGAGGTGCCCGCAGAGGTGGCGAAGGTGACCACCGCCCGCGCGGGGATCTGGCGACCGGAGGAGGACCTTCGCGCCGCGGCGGAGGTGGGCGCCCGGTTGCTCACGCCGGAGGACGACGAGTGGCCGGCGTGGCGGCTGCTGTCGTTCACCGCCGCGGCGATCCGGGGGCGCGCGGACGCGGCGGAGCCAGTGGCGTTGTGGGTGCGCGGCGATCCCGACCTCGCGAGTCTCACCGAGCAGTCCGTCGCCATCGTCGGAGCACGGGCCGCGACCGGCTACGGCGAACACGTCGCGGCGGAGTTCGCGCACGGCTTGGCGCGACGCGGGTTCACGGTGGTCTCCGGGGCGGCCTACGGCATCGACGGGGCCGCGCACGGTGGTGCGCTCGCGGCCGGTGGGCAGACGGTCGCGGTGCTCGGTTGCGGCGTCGACATCCCCTATCCGGCAGGGCATGCGCGCCTGATCGACCGGATCGCCGCAGCCGGTGCGGTGGTCAGCGAGTACCCGCCCGGTACGAGGGTTGGACGACATCGGTTCCTGGTGCGCAACCGGCTGATCGCGGCCCTGGCGGAGGGGACGGTCGTGGTGGAGGCCGGAGTGCGCAGCGGTGCAAGCAACACCGCGGCCACCGCGCGCATGCTCGGCCGGATGGTGCTCGCGGTGCCCGGGCCGATCACCTCCGCGATGTCTGTGGGCTGCCACGCGATGCTGCGCGAGGGGGAGGCCCAGGTGGTGACCAGCGTCGCCGAGGTCGCGGAGTCGATCGGCCGGATCGGCGGCGACCTCACCGCGGATCCGGAGGCACCGGTCCGGCCGACCGACGCGCTGGACGCACGGTCGTTGCGCGTGCACCAGGCGCTGCGCGAACGCACGGGCAGCAGTCCCGAGCAGGTGTCGCAGGAGGCAGGCATTCCGATCGGGCAGGTGCGCGCGGTGCTGCCGATGCTGGAGCTGGCGGGCCTGGCCCGGCGTGGTGACACAGGGTGGCGGCGGTGCTCGGGCCGCTCCGCGGCGCCCGGCGGGGAAGGAGGTGGACCCATCACCCCGGCTACCTGAGCAAACGCGTGGCGCAGGCGTGAAGATCGTCGCCGTGGGTACGGACGCTTGCTCAGCCGGGCTACCCCCGGACGAGTGGTTGCCTGCGTCCACCTGTCGGTCAAGTGGTTGGCGTAGTCGCCCCTGGCCCCTACGGTGACCATGTGGCTGCCGTTGTCCCGACCCGTGAGGGCGCTGATCCACGTGGATCGGTGCGGTGGTCGTTTCGTTCCGGGACACGGCGGTAGGACGCCATGGACGCCCTCACCCACCGTCGGCCGTCCCGCGTCGACCTGATCCGGCTCCGCGCCGAGTTGCCCGGCGCGCTGGGCGGAGCGGTCGACGACTTCGAACGGCACCTCGCCAGCGAACGCGGACTGTCGCGGAACACGGTGCGTGCTTACGTCGGTGACGTGGTCTCGCTGCTGAGTCACCTCGTTCACGGCAGCGACGGGCACGACGGAACAGACCGGCTCGACGCGCTCGACCTGACGGTGCTGCGGTCGTGGCTGGCCGCGCAGCGCTCCTCGGGTGCTGGTCGCACGACGCTGGCCAGGCGGTCGGCCTCGGCGCGGGCCTTCACCGCGTGGGCCGTGCGGGGCGGGCTCATGGCCGCTGATCCCGGCGAGCGCCTGGCGTCGCCGAAGGCGCACCGGGCACTGCCGGCGGTGCTCCGGACCGAGCAGGCGGAGCAGGCGATGCGGGCGTCGGCGTCCGGGGCCGAACAGGACGATCCGCTGGCTCTCCGTGACCACGCGGTGGTCGAGTTGCTCTACGCCAGCGGTATCCGCGTTTCCGAACTGTGCGGCCTCGACCTCGGCGACGTGGATCACGCGCGGCGCGTCGTGCGCGTGCTCGGCAAGGGCGACAAGGAGCGCACCGTGCCCTACGGGGTGCCCGCGCAGAAGGCGCTCGACGACTGGCTGAACAAGGGCAGACCACTCCTGGCGAAAGGGGATTCACCAGCGGCTTTGTTTCTCGGAGCGCGTGGACGGCGGCTGGACCCGCGTACCGCGCGGCGAGTCGTGCACGACGTGGTCGGCGCTGTCCCCGGTGCGGCGGACATGGGGCCGCACGGCCTGCGTCACACGGCGGCCACGCATTTGCTGGAAGGCGGAGCCGACCTCCGCAGCGTCCAGGAACTGCTCGGTCACGCTACGCTCGCAACAACGCAGCTTTACACCCACGTCACCGTCGAACGGCTGAAGGCGATCCATGACCGAACCCACCCCCGTTCCTAACGCTGCCGGGGGAGGGTCCCGCACGGCGACTGTGCCCACGACGTCCACGTCGCAGCAGGGCCAGCGGCGTCCTGCGCGGACCTATCACCACGGCCCCGACAGGGACGGCGAGACCGGCCGGACCCCTTCAGCGGCAACGACTTCCGGCGTGCCCGCGCAGAGCGAGCCGAACCCCACGGGGCCGGTGGACGTCGCCGGGACGCAGCCCGGCGCCGGGGCTGCGGGCAGCAAGGCCGCCGGCAGTGCCACCGCTCGCACCGGCTCGCGTGGCTCGGGTCAGTCTGCTTCCTCGTCCACGACCGAACTGCGCAGCGCCGACGAGGTCGAAGCCGGGATCGTGGCGCTCTGGCGCGCCTACGGGGAGAGCCGCGCCCAGCCGCTGCGGGATCGCCTCGTGCTGCACTACGCGCCGTTGGTCAAGTACGTCGCAGGCCGTGTTGGCACCGGCCTGCCGTCCTACGTCGACGTGGCTGATCTGGTGCAGTCCGGCATCTTCGGCCTGGTGGACGCGATCGAGAAGTTCGAGCCCGAACGCGGCCTGAAGTTCGAGACCTACGCGATGCAGCGCATCCGCGGCGCGATCCTGGACGACCTGCGCGCCCAGGACTGGGTGCCGCGGTCGGTGCGCAGCCGGGCCCGCGACGTCGAGCGCGCCATCGAGCGCCTGGAGGCCAGGCTGCAGCGCTCCGCCACCGACGCCGAGCTGTCCGAGGAACTCGGCATCACCGTCAGCGACCTGCGCGATCTCTACGCGCAGCTCCAGCTCACCTCCGTGGTCGCACTGGACGAGCTGATCGCGGCGGGCCGGGGCAGCGCCTCGCTCGCCGAGACGCTGCCGGACGACCGCGCCGAGGACCCGGTCGCCTCGCTGGTCGACCAGGACGGCAAGCGGCAGCTCGCCGACGCCATCGCGCAGCTCTCCGAACGCGACCGCGTCGTGGTCACGCTCTACTACTTCGAGAACCTGACCCTGGCGGAGATCGGCAAGGTGCTCGGCGTGACCGAGTCCCGCGTCTGCCAGCTGCACACCCGCGCCGTTCTGCGGCTGCGCACGAAGCTCTCCGAGCAGTCCGACAACTGACATCGCCTGACGCGGCCCGCGAGCCCCGTCCCACGGCAACAGCCGCAGCGCCGGCCTCCCGAGCAGCCGGAGCGGGTCGAGGTAGTCCTCGTCGCGCCGCACGCCCCAGTGCAGGCAGGCGGGTGGTCCCCGGCAGTCCGCGTGACCGGGCTGGAGCGTGCCGATCACCGCTCCGCGCGCGATGCCCGAACCCGCCGTGACCGCGGGAGTCAGTGGTTCATAGGTGGTCCGCAGCCCGTTGGGGTGGTCGATCGAGACCACGCCGTGCCCTGCCACCTGACCGGCGAACGCGACCGTGCCGTCCCCGGCAGCGAGCACCGGCTGCCCTGGCGTTCCGGCCAGGTCCACACCGCGGTGGCCGGGGCCGTAGCGGTGCGGTGGCCGCTCGAAGTGGCGGACCACGGCCGGCGTTCCCGCGAGCGGCCAGCCGAAGCGCGACGACGGCGAGACGGCCGGCCGTCCGGCCGCCGGCGCGGTGCCGGGAAGGAGCAGGAGGGCCACCAGCAGCAGGGGTGTGAGGTGCGGGGGCATGGCTCCACTGTCGTCCGGTGGGAGTGGCGGGAGCGGCCGGAAGGGCCGGGGTTGTGGACAAACTGAGTGGCTGTGGACAACTCAGGCGCATCCGGTGGACCGAGTTGTCGTCGCCCGGGCGGTGGCGAGTACACTCGGTTCGCGGTCTGTACTGCACAGATCGACTTCGCGTGCTACTGCGGGTCCCGAATCACCGGGGCGCGGCGCCCGGGGGTCCGAGGGGTGGGTTTCCTGCCCGTTCGGTCCGGGTGACGGCAGGGCACCAGGGCGGTGACCAGCCCGGTCCCCGCGACAACCCACCCGCGCGTGGGGCAAGGCCCGACGCGCTGATCACATGAGGTGTGAACCGGCCATGGCCGTCGTCACCATGAAGCAGCTGCTCGACAGCGGCGTGCACTTCGGACACCAGACCCGTCGCTGGAACCCGAAGATGAAGCGCTACATCCTGACCGAGCGCAACGGCATCTACATCATCGACCTGCAGCAGACGCTGACCTACATCGACCGCGCCTTCGAGTTCATCAAGGAGACGGTCGCGCACGGCGGCACCATCCTGTTCGTCGGCACCAAGAAGCAGGCTCAGGAGGCCATCTCCGAGCAGGCGCTGCGCGTCGGTATGCCGTTCGTCAACCAGCGCTGGCTGGGCGGCATGCTCACCAACTTCACCACCGTGCACAAGCGCCTCCAGCGCCTCAAGGAGCTGGAGTCGATGGAGCAGACCGGTGGCTTCCAGGGTCGCACCAAGAAGGAAATCCTCATGCTCACGCGTGAGAAGGACAAGCTGGAGAAGACCCTCGGCGGTATCCGCGACATGCAGAAGGTGCCCAGCGCCGTCTGGATCGTGGACACCAAGAAGGAGCACATCGCCGTCGGCGAGGCGCGCAAGCTGAACATCCCGGTCGTGGCGATCCTCGACACCAACTGCGACCCGGACGAGGTCGACTTCCCGATCCCGGGCAACGACGACGCGATCCGCTCCGCCGCGCTGCTGACCCGCGTGGTCGCCGACGGTGTCGCCGAGGGCCTGATGGCCCGCTCCGGCCGCAACACCGCCGCCGCCGAGGGCGCAGACAAGCCCGAGGCGGGTGTCGCCAGCGAGGAGCCGCTCGCCGAGTGGGAGCAGGAGCTGCTGACCCCGGCCACGGCCGACGCCGGTGCCTCCGCGGGCGGCGACTCCGCCCAGTCCTGACCCCCGCGCGCGTCCCGCCCGCCCTCGCGGCGGGTGGGACGCGCGGGTCGGACCCACCCGAGCACCAACGCCCTTCCTCGCACCGAACCAAGGACGGAACACAGCACCATGGGCAACTACACCGCGGCCGACGTCAAGCGGCTCCGCGAGCTGACCGGCTCCGGCATGATGGACTGCAAGAAGGCGCTCGAGGAGTCGGGCGGCGACTTCGACAAGGCCGTCGAGCTGCTGCGCATCAAGGGCGCCAAGGACGTGGGCAAGCGCGCCGAGCGCACCACCGCCAACGGCCTGGTGGCCGCTGACGGCGGCGTCATGGTCGAGCTGCGCTGCGAGACCGACTTCGTCGCCAAGAACGACGCCTTCCAGGAGCTGGCGAACAAGATCGTCGCCGTCGCCAAGGCCAACAAGCCCGCCGACGTCGAGGCCCTGAAGGGCATGGACCTCGACGGCCGGACCGTCGACGCGGCGGTCCAGGAGCTCTCCGCCAAGATCGGCGAGAAGCTGGAGCTGCACCGGGTCGTCGTCTTCGAGGGCGTCGTCAGCACCTACCTGCACCGCCGTTCCTCGGACCTGCCGCCCGCCGTCGGCGTGCTGGTCGAGTTCACCGGCGAGGGCGAGGAGGTGGCCCGCGGCACCGCGCTGCAGATCGCCGCGATGAAGCCGCGCTACGTCACCCGCGAGGAGGTGCCCGCCGACATCGTCGCGCACGAGCGCGAGATCGCGGAGAAGACCGCCCGCGAGGAGGGCAAGCCGGAGCAGGCCCTTCCCAAGATCGTCGAGGGTCGCCTCAACGGCTTCTTCAAGGACGCCGTGCTGCTGGAGCAGTCCTCCGTGCAGGACTCCAAGAAGACCGTGAAGGCCCTGCTGTCCGACGCGGGCGTGACCGTCACCCGGTTCGCGCGCTTCGAGGTCGGCCAGAACTGAGTTTCCACAGGGGGCGGGGTTGCTGCGCGGAACACGCCGCGGCGGCCCCGCCCTCGGCACGTGTGCCGACCGTGCCATCGACAACCGTGGCACCGACACGACCCCGCCGCGGCGGGACGCGAGGAGGATTGACGTGAGCTCCGACGACGGGATGCTGCACCCGCCTTACAAGAGGGTGCTGCTCAAGCTCGGCGGCGAGATGTTCGGCGGTGGCTCCGTCGGTGTCGACCCCGACGTCGTGGAAACCGTCGCCACCCAGATCGCCGACGTGGTCCGCACCGGCGTGCAGGTGGCCGTCGTCATCGGTGGCGGCAACTTCTTCCGCGGGGCGGAGCTCCAGCAGCGCGGCATGGAGCGCGACCGGGCCGACTACATGGCCATGCTCGGCACGGTGATGAACTGCCTGGCGCTGCAGGACTTCCTGGAGAAGCTCGGCATCGACACCCGCGTGCAGACCGCGATCACCATGGGTCAGGTCGCCGAGCCCTACATCCCGCGCAAGGCCGAGCGGCACCTGGAGAAGGGCCGCGTGGTCATCTTCGGCGCGGGCGTGGGCATGCCCTACTTCTCCACCGACACCGCCGCCGCCCAGCGCGCGCTGGAGATCGGCTGCGAGGTCGTGCTGATGGCCAAGGGCGTGGACGGCGTCTACACCGCCGACCCCAAGAAGGACGCGGGCGCGCAGCGCTTCGACCAGATCACCCACCAGGAGGTTCTGGTCAGGGGCCTGGAGGTCGCCGACGCGACGGCGTTCAGCCTCTGCAAGGACAACGCCATGCCGATCCTGGTCTTCAACCTCTTGGTGGAGGGCAACATCGCGCGCGCGGTGCGTGGTGAGAAGATCGGCACGCTGGTGAGCACCCCCGCCGAGCCGGTACCGGCGTGAGAAGTGCTGGTATCCACGCCAGCCCGCTCCATCGGCACGCACACTAAGGAGAAGCCGTGATCGACGAGACTCTCTTCGACGCCGAGGAGAAGATGGACAAGGCGGTGTCCGTCGCCAAGGAGCAGCTCCAGTCGGTGCGCACCGGCCGGGCGACTCCCGCCATGTTCTCGCGGATCCACATCGAGTACTACGGGGCGCCGACGCCGCTGAACCAGATGGCCAGCGTCAACGTCCCCGAGGCCAGGATGGCGGTCATCAAGCCCTACGACGCCAGCCAGCTCAACGCCATCGAGAAGGCGATCCGGGACTCCGACCTCGGGGTGAACCCGACCAACGACGGCACGGTGATCCGCGTGATCATCCCGCAGCTGTCGGAGGAGCGCCGCAAGGAGATGGTGAAGGTCGCCAAGGGCAAGGGCGAGGACGCCAAGGTCTCCATCCGCAACATCCGCCGCAAGGCCAAGGAGGAGCTCGACCGCATCGTCAAGGACGGTGAGGCGGGCGAGGACGAGGGCTCCCGCGCGGAGAAGGAACTCCAGGACCTCACCGACAAGTACGTCGGCCAGGTCGAGGTGCTGGTCAAGCACAAGGAAGCCGAGCTGCTCGAGGTATGACCCACTCCTGTCTCCCCCACCGTGTTGGCCGGGGATCGTGAGAGCGCGTCCGGCGCGTCGGGTGACGCGCCGGACGGCGACTCCGACTCCGGCAAGCCCGCGTCCCGAGCCGGGCGCAACCTGGGTGCCGCGATCGGCGTCGGGGTCGGCCTCGGCGCGGTCATCCTGCTCACCCTGCTGACCTTCCGGCATTCGTTCCTGGCGGTGATCGCCGCCGCGGTGGCGGTGGCCACATGGGAGCTCGCTGGCGCGCTCAAGCGCAGCCGAGGCGTCGTGGTGGCGCTGCTGCCCGTGCTCGTCGGCGGCCAGGCGATGGTGTGGCTGTCCTGGCCCTACGGCAGGGACGGTGTGCTGGCCTCGTTCGTCGTGACGATCCTGGCCTGCCTGGCGTGGCGCTTCCGCGGCGGCGTCGACGGCTTCGTCCGCGACGTCACCGCCTCGGTGTTCACCGCCGCGTACGTGCCGCTGTTCGCCGCGTTCGCCGCGATGCTGGTGCTGCCGGAGGACGGCGTCGGGCGGGTGATCGCCTTCATCCTCGGTGTGGTGGCCTCCGACACCGGCGGGTACGCGGCCGGGGTGTTCTTCGGCAGGCACCCGATGGCGCCGCGGATCAGCCCGAAGAAGTCCTGGGAGGGCTTCGCCGGATCACTGCTGGCCGGCATGGTCGCGGGCGCGCTCAGCCTGACCCTGCTGCTGGACGGCCAGTGGTGGCAGGGCGTGCTCTTCGGCATCGCGCTGGTGATCACGGCCACCGCCGGTGACCTCGCGGAGTCGTTGATCAAGCGGGATCTCGGGATCAAGGACATGGGCACGCTGCTGCCCGGCCACGGCGGACTGATGGACCGGATGGACTCGCTGTTGCCGTCCGCCGTGGTCTCGTGGCTGCTGCTCAGCCTGTTCGTGCCCGCCTAGACAGCGTCAGTCGTCGAAGCGCTCGTCGTAGTAGCGCACGATCGCCCGCCTGGACGGGTCGATCACGGAGAACGTCGCGCCGCCCGGATCGCGGAGCACCGCGGTCCGGCCGTACGGCGAGTCGAACGGGTCCACCTCGATCGCGCCGTCCAGCATCAGCGCGCGGTCGGCGGTGACGTCCGTGCCGACGCGGGGACTGACGTTGAAGTAGATCATCCAGTGCGGCGGGACCTCGGGCGGGTAGTCGCGCCCCATCGCGAGCCTGCCCAGGTACGGCTTGCCCTGCAGCCACCAGGTCGTGTAGTCGAACCGCTTCCCGTCGCCGACCTGGCGCGGGGTGAAGGCGAACAGCGTCGCGAAGAACGAGTCCGCCCGGTGCGCCAGGTGGGTGTTCAGGTCGGCCCAGCCGAAGGTGCCCGGTCTGCGGGTGACGAAGCGCCACGGGCGGGTCGGCTGCCAGAGGCCCACCCGCGCCCCGCTGGGATCGTCGAGCATCAGCAGGGATCCGTGGCCCTCGATCTCCAGCGGGCCGTAGTGCACCTTGCCGCCGAGCCTGCGCACCCGGGCGCGTGCGGTCTCGATGCGCCGCATGCGGAGGTAGAGGTTCCACGTCGGATAGTCGCTGAGCCGGTTCGGCAGCGCGTGCAGTCCCGCGACGGGCTGGCCGTCGAGCATCGCGAACGTGTAGTCGCCGATGGCGGGGTGGTGTTCGGTCTCGAACTCCCAGCCGAACAACTCGGCGTAGAACTCCTTGCTCGCTTCGAGATCGCGCGTCGCGACGTCCACCCAGGACGGCGTTCCACTGACCGGATCATGAGCGCTGTGCGGCATCGGGCTGACCACGGCGACCTCCTGGGTGAGCAGGCAGGATCGGCTATTGATCAACGGTACGCCGGAAAAATCCCAACACACTGCGTCCATTCGGGCGGGATTGCGACACCGCTGTCTCAATTGGCCGGTCGGGCAGCCGCGACCGGAGCCACCCGGCCCGCTCGACGGCCAGGCGCGCGAACCGTTCCCACCGCTGTATCCCCGGTTGATCGGCGCGCCAGCCGTTCGCGGGCGGCGCGCCGCCCGGCCTCGTGCCGGCGGGCGGTGACGAAGGTGTATTCGGGTAGTCGCATGAGGTGTTCTCGCTCTCTCGTGGGCAAACTCGCTTACGGTTGAGGGGTGCGGAACTACGTGCGCGCCGCGCTCGCCGGTGTGCGCCCTGCGGCGGTGGTGCCCAGCCCCAACATCTGGAACTGGCCTGAGGTCTACGAGATCGAGAACCAGGCGCAGGACCACGGCGGGGTGATCTGGCGCGCGCTGCGCGAGGACTGCCCCTTCGCGGGGCTGGACGTGGTGGACGTCGGCTGCGGGGACGGGTTCCACCTGCCGGAGTTCGCCGCGAGCGCGCGCGGGGTGATCGGGGTGGAGCCGCATCGGCCGTTGCTGCGCAGGGCGCGGCAGCGGATCGCCGGACTGGCCAATGTGGAGCTTCGCCACGGCTCGGCCGAGCGGCTCCCCCTGGCCGACAACAGCGTCGACCTCGTGCACGCGCGGACGGCGTACTTCTTCGGCCCCGGTTGTGAACGCGGGATGGCCGAGGCGGATCGCGTGTTGCGACCCGGCGGCGCACTGGTGATCGTGGATCTCGACGCCACGAGCGCGCCCTACGGAACCTGGCTGCGCGAGGACCTGCCCGGCTACGACCCGAACGAGATCGAGGAGTTCTTCACCGCGCAGGGCTTCTCGTACCGGGCGCTGGAGACGCTGTGGCGCTTCCGGGACCGGGAGAGCCTGGCGGCGGTGCTGCGGATCGAGTTCTCCCCGGCCGTCGCGGAGCGGGCGATCGCGCAGACCACCGGCCTCACGCTGCCGGTCGGCTACCGCATGCGGGTGCGGCGCAAGCCGACCGGGTTGCTCATGCCGTGAGGACTCAGTCCTCGTCGAGCCGGTCGTCCATCGAGCCGTGCTCCGCGAGCAGCGTGTAGATCTGCCGCCGCGCTTCCTTCAAGATGCCCAGCAGCCGGACCTGCTCCTCCGCGGGAATCGCGTAGGCCGCCTGCTGCAGCGCCATCTTGAACTGGCCGTAGGCTTCGCGCAGCTGCTTCTCCGCCGGGCTGACGGGGTTGGTGAGCCCGCCCCACAGCTCCTCGGTGTCGATCTTCTCGGCCTCGGCGCGACCTGCCTCGGTGAGCGTGTGCAACCTGCGTCCCTCCGCCTCCTCGGTGCTGACGAATCCCTCGTCGGTGAGCAGTTGGAGGGTGGGGTAGACCGAACCGGGGCTGGGCTTCCACGCGCCTTCGGAGCGCTCGGCGATCTCCTGGATCATCTCGTAGCCGTGCATGGGGCGTTCGGTGAGCAGCGCGAGCAGTGCCGCGCGCACGTTGCCCCTGCGCCGCCTGCCCGCGCGGGGGTCCCGGCCGCGGCCGCGTTCCCAGCCCGGGCCGTGCCCCCAACCCGGACCCCCGCCCCAGCCGGGCGGCTGCGGTGGCGCGGGCGGGAACGGCGGAGGGCCGCCGAAGGGATCGCGGCCGGGCTGGAAGCCGTAGCCGCCGCGAGCCTGCGGGGCGAAGCCGAAGTGCTGGTGCTGCGGACCCCAGGACGGGCCGTAGTGGTCGTTGTGCGGATGCATGAGGTTCCTCCTCTGTCGGTGCCGACCGCGCTGGCCGACGAGTTAACGATATATCGCTGACGTATCGCGATGCAACGCCGAATATCGGCGACCTCGCGGCGTACTGCTCCGAACGGAGCAGTACCATTGTTGATCTTGTGTCCGTTTCGTCCCATCAGCAGGAGAAGGCAATGCGTCTGAGCAGCATCGGAATGGCCCTGAGCGTCTGCGCGCTCGCCGCGGCCCCCGTCGTGGAGGTCAACGAGTCCCTGGTCGAGATCGAGGACATCACCGTGGACGTGCACCCCGCCGAGCTGACCTCGCTGCTGATCGAGAAGCAGCGGCCGGGGGTCTGACCGGCGGCGTGCCGGGAGCCCGTCGCGACGTGGGACAATCGTCTCCGCCATGACTTCACTACCTCTCGTCTTCGACGCGCCCAAGCGCGGCCTGCCGCCGCGCCATCTGGTGGACCTCACCCCTGCCGAACGGCAGGAGGCCGTCGTCGCGCTGGGGGAGAAGCCGTTCCGGGCGAAGCAGCTGGCCAACCACTACTTCAGCCGCCTCACGGTCGACCCGGCCGAGATGACCGACATCCCGGCCGCCACGCGGGACAAGCTGGTCGGTGACCTGATGCCGGCGCTGTTCACCGAGCTGCGCAAGGTCACGTGTGACGACGGGACCACGCGGAAGAGCCTGCTGCGGGCGCACGACGGCACGCTGATCGAGAGCGTGCTGATGCGCTACCCGGGCCGGGCCACGCTGTGCATCTCCAGCCAGGCCGGCTGCGGGATGGCCTGCCCGTTCTGCGCGACCGGGCAGGGCGGGCTCCAGCGCAACCTCTCCACCGCCGAGATCGTGGAGCAGGTCCGTCTCGGCGCCGCCGCGATGCGCGACGGCGAGCTGCCGGGCGGGCCCGGTCGCCTGTCCAACATCGTGTTCATGGGCATGGGCGAGCCGCTGGCGAACTACAAGCGGGTGATCGACGCGGTGCGGCGGATCTGCGATCCCGCGCCGAACGGTCTGGGAATCTCGCAGCGGTCGGTGACCGTGTCGACGGTCGGTCTGGTGCCCGCGATCCGCAAGCTCACCGAGGAGGGCCTGCAGGTGCGGCTGGCGGTGTCGCTGCACACGCCGGACGACGAGCTGCGGGACACCCTGGTGCCGGTGAACAGCCGGTGGAAGGTCGCCGAGGTCCTCGACGCGGCACGGGGGTACGCGGATCGGACCGGTCGGCGGGTGTCGATCGAGTACGCGTTGATCCGCGACATCAACGACCACGGGTGGCGGGCGGATCTGCTGGGGCAGGTGCTGCGCAAGCACTTGGGGCAGTTCGCACACGTCAACCTGATCCCGTTGAACCCGACTCCGGGTTCGAAGTGGGATGCCTCGCCCAAGCACGTGCAGGACGACTTCGTGCGCCGGGTGGAGGCCCAGGGCGTGGCGTGCACCGTGCGGGACACCCGTGGTCAGGAGATCGCGGCAGCCTGCGGTCAGCTCGCTGCCGAAGGCTAGGCGGACGATTGGAAGCTGGGTAATACCCGGTTATACTCTGCTCTGTGAAAACGGCGATCTCTATTCCTGACGAGACGTTCGCCGAGGTGGAGCGCGCTGCGAAGTGTCTGGGTGTCACGCGCTCGGAATTCTATGCGCGGGCGGCGCGCTACTACTTGGAGCACTTGGAGCAAGAGTCCCTGACCAACGAGATCGACGCGGCTCTTGAGGTCATCGGTGACGAGGACGACTCCGCTGCCGCGGCTGCCGGTGCAGGCCGGCGTGTACTGGCTCAGGTCGACGACGAGTGGTGATCGAACGAGGCGGCATCCACTGGGCCGAGCTCGGCGAGGTGGACGGCTCAAAACCGGCCAAGCGCCACCCGGTGCTGGTGGTTCAGGCCGATCCCTACAACGCGAGCCGGCTGGCGACCGTGCTCGTCGCAGTCCTCACGTCGAACACCAAGCTGGCCACCGCTCCAGGGAACGTCTTTCTGCCGGCCTCCGTGACGGGGCTGCCTCGAGACTCGGTGGCAAACGTGACCGCGTTGGTGACCCTCAACAAGAGTCACCTCACGGAGCGAGTGGGAGAGGTCTCGACGAGCCTGATGCGGGACGTGGACACGGGGCTGCGTCGAGTACTGGGTCTCTGACGCGACTAACCGCAGTTCGCGCCCGGCGCTGGCAGCTCGCCGGTCGGCAGGTGCCTGTCGGCGACCGCCTCGACGCAGGGACGGAACTCCGAGTACGTGCCGTGGCAGTGACCGTTGTAGGTGAACAGTCGCCAGCCGGTTGGCTCGCTCAGGTTCCGCGCCGTCGTACCGGGCGTTCAGGACCAACCCGTGCGACGCCCTGCCCGCCCACGGTTTAGGCGGGTTGATGTTGTCGGCGGGATGGCCGATGCAGCTCAAGCCGGTCCACGTCAGGAAGCTCATCCGGCTCATCGGTGCCACCCGTTCCACCTCCTGCCTCAGGGACCGGAAGTGGCTGGACCCGTGGAACGAGCCGTGGTCCGAGCGCGGTCAGCGGCGCCAGGAGGTGCGGCGGCGGACCTTGTCCAGCAGCAGGATGCCGACCATGCCGGAGCCCAGGACGATCAGCCAGACGTTCTCGTTCCAGCCCTTGTGGTTGCCGATCAGCATGATGAACATGATCGCGGCGCAGATCCAGCCCGCGGCCCGGGTGGCGCGCGGGAACTCGCCGTGCCAGCCCCACGCCTCGGACGGCTCCGCGTGCGGGTCGGTGGCGTGGTGGGCGTGCGCGTCGTGCTTCTCCAGCTCAGCGGACTGCTGGGTCGCCACGATTACCTCCCGGGTGATGGTTGGAGCGGCGTTATCGTCGCACATCCACCCCGTGTGATCCCCTCCGGAGTGGCCTTGCCGACCCCGCCCCGCCACCTCCTCTAGGCTCACCCGGAGTGACCGTCCAGCCGTCGACGGGGTTCCGCCCGGCCGAGCACCGAACCCCGGATCTCCACGCCCCGGTCGAGGTCGGCGTCCACGAGGTGCGCAAGAGCTTCCACGGCCAGGTCGCGGTCGACTCCGTGTCGCTGCGCGTGCACGAGGGCGAGTTCTTCTCCGTGCTCGGTCCCTCCGGCTGCGGCAAGACCACGTTGCTGCGCATGATCGCGGGCTTCGACGACCCGGACAGCGGCCGCATCGAGCTGGACGGCGTCGACATGGTCGGCGTGCCGGCCTACCGGCGCGACGTGAACACCGTCTTCCAGTCCTACGCGTTGTTCCCCCACCTCAGCGTGCGGGACAACGTCGCGTACGGCCTGCGCCGCAAGAAGGTCAGGGGTGCCGAGCTGCGGCGGCGGGTCGACGAGCACCTGGAGCTGGTGCAGCTGGGCCGCTTCGCGGACCGCCGTCCCGGCCAGCTCTCCGGCGGCCAGCAGCAGCGGGTCGCGATCGCGCGGGCGCTGGCGTGCCGACCGCGGCTGCTCCTGCTCGACGAACCGCTCGGCGCGCTCGACGCCCAGCTGCGCAAGCAGGTGCAGATCGAGCTGATGCGCATCCAGCGCGAGGTGGGCACGACCTTCCTCTACGTCACCCACGACCAGGAAGAGGCGTTGGTCCTGTCGCACCGGGTCGCGGTGATGCGCGCGGGACGGCTGGAACAGGTCGGATACCCGGAGGACGTCTACGAGCGGCCCGCGACGCGGTTCGTCGCCGGGTTCATCGGCACCTCGAACATCCTCGACGGACGTGTGTCCGAAGTGGATGGTCAGTGGGTGGAGCTGACCACGGACGGTGTGCACCGGTTGCGCGCCGCCCTGCCCGAGGGACGGGCCGTGCGGGCGGGGGAGGCGCTGGCCCTGACCGTGCGGCCGGAAAAGCTGCACCTGCACGAGGACGTGGACCAGGTGCCCAGCGGTTGGTGCGCGCTGAGCGGGACCGTGGCCGACGTGGTGTACACGGGCGTTTCCACCCAGTACGTCGTCGAGCTACGCCGTGGTGGATCGATGGTTGCGTTCGTGCAGAACGCTCGTAGGGTTTCCGACGCGGGTACTCCCGGTCAGCCGGTGTGCATGGCCTGGGACCCGGAGTTCACGGTGCTTCTTGACGAGAGCCTCGTCGACGAGGAGAACAACGATGCCCGGTAGCGTGCGCGTCGCGCGGTTGTGGGACGGCAAGCGGTCGAGCAGGCGGACCATGTTGCGCTCCATGGCCTTCTTCGCGATCGCGGCGAACGGGCTCGCCGCGTGCGGGATCTCCGAGGCCCCGCAGGGCGACCCCGACAGGCCGGGCGGGCGCGCGGTCAACCGGGTGGACGAGCCCAGGCTGAACTTCTACAACTGGACCGACTACATCGCCCCGGACACGATCAGCAGCTTCCAGGCGGCGACCGGGATCAAGGTCACCTACGACAACTTCAGCTCCAACGACGAGATGGAAGCGAAGATCGCCTCCGGCGGCGCGGGCTACGACCTCGTGGTGCCCAGCGACAACTTCCTGCGCCGGTTCGTGCGCGGCGGGCTGGTCCAGGAGCTGGACCGCGACCTCATCCCGAACCTGGCCAACCTGGAGCGCCGTTTCGCCGAGGCCGACTACGACCCGGGCAACCGCCACTCCGTGCCGTGGGCGTGGGGCACGACGGGCCTTGCCTACTCGAAGACGGTGCTCGGCGGCCGGGTCACCGGGTTCTCCGCGTTCGACCTGGCCGAGGCGCTGGGCCGGAGCATGGTGCTCGACGAGGCGCGCGAGGGGATGAGCATCGGGTTGCTCGCGCTCGGGCACGACCCGAACACCACCGACGCCAAGCACATCGACGACGCCGTGAAGTACATGCTGAGCCTCAAGAAGAAGCTCGGGCAGATCAGCTCGGACGTGATCCAGCCGCTGACGTCCGGGCAGATGGTGCTGGCGCAGACGTACTCCGGCGACGTGTTCCAGGCGCGCAAGGCGAACCCGAACATCGCGTTCACGATCCCGAAGGAAGGCGGTCTCTTCGGTGTGGACCTGTTGTGCATCCCCAAGGACGCGCCGCACGCGCTGAACGCGCACCGGTTCATCGACCACATCCTGCGCGCCGACGTCGGGGCGGCGCTGACCAACGCCGTGGGCTACGGAAGTCCGAACGCGGCCGCGAAACCCTTCATCGACAAGAGGCTCCTCGACGATCCGTTGGTGTACCCGCCCGCCGACGTGCTCGCGCGGCTGCCGTTCACCAAGGACCTCGGGCCCGAGGTGGAGGCCCGGTACGCGGATGCGTGGACCAAGGTGAAAACAGGGTGAGAACCGCCCTGCGCCGGGCGCTCGTGCTCGGTCCCGCCGGCGTCTGGCTGGCCGTGTTCTTCCTCGCCCCCATGGCACTCGTGGCCCAGTACAGCTTCGCCACCAGGGATCTCGGAGTGCTCCGTGTCGTGCTGCCGTGGACGACGCAGGCCTACCGCAGCGTGCTCGATCCGGCGTTCCTGCCGATCTTCGGGCGAACGGTGGTCTACGCGGGGCTGACCACGGTGATCTGCCTGCTGCTCGGATTCCCGTTGGCGTGGTTCATCGCGCGGCACGGCGGACGGTGGCGGTCGCTGCTGCTCGCCGCAGTGCTGATCCCGTTCTGGTCCAGCTTCCTCGCGCGCATCTACGCCTGGAAGGCCCTGCTGGACGGCAGCGGCTTCCTGTTCACCGACGGCGCTGTCGTGCTCGGGCTGAGCTACGGCTTCTTGCCCTTCATGGTGTTGCCGCTCTACGTCGCCTGCGAGCGCATGGACTACCGGCAGGTCGAAGCGTCCTACGACCTCGGCCACGGGCGGCTGTCCACTTTCTGCTACATAGTGCTTCCCGGCGTCGCGCCAGGAGTCCTCGCGGGTTCGCTGCTGGTGTTCGTGCCCGCTGCCGGGGACTTCGTGACTCCGAAGCTGCTCGGTGGCGTCGACCAGTCCACGTTCGGCAGCGTGATCGATGACCAGTTCCGCGGTGGCAACAACTGGCCGTTGGGCTCGGCGATGGCCGTGGTGCTGCTCGGGCTCGTCGCGATCGTCCTTGCAGTGCGCGGAAAACGTGGGGAGGACGTGCTGTGAAACGGCGTCCTTGGAAGCTCGCTGTCGTCGTGGTGCTGGTCTTCGCGTTCCTGTATTCGCCGATCGGCTGGCTGGCCCTGGTGTCGTTCAACTCGTCGCGGTCGGTCAGCCGGTTCACCGGGTTCTCGTTGCAGTGGTACGCCGAACTGCTCGACGACGAGCGTGTCCTGCTGGCACTGGATCTCACGCTGCGGCTCGCGTCGACGAGCGCGGTCGTGTGCACGGTGATCGGCACGCTCGCCGCGTTCGGGCTGCGAAGGGCCTTCCGCGGTCGATCGGCCTGGGTGTTGGTCTTGACGCTGCCGATGGTGGTGCCGGAGGTCGTGCTGGGCGTGAGCCTGCTGGCGTTCTGCGTGAAGCTGGCCGGGATCCCCCTGGGCTTCTGGGCGCTGCTCGTCGCGCACGTGTCGTTCTCGTTGAGCTTCGTGGTCGTCGTGGTCCGCGCCCGGCTGAGCGGCATGGACCCGCGTCTGGAAGAGGCAGCTGCCGACCTGGGCGCCGGGCCGTTCACCGCGTTCCGCACGGTGACGTGGCCGCTCGTGCTGCCCGCGGTGGCGGCGGGCGCGGCACTCGCCTTCCTGCTGTCCTTCGACGACGTGGTGACCTCGAACTATCTTGGTGGGGTCGGGTCGACCACGCTGCCGGTCTACGTCTACGGGCAGGCCAGCAGGCGCGGGGTGTCGCCAGAGATCGTCGCGCTGTCCACCGGGATGGTCGCGGTCAGCGCAGTCCTGCTCGTCGTGGGCGTGGTGATCGCGGGCAGACGGGCGCGTCGTGCCTCGTCGTCGGTCATGGAGGTGGTCGGTGTTCCGCAGGGTGGTTGAGGACTTCGAGTGCGGCAACTGCGGCCGCGCGGTCCGCGGCAACGGCTACACCAACCACTGCCCGGGCTGCCTGTGGTCGCGCCACGTCGACGAGGAGCCGGGGGACCGGGCCGCGGAGTGCGGTGGGCTGATGCGTCCCGTGCACGCGTTCCTCAAGGGCCAGAAGATCCGCATCGTGCACGAGTGCTCGAAGTGCAAGGAGCGCAAGAACGTCAACTCCGTCGCGGCGGACGACCGCGATGAGATCCTCAGGCTCATGGCGGCGTCCGCGCGCGACGTCATGGGGTTC
Source organism: Allokutzneria albata (assembly GCF_900103775.1). Classification (GTDB taxonomy): domain Bacteria; phylum Actinomycetota; class Actinomycetes; order Mycobacteriales; family Pseudonocardiaceae; genus Allokutzneria; species Allokutzneria albata. The sequence goes on along the minus strand of NZ_LT629701.1, from coordinate 4,558,144 downwards.
TGAAAGCGCCTGCTCAGTCGAGGGCGCCGTTGTAGTCGGGCAGCTTGAAGGTGCGCTCGGCGTGCCCGCCCGCCAGGTCCCAGGTGTTGTTGCCGACGTTGGCGACGATCTTGTAGCCCTTGGCCTCGACCGCCTTGCGCGCGTCGGTCTTGACCTTCTCGGTCGGCTCGAAGTTGAACCACGGCCGCAGGTAGAGCCCGTCGACGGGGTAGTCGACGTCGACCAGGTTGGCCTTGGTCGGCAGGCCGAGCGCCTCGGGGCGGTTGGTGATGAAGAAGACCGCGGCGCCCTTGGACTTGGCCAGCCGAACCGCCTTGAGCATCGACTTGATCGCCGGGGTGGTCAGCTGCGGGTGGTAGGCCGTCTCCAGCGTGGTGTTGTCGATGTCCAGCGTGATCGCGGTCTTCTCACCGGGGGTGGTCAGCCGCGAGGTCAGGTAGCCCTCCAGCTGCTCGGCGATCACGCCGACGTCGGAGATCCAGGTCTCGTACGACGGCTTCCCCGCGGGCGTTGCCACGGCCGCGGCAGGGGTCGCGACGCCCAGGGCCGCCGCCACGAGCGCGGCGGTCACGAGTCGTGCCCTCATGCTGTTGCTCCTCTCGCCCCGGGCAAGGGATCCCATGCCTGCGATGGGGACCGGGGGTCAGTGAGCACAGGATGTCGGCGATCCTCCCGCGCGAGAATCCGCCGAACGGACGGGCCACGAGAGCACGGAACGGGGCCGCGGGCAGGTGGCCCGCGGCCCCGTTCGGGTCGGTGGTGGGGTCAGGCGTGGGAACGGCGGTTCCCGACGATGAGCCGGTAGATGGCGAGCACGATCACCGCGCCGAGGATGGCCAACAGCCACGAGCTGAGGCTGAAGAACGAGTCGACGTCGGCTTTGAACAGCGTGCGGCCGATCCAGCCGCCCAGCACGCCGCCCACGATGCCCAGCAGCATCGTGACGATGATGCCGCCCGGGTCCTTCCCCGGCATGATCGCCTTCGCCAGAGCACCGGCGATCAGGCCAAGCACGATCCAAGCGATGAAGCCCATGGGGTGTACCCCTTCCTGCCACGACGCGATGCGCCGTACCTGCGCAGTTGCCGTTCGTACCTGCTCTCCACAGAGGTTCCCGGTCCTGGTGATCTCACGCGGATGTTATGACTCCGTGACCTAGCATGGCCCGATCGGGAACTGCGTGCCGTCACAACCGGATGCGACAACATGGTCATGATCCCGCCGCCGGGCGTTGCGCGCCTCGCGGCCCGAGTCCCACGATCGGGGAGAATGGCCGTTATGACTGCTTCCGGCGCTGGTCAGCGCTCTGTGCTTGTGCTCGGTTCGACGGGCTCGATCGGGACGCAGGCGCTCGACGTCGTCCGCGCCGCGCCCGCCCTGTTCCGGGTCGCCGGTATCGCGGCGGGCGGTGGTGACCCGGCGGCCGTCGCCGCGCAGGCGCTGGAGTTCGGGGTCGAGGCGATCGCGCTGAGCAGGGCGAGCGCGGCCGAGGACCTGCAGCTCGCGCTGTACGCGGAGGCGCAGCGGCGCGGGTTCGAGCGCGGTGAGTTCCGGCTGCCCAGGGTGCTCGCCGGGCCGGAGGCCATCCGCGAGCTGATCGCGAGCACCCCCGTGGACATGGTGCTCAACGCCCTGCCCGGCTCGATGGGCCTGGTCCCGACGCTGGACGCGCTCGCGACCGGCTCGATCCTGGCGCTGGCCAACAAGGAGTCGCTGATCGCGGGCGGGCCGCTGGTGCTCAAGGCGGCGAAGCCGGGCCAGATCGTGCCGGTGGACTCCGAGCACTCCGCGCTCGCCCAGTGCCTGCGGGGCGGCCGGGCCGAGGAGGTGGCCCGGCTGGTGGTGACGGCCTCCGGCGGGCCGTTCCGCGGCCGCCGCCGCGAGGAGCTGACCGAGGTCACCGTCGCGCAGGCGATGAACCACCCCACCTGGGCGATGGGCCGGGTGATCACGATCAACTCCGCCACCCTGGTCAACAAGGGCCTGGAGCTGATCGAGGCGAAGCTGCTCTACGACCTGCCCTACGAGCGCATCGACGTGGTCGTGCACCCGCAGTCGATCATCCACTCGATGGTCACCTTCGTCGACGGCTCGACTCTGGCCCAGGCCAGCCCGCCGGACATGCGGCTGCCCATCTCGCTCGCGCTGAACTGGCCGGACCGGGTGCCGGGCGCCGCGCGGCCGTGCGTGTTCGACACCGCGTCCTCGTGGACCTTCGAGCCGGTCGACGACGAGACGTTCCCGGCGGTGCGCCTGGCGCGCCAGGCCGGGATGGCGGGCGGCTGCGTGCCCGCCGTGTACAACGCGGCCAACGAGGAGGCGGTCGAGGCGTTCTTCGCCGGGCGCACCTCGTTCCTGTCGATCGTGGACACCGTGCAGCGCGTCGTGGACGAGGCGGACCAGTGGCGCGCGGAACCGTCTACGGTGGACGAGGTGCTGGCCGCGGAGCAGTGGGCCAGGGTTCGGGCTCAGGAGCTGGTGGGCGCGGTGGGCGGCCCAGCCACCGCTGGAAGGAACTAGAAACGTGTCGTTCGTTTTCGGCGTGCTGCTCTTCGCACTCGCCATCGGGGTGTCCATCGCCCTGCACGAGTTCGGTCACCTGCTGACCGCGAAGATGTTCGGGATGAAGGCCACCGAGTACTTCATCGGGTTCGGGCCGCGGATCTTCTCCTTCCGGAAGGGCGAGACCGAGTACGGGCTCAAGGCCATCCCGGCGGGCGGCTACGTGCGCATCATCGGCATGACCGCGCTTGAGGAGGTCGACCCGGCCGACCGGAAGCGGGCCTTCTACAACCAGAAGGTGTGGAAGCGCGTCGTCGTGCTGGCCGCGGGCTCGGTGATGCACTTCATCATCGGTGTGCTGGTCGTGTACTTCATGGCCGTCTCCACGGGCATGCCCAACCTGGAGAACAAGCCGATCGTCGGCGAGGTCAGCCAGTGCGTGCCCGCCGGTCAGGACACCAAGACCGGCAAGCTCGTCCCGTGCGCCCCCGGTGACAAGGCGCCCGCGCTGGCCGCGGGCCTGCGCCCGGGCGACCGCATCCTCAGCGTCGCGGGCAAGGACACCCCGGTCTACTCCGACGTCCTCAACACGACCAGGGCGGCGAGCGGCCCGACGCAGTTCGTGGTCGAGCGCGACGGGCAGCGGATGACGCTGACCATCGACGTCGCCCAGGTGCGCAGGATGCCGCTGGGTGCCAAGCCCGGTGACGACCGCCTGGAAACCGTCGGCGCGGTCGGCCTGGCCAACGCGAGCACCATCTCCTACGGCGCGTTCTCGGCCGTCGGGCCGACCTTCGAGTTCACCGGGCTGCTGTTCCAGAACGCCTGGGAGGGGCTGAAGCGGCTGCCGGAGAAGGTGCCGGTCGTGGTGAAGGCGATCTTCGGGGACGACAACCCGGAGCGCCCGGTCAGCGTGGTCGGCGCCAGCATCATGGGCGGGGACGCGGTCGAGCGCGGCCTGTGGGAGGTCTTCCTCATCCTGCTGGCGATGCTCAACCTGTTCATCGGCGTGTTCAACCTGCTGCCGCTGCTCCCGCTGGACGGCGGGCACATCGCGGTGAATCTTTATGAAAAGGCCCGTAACTCGATCCGGCGAATGCGAGGTCGCCCGATCGGGGCGCCGGTGGACTACACGAAGCTGCTTCCGCTCACCTACGTGATGATTTTCCTCGGTGGTGCGCTGATGCTGCTGACCATCACCGCTGATGTGGTGAACCCGCTGCGCCTGGGCGGCCAGTGACGAACTACCGAATGTGAGCGGTGCCGCGCCCATTGTTTTTCGGGCCTTGTGGCACCGCTCACATTTGTTGTATGGATTCCGGGCGCACCCCCGGCGTTTCCACCCGGCTCCTCCGGGGCCGTACAGTGGAAGGCGGCAGTGGTGCTCCGCAGCTCGCACGAAGATCCTCATCCCGGGAGTTGAAATACATGTCCGTCGACGGCGTGATGCTCGGAATGCCGGGCCTGCCCGCTCCGGTGCTCGGACAGCGGCGCAAGACCCGTCAGCTCAAGGTCGGCTCCGTCGGCGTCGGCAGCGACTCGCCCATCTCCGTCCAGTCGATGACCACGACGCTGACCTCCGACGTCAACGCGACGCTGCAGCAGATCGCCGAGCTGACCGCGGCGGGCTGCGACATCGTGCGCGTCGCCTGCCCGTCCCAGGACGACGCGGACGCGCTCCCGGCGATCGCGAAGAAGTCGCAGATTCCCGTCATCGCCGACATTCATTTCCAGCCGAAATACGTTTTCGCCGCGATCGAGGCCGGTTGTGCGGCTGTTCGGGTGAATCCCGGAAACATTCGCAAGTTCGACGACAAGGTCGGTGAGATCGCGAAGGCGGCGGCCGACCACGGAACTCCGATCCGCATCGGCGTGAACGCCGGGTCGCTCGATCCGCGGCTGCTGCAGAAATACGGCAAGGCCACCCCGGAGGCGCTGGTCGAGTCCGCGCTGTGGGAGGCCTCGCTGTTCGCCGAGCACGACTTCCACGACATCAAGATCTCGGTGAAGCACAACGACCCGGTGGTCATGGTGCGCGCCTACGAGCTGCTGGCCGAGCAGTGCGACTACCCGCTGCACCTGGGCGTCACCGAGGCGGGCCCGGCGTTCCAGGGCACCATCAAGTCGGCGGTGGCCTTCGGCGCGCTGCTGTCCAAGGGCATCGGCGACACCATCCGGGTCTCGCTGTCCGCCCCGCCGGTCGAGGAGATCAAGGTCGGCACCCAGATCCTGCAGTCGCTGAACCTGCGCCCGCGCAAGCTGGAGATCGTCTCCTGCCCGTCCTGCGGTCGCGCCCAGGTCGACGTCTACACGCTGGCCGAACAGGTCACCGCGGGTCTCGAGGGCATGGAGGTGCCGCTGCGCGTGGCCGTCATGGGCTGCGTCGTCAACGGCCCCGGCGAGGCGCGCGAGGCCGATCTCGGCGTCGCCTCCGGCAACGGCAAGGGCCAGATCTTCGTGAAGGGCGAGGTCATCAAGACCGTGCCCGAGCACAAGATCGTGGAGACCCTGATCGAGGAGGCCATGCGCATCGCCGAGGAGATGGAGGACGCGGGCGAGCCCTCCGGCGCTCCCGTCGTCAGCGTCTCCTGACCTCCCCCGTCGGCGTTGCGGCGTCTTCACGGCCTCCCTCCCCCGTCGTCGGAGACCGGTCCGGGTGGGGCCGGGGGTACGTGAAGACCCGCTTACGCGCTGTGATGGGAGTAGCGGGGGATACGGCCAACCGGGGGGCAACCGGCGCGCGTTCGGCCCGAGGTCTGGCAGTCTTGGAGAGTGCTGAAGCTTGCCGGGGCTCGGCTGCTCGACGAAGGCGATCTTCGGGCGGTGCGTGCCGTTCTGGACGCCGATCCCGTCGCGTCGTGCATGGTCTCCTCGCGCGTCGAGGTCGCGGGCACCGATCCGTGGCGGCTCGGTGGTGAGCTCTGGGGCTTCGGCCGGGACGGGATGTGCTTCTCGGGCGCGAACCTGGTGCCGCTCGCGGGTGGTCCCGCCGCGCTGCGCGCCTTCGCCGACCGGGCGCTGCGCCGCCGCCGCGCGTGCTCTTCGCTCGTGGGCCCCGCCGAACAGGTCCTCGGGCTCTGGCAGGAACTGGAGCCGGAGTGGGGCCCCGCCCGGGAGGTCCGCGCCGACCAGCCGCTGATGGCGCTGGCCGGCGCACCGACGGTCCCGCCCGACCCCCTGGTGCGCCCGGTGCGGCCGGACGAGCTGGACCGCTACTTGCCCGCCGCCATCGCGATGTTCATCGAGGAGGTCGGCATCGACCCCCGGGCCGAGGACGGCGGAGTCGGTTATCGCGCGCGCGTCGCCGAGCTGGTGGCCGCGGGGCGCGCGTTCGCCCGCTTCGAGGACGGCGAGGTCGTCTTCAAGGCCGAGATCGGCGCGATGTCGGCGCGGGTCGGCCAGATCCAGGGTGTCTGGGTGCGGCCGGAACGCCGAGGTCAGGGCCTGGGTGCCGCGGGAACCGCCGCCGTCGCCGACCGGCTCGTGCGCGGGCTCGGCCGGGTGGCCAGCCTCTACGTCAACGGCTACAACGCGCCTGCGCGCGCGGCCTACGCCAGCATCGGCTTCAGCCAGGTCGGCCAGTTCAGCACTGTCCTGTTCTAGTGCCGGTGGGCGCTGGCACACTGTGCGCCGTGTCAGCACAGCCACCTCGCATCCGCTCGGCCAGGCTGGTCGCGGCCGTGCTCCTCCTCCTGCCCGTCGCGGGCTGCGGGCTGTTCGGCTCCGAGGCGAAACCGGAGGTCGCCGCCCGCACGTTCCTCAGCGCGTTCGCCGGCGGGGACACCACGACCGCGTCCAGGAACACCGATGACGCGCAGGCCGCGAAGGACCTGATGGACAAGGTCCGCGCCGCGCTCAAGCCCGTGGCGATCAAGACCACCCTCGACGAACCGGTGGCCAAGGGCGACACCGCGACGGTGACCTACACCGCCGAGTGGGACCTGGGGAAGAACCGGATCTGGGGCTACAAGGGCACCCTCGAACTGCGCCGCGGCGAGAAGCAGTGGCAGGTGCACTGGACGCCGGAGGCGATCCACCCGAAGCTCTCCGCCCAGCAGACCCTGGCGCTGCGGGAACAACAGCCCGATCCGGCGCCGATCCTGGACCGCGACGGCGGGTCGCTGCTCGCGGCGGAGAAGGTCGTCTCGGTGCTGCTTGACCGCAAGCAGGCCGGGGACCTCAACGGCGTGGCCGCCGCGCTGGCCACCGCGCTGAACCGCTTCGACTCCGACATCACCCAGCAGTCCATTGTGGACAGAGCGGGGAAGACGCCGGAGGGTCAGGCCTACGCGGTGGCGCTGCTGCGCGATCCCGACTACCAGAAGGTGAAGGCGCAGATCTACGACCTGCCCGGGGTGCGGTTCAGCTCGCAGAACCGGCTGCTGGCACCGGACCGCTCCTTCGCCGCCCAGGTGCTGCCCGGGATCCGCAAGGCGGTCGAGTCCCGGATCGAGGGCAAGGCCGGCTACCGGATCTACTCGGTGAACGCGGGCGGCAACGAGGTCGAGACACTGGTCGACGAGAAGGCCGTGCCCGCGCAGGCCGTCTCGACCTCGCTCAGCCGCGCCGTCCAGGCGGCGGCGGAGGAGGCGGTCGAGCCGGTCGGCAACGCGGCGATGATCGTGGCGCTCCAGCCGTCCAGCGGTGACGTGCTCGCGGTGGCGCAGAACGGGGCCGCGGACGCCCAGGGCGCGGTGGCGCTGACCGGGCGCTACCCGCCGGGCTCCACGTTCAAGATCGTCACGGCGGCCGCGGCGCTCGGCGGCGGGGTGGCCGACTCCGGAACGGAGCTGCCCTGCCCGGCGACCTGGACCATCCAGGGTCGCAAGATCCCCAACGACAACGAGTTCGAGCTCGGCACGGTCCCGCTGCACCGCGCCTTCGCCCGCTCGTGCAACACGACCTTCGCCGAGCTGGCGACCAAGCTGCCCGCGGATGCGCTGACCAAGTCCGCCAAGCAGTTCGGCCTCGGCGTGGACTTCGTCATCCCCGGCATCACCACGGTGACCGGTTCGGTCCCGCCCGCGACCGCGGTCGTCGAGCGCGCCGAGGACGGCTTCGGCCAGGGCAAGGTGCTGGCCAGCCCGTTCGGCATGGCCATGGTCGCCGCGACGGCGGCCAAGGGCTCGATGCCGCTGCCCAACCTGATCAGGGGCGCGGCGAAGACCACGGTGGACGCCGAGCAGCAACCGGTGCCGCAGCCGGTGATGGACGCGGTCCGCGCGATGATGCGGCAGGTGGTCACCGAGGGCACCGCGACGAAGCTCCAGCGCAACGGCGAGGTGCACGGCAAGACCGGGACCGCGCAGTTCGGCGACGGCACGCGCTCGCACGGCTGGTTCGTCGGCTACCGGGGGGACCTGGCGTTCGCGGTGCTGATCGTGGACGCGGGCTCCTCGGCGCCCGCGGTGGACGTGGCGTCGAAGTTCCTGGCCGCGGTCCGGTAGTTCCTCCGGCCGCGGCACCGCGGCCGAGTCCGTGGCGCAAGCCCTCCGTGACGTCATGGCCGTCAACGGTGAACCGGCCCCGGCCGAGCGCTGCTGGGGTCGGTCCGAGCGTGGCGGCCTCCGGGGCGTCGTAGGCTGGGGCCATGCCCGTCAGCGCCCCGTTGAAGCCAGGCCAGCAGTCCCCGCGCCGTCCCGTGCCCTCGCACATCGCCCGGCCCGAGTACGTCGACAAGCCCGCGCCGAAGCGCAACACCGACCCGTGGGTGCAGCCGGACGAGGTCATCGAGGCGATGCGCGTCGCGGGCAGGCTCGCCGCGCAGGCGCTGCAGGAGGCGGGCAAGGCCATCGAGCCCGGCGTGACCACCGACCACGTGGACGCGGTGGTGCACGAGTTCCTCTGCGACCACAACGCCTACCCGTCCACCCTGGGCTACCGGAACTTCCCGAAGTCCTGCTGCACCTCGCTGAACGAGGTGATCTGCCACGGCATCCCGGACTCCACGGTGATCTCCGACGGCGACATCGTGAACGTGGACGTCACCGCCTTCATCGGTGGCGTGCACGGGGACACCAACGCGACCTTCCTCGCGGGCGAGGTGGACGAGGAGTCCCGGCTGCTGGTGGAGCGGACCCGCGAGGCCACGATGCGCGCGATCAAGGCGGTCAAGCCGGGCAGGCAGATCAACGTGATCGGCCGGGTGATCGAGGCCTACGCCAAGCGCTTCGGCTACGGCGTGGTCCGCGACTTCACCGGGCACGGCATCGGCCGATCGTTCCACAGCGGTCTCGTCGTGCTGCACTACGACGAGCCGAAGATGGACACCGTGCTGGAGCCCGGGATGACGTTCACCATCGAGCCGATGATCACCCTCGGCACGATCGACTACGACATCTGGGACGACGGCTGGACGGTCACCACCAAGGACAAGAAGCGCACCGCGCAGTTCGAGCACACGATCGTCGTCACCAAGGACGGCTCCGAGATCCTGACCCTGCCGTGATCGAGTTCAGACCCTGGTCCGAGGCGGACGCGGCCTGGTACGCCGAGCAGGCCAAGGACGAGCAGATCCTGCGCTGGACCACGGACAGCCCGGACCTCACCGCCGAGGACGTGCGCACCGCGATCGCCGCGCTGCCCGGGGACGCGCTGGCCTGGATGATCGTCGACGCGGAGACCGGCGAACCGCTCGGCAACGCGGCGGTGGACGTCAAGGACGGGATCGCCGAGCCCTCGTACTGGGTCGCCGCGCCGGCGCGCGGGCGCGGGGTGGCCACCGCGGCGCTGCGGGAGATGTGCGCGCGGTCGGTCGCCGCGGGCGCGGAGCGGGTCGAGGTGATCATCCACCGGGACAACGCGGCGTCGACCAGGGTGGCGGAGAACGTCGGCTTCGTCGCGGTGCGGGACTTCGAGCACCCGAAGCTCGGGCCCTGCGTCCGGTACCGGTGGGACGGATGAGCCTGGGCGGGGCGCTGCTCGTCGCGGGGACCACGTCGGACGCCGGGAAGAGCGTGCTGGTCGCCGGGCTGTGCCGCTGGCTGGCCCGGCAGGGCGTGCGGGTCGCGCCGTTCAAGGCGCAGAACATGTCCAACAACTCCGTGGTCACCGCGGACGGCGGTGAGATCGGGCGCGCGCAGGCGGTGCAGGCCGCGGCGGCCGGGCTGGAGCCGTCGGTGCGGTTCAACCCCGTGCTGCTGAAGCCGGGCAGCGATCGCAGCTCCCAGGTCGTCGTGCTGGGCAAGGCGCTGGGCCAGGTGAGCGCGCTGTCCTACCGGCAGCGCAAGCTGGAGCTCGCCGCGATCGTCGCGTCCACTTTGGACGGCCTGCGGCGGGAGCATGACGTCGTGGTCTGTGAGGGCGCGGGCTCGCCGACCGAGATCAACCTGCGCGCCAACGACATCGCGAACATGGGGCTGGCCAGGGCGGCGAACCTGCCGGTTCTGGTGGTCGGCGACATCGACCGGGGCGGGGTCTTCGCGCACCTGTTCGGCACCCTGGCGCTGCTCGACGCCGCGGACCAGGCGCTGGTCAGCGGGTTCGTGATCAACAAGTTCCGCGGCGACCCCGCGCTGCTGGCACCGGGGCTGGACCAGATCACCGAGCTGACCGGGCGGCCCGTGCTCGGCGTTCTGCCGTGGCGCGAAGAACTGTGGCTCGACGCGGAGGACTCCCTGTCCTACACCGCGGACGGCGTGGTCGGACGCCCCGCCCCGCCCGCCGGGGAGCAGTGGCTGCGCGTCGCGGTGGTGCGGCTGCCCCGGATCTCCAACGCCACCGACGTGGAGGCGCTGGCCTGCGAGCCCGGGGTCTCCGTCCGTTTCGTCACCGAGCCCTCCCGCGTCGCCGACGCCGACCTCGTCCTGCTCCCCGGTTCGAAGTCCACAGTGGACGATCTGGAGTGGTTGCGGCGCACGGGTTTGGCCGAGGCCGTCGCGCGCCACGCGGCGAAGGGGCTACCGCTCGCCGGGATCTGCGGCGGGTTCCAGATGCTCGGCGCGCGGATCACCGACCGGGTCGAGTCGGCGGCGGGGGAGGTCGACGGGCTCGGGCTGCTCGACCTGGACATCGAGTTCCGGGAGCGCAAGACACTGGACCGCCCGGTGGGCACGGCGTTCGGCGAAGCGGTGCACGGCTACGAGATCCACCACGGCGCGGTGGTGCGCTCAGCCGAGAAACCGTTGCTGGAGCTGGACAACGGCGAAGGCGAGGGTGCGCTCACCGACAACGTCGCCGGAACCCACTGGCACGGGCTGTTCGAGAACGACGCCTTCCGCGCGAAGTTCCTGCGCTGGGCCGCCGAACGCAGTGGCCGCCACGGATTCGCGGTGGCGGGCGGGGTGTCGTTCGCCAGCCAGCGCGCTGCGCAGCTGGACCTGCTCGGCGACCTGGTCGCGGACAACCTGGACACCGACGCGGTCATGCGGCTGATCGAGCGCGGCGCCCCCGGCGGGATGCGCACCATCCCGCCGGGAGCCTGATCAGGAGGCAGGGCCGCGGAAGGCTTCGAGCATCGCCCTGGCGATCTTCTCGCCGCCGTCGCCGAGCTTCGCGCGGTACTTGTCGATGATCACCTGCTCGCGGGCGGGGTCGACGCGTCCGCCGCCGGAGGAGGTGCGGACCCGCTGCACCGCCTCCGACGCCTCCTTGCGCTGGGCGAGCAGGTCGACGATCTGCCGGTCGAGGTCGTTGATGCGCTCCCGCTGCTGGGAGATCACGTCCGAGGGCGCGGGCGGCGCCGGTGGCGGTGCGCTCCCGCATCCGGTCATCGCGAGAACCCCGAGCAGCGCAAGGACAACGCGCATCGCCGACCTCCTTGAGTCCGTGGCTACGGGCAACCGTAGATCACAGCTCCACGCGCACGTCGTAGTCGCCGAGCCAGCCGTCGAGGGTCAGGATCAGCTCCAGTTGCCGCCGCGCGACGGCCGACGAGCCGCGGTCCAGCAGCCGCCGCGCCTTGGCCGGGTCGACCAGCTCGAACGCCCGCGAGGTCCCCGCGTGCAGCAGCGTGCCGACCCGCTCGTGCAGCGCCGCGTCGTACCCGGTGTCCTGTGTGGACGGATACGGGCTCTTCACCCGCTCGACCACGGACTTCGGCAGCACGTCCGCGGTGGCGGCCCGCAGCAGGCTCTTCTCCCTGCCGTCGAAGGTCTTCATGGCCCACGGCGCGTTGAAGACGTACTCGACGAGCCGGTGGTCGCAGAACGGCACGCGCACCTCGAGCCCGACGGCCATGCTCATCCGGTCCTTGCGGTCCAGCAGCGAGTTCACGAAGCGGGTCAGGTGCAGGTAGCTGATCTCCCGCATCCGTGCTTCCTTCCCCGACTCGCCGGGCAGCTTCGGCGCTTCGGCAATCGCTTCCGCGTAGCGCTGCCGGACGTAGCCGCCGAGGTCGAGCTTGTCCGCCACCCCGTCCCGCAGGAGATCTGGCCGCTCGCCGGTGAAGTGCATGGCCAGCCACGGGAAGGTCGGCGCGTTCACCGCCTTCTCGTTGTGGAACCAGGCGTAGCCGCCGAACACCTCGTCCGCCGACTCGCCGGAGAGCGCGACCGTGGACCGCTTCCTGATCTCCTGGAAGAGCAGGTAGAGCGAGATGTCCATGTCTCCCATGGAGATCGGCAGGTCTCGGGCGCGGAGCACCGCCTTGCGCGCGCCGTCGTCGAGCAGGTCGGCGTTGTCGAGCACGATGTCGGTGTGGTCGGCCGCGACGTGCTCGGCGACGTCGGTGACGAAGGGCGCGTCCGGGCTGCCGCGGAACTCGTCGGCCTGGAAGTTCTCGGTGTAGCCCGCGAAGTTGACGGAGAACGAGCGCACCGGCTCGTCGAGCGACCTGGCCGCGAGCGCGGTGAGCGCACTGGAGTCCAGCCCGCCGGAGAGCAGGGTGCACAGCGGCACGTCGGAGATCAGCTGCCGCGCGACGATGTCGTCCAGCAGCTCGCGCACCGTGCTGATCGTGGTGTCCAGGTCGTCGGTGTGCTCCCGCGCCTCCAGCTGCCAGTACCGGCTCTTGCTCAGGCCCGAGCGCGAGACGCGCACCATCCCGCCAGGGCGGACCTCGTGCACGCCCTTCAGGATCGCCAGCTCGGGCGTCTTGACGAAGGACATCGACTCGGCCAAGCCCTCCGCGTCGACGACTGCCTCGGCGAGCGGGTTGGCCAGGATCGCCTTGGGCTCGGAGCCGAAGAGCACACCGTCCGCGGTGGGGTAGTAGTAGAGCGGCTTGATGCCGAGGCGGTCGCGCACGAGCAGCAGTTCCTCGCTGCGGAGGTCCCAGACCGCGAAGGCGTACATGCCGTTGAGCCGGTCGACCAGCCCCGCGCCCCATTCGAGGTAGGAGCGCAGCACGACCTCGGTGTCACTGCTGGTGGAGAACTCGTGCCCGCGCCGGATGAGCTCGGCGCGCAGTTCCTTGAAGTTGTAGGCCTCGCCGCTGTAGGTGATGACGGCCTCGACCTCGCCGTCGCGCGTGGCGGCCATCGGCTGCGCGCCGCCGTCGATGTCGATCACCGAGAGCCTTCGGTGGCCGAGCGCCGCGTGCCGGGCGAACCAGGTCCCGCCCGCGTCGGGGCCGCGGCAGACCATCGTCTCGGTCATCGCGGCGACCGCGTCCCGCTCGGTCGTCAGATCGTGCCGATAAGCCACCCATCCCGTGATTCCGCACATGCCGATCCCCTTTTCGTGTGGATAACGACCACGTTACGACTGACGGTTGCATGGCGCAACAGTAGGGAGGTATGGTGCGTATGTGACAGAGCGGACAAATGGCTCAGGAATGACGGAACTGGAGCAACAGCTCACGCTGTTCGCGCGGAAGGCGGTGTGGCGCAGCTGGTCACGGGGCTACCGGGGGCTGGACCACATCACCTATCCGTACCTGGTCGCCGTCGCGCTGCGGGGCTCCAGCCGCGTCGGCGAGCTGGCCAGGCAGTTCGCCGTCGACAAGTCCACCGCGAGCAGGCACGTGGCGAAGCTGCAGGCAGCGGGTCTGGTCGAACCCGTGGAGAACCCGCCGGACGCGCGCTCGATCCCGCTGCGCGCCACGGCGGCCGGGCTGCGCCTGCTCGCCGACGTCCAGGCCGAGCGCGCGGCGTGGCTGCGCGCGGCGCTGGCCGACTGGGACGAGGAGGACCAGCGGGTCCTCGCCGTCCTGATGGCCCGGCTGAATGCGGGGCTGGAATCGCCCTAATGTCCTTTTTTGTCCTTTCCGGGCAGATTCGCGAGTAGCTCTTCCAAGAATCCGCTGGCTTCCCGGACCGCTTTCTCCGCGTCCTGCTCGCGCACCGCGTCGAGCAGTTCGGTGTGCGAAACGTGCTCGTCGCGGCGCAGGCTGGTGTTCACGGTGGTCGCGACGCTGGAGCGGACCGCCTCGGTGAAGCCCCGGTAGAGCTCGGTGAGCACGTTGTTGTGCGAGCACTCCACCAGGAACAGGTGGAAGTCGGTGTCGAGCTGGACCATCAGGTCGAAGTCGCCCGCCTCCAGCGCCGCGTCGCGCGCGGCCAGGATGCGCTCCAGCTCGCGCAGGTCCTCGGCGCTGCGCCGGGTCGCGGCCTGGCGCGCGCCCTCGACCTCCAGTGCGCGGCGCACCTCCAGCACGTCGCGCAGTTCGGAGCCGCACAGCCGCCGGACGGCGCCGGACAGCTCGCTCGTGGCGCGGACGAAGGTGCCGTCGCCCTGGCGGACTTCGAGCAGACCGGCGTGCGCGAGCGCGCGGACCGCCTCGCGCACGGTGTTGCGGCCGACGCCGAGCGCCGTCACCAGCTCCGGCTCGGGCGGGATGCGCCGGCCGACCGGCCACTCGCCGGAGGTGACCAGCGCGCGCATCTGCTCGATGACCTGCTCGACCAGGCCGGCGCGCCGGGTAGTGGCCAAAGGCACAGGCTCATCCTTTCATCCGAACATCCTATGTTTGTCATACTCTCTCGCGTGACGCTCTCGCCCCAGCTCGACCAGCCTGCCAGTACCCGTTCCGCCCCCGCCGCGAGCGTGGCCGGTGGGCTGGCGCTGGTCGTGGGCGTGATGCTGGCGGCGGCCAACCTCCGTCCCGCGGTGACCAGTCTGGCCGCGGTGCTGTCCGAGGTGCGGGACACGCTCGGCGTTTCCGCCGCATGGACCAGCGCGGTCACCGCGATCCCGACCCTGTGCTTCGGCCTGGTCGGCATGCTCGCGCCATGGTTCAGCCGCAGGTACGGCGCCCGCGCGGTGATCTCCGGAGCCCTCGCGCTGCTCACGGCGGGCCTGGCGCTGCGGGTCGTCGACGGGCCGCTCGTGCTCGTCGCGGGCACCTTCATGGCCTGCGCGGCGATCGCGGTCTGCAACGTCCTGATCCCGGTGGTGGTCAAGGACTCCTTCCCCGCCACCAAGGTCGGCGCGGTCACCGGCGCCTACAGCGCGGCGCTGTCCGCCGGTGGCGCGATCGCCGCGGCGTTCACCGCTCCGCTGGAGGAGCTGGTGGGCGGCTGGCGCGGCGCGGTCGGCATGTGGGCGCTGCTCGGCGTGCTCGCGCTGGTCACCTGGGTGCTCGCCGGTCGCGGTGGGTCCGGCCGGCAGCCGGTGGCGGAGGAGACGGCCGGTCCGCGCCGCTCGCTCCTGCGCAGCCCGTTGGCCTGGGCGGTCACCGTGTTCTTCGGGTTCCAGTCGCTGGTCGCCTACACGGTCATGGGCTGGCTGCCCGAGATCCTGCGCGACACCGCCGGGGTCTCGGCGACCACCGCGGGCCAGCTGCTGGCCATCGTGATGGTCCTCGGCGTGCCGGTCTCCATGATCGTCCCGCCGCTGGCCGCCAGGGCCCGTTCCCAGTCCGCGTGGGCGGTGTCGATGGCGCTGACCGGGTTCGCCGGGTTCGCCGGACTGCTCCTCGCCCCGGCGACCGCGACCGGCTTGTGGATCTTGCTGATCGGTATCGGCATGGGCGTGTTCCCGCTGGCGCTGACGCTGATCACGCTGCGGGCGCGCACCGGCCAGGAGACCGCGCGGCTGTCCGCGATGGCGCAGAGCCTCGGCTACCTGATCGCGGCGGTCGGCCCGTTCGCGGTCGGCATCCTGCACGGCCTCACCGGCGGGTGGGCGATGTCCCTGACGCTGGTCCTCGTGGTGCTGGCGGCCCAGGTCGTACTCGGGTACGTCGCGGGCCGCCCGCGCTTCGTCTAGCCCTTCACGGGGAGCTTGAGCAGGGCGTTCTCCACCAGCTCGGGCATCGTGGGGTGGATCCAGTACTGGCCGGTCGCCATGGTGCGCGCGGTCAGCCCGAAGTGCATGGCCTGGATGAGCGGCTGGATCAGCGTCCCCGCCTCGGGACCGATGATGTGCGCGCCGAGCAGCCTGCCGGTGTCCGGGTCGGCGAGCAGCTTGCAGAAGCCCGTCGTGTCCTCCATCGCCCAGCCGTAGGCGATGCCCGCGTACTCCTGCACGGCGGTCACGTAGCGCACGCCCTTCGCGCGCGCCTCCTGCTCGGTCAGGCCGACGGCGGCGATGGCCGGCGACGAGAACACCGCGTGCGGCACGAACCGGTGGTCCGACGCGAGCGGCTTCTCCGGGTGCAGCAGGTTGTGCTGCACGACGCGGGACTCGTGGTTGGCGACGTGCTTGAGCTGGAACGGCGACGAGATGTCACCGAGCGCCCAGATCCCGTCGACCCCGGTGCGCTGGAACTCGTCCACCACCACGCGGCCGTCCGGGTGCGTCGCGACACCGGTCGCCGCCACGTCGAGGGTGTCGGAGTTCGGCGTGCGGCCCACGGCGACGAGCAGCTCGTCGGCCTCGACGACCTCGGCGCCGTCCGGGCCGGTCAGGTGCAGCCGCACCACGCCGTCGACCCGCTCCGCGCGCACGGTGTCGCGGTTCAGCCTGAGGTCCCACCGCTGCGCGGCCAGTTCGGTGAAGCGCGCCGAGATGTCCTCGTCCTCCGCGCGCAGGACCGTCCCGGAGCGGGCGATCAGCGTGACGTCCACGCCGAAGGAGGAGAACACGTGCGCGAACTCGGTGGCGACGAACCCGCTGCCGAGGATGATCATGCGCCTGGGCAGTTCGTCCAGCCGCATCACCGTGTCGTTGGTGTGGAAGCCGGTCTCGTTGATGCCGGGGACGTCCGGAACGACCGGCCTGCTGCCCGCGGCGAGCACGAACCGGTCCGCCGTGATGACCTCGCCGGTGCCCGTGTCGAGCTGCTTCGGGCCGACGAACCTCGCCGCGCCGGTGAACACCGTGACGTTCGGGCAGTCCTCGACGCGGTAGCGCTTGCCGCCCTCCGCGATCGGGTCGATCCGGCCGAACACCCGGTCGCGGATGTCGGTCCACCGCACGCCGTGCAGCTCCGCGTCCACGCCCAGCTTGGTGCCCGCGGCCGGTGTGCCCGCCACGTTCGCGGTGTGCACGAACATCTTGGTCGGGATGCAACCGACGTTCAGGCACGTCCCGCCGAAGACGCCCTTCTCGACGATGGCCACGTTCCAGTCATCGAAGCGCTCGTCGAGGATCGAGTTCCCCGAGCCGGTGCCGATGATCACCAGGTCAAAATGCCGCACGGTGCGTCCCTTCGATCTCCGTCGAGCCCGACCGTACCCGCGCCCCGTCCGTCCCAAGTGTCCGGAAGGTTCGTGGCCCTGGTCACGGCGCCCCCGTTGACGGGCTCTTCCCCCGGGTACAACGGATTCATGCGGCCCTTGTCTTCCCGTCGGATGCTGGTGGCGGGCGTTCTCGCGCTGGGACTCACAGCCGCCTGCGGCGCCCCTGTGCCACCACCGCCTCCCGCTCCGGCGCCCCCGCCGCCGTCGCCCGTCCTGTCCTTCGAGGCGCCCTACGCCTTCGGCACCCCGCAGGCGAAGATCCCGCCGCCGGATCACGGACTCATCCCCGTGGTGAAGCGCATCCACACCGACAAGCCCTACGTCTTCATCACCATCGACGACGGCCAGGTGCCGCACCCCGCCGCGCTGGACCTGATGCGGCGCAGCAAGACCCGCCCGACGCTGTTCCTCACCGACCGTTACGTCGAGGGCCACCGCGGCTACTTCAAGGACCTCCGCGACCAGGCCGGTGCGACGATCGAGAACCACACGCTGAGCCACCCCAACCTGCGGGGCAAGCCGTACGAGGTGCAGCACAAGGAGATCTGCGGAGCCTCCGACGCCTACCAGCGCGAGTACGGCAAGCGCCCCGTGCTGTTCCGCCCGCCCTACGGCAACTACGACGACACCACCCGCAAGGCCGCAGCCGACTGCGGCGTCAGGGCGCTCGTGCTGTGGACGGAGACCGTCAACGACGGTGCGATGCAGTTCCAGAGCGGCACCAAGCTGAAGCCCGGCGACATCATCCTCATGCACTTCCGCAAGACCTTCGTCGAGGACTACAGCGCCTTCCTCGCCAAGGCCAAGGAGGACGGCATGATCCCCGTCCCCCTCGAGGACTTCCTCTCGGCCTAGTGGGCGTAGGTGGGTGTGATGATGGCGCGCGCCAGGGTGTGGAAGGCGAGGTTGAAGCTGA
This sequence comes from Allokutzneria albata, assembly GCF_900103775.1. Lineage (GTDB taxonomy): Bacteria > Actinomycetota > Actinomycetes > Mycobacteriales > Pseudonocardiaceae > Allokutzneria > Allokutzneria albata. The sequence goes on along the minus strand of NZ_LT629701.1, from coordinate 4,540,222 downwards.
CCACGGCGGCGGTGGCGTCCTTGTCCACGCCCAGGGACTCGACGTCGACGGCGTGCACCACGAAGTAGTAGCGGTGCGCGCGGTCGCCCTGCGGCGGGGCGGCGCCGCCGTAGCCGGGGGTGCCGAAGTCGGTGGGGGTGTGGAAGGCGCCCGCGGGCAGGTCGGTCCCGGAGCCCGCGCCGGTGGGCAGCGAGGTCACGGTGGCGGGGATGTCCACCAGCACCCAGTGCCAGAAACCGGACGGCGTCGGGGCGTCGGGGTCGAAGCAGGTGACGACGAAGCTCTTGGTCCCGGCGGGAAAACCGGACCAGGACAGGGCGGGGGAGAGGTTCTCGCCGGACGCGCCCATGCCGTTGAACACGTGCTTCAGCGGCAACGGCTGACCGTCCGCGATGTCGTCCGAGGTGACCGTGAACGACGCGACCTCGGGCAGCAGCGCGTACGGATCGGGGGCGACGGGACGATCGAGGCTCATCGGTGTTCCTCCGCTGGAAGGTGTTCGAACCGGTATTTGCGGTTGTGCGCAACCCTAGTGCCGTAGCGGTCCACCCGGGAGTCGATCACCGTCAGCCCGGCGAGCACCCCGCTCAGCCCGCGACCGCCGGTGGTGTGCACGAGGAAGACGAAACTGGTGCACAGCAACAACAGCGCCGCGTCCGGAACCGCTCCGACGAGCACGTAGTACCCGCCGGAGCCGGCCAGGAAGCGCAGCACGACGCGCGGCCACCGGGGAACACCGCCGAGGCGGTCGGCCGGGCGCAGCAGCACGATGCGCTGACCGATCGTGCCCCCGTTGCCGAGCAAGGGCGTCACCAGCAACAGCAGCAGAGCGGGCAGCCAGTAGGCCAGAACCGAGGTGAGCAACGGGTTCCACACGCCGCGCCGCGGGACCTCGCCGTAGAACGCCCAGTTGGCCAGCTTCGCGCCGAACAGCAGGCCGTTGCCCGCGACCCACACGGCGAGCAGGTCCAGCGCGATGCCGAGCAGGCGGCGACGCCTGGTCACCGGGCGGGGCACGCCCACCGGCACGCGAACGCGTTGTCCCGGAACGAGGCTGAGCACGGGGGCGAGCAGGTAGCCGACGCCCGCGCCGAGGGTGTTGGACACCAGGTCGCCGGTGTCGAAGAGGCGGTACGGGCACTGGAAGAGGAACCACACGCCGGTCAGCTGGGTGCTCTCCACGGTGAGCGAGATCAGCAGGCCGGTGAGCAACGTCAGCGCCGGGCCGCAGCGGAACAGGTGCCGCAGGAACATGCCGAGCGGAACGAAGAGCGCCACGTTGAACAACACCTGGCGCAGCGCGGGGTTGCGCAGCACGGCGCGCATTCCCGACGTGTCGTACTTGTGCATGTCGTCGAGGAACCGCAGCGGCGCCAGCACGGGAGTGGTGACCGCCGCGTGCTTCGCGCAGAACGCCGCGTCGACCTCCGGCAGCGGCAGCAGCGTGTAGGTGACGAGGGCGAAGGAGTAGATCAGGAACCCCAGTCCGAGCACCGCGTGCCCGAGGCCGAGCTCGCCCCGCCGGTGGTAGCTCCAGGCGATGTAGGGCACGACCAGGACGGTCGCCAACCCGAATCCCCCGAGCACCGCCGCCACGGCCGACAACGCCGTGCCGCTCACCAACCGTTCCCCTCGCCGCCCCGCACCTCCCCGCCAGTATCGCGAGACATGATCATGAACCCCGGGTGCTCCACCCGGACGTGTAAGACGGGCGGCCGGTGACCGGCCGCCCGTCGGGAGAGCTCTAGAGAACGACGAGCACGCGGATGCCGAGCAGGTTCACGCCCAGCCGCACGTGCACGCCGACCCGGAGCTTGCCGATCACGACGCAGCCCGCGAGCCGGACCTTGACCGAGGCACCGGCCTTCGTCTTGATCGTCGCGTAGCCGCCGACGATCGCGGTGACCTTGCCCTCGACCTTGGCGGCCGCGTGCACGGCCGCACCGGCCTTCACGTGGCTCGTGCCCGCGGACGCCGCCGGAGCCGCGCCGAGGACCAGTGCCGTGCCGACCGCGGTCGCGGCCACGAGGCCGAGGGCCCGCTTGGTGAAAGTACGCATGGAATTGCACCCCTCCCGGTGAATGCCCAACTGACCATCAGTCAACTCCTCGCTCGACAGATGGGAAGTAGGCTGGACCTGATTCACTCGATCCAGCCGAACCGGCCGGTAAGAAATTCGGAGGGTGACCCGGATCCGCACTGTTGGATGACCCCGGCCAGTAGTCCGGAGGAATCGCGTAAATCGTTAGAAAACTTTTCGCGTTCACCTGAGTCCGGTGGTTGTCTCAGTCGGGACACGGCGGCACAACAAAGGGGGCGACCGGAAATCCGGTCGCCCCCTTCGCGGCGTCGTCGGTGGCGCTACAACACCACCAGAATTCTGATTCCGAGGAGGTTGACGCCCAGTCGCACCGTGACGCCCTCGACGAGCGGGCCGCCGATGACGATGCAGCCCGCGAGGCGCAGCTTCACCCGGACGCCGGTCTTGAGCTTCACCGTGGCGTAGCCCTCCGCGACCGACTCGACCTCACCTTCTCCCTGCTCCTGGGCGTCCACCTGGGCGGCCGTCGCGGGTGCCGGGGGGCCTGCTGGCGATGCGGAGGCCGGGAGGCCGCCGAGTGCGAGACCGGCGGAGACGGCTGTTGTCGCGGCCAGGGTCAGTACGCGCTTCGTGATGGTTCGCATGGGTGTTGCTTCCCCTCGACTCAGGCGAATTCTGGGAGTTGGTGGGCCCGCCACCAGTGCAACACCGAATTCCCGTTATCGGCATCCCCAATTCGCTGTTTCACCCGTTTCCCGGAATCCGGGAACTGAGAGCTACTGATGCGCCACCGCAACGTATGAGCGGAATCAGGCCGTCCGGGGACGCTCCGGATTCGCGCGGTGACCACCCTGTCGTGAGGTTTTCAGGGCTTTCGCGCCGTCACCAGCGTGGTGGGCACCCAGGGGCCGCTCCACCACATTCGCCAGCCGAGGCCACGACGGTGTACGTCGATCATTCCCAGTTCGGTGAGCGCGGCGGCGTACTGCCGCGTGTGCCCGATATCGGCCAGCACGATCCGGCCGCCGGGGCGCAGAACGCGGACCGCCTCGCGGATCGCCACCGCTCGCGCGTCCGCTCCCGCGACGCTGTGCAGCGCCAGGCTGCTCAGCACGAGGTCGAAGGACTCGTCCAGCAACGGCAGCCGGGCCAGGTCGCCGGTGCGCAGCCGCACGCGGTCGGCCACCCCCTCCGCAACCGCGTTCTCCCTGGTGGTGGAGATGTCGTTGCCGGAGGGGTCGACGCTGCGCCAGAGATCGACGCCCACCGCGACGCCGTCCGGGAGCCGCTTGGCCGCGGCGAGGAGCACGGCACCCCGGCCGCAGCCCAGGTCCAGCACCTCCTCGTGACCGCGCAGCCGGAGCCCGGTGAGGACCTCGTCCCAGGCGACGAACTTGCCGCGCACGGTGGTGTGCAGCTGGACTGCCGCGCACAACGCCAGCAGCCCGGCGCCCACGAGGGGCGCCGGGCCGTCGGTGATGGTCGTCATCAGGAGGCAGCTGAGCACGGCGAAGCCGAATCCCGCGAAAACGACTGGAGCGTCGATTCCGTAGGCAGCCGCTCGCCGCACCGATACGCCAGCCATGCCGGACTCCTGCCATCCGATTCCAGGAGAACAGAATAATCCGGCTCCGGGACGCCGAAACGCGAGTTCGGCGGGATTGCGCTATATGTCCGAAATGGCGGGTAAAAAATTCGCGTCAGTATCCCGGCTTGGGCAGCAGCAGCGCCAGGGCCAGGTACAACAGGATCTGCGGGCCCGGGAGCACGCAGGAGACCACGAAGGCCAGGCGCACGGTGCCGGGGCGCCAGCCGAAGCGCTCCGCGATGCCGCCCGCGACACCGAAGAACACGCTGTTGCGGGAACGGGTGAGCCGGTGGGTGCGGTACGGAGCGGTCATTTGGCGCTACCTCCTGATCGTGGCGGCGGGGCCGGTGGCTATTGCCCCTCCACATCAGGTTGCCCATTCCGCGCATTCCTCACCTCGGGGTCTGCCCGGAATCCGACCCGGAGCCGCGGCGGCCGGCCTCAGGGGCCGGGCGGGCCCAGCCGCTGGGCGAGCCAGGAGTCGATCTCCGCGAGCGCCTTGTTCCGCACCGGCTCCGCGGACAGGAACAGGTCGTGCATGCCGTCCTCGATCGGCACCGTCGTGACGTCGCGGCCGAGCTTGGGCGCCCAGCGCGCGATCTGCTCCACGTCCAGCACGGTGTCCGCGGTCATCGCCGCGGGCTCCCACTTCTTCCGGTGCAGCAGGCTGCGCGTGGAGTGCTCGACGAGCACGGGGACCCGGATGTCCAGCCCGCGGTGCACCCGCGCGTGGCCGATCCGTACCGCGCGCAGCCATCCCGCGCGCACGGGGAAGTGCTCGGAGGGCTTCCACTCGTTGTCGTAGCTCCACTCGCCGTGGTGGGCGGAGCTGAGGCTGTGCCCGTAGGTCGGCGCCAGCCCGGGCTTCACGACCAGCCGCGGGGCGATGCCGCCGACCACGTGGTTCACCGCCGTGCCGATCGTGCGGGTCAGCCACGGTTCTGCGAGGTCCAGCCACGGGCTGTTCAGCACCAGGGCGTCGATGAGGCCCGCGGCCCGGTGCTCGTGCGCCCACAGCGGCGCGATCAGCCCACCGGTGGAGTGCGCGAGCAGCACCACGCGCCGGTGCCCGTGCTCGGAGCGGATCACCGCGATCGCGGCGTCGATCTCCTCGAAGTACTCGGTGAGGTCGGTGGTGAAGGTCGGCAGCTGGTCCGGCCGGATCGACCGGCCGTAGCGCCGCAGGTCCAGCGCGTAGAAGTCGAAGCCCTGGCCGGTGAAGTGCCGGGCGACGTGGTCCTGGAAGAAGTAGTCGCACCAGCCGTGGACGTAGAGGACCGCGCCCCTGCCCGCGGAGCCGGGGTCGTCGGCGGGCCGGTGGACCAGCGTCGCGACGACGTCGTCACCGTCCTGGGTGGGGGCGAGGGGCAGCGTTCGGACCCGATAGGGCTCACCGAGAATGTCGACGTCCACGGGACAAGTGTGACCCCTGGAGGCCAGTCGGGGGCACCTCGGCGTTGTGCACGGCACGCTTCGACCGCACGCGCAGCGGCATGGACGTCGGGACTGTGATCCAGCCGATGAGCTGAGCGCGCAGCGCCGCGCGGTCGACCGAGATCTCGCAGTAGCGCCACAGCAGGAGTTCCAGTGCCATCCGCGTCTGAAGGCGGGCCACTGGCGAGCCCGGGCCGAACGGCAGCCCGTAACCGGTGGACAACCGCGAGGTCCTCCTGCGGTGGATGTCGAAGCGCTCCGGATCGGGGAACCGGCGCTCGTCCTGGTTCACCGAGTCCATGACGACCACGACCTGCTCTCCGGCCAGGACGCGCCGCCCGCCGAGGTCGACGTCCAGCTTCGCCCTGCGCGTCACCCGGGACACGGGGGTGCTGTAGCGCAGCACCTCTTCGATCGTCGGCGCGAGCAGTTCGGGGAACGCGCGCACCTCGTCGCTCACGGCGGGGAAGGCGTCGAGGCAGAGCACGACCGACGCCAGCAGGCTCGTCGTGGTCAGGTGCCCGGAGAGCAACAGCAGGCCGAGCAGCGCCACCGCCTGACCGTCGTCGAGTCGCTTGCCGTCGATCTCGGTCTTCAGGAACTCCGCGGTGAGGGCCGAAGACCCGCTTGCGGGGTCGAGCATCGTCACCGAGGCGCCCTTCCGCCGGTACTGCGCGACGAGCGCGGAGAGGTAGGCCAGCAGCTCGGCCCGCGCGTCGCACGCGGAGACGCGGCGCTGGGCGGGCACGAGCGGAGGCTGGGAGTCGTTGCCGCACAACGCGTCCACCCACTCCAGCACGGAGTCCATGTCCTCCTGCGGCACGCCGAGCAGCTCGGCGATCACCCGCACCGGAAGGGGGAAGGCGAGGTCGGTCGCGAGGTCGATCCGCTCGTCCCCGGCCACCCGGTCCAGCAGCTCGGTGGTCACCGTCAGCACCCTGGAGCCCAGCGCCGCCACCACGCCGGGCGTGAACCTGCGGCTGACGGTGCGGCGCAGCTCGCGGTGCATGGCCGGAGTGATCACCACCGGCTCCCTGCCGGAGAACAGGCGGGAGACGACCGCGCTGGAGGAGGCGTACTCCGAGGTGAACGCGGCGTGGTCGGTCAGCACCCGCGCGGCGTCCTCGTAGCGGTACACCAGCCACCTGCCGGAGTCGGGATCGCGCGCGACGGGGTCCGCCTCGCGCATCGCCCGATGCCGTTCCCGGTCCGCCGTCGTAGGCCGCGCCCCCAGCGCCTCCACCACGATGCTCACCCCTCTTCGGGATACTTCAGTCCGGCGCCGCGCCCTCGACCTGGCCCGTGCGCACGTGGTCGAGGCAGCGCGCGTGGGTCCGCTCGTAGAAGTCGCTCACTTCACCGGCGATCCTGGTCAGTTCTTCCTCGGACGGCGTGTCCCTGGTCTCGAACGCGTTGCGCACGATGTGCGCCAGCACGTCCGCCGTGGTCTCCAGCCCCATGCCGGACCCACCGGGCAGCGCCGTGTCGATCAGATAGAAGCCCATGATCGTGCATGTGAGCCCCTGGATCTCCAGTTCCGGGCTGAGATCACCCCGAAGCAGGCGTCCGTCGGCGATCGCCCGGTCGTACCCCTCGCGCTCCAGCATCCGCACCGCGGTGGGCACGACGCTGCCGTCCCGGCTGACGAGCGAGCCGAGCAGGTCCTCGTCCCCGACGAGCATCGCCCGCATCAGCGGGTTGCGCATGACCGCGAGGTAGCCGATGCGCACCATCCGGTTCGGCAGCACGGCGGCCGGGTCGGCGGCGATCTCGTCGAGCAGGACCCGGAGGTAGCGGGCGGACTCGCGGACCAGCACCGCCTGGAACAGCTCCTCGCGCGTGCGCCAGTGCAGGTAGATCGTGCCCTTGCCGATGCCTGCCTGCTTCGCGACGTCGTCGACGGTCGTCCGGCGGTATCCCCAGCGCAGCAGCAGCTCGGCGGCCGCGTCCAGGATGCGCTCGGCCCGCGCGGCGCGTTCCGGCATGGACTCCTCGCTCGATGACTGCTTGACTGAAAACGAAATCTGGTCAAGATTTTCATGCGGGACAGGGGGAGTCAACCGGCGGTGTCGGCCTCCGACAGGGGGTGGGGCCGACTCCTCCGGGCAGGTCGGGGCGGTGTTCGGGGGCTGTTTCAGGGTTTCCACCGATCTGGCCACCGCCCGATCGGACTAGCCTCGGAGGCACACCAGAGATCGGGGAGTGTCTGTGAACCAACCGCCTCAACCGCCCGCCGCGACCGGCCGGGTTCGGTTTCCGAACATCAGCCCGCGCGCGTACGAGCACCCGGCGGACCGCGGCGCGCTGGCGACCGCGCGTGCCGTGCCGGGGTTCCCCGCGGTGCTGAAGGCCATCTCCGGCGCGCTCGGGGAGCGCAGTGAACGCTTGCTCGCGCTGGCGTCCTCGATCAAGGTCACCGAGACGCAGTACCCGACGGTGCACCGCCTCCGGCTGGAGTGCGCCGCGGTGCTGGACATCAACCCGGTGCCCGAGGTCTTCGTGACGCGGGACCCGCACGCGAACGCGATGACCATCGGCATGGACGAGCCGTTCATCGTGATCACCACCGGGCTGATCGAACTGCTCGACGAGGACGAGCTGCGCTTCGTCATCGGCCACGAGATGGGCCACGCCCTCTCCGGACACGCCGTCTACTACACCGTGCTGCGCAGGCTGATCTCCATGGTCACCGGCATCGCCTGGATGCCGGTCGGCTACTGGGGCATGCGCGCGATCATCATCGCGCTGCAGGACTGGTACCGCCGCGCCCAGCTCTCCGCCGACCGCGCGGGCCTGCTCTGCGTGCAGGACCCCGAGGTCGCGCTGCGGACGCACATCAAGCTCTCCGGCGGCATCGACGTCGGCGAGATCGACACCGAGGCGTACCTGAAGCAGGCCAAGGACTACGACGCGGTCCCGGACGTCCGCGACAGCGTGCTCAAGCTGCTGCACCTGAGCAACCGCCTCGACCCGCTGCCGGTGGTCCGCGCCGCCGACCTGCAGCGGTGGGCGGCCGGTGAGGAGTACCGGGCGATCCTGGCCGGGGAGTACCCCAGCCGTGACAACGACGACGTCACCAACTGGCGCGACGACGTCAAGTCGGCGGCCAAGTCCTACAAGGACGCCATCGCCAGCTCCGCCGACCCGCTCGCCAAGGTCCTCAACGAGGTGGGCGACATCCTGTCCAGCACCGCGGGCAAGGTGTGGAAGAAGTTCACCGGCGACGGTCCGCCGCGCGACAACGGCGGGGACCCGGACCAGAAGTAGCAGCGAAGGGGCGCCTCGGAATCCGAGGCGCCCCTCGGCGTTCAGCGGCCGTTGGCGGAGAAGTGCATGAGGTCCTTGGGGGAGCGCCACGAGCCGCCCCAGGTCCAGCCGACGGACGCGAACGCCCGCGTGACCACGTCGCCGGAGAAGATCATTCCGGGGGAGCGGCGGGACCGGTTGACGTAGGCGCCCGCCAGCTCCGGCAGGACGAGATCACCGCGCAGGTAGGGATTGCAGAACGGGTTGATGTCGACCGCGATGCCGTGGGCGTGCGCTGACCACGTCGACGATCCGCGCGCGGGTCGGCAGACGAAGGCCGAGGTGTTGTTGCCGTCGCCGGTCGGAGCCCGGTCGAGATCGGCGCGCGAGGAGATCCGCATCTCCTCCAACGGGAAGCGCGCCGCCCAGAGCGTGCCGAACACCGCGACCATCGCGTCCGCCGCGCTCGCGTTCACCAGCAGCTCGCCGGTGTGCTGACGGCCGTCGAAGCCCCAGAACGACAGCGTCAGGTAGCGCAGATCCTCCTTGCGCACGGGACATCCCGGCTGCCACGTGCTCCGTGCCAGCACGTCGGCCGGGACCGCGCTCACCGCGGAGGCGAAGCGGGTGCCGGTCGGCGGAGGCAGCACGTCCGTGGTCGGCAGCGCGCGGTTCACCAGCTCCGGTGGCGTCGGCAGCACCGCGCCGAAGCCGTCCGCGCGCTTGGGCAACGGCTGGGCACCCACCCGCCACAGCGGCTTCGGGGTCGTGGTCGTGCTCGTTGTGGGCGCCGTGGTCGCCGGAGAGGACGTGCTGGTCGGCGCGCCGACGGGGGCCGGCTGAGGGGCGGCGCACCCGGCCAGGAGGACCACCGCGCACCCGAGCGTCAGCGTGTTCTGTGAAAGGCGCTGTGAAAAACCGGCCACTCCGCCAGCTTCGCACGAACGGCCCAAACGATCTTTGCGGCACCCCGGCGCCCCCTCCTCCGGGGGCGTCCATTTAGATCAGAGGCAGGTACGCCGACCAGACGAGTGGACCTCGTTGACGAAACCGGTGGTTTGAGATCACCGGAAAATGGACAAGGAGTTCGCGCATGTCGACCCCGCCCGCAGCGACCCGTTCCCGCAGACGAGTGCTCGGGATCGCCCTCGCCGTCACCGCGCTGGCCGCGATGGTGCCCACGGTCGCGGTCGGTCTCGCCGCCGCGAACGAGCCCGTCGAGGAGGTGCGCGCGGACCCCTTCGTCGTCGGCGGGGAACGCGCCGCGGTGAGCCAGCACCCGTGGCTGGTCTACCTCGTCGACCGGATGGGGATGGTCTACTGCGGCGGCGCGCTGATGAGCCCGACCAAGGTGCTCACCGCCGCGCACTGCGTCGACCAGCGCTCCGCGTCGGGCATCACCGTGGTCTCCGGCCGTGAGGACACCGAGACCCGCACCGGGCAGGCGGCCAGGGGCTCCAAGATCTGGCAGCACCCGTCCTACCGCACCGTCTTCGAGGGCGATGACCTGGGCGTTCTCACTTTGGAGACGCCGATCCTGGCGCAGACCGCGACGCTGGTCTCGCCCGGCGAGCGGGAGCGCTACGCGCCCGGGACCGAGGCCGTGGTCGCGGGCTGGGGCGCCACCTCCGAGACCGGGTCGACCTCGCGCTACCTGATGTCGGCGAAGGTGCCGGTGATGGACGACGACACCTGCGCGCGGTCCTACCGCTCCTACGACAGGAAGAAGATGTTCTGCGCCGGGTACGAGCAGGGGCAGATCGACAGCTGCCAGGGCGACTCGGGCGGACCGCTCATCGTGCGGGGCGTCGTCATCGGGGTGACCTCGTGGGGCGACGGCTGCGCCCGTGCGGGCAAGCCGGGCGTGTACGTGCGGCTGACCCACTATCTGGACACTTTGCGTGGCCAACTCTGATTCATGATCACGAATGGAGTAGTCCGCCTGTTGGCGTGTGGTCCATTCGACTGGGCTCAATAGACTAATTCGAACAGCCGTTGTGCCGTGATCTCCCCAAGCGTTTGCTCTGTGTAGCCCCGGGTGTCACCCAACCGGGGAATCAACTGCTGAGATGCGCGATTGGGAGGCAAAGATGGCGGCAACCCTGCACCGTCTGGCCAGAACCGTCGGGGTCGCGCTCGCGGTGGCCACCTGTGGGATCTCCTCGCTGTCCGTGGCCGCTGCGGCAACCCCGCCGGAGCAGAAGATCGTCGGTGGTGAGCGCGCGAAGATCGCGGACCACCCGTACACGGTCTTCCTGACCAACAACTCCGGCTTCCAGTTCTGCGGCGGCACCATCGCCGCGGCGAACAAGATCGTCACCGCCGCGCACTGCGTGAAGGGCAAGACCGCCGACAGCATCAAGGTGGTCGCCGGCCGCGAGGACAAGCAGGCGTCGGACGGCACGACCGCCGCGGTCTCCAAGGTCTGGGTGCACCCGCAGTACACGACGGCGACCGCGGGCTTCGACGTCGCGGTGCTGACCCTGGGCTCGAACCTGACCCAGAAGGCGGCGCCGCTGGCCTCCTCCGCCGACGCGGACCTCTACAAGGAGGGCGCGAACTCCACCGTGCTGGGCTGGGGCACCACCAGCTCCGGCGGGGCGGCCTCGCGCTACCTGCTCAAGGTCGACGTCCCGGTGACCTCCGACGCCACCTGCAAGGCGGCGTACTCCCAGTACAGCAACACCTCGATGGTGTGCGCCGGGCTGCCCGAGGGCGGCAAGGACAGCTGCCAGGGTGACTCCGGTGGCCCGATGATCGGCGGCGGCAAGCTGATCGGCGTCGTCTCGTGGGGCGAGGGCTGCGCCGCGCCGAAGAAGCCCGGTGTCTACGCCCGCGTCGCGGCCTACCACGACGTGCTCCAGGAGCAGATCAAGTCCTGATCCGCTCGTTCGTCCCCTGCAGGCTCCGGCCCGGCACACCCCGCCCAGTGGGGGTCTGCCGGGCCGGACGCCGTCGAGGACTCTGTGGTTTGTCCGGCAGAAGCTTCATGTTGCCGATGAATCCACTGGTCCAGGCTGTTTTCGTGAAGCATTTCCCAAGTGCTGAGCTGTTCAGCCTACATCTAACGGCCGTTGTGCCACTTCGTCACCGAGCGCTTGCATTGGGGTCACCCCGGGTGAGGGCCTGGGGCAGGTGAGAGGAGCACAACCATGGCGGGAACCCTGCATCGCCTGGTTAGGTTCGTCGGAGCGGCCGTTGCCGTCTCGGCGATCGGGCTTTCCTTCGTCCCGGCAGCTACCGCCGCGGGCACCGATGATCCGCAGACGCAGATCGTCGGCGGCACCCGGGCCAGCATCAGCCAGTACCCGTGGACGGTTTTCCTGACCAACGCCTCCGGCTTCCAGTTCTGCGGCGGCACCCTGGTCGCGCCGACGAAGGTCGTTACCGCCGCGCACTGCGTGAAGGGCACCGCGGCCTCGTCCGTTCGCGTGGTCTCCGGTCGCGAGGACAAGCAGAGCACCGCGGGCAAGGTCACCAACGTGTCCCGGATCTGGGTCCACCCCAGCTACACCACCGCGACCGCGGGCTACGACGTGGCCGTGCTGCACCTGGCCGGCGCGGTCACCTCGGCGGTGCTGCCGCTGGCCACTCCCCAGGACACCGCGCTCTACGCGGCCGGGACCAACTCCACCGTGCTCGGCTGGGGTACCACCAGCTCCGGTGGTTCGGCCTCGCGCTACCTGCTGAAGGTCGACGTCCCGGTGACCTCCGACGCCACCTGCAAGACCGCGTACCCGCAGTACAGCAACACCTCCATGGTGTGCGCGGGCATCCCGGCCGGTGGCAAGGACAGCTGCCAGGGCGACTCCGGCGGCCCGATGGTCGCGGGCGGCAAGCTGATCGGCGTCGTCTCCTGGGGCCGCGGCTGCGCGCTGCCGAACTACCCCGGCGTCTACGCGAGGGTGGCTCCGTACCAGGCGGTGCTGAACGCTCAGATCAACTCGTAATTCCGTTACACAGCAAGAAGAAGAGGCGAGGACGGTCCCTGCAACCGCCCTCGCCTCTTCGCTTTTCTCAGACGACCAGTCCGACCGACATGGTCAGGAAGGCCGTCGCGGAGACCACGTCCAGCGTGGTCAGGACGGCGGGCCGCTGGAGCCTCCCGGAGACCCGCGCCGCGGTGAGCACGATCCCGGTCTCCCACGCCGCCGCGAGCGCGAGGAACACCACGCCGAGCAGGCCGAGCTGGAGCACCGGGCTGCTCGCCGCGCCCATGAACTGCGGCAGGAACGCCAGGCAGAACAGCAGCATCTTCGGGTTGGTGATGTTGCAGACGAAGCCACGCCGGAACGGATTGTCGTTGCAGCGCTTGGCTTCATCGCCGGTTTCCCGGCCGCCGCGCGAGCGCCACACGTCGCGGGCGATGCCCAGCGCCAGGTAGGTCAGGTACGCGGCGCCCAGCCACCGCAGCGCGGTGAGCACGCCCGGGTTGCTCGCGAGCACGACGCCGAGGCCGGAGACCACGAGCGCCACGTGCACCAGGCTCGCGGAGTGGATCCCGGCGAGGGTGAGCAGGCCGGCCCGGGTTCCGGTGCGCACGGAGGTGCGCAGCAGCAGGAAGACGTCGACCCCCGGGGTGATCACGAAGATCACGCTGGCTATGACGAAGACCGGAAGCTGGCTGGTGTCGACGGCGGACATGGCGCACCCCCTTTTGGTGGACAGCTGGCGCGACTCGGTGGCTGGTCGCAGGCAAATTTCTTGGCCTCGATGAGGTTAGCAGAAGATTTTGCGGAATCTTGACGACTTGGCCGTGGTTTCCACCACGTCACCCGGTCGTCACACTGGTTCTTCCGGCCTTGCTCTGGTACGCACGTGCGCGTGACGAAGACAGAGAGGATCCAGCGCAGGGCGACGGGGAACGAGCTCAGCGCGGAGGAGCTGTACCGCATCCTGCGGCTGCGGGTGGACGTGTTCGTGGTGGAGCAGAAGGCGGCGTACCCGGAGCTGGACGGCCGCGACCTCGCGCCGTCGACGGTGCACTTGTGGTGGGAGGCCTCGGACCCCGACTCCGGGGAAGCGTCCGTGCTGGCCTACGTCCGCGTCCTGGACGAGCCCGACGGCAAGGCGCGGATCGGTCGCGTGGTGACGGCGGCGCCCGCGCGGGGGCAGGGGTTGTCGCGCGCGCTGATGGAGGCGGCGCTGGCGGAGATCGGTGACCAGCCCTCGGTGCTCGACGCGCAGACGCAGGTCGCCGGTTTCTACGCGTCGCTGGGCTATCGCGTGGTGGGTGACGAGTTCCTGGACGACGACGGCATTCCCCACGTCCCCATGCACCGCCCCTGAGGACCCGCGGGCGTCAGGGGAGGAGGGGGCCGCCGCGCCAGTGCTGGAAGATCAGGTTGGTGTGCACCAGCGCGACCTCGGTGCGCGCGGTGAACTCGTCCAGCACCAGGCGTTGCAGGTCCGCGGCGCTGCGCGCGGCGACGTGCACCAGGAAGTCGTCCGGCCCCGTCAGGTGGTAGAGCGCACGCGTTTCCGGTTGTGCCAGAACGTGTTCCACGAACGGATCGACCAGCGGGCGGCGGTGCGGCTGCACGCGCACGGACAGGAACGCCTCCAGCGGCCTGCCGAGCTTCGCCGCGTCCACCCGCAGGTCCTGGCCGAGGATCACGCCCGCCTCGCGGAGCCGGTTGACCCGGTCCAGGCAGGTGGACGGCGCGACGCCGACCGCGGCGGCGAGCTCCTTGTTGGAGGTCCGTGCGTCGTTCTGCAGCACTCGCAGGATGTCGAGGTCGACCGAATCCAAGCGAACGTTCGGCATCATTCGCCGAATTATAGCCGGAATGCTTGCTGCTGAGCCGGTTGATCTCCGACGCTGCTGCTCATGCAGCTGGAGACAACGGCCGTGCACGCCGGCCGCGAAGACCTCGTCGACCTCGGCGTCCACGCCGTGCCGCTCGACCTCTCCACGACCTACCCGTCCCGGGACAGCCGGGAGGAGGCGCTCAGGCTGGACGCCTTCGCCTCCGGGGCGCAGCTGCCCGGTGCGCCGATCTACGGCCGCCTCGGGAACCCGACCGTCGCCCGGTTCGAGTCCGCGCTCGCCGCGCTCGAAGGACTGCCCGCCGCCGTGTCCTTCGCCAGCGGGATGGCCGCGTTGTCCGCGTGCCTGCTCGCCGCGGTCTCGTCCGGGCGGCCGCACGTGGTCGCCGTCCGCCCGCTGTACGGGACCAGCGACCACCTGATCGCCTCCGGGCTGCTCGGCAACCAGCTCACCTGGGCCGATCCGGACGGTGTCGCCGCCGCGATCCGGCCGGACACCGGACTGGTGATCGTCGAGACGCCCGCCAACCCGACGCTGAGCGAGATCGACCTGCGCGCGCTCGCCGACGCGTGCGGATCAGTGCCCTTGTTGGTGGACAACACTTTCGCCACTCCGGTGCTGCAACGCCCTGTCGAGTGCGGTGCGTCGATCGTGCTGCACAGCGCGACGAAGTTCCTCGGCGGGCACGGGGATGTGCTCGGCGGCGTGGTCGCGTGCGACGAGTCCTACGCGCGCGTGCTGCGGCAGATCCGCATCGTCACCGGTGGAGTCCTGCACCCGCTCGCCGGATACCTGTTGCTGCGCGGGCTTTCCACGCTTCCCGTGCGCATCAAGGCCCAGTCGGCGAACGCCGGCGAACTCGCCAGGAGGCTGGCCGCGCACCCCGGCGTCCGGCGCGTGCACTACCCGCGGCTGGGTGGTCCGCTGGTGGCCTTCGAGGTGGAGGGCGATCCGCATGCCGTGATCGCCGCCGTCCGGCTGGTGACCCCGGCGGTGAGCCTCGGCAGCGTGGACACGCTCATCCAGCACCCGGCCTCGCTGAGCCACCGCATCGTCGAGGAAGCCGACCGGCACGGCTGCGGTGTGTCGGACCAGCTGCTGCGCATGTCCGTGGGTCTTGAAGACGTCGACGACCTGTGGGACGACCTCGACTCGGCGGTGCTCGCCGCGATCAGCTCCGGTTCTCGATCAGTGCCAGCACCTGCGGGATGACCCGTTCCATCGGGTCGGTGGACTGGAAGGCGCGGCAGAGCACCATCGCGCCTTCCAGGCAGACCAGCATCAGCATCGCGAGGTCGTCGGCGCGCTCCTGCTCGATCC
This sequence comes from Allokutzneria albata, assembly GCF_900103775.1. GTDB lineage: Bacteria > Actinomycetota > Actinomycetes > Mycobacteriales > Pseudonocardiaceae > Allokutzneria > Allokutzneria albata. The sequence goes on along the minus strand of NZ_LT629701.1, from coordinate 4,524,823 downwards.
CGTAGGACACCAGGCCCTCGGCGAGCGCGGTCAGCCAGGCCGAGTAGGCGTCCCGGCACGCCGTGGTCAGCGGCGCGGAGGCGGGCACCGAGTCCAGCACCACCGTCGTGATCGGGCAGCCCTCGGTGAAGTCCGAGTCCCGCAGCTGGTCGGCGAAACCCGTGCACATCAACGCGATCCACTCTTCCGGCGTCGGGCTGGCCTCGCGCGCCTGGCGGATCAGGTCGGCCCACTCGCCGATGCACTCGCGCACGCCCGCGACGGCCAGTTCCTCCTTGCCGCCGGGGAACAGGAAGTACAGCGAGCCGCGCGGGGCGCCGCTGTCCTCGATCACCTGCGCCAGGCCGGTGGCGTGGTAGCCCTGCCTGCGCAGCAGCTTGCGCGCGCTGTCGACGATCTTGTCCCGGGAGTCCGACTTGGGTCGTGGCACGCCTTGACTATACCGATCCTCATAGTTTTAAGTATGACGATCGGTCAACTTAGTCGGGGAGGAAGCGCGTGGACGTCTTCGTCACGGGTGGGTCCGGGTTCGTCGGGGGTGCCCTGATCCGGCGCCTGGTCGCGGAGGGGCACGCGGTCCGCGCGTTGGCGCGGAGTGAACGCTCCGCGAGCGCCGTCGCCGCGCTGGGCGCCACGCCGGTGCGCGGCGATCTGGGTGACGTCGACTCCCTGCGCGCGGCGGCTCGCGGCGCGGAGCTGGCGTTCCACTCCGCCGCGCGCGCCACCAGGGTCGGCAGCCGGGCGGAGTTCTTGCTGGACAACGTCGATGGCACTCGTGCGGTGCTGACCGCGTGCCGGGATGCGGGCGTTCGCCGCCTGGTCCACGTGGGTTCGGAAGCGGCGCTTCGCGTCGGCAAGCCCCTGGTGCGCGTGGATGAAACCGTTCCGCTGCAACCGGATTCGCCTGCCGCCTACGCCGCGAGCAAGGCGCGCGCCGAGGCGGAGGTGCTGGGCTTCACGGGGCTGGAGACCGTGGTGCTGCGCCCCTGCATGGTCTGGGGCAAGGGGGACACCACGATCCTGCCCGAACTCGTTTCCGCCGTGCGGGCCGGGAGGTTCGCGTGGATCGGCGGCGGGCGGCACCTCGTGGACGCCACGCACATCGACAACGTGGTCGAGGGTCTGGTGCTCGCCGCGGCGAAGGGCAGGGCGGGCGAGGCGTACTTCGTCACCGACGGGCACCCGGTCGTCTTCCGCGAGTTCGCCACGAAACTGCTTGCCACGCAAGGGATCGCGGAGCCGAAGCGGTCGATGCCGGGCGGCGTGGCGAGAGGCGCGGCCGCGGCGGCGGAGACGGTGTGGGAACTGCTCGGCCTGCGCGGCGCCCCGCCGGTGGACCGGATGTCGGTCTGGGTGTCCGGTCAGGAGGGCACGATCGACATCTCGAAGGCGCGCTCGGAGCTGGGCTACGCGCCGGTGCGGTCGCCGGAGTCCGGGCTGGCCGAGCTGGGCGGACGTGAATGATCCACGGACAGCGACTAATTCCTGGTTGGGAACTCTTGATGGCCGGCTCGGCGGCGGCCGGACTCCGCTAGCTTCGCGGGGCCGGCAGATCGAAGGGAAACACATGCGCAGGTTGATGTCCGTGCTCGTGGCCGTGCTGGCCGCGGTGTCGTTCGCCCCCGCGGCGGGCGCCGCCGCGGGCAAGGCGCCCGTGGTGTTCGTGCACGGGTTCAGCGGGGGATCGTCGGTCCTGTTCAAGGAGATGATCGACAAGTTCAAGGCCGCGGGCTGGGCCGACCGCGAGCTGGTCCGCTGGGACTACGACTGGAAGCAGTCCAACTTCACCACCGCCGAGCAGCTCAAGAAGAAGGTCGACCAGGTGCTCAGGGACACCGGCGCGGCCAAGGTCGACATCGTCGCCCACTCCATGGGCTCGCTGTCCACCAGGTACTACGTCAAGGCGCTCGGCGGCACGGCCAAGACCAAGCGCTGGCTGTCCATCGGCGGGGTCAACCAGGGCGCCGACGTCGCCAAGCTCTGCCCCGGTTTCCTGTTCGACTCGTGCGCCGACATGAAGCCCGGCTCGAAGATGCTCAAGGCGCTCAACGACTCCAGCCCGGCGCCCGCGCCGACGAAGTACCAGACGCTGTCCTCCAGCTGCGACGTGATGGCGCCGGAGTCGAAGGTGAGGATCCCGGGCGTGCCGAACGTGAACGTGGGTTGCTACGAGCACATCTCCATGCCCAAGGGCGACCGCGCGATCACGGAGACGATCAAGTACCTCAAGGGCTGACGGCCCTGGTGATGATGTGCTGGTGGTCGAAGGCCAGGTCCGGCAGATCGGCCAACGGCCACCAGCGCGCCTCCGTCGCGTCCGAGCCGCCGGTCGCCGCGGCGGGCTCGGGCAGGATGAGCAGGTAGGCGATGCTCACGTAGTCCCCCCTCGGATCGCGGCCCGGCGCGTCGAAGCGGCCGACCCAGCGCAGCTCGCCCGCCCGGCACCGCAGCCCGGTCTCCTCGGCGAGCTCGCGCACCGCCGCGTCCACAATGGACTCCCCGGCGTCCACGTGTCCGCCCGGCAGCGCCCAGTGCCCCGCGTACGGCGGCTTCCCGCGCCGGATCAGCAGCACCTGCCACTGCCCGGCACGGGAGGCCACGACCACCAGGTCGGCCGTGATGATCATGAGCCGACCAGCGGGCCGGTGAACACCAGCACGGCGGCGGCGCTGACCACGCCGAGCACCAGGGCCACGAGCGCGGGCCTGGTTCCGCCCGCCGCCCACGGCCGGGAGCGGTCCAGCGAGTACTTCCCCGGGCCGATCGCCGCGACGCACACCGCGATCAGCGCGACCACGATGGGGTACTCGGCACCCCCGTCCTTCGACCAGAACCCGACCGAGGTCAGGGTGACCGCCACCGCGTTGGTCATCACGCCCACCAACGCGGCCGAGGCCAACGGGGTGAGCAGTCCCACGGCCAGCAGCAGCCCGCCGAGCAGCTCGGTCAGTCCGGCGACCACGGCGAGCGGATAGGCCGGGGCGTAGCCGGTGGAGGCGAAGAACGCCGCGGTTCCCTCGAGGCCGCCTCCACCGAACCAGTTGAAGAGCTTCTGCTCGCCCTGCAGCGCCAGGAAGACCCCGACCACCACGCGCAGGGTCAGCACCGCGACGTCGCCGGCCGCGTCGTTCTGCTTCGGGGTGAGGATGGTCAGCGCCTTCATGTCAGGACCGCATGCCGTACTCGTTCAGCAGCGACTGGTCGCCGAGAACGTAGGTGGTGTCCGTGCCGACCGTCTGGTCGCTCGGGCCGCGGCTGCACATGCACATGTGCCTGCCCGTGGAGTGCACCCGGACCGCGCGCGCCCCGCCGGAGGTCATGATCTCCCTGGCGATGTCGGCGACCAGGTCCTCCTGGATCTGGAACCGCTTCGCGTAGGCGTTGACCAGTCTCGGGAACTTGCCGAGCCCGATGATCTTCGTGCCCGGCACGTAGGCGATGTCGATCTTGCCGAAGAACGGCAGGAAGTGGTGCGCGCAGATGGAGAAGTAGTTGATCTCGTGCACCCGGACGACGCCCTGGTGGTCCCCCTCGACCGGGCGAGTGGTCTTGAGCAGCGTCGACGGGTCGATCGAGTAGCCCTCCAGCAGTTCGCGGTAGGCCCGGACGATGCGGTCCTCGCACTCCGGCTCCGCGAACCACCGCACGGCGCGGTCGTCGTCGGTGACGTTGGACTTGATCCACTCAGCGATCGTGGTCATCACGCGTTCCTTCCCGAGGCGGCCAGGGCGGCGGCCGGCAGATGCCGACGATCATGGGCGGGGTGGATGGAGCAGCGATGGAGCTGCGATGGAGCGCACCGCCGCCGCGCGGCGTGCCGGGCCGCTCACCAGCCGTCACTCAAATTCCGGATGCGTGCGAGGTCGCACCGAATGACTCATTCGGTGCGCTCAACCGCCTGAACGAGTCATTCGGTGCGTTGGGAGTCCTCAATGACTCATTCAGTGCGCAACGGCGGCGGGTGGGGCGGTGCGGGTGATGACGTCGACGGCGGTGGTGATCTCGGCGGGAGTGAGGTCGGCGCGAGCGGTCAGGCGGAGGCGGGAGACGCGGTCGGGCACCGAGGGCGGGCGGAAGCAGCCCACGGCGACACCCTCGGCGCGGCACTGCTGCGACCACTCCACGGCTGAGGTGGGGGAGGGGGCGCGGACGGAGACGACGGCCGCCGACGGGGTGCTGCTGGACAGTCCCGCCGCGGCCAGGCGCTCGGCCAGTTCGCGGGCGACGGCCCGGGAGCGGCCCGGCAGGGCGGGGTCGGCGCGGATGATCCGGAGCGCGGCGAGAGCGGCGCCGACGGTGCTGGGCGCCAAGCCGGTGTCGAAGATGAAGCTCCGCGCGGTGTCCACCAGGTGCGCGATCACCCGCGGCGACGCCAACACGGCTCCGCCCTGCGCGCCAAGGGATTTCGAGAGCGTGGTGGTGACGACGACGTCGGGGGCGCCCGCGAGTCCGGCGGCCGTGACGGCACCCGCGCCGTTGCCGATCACGCCGAGCCCGTGCGCGTCGTCCACCACGAGCCCGGCGCCGTGGTCCCGGCACGCGGCCGCGAGCGCGGACAGGGGAGCCAGATCGCCGTCGACCGAGAAGACGGAGTCGGTCACCACGAGGGCTCGCTTGCGCGTGCGGTTGGCCAGCACGTCGCGGAAGGCGGACACATCGCGATGCGGCACCACAACGGTCTCCGTGCGGGACAACCGCGCGCCGTCGATCAGCGAGGCGTGGTTGTACTCGTCGGTGATCAGGACGGTTCCCGGGCCGGACAACGCCGCGAGCACGCCGAGGTTGGCCGCGTAGCCGGTGGAGAACACCAGGGCGGCGGGGAAACCGCAGAACTCCGCCAGCTCTGCTTCCAGTTCGGCGTGCAGTTCCGTCGTGCCGGTCACCAGGCGGGAGCCGGTCGCGCCCGCGCCCCAACGAAGCGCGGCGTCCGCGGCCGCCCGCGTGACCCGGGGATCGCGGGTGAGGCCGAGGTAGTCGTTGCTCGCGAGGTCGAGCACGGTCGCCGATTCCGGCCGGGGTCGCAGCGTTCGGCTCAGTCCGGCCTTGGCCCGTGCGGCCGAACGGGTGTCCAGCCAGTCGAACGTGGCAGTGCCAGTGCTCGACCCCGCAAGCGGGTCTTCGGCTCCAGTGCTCAAGCTCACGGCGGCAGTGTCGCATCGTCCGGTTACGGTCGTGCCCGTGCGGGCGGCGGCGGACGTGGGAGTCGGGTTCGGCTTGTTCGACCCCGGCTTCGTCGCCAACCCCGAAGCACCGCTCGCGCGGCTGCGTGAGGACGCCCCGGTCCAGCGCGACCCGGAGACCGGACTGTGGCTCGTCAGCAGGCATTCCGATATCCGCGCGGTGCTCGCGGACCCGGAGGCTTTCCGGCCCGACAACGCGCTGACCGCGGTGACACCGCTGCCCGTTCCGACGCTGCGGATGCTTGCCCGGGCGGGGTTCGCCCTGCCGCCGACCCTGGCCAACAACGGCACGGAGAGCCACGCCGGTCTCCGTCGCGTCGTCGCGTCGTTCCTCACCCCGTCGCAGGTCGACCGCGCCATGGAGCTGACCCGTCGCCTCGTCGCGGACGGCGTGGGCCGGGCTCGGCGGCACCTGGCGGAGAACGGCCAGTGCGACCTCGTCGAGCTGATCGCGCGCGACCTGCCGTGCTCGGTGCTGCTGCATGTGCTCGGGATCGGCGACGTGGATCTGCCCGTGCTCAAGGCATGGAGCCGCGCGTCGCTGGAGTTGTTCTGGGGCAACCCCGATCCGGAACGGCAACGGCGGCTCGCCGAGGAGGCTGCCGAGTTCCACCAGTGGCTCACCGCGCGGGTCAGGGCCGCCAAGCCGGACGATCCGGACCTGTTCGGCGCGTTGGTGGCACACCGCAAACCGGACGAACGCCCGCTGCGCACCGTCGAGGCGGTCGGCGTCTGTTACTTCTTGTTGATCGCAGGACAAGAGACGACGACCCAGCTGCTGAGCACTTTGCTGCGCCGGTGCATCGAACGCCCGGAACTGTGGCAGCGGCTCGCCGCCGGCGAAGCGGGACTCGCGGCGGACTGCGTCGAGGAGGTCCTGCGCCGCGAGCCACCGGTGATCACCTGGCGGCGGGTGACCGCCAAGGCGACCAGCGTCGGGGGCGTGGAGCTACCCGCGGGCGCGCAGCTGTTGCTGATGCTCGCGGGCAGCGGCTCCGACCCGGAGGTGTTCGCCGAGCCGGAGCGGTTGTGCCCGGGGCGCGAGGGAGCGCGGCGGCACCTGGCTTTCGGCTACGGCAGGCACTTCTGCCTCGGCGCCGGGTTGGCGCGCGCGGAGGCGGCCGTGGTGCTGGACGCCGTCGCCCGCGCGCTGCCCGGCCTCCGCCTGCTGGAGCCCGATCCGCCGATGCTGGGGTTGCTGTCCTTCCGCGCGCCCACGCGGCTTCAGGTGGCCCGCGCGTAGGTGCCGTGCCCGAAGACGATCTTGCCGTCCGCGAAGGCCAGGATCTCGTTGACCAGGTTCCCCCGCTCGTTGCGGTAGTTGATCACGATCGTGTCCAGGCCGAGGTAGACGCCCTCCACGGTGAAGCGCAGGTCCGGCAGGAACTCCAGGCCCTTCTGCCAGTACTCGCGCAGCGCCGCCTTGCCGACGACGCGGCCGTCACCGCCCAGCAGCCGCGCCGCGACCGGTGAGTGGAACACCACGTCGTCGGCGTAGTGCTCCAAGATCAGGTCGAGGTCGTGGGAGTTCCACCGCCGCTCCCAGTCGCGGGCGAATTCCTCGGCGAAGTCCATGTCAATCATGTGGCATCCCTATCAGCCGGAATCCGCACCGTCGCGGTGTTTTCCCACTGTGTGTGATGATGCTGGGGACGACGCAAGGGGAGCGCGAGGAAACCGGTGCGAATCCGGTGCGGTCCCGCCACTGTGACCGGAGCGATCCGGGAGCCAGGAACTCAACCCCCTTGCCGGGTGCGCGGCCGCGCACCCGACCCCCTACCCGGGCGTGGACACCCGAGGAAGGAACTGCGCTGGTGACCGCTCGTTATCCGTTCTCCGCCGTCGTGGGGCACGAGGACCTGAGGCTGGGACTGCTGCTCAACGCGGTGCACCCGGGCATCGGCGGCGTCCTGGTCCGCGGTGAGAAGGGCACGGCCAAGTCGACCATCGTGCGGGGGCTCGCGGCGCTGCTGCCCGCGCTGGACGCGGTGCGCGACTGCCGCTTCGCCTGTGATCCGCATCGCCCCGACCCCGGCTGCCCGGACGGCCCGCACGAGGCCGGTGCGTCGACGACGACCAAGCCGTCCAGCCTGGTGGAGCTGCCGGTCGGGGCCACCGAGGACCGCCTCGTCGGCTCGCTCGACCTGGAGCGCGCGCTGACCGAGGGCGTGCGCGCCTATCAACCAGGCTTGCTGGCGGCAGCCCACCGTGGCGTGCTCTACGTCGACGAGGTCAATCTGCTGCACGACCACTTGGTGGACCTGCTGCTCGACGCCGCGGCGATGGGGCGGGCGCACGTGGAGCGCGACGGCGTCTCGGTGTCGCACGCTTCGTCCTTCCTGTTGGTGGGCACGATGAACCCGGAGGAGGGCGAGCTGCGACCACAGCTGCTCGACCGCTTCGGGCTGACCGTCCAGGTCAACGCTTCGCGCGATGTCGCCACCCGGACCGAGGTCGTGCGCCGCCGCCTCGCCTACGAGGCCGACCCCGTGGGCTTCGCGCAGCAGTGGGAAAAGGCCGACGCGGAGCTGGCGGAGAGCATCGTCGCCGCCCGAGCCGCGCTTCCCGGGATCGCGTTGCCGGACACCGAACTCCGGCGTATCGCAGCGGTGTGCGCGGCCTTCGAAGTGGACGGCATGCGTGCTGACCTCGTGGTGGCGCGAACCGCGATCGCGCACGCGGCGTGGCGCGGTGGGGACGCGGTCACCGAGGCTGATGTGGAGGTCGCGGTCCGGCTCGCGCTGCCGCACCGCCGTCGCCGCGATCCGTTCGACGAGCCGGGGCTGGACTCCGAGCAGCTGGAACAGGCCCTCAGGGACGCCGCGGAGCAGGCAGAAGCGCCCGAACCGCCGGACGACGACGGGCCGGGCGGGGGCGGTGGTGCTCCGCGAGGCGAAGGGCGGCAGCAGAAACAGGAGCGGCCGGAGCAGCCGGAGCAGGGCAGCGGTGGCGGTGAGCAGCCACCAGCCAAGCCCGCGCAGCAGTTCCGCCCACGCCTGCTCCAAGTCCCTGGGCTGGGCGAAGGCGCGCCGGGTCGTCGTTCCCGATCGCGCTCCTCCTCGGGCCGCGTGGTCCGTTCATCCACTGTGGACGGACATGGGGTGCACCTGACCGCGACCGTTCAGGCTGCCGCGCCGCATCAGCACACGCGCGGGCGCAGCGGCTCCGGCCTCGAACTCCGCTCCGGGGATCTCCGCCGTGCGGTGCGGGAAGGCCGCGAGGGAAACCTGGTGCTGTTCGCGGTGGACGCGTCCGGCTCGATGGCGGCGCGGGCGCGGATGTCGGCGGTGACCGGCGCGGTCCTGTCGTTGCTGCGCGATGCCTATCAGCGTCGGGACAAGGTCGGCCTGATCACGTTCCGGGGCCGCGAGGCCGAGGTCGCGTTGCCACCGACGTCCTCTGTGGACGCTGCCGCGACGAGGCTGCGCGGGCTTCGCACCGGAGGCCGCACACCGCTCGCGCACGGGTTGCTCGCCGCGCGCAAGCTCCTTGCGGCGGAACGCCTTCGCGATCCGCGTCGTCGGCCGCTCCTGGTGCTCGTCACCGACGGGCGGGCTACCGTGCCCGCGAGCCAGCGCGGTGACGCGTTGCACGACGCGATGCGCGCGGCCGCGCTGCTCGAAGCCGACGGTGTGGCGAGCGTTGTCGTGGACTGCGAGAACGGCGTCGTGCGGCTGGGGTTGCCCGACCGCCTCGCGATCGCACTGGGGGGAACCTGCCTCCAGCTCGCCGAACTGTCCGCCGAGAACGTGGCCGGAGTCGTCCGCGCCGCTCGCGCCGCGTAGGAGGATTCGCTGTGCCACAAGGACAACCCACCGTCGTTCCGGCCGATGGCAAGACCACGCGCCAGCGCAGGAACAGGCCCCTCGTCGTGGTGCACACGGGCGTGATGAAGGGCAAGTCCACGGCCGCTTTCGGGCTCGCGTTGCGCGGGTGGAACCAGGGCTGGGACATCGGTGTTTTCCAGTTCGTCAAGTCCGCCAAGTGGAAGGTCGGCGAGGAGGCGGCCTTCCGCGCGCTCGGCAGGCTGCACGAGGACACCGGTCAGGGCGGCCCCGTCGAGTGGCACAAGATGGGCGAGGGCTGGTCCTGGGCGCGGAAGAAGGGCTCGGAGGAGGATCACGCGGAGGCGGCGCGGGATGGCTGGCGGGAGATCGCCCGCCGCATCGCGGAGCAGCGGCACGACCTCTACGTGCTCGACGAGTTCACCTATCCGCTGCACTGGGGCTGGATCGACGTGGACGAGGTCGTCGCCACGCTGGCCGAGCGCCCCGGACACCAGCACGTGGTGATCACCGGCCGCAACGCCCCGGCCGCCCTGATCGACGCCGCCGACCTCGTGGTGGAGATGACCAAGGTGAAGCACCCCATGGACGCGGGCCAGAAGGGCCAGAAGGGCATCGAGTGGTGAGCGCCGGCGCTGGGGCGGTCCTCCATGAGCGGGGGTAGGACGCACGTGAAGACCGGGGAACCCCGTGGGCTGGTGGCGCGGGTGGTGCTCGCGGCTCCGGGGTCGGGGTGCGGGAAGACGACGGCGGCCACGGGGTTGATCGCCGCGCTGCGCCGGGCCGGGCACCGCGTCGCGCCGTTCAAGGTCGGCCCGGACTACATCGATCCCGGCTACCACTCGATCGCGGCGGGGCGGCCCGGCCGCAACCTGGATCCGGTCCTGGTCGGCGAGGAGCTGATCGCCCCGCTGTTCGCGCACGGCTCCGCGGACGCCGACATCGCGGTGATCGAGGGCGTGATGGGCCTGTTCGACGGCAAGTCCGGCACGCCGAGCTTCGGCTCGACGGCGCACGTGGCGAAGCTGCTCGACGCGCCCGTGGTGCTCGTCGTCGACGCGCGGGGCCAGGGGCGCAGCCTTGCCGCGCTGCTGCACGGGTTCCGCGGCTTCGACGCCGAGGTCCGCCTGGCGGGAGTGCTGCTCAACAACGTGGGTTCCCCGCACCACGAACAGGTCCTCCGCGATGCGTGCGACGAGGTGGGCCTCGACGTGGTCGGCTGCCTCCCGCGCCGACAGCAGCTCGACGTGCCTTCGCGGCACCTCGGCCTGGTCACCGCCGTCGAGCACGGAGCCGCCGCACTCGACGCCGTCGCCGCGATGGGCGATCTCATCGCCGAGTCGGTTGACCTGGACGCCGTGGTCCGACTCGCGCGATCGGCTCCGCGTCGGGGAGCGGCGCCGTGGAAGTCCACTGTGGATGATCCGGTGACCGGCCGTCCGGTTGTCGCGGTCGCCGGTGGGCGGGCGTTCACCTTCGGTTACGCGGAGCACCTCGAGCTGCTGCGGGCGGCCGGCGCCGAGGTCGTGTCCTTCGACCCGCTGCGCGACGAGCGCTTGCCGGACGGCACCGCGGGGCTGCTCCTCCCCGGCGGGTTCCCGGAGCAGCACGCCGCCGAGCTGAGCGCGAACTCGTTGCTGCGCAAGGAAGTGGCGGCGCTCGCGGCCTCGGGGAAGCCGGTGCACGCGGAGTGCGGCGGGCTGCTCTACCTCGCGCGCAGCCTCGACGGCCTGCCGATGTGCGGGGTGCTCGACGCCGAAGCGGAGATGACCTCGCGGCTCACGCTCGGCTACCGGGACGCCGTCACCGCGACGGACTCGCCGGTGGGCGGGACGGGTGAACGCCGGACCGGGCACGAGTTCCACCGCACCCGCATCACTCCCGGAGCGGGTGACCAGCCCGCGTGGTTCTGGCGCGATCGCGAGGGCCGTCCGGTTCGCGAGGGTTTCGTGCTCAACCGCGTGCACGCCTCCTACCTGCACACACATCCCGCCGCCGCACCGGAGTCCGTGCGGCGCTTCGTGGAGCGCTGCGTGATGTGACACGGTGTCGGACGTGGAGCACGTTGATCCGCCCGCCCAGATGCGCATCGACGCCGACGACCCGTTCGCGCTGGCGCACGTCGTCTGCGTGATGCCGCTGGTCGTCCTGCGTACCCGGCGTACGGTGCTCCGGCCGTTCCGGGTCACCGACGCCGCTGACGTCGCCGAAGGTGTCGACGACGAGGTGCTGCGGTGGATTCCGCTGCCCGAGCCCTACGACGAGTCCGCCGCGCTGACCTGGTGCGCCGAGCAGTCCCACCACGTCCGGCTCTCCGGCGAGGGGCAGAGCTGGGCGATCTGCGATCCGGAGACCGATCGCTTCCTCGCCACCATCGGGCTGACCAGGACCCGGTGGGAGCACCGCGTGACCGAGGTCGGCTACTGGGCCGCCCCGCACGCCCGCGGCCGGGGCTTCGTCGCGGAGGCCGTACGGATGGTGGCGGAGTGGGCGCTGCGCGAGGTCGACTTCGCGCGCGTGGAGCTGCGCGCCGCGGTCGGGAACACCGCGTCGCAGCGGGTCGCGGAGAAGGCCGGGTTCACCCGCGAGGGCGTACTCCGCAACGCCGACCGGCACCGCGGCCGCCAACACGATCTTGTTTCATGGTCGCTCGTCCCCGCGGATCTTGACTGATAGTGGCCGGTTCGGCGCCGAAAGTGACCAGGCTCGTAAGCCGATCATCGGTGGCGGTACCGTCATCGCCACTACCACCAGCACCGTGTCGCAGGAGCGGCCGAGGGGAGCAACCGTGAACGGGCGGGTTTCGTTCATCGGCGCCGGACCTGGCGCAGCAGACCTGTTGACCCTGCGTGCGGCACGGCGGATCGCCGAGGCCGACGTGGTGCTGTGGGCGCCGAGCGTCCTGGACGCCGACTGCGTCCGCGAGCACGCCACCGCCGACGCCGAGCTGGTGGACTTCACCCGGGTGAGCCAGGACGAGGTCCTCGAGGTCTACCGGCGCGCGATCGTCAAGCGGCTCAAGGTCGTCCGGCTGCACGCCGGGGACACCGCGCTGTGGGGCGTCGTGCAGGAGCAGCACGACCTCTGCCGCAAGATGGGCCTGGACGTCGAGATCGTTCCCGGCGTCTCCACGTTCTCCGCGGCGGCCGCGATCGTCGGCAAGGAGCTGACGGCGACCGAGAACGCGCAGTCGATGATCATGACGAGGGTCGAGGGCAGCAACGCCGACCTGCCCGACGCCGAGCGCATCCGCGCCTTTGCCCGGCACGGCACCACGATGGCGATCTCGCTGCCCGCCGCCCGTGCTGGGCAGCTGGTCGAGGAACTGGTCGAGGGCGGCTACGCCACCGACACCCCGGTCGTGATCGCGTACAAGACCACCTGGCCGGACGAGCTGACCGTGCAGACGACCATCGGCGAGCTGGAGCGCGTGGTCAAGCAGCACAAGCTCTGGCGGCACACGCTCTTCCTGGTCGGCAAGGCCCTGCGCAACGGCGGCGCCCGGTCCTACGCCCCGGCGTCCTCCTCCGCCTCCGGGTACCGCCGCTCGGGTCGCCCGCTGCGCGCGGTGACGCCCGCCGCCGACCTGCCGGCGCAGGAGCCCGCGGGCGAGGCCGAGACCGCGGCCCGTCCCGCGCAGCCCGGCTCCGACGTGGCGTGGTGGGCCGTCCGCGACTGGCAGGAGACCACCCGCGCGACCAGCCGCACCGCGCGCCGCTACCGCACCGCCCGGCTCACCGGTACCTCCACCCGGGTCGCGGCGGCGAGCAAGACCAAGAAGCACCCCGACCAGGTGACGCTGCCCGTCGACCTGCCGGAGCCCGCCGCCCTGGTCGAGGAGGCCAAGCCCAAGCGCAGGACGGCCAAGGTCACCGCCGAGAAGCCCGCGGCCGACAAGGCCGAGAAGGCCAAGGCGCCCACCAAGACCGCCAAGGGCAAGAGCACCGGCGCGCGCAAGCCGAAGCGGGCGACGAAGAGCAGTTGATCTCACCGTCCACATAGGACGCTCTGGGAACGTTTGCATTGCCGTCGAACGGGTGAACCTCCGGCGCGGCACCGGTGCGCGCGCCCGCGAATGGGCTAACTGATGGGTGTCCGTGGGCATGGGCGCCCCGCCCACCTGGTTCCAGCGCACCGGTCGTGCCCCGGGGATGTGGAGACGAGCTGTGCGTACGGGCGTGGGCCGGTCCGGCGGGATGTTCCGCCGAGGCCGCCAGACAACGGAGGCCGGTCCGGTCGGCCATGAGCTGCTCCAGCAGCGGTCGCCGAACGGGGAGCGCCAGCGGTCCGGCCCACCCGCCACCGTCGCGGTGAGCGTGCTCGGCGTCGACGGCGACGGCCTGCCGAGGGGCGCGACCGAACTCCTCGCCGGGGCCAAGGTGGTGCTCGGCAGCCGGGCCCACCTCGACGCCCACGCCCCCGAGGGCGCCCGCCGGGTCGAGCTGGCCCAGCCCGGGACGGAGCAGTTCGACCAGGCGCTCACCGACCTGGGCGAACTGTCCGCCGAGGACGGTCCCGCGGTGATCATCACCTCCGGTGACCCCGGCTTCTTCGGGGTCATGCTGTCCCTGCGCGAGCGCGGGGTGCGGGCCGGGAAGGTGCTGCCGGGAGTTTCCGGCGTGCAGCGGCTGATGGCCAAGCTCGGCCGGTCCTGGGACGACGTGCTCGTGGTGAGCGCGCGCGGCCGCGACCTGCGACGCGCGCTCAACGTGTGCCGCGCGCGCCCCGCCGTCGCCGTGCTGACCGATGCCGTCGCGGGCCCCGCGGAGATCGGGGCGGGCCTCACCGGCTGGCGCCGCACCCTGATCGTGGCCGAGGACCTCGACACCCCGGACGAGCGGATCTCCGTGGTGGACCCGCCCAAGGCCGCCAAGCGCCGCTGGCGCGACCCGAACGTGGTGCTCTGCCTCGCCGACCCGGAGGCGGTCCCGCCACGCGGTTGGTGCGCCGGAGGCGATCCGACCCCGCCCGCGGGCGGCTGGGGGTTGCCGGAGGAGTCCTTCGCCCACCGGGACGGCACCGTGAGCAAGGCCGAGGTGCGCGCGCTCGCCCTCGCCAAGCTCGCTCCGCGCCCCGGCTCGCTGATCTGGGACGTGGGCTCGGGCGCAGGAGCGTTGGCGATCGAGTGCGCGCGGCTGGGCGCGGCCGTCATCGCCATCGAGCCGAATCCCGTGCAGTGCATGCGCATCATCGCCAACGCCGCGACGCACGGCGTGGACATGCGGATCGTGGAGAACGAGGCGCCCGCGGCCCTGGTCGGCCTGCCCCGCCCGGACTCGATCTTCGTCGGTGGCGGCGGTCCCGAGGTCGTCGCGGCGTGCGCGGCCGTCGGGGCGGAGCGGGTCGTCGTCGCGCTGACCGCTCTGGACCGCCTCGGCGCGTCACGGGACGCTCTGCGGCACTCCGGCTACGTCGTCGACGGCTGTCAGCTCTCCGCCAACCGCCTCGCCACCATGTCGGACGGCGCGAGCCGCTTCGTCGGCACCACCCCGACCCTCATCCTCTGGGGCCGTCGCAAACCCTCCTGACCCTCCGGCCCCCGTCTCCGCCCCTCAGCCTCCTCAGCGCCGACTGACGCACCCAATGCGGCTTTGGTTACGTCCAGCGAAACACATGCCACGTCGGGTAGGTCAGCGGTGGGGGGTGGGGGCGGGGATAGGGTTCTCGGGTGATCGGGTTGTTTGCGGTGACGGCGAAGGGGCGCCGCTCCGCGGGGGAGCTGGCGGCACATCTGGGCGCGGACGCCGCGGTGGTCGAAGGGGCGGTGAAGCCCGCGCTGCGGCGGATCTGGCCGCGGTTGGGCGCCGCCGTGTTCTTCCTGTCCACCGGTGCCACGGTGCGATTGATCGCGCCGCTGCTCACCGACCGGCACGGTGACCCCGTGGTGGTCTGCGTCGACGAGGAGAGCGGCTACGCGGTCGCGCTGACCGGCGGGCCCGCGGCCAACGCCCTCGCCGACCGGGTCGGGGAGTTCCTCGGCTGCCAGCCCGTCGTCACCACGGCGGCGGAGTCGGTGGGCGCCACGGTGCTCGACGAGCTGGTCGAGCTGCTGGACGCCACTGTGGACGGTGACTTCGCGGACTGCGCCGCGGCGATGCTCGCGGGCGAGCCGGTCCGTGTCATCAACCCGCTGCGGTTTCCCTTGCCCGCCATGCCTTCCAACGTCACCGTGCACGAGGAGCCGCCGCCTGTGGGTCCACAGTGGACGGTTGTGGTGGACGACCGGTTGCTCGCGGTGGAGGGCAGGGTGCTCCGGCTCGTGCCCAGGACGCTGGTGATCGGCGTCGGCTCGTCCACCGGGGTGCGGGCGAGCGCGGTGACCGGGCTGCTGGCCGACCTGGCCGAGCACGCCGAGCTGGACCTGCGCGCGGTGCGGGCGTTCGCCACGGTCGACGCCAAGTCCGCGGAGCAGGGCCTCATCGACGCCGTCGACGACCACGGTTTCTGGCAGGACAGCGCGCCGGACCTGCTGCACTACCCGGCGGACACCCTCGCCGGGGTCGACGTGCCGACGCCGAGCGAGGACGTGCGGGCCGAGGTGGGCACGCCCAGCGTCGCGGAGGCGGCGGCACTGCACGCGGCCGGGGAGCTGGCCGACGGATCGCCGGTGGAGCTGGTCGCGGCGAAACTCAAGGGGGACAAGGCGACCGTCGCGGCGGCCAGGGTGCGGCCGCGCGGTCGGCTGGTCATCGTCGACGCCGGACCCGGAGCCGAGGACCTGCGGGCGCCCCGCGCCGAGGTGGAGCTGCGCCGCGCGGCCGTCGTGGTGGGGCTGGAAGCCGACCTGGAGCGCGTCCGCCACCTGTTGCGCCAGGGCACCGAGGTCCGGGTCAGCGCGCCGGGCGACGAACGCCAGCGCGCGGCGGAGGCGGTGCGGCTGGCCGCCGCCGGGCGGTCCGTGGCGCTGGTCGGTTCCGGCGCGCTCGTCGGGCCCGCGCTGGAGCAGGCCGACGAGCGGATCGAGATCGCCGGGGTGCCCGGGGTGAGCGCGGTGTCGGCCGCCGCGGCCGAGTTGGGCGCCCCGCTCGGCGCCGACCACGCGGTGATCAGCCTGGCCGACGCGGGCGCCCCGTGGCCGGTGGTCGAGCAGCGGGTGCGCGCTGTCGCCGAGGCCGACGTGGTGGTGTGCCTGCGCGACAACGCCGACTGGCGGCTCGGCGCCGCACTGGACCTGCTCCGGCTGCACCGGCCGCCGCGGACCCCGGTCGGCGTCGCCGGCCCCGGGATCGGCACGAGCGTGGCGATGATCACGGGCTTCGATCCGGGCGTCGTCCCGCCCGGCGCCACGGTGGTCGTGGGCAGTTCGCGGACCCGCGCGGTGGGCGGACGTATGGTCACTCCACCCTGATCAATGAAGTGATGTGCAACCGGTAGCACGTTGTGATGAAAAGGTGTTGCAAGCCCTTGCCGCACAACGGCATTCGGGTGTGCGATGCATATGCCCGTCTTGACGAGGTAACACGTCCCAGGTGGGAGGTGGAAATTGCGAGCACTGGCCAGGATGAAATCCGCGGCCGCGGCAATGTTGACCACGGAAGTTCTTCCGTCACCACTGGGTTGAGCGTGACGGCCCGGTCAACCGCATCACCCGGCCCCGGTCTTCCGGCTGAGCCGACCACAACCACGCAGTAGTGCTGAACGTGTGTGAGCGGTATGCGGATCCTTGAGATCACGCCCGCGAAAGAGACGACGAAGTGTACGGTCGAGGCGGGGACCGTGGGCTCGTCGATTTCTGGAAGAGTTTCACGTTCGCCGACCCGCTTTGCCTGCCCCTCCCGCCGCCCGGGGCAGGCAAAGCTCATTTCGCTCCTATTCCGTTTCCTTTCTCCGGTCCGCGGCGCCCCCTGCCCCGCGCGGCCGTCGAAGATCACGTGAGCGGCACGGACCGGGCTCGACCTCCTCCGGCCGATTGACGCGGCCTCGTCCCCGCCCCCACGATGCGGGGCGCCACCAGTGCGAGGAACCCGGTGCGAGTCCGGGACGGTCCCGCCACTGTGAGCGGATCGCGCGCGATCCGAGAGTCAGGAACTCCCTGGTGGTCGCCTGCCACGCCGTGGCGGGCGCGAACTCCCCCTCGGGCGAGGCACCCAGGAGGTTCCTTTCATGACGTCCCTTGACGTCCAGGCGCCCAGCGGCGCGTGGACCGCGCAGGAGCGGCGCAGGCTCTTCGGCATCATCGGCGCGATCGTGGTGCTGCACGTCGCGGGCATCGGGCTGTACCTGGCCTACGCCGACCGCTTCCCCGGCTCCGGCGTCCTCGCGTCCGCGGGAGTGATCGCCTACGTGCTCGGCATCCGGCACGCCTTCGACGCCGACCACATCGCCGCCATCGACGACACCACGCGGCTGATGTTGTTGCGCGGCAAGCGACCCATGGGGGTCGGCTTCTTCTTCGCGATGGGCCACTCCACGGTGGTGCTGGTGCTCGCGCTGGTCATCTCGCTCGCCGCGGGCACCATCGCGGAGTCCGAGGTGGCGGGCGTGCAGGAGGTCACCGGCACCATCGCGACGATCGTGGCGATCTCGTTCCTGCTGCTCGTCGCCGTGCTCAACGCGGGCGTGCTGCGGTCGCTGGCCGGGCTGTGGCGGCGGTTGCGGCGCGGTGACCTGGCCGAGGCCGAGGTCGAGCGCGTGCTGATGGACCGCGGCGTGTTCAACCGGATCTTCGGCGGGCGGCTGCGCGTGCTGATCCGCTCGTCCTGGCACATGTACCCGGTGGGTTTCCTGATGGGACTGGGCCTGGAGACCGCGTCGGAGGTGACGCTGCTGGGGCTCACCGCGACCACCGCGACGGGCGGAGAGCTCCCCCTGGTCGCCGTGCTCAGCCTGCCGTTGATCTTCGCGGCCGGGATGAGCACGTTCGACACGCTGGACTCGTTGCTGATGACGCGCGCCTACTCCTGGTCCTACCGCAACCCGGTGCGGACGCTGTTCTACAACACCGTGACCACCGCGATCACCGTGGCGATCGCGGCCTTCGTGGTGCTGGTCTACGTGTCGCAGCTGCTGGCCGAGAAGGCCGGGCTGAGCTGGCTGGCCGGGATCGGCGGGATCTCCGAGCAGTTCGAGGTCATGGGCTACGGCATCGCCGCGACGTTCCTGCTGGCGTGGGGCGGAGCGGTGCTGTGGTGGAAGGCGCGCGGCTACGAGGACCGGCACCCCGTGATCGGAGTCGGCGAGTGATGTCCAGCGCTCTCCGGGTGTGTTCGGCCGCGCGGATCGGCATGCTTAGCGGTCATGCGGGCTGAGCAGCACTACCTCGCCGGGTTGGATCTCGCCGGGCGGCGCGTCGTGGTGGTCGGTGCGGGCACGGTCGCCCAGCGCCGGCTGCCGCGGCTGGTCGCCTCGGGGGCGGTCATCGAGGTCATCTCACCGGAGGCGACCCCGGCCGTCGAGGCGATGGCGACCGCGGGGGAGTTCGCCTGGACCCGCCGCGCCTACGCGGACGGGGACCTCGACGGCGCCTGGTACGCGCTCGCGTGCACCGACGACGCGGACGTGAACGCGGCGATCACCGCTGAGGCGGAACGGAAGCGCGTGTTCTGCGTGCGCGCCGACGTCGCCCGCCTCGGCACCGCGGTGACCCCCGCGGTGGGCGAGCACGACGGGCTGCTCCTGGGTGTGCTGGCGGGCGGCGAGCACCGCCGTTCCGCGGCCGTGCGCAACGGCGTGCTGGACGCGCTGCGCTCAGGGGTGGTCGGTGACGCCGCCGAGCAGCAGCAGCCCGGAGTGGCGCTGGTCGGTGGCGGGCCCGGCGACCCGGAGCTGATCACCGTGCGCGGCAAGCGCTTGCTGGCGCGGGCGGACGTGGTGGTCGCCGACCGGCTGGCCCCGCGCGAGCTGCTTGAGGAGCTCCCGCCGCACGTGCTCGTCGTCGACGCGGCGAAGATCCCCTATGGCCGCGCGGCCAGCCAGGACCTGATCAACTCGACGCTGATCGAGCACGCCAAGGCCGGGAAGTTCGTGGTGCGCCTCAAGGGCGGCGACTCCTACGTCTTCGGCAGGGGCTTCGAGGAGCTGCTGGCGTGCGCGGAGGCGGGCGTTGCGGTGACCGTCGTCCCCGGCGTCACGAGCGCCTTCGGTGTGCCCGCGGTCGGCGGGGTTCCGGTGACCCACCGTGGCGTCGCCCACGAAGTCGTCGTGGTGTCAGGACATGTCAGCCCGTCCGACGAGCGGTCCCTTGTGGACTGGCCGGCGCTGGCGAAGCTGCGCGGCACCCTCGTGCTGATGATGGCCGTGGAGCGCGCCGACGCCTTCGCCGACACGCTGATCGAGCACGGCAGGCCGTCGTCCACGCCGGTCGCGGTGATCCAGGAGGGCACGACGCGAGCGCAGCGGGTGGTGCGCACGACGCTGGACAAGCTCGGCTCCACGATCACCGCCGAGGCGATCCGTCCTCCGGCGATCATCGTCGTCGGCGACGTGGCCGCCCTGGCCCCGTAACCGGGAAACCCCCGCCGGCCGGGTGGCCGACGGGGGTTTCCGGAGTGCGGGTGTGGCTAGTGGGTGGGGGAGTTGAAGCGCTTGCGGCCCCCGGTGCCACGCTGCTGGCGGGCGGCGCGGTCGCCACCGCGGTCCTCCCACTTCTGGTGCCCGCGGTCGTCGCGGTGCCCAGCGGTGCGCTCCGGGCGGCGCCACTCGTCCCGCGGCGCGCGGCCGCTGGGGCGGTCGTCGCTGCGGAAGCCGCTGCGGGCCGGACGGTCGTCGCCGCCGCGAAAGCCCCGGTCGTCCCTGCGGAACCCGCCGCGGTCGTCGCCGCGGACACCGCGGTCGGTGCGCTCGCCGCGGTCGTCCCTGCGGAAGCCGCGCTCACCCCGGTCGTTCTCGCGCCGGAAGCCGCGGTCGTCGCCACGGTTGTCCCGCCGGAACTCCCGGTTGCCGTCCTCGCTCCGGTCGGAACGGAACCCGCCGCGGTCCTCGCGCCGGAACTCGCGCTCGCCGCCGCGGTCGTCCCTGCGGAAGCCACGCGGGCGGTCGCCGTCACGGGCGGGACGACGCCCGAAGCCACGCGGGCCGCGATCGCCGCCGCCGGCACGGGCCGGGCGGCGCTCCGGGCGCACGGTCTCGTCCGGCAGCTCGATGCCACTGGGCTTCTGCGCGCCGGTGATCTCCGACAGCTCGGTCCAGCCCGGGCGGACCCGGGTGATGGTCGGCCGCACGCCCGCCTTGGTGGTCATCGCCTGCACGGAGCGGCGCTGCGCCTGCAGCGCCAGCGTGACGACGACACCGGCCTGGCCGGCGCGCGCGGTGCGGCCTGCGCGGTGCAGGTAGTCCTTCGGGTCCAGCGGCGGGTCCACGTGCACGACCAGGCTCACGTCGTCGACGTGGATGCCGCGGGCCGCCACGTTGGTCGCCACCAGGCAGGTGGTGATCCCGTCGCGGAAGTCGCCGAGGGTCCGGGTGCGCGCGCCCTGGGTCTTGCCGCCGTGCAGGCCGCCGGCCTTCACGCCGACCGAGCGCAGCTTCTTGGTCAGCCGGTCCACGCCGTGCTTGGTGCGGACGAACATGATGGTCCGGCCCTCGCGGGCACCCACCTCGGCGACGACGTCGAGCTTGTCGTCGTTGCTCATCAGCAGCACGTGGTGGTCCATCGTGGACACGCTCGCCGAGGGCGGCGCGGTCGAGTGGGTCACCGGGTCGGTCAGGTAGCGCTTCACCAGCTGGTCGACGTCGCCGTCCAGGGTGGCGGAGAACAGCAGGCGCTGGCCGCCGGGCGCCACCTGGTCCAGCAGCTCGCGGACCTGGGGCAGGAAGCCCATGTCGGCCATCTGGTCGGCCTCGTCCAGCGCGGTGATCTGGACCTCGCCCAGGGCGCAGGTGCCCTGGCGGATGTGGTCGCTGAGCCGGCCCGGGGTGGCGATCAGCAGGTCGACCCCGCGCCGCAGCGCCGCGACCTGCTTGGGGAACGAGGTGCCGCCGACCACGATGTTGCAGCGCAGGCCGAGGCCCTCGGCCAGCTCGCCGAGGGAGTCGCGGACCTGCATGGCCAGCTCGCGGGTGGGCACCAGGACCAGGCCGCGCGGCTGCATCGGCTTGGTGCGGCCCGAGGCCAGCGCGACCAGCATGGGCAGGCCGAAGGCCAGGGTCTTGCCGGAGCCGGTCTGGCCGCGGCCGAGCACGTCGCGCCCGGCGAGGGAGTCCGGCAGCGTGGCGGCCTGGATCGGGAACGCGTCGACGATGCCGCGCTTGGCCAGCCGCTCGACGAGCACCTCGGGCAGGCCGAGCTCGGCGAAGGTCTTGGTCTCCGGGGTTTCCGGGGTCTCGGCGACCTCGGAGACCTCGGGGGTGTCCTGCGCCTCGACGGCGGCAGGGGTGGTCGCCCGGTGGCGAGGCTTGCGCGGGGCGTGCTCGTGCCGGGCAGGTGTAGCGATAGACACAGATCCTCCGAGACGTGGCACGTCTCGGGGACTCCCGCCGGATCGGAACCGCGGGATGGTCACAAGGACGAGCCCGGCGCTTGTGCGCCGTTGAGTGGGTCAGGAGCACCACCGACCGGCCTGGCCGGCAGACGCGATCTTCGCGCGGCTGACGTGGTGCGCTGCCCAGTGTAGCCGGTCGGCCGGTCGGCCCAGCCGCTGCGCGTCCCACCACGGGAGACCGTTTCCCGTGGCAGGACGCATGATCAATTATCAGTGCAGGTCAGCGCCCTGCGTCACCGGGCACCGTGAAGTACAGCACCTGCCTACATCAGCCCGGCCTCGCGGCGCAGCAGCTCCTCCAGCCACTCGGCGTCGGCGACGTCCTCCGGCAGCCCGCGGGCGACGAACCAGGCGCACGTCGTGCGCACGTCCCGGCGGAGGAACAGCTCGCTCTGCGGGTTCGAGACCAGGTCGACGACCTGGGGCAGGTCGATCACCACGAGCCGGTCTCCGTGCACCAGCAGGTTGAACGGGGAGAGGTCGCCGTGGGTGACGCCCTCGGCGGCCATCAGCAGCATCGCCTCGACGAGCTGGAACCACAGGTCCCGCAGCTCGTCGCGGTCCGGCCGCAGCTGGGCGAGCCGGGGTGCCGCCGACCCGTCGGGCTCGCCGACGAACTCCAGCAGCAGCTCCGTGCCCAGGTACGCCACGGGACAGGGCACCGGGACACCCGCCGCCCACAGCCGGGTGAGCGCGGTGAACTCCGCCTGCGCCCACTGCTGCGAGATGACGTCGCGGCCGTAGCGCGTGCGGTTGGCGATGGCGCGGGTGTCGCGGGACTTGTTGGTCTTGCGGCCTTCGAGGTAGCCGGCGTCGCGGTGGAACATCCGGTGCTCGGCACCGCGGTAGCGCTTGGCCGCCAGCAGGCAGCTCGCCCCGGAGCCGGGGACGGTGCGCTCGATCAGGTGGACGTCGGCTTCCTTGCCGGTCTTGAGAACCCCGAGATCGTGATCGACCGCGCAGTCGTCAGTGATCAGCCAGCCGGGGAGGACGTGCGGTCGCACGGTGGGAACTCCTACGGGGAAGGTCGGACATGGCAGCGATGTTCATGTCGCACCTCCTCGCTCGTAGTGGGCGGCCAGCATCGCCGACCGCGCCGATCCGCGCAATCGAGTTATCCGGTGAGCAGCTCCAGCTCGGTGTCGCCGGTGACCTCCAGGCCGAGCCCGGCGGCCGCGGCGATCTTGATGACGTCCTTGACGGTCGACGCCTCCTTGCGGGCGGAGCCGAGCACCCGCGCGAGGCGGCCCTTGTGCGCCTTGTTGAAGTGGCTGACCGTCTTGCGCCGTCCGGTGCCGTCGTCGGTGACCACGCGGACGGTCACCGCTCCGGGCACCCGGGCCAGGCCCGCGTAGGAGCCGGAGCGCAGATCGACGACCAGCCCCGCCGCTTCCGACAGAACCGGTTCGAGCACCGGCTTCCACACCCCGCGCAGCGGTCCGACCGCCGCGAGTGAACTGCCCGCGGAGAGCCGGTAGTGCGGGATCTGGTCGGTCCCGCGCGCCAGCCCGAACAGCGCGGACGCGACGGCCAGCCGGGCGTCCGCGCGGGCGCGCTCGGCCTTGGTCAGCGTGCCGATGCCGAGCGCGTCGTAGAGCACGCCGGTGTAGCGGGTGAGCGCCAGCATGGTCGGCGCGGTGCGCAGCTCGGCGTTGTGCCGGACCTCGTCGAGCTGGCGCTCGGACAGCCCGAGCGCCGCCATGCTCGCCGCCGGGTCCGCGGCCAGGTCGACGAGCGCGTCCACGAGCTTGCGGCGCACGGGCGTCAGGGCCGGGAAGGACAGCGCGTCCAGGTCGAGCGGCGGTCCGAACCCGCCCAGGGCCTTCGTCTCCGACGGCGGCAGCAACACGAGCACCCGCAGAGCCTAGAACTCCACCCCCGGCCGCCGTCGTGCACCCGATGTGGCCGGTTCCGGGTCAGGTCGGCATCTCGGAGCGCTCGGAGACGCAGAACTCGTTGCCCTCGGGGTCGGCGAGCACGGTCCAGGTCAGCCCCGGAACGGTGAACTCGCCCTGGACGGTGGCGCCGAGCCCGACCAGGCGCTCCACCTCGGCGGCCCGGTCGTCGGCGCTGAGGTCCATGTGCACGCGGTTCTTGCGCTCCTTCGGCTCGTCCACCTTCTGCAGGCCGAGCGCGGCGCCCCGGGCGTCCTTCGGCGCCAGGAAGACGAACTCGCCGAGGTCGGCGACGATCGTGAAGTCCAGCGCCTCGGTCCAGAAGCCGGTCAGCTTCGCCGGATCGGCGCAGTCGATGGTGATGCACGCGATGTTGAGTCCCATGGAGCCGCACGGTAGACGCGCCGACCGACATCCGGGAGCCCAACGTTAGGCTGCTCGAACCACAGCAGAAGGAGTTCAGCCAGTGATCACCAGGATGTCGTCGCTGTTCCTGCGAACCCTGCGTGAGGACCCGGCCGACGCAGAGGTGCCCAGCCACAAGCTCCTCGTGCGCGCCGGGTACGTACGCCGTGTCGCCCCGGGCGTGTACTCCTGGCTGCCACTGGGCTGGCGCGTGCTGCGCAACGTGGAGCGGGTCATCCGCGAGGAGATGGACGCGATCGGCGCGCAGGAGGTGCACTTCCCCGCGCTGCTGCCGCGCGAGGCCTACGAGAGCACCGGCCGCTGGACCGAGTACGGCTCGACGCTGTTCCGCCTCAAGGACCGCAAGAACGCCGACTACCTGCTCGGGCCGACGCACGAGGAGCTGTTCACCCTGATGGTCAAGGGTGAGTTCAGCTCCTACAAGGACTACCCGGTCGTGCTCTACCAGATCCAGAACAAGTACCGGGACGAGGAGCGCCCGCGCGCGGGCATCCTCCGCGGCCGCGAGTTCGTCATGAAGGACTCCTACTCCTTCGACCTCGACGACGACGGCCTCTCCGCGTCCTACCAGGCGCACCGGGACGCCTACATCCGGATCTTCGAGCGGCTCGGCATCGAGTACCACATCGTCTCCGCGGTCTCGGGCGCGATGGGCGGCTCGGCCAGCGAGGAGTTCCTGGCCCCCGCCGAGGTCGGCGAGGACACCTACGTGCGCTGCCTGGAGAGCGGGTACGCGGCCAACGTGGAGGCCGTGACCACCCCGGCCCCGCCCGCGCGGCCGATCGAGGGCCTGCCCGCGGCCCAGGTGCACCACACCCCGGACACCCCGACCATCGAGACGCTGGTGACCTTCCTCAACGGCGCCGGGCTGGGCAGGGAGTTCACCGCGGCGGACACGCTGAAGAACGTCATCGTCAAGACCAAGCTGCCCGCGGCGAAGGAGTGGACGCTGCTGGCCGTCGGCCTGCCCGGGGACCGCGAGGTGGACCTCAAGCGGCTGGAGGCGGCGGTGGCGCCCGCCGAGGTCGCGCTGCTGGAGGAGGCCGACTTCAAGGCCAACCCGTGGCTGGTCAAGGGCTACATCGGCCCGAAGGCGCTGCA
This sequence comes from Allokutzneria albata, assembly GCF_900103775.1. GTDB lineage: Bacteria > Actinomycetota > Actinomycetes > Mycobacteriales > Pseudonocardiaceae > Allokutzneria > Allokutzneria albata. The sequence continues at coordinate 4,500,017 of NZ_LT629701.1, read as the reverse complement.
GGACAACGGGGTCCGCTACCTGGTCGACCCGAGGGTGGTCACCGGGACCGCCTGGGTGACCGGCGCGGACAAGCCCGACCACCACGTGGTGGACCTGGTCGCGGGCCGCGACTTCACCCCGGACGGCACGATCGAGGCCGCCGAGGTGCGCGAGGGCGACGAGTCCCCGGACGGCGGCGGCAAGCTCGTGATGGCGCGCGGGATCGAGATCGGGCACATCTTCCAGCTCGGCCGCAAGTACGCCGACGCGTTCGGCCTGGACGCGCTCGGCCCGGACAGCAAGCCCGTCCGCATCACCATGGGCTCCTACGGCATCGGTGTCTCCCGGGCGCTCGCGGTCATCGCCGAGCAGCGCGCCGACGACAAGGGCCTGGTGTGGCCGAGGGAGATCGCGCCCGCCGACGTGCACGTGGTCGTCGCGGGCAAGGACGAGGCCGTGCGCGAGGGCGGCGAGCGGATCGCCGCCGAGCTGGACGCGGCCGGGGTGCGGGTGCTCCTCGACGACCGCAAGGCCTCGCCCGGCGTGAAGTTCGCCGACGCGGAGCTGGTCGGGGTGCCGACGATCCTGGTGGTGGGCCGCGGCCTGGCCAACGGCGTCGTCGAGGTCAAGGACCGCGCCACCGGCGAGCGCGTGGAGATCGGCGTTGACAAGGTCGTCGACCACCTCGTCGAGCTCTGCCGGAGCTGATCGCGACACCGGCACACCGTCCACTGTGGATGGTGTGCCGGTAGGCCGAACGGCCCAGTGAGCGTCGGCCGGAGCGTGAATATCACCCTCCTTTGGTCGCTTTCGGGCGCCTGTGCCGACCCGGTTGCCTGGTCCTCGTGGCCCACCCGAACCCTGCTGGGTGGGCGCCCAGGAGGACAGCATGCGACACGTGCGCAGATCCCGATCGTTCACTGCGCTCTTGACCGGGTTGGCGGCGGCGGCCGCGGCGAGCCTGACCGGGGTCCCCGCTTTCGCCCAGCCGGCGGGAAACATCGTCGACAACGAGACGAAGCCGATCTACTCCCACGCCGAGGCGATCCGGGAGACGGTCTACATCGAGTCCAAGATCGACAGCGACGCGGACGGCAAGCCGGACCGCATCGCCGCCGACGTGATGCGGCCGAAGGAGACCAACACCGGGCTGAAGTCGGCCACGGTCATGGAGGCCAGCCCGTACTACTCCGCCGCGGCGGCGGCCCGCGCCCGCGGTGGCGACGAGCACTTCCTGCCCGGTGCGGCCCCGCGCGGTTTCGGCCGGTGGTACGACGAGTTCTTCGTGCCGCGCGGCTACGCCGTCGTCGAGGTCGAGATGCAGGGCACGGCCCGCTCCCAGGGCTGCCCGACCACCGGTGACTCCGAGGACACCTCGTCCATCGAAGCCTCCGTCGACTGGCTCAACGGCCGTGCGAAGGCCTACTACGCCGACGGCACGCCCGCCGTGGCCTCGTGGAGCACCGGCGCGGTCGGCATGCTCGGCGTCTCCTACAACGGAACGCTGCCCAACGCGCTCGCCGCACGCGGCGTGGACGGCCTCAAGACCATCGTGCCGATCGCCGCGATCTCCAGCTGGTACGACTACACCCGCGACCAGGGCATCGGCTACTACGGCACGTGGGGCAAGCGGTACCCGGAGTGGCTGGCCAACTACGTGATCAGCCCGTCCGCCAAGGCGAAGTGCGCCGCGCAGCTCAAGGCGCTCGGCGACCAGGCCGGTGACGACACCTACGACTACACCAAGTTCTGGGCGGAGCGGGACTACCGCCCGGACGCGGCCAAGGTGAAGGCGTCGGTGTTCGTGGTGCACGGCCAGGAGGACTGGAACGTCAAGCCGGGCCACTTCTCCAAGTGGTGGTACGAGCTGCAGAAGCTCAACGTGCCGCGCAAGATCTGGCTGCACCGGGGCGCGCACAGCGACCCGATCGGCTTCCGCAAGGCCGAGTGGGAGAAGGTCATGCACCGGTGGATGGACCACTGGCTGCTCGGCCTGCAGAACGGTGTGATGGCCGAGCCGATGGCCGACATCCAGCGGCCGGACGGCACCTGGGAGACCCACGGCAGCTGGCCGGACGCCGCGGCGAAGAAGACGAAGCTGTTCTTCGGCGCGGGTGGCCAGGGCGAGCCGGGTGCGCTCAAGCCGCAGCCGGTCGCCGACCCGGGCAAGCAGGTCGTCACCGACCTGAAGACGCAGACCGAGGCGGCCGCGGCCGGTGATCCCGAGCTGGCCAAGCCGAACCGCCTCGCCTACCTGACCGCACCGCTGAAGCAGGCCGTCCGCCTGTCCGGGACGGCGAAGGTGAGCGTGAACGCGAGCGCGGACACCACCAGTGCCCCGCTGACCGCGCTGCTGGTCGACTACGGCCAGGCCACGCGCACCGAGGCGCTGGGCAAGTCGCCGATCGAGCTGATGACCGACTCCTGCGAGCAGGCCGACCTCGACCGGCGCACCGGCTGCGCTGCCCCGCCCGCCGAGATCACCGCGGCGACGCCGTACAAGGTGATCACCCGCGGGGCGATCGACATGAAGAACCACCAGTCGCTCGCCCAGGGGCAGGACCTCGTTCCGGGCCGGACCTACCGGGTCCAGTGGGAGCTGCACCCGAAGGACTACGTGTTCCCGGCCGGTCACCGCATCGGCCTGGTCCTGGTGCAGAACCTGCCGAGCTACATCTCCTCCGACGCCAAGGCGAACAAGGTGGAGATCGCGCTCGCGCCGAGCAACCTGGAGCTCCCGATCGTCGGGAGCGTGCGCTAGCCGGCGGTGTGACCGCTGACGGGGAGCGGGGCCGAACCGCCCCGCTCCCCGTTGCTACACGAGGATTTCCAGGACCGCGGCGGTATCGGCGAGATCGGCCAGGACGACGTCGGCCCCGGCTGCCCGCAGTTCCGCGGCGCTGCTGTGGCCGGTGGCCACGCCCACCGCGACCGCGCCGTGGTGCCGCGCCGCCGTGATGTCGTGCGGGCTGTCCCCGAAGACGATCACGGCGTCGGCCGCGAACCCGTCGGTGTGCCGCGTGGTGGCGGCTTCGACGGCGGCGGCGACGAGATCGGCCCGCACCAGCGACTCCGCGCCGTAGCCGCCGATCGCCAGGTCCAGCCGCCGGTCCAGCCCGAAGGCACCGAGCTTGTGCTTGGCGATCTCGACCAGGTTCCCGGTGACCAGTCCCTGCACCACGTCCGCGCGCCGTGCGAGTGCGTCCAGCGCCTCGACCGCGCCCGGCAGCGCGCGCCCGCGCACGGGCAGCACGTCCAGGTCCGCCTCGACGGCCTCGGTGAGCGCGGCGAAGAGCCTGCGCACCGAGGCGTCATCGGCCGGCAACCCGTGCGCGGTCAGGATCTCCGTGCTGATCCAGCGTTCGGTGCGGCCCGCGGTGGGCGGTTCGTGCACCAGCTCGGTCCCGGTCGCGGTGGCCAGCGCGCGCCGGTACCAGTGCATGCCGAGGCCGCGCAGCTCGACCAGCGTGAGGTCGATGTCCCACAGCACCAAGCGGTTCGGGCTCGTCACTCGGTCGCGACCCGGAAGCTGTCGGCGATCTTGTTCAGCTCCTCGTCGGTCGCGGTCGGCGCCGACTCCTGGCCGGCCACGGGCGCGGTGTCGGCGTTGACCACCATGACGATGCCGTTCTCCGGCCGGTTGGTCATCGCGACCACGAGCACCTTGCCGGTGGCGGCCATGCACGGCTCACCGGGCGCGGTGGTGGCGGTGGCCTCCAGGATCACGCCGCTGAAGCCCTGGCGCTGCACCGGCTTCGGCTGGCCGAGCTTCACCTGCGGCTTCTGCGTCTTGCCGTCCTTGGAGAACTCGTAGAAGGACGACGCGTAGCCGTTGGCGAAGTCGGCGGCGACCTTGCCCGCCTCCAGGCCGGGTGCGCCCTCGCTGGGCTTGATCGTGATCATGCCGGTGACCCCGCGCGAGTAGCCCGCGCCGCCGCACTGGTAGGAGCCCAGCGTCGCGATGGTGTTGATGTTGGGGGCGCCGGAGGCGGAGCGCGTCTCGCCCGGCGCGGCGGGCTTCCACGCCGGGGGGACCTCGTAGACCAGCCTGGTGATCAGGTTGGGCACGACCTGCCAGCCGGGGTTCTTCGGGGCCTCGTTGATCGGCTCCGGCGGCTTCGCGATGGCCTTCGTGGTGGTCGTCGGGCCCGCCGGGGTGGTGGTGCCCGGCCCGGCCTGCGGCTGCGGGCTGTTGCTGTTGGTCAGCAGGACCACGGTGACGACGACGGCGGCGACCAGGACGACGCCGATCGCGCTGAAGAGGATCGCTTTGTTGCGCTTGCTCTTGTTCGGCGGCGGCTGCTGCCCGAACGCGCCGAGGCCGCCGTACCCGCCCTGGCCGAACCCGCCGTACTGGGGTTGCTGGGGCTGCTGCTGCGGAGCCTGCTCGCCCCACTGCGGCTGTTGCTGCGGCTGCTGCTGGGGGTACCCGCCCCAGCCGCCCTGTCCCTGCTGGTCCTGTCCACCACCTGGCCATGTCACGGCAGCGACGGTACTACCAGGGCGCGCGGCGAACCCAACTCAGCTCAGCTGGCGGACGGTGTCCAGGATCTTGCGCACGTCCTCGGCGCTCGGGGAGAACTGCGCGTCCTTGCCGTCCTCCGGCACCTCGACCTTGACCGCGACCGTGCCGTTGGGCACCGTCAGCGCGAGCACGGTGATCCGCGCCTTGCTTGCGTGACAAGGACTCGGTGCGCTCGACGAGACGTCGGCGACCACGGTGGCCCCGGCGAGGCCGTCCACCGCGACCGGGGTCGGCGGGCTGAGCTCGACGGTGGGCGAGGGGTAGTTGGACTTGGCCGCCCCCTCGGCGACCGCGGCGGCCACGACCGCGGGATCGTCGCGCCGGACCATCCGGCCGGAGCCGACCTCGCCCCGGACGAACTCCGCGCCGTCGCACTGGAAGGGCCGCGCGGCGGCGAGCCCGCTCAGCGACAGCACCCCGCCGGGCCGCGCCATCCTGGTCCCGCCCAGCGTCCACGAGCCCGGCACCTCGTAGACCAGTCCCGAGTCGTGGTTGACGATCACCTGCCAGCCGGGGTTGCGCGCGGGCGGCAGCGGTTTCGTGGTGACCGGCGGCGGGGTGGTCTTCTCCGGCGGGGGCGCCGCGGTGGTCGTGGGCCCGGTCCGATCGGCGCCGCGCGCCAGCAGCAACACCGCCGCCGTGCCCCCGCCCACGACGATCACCAGCAGCAGCACGGTGATCAGCGCGTTCCGGCGCGCGTTCGGCCTCGTCACACCGGGCACCGTACCCCTGCAGGGATATCTGACAATCTGAATCCAAGAGTATTGCCGCGTGAAGGTGCTGACCGCCTCGGCGTCCTCCCGGCGCCAAGAGCGAACGGCGCGGAACTGGCCGAGCTGGCCCGGCGCCGGACCGGCCGCGGTCACCGTCGCCGAGTACCTGGCCGCTGTCGCGCTCGCTCCCGACGCCGCGGCGCGCGGGCTCCGCCAGGCGTTCCTGCCCGGCGTCCTCGAAGTCGTCCCGGTCGAGGACTACACGCCAGGCATCGCCGTGCGCCGCGCCGAACTGCTCGCGCGCGCCGCACCCGACGTCACGTCCCGGTTGGTCAGCCCGTCAGGAAGCTGAAGCGGACGCTGCGGACCGGGTTGTCGCGGTTGGTGTCCACCAGGCAGACCGACTGCCAGGTGCCCAGGGCCATCCGCCCGCCGAAGACCGGGACTGTCGCGTAGGGCGGCACCAGCGCGGGCAGGACGTGGTCGCGACCGTGCCCCTTCGAGCCGTGGCGGTGCAGCCAGCGGTCGTCCGCCGGGAGGAGATCGCGCAGCGCCGCCAGCAGGTCGTCGTCGCTGCCCGCCCCGGTCTCCAGGACCGCCAGGCCCGCCGTCGCGTGCGGCACCCACACGTGCAGCAGCCCGTCCGCGCCGTCCACCCCCGCCAGGAACCGCTCGCACTCCGCCGTCAGGTCGTAGACCACCTCGACCGACCCGGTCCTGATCTCGATCACCTCGGAACGCATGCCCCCAACGCTAGCCCCGCGCCCCGATCCCCCCAACGCACCGAATGAGTCGTTCTGGATGCGGGCGGATCGTGGTGGGGCCGCGCATACGCTCGGGGGCATGCGCCTTGCCTTCGGAGCGAGTTTCGACGTCCCCGCCGGGTATCTGAACACGCCGAGCATCGGTATCCCGCCGACGCTGACCACGGACGCCGTTCGCGAGTCCGTCCAGCGGTGGGGTGCGGGGGCCGACCACCCCGCCGACTTCGACGAGCACGTGCGCCGCGCGCGAGCGGCCTTCGCGAAGCTGGTCGGCTTCGACGCCGACGACGTCGCTGCGGGGGCGAGCGGGTCCCAGGTGGCCGGCATCGTCGCGGCGAGCGTGCCCGACGGGAGCCGGGTCCTGGTCGCCCGCGGCGAGTTCACCAGCCTGACGTTCCCGTTTGCCGCGCAGGCACATCGCGGCGTGAAGGTGACCGAGGCCGATCTCGCCGACATCCCGTCCGAAGTGGACGGTCATGATGTCGTCGCGGTCAGCGTCGTGCAGTCGGCGAACGGCGCGGAGGTCGACCTGGCCGCGCTGCGCGAGGCCGCGGCCGCGGCGGGAACCCGGGTGCTGCTGGACGCCACGCAGGCGGTGGGGTGGATGCCGCTGGACCTGGGGTGGGCGGACTGGGTGGTCGCCGCCGCCTACAAGTGGATGCTCTGCCCGCGCGGCGCCGCCTGGCTGGCCGTGCGGCCGGACGCGCTGGACGAGCTGGTGGTGCACTCGGCGAACTGGTACGGGGGCGAGGACCCGTGGCAGTCGATCTACGGGCTGCCGTTGCGGTTGGCGCGCAGTGCGCGGCGGTTGGACATCTCGCCGGTGTGGCTGGCCCAGGTCGGTGCGACTGCCTCACTGGAGTATCTGTCCACGTTGGACATGGCCGAGGTGCGTGCGCATTCCGTGCGGTTGACCGATGCGTTGCTCGCCGAGCTGGACCTCCCGGGAACCGGATCGGCGATCGTGTCGCTGGAGCTGGACGACGAGCAGGGGCGGCGGCTGGCCGAGGCCGGGGTGCGGTCGGGCTCGCGCGCGGGGCGCACGCGGCTGGGCTTCCACCTCTACAACTCCGAGGAGGACGTCGAGCTGGTGGTGCGCGCGCTCAAGCATTGACAGTGCGGTGAATCCGGCTCACGATGGTGACCGCCCGGTCCTATGACCAGGTGGTCACTTTCTCGGGGAGGTGGCGGAGCTGCCCACCGACGTCTGGCGCAACCTGCCCGCGGCCAAGCGCGAACGCGTGCTCGGCGCGGCCCTCGACGAGTTCGCCGCGCTCGGCTACTCGCGCGGGTCGCTCAACGTCATCGCGCGCGAGGCCGGGATCGCCAAAGGCTCGCTGTTCCAGTACTTCACCGACAAGCTCGACCTCTTCGCCACGGTGGCGGAGGAGGTGTCGCAGCGGGTGCGCGCGGCGATCGAGCCGCGGCTCGGACAGCTGGAGAGTCCGAACTTCGCCGAGTTCGTGGTCGACGCACTGGACGTGTGGGTCCGGTGGTTCGCCGAGCACCCGGTCGAGCGGGGCGTCACAGCCGCGACCAACCTGGAAATGGACCCCGCGGTGCGCGCCGCGGTCCGCGACGTCGCTCACCGGCACTACCTGGAGGTGTTGCGCCCCTTGGTGGTCGCCGCGGTAGAACGCGGTGAGGTGGACGGTGATCCCGACGTGCTGATCGCCTGGCTGATGCTGCTCGTTCCCCACCTCGCGCTGGCGCCCTTCCTCCCGGGCCTCGATCCGGTGTTCGGGCTGCACGGCGCGTCCCCGGAGACGGTCCGGGACACGGTTCGCAGGCTGCTCGCCCCACTCCTGGGAGGCAAGGCGTGACGAAGACGGTGTGCGTGATCGGCGCGGGTTCCTCCGGCCTGGTCGCGTTGAAGAACCTCCGGCAGGCCGGGTTCGACGCCGTGGCCTACGAGCGGCACGACGAGGTCGGCGGCAACTGGTGCTTCGGCGGGCCGGGCAGCCGGGTCTACGCGAGCACGCACACGATCTCCTCCAAGCCGTTCACCCAGTACCCGGACTTCCCGATGCCGGACGAGTGGCCGGACTACCCGCACCACAGCCGGCTCCGCGAGTACTTCCAGCGCTACGCCGAGCACTTCCGCCTGCTCGACCACGTGCGGTTCGGCCACGAGGTGACCAGCGCCGTGCCCGACGGCGGCGGGTGGTCGGTGACCGTGAAAGGCAAGGTGCCCAAGCACTTCGACGCGCTCGTCGTGGCCAACGGGCACAACTGGCACCCGAAGATGCCGGAGTACCCCGGGCTCGCGGAGTTCTCCGGCAAGGTGCTCCACTCCGCGGCGTACAAGGGGCCTGATGTCCTTCGTGGGCAACGGGTCCTGGTGGTCGGTGCGGGCAACACGGGCTGCGACATCGCGGTGGAGGCGGCTCAGCACGCGGAGGCCGTGTGGCACTCCACGCGGCGCGGGTACTGGTACGTGCCCAAGTACATCCTCGGCAAGCCGTCGGACCAGATCGCGGATGCGCTGATCGGCCTGCGATTACCCAAGCCCGTGCGCCGCCTCATGACGAAGCTGACGCTCCTCGCGACGGTCGGCCTCCCGCAGCGCGCCGGTCTGCCCAAGCCGGACCACGCGCTCTTCGAGACCCATCCGATCGTGAACAGCCTGCTCACGTACTACGTGGGCCACGGCGGCATCAAGCCGGTGCCGGACGTCGAGCGCTTCGAGGGCTCCACGGTCGTGCTGAGCGACGGGCAGCGCGTTGATGTCGACCTGGTCGTCCTCGCGACCGGCTACCTGCTCCGCGTGCCGTTCCTGGATCCAGCGCTGCTGGCGTGGGACGGCGAGGCGCACACCAAACCCAAGCTGTACCAACACGTTTTCTCACCTGCGCACGAGACCTTGTTCGTAGCGGGGCTGATCCAGCCCGATTCGGGTCAGTTCGCCTTGGTGCACTGGCAGACCGCGGCCATCGCGTCGTACCTGCGAGCACGGGACCGATCTCCCAGCCGGGCCGCCGCGTTCCGGAGAACCGTTGTGCAGCAGGCGGACCGGCGCTGGACAGGCGGCCAGGACTACGTGAAGAGCACGCGTCACCACTTCGAGGTAGCGCACCAGCACTACTTACGCGGCTTGCAGAGCACCATCGACGCGTTGGGAGCCGCGTGATGGCGAGGGCGATGCGCGTCTTCGACTGGGCGTTCCCGGTTCCACCCGTGCAACGCGAAGTGCTCTCCGAGTTGCCGGAGACCGATACCGGCAAGCCACCGCTGCTGTTCGTCCACGGCGTGGGCGGCGGCGCGTGGCAGTTCGCCGAGTACTGGCTCAAAGCCGCCGCGGAGCGCGGTTTCCCGTCCTACGCGGTCAGCCTGCGCTGCGCGGGCGGCAGCGGCGGTGCGCGCCGGCGACTCCTGACCGGGCTGCGGCACTACGTGCACGACGTCGTGCAGACCGCTGTTCGACTGCCCCGGCAACCGATTCTCGTAGGTCATTCCCTGGGCGGGCTCGTCGTGCAGCGCGCGCTCGCCCGGTACCCGGCGCGAGCCGGGGTGCTGCTCGGTTCGGTCGGGGCGGGGCCCGAGATCGCCGGGCTCGGCGTGCTGGCCGTGCGGTCGCCGCGCACCCTGGGGCAGGCGCTGCTCGGCCGGTCGATGACCTTCCCGGAGCGGCTGCGCTTCGTCGGCGCTCCCCGCCCCGAGCTGCTGCGAGAGGGGCCGACGGGCGCGCTCGCGCAGTGCCAGCTGCTCTTCCACCGCCGCCCGCCGCGGCCGCTCGGCAACCCTCCGGTGCTGGTGGTCGGCGCGACCGCGGACCGGATCATCCCCATGTCCAGCGTGCGGGCGACCGCCGGGCACTACCGCACGGCGCCGCGCTGGGTGGACGGCGTCGGGCACGCGCTGATGCTGGACTCCGGGCAGGACCGAGTACTCGATCTGGTCCTCGATTGGGTGGAGTTGTCCGGACTGTGACCAGCTGTCCGTTACTCCTGTTCACGCGTACAGGTGAATGCCAAGGCTGGCGCTCGCGGTTATCAAGGTTGTAGGGACGCGTCGCGTTTCCCCGTGCCGACCGTTACCGTGAGCCATCGTGTCGGATCTGCGCTCATCGGACGGACAGGTGATGACGCGAGTGGAGCCCGCTGAGTGGGACACCTCGCCCCTGACCGAGGCCGCCCCAGCTCCGCGACCGCGGGCCGAGGCCCCGGTGGCGGAGCCGCCCGCGCAGGACCCGCCCAGCCCGGCCGACCGGCTGGCCGGCCTCGTCGCCGACCGCTCCCGCAAGGGCTGGCTCATCAAGGGCGGAGCGCTCGCGGGCGTCGCGCTGCTCTCCGGGACCCTCTGGAGTGCGACCGACCGGACCGTCACCGGGACCGCCTCGCTCCCGCCCGACCCACCGCAGCTCGTCTACGAGGAGCACGTGCAGGTCAAGGACGAGGACTGCGCCGCCCACGCCTACGACGACACGCAGAAGTTCTTCCAGAAGAACCCGTGCAAGAACATGGTCCGCAGGCTCTTCGCCACCAAGGCCAAGGACGGTGCCCCGGTCGTCGTCTCGCTCGCCGTGGTCGAGATGCACACGCCCCAGGCCGCGGCGGAGCTGGAGAAGCTGACCAGCTCCAACAACACCGGCAACGTCAACGACCTCATCCGCGAGAACCACAACGTGCCCGGCGGCCCGGCCCGGTTCAACGAAGCGGGTTACGCCTCCGAGGTCCAGGGCAAGAAGGTCCTGATCGCGGAGTCGGAGTTCTACGCCTACTCGCGCAAGGACGTCGACCTGCTCCGGGAAGTCAGCAAGGACACGCTCCGCCTCGTCAACGAGGGCTGAGAAGTCCTACTGGCGCCCGGGAAACGCGGTCGTGGCCGGGGTCTGCCCGGCCATCTTGCGCCACCGCACCGTCCGCACGGCCGCCGCGGTCAGCCCTTCGAGAGCGGTGCGCCGCAGCCCCTCGTCCTCGGACCGTTCGAGCACGCCGTGCCACGCCGCGGCCGCGTCCGTCTCCGCGGACGCCAGCAGGCCGGCGGCGCTCGCCTGGTTGGTGACCGGCTGCGGTGGCTGGTAAGCGGGCTCAGCGGGAACGGGTGACGTCCCCGCGTCGCGCAGCAGCCGCTCCACCGCGTCCCGCCGTGCCCGGTGCGCCGTCGAGCCCTCGCGGATCGCCGAATCGGCCGAGGCGGGCAGGAATGCCGACGCGAGGCCGTAGGCCCACTCCGCGGCGTGCTCGGCGGCGAGCGCCTGTTGCACCGCGTCGACCGTTTCCGGCGACGGCGGGTTCTTCTGCGTCCGGACCACCATCAGGCCAGCACCTCCCGCAGGCACGCACAGCTCGCCGCGACCGAGCCGATCAGGCCCGCGCGGTGCTTCGGCAACGACGGCACCAGTTCCGCCGCGCGCTTCTCGCCGTTGGTGACGGCGTCCTTCAAGGCGCTCAAGGCCGCCGACGCCTGCTGCGGAGCACTGGGGGCCGGCGCGGGCGGCGGCGTCGCGGTCGTGCTCACCCGCGCCGGACGCGCCCGGTTCAGCTCCTTCTCGATCGCCCCGTGGTGCGCCCGCCGGTCCGTCGCGACCGCGTCGGCCTTCGCCGCCAGCGAGGGGTGGGCCACGGCGATCGCTTTGGCCAGGTCGGCGTCGGAACGCGCCTGCGCGGCGAGTTCTTCGAGCGGGTCGGGCTTGTTCTGCGCAGGCTCACCCGTGCACGCGGTCAGCGGCAGCACCACCGCGCCCGCGAGCCCGGCGCGCAGGAAACCGCGGCGGGAATGTCCGGAGGAATGTCGACCGAAGACCCGCTTGCGGGGTCGAGCGTTGGCGGAGACCACGAGCGCCCATCCTGCCAGGCTCGCTCGATCGGGCGGCGATCACCGAGACCCGCTTGCGGCGCCGGGCGTCGACGCAGCTTCGCGTCGTCGGCGACAAGCTACGCTGTGCGACCGGACCGGTGCGGCATCCCGCACCGGCCGCTTTGTCACTTCAAGAGCTAGGGAGCCCGACAGGTGTCCAGCAGGCAGCACGGGGGGCCTGGTCCACGGGACCAGCTCACCGCGCAGCTCGAACCCATCGTGGACGAGGCGGTCCGCGCCGCCGGGTTCGAGTTGGAGCAACTCGACGTGCGGTCGGCAGGCCGCCGCCGGGTACTGCGCGTGGTCGTCGACTCCGAGCGCGGGGTGAACCTGGACGAGGTGGCCGACGCCTCCCGTTCGGTCGCCGAGGCGCTCGACGCGCGCGAGGACGTGCTCTCGGACGCCTACACCCTGGAGGTCTCCTCGCGCGGGCTCGACGCCCCGCTGACCAGGCCCCGGCACTGGCGGCACACCCGGCTGCGGCTCGCTAAGGTTCGGATGTCCGACGGCTCCGAGTTCGTCGGCAGGGTCGGCGACGCCGACGACGACGGGGTCCAGCTGCTGGTCGGCGGGGAACTCCGGCGCGTCGCCTACGCCGACGTCGCCGGCGCCAAGGTCGAGATCGAGTTCAACGCGCCCCCCGCGGCCGACCTGGCGAAGCTGGGCGCGAACGACACAACGGAGGAGGAGTCGAAATGAACGTGGACATCGCCGCGCTCCGGGCGATCGAGCGCGAAAAAGAGATCCCCTTCGAGACCGTGCTCGGGGCCATCGAGACCGCGCTGCTGACCGCGTACAAGCACACCGAGGGCCACTTCCCGCACGCGCGGGTGGAGATCGACCGCAAGACCGGCATCGTCCGGGTGCTCGCCCAGGACGTCCAGCCGGACGGCGTTGTCGCCGAGGAGTGGGACGACACCCCCGAGGGCTTCGGCCGCATCGCCGCGACCACCGCGCGCCAGGTCATCCTGCAGCGGCTGCGCGACGCCGAGCACGAGCGCACCTTCGGCGAGTTCGCCACCAAGGAGGGCGAGATCCTCGCCGGTGTCGTCCAGCGCGACGCCCGCGCGAACTCGCGCGGCATGGTGGTCGTCAAGGTCGGCGACATCGAGGGCGTGATCCCGCCCGCCGAGCAGGTGGCGGGGGAGACCTACACCCACGGCATGCGGCTCAAGTGCTACGTGGTCACCGTGTCCAGGGCGGCGCGCGGCACCCAGGTGAACCTGTCCCGCACCCACCCCGGTCTGGTGAAGAAGCTGTTCGCGCTGGAGGTCCCGGAGATCGCCGACGGCACGGTGGAGATCGCCGCCGTCGCCCGCGAGCACGGCCACCGCACCAAGATCGCGGTCCGGTCCACCGTGCCCGGGGTCAACGCCAAGGGCGCCTGCATCGGCCCGATGGGCGCGCGGGTGCGCAACGTGATGAGCGAACTGTCCGGCGAGAAGATCGACATCGTCGACTACTCCGAGGACCCGGCGACCTTCGTCGGCAACGCGCTCTCGCCCGCCAAGGTCGTCTCGGTGACCGTGGTCGACGAGCGGGCCAAGACCGCCCGCGTGGTGGTGCCGGACTTCCAGCTCTCGCTGGCCATCGGCAAGGAGGGGCAGAACGCCCGCCTCGCGGCGCGGCTGACCGGCTGGCGGATCGACATCCGCAGCGACGCCGCACCGGACACACCGAGCGCTCCGGGGGCGGCCGCGAGTACTCCTGAGTAGGTGTCGCCGGTAGGTGTCGGCAAGATCTCCGGGCTCCGGTGAACAACCGGTTCGCCCTAGGCGTTAGACTCATGAGTGGTTCAGGGCGCCGGGGATCGGGATCCAATGCACACGTCTGTTGTTCGAACGTGCGTGGGATGCCGCACCCGGGCGCTCGCCGCTGAGCTTCTGCGCGTGGTGGTCTCGGGCGATTGTGCGGTGCCCGACCCCCGGCGTCGGCTCCCGGGACGGGGCGCCTGGTTGCACCCCGATCCCGAGTGCCTTCGCCTCGCCGAACGGCGCAGGGCGTTCCCGCGGGCACTGCGCTTCACCGGCCCGCTCGACACCGCCCCGGTCGGCTCCCACCTCGCCAAGGCAGCCCGGCTCTCGACCGACGAGGGAACCTCCCCGTCGCGCAATACGAAGGAAGCAGGTCGACCGATCATGAATCAGCCGTGAAGCTGAAGACATGAACGCGCTTCGACGGTAGGACGAGGTCGTGCGGGCTTGCCGCTCGGCCTCCCAGTGAGGAGACAAGTGGCAGGCAAGGCCCGTGTGCACGAGCTCGCGAAAGAGCTCGGTGTCACCAGCAAGGACGTACTGAACAAGCTCAAGGAGCTTGGTGAGTTCGTGAAGTCGGCGTCCTCCACCGTGGAGGCGCCGGTCGCCCGCAAGCTGCGGGACTCCTACCCGGGCGGCAAGGCGGACAAGCGTCCCGCCGCGCCCAAGCCCGGGCCCCCGGCTCCCAAGCCCGGCCCGGCACCGCAGTCCGGTGCCCCGGCCCCGGGTCCCAAGCCCGCGCCGGCGGTGTCCGCTGCGCCTTCTTCGGAGGCCAAGCCGGCGCCGCGCCCCGGCCCCGCGCCCAAGCCCGGCCCCCGGCCGCCGGCCCCCAAGCCGGTCGAGCAGGCCAAGCCCGCTCCGGCCCCGTCGGTGACCCCCGCCGAGGCCAAGCCGGCCGCGGCGAAGCCGGCCGCTCCCGCGCCGAAGGCGCCCGAGCAGGCCCCCAAGCCCGCGACGCCCGCGGCCCCGGCCGCCTCGTCCGGGGTCAAGCCCGGCCCGCGCCCCGGCCCCAAGCCGCCGCAGGCCGGCCCGTCCGTCGTCCCGCCGAAGCCGCAGGCCCCGAAGCCGGGTCCGCGCGCTCCCCGGGTCGGCAACAACCCGTTCGGCGTCGGTGGCGGTGCTCCCGCCCAGCGCCCGCAGGCCCCCGGCCCGCGTCCGGGTGCCCCGCGTCCCGGCGGCGACGCCCGCCCGGGTGGCGAGGCCCGTCCCGGTCCCGGTGGCGAGGGCCGTCCGGCCCCGGCCCCGCGCGGTGACGCGCGTCCCGGTGGCCCGCGTCCCACCCCCGGCAACATGCCCCCGCGCCCGAACCCCGGCATGATGCCGCCCCGGCCGCAGCGTCCCTCCGGCGGTGCCGGTGGCGGTCGCGGTGGTCCCGGTGGCGGTCGTGGCGGTCCCGGCGGTGCCGGTGGCCGTGGTGGTCCCGGCGGCGGTGGCGGCTTCCGTCCCGGTGGCGGCGGAGGCGGCGGCTTCCGCGGCGGCGGTGGCGGTGGCGGCGGCTTCCGTCCCGGTGGTGGCGGCGGTGCCGGTGCTCCCGCTGGCGGCGGTGCCGGTGGTTTCCGTCCCGGTGGCGGTGGGTTCCGCCCGGGTGGTGGCGGCGGTGGCCGCGGCCGCGCCGGTGGCACCGCGGGCGCGTTCGGCCGTCCCGGCGGCCCGAGCCGCAAGGGCCGCAAGTCGAAGCGGCAGAAGCGGCAGGAGTTCGACAACATGCAGGCCCCGTCCATCGGTGGCGTGCGGTTGCCGAAGGGCCAGGGCGAGGTCGTCCGGCTGGCGCGCGGCGCCTCGCTGACCGACTTCGCCGACAAGATCAACGCCAACCCGGCCGCGCTGGTGCAGGCGATGTTCCACCTCGGCGAGATGGTCACGGCGACCCAGTCGGTCTCCGACGAGATCCTCGAGCTGCTGGGCCAGGAGATGAACTACCGGGTCCAGGTCGTCAGCCCCGAGGAGGAGGACCGCGAGCTGCTCGAGTCCTTCGACATCAGCTACGGCGAGGACGAGGGCACCGAGGAGGACCTGGAGTTCCGTCCGCCGGTGGTGACCGTCATGGGTCACGTCGACCACGGTAAGACCCGCCTGCTCGACACGATCCGCAAGGCGAACGTGCACGAGGGCGAGGCCGGTGGCATCACCCAGCACATCGGTGCCTACCAGGTGGCGGCGGAGCTGGACGGCCGCGAGCGGCTGATCACCTTCATCGACACCCCCGGTCACGAGGCGTTCACCGCCATGCGTGCCCGCGGTGCGAACTCCACCGACATCGCGGTGATCGTGGTCGCCGCCGACGACGGTGTGATGCCGCAGACGGTGGAGGCGATCAACCACGCCCAGGCGGCGAACGTGCCGATCGTGGTCGCGGTGAACAAGATCGACAAGCCGGAGGCGAACCCGCAGAAGATCCGGCAGCAGCTCACCGACTACGGCCTGGTCGCCGAGGAGTACGGCGGCGAGACGATGTTCGTCGACATCTCCGCGCGGCAGAACATCAACATCCAGGGCCTGCTGGAGGCGATCCTGCTGACCGCGGACGCCACGCTGGACCTGCGCGCCAACCCGGACATGCAGGCCCAGGGCATCGCGATCGAGGCGCACCTCGACCGCGGCCGCGGTGCCGTCGCCACCGTCCTGGTCCAGCGCGGCACGCTGCGCGTCGGTGACTCGATCGTCGCCGGTGACGCGTACGGCCGCGTGCGCAGGATGGTCGACGAGTACAACGAGGACGTCATCGAGGCGACCCCGTCGCGTCCGGTCCAGGTCATCGGGTTCACGTCCGTGCCGGGCGCGGGTGACACCTTCCTCGTCGTCGACGAGGACCGCGTCGCCCGCCAGATCGCCGACCGGCGCCGCGCCCGCGAGCGCAACGCCCAGCAGGCGGCCAAGCGCAAGCGCGTGAGCCTGGAGGACCTGGACGCGGCCCTGAAGGAGACGCGCCAGCTCAACCTGATCATCAAGGGCGACAACTCCGGTACCGTCGAGGCACTGGAGAGCGCCCTGTTGAAGCTGGACGTCGGCGAGGACGTCGAGCTGCGGGTCATCCACCGCGGCGTCGGCGGCATCACCGAGGGCGACATCAACCTCGCCATCGCCGACAACGTGATCGTGCTCGGCTTCAACGTCCGCGCGGAGGGCAAGGCCACCGAGCTGGCCAACCGCGAGGGCGTGGACGTCCGCTACTACACGGTCATCTACCAGGCGATCGACGAGATCGAGGCCGCGCTCAAGGGCATGCTCAAGCCGATCTACGAAGAGGTCGGTCTGGGCAAGGCCGAGGTCCGCGAGGTCTTCAAGTCCTCCAAGTTCGGCACCATCGCCGGCTGCCTGGTCATGTCCGGTGAGATCAAGCGCAACTCCAAAGCGCGTCTGCTCCGCGACAACGTCGTGGTGGCCGACAACCTCTCGATCACCTCGCTGCGCCGCTTCAAGGACGACGCGACCGAGGTCCGCGAGGGCTACGAGTGCGGTATCACGCTCGGCTCGTTCGGCGATCTGAAGATCGGCGACTCGATCGAGACGTTCGAGATGCGCGAGAAGCCGCGCAGCTGATCCGCGTGGGTGGCCGGGTGTTCGACGAACATCCGGCCACCCCTCGAACAATCACGACGGTGATGCCCGTGTACGTGGGATCGTTGGAGCTGGACGTCCTGTTCGGGGACGTGCACTCGCTCAAGGAGAAGCGCTCCGTGGTGCGGCCGGTCATCGCCGAGCTGCGCAAGCGCTTCGAGGTGGCCGCCGCCGAGGCCGGCTACCAGGACCTGCACCGCCGCGCCCTGATCGGGGTCTCGGCGGTCGCGGGGGACACCGAGCACGTACGCCAGGTCCTCTCGGCCTGCGAACGGCTCGTGGCGGGGCGGCCCGAGCTGGAGCTGCTCTCCGCCCGGCACCGGATGTTCGGGCCGGAGGACGACTGACCCCGCCGTACCAGTACCAGGAACAATCGACAGGAGGAGCGCCGTGGCCGACCAGGCCCGCGCCCGCAGGCTCGCCAAGCGGATCGCGCAGATCGTGGCGTCCGCGCTGGAGCACGACGTGAAGGACCCGCGCCTGGCGATGGTCACGGTGACCGACGCCAAGGTCACCGCGGACCTGCGCGAGGCGACCGTGTTCTACACCGTTTTCGGCGATGACGCCGACCACGCCGGAACCGCGGCGGCACTGGCCAGTTCGACCGGTGTGCTGCGGTCGCTGGTCGGCCAGCGCACCGGCGTCCGGTTCACCCCGACGCTGTCCTTCGTGCTGGACGCGGTGCCGGACACCGCCCGGCAGGTGGAGGAGCTGCTGGCGAAGGCCCAGGCGGCCGACGCCGACGTGGCCCGGATCGCCGCGGGCGCCAAGCCCGCCGGTGAGGCCGATCCGTACCGCAAGCCCCGCGAAGCGGAAGAGGACGAGTAGTGCGGGACGAGCAGGGTCTCCGGCGCGCGGCGCGGTTGCTGACCGACGCGCCGGACGTCACCCTGCTCGCCCACGTCAACCCCGATGCCGACGCGCTCGGCTCGGCGGTGGCGCTGGGCATCGCCCTGCAGCGGCGCGGTGCCACCGTGCGGGTGTCCTTCGGGCATCCCGCGGAGGTGCCGGAGTCGCTGCGCGGGCTGGACCCGACCGGCATCGTGGTGCCCGTCGAGGACGTGCCCGCGGTGCCGCCGCTGCTGGTGGCGCTGGACGCGGGCAGCGTCGACCGGCTCGGCGTGCTCGGTGACCGGGTGGCCGCGACCGCTGCGGCCGGGGGCGAGGTGATCGTGCTCGACCACCACGTCTCCAACACCCGCTTCGGCACGATCAACGTGGTCGACGACCAGGCCGAGGCCACGGCGGTGATCGTGCTGCGCGTGCTGGACGAGCTCGGGGCGAAGGTCGACGAGCCGATCGCCCGCTGCCTCTACGCGGGCCTGGCCACCGACACGCGCTGCTTCCGCATCGCCACCGGCGGGACGTACGCGACCGCGGCCCGGCTCGTGGAGGCCGGGGTCGATCCGGATGCCACCCTGCGCCCGTTGCTGGACACCCACCCGTTCGGCTGGATGGGCATGCTCGCGACGGTGCTCGGCGGGGCCGGTCTGGAGCCGGATTCGGCTCAAGGACTGGGTTTCGTGCACGCCGCCGTCCGCGCCGCCGATGCCGAGGGGCTGCGCGGCGAGGACGTGGACAGCGTGATCGACATCCTGCGCACCACCCGCGAGGCCGAGGTCGCCGCGGTGTTCAAGGAGACCGGCCCGTCGACGTGGACGGTCTCGCTGCGCGCCACCAGCCGGCTCGACGTCGGGGCCGTCGCCGAGTCCCTGGGTGGCGGTGGTCACCGTCTCGCCTCGGGAGTGACCCTCCGCTGCGGGCTGGAAGAGGCAGTTGACCAGGTGCGTTCCGCCTTGGAGTCCGCTCCGCCGGTGAACTGAGGTTGTCGGTGGGCTGACCTAGTCTCGGGCCGTGAAGGTTGTGGAGTCACCGCGGCGCGTGCTGGGTCTGGCGTTGCCCGCGCTCGGCGTGCTGGCGGCGGAGCCGCTGTACCTCCTGGTGGACACGGCGGTCGTCGGCCATCTCGGCGCGGTCCCGCTGGCGGCGCTCGCGATCGGCGGGATCGTCCTCGCCCAGGTCTCCACGCAGCTGACCTTCCTGTCCTACGGCACGACCGCTCGCACGGCGCGGCTGCACGGTGCCGGTCGGCGAGCGGACGCGGTCGCGGAGGGCGTGCAGGCGACCTGGCTGGCCGTGGTGGTCGGCCTGGTCCTGGTGCTGGCCGGGCAGCTGCTCGCCGGCCCGATCGCGCACGCGCTCGCCGGTCCCGGCGCGGTCGCCGACGCGGCGGTGGGCTGGTTGCGCATCGCGTTGCTCGGCGCGCCGCTGGTGTTGATCACGATGGCGGGCAACGGGTGGATGCGCGGCGTGCAGGACACCGCTCGACCACTGCGATATGTGTTGGCGGGCAACGGGATCTCAGCCGTTCTGTGCCCGGTCCTGGTGTACTGGGCGGACTGGGGGCTCGCGGGTTCCGCCGTGGCCAACGTGGTGGCGCAGGTGATCTCCGCCGCGCTCTTCGTTCGGGCGCTGGTGGTGCAACGCGTTCCGCTGCGCCCGATCCCGCGGTTGATGCGCGCGCAGCTCGGCCTCGGTCGCGATCTCATCCTGCGCAGTCTGGCGTTCCAGGCGTGCTTCGTTTCCGCGGCGGCAGTGGCCGCGCGCACCTCGGCGGAGGCGGCTGCCGCGCACCAGGTCGTGCTGCAGCTCTGGACCTTCCTGTCGCTCGTGCTGGATTCGCTGGCGATCGCGGCGCAGTCGCTCGTGGGCGCGGCGCTGGGATCCTCGGACTCCCCACGCGCGAAAGCTCTTGCCCGGCAGATCACCATCTACGGCCTCTGGTTCGGCGTTGCCCTCGGGGTGGTCTTCGCGGCACTGGCGACGGTGCTGCCGCCCGTGTTCAGCCCCGACCCCGCGGTGCTCGCGCAGATCCCGCACGCGTGGTGGTTCTTCGTCGCGCTGCAACCCATCGCGGGTGTTGTGTTCGCTTTGGACGGGGTGCTGCTCGGTGCGGGCGACGCGGCCTACCTCCGCACCGCGACGATCACGTCCGCCGTGCTCGGCTTCCTCCCGCTGGTGTGGCTGTCCCTGGCGACGGGCTGGGGCCTCGCCGGTGTCTGGACCGCCCTGTCCGCCTTCATGCTCATCCGCCTCGCCGCGGTGCTCCTGCGCGCCCGCTCCGGCGAGTGGGCCGTCCCCGGCGCCGTCCGCTAGCAGGTGTGGGCGAGTGCACGTTTCGAAGCGCTAACGCGGGGAGAGGGGCCGGGCGATGAAGGGGGTGCCAACGTCGGCACTTCCCCGTCTTCCCCTTCTCCAGGTTCGGAGGGTTTTCCTTGCCTTCGGTCGAGCGCGCCACCCGCCAGGGCTGGCTGGTCTGGACCATTGCGGTAGCCATCTACGTCGCGGCGGTCTTCCACCGCACCTCGCTCGGTGTCGCCGGTCTCCAGGCCGGTGAGCGCTTCGGGGTCGGCCCCGCCGCACTCGGCGTCTTCACCGTCCTCCAGGTCGGTGTGTACGCCCTCATGCAGATCCCCACCGGCGTGCTCGTGGACCGCTTCGGCCCGCGCCGGGTGCTGACCGTCGCGGCCCTGCTGATGGGCACCGGTCAGCTGCTGTTCGCCGTCGCCGACTCCTACGCCCTCGCTCTCGTCGCCCGCGCGGTGCTGGGCAGCGGCGACGCCATGACCTGGGTCAGCCTGCTGCGGTTGATCGCCGGTCACTTCCCCGGCCGCCAGTACTCGGTGGTCGTGTCGTTCTCCGGAGCCCTCGGCGCGGCGGGCAACCTCGTCTCGACGGTTCCGCTCACGCTCGCGCTGGACAACGTCGGCTGGACGTGGACCTTCCTCGCCGTCGGTGTGCTCACCGCCGCCTACGCCGTCCTCGCCGTCCTGAAGCTGCGCGACCACCCGGCGGGGCACGAGGTGCGCGCTGCCGATCCCGTGTCGCCTCGCCAGGTACTGCGTCGCGTCTCCGAGTCGTGGAGCGTGCCGGGGACGCGCCTCGGCTTCTGGGTGCACTTCTCGACCATGTTCGGTCCGGCGGTGCTCGGCCTGCTCTGGGGTTTCCCGTACCTCGTCGAGGCGCAGGGCATGGACCCGCGCGCGGCGAGCGCGCTGCTCAGCGTTCTGGTGCTCGGCGGTGTCGTCGGCAGCCCGGTCGTGGGCGCGCTGATCGGTCGTCGGCCGGAGCACCGCATGCCGATCGTGGTCGGTTACCTGCTCAGCGCGCTGGTCGTGTGGACCGTGCTGCTGTGCTGGCCGGGCGGGCACGTGCCGACGCCGTTCATCGCGGTCGGCCTCTTCGTGCTCTCCCTGGGCGGGCCCGCGTCCGCGGTCGCGTTCGCCCTCGCGCGTGACTACAACCCGCTGCGCGTGGTCGGCACCGCGACTGGCGTGGTCAACGTCGGTGGCTTCACGGCGACGACGGTGGCCGCCCTCTCGGTCGGGGTGCTGCTGGAGCTGACGCGGTCCCTGGGGCCCGCCACCTCGTTCCGCATCGCCCTGATCGCCGTGGCCGCGGTGCTGGTGTTCGGCACCTGGCGCACGGCGGTCTGGTGGCGCCGGGCTCGCGGTGTCGTCTTCGCCGCCGAGGCCCGTGGCGAGCAGGTCCCCGTCCAGCTCCGGCACGGCCGGTGGGACGAGGACCTGGCCCTCGCCGCCTGAGCCGCCCGGATTAGGGTTTCCCGTCGTGACAAGAGCACGACGGGACCGCAGGTCCGACCGTCCGACATCGAACGTCCCGCCCGGGCTGGTCATCGTGGACAAGCCCGACGGGATGACCTCGCACGACGTGGTCGCGCGGGTGCGGCGGATCATGGGCACCCGCAAGGTGGGCCACGCGGGCACGCTCGACCCGATGGCCACCGGCGTGCTGGTGCTGGGCATCGAGCGGGCGACCAAGCTGCTCGGCCACCTCGCGCTGGACACCAAGGCGTAC
Organism: Allokutzneria albata; assembly: GCF_900103775.1. GTDB lineage: Bacteria > Actinomycetota > Actinomycetes > Mycobacteriales > Pseudonocardiaceae > Allokutzneria > Allokutzneria albata. The sequence continues at coordinate 4,478,046 of NZ_LT629701.1, read as the reverse complement.
CTGGCCACCATCCGCCTCGGCGCGGCCACGACCACCGACGACGCCCAGGGCGAGGTGCTGTCCACCGCTGACGCGTCCACTGTGGACGAAGCGGCGATCACCGAGGGCATCGGCGCGCTCACCGGCGCGATCGAGCAGGTCCCGAGCGCGGTCAGCGCGGTCAAGATCGACGGCAAGCGCGCGTACGCCAGGGTCCGCGACGGCGAGACCGTCGAGCTGAAGGCGCGTCCCGTCACGGTGCAGCGCTTCGACGTCCTCTCGTTGCGGCGCGAAGAGACCTTCACCGATCTCGACGTGTTGGTGGAGTGCTCCTCCGGCACCTACGTGCGCGCGCTGGCCCGCGACCTCGGCGCCGGGCTCGGCGTCGGCGGCCACCTCGCGGCGCTGCGCCGCACCCGCGTCGGCCCGTTCGGCATCGCCCTCGCCCGCACCCTGGAGCAGCTCGAGGCGGAGCCGAAGCTCGCGCTGGACCTCACTTCGGCCGTCGCGGCGGCCTTCCCCCGGCGCGACGTGAGCGAGGCCGACGCCGCCGCGCTGCTCACCGGCAAGCGCCTGCGCGGGGCCGGGATCGCGGGCACGCACGGGGTTTTCGACCCCAGCGGCAAGGCGATCGCGCTCGCCGAGGAGGTCGAGGGCCGGACCCGTTCCCTCGTGGTGCTGAGCCTGGACGGCTGAGCCGCCCGTAAGCTTCCGGTCGTGCAGCGTTGGCGTGGACTAGAGCACCTGCCCGGGGGCTGGGGTCGTTGCGTGCTGACCGTCGGTGTCTTCGACGGCGTGCACCGGGGGCACCAGCAGTTGATCAAGAGGGCGGTGGAGCTGGCCCGCGACCGCGACCTCCCGTGCGTGCTGATGACCTTCGACCCGCACCCGTCCGAGGTGGTCCGCCCCGGCAGTCACCCCGCGCAGCTGACCACCCTGCGCCGGCGCGCGGAACTGGTGGAGCAGCTGGGCGTCGACGTGTTCTGCGTGCTGCCGTTCACGCCGGACGTCGCGCGCATCCCGGCCGACGAGTTCGTGCACGAGATCCTCGTCGACCGGCTGCACGCGGCGGCCGTGGTGGTGGGGGAGAACTTCAACTTCGGCCACCGGGCGCAGGGCGACGTCGCGCTGCTGGAGACGCTGGGCCGCCGCTTCGGTTTCGTCACCGAGGGCGCGCGGCTGCTCTCCGACGAGCAGGTCACCTTCTCCTCCACCTACATCCGCGCGTGCATCGACGCGGGTGACGTGGTCGCGGCCGCCGCGGCGCTCGGCCGCCCGCACCGGGTCGAGGGCATCGTGGTCCGGGGCGACGGTCGTGGCCGCGAACTCGGCTTCCCCACGGCGAACCTGTCCACCGCGCGCACCGCGGCCGTGCCCGCGGACGGCGTGTACGCGTGCCGCTTCGTCGACATCGGCCACGGCCGTCCCGGCTCGACGCCGAAGTTCCCCGAGCCGCGGATGGCGGCGGTGTCCGTCGGCACCAACCCGACGTTCTCCGGGCGGGAGCGCCGGGTGGAGGCGTTCGTGCTCGACACCGACGAGGACCTGTACGGCCAGCGGGTCGCGTTGGACTTCGTCGCCAGGTTGCGCGGTCAGGAGCGCTACGACAGCGTCGAGGCGTTGATCGAACAGATGCACCTCGACGTGGCGAAGACCCGCGAGCTGCTGGCTGACGGGTGAGTGCGGTGGACGACCAGAAGATCGTGCAGCGCAACCTCGCGCTGCAGAGGGAGTGGTACGGCGAGCCCCTCGGCGACCGCGTGCGGCGGCTGGTGGTGGCCTACTCCACCTCGCAGGCGCAGCTGGCCGAGGTGCTCGGGATCAGCGCCCCCATGCTCAGCCAGGTGATGAGCGGCCGCCGGGCCAAGATCGGCAACCCCGCCGTGCTGGCCAGGCTGGTGATGCTGGAGCGCCGGGTGCTCACCGCCGGGGTGGCCGCGGGCGAGCGGGAGGCGGTGGAGCGCGCGCTGGAGGAGGTCCGCACCTCGCAGCCGACCGTCGGCCTGGACACGCTCCCCGTCGACGAGCGCGGCGCCGACCAGGCCGCCGTCGCCCGGCTGCGGGAGCTGGCCGTCGCCGACGAGCTGGCCGGGGCCGCGCGCCTGCTGGGCGAGCGCTACCCCGCCCTGTCCGGCCTCCTCGCCCGCGCCGCCGCCGAGGGCGACTGACCGGCAACCCCGCTGGGAATTGTGGTGGCGCGCGGGGCGGTGGGTTGGGCACACTGGAGAGGTATGCGCCTGACCCGGACCCCCTGCCGATCATCGCGATCGACCCCGGGTCCACTCGTTCGTGCGCAGTGTGACGCTTGCCGTGACGACCTGCTGAGACGAGCCTGCTAACCTCAGTAGCCGGGTCTGGCTGCGTTCCGTGGCGGCCACGACCGTCTTCGCGTGACGCGGACCTCGCGCACGCGGCCGCACGGAAACATCATCAAGGAGATCTACACGTGGCTCTGTCCACCGAGCAGAAGAAGAACATCCTCGGCGAGTACGCCGTCCGCGAGGGCGACACCGGCTCCCCCGAGGCCCAGGTGGCCCTGCTGAGCAAGCGCATCAGCGGTCTCACCGAGCACCTGAAGGTGCACAAGCACGACCACCACTCCCGCCGGGGTCTGCTGCTGATGGTCGGCCGTCGCCGCCGTCTGCTGAACTACCTGGCCAAGGTGGACATCGAGCGCTACCGGTCGCTGATCCAGCGCCTCGGCCTGCGCCGCTGACGCACTGACGAGGGGGAGTGGCCACGGGCCGCTCCCCCTCAGCGCAAGAACAAGCGCTCGAGCACGTGGAGCGCGACAACATCAGAACCAGGGCCCAGCCGCCACCGCACCTCGCGGGACGCACGTTCGCCGGTCCTCGGTAGTGGTCTCCGGAAACAGCCGGGGACTTCGATCGAAGACCGGCCTTGTTCGGACCGCACACCCGCGACGTCGACGCGGCGGCCCGCACAACAAGGAGTATTTGTGACCGAACTTGCAGTGCACGAGGCGAGTGCCGTCATCGACAACGGCCGCTTCGGAACCCGGACGGTGCGTTTCGAGACCGGCCGGCTGGCCCGTCAGGCCGCGGGCAGCGTCGTCGCCTACCTGGACGACGAGACCATGCTGCTCTCCGCGACCACGGCGTCCAAGCAGCCGAAGGAGCACTTCGACTTCTTCCCGCTGACCATCGACGTCGAGGAGCGGATGTACGCCGCGGGCCGCATCCCCGGCTCGTTCTTCCGCCGCGAGGGCCGTCCCTCCACCGAGGCGATCCTGACCTGCCGCCTGGTCGACCGCCCGCTGCGCCCGTCCTTCGTCGACGGCCTGCGCAACGAGATCCAGGTCGTCATCACCGTGATGAGCCTGGACCCCAAGGACCTCTACGACGTGGTGGCGATCAACGCCGCGTCCGCGTCCACCCAGCTCGCCGGCCTGCCGTTCTCCGGCCCGATCGGCGGCGTCCGCGTCGCGCTGATCGAGGGCCAGTGGGTCGCCTTCCCGACCTACGAGCAGCTGGAGAAGGCCGTCTTCGACATGGTCGTCGCCGGCCGCGTCGTCGGTGACGACGTCGCGATCATGATGGTCGAGGCCGAGGCCACCGAGCAGGTCACCACCCTCATCGCCGAGGGCGCCACCGCCCCGACCGAGGAGGTCGTCGCGGCGGGCCTGGAGGCCGCGAAGCCGTTCATCCGGGTGCTGTGCGAGGCCCAGGCCCAGCTGGCCCAGGTCGCCGCCAAGGAGACGCGCGAGTTCCCGGTGTACCCGGCCTACCAGCCGGACGCCTACGAGGCCGTCGCCGGTGCGGTCACCGACGAGCTGGCGCAGGCGCTGACCATCGCGGACAAGCAGGAGCGCGAGTCCCGCATCGACGAGGTCAAGGCCGCCTGCCTGGAGCGCGTGGTCACCGAGGGCTCCGCCTTCGAGGGCAGGGAGAAGGAGGTCGCCGCCGCCTTCCGCTCGCTGAACAAGAAGCTGGTCCGCCAGCGGGTGCTGCGCGACCAGATCCGCATCGACGGCCGCAGCGTCACCGACATCCGCAGCCTCTCCGCCGAGGTCGCGCTGATCCCGCGGGCGCACGGCTCGGCGCTGTTCGAGCGCGGCGAGACCCAGATCCTGGGCATCACCACGCTGAACATGCTGCGCATGGAGCAGCAGATCGACTCGCTGACCCCCGAGACGCGCAAGCGCTACATGCACCACTACAACTTCCCGCCCTACTCCACCGGTGAGACCGGCCGGGTGGGCTCGCCGAAGCGCCGCGAGATCGGCCACGGCGCGCTGGCCGAGCGGGCCCTGGTGCCCGTGCTGCCCTCGCGCGAGGAGTTCCCCTACACCATCCGCCAGGTCTCCGAGGCGCTGGGCTCCAACGGCTCCACCTCGATGGGCTCGGTCTGCGCCTCGACGATGTCGCTGCTCAACGCCGGTGTGCCGCTGAAGGCGCCGGTGGCGGGCATCGCCATGGGCCTGGTCTCCGACGAGGTCGACGGCGAGACCCGCTACGTCGCGCTGACCGACATCCTCGGCGCCGAGGACGCCTTCGGCGACATGGACTTCAAGGTCGCCGGCACCAAGTCCTTCATCACCGCCCTCCAGCTGGACACCAAGCTCGACGGCATCCCGTCGGACGTGCTGGCCAAGGCGCTCAGCCAGGCGCAGGACGCCCGGCTGACCATCCTGGAGGTCATGCAGGAGGCCATCGACGCGCCGGACGACATGAGCCCGTTCGCGCCGCGCGTCACCGCGGTGAAGATCCCGGTCGACAAGATCGGCGAGGTGATCGGGCCCAAGGGCAAGATGATCAACTCGATCACCGAGCAGACCGGTGCCGACATCTCCATCGAGGACGACGGCACGATCTACGTCGGCGCCGCGGACGGCCCCTCGGCCGACGCCGCGATCGACCTGATCAACGCGATCGCCAACCCGCAGCTGCCCAAGGTCGGCGAGCGCTTCCTCGGCACCGTGGTGAAGACGGCCGCCTTCGGCGCGTTCGTCTCGCTGCTGCCGGGCAAGGACGGCCTGGTGCACATCTCCAAGCTGGGCGCGGGCAAGCGGATCGCCAAGGTCGAGGACGTCGTGAAGGTCGGTGACAAGCTCCGCGTGGAGATCGCCGACATCGACAACCGCGGCAAGATCAGCCTCGTCCTGGTGTCCGAAGAGGACACCGCGGACAAGGCGGAGGCCAAGGCCGACGCCGAGCAGGCCGAGGCTCCGGCGGAGGCCGGCGCCAAGTAGCGGCTATCGTTGCCGCACAACGCAATCCACTCCGCAGGGGGCGCCCACAAAGCGCCCCCTGCGGCGTAGCGGAGGAGTTCGACGCTGAACGCGAACAGTGGCGTGACCGAGGTTCTGGAACGCAGCTCCGAGGACTGCGCCGTGCGCAGGACGGTGCTGCCGTGCGGCCTGCGGGTGATCACCGAGCAGTTGCCGGGCGTGCGCTCGGCGTCGGTGGGCATCTGGGTCGGTGTCGGCTCCCGCGACGAGGAGCCCGAGGTCGCCGGGGCCGCGCACTACCTGGAACACCTGCTGTTCAAGGGAACGCGGCGGCGCACCGCGGCGCAGATCGCCGAGGAGATCGACGCGGTCGGCGGGGAGCTGAACGCGTTCACCGCCAAGGAGCACACCTGCTACTACGCGCACACGCTGGACGCCGACCTGCCGCTCGCGGTGGACCTGGTCTCCGACGTGGTGTTCGAGGCCGTGTGCGCCGACGCGGACATGGAGACCGAGCGCAGCGTGGTGCTCGAAGAGATCGCCATGCGCGACGACGACCCCGAGGACCTGCTGCACGAGGCGTTCTGCGCGGCGATGCTGGGCGGGCACCCGCTGGGCCTGCCGGTGCTCGGCACCGACGAGTCGATCACCGGGATGAGCCGGGACGCGCTCTTCGCCTTCTACAAGAAGCGCTACACCCTGCCGAGGATGGTGCTGGCCGCCGCGGGCAACGTGGACCACGCCGAGGTGCTGGCGCTGGTCGAGGCCGCACTCGGGGAGCGCGCGGACGAGCGGCACACGCCGATCGAACCGCGCACCGGTTCGGCGGACCTGCGCGGCGGCAGCCGGTTGGTGCTCCAGCACGACGAGTCGGAGCAGGCGCACCTGATGCTCGGGGTGCCCGCGCTGGACCGGCACGACGAGCGGCGGTTCGCGCTGGGCGTGCTCAACGCGGCCCTCGGCGGCGGCATGAGCTCGCGGCTGTTCCAGGAGGTGCGGGAGCGGCGCGGGCTGGCGTACTCGGTCTACTCGTCGATCTCCTCCTACGCCGACACCGGCATGCTGTCGGTGTACGCGGGCTGTCAGCCCGAGCGCCTCGGCGAGGTCGCGGGCGTCGTGCGCGAGGTCCTGGGCGAAGTCGCCGACAACGGACTGCTGGACGCCGAGGTGGCGCGCGGCAAGGGACAGCTGCGCGGGAATCTCGTGCTCGGGCTGGAGGACACCGGCTCGCGGATGTCGCGGATCGGCAAGGGCGAGCTGAACTACGCCGATCACCTCAGCGTCGAGCAGACCCTGGCGCGGATCAACGCGGTCACCCCGGAGGACGTGCGGGCGCTGGCGAAGGACCTGCTGAGCCGCCCGGTCAGCGCGGCGGTGGTCGGGTCGTACGCTTCTGCCGACGAGTTGCCGAGCGAAGTGCACGAGGTGATCGCATGACGGACAGCCAGGCCCCCACCCGCGTCGGTGTGCTCGGAGCGCGGGGGCGCATGGGTGCCGAGGTGTGCCGCGCGGTGGAGGGCGCCGGGGACATGGTCCTGGTGGCCGGCGTCGACGCGGGGGATGAGCTGTCCGCGCTCTCCGACGCCGGAGCCGAGGTCGTCGTCGACTTCACCCAGCCCGCCGTGGTCATGGACAACATCCAGTACTGCGTGGAGAACGGCATCCACGTGGTCGTCGGCACCAGTGGGTTCACCGACGAGCGGCTGGAGCGGATCCGCGGCTGGCTGGAGCCGAGGCCGGAGCTGGGCGTGCTGATCGCGGCGAACTTCGCGATCGGCGCGGTGCTGGCGATGAAGTTCGCCGAGAAGGCAGCGCAGTTCTACGAGTCGGTGGAGATCGTCGAGCTGCACCACGAGCGCAAGGTCGACGCGCCGTCAGGCACCGCGGCTCGCACCGCGCGGCTGATCGCCGACGCGCGTGCGGCGGCCGGGCTGCAGAAGTACGCCCCGGACGCGACGACGGAGTCGCTGGACGGCGCGCGCGGCGCGGACGTCGACGGCATCCGGGTGCACTCGCTGCGGCTGGCTGGTTTGGTCGCACACCAAGAGGTTCTGTTCGGTGGCACCGGCGAGACGCTGACCATCCGGCACGACTCGTTGCACCGCAGCTCTTTCATGCCGGGTGTGCTGCTCGGCGTGCGCGAGGTGCTGAAGCACCCCGGGCTCACCCTGGGGCTCGAATCCGCTCTGGGGCTTTGATGATCACCGCTCGGCGGATGGCCGTGGTGCTGACCGCGGCGCTCGCGGTCTACTTCGTGCTGCTCGCCGGGCGGGGCATCGACCTCATCGCTTCCGGCACTGTCGTCGGCGTGCTGCTCGGCGCGGCGATCCTGCTGCTGCCCGTGCTCGGCGTGATCCTGATCGTCTTCGAGTGGCGGTTCGGCGCGCAGACGGAGCGGTTGGCGCGGTTGCTGGACGACGAAGGGGAGTTCCCGGACACCTCGGGGCTGCCGCGCCGTCCCTCCGGCCGGGTGGAGCGGGACGCGGCCGACGCCTACTTCGCCGAGCGCAAGCGGGAGCTGGACGCGGCACCCGAGGACTGGCGCGCGTGGTTCAAGGTGGCGCAGGCCTACGACCTGGCCGGGGATCGCAAGCGGGGCCGCGAGGCGATGCGGAAGGCTGTTGACCTGGAACAAGCAGGCTGAGCTTCAGCTCAGGTGAGCCAGGCGCCGAACACCGCCGGCATGGCGGCGAGGGCGGCGAACCGGACGAAGCGGCCGATCAGACAGGCGGAGATGAAGTTCGTCAGCGACACGTTGGCCACCCCGGCGACCACCGCGACCGCGAAGTACGGTGGCACGCTGGTGGAGGATGACAGCAACAGGACGCCGTAGGTCCACACGGGCCGCTTCTCGCACTCGATGGCGAAGCGCTCCATGTAGCCGCTCCACCGGCCCCGCACGTGCTCGGCGTCCTTCTGCTTGCGGCGCAGGAACGAGGGCAGTCGCAGCATTCCCTTGCCCGCGTAGAAGTAGAGGAGCTTGCCCGCGACCGAGCCGATCGCGGTCACCAGCGCGAGCGCCCACCACGGGATGTAGGGCTGCGTCACGGCGACGGCCAGCACCCACGGCTCGATCAACACCGGTGGGATCACCGAGGACAACACCGCCATGCCGAGGCTCGCGCTCAACCAACCCAGCAACAGCGGTACCCCCATAGCAAAAAGCCGACTGCCGAGGCTAGCACCCCAACGGGCGACTCAATCCCGGAGTTCGAGCTCCAGGGAGCCGGTCAGCCGGTACTCGCGCAGGGGACGGCCGCCCGCGTCGAGGGTGCGCACCGTGCCGTCGGTGTCCCACCCCGCCGAGCGGTAGAAGTTCAGGGAAGCCTTGTCCTCCTGGGGAACCCAGGCGACGCCGCGCACGCCGCCCTTCTCGCGGTAGGCGGCGGCAGCGGTGGCCAGCAGGCGGCCGCCGTGCCCGCGGCGGCCCCACCTGGGCTCGACGAGCAGGGCGCCGACCTGGACGACGTGCAGCGCGTCCTCCGGCAGCGCGCCGTCCGCCGCGGCCACCTCGTCCTCGGGGGCGGGCAGGACCGCGCAGAAGCCCACGGTCCACTCGCCCTCGGTGGCCACGAACACCAGGCCCGGTCCCTGCTCGATCGCTTGGCGCCACACGGTTTCCGCGCTCTCGGCGTCCATCCCGGCGAGCAGGTCCGCGGGCAGCAGGGCGGCGTAGGCCTGCCGCCACGTGTCGAGCTGGATGCGGGCGATCTCGGCGACGTCGTCGAGTGTTGCCGGGCGAACGGCGGCGAGGGCCATCGGGGAAGCTCCGTGGGGATCGCGGGAAGGTGCCGGGAAGAACCTACCCGCCCCCAGCACGCGCGCCGTGCCGTACCCAATGCCGCGTTCGGTGCGCTGTACGCACTGAATGAGTCATTCGGTGCGTTCAAGTACACCGATGACTCGTTCAGTGCGTTCACGTCCGGCTCAGACGCCGGCGGTGGTGCGGATCCAGCTGCGGAACAGCGCGACGTTGGTGTAGCCGGCCCAGCCGCTGCCCGCCGGGCGGTGGCCGATCGCGCAGATGCCCGCCTGCACGGTGTTCCCGGACGCGCCGCGCACGGTCACCGGGCCACCGGAGTCACCGCCCGCGATGCTGCCGTTGGTCTGCGTGCAGATCGCGCGGGGCGTGGCGTTGCTCTGCGCGCAGTTGACGCTGCTGATCCGGCCGTCCGCGTACTTGAGCCGCTCCGGCAGCGGTCCGCTCCAGTCGGCTTTCTCCGAACCCCAGCCGAGGACCTGCGCGGCCTTGTTGTCGGCGAGGTCGGCGGAGGTGGCCAGCACGGAGTACTGCGACACCACGACGTCGCGGTCGAGCTGGAGCAGCGCGATGTCGGCGTTCGGCCAGTTGTAGCTGGGGTGGATGACCTTGCGGGCGACCGTGGCGGTCTGCCCACCGCTGCTGCGGGTCAGCGAGCCCACGCGCACCGTGTAGGTGCCCGCGGCGGTGACGCAGTGCGCGGCGGTGAGCACCCAGCGGCGGGCGATGATCGAGGACGTGCAGGTGAAGCCGCCGTTGCGGTGCAGGGCGCTGATCCACGGCTTGGCCGAGGAGACGAACCCGCCGCCGACGACCCGGGTCTGCGCGTCGTCGGTGGCCGGGGTGGCCGACGCCGCGGGGGTGAGCGCGGTGGACACGGCGGCGGCGAAACCCACGCTGAGGGCGGCCAGCCGCATGCTGGTGAAGCGCATGATGATCTCCTTGCAGGGGAGAAACCGCGCAGGGGTGCGGTTTCGAAGATGGAGATATCAGCAGTCTGGGAAAGCGCGGCTCTGCCAGTCAGCTCCGTTCGCCGCAAACTTTCCTCACGAGTAGTGCTGCGTTCGCACAGCGCGCTCCGCCATTCGTCCCGCGTCGTTGGTCGTTGTCGCGGATAGTGATGCCCGCGTCACTCGTCCCGGGAATGCCGATCTTCCGGGCCGGGGTCCCAGAATGGGCTGTTCGCCTCGACCGAGGCGTGGGAGTGGGGAAACTGTGATGCGCCAGGTGGATCCGGGTTCCGAACCGACAACGGACGACCTCCTCCGGAGCATGCGCGACACCTCGCAGGAGTGGCTGGCCAAGCGGCTGGCCGAGGCCGTGGCGGCCGAGGCCGTCGTCGCCGCGGTCCTGCCCCGGCAGCGGGGTGCGAGCCGCCTTTCCTGAGTGGGCGTTTCTCGCGCCGCGGAAATCCTTTCTCGGCGCGATGCGGGCGCGACACCGAATATTGATCTTGTCGACGTCCTGCATGGCGGGAAACCGCCAGCTTTTTGTCGGGGGTGCGTGCGAACGTTGGCACGTGACGACCTCTGCCGCCTCCTCGATCGGGTCCTCCGCCACCGCCCACCGCACCCCCGGTTGGCTGCCCTGGGCCGCGCTCGGCGTGGTCTACCTGGTGTGGGGTTCGACCTACCTCGGTATCCGCTTCACGATCACCTCGATGCCGCCGCTGCTGTCCGCCGGGCTGCGGTTCTTGCTGGCCGGCCTGCTGCTGGCGGTCATCGTCCTCGTCGTCTCCGGCCGTCCCGCGATGCGGATGTCGGCACGGGAGCTGGGCACCGCCGCCCTCGGCGGACTTCTGCTTCCCGCTCTGGGCAACGGAATCGTTGTCATCGCCCAGTTCCAGGTGGCCTCCGGGCTGGCGGCGCTGCTGGTGGCCTGCGTGCCGCTCTACGTGGTGGTGCTGCGCCGCATCAGCGGTGAGCGCCCGCCGTGGATCACCTTCGCCGGGATCGCGCTCGGGCTGGCCGGCCTCGCGGTGCTGCTGCTCGGCGGTTCGAGTTCCGCGGGGACCCACGGGTCGGCGTGGTGGGGACCGTGGTTGGTGTTGCTGGCCGCGATGTTCTGGGCGGCGGGCTCGTTCGCGACGACCAAGCTCCCCGTGCCCGCCAACCCCTTCGTCCTCTCCGCCGTGCAGATGGTGGTGGGCGGCACGGTGCTGAGCGTGGCCGGGCTCGCCTCGGGGGAGCGGGTCGACCTCGGCGCGATCTCCGCGTCCTCCTGGATCGCGTGGGGCTACCTCGTGGTGTTCGGCTCGGTGCTGGCGTTCAGCTCGTACGTGTACGCGCTCGGCAAGCTGCCGGTGTCCACTGTGGCCACCTACGCCTACGTCAACCCGGTGATCGCGGTGGTGCTCGGCGTGCTGCTGGCCGGGGAGCGCTTCGACCTCGTCCAGCTCGCGGGCGGCGCGTTGGTGCTGGTCGCGGTCGTGCTGGTGGTCCGGGCGGAGCGGCGTTCCCGGCGGGCGGTGATCACGGAGTCCTCACCGGTGGAGGGGACTGTCAGTGGGTGATGCCACTATCCCGCCCGTGCAGACTCTCTCGTTGGCGGCGACCCGGCGCGCGGCGCTGGCCGCACAGGGGTTCACCGACGCCCGCCCCGCCGGGCCGCCCACCCGGCGGCACCTCCAGCGCGTGCTCGACCGCACCGGCCTGCTCCAGCTGGACTCGGTGAACGTGGCCGTGCGCGCCCATTACGCGCCGGTGTTCGCGCGGCTGGGGCCGTATCCGATGGAGCTGCTGGACGACGCGGCGTGGTCGCACTCCGCGCGCAGGCCCCGGCTGTTCGTGGAGTACTGGGCGCACGAGGCCAGCCTGCTGCCTGTGGCCGACTGGCCGCTGTTCCGCTGGCGGATGCGGCGCTACGAGTCGTTGAAGGGCAAGCACTGGAAGGCCGCGCACAGCGAGCCGGAGCTGCTCAACGACGTGCTGGCCGCCGTCAAGGAACTGGGCCCGGTGGGCGCAGGCACCCTGGAACGGGAGCTGGGCGGGCCCGGCAAGCTCGGCAAGGGCGGCTGGTGGAACCGCAGCAACACCAAGATCGCTTGTGAGTACCTGTTCGCGGTCGGCGAGCTGACCACCGGGGCGCGGCGCGGCTTCGAGCGGCTCTACGACCTGACCGAACGCGTTCTGCCGCAAGAGATCCACTCGCTGCCCGAGCCCGACCTCGCCGAGGCCGCGCGGCGGCTGGTCGAGCGCTCCGCAGTCTCGCACGGGGTCGCGACCGAGACCGATCTGCGCGACTACTACCGGCTGGGCGTGCAACCCTGCAGGCAGGCCATCGCGGAACTCGTCGAGGACGGCGTCCTCGAGCCGGTCCAGGTCGAGGGCTGGCGGAACCCCGCCTACCGCCACGTCGACGCGAAGATGCCCAGGCGTGTCCGCGGGCGCGCGTTGCTGTGCCCCTTCGACCCGCTGATCTGGGAACGCGCGCGCACCGAGCGGCTGTTCGGCTTCCACTACCGCATCGAGATCTACGTTCCCGCCGAGCTGCGGAAGTTCGGCTACTACGTGTTCCCGTTCCTGCTCGACGAGGAGCTCGTGGCACGCGTCGACCTCAAAGCCGACCGCGCCGACGGCGTCCTGCGCGTCCAGGGCGCCTTCGCCGAGCCCGACGTGGACCGCCCGCGCGTGGTCGCCGAACTCGCCGAGCAACTGCGCGAGATGGCGGAATGGCTCGGCTTGTCCGGTGTCTGGATCGGCGCGCGCGGCGACCTCGCGAAGGAACTGCGCAAGGCCATCTGAACGCACACTGGACGGATTTGGGTCCGCCCAGTGCGGGTTGTCAGCTGACGGAGGTGGTGACGAGGACGTTGCCGGAGGCGGTGCGGCCCTCGACGCGCAAGGCCGGGTTGTCCCAGCCGGACTGGCGTTCCTCGAACACGGGCAGTTCGCTGCGCGCCTCGCCGGAGACGGACAGCAGGTCGAGTTCGGCGACGATGCCCTGACGGACGCCGACGCGCAGCGAGCCGGAGCCGCTGGCGAGGTGGATGCGGCCGGAAGCGGCATCGGCCACGGTGAGGTCGCCACTGCCGGTGCGGACCTCGACGTCGTGCTGCACGGCGCCGAGCCACACGTCGCCGCCGGTGGTGACGAGCTTGCTGGGGCCGTGGACGGCGGAGATCTCCAGTGCGCCGTTGCCGCTCTTCGCCCGGAGTGTGCCGTGCACGGGGCCGAGGCGGACGTTGCCGGTGCCGGTCTGGACGTTGGTGCTGCCGTCGGTGCGGTCGACGGTGATGTCACCGCTGGAGGTGGTCACGTCGATCCGCCCGGCGGCGGCACCGGTCGCGCCGGTCAGGTTCACGGCGGCGGAGCCGGTGGTGACGTTCACGTGGGAGCCCCTGGGCACCCGCACCACGATGGACAGCGGCACCACGCGCAGCGGCATGCCCTGCGGGCCGCGCACCACGAGGCGGTTGCCGGTCTGCTCGACCCGGGTCTGCTTGACGGCCTCGTCGGTGGGCGCGTCCTGCTCGCCGCCGACGAACTGCGAGTTGACCCAGTTGAAGAGCCCGGACAGGCCGTTGACCAGGGTGTCCCCGCCCTCGGTCAGGCGGCGCACGGTCACCGACGCGCCGTGGTCGCCGACCAGTTCGACGTCGACCCGGCCCGCGTTCACGTGCACCTCGACCTCGGCGGGCCGGTTGGTGACGAACTCGTGCTGGCGGACGACGCCGTTGTCGGTGCTGGTTGACTCGCTCATCTCGTCTCTCCCCCCGGCCTCAGCCACGAACCCAGCCGCGAACGCGTTCACCCGTCTCGGGCTGCTCCTGCTCGCGCCGGGCCTTCTGCTGGTTGCTCGCCCGGTTCTGCAGCGCGCTGCGCACGGCGTAGCCCATCCAGCTGTTCAGCGACACGCCCTGCGAGGCGGCGGCCTTCTCGGCCTTGGACTTGATCTCGTCCACCATCCGCAGCGTGACCCGGCTGATGTTGCCGGTGGCGTCGTCGAACGCGGTCTTGAGCGGCGTCTCGTCCTTCGGCTGCGCCTCCTCGGCGGCCGCCTCCGGCTCGGGTTCGGGGACCTCCTCGGGTTCGGGCTGCGGGCGCGGGGCGCGGACCGGGCTGGTCACCACCTCGACATCGCGGCCGCGCAGCCGGACCTCGACGACGTGGTCGTCCTGAGCGGCGGTGACCTGCGCCGCGAGGTCGGAGAGGGCGTTCATGATCGCGAGCCGGGCCGCGGGCTCCAGTGCTGCGGAGAGCACGGCGGCGGTCCGCCTGGTCTGCTCGTCCCCGGCCGACGCCGCGGTGGCGAGGTCCTCGCGAAGTGCGGCGATGTAGGGCGTGAGGTCCATGACGTCACTATGGCGTCACGTATGACGTCAGTCAAGGAAGCGGTGACGCCACGGTTGGAGATCGAATCCTCTGGCTTAGGGTTGACGGAATCCATGGTCGACGGCGAACAAAGGGCAAGGCATGGCGCAGACGGTGTCCCCGAAGGTGCAACTCATCGCCAAGACGGAGTTCTTCCCGCCCGCCGAGGTGCCCTGGTCCACCGACGCCGACGGCGGCCAGGCGCTGGCGGAGTTCGCCGGGCGCGCGTGCTACCAGTCCTGGCGCAAGCCCAACCCCAAGACGGCCACCAATGCCGGCTACCTGCGGCACATCCTGGAGGTGGGCCACCTCTCCGTGCTGGAGCACGGGTCGGTGAGCTTCTACCTGACCGGCATGTCCCGCTCGCTCACCCACGAGCTGATCCGGCACCGCCACTTCTCGTACTCGCAGCTGTCGCAGCGGTACGTGCCCGAGTCGGACGCCGCGATGGTCGAGCCGGACGTCATCGCCGACGACCCCGAGCTGCACGAGATGTTCAGCAAGGCGGCCGAGGCCAGCGTCGCGGCGTACAACGAGCTGCTCGCCGGGCTGGAGAAGAAGTTCGCCGACGTGTCGAACGCGACGCTGCGCCGCAAGCAGGCTCGCCAGGCCGCCCGCGCGATCCTGCCGAACGCCACCGAGACCCGCATCGTGGTGACCGGCAACTACAGGGCTTGGCGGCACTTCATCGCCATGCGCGCCACCGAGCACGCCGACGTGGAGATCCGCGCGCTCGCCGTGGAATGCCTGCGGCAGCTGCAGAAGGCCGCGGAGAACGTGTTCAGCGACTTCGAGATCTCCTCGCTGCCGGACGGCACGGAGGTCGCCTCCAGCCCGTTGGTCGCCGAGGGCTGACCGCGACCGGGCCGGCCGGTGTGGCGGAGCGCGTTCGCTCCGCCTGCCGGTCGGCCTTCGCCGCCTCGCCGTATCGCTCCGAGGCCGCCGAGGCCGACTCTGACGCAGTCGTCGGCGCGGACTGCGGCGTCGTCGCAGCCTGGACTGTCCACTTCGGACCATCCGTTTCACGAGGCGCGGGTAGCGGCAGGCGTTGGTCGACGTCGGCGGTGACGGGAAACCGTTGGTGCTCATGACAAAGGAGGCGCTGTGAGCACTGTCGAGCTGGACCTGCGGCCGGAGTCCTACAGCGTCCTGCGGCTCGCCGCCGATGCACCCGCGCCGGTCGAAGTCCTTGCCGCACAAGGGTTCGTGTCGATCACCAGGACGCAGGACGAGCTGTCCTTGGTGTGCCCGTCCGCCGTCGCCCCGCGCGCCGACGAGGCCGAGGGTGGCTGGCGCCTGCTGACCGCGCGCGGTCCGTTCGACTTCGCGCTGACCGGGATCATGGCCGCGCTGTCCACTCCGCTGGCCGAGGCCGGAGTGCCGCTGTTCGCGTTGTCCACCTACGACACCGACCACCTCATGGTCCGCGAGGAGCACCTGGGCCGCGCGATGACAGCACTGGAGAACGCGGGCCACCGAGTCCACGCATAGGCTGGGCACATGGGTCTCGCGCGGGATGAGCGAAGTGCACTGTCCGAGCTGTTCGAGGAGGTCGGGCCGGACGCGCCGACGCTTTGCGGCGGTTGGCTGACGAGGGACCTCGCCGCGCACCTGGTGGTCAGGGAGCGCAGGCCGGACGCGGCGGCCGGGATCCTCATCGGCCCGCTGGCGGGCTACACCGAGCGCGTGCAGAGGAGTTACGCCGCGAAGCCCTGGCGCGAGCTGGTCGAGCTGGTCCGCAGCGGTCCGCCGAAACTGTCGCCGTTCTCCTTGCCCGGCGTCGACGAAGCGGCCAACGGCACGGAGTTCTTCGTGCACCACGAGGACGTTCGCCGCGGCAGCCCGGGATGGGAACCGCGCCCGGCCGACGCGCGGCGGGACGAAGCGGTGTGGCGCAACGTCGGCAAGGTGGCGCGGTTGAGCTACCGCCGGAGCCCGGTGGGCGTCGAGCTGCGGCGCCCGGACGGCGCGGCCGTCACCGCCAAGCGCGGGCCGAGCACGGTGACGCTGACCGGTGAACCGGGGGAGCTGCTGCTGCACGCCTTCGGCCGCGACGCGGTGCGCCTGGAGTTCGAGGGCGAGCAGCGGGCCATCGCGGTGGTCAACGGCCTCAGCCGAGGGATCTAGTCCACACGGAAAGTCGGCACGCCAGGCACTCGCGCGGCGGAGAAAACCCGGGGCTCGACGGCATTCGGAGGAAGGCATTGCGCGGGGCTGAAGAGAGCGCGTCCACCAGGGGCCGCAGCGCGTGGACCAGGCACCTCGCGCGGTAGCGTCATGCCATGACCGGATGCCCCACCGCAACCCCAGGCCGCCCGTTCGGGCGGGTGCTCACCGCCATGGTCACCCCGTTCACCGAGACCGGGAAACTGGACCTGGACGCGGCGCAGAAGCTCGCCGCACACCTCATCGCGTCGGGCTGCGACGGGCTGGTGCTCAACGGCACCACCGGGGAGAGCCCGACGACCTCCGACGCCGAGAAGGCGGACCTGGTCCGCGCGGTGACCGACGCGGTCGGCGGCAAGGCGACGATCGTGGCGGGTGCGGGCACCAACGACACCGCGCACAGCGTGCAGCAGGCCGTCGCCATGGAGAAGGCGGGTGCGCACGGGCTGCTGGTGGTCTCCCCCTACTACTCGCGACCGGCGCAGACCGGACTGTTCGCGCACTTTTCGGCGGTCGCCGACGCCAGCTCGCTGCCGGTGATGCTCTACGACATCCCGGGGCGAACAGCGGTGCCGATCGAAGTGGAGACGCTCTGCGGGCTCGCGGAGCACCCGAACATCGTCGCGGTGAAGGACGCCAAGGGTGACCTGTACGCGAGCACCCAGGTGATGAGCCGCACCGACCTGGCCTTTTACTCCGGCGACGACATGATCAACCTGCCGTGGTTCTCGGTCGGCGCGGTCGGCGTGGTCAGCGTCGTCGGGCACGTGGTCGCGGGGCGGCTGCGCGAGATGCTGGACGCCCACGAACGCGGCGACGTCACCGCGGCGCGCGGGATCAACCGGGACCTGCTGCCGGTTTACGCCGCGTTCGGCAGACTGGGCGGCGTGATCTTCAGCAAGACAGCGCTGCGCCTGCGCGGCCTCCCCGTCGGGGAACCCAGACTGCCCATCCCGCCCGCGACCGCGGCCGAGCGTGACGCCCTCGCCGCCGACCTGCGCCTGGCGGGCCTCGACCTCGCCGAGGAGGCGGTCGCTCAGTGACTTCGCCGACCTCGGCCAGCCCGACCTCAGCCAGCAGGGTGCAGATGCACAGTTCCACCGCGCTCATCCCGCCCCCGAAGCTGCCGGAGGGCGGCCTTCGGGTCGTCGCGCTCGGCGGCATCGGCGAGGTCGGCCGGAACATGACCGTCTTCGAGCACGCGGGCGAGCTGATGATCGTCGACTGCGGCGTGCTGTTCCCCGAGGACATGCAGCCGGGCGTCGACCTGATCCTGCCGGACTTCCGCGCGCTGGAGCAGCGCCTGCACGACATCGTCGGGCTGGTGCTCACCCACGGGCACGAGGACCACATCGGCGCGGTGCCGTTCCTGCTCAAGCTGCGGCCGGACCTGCCGGTCTACGGCTCGCGGCTGACGCTGGCGCTGGTGGCGGCCAAGTGCAAGGAGCACCGGCAGAACCCGCGGCTGGTCGAGGTCAAGGAGGGCGAGCACCACTCCATCGGCGTCTTCGACTGCGAGTTCTTCGCGGTGAACCACTCCATCCCGGACGCGGTGGCGGTGGCGATCAAGACCGCTGCCGGCGTGGTGCTGCACACCGGCGACATCAAGCTGGACCAGCTGCCGCTGGACGGGCGGCTGACCGACCTGGCGGGCTTCGCGCGGCTGGGCGACGAGGGCGTCGACCTGTTCCTGGTCGACTCCACCAACGCCGAGGTGCCCGGGTTCGTCACGCCGGAGCGCGAGATCGGCCCGGTGCTGGACAACGTGATCCGCAAGGCCACCCAGCGGGTGATCGTGGCCTGCTTCGCCAGCCACGTGCACCGCGTGCAGCAGGTGCTCGACGTGGCGGTGAACCACGGGCGCAGGGTCGCCTTCGTCGGCCGCTCGATGGTGCGCAACATGGGCATCGCCGCCGAGCTGGGCCTGCTCAACGTGCCCGAGGGCCTGCTGGTGGACCTCAACGAGGCCATGACCATGCCCGAGGACAAGGTCATGTTCGTCTCCACCGGGTCCCAGGGCGAGCCGCTGTCGGCGTTGTCCAGGATGGCGCGCGGGGAGCACCGGCAGATCAGCATCCGCGCCGGGGACACCGTGGTGCTGGCCAGCTCGCTGATCCCGGGCAACGAGAACGCGGTGTTCGGCGTGGTCAACGGGCTGGTCCGGCTCGGGGCGAACGTGGTGCACCAGGGCAACGCGAAGGTGCACGTCTCCGGGCACGCCTCCGCGGGTGAGCTGCTCTACCTCTACAACGCGGTCCGGCCGAGCAACGTGATGCCGGTGCACGGCGAGTGGCGGCACCTGCGGGCCAACGCCGAGCTGGCCGTTCTCACCGGTGTCGCCCCGGAGCGCGTGGTGATCGCCGAGGACGGTGTCGTGGTCGACCTGGTCGACGGCCAGGCCACCATCACCGGGCGGGTCGAGGTCGGGCACGTGTACGTGGACGGGCTCTCCGTCGGCGACGTGGGCGAGTCCACGCTGTCGGACCGCCTGGTGCTCGGCGAGGGCGGGTTCATCTCGATCACCGTCGCCGTCGAGGCCGCGACCGGGCGCGCGGTCGCCCCGCCGACGATCTCCGGGCGCGGGTTCTCCGACGACCCGAAGGCGCTGGACCAGGTCGTGCCGCTGGTGGAGATGGAGCTGGCGCGCACCGAGGCGGAGAACATCACCGACTCGCACCGCATCGCGCAGGCCGTGCGCCGGGTGGTCGGCCGCTGGGTCGCCGACACCTACCGGCGCCGCCCGATGATCGTCCCCACGGTCATCCCGGTCTGACCCCCGCCGCGTGGGTGCCGGTGCGCCCGGCACCCACGCGGATGGCCGAAGCGCCACCCCCGAACGCCGGGCTCTGTTTCAGTGATTTTCACAGTTGTCCGGAGCAGCGAGGGCATCATTGCTGGTCACAGGCTCAATGGAAAAGGTTTGCCGGGCGTTCGGGACTGGTTTCCGGTGTGTTGGCAAGGTTAACTAGTTCCCCACCTGGACGGCCGCGCATCGCGGCCGAGGTGGGAGGAGCCATGACCCTCGACTCGGTCACCCCGGTCGTCGGGCGTGCGGACACGCGCTCCATCGCCGAGATCGACGACCCCGAACTCCTGGCGGCCCTGCGCACCGGCCCGTTCTCCGAGGCGCTGCGGGTGGCTATCCGCCGCAGCGGCCTCGCGCTGGAACGCGTGCAGTCCCGCCTGCTGACCCGCGGTGTCCGGGTCAGCCTGGCCACCCTGAGCTACTGGCAGCGCGGGCGCAGCCGCCCCGAGCGGATCGAGTCGCTGAAGGCGGTCGAACTGCTCGAAGAGGTGCTGCGGCTGCCGCCGAACTCCCTGCTGAACCTGCTCGGCCCGCGCCGTCCGCGCGGCCGCTGGCAGGCCGGGTCGCCGCGCCCGCTGACCTTCGACCGGCTGTGGACCGACCACTGGGCGCTGGAGCGGGTCCTCGAAGAGGCCAGCGACCGGCTCAACGAGCACGTCACCGGGCTGACCATCAAGGACCAGTACTGGATCGGCGCCGACCGGACCGAGCGCCGCGTGGTGACCAGCCAGGTGCTGCGCGCCGAGCGCGACGGCATCGACCGGGTGGTGGCGATCTTCCGGGGCGACGACCCGGACCAGCAGATCCCCTCGGTGATCACGGTGCAGTACGGCGAGCTGGGCCGGGTGTGGTCCGACGACGAGTCCGGCTTCCTGGTCTTCGAGATCCTCTTCGACCGGATGCTCGACCGCGGCGAGACCACGGTGGTCGAGTACGAGATCGTCTTCCCGGAGGGCGGAGCGGTCGCCCTGTCCTCCGATCGCCGCGCCCGCTACCCCGTCCGCGAGTACCTGCTGCAGGTGCACTTCGACCCCGCCGCCGTTCCGCGCCGGGTGTTCGAGTTCAGCAGGCACAATGCGCAGACCCCGGACCACATGCGCAACGAGTTGTTGATAGGCCGCTCGGGAATGGTGCACTCGCTGCACAGCGATTGCGTTCCCGGAGTACACGGAATCAGCTGGGAATGGTAACGGCCGCGCGTCCCGAGAAAGGACGCGCGGCCGTTTCGTTCGAGCAGACGGGCCTTTAGCTCGCCGTCTGCACGGACAGTCCGTAGTAGCTCAGCGCGTCGCTGAGCGGCTGGAAGTACGACGACTTCCCGGGGATGTTCCCGCCGTTGAACGCGCAGGTCTGGCCCATCGGGCCGCCCGAGGTCATGCCCTGGGCCTGGTTGCCGGAGATGTAGGCGCCGCCGGAGTCACCGCCCGCGGTGCACACCGAGGAGCTGCCGAGCCCGCGCACGACCGTCTGCGGGCCGCCGTTGGGGTCGGTGTAGGTCACCGTGACGTTGTAGGACTTGATGTTTCCGCAGGTCCAGCCGGTGGTGGCGCCGGACTTGCAGATCGTCGAGCCCACCGCGGCCCGGTTCGCGCCGCGCACCGCCACGGTCCCGGCGGCGCCCCAGGTGCCGACCGAGGTCATGATCCGGTCCTCGGCGTCGATCCGGGCGATGCCCATGTCGACGCTGTCCTGGCCGATGCCGAAGCGCGTGTGGGTGGCCTTGCCGAAGTGCGTGCTGCCCAGGTACAGGTCGGGCAGCCCCTCGACGCAGTGCCCGGCGGTGACCAGGAAGCGCTGGCCGGAGGAGTTGGTGGCGCCGAAGCCGACCGAGCACCAGCCGCCGCCGGAGGCGCTGAAGGTCATCTTGCTGCCCGGGTACACGTCCGCGGTCGGGGCGAGGCGTTCGGTGGTGGTCTCCACCCGCACCGCCGAGCCGTGCTTGGCGGCCGCTGCCAGGAACTTCTCGGTGGCGGCCGAGCGGCGGCCCTCCTGGACGGTGATCACGACCGCGTCGGTGGCCAGGTCGACGGCCCAGGAGTTCACCCCGTCCGGGCGGTGCGCGCTCGCGGCGCTGTCCAGATCGGCGGAGATGCGCTCCAGCGCCGCGGCGCCGCGGGCTCCGGTGCGGACCGCGAGGCCCTTGGCCTTCGCCTTGGCCGAGGTGGCCTTGTCCGCGGCGTTGACGGTGAGCTGGCCGTTCACGAAGAACGCGCCGTCCACCGCCGCACCGGAGCCGCGCAGCTCGGTGAGCCGCTGCTGCTGGACGCCCTCGCTGTCCAGCCGCGCGGCCGCGGCGCCGGGGCTGATCCCGAGGCTGCTGGACAGCGCGTCCAGCATCGCCGGGTCGTAGGAGTCGGCCGGGTTCGCCACGGCGGTGCCGGAGAACCCGAGGAGTCCGGCGGCGATCGCCGTCACAAAGATCTTCGATGAGCGTGACAAAGTAGGGCTCCTTTTACTGGCAGGCCGGAGCGAAGCAGGGAGGAATCGGCGGACAGCAGGGGTCCGCCGAATTTCTCGCTCCGGCCTGGCCGCATTCCATTGAAGCCTTGAATGCGATGGGACAACTGTCGTCATCGTTGCGCGCACAAGCAAGACCCAGCGGCCATTCACTTTTTCACCCGTTCTTCACGTCGGACAAACAGCGCGCTGGGCAGGGTCGGTGGTATGCGGGTGTGTGCGGTCTGCGGGACCGCGCTGGCGGACGGTGGCGTGGGGCGGCCGACGAAGTACTGCTCCGGCGCGTGCCGTCAGCGCGCCTTCCGCCGCCGCTCGGGCAGAGCACCCGCGGTCGGTGACCCGCTGCCACGGGCGCTCGACGGGTTCGTCGGGCGCGAGCTGGAGCTGCCGCGCGTGCGCTCGCTGCTGCGCTCCGCCCGGCTGGTGACCGTCGTCGGGCCGGGCGGCGTCGGCAAGACGCGGTTGGCGATGGAGGCGGTGCACGGCTTCCGCGGCGTGCGGCTGGCCGAGCTGGACTCCGTCGGCCGGGGTGAGCTGGTGCCGCAGGCGCTCGCGGCCGCGCTCGGGATGCGTGAACGCCCCGAGACGGACCTGCGCGAAGCCCTGCTCGCCGAGCTGCGCGAGCGGGAAGTGTTGCTGCTGCTGGACAACTGCGAGCACGTGATCGAGTCGTGCGCCTCGCTGGCCGAGTGGCTGCTGCGGCGCTGTCCCGGCCTGCGGGTGCTCGCGACGAGCCGGGAGGCGCTGCGCGTGCCGGGCGAGGTGGTCTTCCGGCTCGGTCAGCTCTCCGTGCCCGAGGCCGGGGACGACCTGGCGCTGGTGCTGCGCTCCGACGCCGCGCGGCTGTTCGTCGCCCGCGCCCGCAGCGGCGATCCCGCCTTCGAGCCCGAGCCGGCCGGGATCCTCGCCGAGGTCTGCCGCAGGCTGGACGGGCTGCCGTTGGCGATCGAGCTGGCCGCGCGCCGGGCCGGGGCGTTGCCGTTGCCGGAGATCCTTGCGGGACTTGATGATCAGCTCGCCCTGCTCACCGACGGCAGCCGGACCGCGCCGCCCCGGCACCGCGAGCTGGCCGCGGCGATCGAGTGGAGCCACCGCTTGCTCGACCCCGCCGAGCAAGCCGTGTTCCGCAGGCTTTCCGTGCTGCTGGGCGGGTTCGACGTGGACGGCGCGATCGCGGTGTGCGGCGAGGACCCGGCGACCGTGCGGCGGATGATCTGCGCGCTTGAGGCGAAGTCGTTGATCGTGCGCAACGGTGACCGCTTCCGGCAGCTGAACCCGATCCGTGCGTACGCGGCGGAACGGCTCGCGGAGTCCGGAGAGCTTGCGGCGACTCGGGATCGAGCCGCGTCATGGCTCGCGAGGCTGGCCGGACAGCCCGTGGGGCCGCTGTTCTTCGGGGACTCCCTCGCCGAGGGGGTGCGCGGCGAGCACGAGAACCTGATCGCGGCCGTCGAGAACACGGTGGAAGATCGCGATGACCGGCACGTGTTGCTCGCGATGGCGCTCGCCAGCGTGTGGCAGCAGCGCGAACTCCCGGCTCCTGCGCGGGAACTGCTGGCGGAGACGGTGGAGCGGGTCCCGGCGTCGAAGTACCGGGGCATGGCGTTGGCGATGGCCGCGCGCTTCGCGTGCTTCCAGGTTGATCGGTCCGCAGGGCTTTCCCTTGCGCGGCAAGCGGTTGAGGCTCAGCGAGGTCGTGACGACCCGATCGCGCTCGCCGACGCGCTGGACACGCTCGCGCTCGCTTTGCTGGTGTGCGAAGACGTTCCGGCCGCTGTCGTGGCGTACCGCGAGTGCCTGGAGGTGGTGCGTCCCTTGGGGCGCGTCGCCGAGACCGCGTTCTGCGAGTACACCGTCGCGTGGGCGCTGTTCCGCGTCGGTGACCTGGCCGGAGCGGAGGAGGCGCTGGCGAAGTGCCTGCCCGTGCTGCGCGAACACGGATCACCGGCCCAGCTCTCGGCCGCGCTGCACACCGCGGGCGCGCTCCGGCTTGCACTGTCCGATGTGGATGGTGCGGAGCGGTTCTTCCTTGAGGTGCTGGACGTCGTGCCGATCGACAGCTCGCACATGGCGCCGAACATCGAAGGGCTGGCGCTCGTCGAGGTGGAGCGGGGCGACCTGGTGCGGGCGCTGACCCTGGGCGCTGCCGCCGCCTCGATCCGCGACCGCCTCGACATCCCGGCGGTGGGGCGCTGGCAGGACAAGGTCGGTGCGCGCCTCGCGCCGGCCCGGGATCGGTTGACGGTGGCCGCGGTGCGGTCGGCGATCACGGCGGGCGAGGCGCTGCGTGGTGCCAGGCTGACTGCGTTCCTGTTGCGCGGCAAGGAGAACCGCGAGCGTGATCATCCGCTGACGGCGCGGGAGGCGGAGGTGGCGACGCTCGTCGCAGAGGGGCTGACCAATCCCGAGATCGCGCGGCGGCTGCGGGTGTCCGGGGGCACGGTCGCCGCGCACCTCAACCGGATCAGGGACAAGCTCGGGCTGCGGTCGCGGACCAAGATCGCCCTGTGGGTGGCCGAGCGCTTTCGTAACGCGTGATCGGTTGGGGGATGTGGCACCCGCGCGCCGTCCCGACCCTGGCAGCATGAGCGCTTCCCGACGAAGTTTCATCCTCGGCGCCACCACCGTCGCACTCGGGACCACCGCAGCCGCGGGCAGGGCCGTTGGCGACACGCCGTGGCCGGTCACGCCCGCCTGCTCCGGGCACGAGACCCCGCCCGCCATGGAAGGCCCCCTGTTCAAGCCGAACTCTCCGGAGACCACCGATTTCGTCACCCCGGGCACGAGCACCGGGGTGCTGCTCGACCTCAGCGGCATCGTCTACGCCACCGACTGCAAGCCGGTCGCCCGCGCACTCCTGGAGTTCTGGCAGTGCGACCAGAACGGCGACTACGACACAGTCGGCTTCTCCTTGCGAGGACACCAGTTCACCGCGGCGGACGGGTCCTACCGGCTGCGCACGATCGTGCCGAGGGACTACTACGGGCGGTGGGGCAGACGTGCCCCGCACATCCACACCCAGGTCCAGGCGCCGGGCGGCCCGGTGCTGGTCACGCAGCTGTACTTCCCCGACAACACCCAGGCGTACGGGCGGAACTTCGCCGAGCTCAACGCCGGTGACGCATTGATCAACCGCGCCTGCACGATCGCGCTGAACCCGCCCGTCTCCGGCAGGTACACCGGCCGCTTCGACTTCGTCATCAAGACGAGAGGAGACCGCTGATGCGCATCGCGGCACTGGTCAGCGCAGTCGCACTGCTCGTGGGCGGGCAGTCGGCGAGCTGGACCCGCACCCCCGTCCCGATCGCCAAGGGCGACATCGCCGCCGTGGCCACGCTCGGCGACCGCGACGCGTGGGCGCTCGGCTACCGGCTCGTCAGCACCACGAACCTCCAGGCCGTCGCGCTGCGGTGGGACGGGCGGAGCTGGGCGCAGGAGTCCACGCTGCCCGCCGGGACCTACCCGCAGGCCATCGCGGTCGCCGCGCCGAACGACATCTGGGAGGCGGGTTCGGGCACGAGCCACTGGAACGGCCGCACCTGGACCAAGCACGCGCTGGAGGGCCAGATGGTGCCCGAGGCGCTCGCCGCGGTGGGCGGCCGCACCTGGGTGGTCGGGATGCGCACCCCCAGCTCGATCAAGGACGCCGTGCCCGACGTGCAGACGTGGGACGGCACGCGCTGGCGCAGGCAACCGTTGCCGCCGCTCGGCAAGGGCACGCTCAGCAGCATCGTCGCGCTCTCGCCGACCAACGTGTGGGCGGCGGGACACACCACCGGCGGTGCGACGCAGGCCACGCTCGTCGTGCACTGGGACGGCCGCACGTGGCGCAAAGTCGACTCACCTGGCGTCGTGGGCGCTCACACGTGGGTTTCCGGGCTGGCGGCAAACAACGCCAACGAGGTGTGGGCTGTCGGCGGGACCGTGAAGGGTACCGCGGAACGTCCGTTCGCGATGCGGTGGGACGGCAGCACCTGGACCGCCACGCCCACTCCGGATGTCGCGGACGGACGACTGCGCGCGGTGGCTCGCGCCGGTGCCGACCTGTGGGCTGTCGGTGGCAAGGGCAGCGTGTCGGTCGCTTTGCGGTGGGACGCCGCCACGCGGAGCTGGGCCACGGCACCCGCCCCGGACATCTCCGTCCGCGGCCTCGCCTCCGGTGGCTCGGGCCTGTGGGCCGTCGGCCTGGCCAAACAGGGCGACCTGGTCCCCGCGATCACCCGCTACCAGTAGCTCTCCGCACCACGCCTGCGCCATCGCACTGAATGAGTCATTGGTGTACTTGAACGCACCGAATGACTCATTCAGTGCGTCACAGCTTGTCCGGAGTCCAGGGACTCTCGGCCTTGATGGGCCGCGTCTTGTCCTTGAAGCGCGGTTCGCCCAGCTCGTCCTCGCGCAGCGGGACCAGGCCGGTGGCGATGGAGCGCATGATCCGGTCGCGGGCGCGGACCGCGTCACCCGGAGTGGTGGGCGACAAGTCGTCCAGCGGTACCTGCGGGCCGAAGTGGACCTTGAACTTCGGCCGCTTGAAGACCGACTTGAACCACGAGGTCATCAGCGGTTTGAAGTCGCTCCAGCCCTCGACGTTGAGCGAGCCCCAGACGACCGCCTCGTGCGCGCCCCACTGGCTGACCGGCAGCACCGGCGTCTTCGCGCCGAGGGCGATCCGGGCCGCGCCGCTCTTGCCGCGCTCCGGCCACAACCCGGGGTCCAGCGAGATCCGGCCCTCCGGGTAGATCACCAGGGTCTTGCCGCGGTTGAGCGCGTCGATGGCGTTGTCCATGGCCTGGGTGACCGTCTTCTCCCCGCGGTCCACCCGGACGTGCCTGCAGGTCCGCCACGCCCAGCCGACCACGGGCGCGTCGAACAGGCCGCCGGTGGACATCAGGTACGGGATGACGCCCTTCTTGTGGCACGCCGCCACCAGCACGAAGCCGTCGAAGACCCCGATGTGGTTGGAGGCGACGAGCACCGGTTGACCGCGCAGCTCCTCCGGCACCTCGCCGGTGACGACGAGCTTGCCGGTGACGGCGACGAAGACTCTGTTGGCGCGCAGAAGAATCCGCCAGAGCAGGGGCGGGCGCCGCAGCGGCCCCGGCCGGTCTGACGGGTCTTCTGGGGTGGAAGGCAAAGAAACCATGGCGGGGGCAGCATTGCACGTCCCCGGCCGCGGGTGTGCGACCAAGTCCGAATTTGTCGGCTGCGTTACGGCGTGACGGCTTCGGGCAGACCGTGCCGCCGACTACCGTGTCCGGCATGGCCAACCGCGCGACTCCGGCGAAGAGAGGGACCACCGGCTCCCGGGGCGGCGGCAAGCCACGTTCGAGTTCCGGCAGGTCACCTGCCAAACCGAGGGCGAAGGCCCCGGCGGCGCGCTCCGGCGCGAAGAGCCGCACCCCGGCCAAGCGCCCGGCGCCCCGCCGGGCGGGTAACCCGATCGGCCGAGGGCTGCGCGCGGGCTGGGGCCTGCTGGCCAAGGGCGTCGGCGGCATGGCCCGCACGGTCGCGCGCACCAAGGAGATCGACTCCGCGCACCACCGCGACACGGTCGGCCTGTTGCTCATCGCGGTCGCGGTGATCTCGGCGGCCGGGGTGTGGTGGCAGGCGGGCGGCCCGGTCGGTGAGGGCGTGAACTGGGCCGTGCGCAGCGTGATCGGCGCGGGCGCGGTGGTGCTGCCGCTGCTGCTGCTCGGCATCGGGATCACCGTGATGGTCCGGGAGTCCACCCCGGAGGCGCGGTTGCGGACCGTGCTCGGTTCGATCCTGCTCTCGCTCGCGGTGCTCGGGCTGCTGCACGTCTTCACCGCCCGGCCGCAGAGCTCCGAGGGCTGGATGACCGGCGGCGGAGCGATCGGCTACGCCATCGGCGACCCGCTCTCCCGCGGGCTGACCACGTGGGTCACCGTCCCGCTGCTGCTGCTCCTGGTGGTCCGCGGCGGCCTGCTGATCTCCGGCACCCCGATCCGCGAGCTGCCGGGCCGCCTGCGCGCGCTCACCCAGGGCGAGCCCTACGACGACGGCTCGGAGGAGGTCGGCGCCGACGACCTCTTCGACGACGTGGATCCGGCCTCGGTGCGGTTGCGCAAACCCTCGCGCCGGCGCCAGGCGACCGTGTCGGCCGCCGAGGACGACCAGCTCAGCCTGGACGACGTGCCCAGGGAACCGGCCAGACCCGCGCGGGCGGTCAAGGAGACCCCGCCGGTGGTCGACAAGGCGCCGACCAAGATGGCGATGACCCGCACCGTCGAGGGCGACTACAAGCTGCCGCCGATGACGCTGCTGACCGTGGGCGACGCGCCCAAGTCCCGCAGCCGCGCCAACGACGCGATGATCGAGGCGATCACCGGGGTGCTGGAGCAGTTCTCCATCGACGCCCAGGTCACCGGCTTCACCAGGGGCCCGACCGTGACCCGCTACGAGGTCGAGCTGGGCCCCGGCGTGAAGGTCGAGAAGATCACCGCGCTGACCAAGAACATCGCCTACGCCGTGGCCACCGACAACGTGCGGCTGCTGGCCCCGATCCCGGGCAAGTCGGCCGTGGGCATCGAGGTGCCCAACAGCGACCGCGAGA
This sequence comes from Allokutzneria albata, assembly GCF_900103775.1. Classification (GTDB taxonomy): domain Bacteria; phylum Actinomycetota; class Actinomycetes; order Mycobacteriales; family Pseudonocardiaceae; genus Allokutzneria; species Allokutzneria albata. The sequence goes on along the minus strand of NZ_LT629701.1, from coordinate 4,449,801 downwards.
TGGTCCGCCTCGGTGACGTGCTCAAGTCCGGCACCGCGCTCAAGGACAACCACCCGCTGGTGATCGGCCTCGGCAAGGACATCGAGGGCCACATGGTCACCGCGAACCTGGCGAAGATGCCGCACCTGCTGGTCGCCGGCTCCACCGGATCCGGCAAGTCCAGCTTCGTCAACTCGATGCTGGTCTCGCTGCTGTCCAGGGCCACCCCGGACGAGGTCAGGATGATCCTGATCGACCCGAAGATGGTCGAGCTGACGCCCTACGAGGGCATCCCGCACCTGATCACGCCCATCATCACCCAGCCGAAGAAGGCCGCCGCCGCGCTGGCCTGGCTGGTCGAGGAGATGGAGCAGCGCTACCAGGACATGCAGGTCAACCGGGTCCGGCACATCGACGACTACAACCGGAAGGTGCGCTCGGGCGAGATCACCGCGCCGCCCGGCAGCGAGCGGGAGTACCGCCCGTACCCCTACATCCTGGCGATCGTCGACGAGCTGGCCGACCTGATGATGACCGCGCCCCGCGACGTCGAGGACGCGATCGTCCGGATCACCCAGAAGGCGCGCGCGGCCGGCATCCACCTGGTGCTGGCCACCCAGCGGCCCTCGGTGGACGTGGTCACCGGTCTGATCAAGACCAACGTGCCGTCGCGGCTGGCCTTCGCCACGTCCTCGCTGACCGACTCGCGGGTCATCCTCGACCAGCCGGGCGCGGAGAAGCTGATCGGCATGGGCGACGCCCTGTACCTGCCGATGGGTGCCTCCCGGCCGGTGCGCGTGCAGGGCGCCTACATCGGCGACGACGAGATCAACTCGGTGGTCGCCTTCACCAAGGAACAGGCGGAGCCGGAGTACACCGACGGCGTCACCTCGGCCAAGGCGGGCGAGAAGAAGGAGATCGACCCGGACATCGGCGACGACCTCGACGTGCTGCTGCAGGCGGTGGAGCTGGTGGTGACCAGCCAGTTCGGCTCCACCTCGATGCTCCAGCGGAAGCTGCGCGTCGGCTTCGCCAAGGCGGGCAGGCTGATGGACCTGATGGAGAACCGCGGCGTCGTCGGCCCCTCGGAGGGCTCCAAGGCGCGCGAGGTGCTGGTCAAACCGGACGAGCTGGATTCGGTCCTCTACTCCATCCGCGGCGGCGGCCCCATCGAGGACGACTAGGGACTGTTGTTGCGCTGCCACCACCTCTGTCCTGTCTCCGGCAGTGTGGTGATCGGGTCGTAGTAGGAGTATCGGCGCTCAAGTGCGTCGGGGTCGGCGAGTTCGATGCCGGTGCGGTAGTTCTTGGTCCAGTAGGAGATGCCCAGTTCGCGGTCGTATTCGGCGAGTTGGTGTACCCAGCGTTTGCCGACGTAGGGGACGTCGCAGACGATGCGGGGGGTGGCGTAGCCGGGGAGGTAGCCCATGATGGCGTGTTGGAGTTCTTGGGCTTCCCAGACGGCGACGCGCCAGTGTTCGGCGTTGGGGATCATGTCGCACATGTAGAAGTAGTAGGGCAGGATGCTGGCTTCTCCTTGGAGGGCGAAGCACAGGTCCAGCAGTGCTTTCGGGTCGGCGTTGACTCCGCGCATGAGCACGCCTTGGTTGCGGACGTCGCGGACGCCGACTTCCAGCATGGCTCGGGCGGCCTCGGCCACGAGCGGGGTGACGGACTGGACGTGGTTGACGTGGGTGTGGATGGCCAGGTTCACGCCGCGGCGTCGGGCGGTGCGGGCGACGCGTTCCATGCCTTCGATGACGGTGGGTTGGATCCAGTGCTGGGGTAGGCCGGCGAGGGCTTTGGTGGCCAGGCGGATGTCGCGGACGGTGTCGATGTCCAGCAGCCGCATGAGGAATGATTCGAGTTGGCGCCAGGGGACGTTGGCGACGTCGCCGCCGGAGACGACCACGTCCCGCACGCCGGGGGTGCGCTTGAGGTAGTCGATCATCTGGTCTTGGCGGTCGACGGGTTTCAGTGCCAGTTTGTGTTTGTCGACCTGGGGGGTGGAGTTGCCGACCAGGTCCATGCGGGTGCAGTGCCCGCAGTACTGCGGGCAGGTCGACAGCAGCTCCGCCAGTACCTTGGTGGGGTAGCGGTGGGTCAGTCCTTCCACCACCCACATCTCCGCCTCGTGCAGGGAGTCGCGGGCGGAGTGCGGGTGGGAGGGCCAGGCCTGGTCGCGGTCGGAGGCCACCGGGATCATGTAGCGGCGGATCGGGTCGGCGTAGAAGGCCGCGGTGAACTCCTCCGGTGATCCGGTGTTCTCGGGCACCATCGTGTTGATCATCTGGGGTGGGACCAGCATGGACATCGTCGCCAGCCGCGCCTGGTCAGCGGCGAGGTCGTCGTAGAAGCGCTCGGTCAGTAGGTCGCCCATCACCGCGCGGAGCTGGCGCACGTTCTTCACGCACGACACCCGCTGCCACTGCGCGTCCCGCCACTGCGCCTCGGTGACGTGCTTCCACCCCGGGAACCGGCGCCAGTCAGGTTCGCGCAGCTCCTGCCGCACGTACTCGTACGGCTGCCTCATCGGGAGGGGGACGAGCGTTCCGGTCGGTGAACAGGAGTTCATTCTCGATCACTCCCTGCGATGCGTCTGTCCGCGGTCACGGCGGGTGCGGCGACCTGGAGCGTGGGGATTCCGTGCCATCGGGAGCCTGGCCGAAGCGTTTCGCCTTTCATCAACAGGGAAAGCGGTCCGATGACCGCACCTTTCTCGGTCTCGGAGTCGTACAGGACCACGGTCATGTTCCCGATCGAGGCGCCGTCCCCGATCTTCAGCGTCGAAGACTTGAAGACCCGGTCCTCGAAGAGGTGGTTCTGGACGACGACACCGTGGTTGAGCGCGACGTAGTCGCCCACTTCCACGAGGTCGAACTCGGAGAACAGGGTCGTCCCGATATAACAGCGCCTGCCGATGCGGCACCCCATCATGCGGAGGAAAGGTGCCGCGAACGGGGTCCCCAGCAGTAGGGAGATCAGTGGGGCGACCACCGACTCGTAAGCGCCGTTGATCATTTCGTTCAGCCACACGTACAGGGACCACAGCGGTTTGATCTGTGGCTTGTAAGTGCCCATGACGGCCTTCTTGAGTCCCGCGACGACCAGGGCCGCGTAAATACCGGAAGCGAAACCCGCCAGCGGTATGCACGCGATCATCGCTTCGAGCCCCAAGCTCCGGTACACGAAGAACAGTGCGGCGACGAAGAGGGCGGCGGAGGACAGCAGCACGTAGTAGGGGATAAGTATCCGCAAAGCGTCGATCACGCATCGTTGCAGGTAGAGGCGCTTCGTCGGAGTGAAGGTGACGGTGTCGTCGAAGTTGCCGACCTTGACCCGATGCGTCAGTGCGAAGGAGGGCGACCCCAGCCACTCGGTGCCGTCGGGGGTGCGGGGGCTGTTCGTCGGAGGAACGGATTGTGCGCCGAGCAGGCAGCCGTCGCCCAAACTGGACCCGACGGGAAGAACCGCGCTGTTCCCCACGAAAGTCCGTCGACCGATCCTGTTGAACGCGATGGTGCACAGTCCCCGATGGCACCTTCGGCCACCGATGATCGAACCGTCCGCGAAGAAGCTCTCCGGGCCCACGTCGATGAGTTCGGGAGCGAACCTCCAGACAGTGGAGATCTCGGCCCGCGGTCCGATCTTCGAACCCATCAGGCGGAGCAGAGGCGGGAGGTAGAGCGTGGTGTAGACGGGGAGGAGAGCGGCGCGGGTGAGCGTCATGAGTCCGTCGGAGAGCCATTTCCGAAGATAGGTGGTGCTGAGGACCGGATAGGTCCCGGGACGAGTTCGCCACGACAGCAGCCTTTTCAGCACCGCGATGTAGCAGCAGTACAGGACAATCGTGACAGGAGTGGACAACAGAAGTGCCGCAATTCCCCACGCCCATCCGAACTCGGTGAGGAAAAGCCAGGCCAGGAGCAAGAAGGACGCGGTCGGGACCAGCGCTGTCACCAGCCCCAGTGCGGTGCCCGCCACCAGGTGGGCGAGTGCGAAGACCACGCGGCGCGCCCGCGTCTGCTCGACGGTCCCCTGGGGCAGGGCCACCGAGGAGCGCGTTCCCGGGGAGCCTTGGCGCCCTTCACCCGCGGGGATCACCGCACCGTCGGGGAGCAGCGACTGGTCGTCCAGGTACGAGTCGTCGGCCATGCGGACGTCCAAACCGAGAGCGGAGTGCACACCGATGAAACAACGGCTGCCGATGTCCACCCGGCCCAGGCGCAGCACGCCGTTCTCCACGCGGTAACCGAGGAGCTGGGTTTCCGCGCCGACGCTGGTGTCGTCACCGATGGAGAGCAGGTCCCAAGCCGAGCACTGCGCCGTGTCCAGCGTGCACCGGGCGCCGATCCGAGCACCCATGAGCCGGGCGTACAGCGGTAACAGCGGGGTGCCCGTCAAGGCGCCCGCGCCGCTGAGCGCCGCGATCCTGTTCGCGATCCACCAACGGCAGTAGTAGGAGCCCCAGAGCGGGTGCTCGCCGGGCTTGTACCGGCCGATGAGGGTCCACTTGGCGGCTATCGCCAGGGCGAGGAGCACCGGCCAGGTGAGGAACGAGACGAGGACGGTCACGCCCAGCAGGCCGATGGTGGAGAGGGAGCCCCGCACCCAGTCGAGCACGTACGGGATCAGGACGACCAGCGGGGCCGAGACGACGGCGGAGATGACGTAGATCGACACCAGTTGCAGGAACCACGTCGCCCACCGCTCCCGAGCGGCCGTGGCCTCGAAAACCGCTTGGGCAGGGGCTGTTCCGGCTGTGCCCGCGGCAGCGGCGGGCGGGCCCTCCGCCTCGGCCGGGACCGACTCCAGGTGGGCCGCGAGCGCGCGAATGGTCGGGAAGCGGTAGGCCTCCCGCACCGCGACCGGACGACAGGTCTTCTCGCGCAGCTGGGTCACCATCCGCGCGGCCACGAGGGAATGCCCCCCGAGATCCAGGAAGAAGTCGTCCTTGACCGAGGGGGCCGGGATGCCGAGCACCCCGGCCCACGTGTCCGCGATGACGTGCTCCAGCTCGGTTTCCGGAAGGACCACCGAGGTCGAGGTCCGGACGAGCGGATCGACGGGCGGCGGGAGCCGCTTGCGGTCCACCTTTCCGCTGGCCGTGCGGGGAAGATCCGCGACGACGTCGAGGTAGGCCGGGATCATGTACGGCAGGAGCCGGGACTCCAGCAGCGAGAGGACCTCGTTGCGGTCGACCTCCGCGCCGGCCGGACCGGTCGTCACGTACGCGGCGAGCTCCTGCAACCCGTCCCGTTCGAAGACGGTGACGCTCGCGGACCGGATCCACGGGAGTTCCAGCAGGACGGATTCGATCTCGGCCAGCTCGACCCGGTACCCGCGGATCTTCACCTGCCCGTCGATCCGGCCGAGGAACTCGAGCTCGCCGTTCTCGTTCCACCGGGCCAGATCGCCGGTCCGGTAGCAGCGCAGCGTGCCGTTCCCGGTTCGCAGCACGCAGTGGAAGAACCGCTCCGCGGTCAGCTCCGGCTGGTTGAGGTACCCGGAGGCGAGCGTCTCACCACTGATCAGCAGCTCGCCCGTGGCCCCGGCGGACACGGGGAACAGGTCCTCGTCCACGATGTGGATGCCGTAGCCGCGCAGCGGGCGGCCGATGGTGACCCGCCTGCCCGGGACGCACTCGGCGACCGTCGTGTTGACCGTCGCCTCGGTCGGACCGTAGACGTTGAGGATTCGCAGACCGGGGCGCGCCCAGCGGTTGACCAGCTCCGGCGGGCAGGCTTCACCGCTCAGGACGATGGTCCGAAGGTTCGTCACCGCGTTCGGCAGCGTGGCGAGCAGGGTCGGCACCGTGGAGAAGTAGGTGATGCCGGCCTCGGTGAGGTGATCGGCGAGCTCGGCACCGAAACGGGGTGCGTCGCGAGTGGGGGCCACCAGGGTCGAGCCGTTGGAGAACGCCATCCAGATCTCTTCGACGGAGCCGTCGAAGCTCAGTGAGAACCCCTGGTAGACGCGGTCGTCCGGTCCGGTCGCGCAGACCTCGTTGAAGGCCGCGACGAAGCGGGTCACGTGCCGGTGCGCCGTCATGACCCCTTTCGGGCGCCCGGTCGTTCCCGACGTGTAGATGACGTAGGCGAGATCCTCCGGTGAGACGCCGGACTCCGCGCGACCGACCCGGGAATCCGGGTACTTCTCGATCGTCGGCCATTCGTCGTCCAGAACGAGCACCCGGCTGTTGGGGAAGAACTCCTTCGCCGCCGAGGAACGCGCCTTCTCGGTCAGGCACACGTGAATCTTGAGCTCGGCGGCGATGTGCTGGATTCGGTCGCCGGGATATGTGGGATCTATCGGGACATACGTCGCCCCGGACTTGTGACAAGCCAGGATCGCGATTACGGGGAGCTCCGAGCGGTCGAAATAGATCGCGACGAACGAGCCCGGCCGGGCGCCGAGCCTGCCGAGCAGCCGGGCCAGCCGGTTCGTCCTCCGGTCCAGCTCGGAGTAGGAGAGCTCGCGTTCGCCGCACGTCAGCGCGATGGCGTCCGGAGTCCGGCGTGCCTGGGACTCGAAGACCTCGTGCAGGCACAGCTCCTGCTCCGCCGCCCGGAGCGGGTCGCCATCGGCCGTGGAATCGACCGGCCTGGAATCGCTGTCGATGGTTTCATCCACTGTCGGTCCTCAGTAAAAGATGCCCGTCGCCTGGAAAGATGACTGTCCCTTGTTTGAATCGACAATTACCTTTTCGGCGTGCTGATACGCGCAGGGCGGTGCTGCCGAGCTGCGCTGAATAACGTGATCAGCCATCATGCATGATTTTTTCGCGACTGGCGCGGGGTCGAATGGCTGATGATGGGCGTAGGCCGTACGGTCCAACGCTGTTTTCGCTGAATTCCGCGTTCGACTATTGTTCGGTGGCCTGTTCGCAATTCTTCGGCCCGGGCCGGTCGCGGCATGAAAAAGGCCCACCCGCGCAGGGAGCGGGTGGGCCTTCGGGACGGGGTGGGATCAGGTGCCCCACTTGCGGACGGCCGCGTAGTAGAGGTCCGCGATCCGCTTGCACGCCCAGTTGGACCCGCAGATGCCGTACAGGTCGCTCTTGAAGTTGTTGTCGACCTTCAGCTTCGCGTCGGCGTTCCACCGGCTCTGCTTCTTGTAGTTGCGGTAGCCGAAGTCGTGCCGGTGGCAGGCGGGCTTGAAGTTGAAGCCGACCGGCTTGTCCGGCGACCAGGAGCAGGCGTCGGAAGACCAGTCCAGCTGGTCCGCGTACGGCCGCTGGTTCCTGGTGTTCTCGAACTGGCTCAGCGAGTAGCTGAACAGGTACTGGTCGGTGACCGCTCTGATGTCGACCGCCTGGGCGGTGCCCGCGCCCATGGTCACGCCCATGGCCATGGCGGTGGCCACGAGCGTGCCCCTGGCGGCGGAGCGGATGCGGGTGGAACCGGTCATAGAAGTCTCTCCTCGCAGGGTGAGGTAGATAACACGATGATTCCTACCCGGCGCGATCCCCGACCGGTAGCGCGCTCTAAAAAGTCCTGAACAAGTTTCGACACCGGCCGGTAGATCATTTTCTGTCAGGCCGAAAAGTTGCGCGCCGTACACCGCTGACCCGTGTGCGGTTTATTGGTCCGTTACCCTCATCGCTTGGACTGTTCGGCTGAGTCGCCGATCACACCGATGGCCTATCACTGCTGGCTGAGCCGTTACAGGCTGGTCTCGCGACCCCGAGCCGCCTTTTCGGGAGGGTTGCCAAAACGTGACCCGGCTAGCGTCGTGCGGTTACCCGGTCGACCGCGCCCGCGGTGCTCGCCGAAGACCCCCCGAAAGTGCGCACCGCGTAGTAGTAGATGTCCGCGATTCGGCGGCATGCCCAGTTCGAGCCGCAGCGCGTGTACATGTCCGCGCGGAAGTTCTCGTCGATGCGCGAGCGGCTCGCCGGGTCGAAGCGCTGCTGCCGCTTGTAGTTGCGGTAGCCGAAGTCGTGCCGGTGGCAGGCGGGCAGCAGCTCGAAACCGAAGGGGCTGTCCGGAGCGCTGGTGCAGCCGTCGGTGGACCAGTCGAGCTCGCCGTCGTGGGGCCGGTCCAGGCGGATCTGGCTGAACTCGGCGAGAGACCTGGCGAACAGGTAGTCGTCGGTGACCGCGCGGACGTCGATCGCCTGCGCGGAGCCCGCGCCGACGAGGAAGGCCAGCACCAGGGTGATGACCGCGGTGGCGCCGCGCGCCGGCCGCCGGAAGCCTCGTGAGGTCCTCATCGTGGTCTCCCTCCGCGCAGGCGCACAGATGCGCACACCCATGTTGGTACGGCATGGATGAGCTGGGAGAACAGCTCCGAATGGGGAATGGTTCCTAACGATCGCGCACGCGGTCGGCCAGCATCAGCAGCATCCGCGAGTTGCCGAGCGTGTTCGGCTTGACGTAGGGCAGGTCGAGGAACTCCGCGACACCGACGTCGGGGGAGCGCCGGATCTCCTCGTAGACCTCGGGGGTGACCGGCGTGCCGTCGATCTCCACGAACCCGTGCGAGCCGAAGAAGCCCGTCTCGAAGGTCAGCACGAAGATCCGGCTCAGCCCCAGTTCCTCGGCGACGTCGAGCAGCTTGCTGACGATGCGGTGGCCGATGCGCTTGCCGCGCGCCGCCGGGTCGACCGCGATGGTGCGGATCTCCGCGAGGTCCTCCCACAGCACGTGCAGCGCGCCGCAGCCGAGCAGGCCGGAGGAGTCGGTGGCGACCCAGAACTCCTGCACGTCCTCGTAGAGGGTGACCAGGTCCTTGTCCAGCAGCACACCCGCGTACTTGTCCGCGAGCGCCTTGATCGCGGGAACGTCACTCGTCCTGGCCCGGCGGACGGTGACCTCGGAATTCTCCGGATCGGTCGACACGCGAGCAGCCTACGCCTGCCCCTGATCTCCATTTGCCTAGCAATGGCGCGCGCGGGGTAGTGGTGTGGTCGGAGGGACGGAGCCGGGGCGGTTACCCTGACCGGCGTGTCTGCACCCCCGTCTTCCCGCCGTGTCGCACTGCTGACCCTGGGCTGCGCCCGTAACGAGGTCGACTCCGAGGAGCTGGCCGGTCGGCTGGGTGCCGGGGGCTGGGAGCTGGTGGACCCAGACTCCGAAGCCGATGTCGTGGTGGTCAACACCTGCGGCTTCGTCGAGTCGGCGAAGAAGGACTCGGTCGACACGCTGCTCGCGGCCGCCGACACCGGCGCGAAGGTCGTCGCCGTCGGCTGCCTCGCCGAGCGCTACGGCAAGGAGCTGGCCGACAACCTCACCGAGGCCGACGCCGTGCTCGGCTTCGACCACTACCCGAACCTGGCCGAGCGGCTGGACGACGTGGTGGCCGGTCGCGAGGTCACCTCGCACGTCCCGGTGGACCGCCGCACCCTGCTGCCGATCACCCCGGTGGAGCGCCCCAGGGCCACCTCCGACGTCTCCGTCCCCGGCCACGGCTGGGTGCCCGGTGTGGTCAGCGCCAACCGCAGGCGGCTGGACGACTCGCCGGTGGCGCCGCTGAAGATCGCCTCCGGCTGCGACCGCCGCTGTTCCTTCTGCGCCATCCCGTCCTTCCGCGGCTCCTTCGTCTCGCGGCCCGCCGACGAGCTGGTCGCCGAGGCGGCCTGGCTGGCCTCGCAGGGCGTCCGCGAGGTGTTCCTGGTCAGCGAGAACTCCACCTCCTACGGCAAGGACCTCGGCGACCTGCGCGCGCTGGAGAAGCTGCTGCCGCGCCTGGCCGCGGTGCCCGGCATCGACCGCGTGCGCGTGTCCTACCTCCAGCCCGCGGAGACCCGCCCGGGCCTGGTCACCGCGATCGCGGGCACCCCGGGCGTCGCCGCCTACTTCGACCTCTCCTTCCAGCACTCCAGCGAGCGCGTGCTGCGCCGGATGCGCCGCTTCGGCTCCACCGACTCGTTCCTGGCGCTGCTGGAGCAGATCCGTCGGCAGGCGCCCGCCGCGGGCGCGCGCACCAACGTCATCGTCGGCTTCCCCGGGGAGACCGAGGACGACCTCGCCGAGCTGGAGCGCTTCCTGACCGGTGCCCGCCTCGACGCGATCGGCGTGTTCGGCTACTCCGACGAGGACGGCACCGAGGCGCTGGAGCTGGACGGCAAGCTCTCCGAGGAGGTCGTGGCCGAGCGCGTCGCCCGGATCTCCGCGCTGGCCGAGCAGCTGACCACGCAGCGCGCCGAGGAGCGCGTCGGCGAGGAGGTCCTGGTCCTGGTGGAGCAGCTGGCCTCCGAGGAGTCCGACTGCACCGGCCGCGCCGAGCACCAGGCGCCCGAGGTGGACGGCGAGTGCGTCTTCGCCGATTCGGACGAGCTGGCCGTCGAGGATCTGGAAGTCGGAATGCTGGTGCGCGCCAAGGTGATCGCCGCCGAGGGCGTCGACCTGGTGGTCGAGCCGCTGGAGATCGTGCCGGGGATCTCCACGTGAGTCGCGGAGGTGAGCCCGCCGCGGGCACACCCGTGCCGCTGCTGAACATCGCCAACCTGCTGACCATGCTGAGGCTGGCGCTGGTGCCGGTCTTCCTGGTCACCCTGTTCGTCGGCGGCGGCCACGACCAGTACTGGCGGTGGGTGACCTTCGGCGTGTTCGCGCTCGCCTCGATCACCGACCGCGTCGACGGCAGCGTGGCCCGGCGCTACGGCCTGGTCACCGACTTCGGCAAGATCGCCGACCCGATCGCGGACAAGGCGCTCACCGGGGCCGCCCTGCTCGGCCTGAGCGTGCTCGGCGACCTGCCGTGGTGGGTGACCATCGCGATCCTGGCCAGGGAGCTGGGCATCACGCTGCTGCGGTTCTGGGTGATCAGGATCGGCGTGATCCCGGCCAGCCGCGGCGGCAAGCTCAAGACGCTGCTGCAGATCCTGGCGATCGGGCTCTACCTGCCGATGCTGCCCAGCGCGTTCAACCCGCTGCTGTGGACCATGATGGGCGCCGCGGTCGTGGTCACGGTGGTCACCGGCTTCGACTACGTCCTCCAGGCGCTTCGGCTGAGGGCAGGTGCCCGTGAGCGTGAACTGCACTGAAGAACCGCCCGCGGGTTCGAACATCAGCGCGGAGCTCGTCGCCGCCCTGCGCGAGCGCGGGGAGACCGTCGCGACCGCGGAGTCGCTGACCGCGGGCCTGGTCTGCGCCGCGCTGACCGATGTCCCCGGTTCCAGTGTCGTGGTGCGCGGCGGGCTGATCGTCTACGCGACCGACCTCAAGGCATCGCTGGCCGGGGTGGACGCGGACCTGCTCGCCGAGCACGGCGCGGTGCACCCGGAGGTGGCCGCCCAGCTCGCCGAGGGGGCGCGGCTGCGCTGCGGTGCGACGTGGGGGATCGGCCTGACCGGGGTGGCCGGGCCGGACCCGCAGGACGGCGTCCCACCTGGGACGGTGCACATCGGCCTCGCGCACGCCGACCGGGAACCAACCGTGGTCACCCTGCGTTGTGAGGGTGACAGGCACGCGGTGCGTGCGGCGTCCCGTGACTCCGCACTGGCAATGCTCGCTGGCCACGTCATGACCTGATCGGGGCAACCGCACGGAACATCAGGGGACTGGATAACGTTCGCCCTTGGCGGACGAGCCGCATTACGTTCTTCCGGTGTCGGGGACGCTGGGTAACGTGGTCGCCACGGCCGTGAGGCCCGGGCTTGCAGTGTGAAGGGAGGCACGCGATGACCGTGCTGCTGAGGGAGGCGCTGGGGGACCGGCTGCGCCGTGCCCGCACCGACCAACGCCGTACTCTCCGAGAGGTTTCGCGTTCCGCCCGGGTGAGCCTGGGATACCTCTCCGAGGTCGAGCGCGGGCGCAAGGAGGCCTCCAGCGAGCTGCTGGCGGCCATCTGCGGCGCGCTGGACCTGCCGCTGTCGGAACTGCTCGGCGAGGTGGCCGCGGACATCCGCGCGGGCGAGCCGGTGACCATCGCAGCCCCCGCGCAGGCGAAGCCGGAGCCGAAGGTCCCGGCAGGGGCCGAGGCCAGGGCGGACCGGGGCGTGATCGACGCGGGCTCGCTGGTGCCCGCGGTCATCGGCAACGACCTCTCCGACCTCCGGCTGCAGCCCGTCCTGCGGACCCACATCACCACGAAGATCACCAACTCCGCTCCCCGTGGTGTCGTCGTAGCGGCCTGATCAGGTCACAGCTGGGAAAACCCCCGAACCGCTCCACCGCGTTCGCCCCTAGGGTGAGAATGGGTGTTCGGGGGTTCATCCCTGAATCGCGTCGGGCTCGACCCTGAGATCAGCGGGGGCCGGTGGAAGCCGGGACGAGCACCTGACACGATGGATGTCAGCACCGGGTGAACGCCTGGTCATGGGGCGTAGTCACGGGGCTGGGCCGCGGCAGGGTCGCACGAAGAAGGCAGGCGGAGGAGATGGCCAATCCGTTCGTGAAGTTCTGGAAGTACCTGATGGCGGCGTTCTCGTCGAAGATCGACGAGCATGCCGACCCGAAGGTGCAGATTCAGCAGGCCATCGAGGAGGCCCAGCGGCAGCACCAGGCTCTCTCCCAGCAGGCCGCCGCGGTCATCGGCAACCAGCGGCAGCTGGAGATGAAGCTCAACCGCCAGCTCGGCGAGGTGGAGAAGCTGCAGGCCTCCGCCCGTCAGGCGCTGGTGCTCGCCGACCAGGCGCGCGCCTCCGGTGACGAGGAGAAGGCGCGGCAGTACGAGGACACCGCGACCGCCTTCGCCACCCAGCTGGTCACCGCCGAGCAGTCGGTCGAGGACCTCAAGAGCCTGCACGACCAGGCGATCCAGGCCGCCGCGCAGGCAAAGCAGGCCGTCGAGCGCAACGCCATGGTGCTGCAGCAGAAGCTGGCCGAGCGCACCAAGCTGCTCAGCCAGCTGGAGCAGGCCAAGATGCAGGAGCAGGTCTCCAGCTCGCTGCGGCAGATGAGCGAGCTGGCCGCGCCGGGCAACACCCCCTCGTTGGAGGAGGTGCGGGAGAAGATCGAGCGCCGCTACTCCACCGCGCTCGGCCAGACCGAGCTGGCCAAGAACTCGGTGCAGGGCCGGATGCTGGAGGTCCAGCAGTCCACCGCGGACTTCGCCGGTGCCTCGCGCCTGGAGCAGATCCGCGCCTCGATGCGCGGCGGTTCGGCCACCCCGCAGGTCACCGGCGGCCAGCAGGCGGCGGCTCCGGCCCCCGCCCCGAACCAGGCCACCACCCAGCTGCCGCAGAACCCGCAGCAGGGCTGAGGCCGCGGTGGCGTCGGGACGGGACGAGCTCACCAAGTTGGGCGAGCTCGTGGTGAAGCAGCTGCGCAACAGCGGCGAGCTGACCAAGCACCTGCGCGGTGCCGCCGACGCGGTCGACGGCGTCCAGCGCAAGCTCTCGGCCTGGCGCGACCCGCGCGCCAAGATGATCCGCCAGCGCAAGCGGTCCGTGCGCCGGATCTGGTTCCGCACCACGCTCGCCGCAGCCGCGGGCGTGGTGGCGTTCTTCGTCGGCAACGACCCCGGCATCGAGCTGTCCGAAGCGGCGCTGGGCACGGTCTCCGTGCTCAGCGCCGCCGCGGCCACCTCCGCCGGGGTGCGTTCCTACAAGCTGCACAAGACCCCGCTCCCGGAGCCCGCGGCCCCGCCGCCCCCGCTCCCCCCTTCCTCCTCGGCCGCCCGCGGTCCGATGCGCGAGCTGGCCGAGGCCGAGGCCCTGCTGGCCGATCTGCTCACCCAGCTCGCCACGCCGCGCAACGGGGTGCCCCCGGTGCCGCTGGAGTCCGTCGGCGAGTCCAGGGCCATCGCGGCCGAGGCCGCCGCGGCGATCCGCGAGGTGGCCGCCCAGCTGCGCGCGGTGGAGCAGGCCAGGGACGTCGCCCCCGCCGAGGAACGCCCCGGGCTCGACGCCGCGGTCGCCCGCCTGCTGCACGAGCTGGTCGAGGGCGTCGAGGGCTACCGCGGCCTGGTCGCCGCCGCGGGCAAGGCTGTTGCCGCGAGTACCACGATGCGACCGATGCACGCGTTGGACGACGCGACGGACCGGTTGGCCGGACTCGCCGCCGCACTTCGTGAACTCGCTTCGGGCAACGGCCGCTTCTGAGCCTCTGACCTGCATGAGCGCACCTCTTTTGGCGAATCCCGCCCCTATCTCGTTTTGATTACATACGGTGCTACCGTTGCGCTTCTCAGCGGAGTGTCGGTATTACTCGGCCATGATCACCCGGCCCCGGCAAGGGGGTCGCCGGTGTTCTTCCGGCGTTGAACCACCGCTCCTGCTCAATCCCGCGTTGGAGGGGTCTTTGTGGCGTTGTGGACGGTGCACGGCGACGGCCGCCACCTCGCGGAGGGAGACAGCGTCGCTCCCAACGAGCGACTGACCTGGCCGCGCACCATCAGCTTCGGGTTGCAGCACGCGGTGACCATGTTCGGCGGCACCCTGCTGGTCCCCTTGCTCACCGGCCTGTCGCCGACCACAGCGCTGCTGTTCTCCGGTCTGGGCACGCTGCTGTTCCTGGTGATCACCCGCAACCGGGTGCCCTGCTACCTGGGCTCCTCGCAGACCTACGTGGCGCCGCTGATGGCCAGCGAGGCCGCGCCGATCGGCGGTCGCACCGGCGGGCTGCTGATCTCCGGGGTGCTGATCACCATGGTCGGTGTCGCGGTGAAGGCCCTCGGCGCCCGCCTGGTGGAGTCGATCATGCCGCCGGTGGTGACCGGCGCCGTGGTCATCCTCATCGGCTTCCACCTGGCCCCGGACGCGGTGAACTCGTTCAACACCCAGCCCGGCCTCGCCGCGCTCACCCTGCTCGCCGTGCTGCTGGCCACCGCGCTGCTGCGCGGCTTCCTGTCCCGGATCGCCGTGCTGATCGGCGTGGTGATCGGCTGGGTGCTGGCCGCGCTGTCCGGCAACCTGGACCCGGCGCGGATGGCGGCCGTGCACACCGCGGACTGGGTCGGGATGCCGCCGTTCGTGGCGCCGGAGTTCCAGCCGGAGATCGTGCTCAGCATGCTGCCCGCGGTGATCGTGCTGGTCGCCGAGAACCTGGGCCACGTCAAGGCGGTGGCGGCGATGACCGGCCGCAACCTCGACGGCAGCGCCGGGGACGTGCTCATCGGCAACGGCCTGGCCACCGCGCTGGCCGGCTCCGGCGGCGGGTGCGGCACCACGACCTACGCGGAGAACATCGGCGTGATGGCCGCCAACCGGGTCTTCTCCACCGCCGCGTACATGATCGCCGCGGTGGCCGCGCTGCTGCTGGCCTTCTCGCCGAAGTTCGGCGCGCTGGTGAGCACCATCCCGACCGGGGTGCTCGGCGGGGCCTCGATGGTCCTGTTCGGCCTCATCGGCCTGGTGGGCGTGCGGATCTGGATGGAGAACAAGATCGACCTGACCGACCCGGTGAACCTGATGGTCGGCGGCGTGGCCCTGGTCGCGGGCATCGGCAACCTGACCCTGACCATCTTCGGCGCCACCATCGGCGGCATCGCCTGGGGCTCCTTGTTGATCATCGTGCTGCACCCCGTGATGCGCGGCCTCAGCAACCTCCGCAAGACCGCCCCCGCCCCACCCCGCGACTAGTCCCCAGCCGGGGGTCAGGCCCGCCAGAACACGCGCAGCACGTCGACGCGCGCCGGTACCCCAGCACGAGGTAGACGGCCATGCCTTCGCCGTGCGGGCCGAAGAGGAACTGCCGCGACGGGCTGTCGGGATTCGACCGGTTGTAGGGCGTGCCGTTCCAGGGAGTGAGCTCCAGGACCCCGAGTACCTGGGCGTAGTGGGCGAGCGCTTCGTTGGGCAGTTCCGCGATCTGCTCCATCGCCTCGCCGCCGGTTTCGACGCGGTACACCTACAGGCCCAGTCGCTCCCGGATCAGGGCCTTCACCTGATCGGCCGACGCGCTGCCCGGCTGGGTCGCACCGGTCCGCAGGGTTCGGTCGGCTCGCTGGAGCATCCGGCGATGCGCCGCCGGGTCCGCCTGGGTCATGCGGGCGATGCGGTGCCAGTGCTCCAGCATCCCGTGCAGTTCATCCAGGCTGAGCGCTTCCGCGGCGGTCTTGAGCGCGCGGCGGTAGTCGGCGTCGAAAGCGTCCACCTCTTCGGGCAACAGCGCAGCCCGGATCGCGCGCGGACTCATGTCCGGCGGATCGGGCGGGAAGTGCATCGCGGGGTTGCCACACCCGCACGACAGCGGTGACGCGACCGATCCGGCAGGAGGTGCGGCTCGGCGGTTCAGCCGGGCTGGCAGGTGGGGCAGGAGTAGGTGCTGCGTTGTTCGACGCCGGTGCCCTGCGCGGCCCGGCGGATGGCGGTGCCGCAGCGGCGGCAGGGACGACCCCCGCGTTCGTAGACCCAGTGCTGTCGCCCGCGGGCCAGTTCTCCGGTCGTGGATTGTTCGGGGCGCAACGCGTTGCGCAGCAACAGTTTCCGTGCAAGCAGCACCACGCGCGAAGCGTCCACTGTGGACACGGGAGCCCAGGGGGACGCGCCGAGCATGAAGCAGACCTCGGACTTGTAGAGGTTGCCGACGCCGGCCATCACGCGCTGGTCGAGCAACGCGAGGCCGAGCTCGCGGGACGGGTCGGCGGTCAGCCTGCGCACGGCCTCGGCCTCGTGCGCGGGACTCCACGCGGGATCGAGCAGGTCGGGGCCGAGGTGCCCGACGAGCCGGGATTCCTCAGCGGTGGCGAGGAGTTCCATGTCGTGCAGGCGAAAACCGACGGCGACCCGGCGCTCCGTCGAGAGGATGGCCCGCACCTGGTGGCCGGGACCGCGCCACCGCTCACCGGGCGCGTAGAGGTGCCACGAGCCGTCCATGCGGAAGTGCGTGTGCAGGCTCCGCGCATCGTCGAACCTGAAGAACAGGTGCTTGCCGACGGGGTGCACGTCGAGCACCACCCGTCCAGCGAGGTCCACAGTGGACAGCCGGGGATGGCGCAGTTCACCGCGCTGCAGTCGTTGCCCGGCAAGCGCTTCGTTGAGTCGCTTGCCCGCGAGGAAGACTGTGTCCCCTTCAGGCATCAGTGGTTCTCGAAGGCCAGCTTCACGCCGAGGCCGAGCAGTACGGCCGCGGTGGTCCGGTCCAGCCACCGCCGGACGCGCTCGCGGGCGAGGAGCCGCTTGGCCCGAGTCGCCAGCCACACGACGCCGAAAAGCCACAGCAGACCGGAGCCCGCGTGCACGGCGATCATCAGCGCGGCCCAGCCCGTGGTGCCACCGGTCGTCGGCAGGAACTGCGGCAGCAGGCTCAGGTAGAAGACGCCGACCTTCGGGTTGAGCAGATTGGTCAGCAGTCCCGCGCGCAGCGAACCCCACGCGCTGGTCGGCGGCGCCGCGTCGGCGACAGCCACGGCGGCGGCCGGGCGGCGGGACTTCCACAGCGCCGAAGCGCCGAGCCACACCAGGTAGCCCGCGCCCGCGTAGCGCAGCACGTCGTAGGCGAACTGGGACGCGGTGAGCAGGGCGGTGATGCCGAGCACGCTCGCTGTTCCCCACACCACGCTGCCCAGCGAGACGCCGACGGACGCGGCCATGCCGCCGCGCCGGCCGCCGGTCACGACGTGCCGCAGCACCAGCATCGTGTCCAGCCCCGGTGTGATCACCACGAGCAACGCGGTCGCCAGGTAGGTGAGGAACGTCGTTCCCGTCACGCCTCTGCCTCCAGTTCCTCCAGCTCCTCCAGGTCCTGCTCCTTGCGGCGGCCCCGGGCGGAGCGCAGCACGCGGGCCAGCAGCAGGTTGAAGGCCAGAGCAACCTCGCGCGCTCCTGGGGTACCCCACTGGTGGATGGGTGTGCACGCACCCTGCGCCTGCTGCACCGCGAGGCGGTCCGGCAGCGACACCGGCATCACCAGCGGCCCGAAGATGTCGCGCAGCTCGTTGATGCGGAACTGGTGCTCGTGCGAGCGCGGGCGGACCCGGTTGACCACCACGCCCAGGGGCTGGAGCCCGGGGTTGCTGGTCTCCCGCTCGTTCTGCACCGCCTCGAAGGCGCGCTGCACCCCGGAGACCGCGAAGATCGTCGGCTCGGTGACCAGCAGCGCCCGGTCGGCCGCGACCAGGGCGGATCGGGTGAGCCTGCCCAGCGACGGCGGGCAGTCCAGCAGCACCACCTGGTAGGGCAGCTCGTCCTCGGCCAGCAGGCCGTTGACCTTGCCCAGCGCGTCGGAGAGCCGGTGCAGCTGCTTCACGCCGGGGTCGTGGTCGTTGTGGGCCTCTCCGTCCTCGGTGCCGACGAGGACGTCGATCTCCTCACCCCATCCGCTCGGCGCGATGGCGGCGCGCAGTGTCGAGCGGGTCGGGTTCTCCAGGACGTCGTAGAGGCTGGCCTCGGTCTCCTCCGGCTCAAGCGCCGATGTGGCGTTGCACTGGGGGTCGAGGTCGACCACCAGGGTGCGGACACCGCGTCGCAAGGCCGCCGAAGCCAGGCCCAGCACCACGGTCGTCTTGCCAACACCACCCTTGAGGCTCAGCACTGCCACCGTATGCACGCGTGAAGCCTACGGCCTGACACAACCGTGCGGCGTGCTCGATTAGGCTTTCCGGTCATGCGACCTGACGCAGTGCACCGCGTGCTGGACGCCGAGCTCCAGGCCGCGCGGCAGCGCAGGGGCACGGCTCCGGAGGTCCTGGACGTCGGCGGGGGCAGCGGCGTGTGGGCCGTTCCGCTCGCCGAGCAGGGCTGCCGGGTGACCGTGGTCGAGCCGAGCCCGAACGCGCTGGCCACGCTGCACCGCAGGGCCAACGACGCCGGTGTGGCCGACCTGGTGATCGGTGTCCAAGGCGACACGGAGACGCTGGCCACCCTCGGCGAGCTGGCCCCCGCGGGCGGCGCCGACGTGGTGCTCGCGCACGGGGTGCTGGAGGTCGTCGACGACGTCCGGCTCGCCGTGGCCGCGATGACCGCGGCGCTGCGCCCGGGCGGTGTCGTGTCCGTTCTGGTGGCCAACCGCTACGCCGCGGTCCTGGGCCGGGCCCTCGCCGGACGGCTCGCGGACGCGAGGCAGCTGCTCGACGACCCGGACGGCCGGGTCGGCTCGGCCGATCCGCTGCTGCGGCGCTTCGACCTCGACGGCCTCGCGGAACTGCTCGTCGGGTGCGGCTTGGACGTCGAGGCGTTGCAGGGGCACGGAGTGCTGAGCGACCTGGTGCCCGGGGCGGTCCTGGAGGCGACGCCGGGTGCGACCGAGGCGCTGGCGGAGCTGGAACTCGCAGCCGCCGCGCGGTCACCGCTGCGCGACCTCGCCACCCGCTTGCACGCGCTGGCCCGCCGCCCCGCCTGAGCGTCAGCGCAGCCGGAGCGCCTGCAGGGCGACGAACAGCTCGGCGCAGTGCCTCGGGTCGGCGAACGAACGGTCGGTCAGCTGCTCGACGCGCTGCATGCGGTAGCGGACGGTGTTGCGGTGGCAGAACAGCGCCTTCGCTGTCCCGGTCGTCGAGCCGCCGTGCTCGTACCACCGCCAGGCCGTGTCGAGCAGCAGCGCGCGGTCCTGCTCCGGTAGCTCCAGCAGCGGTCCCAGCACGCGTTCGGCCAGGTCGTGCGCGATGTCGGCGGCCCCGGCGACCAGGGCCGCGACCGGCCGGGTGCCGTGGTGGCGGACCTCCTCGGTCCCGGCTTCGATGCTCGCCCAGGTCAGCCTGGCCAGCCGGACCGCTGCGACCGTTTCGTCGATTCGTTCATAGGTGGGGCTCACCCCGACGCGCCCGCCGCTGAGCGCCTCGTCGAGGCCTTTCGGGTCGAGCTTCGGCAGTGACAGCACGCCCACCCGGTCGTCGTCGGTGTGCCGCCACACGGAGTGCACCCCCAGCGCCTGGAGACGGCGTTCGCAGCGGTCGAGTTCGCCCTCGGGCTCGGCCACCACGACCCGGAAGCGCCCGACGCGCGGCAGCGCCAAGCCCTCAGCCGCGTCGGCCAGCCGCCCGGGGTCCGTCGTCCCGGTCAGCACCACCTGCAGCAGCGCGGCCCGTTCCTGGTCCGATCGCCGTGCCCGCTCCGCCACGGTGCGGCGGTAGGACTCCTGGAACGCCTCGGAGTACCGGTCCAGGCCGAGCCACAGTTCGTCGGCGTGGTCCAGCAGCGCCGCGCGCGCCTGCTCGCCGATGCGGTCCGCCTCCTCGCGCAGCTTCGACCAGATGTACTGGGTGCCGATGCGGTAGCCGTGCAGCACCGCGGGCAGCGGGATGCCCTGCAGCGCGCGCTCGCGCCCGTTCTCCGCCGGCACGCGCAGGTCGAGCGGCCGCGCCGAGCCGAGCTGCCCGAGGATTTCGGTCAGGTGCACAACGCAGGTCCGCAGGAGTCCGGCGCGGGAGAGGGTCGTCGCTCCGGAGATCTCCGACTCCGCCGCCCACACGAGATCGCACAGCTCCTCGGACAGCTCCGGCACCTTGGGCAGCAACGACGTGCTGATCCTCGCCATCAGCCGCAGGCCGGGGTCGTTCATGCCGCGACCTTAGCCACCCCGGTGACGTCCTTCGCTCGTCCGGAGGAAAACTCCTGATGGCACGGCGGATCGGGGCTAGCTTCGCCGCCGAGGAGGCGATGACGATGAAGGCAGTGCTGTGCGCTCTCGTCCTGGTGACCGCCGGGGTCGGCCCGGCATCGGCGGACCTGGCGTGCGCCCGGTCCGCCGAACGGGCCGGGGTCTGCGACCAGGTGTGCGGCAAGGTCTGCAAGGTGCCGGGCATCTGCGACGCGCTCTGCGCGGTGATGTGTTGATCACCGAGATCCGCTTGCGGGATCGAGCATCATCGTTGTGCATGAGCACAAAATCGGCACCGCCAACGTGAGGCCCCGGAACGTGGACACCTCCGCCTCCGCCCGCGAAGACTGAACGGGACAGTCCAGGGAACGGAGGACCGCGGTGCCTGCTCAGTTCGGGACCTACCAGTCCGAGATCTACCTCCAGGGCCTCGCGGGCGTCGTGCCCCCGTTCACCACGGACGCGACCGCCCTGGAGGCCGCCGCGCGCGAGCTGCTGGAGCCCGGCCCGTTCGGCTACGTGGCGGGAGGGGCGGGCTCCGGCGCGACCGTGCGGGCCAACCGCGAGGCCTTCGACCGCTGGCGGATCGTGCCGCGGATGCTCGCCGACGCCACTGATCGCGATCTGCGCACGACGGTCCTCGGCACCGAACTCGCCGCGCCGGTGCTGCTCGCGCCGATCGGCGTGCAGTCGATCGTGCACCCGGAGGGCGAACTCGCCACGGCCTCGGCGGCGGCGGATCTGGGCGTGCCGATGGTGCTCTCGACCGCGTCGTCGTACTCCATCGAGGAGGTCGCCGAGGCGAGCGGGGACGGCGAGCGCTGGTACCAGCTCTACTGGCCCAACGACGACGACGTCACGGTCAGCATCCTGGAGCGGGCCGAGCGCGGCGGCTACACCGCCCTCGTCGTCACGCTCGACACGTGGACGCTGGCGTGGCGGCCGCAGGACCTCGACCAGTCGTACCTGCCGTTCATCCGGGGCGTCGGCACCGCGATCCCCTTCTCCGACCCGGCTTTCCGGGCGCTGCTCGCCCAGAGCCCCGAGGAGGACCGCAACTCCGCCGTGCTGCGCTGGGTGCAGATGTTCACCGGCGTCGACAAGAGCTGGGACCGGTTGGCGTTCCTGCGCGAGCACTGGGACGGGCCGATCGCGTTGAAGGGCATCCTGCACCCGGACGACGCGCGGCTGGCCGTGGACGCGGGGATGGACGGGATCGTGGTGTCCAACCACGGCGGGCGCCAGGTCGACGGCGCCGTGGCCGCGCTGGACGCACTGCCCGCGATCGCCGAAGCGGTCGGGGATCGCGTCGACGTGCTCTTCGACTCCGGAGTGCGCACCGGCGCCGACGTGATCAAGGCGATCTCGTTGGGCGCCAAGGCCGTTCTGCTCGGCCGCCCCTGGGTCTACGGCCTCGCTCACGGCGGCAAGGAGGGCGTGCGGCACGTGCTGCGCGGCGTGCTCGCCGACCTCGACCTCACCCTCGGACTGTCCGGAAACCGCTCGCTCGCCGACCTCGGTCGGCACACGCTCATGGAGATCACCAAGTGAAGGTGTTGGTAGTGCTGCCCCCGCACGTGGGCGGCGTCAAGCTGGGCGGGATGTTCGCAGCCGCGCTCGGCCCGGACTTCGAGGTCACCCCCGTCGAGGACGCGGGCGCCGACCCGGTGGCGCTGCGCGAGGCCGAGGTGATCGTCACCGCCCTCGCCCCGATCGGCGCCGAGCACATCGCCGCCGCGGAGAACCTCCGGCTGGTCCAGTGCGCCAGCCACGGGTTCGACTACGTGGACACCGCGGCGGCGGCCGCCAGGGGCGTGCGGGTGTGCAACATCGGCTCGACCTCGGCGGAGGCGCAGGACGTCGCGGAGCAGACGATGACGCTGATGCTCGCGCTGGCCAAGCAGCTCATCCCCGGTCACGAGGCGTTGCGCGAGGGCGAGTGGGCCCTGCCGCGCCTGCAGTTCAGCATCACCGAGCTGTTCGGCAAGACGCTGGGCATCGTGGGCTTCGGCGCGATCGGCAGGCAGCTGGCGAAGCGGGCGCGCGCCTTCGACATGCGGATCATCGTCGCCACCAGGACCCCGGTTCCGGTGGAGGTGATGAACGACTACGGCGTCGCGGCGCGGATGGAGCTGGACGAGCTGCTGGCGGAGGCGGACTACGTGTCGCTGCAGCTGCCGCTGACCGAGGCCACCAGGAACCTCGTCGACGAGCGCAGGCTCAAGCTGATGAAGCCGACCGCGATCCTGGTGAACACCGCTCGCGGCGCGCTCGTCGACCAGGACACGCTGGCGCGGGCGCTGACCGACGGGCGGCTGGGCGGGGCGGGACTGGACGTCTTCGACCCGGAGCCGCCGCCCGCCGACCTGCCGCTGCTGCGCGCGCCGAACGTGGCGCTGTCGCCGCACGCGGGGGGTGTCACCCGCGAGTCGATGCTGCGCATCGCCCAGGCCGCGCTGGAGAACGTGCGCCGCTTCGCCGCCGGGGCCGAGCTTTCGGACGTGGTCGAGACGTGATCGCGCCTCACGCTCCGGCTTGTGTGACCGTGCACACTTACCGGCCGCGGCTGGCTCGCCTGCGGGGCTTAAGCTCCGCTTAGTGGGGAATCACAGAACTTTTTATGCAACGGGCTTTCTTTCGTGTTCAGATATTGCCGTTATCCATGAGGCCTCATAGATTCTGCTCGCACTTTCCCTAGCCGCCATGTGTGCCACGGCGTCCCCTGGAGAAAACGTGACGCAGAATCATGTTCCAATGGAGCTGGACTACACCTACGACCACGGCTGGATCGCCTACGAGAGCTGGCCGGTGACGGTCGGCATCACCCCGGTCGCCACGGCCTTCCTCGGCTGTGTCGAGCGGGTGCAGCTCCCGCGTCCTGGCAGCTACGTCACCGCGGGCCTGTCCTGCGGCGAGTTCGAGTCCCGTCAGCTCTCCCGGCCGCTCTACGCCCCGGTCAGCGGCGAGGTCGTCGAGGTCAACACCGACGTCCTGCTCAACCCGTGGCTGGTCGGCCGCGACCCGTACCAGGCGGGCTGGTTGTTCAAGGTCAGGCTGACCGAGTGGCCGGAGCACGCGCTCTCCCCGGCGGAGTACAGCCAGCTCACCGAGGCCGAGCCGGAGTACGACCGCGGGCCGGTTGTCGGACTCCCGCAGTAGTCTCCCTCCCGCCTGGTCACACCAGGTGGGACTGGAGGCGCGGGGACATGGGACGCAGCGGCGACCTGCCACGGGGGTTGCTGGAGCGCTTCCGCGCCCGCGACGGGCGGTGGCCCGATGACACGGGCTGCACCGTCCTGCACGTGGACATGGACGCCTTCTACGCCTCCGTCGAGATCCGCAAGCGCCCCGAGCTGCGGGAACGCCCCGTCGTGGTCGGCGGGACCGGCGGCAGGGGCGTCGTCTCCTCCGCCAACTACATCGCCCGTGGCCACGGCGTCCGTTCGGCCATGCCCACCGCGCAGGCGCGCAAGCTCTGCCCGCACGCGGTGTTCCTCCCGCCCGACTTCCCGGCTTACCAGGAGGTCTCGGCGGGGATGATGCGGATCTTCCGCGAGCTCACCCCGCTCGTGGAGCCGCTGAGCCTGGACGAGGCGTTCCTCGACGTCGGGGGTGCGCTGCGGAGACTGCGCCGCACCCCCGCCCAGCTCGGCGCCGGGATCCGCGAGCGGGTGCAGGCCGAACACGGCGTGACCTGCTCCGTCGGCGTCGGGGCCACCAAGTTCGTCGCCAAGCTCGCCTCGGGCCTGTGCAAACCCGACGGCATGATGGTCGTCCCGGCCGCCGAGATCCTCGACTTCCTCAGCCCGCTGCCGGTCTCCGCCCTGTGGGGGGTGGGCGCCCGCACCGCGGAGAAGCTCACCCAGCAGGGCCTGACCAGGGTGGCCGACGTGGCCCGCACCCCGCTGCCCCGCCTGCGCAGGATGCTCGGCAACGCCGTGGCTGAGCACCTGTTCGCGCTGGCCAACGGCATCGACGGGCGGCGCGTGGTCGCCGAGGTCGCGGAGAAGTCGGTCGGGGCGGAGGAGACCTTCGACGTCGACCAGACCGACCGCGAGGTGCTGCGCCGCGAGCTGCTGCGGCTGAGCGAGCGCACCGCGGCCTCGCTGCGGGCGAAGGACCTGCGGGCCAGGACGGTCTCGATCAAGGTCCGGTTCGCCGACTTCACCACCATCACCAGGTCGAAGACCCTCCAGGTGCCGACCAACCTGACCCAGGAGGTCTACCGCACCGCCGCCCGGTTGCTGGCCGAGCAGGTCCCGCCGGGCGCGGTGCGGCTGATCGGCGTGCGCGCGGAACAGCTCGGCGAGGGCGACGCGATGGGGGAGCAGCTGGCGCTGGACGCCCCGGAGCGCGGCTGGCGCGAGGCGGACGAGGCAGCCGACCTGGCGCGCACGAGGTTCGGCACGGCCGCCATTCGGCCCGCCTCGTTGCTGAACTCCCGCACCGAGCGTCCGGGGCGCTAGCTCCCACACTTTTCCCACACACCGCCTCTACTATTCGTGGCAGTGGGCGCGAGATATACAAACGTCCAATAAATAATCCGTCGATTCGCACCGTCTGCGGGAATGAAAGCGCTCTCGCGGCTTCCTGGAGGCGCGAAATCGGAAAACATCAGCGACCGCTCCGCGGGGCCTGCCACGTCCGGCTGCCGACGACGCCGTCCGCGCCGAGGCCGCGCGCCGACTGGTACTTCTTGACGGCTGCGGTGGTGTCCGGGCCGAACTGGCCGTCGATGTCCAGCTTCGCCGCGACCGCGGCGTTCACCGCGCGCTGCGCCCGCCTCACCGCCTCGCCGGAGGAGCCGTCCTGGACCTGCGGCGTGCTGCCCGCCGACAGCAGCGCGGTCCACGTCCTGGAGTCGACCGTCCCGGTCCGCGGGCAGCCCCTTGGCGGTCTGGAACTTCTTCACCACCGCCGCGTCCGCCTCGTCCAGGACGCCCGTCGGATCGCCCTCGCCGGTGCTGAAACCGTTGGCGCGCAACACACATCGAGCCGCCTTGACCGCCTCGCCGGTGGCCGCGGCCGCCAGGTCCGGGTACGCGGCGAGTCGATCTTCGTGCCGGTGCACCCCTTGCGCCCCCCGGCCAGATCCGCCGCCGGGGCCGTGCCGCGCGAGACCGCGCTGCCGTGGTTCTCGATCGGCGTGGCCTTCACACCCGGGAAGAGGATGTAGTCGACGACCGCGCCGCTGACGCCGCCGGTCTTCGGGTTGGGGTTGATGCCCAGCAGTTCCGCGAGCCGGTTAGAGCCCCTCGCCGATCGCGCTGGTCGGTCCCACGTCTCCGACGGCCGCGTAGGCGACGTTCTCCTTGTACACCACGGCCGCCACGGTGCCGCCGGTGATGTTCGCGCCCTCGTGGTTCACGTGGCGCTGACGCCGGGGACGACGATGAAGGGCAGCTCGTCGGCGATGAGGTACTTGCCGTCGGACTGCTTCCACGCGCTCTGCGCCTGGAACCAGGGGCGGTGGTCTTGTTGCACTTCGCGGTCTGCCGGCCGTCGCAGACGATGTCCATGTCGGCCTTCCAGTGCACCGCCTTGCCGGTGGCGCAGACCGGGACGGTCCTGGTGCCGCCCGCGTCGTGGCCGAACTTTCCGTTGGAGAGCTGCTTGGTGCACGTGGCCACGGCCGCCCTGAGCTGAGCCGCGGTGGGATCGGTCGCGACGGCGGGCTGGGCTGCCGCGCCGGGGGACGCGGCCACGAGCAGCAGGGTCGCGGTCCCGAGCTTCGCGATCGTCATTCGCACGGTGATCACTCCCGAAATGCGCAGGGGGATGAGGTCAACCGTGCGGTTTGGAAAAAGACCAGGCTGTTGTAAGGAGCTTTGACGAACTTCTCGACAGGGGTCGGCCCCGCAAGAGCGCACTCCCTTGCGGGGCTCTGACCTGCATCTTTACTGCATTGTGGGCAATTCTTGGTGATTATCGGGTAAAAGCTCAGCCCACGAGTTTGGTGGCCGCGGTGGCGCCGAGGGATTGGGCGGAGGCCTGATTCTCGATCTTGCTCGCCTTCACTCCCGGAAACAGGATGTAGTCCACGACGGCGCCGCCGACGCCCCCGGTCGACGGGTGCGGGTTGATGCCGAGGAGCTCGGCCAGCCGGTAGGAGCCCTCGCCGATGATCTTGGTAGGGCCGATGTCACCCACGACCGCGTAGGCGACCTTGTCCTTGTGGACCACGGCAGCCACGGTCCCGCCGGTGATGCCGGCCGCCTTCCAGCTCCACGTGCTGCTGATGCCCGGGACCACCACGAACGGCAGGGCGGCGGAGTTGAGGTGCTTGCCGTCGGACTGCTGCCACGCGGTCTCCGGCTGGAAGTACGGGTCCGTCTGCTTGTTGCACTTGGTCGTCACCTGGCCGTCGCAGTCGATGTCGAAGTCGGCCTTCCAGTGCACGGCGTCCTTGGTCTTGCACACCGGCACGGTGCTGGAGCCGCCCGCGTCATGGGCGTACTTGCCGCTGGAGAGCTGCTTCGTGCACTTGGCCACCGCGGCCTTGAGCTGTGCGGCGGTGGGACCGGCGGCGAGTTCGGCGGGCTGCGCTCCCGCCTGCGCCGTGGTGAATGCGGATGCGGCGACGACCGCGAGCGCGGCCACAGCGAACCTGGTGAGCGTCTTGTTCATGGCGACCTCGTTCTTGGCAGGGGAGAACGTCAGGGGCCAGGGGCAGTTCCCCGCCCCTTGTAAGGGTCGTTTACCAATACGTGCGCGCGCTTGTCCGTTGCTGGTCCCGCTGGTGACGGGCGGGAGCTCCGGGCGCGGGGCTCCCGCCCACGCCCACCCGGTCAGCCCACCAGCTTCGTGGCGGACTTCGCACCGAGCGTCTTCGCTGCGCCCTGGTCCTCGATCTTGCCCACCTTCACGCCGGGGAACAGGATGTAGTCGACGACCGAGCCGCCGATGCCGCCGGTCTTCGGGTCGGGGTTGATGCCCAGCGCCTTGGCCAGCGCGTAGGAGCCCTCGCCGATGATCGCCTTCGGGCCGACGTCGCCGACGACGGCGTAGGCGACCTTGTCCTTGTAGACCACGGCGGCCACGGTCCCGCCGCCGATTCCGGAGTTCTTGTAGTTCCACTTGGAGCTGATTCCAGGAACGACGACGAAGGGCAGCTTCTCGGCGTTCAGCGGCTTTCCGTTGGACTGCGGCCACGCCGTCGCGTTCTGCCAGGAGGGGTCGGTGCTCTTATTGCACTTCGGCGTTTTCTGGCCGTCGCAGTCGACGTCGAAGTCGGCTTTCCAGTGCACGGCGCCTTTGGTCTTGCACACCGCGGTCTTGCCCGTGCCGCCCGCGTCGTGTGCGTACTTGCCGTGGGAGATCTGGCTGCCGCACGTGGCGACGGCGGCCTTGAGCTGCGCGGCGGTCGGCCCGGCCGCGAGGTCCGGCTGGTCGGCGCCCGCCTGCGTGGCGGTCAGCGTGAGCGTGGCGGCGAGTGCGAAGGCGGTCACCGCCACCGTGCGGACGGTCTTTTTCATGGTGGCCTCGTTCTCGGCAGGGAAGGGGTCTTTACTAATTAAATGTCACCTCTCGGCGAAAATGCAACGGTGAGTTTTTGCGGTGTCGCGAAGTGCGCCTTTACTCAATCGCAGGCGAATCTTGGCGCAATTCTCGTAAAGTCCTTCGCGGGTCTGTCCGCGCCCCTGGGGGTAGTGCGGCGTTCACAGTCTTCACGAAGTTGTGAAGCAGGTGTAGCTTCCGAAGCATGGACCCCAACGCGCCCACCGCACTGGACGGACTTCCCCTGACCCGGCGCTGTCCGCTGGACCCGCCGGAGGAGCTGACCCGCCTGCGCCGCTCCCTCGTCCCGATGACCTACCCGGACGGCCACCTCGGCTGGCTGGCCACCGGCAACGCCGCGGCCCGCGCGGTGCTCGCGGACCCGCGCTTCACCGTGCGCGCGGAGTTCCAGCACGCGCCGATCCCGATCGACGTGCCCGAGGCGACGCGGAAGCAGCCGGTGCGCCCGGGCATGTTCACGCGGATGGACGCCCCCGAGCACGTGCGCTACCGCAGGCAGCTCACCGGTGCCTTCACCGTCCGCCGGATCAGGTCGATGGAGCCGATGATCGAGCGGATCGCCGTCGAGCTGCTCGACGAGATGGAGCGGCGCCACGCCGAGCGCGGCGTGGTCGACCTGGTCGCGGAGTTCGCCCTGCCGCTGCCGTCACTGGTGATCTGCGAGCTGCTCGGCGTGCCGCACGGCGAGCGGAGCGGCTTCAACGAGGACAGCAAGGCGCTGCTGGCGCTGGACACGCCCATCGACCGGCGGATGCGGGCCTTCGGCGCCATCGCCCAGCTGCTCGCGCGGCTGGTCGCGGAGAAGCGGGCCGAACCCACCGACGACCTGCTCAGCGACCTGATCACGGCGGGCGACCTGACCGACGAGGAACTGGTCAACATCGGCACGGTGCTGCTGGTCGCCGGGCACGAGACCACGGCCAACCAGATCGGGCTCGGCGTGTACGCGCTGCTCCAGCACCCGGACCAGCTGCGCAGGTTCCAGGAGGACGAGTCGATCGCGGGCACCGCCGTCGAGGAGATGCTGCGCTATCTGTCGATCATCCACATCGGACCGGTCCGGACCGCCACCGAGGACGTCGAGGTGGACGGGCAGCTGGTGCGGAAGGGGCAGACGGTGACCATCTCGGTGCCGGTGGCCAACCGCGACCCCGGGCGCTTCCCGGACCCGGAGCGACTGGACCTCGGCCGTTCCGCCACCGGGCACCTGGCCTTCGGCCACGGCGTGCACCAGTGCCTCGGTCAGCAGCTGGCCCGCTCCGAACTGCGGATCGCCTTCACCGCGCTGTTCCGCCGCTTCCCCGGGCTGCGGCTGGCCGTGCCCGTGGACGAGGTGCCGATGCGCTCGGACATGGGCATCTACGGCGTGCACGAGCTCCCGGTCAGCTGGACCGGCTGATCTCCGCGCGGAGCCGGTCGCGCACCTCGCGCCAGCGGTCCAGCATCCCGGGCAGCTCGCCCTGGACGAACTCGAAGAACTCCAGCGTCTCGGTCATCCGGCGGCCGGCGGGGGTGTCGGGGCCCAGCACCGCGATCCCCTCGCGCAGGCTGGCCTCCCACCGGGTGAGCGCGCGGTCCTTGCGCACCGCCGCCTCGTACCAGATGTCGTCGTGCACCCGGTAGACGTCACGCCGGGAGCCCGGCTCGCGCTCCCGGCTGAGCAGGTTGACCTGGGTCAGGTAGCGGACCGCCCCGGAGATCGCCGCCGGGCTGACCCTCAGCGTCTCGGCGAGTTCGGCCGCAGTGCGCCTGCCGGAGTCCACCGCGAGCAGGCAGACGAACACGCGCGCGGGCATCCTCGGCCAGCCGCTGTCGGCCAGCACCGAGGCGAAGCGCTCGACGAACCGGAGGAACGCCTCCGCGTCGCGGCCCTCGATCCGGCCTTCGGTCGTCTCGGTGGTCACTGATGCCTCCTCACACTCGCCCGATCAGGGTAGCCGCCGGACCGAGAGAAGTTCGCATCGCGAAGAACTTCGGAAGCGGCACAACCCCGGCCCGGTCCCAGCGGTCTGTGATGACGGGGGCACGATCCGCCCCGGCTAGGCTGCACGGACTTCGGCTATCGGGAGGCATCACGTTGCTCACCACCATCTGGGACCGCTTCCGCACCCTGGTGCTCCGGAACGGGGCGTCACTGGTCGTCGCGGCGGTGGTCGCACTCGTGGCGGTGGTGCTGTTCCGGCTCGCCGACGCCCGGCACGTCTACGAGGACCTCGACGTCTACCGCGCCGCGGTGCAGACGTGGTGGGCGGGCGGCGACATGTACGGGCTGCTCCCGAAGACGGCCGCGGGCAACCACCTGCCCTTCATCTACCCGCCGTTCGCGGTGCTGGTGCTCGGGCCCCTCGCGCTGCTGCCCCGTGACCCGGCGGTCGCGCTGAACTTCGGCGTCTCCGTGCTCGCGCTCGCCGCCACGCTGTACGTCGTGGTCCGGCGGTTGTGGCGGTCCGGGGAAGCGAAGGGCGCCTTCGTGGTGACCTCGGTGCTGCTGCCGTTCGCGCTGCTGCTGGAGCCGGTGACCGAGACCCTGGACTACGGCCAGGTCAACCTGTGGCTGATGGCCCTGGTCGCGGTGGACTGCCTGGCCCTCTCGCCGAGGTGGCCGCGCGGCACCCTGGTCGGCATCGCCGCGGCGATCAAGCTCACCCCGGCCGTGTTCCTGCTGTACTTCTTGCTGCGCAAGGACTTCCGGGCCGCGCTCACCGTGGTGATCAGCGGTGCCGCTGCCACCCTGGTCGGCTTCGTGATCGCCCCGAACTCCTCGCTGCACTACTGGCTCGAGGGCGGCGCGTCCTCGATGAGCGGCACGCCGTTCTCGGCGAACCAGACGATCACCGCGATGCTGGTCCGGCTGCAGCCGCCGGTGGTGGTGATCGGCGTGCTGATCGTGCTGCTGTCCCTGCTGGCGATCGGCATGGGAGTGGTGATCATCCGGCGCGCCGACGCCCCGATCGCCGTGATGGCCACCGCCATCGTGGGACTGCTGATCTCACCGACCTCCTGGTCGCACCACTGGGTCTGGATCGCCCCGACCCTGGTGATCATGATCGCGTCCGCGCTGCGGGTGAACAGCTACGTGTGGCTGGCCGTCGCCGCGGTGACCACGGTGGTGTTCTACGTCGGGTGGCACTTCAAGCTGCCGACCGCGGGCAACCAGGAACTGCTCTGGACGCCGGGCCAGCACCTGCTCGGCAACTCCTTCGTCATCATCGGCTTCTGCCTGCTCGCCGCGGGCTCCTACCTGGCGTGGCGTCGCCCCCGGCTGCTCCTCGCCCGTCGCGACGCCGCGTTCCTTCCCTAGGGCCACAAGGGAAACGCCCGGCTCGCGGCGCCACGGACCGCGGCCCCGTCCTGTCCCCCGGACAGGTCGGGGAGTCGGGGTAGGTGAAGGCCGCGGAACCCGTCGGACAGTGCTAGTCGTCGGTGCCCGCGACGAGGGCTTCGAGTTTCAGTTCGGGGTGCAGGCGCTGGAGCGAGCCGACGGCGACGGGGTCGGGGAACAGCGCGAGGTCGACGCCGTCGCGGTCGCGGCGCAGGACCTCCGCGCGGCCACTGCGGTCGACGATCGTGCGCTGGTCGGGCTGCGCCAGGATCCGCGCGATGCGGTACGGCAGCCGGTCCAGCAGCAGCTTCACGCCGAACTCCGCCTCGATCCGGTGCGCGGCCACCTCGAACTGCATAGGGCCGACCGCGGCCAGCACCGGCGCGGCGTCGCCACGGCGGTCGGAGCGCAGCACCTGGACCACGCCCTCCTCCTCCAGCTGCTGGATGCCCTTGCGGAACTGCTTGGCGCGGCCGAGGTCGGAGGGGCGGGCCACCGAGAAGTGCTCGGGGGCGAAGCTGGGCAGCTTCGGGAAGCGCACGGCGGGCTTGCCGACGTGCAGGGTGTCGCCCACCTGCAGCGCGTTGGCGTTGACCAGACCGACCACGTCGCCGGGGAAGGCCTCCTCCACCGTGTTGCGCTCGCGGCCGAACATCTGCTGCGCGTACTTGGTGCTGAACGGGCGGCCGGTCTGCGCGTGCGTGACGACCATGCCCCGTTCGAAGCGGCCCGAGCAGACCCGGACGAACGCGACCCGGTCCCGGTGCGCGGGGTCCATGCCGGTCTGCACCTTGAAGACGAAGCCGGAGAACGGCTTGTCCAGCGGGCGCGCCTTGTCCTCGACGTCCACGCGCGGCGCGGGCGCGGGGGAGAGCCGGACGATGGTGTCCAGCAGCTGCCGCACGCCCATGTTGAGCACACCGGCGCCGAAGAGCACCGGGGTCGCCTTGCCGGACAGGAAAGCCTCCTGGTCGAAGTCGGAGCCGCTGAGCGAGAGCAGCTCGGACTCCTCGACGGCGCGCTCCCAGTCGGCGCCCTCCTCCTCGGCGGCCCGCTCCGCGCCCATCGTCTCCTCGGTCGCCAGCGTCGCGCCGCCCGCGGTCCTGGTGAAGCGGGTGAACTCGCCGGTGTCCCGGTCCAGCACGCCGCGGAAGCGCCCGGCCTCGCCGACCGGCCAGTTCAGCGGCATCGGGGTGAGGTCGATCCTGGTGCTGATCTCGTCGCACAGTTCGAGGGCCTCGCGGCCGGGGCGGTCCCACTTGTTCACGAACGTGATCACCGGGATGCCCCGGTGCCTGCACACGTCGAACAGCTTCAGCGTCTGCGGCTCCAGGCCCTTGGCCGCGTCCAGCAGCATCACCGCCGAGTCCACCGCGGAGAGCACCCGGTAGGTGTCCTCGGAGAAGTCGGCGTGACCGGGGGTGTCCAGCAGGTTGATCACGGTGTCGCCGTAGCCGAACTGCAGTGCCGCCGAGGTGATCGAGATGCCGCGGGCCTGCTCCATGGCCAGCCAGTCGGAGACCACGCCCTTGCGGCCCGCCTTGCCGTGCACCGCGCCCGCCTCGGAGATGACCCTGGCGTGCAGCGCCAGCGCCTCGGTGAGCGTCGACTTGCCCGCGTCGGGGTGGCTGATCACCCCGAAGGTCCTGCGGCGGGCCGCCTCCTGGGGAACTCCCGACCTGCCGCCGTCGCCGGGGCTGGCCGCCGGGGTCTCCTCGCCTGTCGCCGTCACCGTGAGCACACTCCAAGTCCTGTGAAAATCGCCCGCTGGATCCTAGTTGCCCACCCGCCGGGTCACGCTTGCGATCGCCCCCGCTTCACAAGGGCATCACGCCGTGTACCTCCTCCGGGGTGAGTTCTGCGACCTGTTGTGTCGCACCACCGCCGAACGGAGGACGGCCCGCCTGCACCCGCAGGAACGCCGGAAACGCGGAAAAGACCAGTTCAGCAAGGCTTTTCTGGGGAAAGCACCCGGTATCCGCCGCTCCCCCGAGCGGATGACGCTGACAACAGGCTGGCTTCGGCAGCGCGGACCGGGTAGTCGCAGCGTCTTACGGATCGTATCCTCAAGGGTGACGCTCCCAACGGGGCGCCCGCCGGGTCCGGCGGCAACCGTGACGCCCGGCGCTAGCGAGAAGATGTGCCGGAGGAGGATCCATGCCACTCTCCGAGCACGAGCAGCGACTGCTCGACCAGATTGAGCGCGCGCTCTACGCCGAGGATCCGAAGTTCGCATCGACGGTGCGCGGTTCCCGGCTACGGCGGCCCTCCAGACGGCGCCGCCTGCAGGGTGTCGCCATTCTGATCATCGGTCTACTACTGCTCGTTGTCGGGGTCGCGCTACCCGAACCACGGGTTGCGCAGATCCCGGTGCTCAGCGTTGTTGGGTTCTTGCTGATGTTCAGCGGAGCCATGTGGGCCCTCTCCGCGTCCGGTCAACGCGACCACAGCGCCGAAGAGGGTGGCGACAAACCACAGCAGACGACACCACGCCGGAGTTCGTTCGCCCAGCGGATGGAAGAGCGGTTCCGCCGCCGGTTCGACGACAACGGTTAGCACTGACACAACCGCAACCACCAAGGGCCGCCACACCGCCTCCCTCTCCCGGGACGGTGCGGCGGCCCTTGGTGGTTTCAGCGGGACGGTAGCGCCGAACGGGGGAACAGCTTCGCGCGCAAGGACATCGGTGCGTTCACCGCGAGGCTCGCCAGCACCTGGTCCAGCGCGCCCGCGAGCTCGGGCCCGGCGGAACCGCCCGCGCCGTACCAAGATCGCTCGACCGCGCCGACGAGGACGCGCAGACCGGCCCGGCCGGACTCGTCGAGGCTGTGCTCGCGGGCCAACTTCGTCGCCGCGACGCGAACCGTGTCGGTCTCGGCCACGGCGGTGCCGCGGTCCGCACTCGCCGCGACCAGTTCCTGCCACGCCGCGTCTGCCGCGTCATCGCCGCCCGCGGCCACCGCGTCCAGCCGTTGCTGCCGCAACGCGCCGCGTGCCCAGGACGGCAGCAGCGCGAGATAACCGCCGCCCAGCAGGACCAGCAGGAGCAGCCACACAAGACCCGGCAGCGCCCACCACAGGGGCAGCAGGACGGCGGTGACGCCGAGTCCTGTCGCCGTCGCGGCCCAGAACTCCGGCAGGACAACGGTCTTCGACAACCGCGCGCGCCACGGCGCCGCCGCGACTGGGGCGCTCATCGCGCTGCCTCCCGACGCCTCTTCCTCCGCGCTCGCGTCGCGACGGCGGCTCCCACCGCACCCGCGACGCCGAGCAGCAGCAGGATCTCCCACCACACCACCGCGGACGGAACCCGCATGGCACCGAAGAGGAGCACGTGGTCGTCCCGGTTGCCGGGGGCCACCGGCGCGGTCGACGAGGTGGGCGCGCTCGACGGGTTCGACGGGGCAGTCGTGGTGCGGCCCGCGGAGGGCTCGGTGTTGTTCTGGCTGCTGCCGCCGCTCGACCCCTCCACCTCGTACGGCGCCGTCACGCCGCGCCCGGTCCCCTGGGGCGTCGGATCGAACCTGGTCCAGCCGACGCCGGGGAAGTGCACCTCGACCCACGCGTGGGCGTCGCTGGTGGTGATCACCTGGTAGCCGCCCGCGTCGTAGCCCTGGGAGAAGCCGATGGCCATGCGCGCCGGGATGCCCGCGGCGCGCACCAGGGCCGCCATCGCGGACGCGAACTGCTCGCAGAACCCGGTCTTGCCGTTGAACAGGAAGGCCACCAGGCCGTCGGAGTCACCGCCCGCCGCGGTCTGCAGGCTGTAGGTGAAGCCGTTGCCGGGATCGGTGAAGTGCTTGCGGAGCGCGAAGACCTTGTCGTAGTTGGTCCGCGCCCCCGCGGTGAGCTGCTTCGCCAGCGTGATCACGCGCGCGTCGACGTCGATCTCCAGGTACTCGGCGCCGATCTCCTCCGTCGCCACCCTGGTGCCCGTCGCGCGCAGGGTCTCCGGACTCGGGTTCGGCAGCACGCTGTGCTGCGTGTAGCGCTCGACGCGCTCCTTCTCGTCACGGAAGACCACGCCGACGCCGGGGTCGTAGCGCCAGCCGTCGGGAACACCCTCCAGCGCCGTGGGCACCCCGTAGACCGGCAGCCAGTTGTCCGTGTAGCCGACGGTCTCGATCTCGATCTTCTTGGATCTGCCGAGGCTTTCCGGGTTCGTGCCCGCCGTGGCCAGCTTGCCGTTGACCGGGGTGCCGTTGAGCGGGCCGTTGAGCGACCAGCCTGCCCTGCGGTCGTAGTGCCGCAGCGTCATGGAGCGCAGGTACGTCGACTCGTCGAGGCCGCGGACCCGGAACAGCTCGATGGGTGCCTTGCGCTCCAACTGGCCCCGCAACGACGCGAACGGCTTGATGCCCATCCCCATCGTTCCCGAGGTGCTGCCGACTCCCGGCAGCCTGCCCGCGGTGCCGACCAGCGTCAGCGTGGAGCCGCCGATGATCGCCACGACCAGCCCGACGGCGGTCACCACCGTCGCGCTGAACCCGGAACCGCCGCGACGGCGGCCGTTCTTCTCGCCGTTCTGCCCGCGCGCGGGCAGCCCCAGCCTGCCGCGCCACAGGCGGTGCCGCTGCGCCTCGTCGACCACCAGCAGCAGCGCGAAACCGCACGCTCCCAACGCGAACGACCACCACGGCAGCATCTCGTCGGCGAGCGAGGCGGGGACGGCGAACACGCACAGCAGCACCAGTCCCGCAGCCGCGGGGGCCTGTGCCGCGGTGGCCAGCGTGTCCACCGCGATCATTACGATGCCGACCGCGAGCGCGGACAGGCAGAGGATCGCCGTGGTGCTGCTCACCGGGGGCACGCCGGTGCGCACCTGTTGCACGGACTCGCTGAGCACCCCGCCCAGCTCCTGGAACGCCTCGTCCCCCGGGAGGAATCCGAACAGCCCGCTGCGGGTGAACACCGCGGTGAGGAAGAACGTCAGCGCGCAGACCTGGCCGAGCGCCACCAGCGCGATCGGCGCGCGGATCGCGCGCAGGCCGGTGCCGACCGCGATCACCACCGCGATGGTGACGGCGACGAAGCCGATCCACCGCACGCCGTCGATCACCGCGGACAGCGCGGTCGCCGCGCCCAGCACGGAGACCGCCGCAGCGACCGATATCGCCGCGCCGTGCTCCGTCGACGGCGCCAGCACCGCGTGTCGTGAGCTCACCAGGCAGTCCCGCCCTTCCCTACGGCCATCCGGTCCGCGGCGCTGTGGCACAGCCGCGTCCAGACGGTGGTCATCGGCGTCCGCGCGTCCGCGATCATCACGCCCCAGCCCGCGGCGGTCAGCAGGCGCGCGACCTCCTTGGGATCGGCGGCCCCCTCCTCGCTGGAGCCCGCCCAGCTCTTGACGTCCAGCAGCACCGCGAGGCTGCGCACCGACCGCTGCCGGTACTTGATCAGCTCGTGCACGGCCGACGGCGTGGTCGCGCCGAGCACCGCGATCAGCTCGCGGCCGGACCCCGGGTCGCCGCTGCACGCCAGGTCCCTGCGGTGGGACGGCCGCAGCGCCGCGAGCGCGTCCAGCACCTCGGTGTCGCTGTGCCCGCCGTTGCTGTGCCCACCCGCGAGCGCGTGCCCGTCCTCGGTGCTCAGCCGGACGTGCTGGCCGTGCCGGTGCAGGTGGAGGCAGATGCTCGCGGTCAGCGACACGGCCCACTCCAGGCTGGAGCTGGGACCGCTGCCCCGGTGCGCGGACTCCCGCGCGTCCAGCAGCACCGCGATCCCGCCGCGCCACGGGCGTTCCTCGACGCGCACCATCAGCTCGTCGCGCCGCGCCGTCGAGCGCCAGTGCACCTTGCGCATGTCGTCGCCGTGCCGGTACTGCCGCACGATCGCGTCGTCCTCGCCCTGCCCGGTGCGCAGCCGGATCGCGCCGTCATCGCCGGTGCCCAGGCCCGCGCCGACCGGCAGCCCGGACAACCCGACGATCTTCGGCGCCACGATCAGCCTGCTGGTCCCGCCCAGCTCGCGCTCGAACTCCGCGAGGCCGAAGGGATCGGTGATCCGCGCCCGCATCGGGCCGAGCTGGTGCACCCCGCGCAGCACCGGCTGCAGCGGGTAGCGCAGACCCACGGAACTCTTGCGCGGCATGCGTTCCACGACGAAGCGCGGCCGGCTGCCCAGCGCGTACGGCACGCCGTCCTCCAGCAGCAGCCCACCCGAGGGGACCCGTCCGGTGCTGCGCAGCTCCACCCGCACCTCGGCGGTGTTGCCCACGTGCACGCGCTCGGGCACCACGTGCCGCAGCGCGACGAGACCGACCCGCGCGCCTGCGGCCAGCGCGGCGGCGAGCACCGGCAGCGCCACGGCGAAGATGGCCACCCGCAACAGGTCGCGCTCGTTGAGCACGAGCGCGCACAGCGCGGCGGCGATTCCCGCGGCGAGCAGGCAGCGGCCGCGGGTGGTGAGACCGGACAGCGCGCCGCGCATCTACCTGTTTCCCCGTAGACCGTTGCGCTGGTACGGACCCGGCTGAGCCGGCCCGGGACCGCCCTGCGGCACCGGAACCCGTTGCACCAGACCGCGAACGAGGTCAGCGGGGGAGCGGCGGGCGGCCTGCGCCTCTGCGGTGAGCACGAGGCGGTGCGCCAGCACCGGCACCGCGACCGCGTGGATGTCGTCGGGCACCACGAAGTCGCGGCCGACCAGCGCGGCCTGCGCCCGCGCGGCCCGCACGAGCTGGAGCGTCGACCGGGGCGAGGCACCGAGGCGCAGCTCCGGCAGGCGTCGGGTGGCGGAGACCAGCTCGACGCAGTACCGGCGGATCTCCGGCGAAAGGTGCACCTGGCGCACCGCGTGCACCAGCGAGCGCACCTGCGCAGCGTCGGAGACCGGCCGCAGGTCCGCGAGCGGGTCGTGCCCCGCGTGCTCGTCCACCATGGCCAGCTCGGCCTGCGGGTCCGGGTAACCGATGGACACCCGCGCGGTGAACCGGTCGCGCTGCGCCTCGGGGAGGGCGTAGGTGCCCTCCATCTCGATCGGGTTCTGCGTCGCGATCACCATGAACGGCGAGTCCAGGGCGAAGGTCCGCCCGTCCACGGTGACCTGGTGCTCTTCCATGCACTCCAGCAGCGCCGACTGCGTCTTCGGCGAGGCCCGGTTGATCTCGTCGCCGACCACGATGTTGGCGAACACCGGCCCGGGGCGGAACTCGAAGTCGGAGGTCTGCCGGTTGTAGATGGACACACCGGTGATGTCGCTGGGCAGCAGGTCCGGGGTGAACTGGATGCGGCTGACGGTGCAGTCGATCGACCGGGCCAGCGCCTTGGCCAGCGAGGTCTTGCCGACGCCCGGGACGTCCTCGACCAGCAGGTGCCCCTCGGCCAACAGCGTCACCAGGGCGACGCGCACCACGTCCGGCTTGCCGACCAGCACCCGTTCCACGTTGCCCGCGATCCGCCGGGCGGTCTCGTGCAGCTCGGCCAGCACGTCGGCGGGGCGCGGGGCACCGTCCGGCTCCGGCATCGGCTGGCCGGGCGGTGCGGTCGGCTGGGTACTCGGCGTCACTCGACAGACCTCCATGGTGGTGCGGCTTCCGCGGTGCCCGCGCGTCATGGCCATGGCGATGCCCGATCCCGCGAGCGGAACCCGTGTGGATGCTCGATCCCGCAAGCGGATCTCGGCGGTCGTCTGGCGAACGACGAGCAGCGTGCCACGCAGTGTGTCAAAACCTGGCGAAGGTCCCCACCCCGTCCGGGAACCCGCTCCGCCCCACCCAGCCCCAGCTGCTCGTCAGCGACCGGATGGCCGCGGTCACTGCTCACCCTAAAGGGGGAATTCCGCTTGCTCCCGTCCCCCGGTCGTGGGAAGCCGGCAGGGTATGGGGCCGCTGTCACCCCCCACGCGGACCCACCCCTTCCGAACTGCGAAAACGCCACGCGCGCGGCCGCGGAGCGGGGCTTGATCGCGTTGACTGTGGTGGAAAGTGGGGTAGTGTGGCGGCCGGTGGGGAGAACGGGGTCCCCGCCGCCGGTCCGCACGGGTCGGTGGGGAGGTGAAGCCGGTGTTTCTCGGTACCCACAACCCAAAGCTGGATGACAAGGGCCGGCTCACGCTGCCGGCCAAGTTTCGCGACGCGTTGGCGGGGGGGCTGATGGTCACCAAGGGACAGGACCACTGCCTCTACGTCTTCCCGCGGGCGGAGTTCGAGCAGATGGCGCGCAAGGTCGCCGAGGCCCCGTTCACCAACGAGGCCGTCCGCGCCTACCAGCGCTACCTCTTCGCGGGTACCGACGAGCAGCGCCCGGACTCGCAGGGCCGCATCACCATCGTCCCGGAGCTGCGCCGCTACGCCGGGCTCAGCAAGGAGTGCGTCGTCATCGGCGCCATCACCCGCCTGGAGATCTGGGACTCCTCGGCGTGGCAGACCTACCTCGAGGACAACGAGGAGAACTACGCGAAGGCGAGGGAGGAAGTCCTGCCGGGGATGTTCTGACCCCGGCGCGTGGTCGTGGCTCGGGTGCCGTGAGGCCTCGGTCCGCTCGAACCCTCGGTCCTGGTGCACCTTCCCCGGTACCAGGCCCGACGAGCGGGCGGGGACCTGGCGACACCCGACGCGCGGTTTCCATAGTGGACGGTCCACACAAGACAGACAGGGGTTGTGGGTTCGGTCGCGAGAGCGTTGAGCGAAGAGTCGGGCAAGGGAGGGACCGCCATGGCGGAAGCGGCGCGCGGCGCGCACATCCCGGTCCTGCTCGACCGCACGCTGGACCTGCTCCGGCCCGCCCTCACGGGCAGACCCGCCGTCGTCGTCGACGGCACCCTCGGCCTCGGCGGCCACTCCGAGGCGATGCTGAACGCCTTCCCCGAGGTCACGCTGGTCGGACTGGACCGCGACCCGCGCGCCCTGGAGCTGGCGGGTGCCCGGCTCGCCCCGTTCGGCGACCGCGCCAAGCTCGTCCACGCCGTCTACGACGAGCTGCCGCAGGCGCTGGACAGCCTCGGCATCGAGCGGATCGACGGAGTGCTCTTCGACCTCGGCGTCTCGTCCATGCAGCTCGACGAGGCCGACCGCGGTTTCGCCTACGCCAAGGACGCGCCGCTGGACATGCGGATGGACCCGACCGGCGGGCTCACCGCGGCCGACGTGCTCAACGAGTACGCGCCGGGCGATCTGGTGCGCATCCTGCGCGACTACGGCGAGGAGCGCTTCGCCAAGCGGATCGTCTCGGCCATCGTGCGGGAGCGGGCCAAGGAGCCGTTCCGCACCAGCGCCCGGCTGGTGCAGCTGCTCTACGACTCCGTGCCCGCGGCGACCAGGCGCACCGGCGGACATCCGGCCAAGCGCACGTTCCAGGCCTTACGCATCGAGGTCAACGGGGAGCTGGAGGTCTGGCGCAGGGCGCTGCCGAACGCGCTGGACGCACTGGCCCCCGAGGGCCGGGTGGTCGTGCTGTCCTACCACTCGCTGGAGGACAAGATCACCAAGCGCGAGCTGGTCGCCAGGTCCACCTCGCGCACGCCACC
Organism: Allokutzneria albata; assembly: GCF_900103775.1. Lineage (GTDB taxonomy): Bacteria > Actinomycetota > Actinomycetes > Mycobacteriales > Pseudonocardiaceae > Allokutzneria > Allokutzneria albata. The sequence continues at coordinate 4,409,151 of NZ_LT629701.1, read as the reverse complement.
GGGCCTTCCGGTCGAACTTCCCGGCCACGGGCCCGAGTTCAGGTTGATCACCCGCGGCTCCGAGCCCGCGACGGAGGAGGAGATCGCGCAGAACCCGCGCGCGGCTTCCGTCCGGTTGCGCGCCGCCGAGCGAATCGGGGAGGCGTCATGACCGCACCGGCGCGTTCCGAACCACCGACACCGCGCGGACAGGGCGCACAGCCGGTTCGCGACCGGGCCGCCGAGCGCGCCGCCCAGCACCGGCGCTCCGCAGCCGCCGAGCGCGCTTACGCCCGCAGGGCGCACCGCGCCGGCGCCGCACCGCCCGAGCGCCGCACCGCGCCCGCGCCGAGGGCGCCCTTCGTGCTGCTGGTGATGGGCCTGCTCGGCACCGGCATCGTCGCTTCGCTGTGGCTGTCCACGGCCGCCGCCGCCGACTCCTACAAGCTGGAGGAGACCCGGCGCGAGGTGCGCAAGGGCGCCGAGGACGTGGAGCGGCTGCGCCGCGAAGTGTCCACTTTGGAGTCCCCGATCGAGCTGGACCGGCGCGCCCGCGAGCGCGGCATGGTCCCGGCGGGCGATCCCGCGCGCCTGCAGGTGAAGCCGGACGGCTCCGTCGACGTGGTCGGCGACCCGAAGGCCGCCGAGAAGCCGCGCTCCTCCGTGCGCAGCCAGCCGCCCGCCGAGCAGCAGCAACAACAGCAGCCGCCCGCTCCTCCCGCGGGCCAGCAGCCCCCGGCGGGTGGAGGCGGCTGATGCAGGGCCCGACCCGGCGAACCGGCAGACCGCGTCCGGCTCCGAGAGCGGCGCGGGCCGCGGCGCCGAAACCCAAGCCACCGCGGACCAAGCCCAGGCGCAACCCCAACGGCATGGGCGACCACCGCGTCCGCGTGGTGGTGGGGCGCGCGTTCCTGGTGGTCGCGCTCGTCGCCGCGGGGCTGCGCCTGGTGCAGGTGCAGGGCTTCGAGGCCGAGGCGCTGTCGCAGAAGTCGCTCAAGCAGCGCGTCACCGTGCAGAACATCCCCGGCCAGCGCGGCTCGATCATGGACAGGGACGGCAACCTGCTGGCGTTCAGCGTGGAGGCGAAGGCGCTCTACGCGCTGCCGCAGCTGATCGTCGAGGAGCAGCGCAAGGCGGGCAAGGACCCCGACGAGCGCAAGCGCAACATCGCCGCCTACATGAAGCAGGTGCTCGGCGACCAGGTCGACGAGCAGGAGCTGCTGCGCAAGCTGTTCTCCGACAGCAAGTGGCTGTACCTGGTGGACCGGGTGGAGCCGGCCAAGGCGCGGATGATCCGGGAGAAGTTCCGCGAGATCGGCGCCGAGTACCGGCAGATCCGGCAGTACCCCTCCGGCAAGGTCGGCGCGGACATCGTCGGCTTCGCCAACTGGCGCATGGAGGAGCGCAAGGCCGCCGGCCTGGAAGGGCTGGAGACGTACAAGAACAACCTGTTGTCCGGCAAGGACGGCAGGCGCGTCGTGGACACCGCGGCGGGCAGCGCCGACGTCACCATCCCCGGCTCCGAGCGCGAGGTCGAACCCGCGACGCCGGGCTCCGACCTCCAGCTGACCATCGACACCGATCTGCAGTTCACCGTGCAGAACATGCTCACCAGCTACGTGCAGCGGGTGGAGGCCAAGGGCGGCAGCGCCGTCGTGCTCGACGCGAAGACCGGCGAGGTCATGGCGCTGGCCGACGACAAACCGTTCGACCCCAACAACTTCGCCGACTCCAAGCCGGAGCAGCGCAACAACCGCGCGGTCACCTCGCCGTTCGAACCCGGCTCGGTGAACAAGGTGGTCACCGCGGCCACCGCGATCGAGCTCGGTTTGGCCACCCCGCAGACCGTGCTGTCGGTGCCCGGCAGCATCAAGGTCGCCGACCGCGAGATCAGCGACGCGTGGAACCACGGCACCATCCCGATGACCTTCACCGGCGTGATCGGCAAGTCCTCCAACGTCGGCACGCTCATGATGGCGCAGCAGATCGGCCAGGACCGCTTCGCCGAGATGCTCGGCAAGTTCGGCCTCGGCGAGCGCACCCGGCTCGGCCTGGCCGGTGAGACCTCCGGCCGCGTGCCGCCGCGCTCCCAGTGGTCCGGCTCCACCTTCGGCAACCTGCCCATCGGCCAGGGCCTGTCCATGACCGTCGTGCAGATGGCGGGCATGTACCAGGCGCTGGCCAACGACGGCCTGCGCATCCCGCCGCGCATCATCAAGGCGGAGATCGGCCCCGACAAGGTCCGCAAGGAGGAGCCCCGCCCCGAGGGCGTCCGCGTCGTCAGCCCCGAGACCGCCCGCACCGTCCGCGACATGATGCGCGCCGTCGTGCAGGACGTACCCGGCCAGCGCGGCACCGGCCCCGCCGCCTCGCTGCCCGGCTACCAGATCACCGGCAAGACCGGCACCGCGCAGCAGGTCGACCCGAACTGCGGCTGCTACAGCAACTCCTCGTACTGGATCACCTTCGCCGGCATCCTGCCCGCCGACAAACCGCGCTACGTCATCGGCATCATGCTCGACGCGCCCAAGGCCGGGACCTCCGAGGCCACCTCGGCCGCGCCGCTGTTCCACGACATGGCCGACTACGTGGCCCAGCGCTACCGCGTCCCCCTGTCCCCGGCCGCCCCGACACTGGAGCTGCTGCCGAAGAACGGCTGATTCCCTTTCACAGCAGGATGATCAGGTGGGTTACGAGGACGGCCAGGTAGAGCGTGCCCACGCCGCCCACGGCCACCCACCGCCGAGCCCGAGCACCAAGCCGACCCCGGTCGCCCCGAGGGTGATCAGGACGAACAGCTCCGGCTGTCTGTCGAGCAGGGGTCTCGGGGAGGTTGAGTCTGGCCAGGTACACCAAGTAGCACCACCCTGCGGCCAGGAACCCGGCCACCATCAGCAGTGTCATGTGGACACGGAGACGGATCGCTTGCGGCGTCGGGCCATTCATGGCGTCTTCTTGCCAGCGTTTGCCGGATGCGCCTTCGCTTCGAGGTGACACCCAGTGTGCAGCATCAGTGTTGTGTGGACGCTCGTTCCTAGGGTGTACGAGGCACCCAGCGAGTCGACGGAGATGACCTCGTGGCGACCTGGACTGTTCTCCATGTGACGGGGTGGGCCGAATCCATATGCTGCGTTGATCTCGGAGATGATTTTCACCGCGCGTTCCCATTTGTCGTCCGGGATGTTGCTGGTGAAGTACCAGAGGCCCAGTGTGCGGCTCTCGGCTTCGGACACGTCAGGGAACTCGGCGCACCCTGACCGGCTAAGCGGACGCCTTACCTTCCACTCGACTGGGCCGAGTTCGGCCGAAATCCGGCCACGGACGTCCTCTTGCATCTTCTGGTATCGCTCGGTGGCCACGTCGATGTCGGGACGCCGGGCGAGGGTCTCAAATTGGTCATTCATGCGCGAACGGCCTCCGCAGCCGATGAGAATGAGAAAGCAAAGAGTGAGTGCGGTGATCCGCTTCATCAGTATGGCCCGCGGCGTGCGCGTTGGCGAAAGAGTTCGCCGAGGCCGAGGGGCTTGTCTCGTTGGACCAGATCGTGCAGGCCGGCGGAGACCAGGCCCATGTTGTACTGACTCGTGGTTCCCGGTGCGAGGTAGCCGACCTTGGGTTCGACGGAGGCGTGGCCGACGGACGCGTTCAGATGTCTGCCGTCCGGCAATGTGACATCCTTCGCTGACAGCAGGCCCGCTCCCAGCAGGTCGGGGTCGCGGCCGAAGGTTCCGAACTCGGCGACGGGGTCTCCACGCGCCTCCACCACCCACGAATGGCCTGGTCGCACTTTGAGATCCTCCAGGTTGGAAGTTCCCAGCCCTGGGGAACCGAAGAAGACCGCGTCATCGACGCCCGTCCCCTTTTGCAACGCGAGCCCCGTGGTCAGGGAACCATAGGAGTGGCCGATGGCGGTGAGGTGAGGATCGGTTGTTCGAGATGCGTCAACGCCATTGAGAAATCCGGTGAGCTTTTCCGCTCCCGACCTGGCCGCTGCATCGCTCATCACCGAGCGGTTCTTGTTCAGGAGTTCGTCGAGAGTTGCCTGAGGAGCTTCGTAGCCGATCCATGTCACCGCCGCGACAGACGTCGGTTTACCTTCGCGCTCGGAAGCCCTCTCCGCCACATCGCGGAGCTTGTTCATGTGGTCGTCATAGGCTGGCATGTCGCCTCGAACTGTGGTTCCGAGCCCCGGCGTGAAGACGGTGACATGCTCGGCGGTGTCGACGTTGCCGGATGCGATGGCCGCCTTGTGTCGTGCTCCTGAGGGGTCGAAGACAAGCAGTTGCCGGTCGCCTCTCGACAGTGTCTTGTCAATCGCATCCAACGAGGCGACATTCTCTTGCGTAGCAGCGAGTTTCGCCCTTGCCGCGGCCAATTGGTGAGCGAGAGACAGGTCCGTGCGTTCGCTGCTGGACCGCAGCATGCGTTGCCCGATGTCGTGGATCTCTTTCTCCAGGCGCGAGACTTCCTCGTTGAGCTTGGCGCGTTCGACGGGCAGCTGCGCGCGGTTGGCCTGGTCGCGGACGACGGCGGGCAGGCCGTCGAGGTTGCCGAGCCAGTCGGGGTGTTCCTTGAGCATCGCGGCTCGTTCGGCGTCGGACAGCGACGACCACCAGCCCGCGTTGTCATCGGGGGAGCCGCCCTTCGGGGGACCGATGGTGGAGAGCCCACCAGTTGCTTGTCCGGCAAGGGAAGCGTCGTTGAGTGAAGTGCCGCAGCCATCGTCGATGCGGTCGAGTGCGGCGCGCTCGAGAACGGCGGCGAGGTCGGCGTCGATGTCGTTGGCGCGCCGCAACACCTGCTCGACGCGATCGGCCAGCTCGATCCGGATGAAGAGACGCTCGCGGATCTGGGTCTCGTCGGTCGGGCGGGGATGGGCGACGTCGAAAATCTTGCCGTCGTCGGCGATGGAGAAGCCGTGCTTGCCGGCCATGTGCTCGGCGTCGCCGAGGGCGCGTTGGACGGCCTTGACGGCGTCGGCGGCCTCACCGACGGCGCGGCGCACGGCGGAGATGCCGGCGACGAGCCGTCGCATCCGTTCGGTCAGCTCGCCGTGGTGCTTGGTGGCTGCCTCCGCCGCGGGTCCGCTCCAGCCGGGCGGTGACTTCGTCCCGTGCAGCTCGTCGTCGAAACCGACGAGGGTGTCCCGGCGCGAACCGAGTGCTTGGAAAGCGGCGTCGAGAGTGGGCTGCCGCCATCGACGCACATCGCTGACGGAGACCATCAGAACGTCCCTCCCACGATGCCGTCGCGGGACTGTGCGTCCTTCTTCTCGTAGAGCGTCGCGCTGTCCTCCAAGCGCTTCGCGTGGGCCTGGACGTCCTGCGCCCACGTGGAAACGCTCGACTTCCAGTGCACGGCAAGCTTGGCGGCGGCCGCAGCTGCGGCACCTCCCGGCATCGCCGCGGCGATCTGGTCAGCTTCGGCGGCGACGTTGACCGCCCCCGCACCTTCCCCCGCGCGTCGCGCTGTCCGAGCCGCGGCGCGGAGCGCGTCAGTGACAACGGTGAATCCCACGATCTACCTCCCCCGGCGGCCAACGCTACTGCGTTCGGCTCGGCCGCGCGGGGGAAACAGCACAGCTAGGTGACGGTGAATGCCGGCGAGGTGCCGCTGATCGGGCTCACCGCGCCCGCCAGGTTCCTCGCGTCCCCGCGGTAGACGATGCGGTAGTTACCGGGCTGTGCGGTGCTGGGCACGTCCCACGACACGGTGATCCGCGATGCCGCGACGCCCCACCTCGCCCAGCGGAACTTCGTCGACCAGTCACCGTCGTCGGCGACGCGCTTCCACGCCGTCCCTTCCTGGCGCTGCACTTCGACGAAGGTGCCGTTGCGGTGCAGGTCGTTGTTGGGGTGGGCTCCGGCGAACTCCACGACGACCTGTTGTCCCTTGGCGTAGCTCGGTTTCGGCGCGGTGACCACATCGCCGAAGTTGCCGCCGATCGGCGGCGCGTCCAGCACGACGCCCGGCTGCAACGTCCACACCGAGCCCGACATGTCCGGCGGCGTGGGACCGGCGGCGCTCGGGCGTCCCGCCTTCATGTCAGCGGCCAGGCGAGCGAACTCCTGTTGGTAGGCGGGCAGGCTCCAGCGGCCGAACATGGTGTGACCGGCCTCGTAGTCCTGCTGGTCGTACTCCTCCGGAGTGGTCAGGTATCCGGCGTAGTCGTTGGCGTAGCCCGCGACGATGACGTTCTGCAGCGGCGCGCCGACCTGCTCGGCCACGGTGCGGCGCAAGCGCAGGCCGGTGACGATCGTGGCTTCCTGCGGCAGTCCGATCAGGTAGAGCTGTCCGACGCGGACGAGCTGGATCGGCAGGATCTTCGGCGTCAGGTTCAGCGCGCCGGTGTCGAGCAGGATGTCCTTGGGCGCCTGGCACGCGCGCAGTTCCGGAGAGGCGACGTAGCGCGCCTTGGTGACGAGTTCGATGAGCGGGTTGTTGCCAACGCCCTCCTTGAAGATGTCCGGTCCCGGACCGTCCTCTGTGGACCCTGCCGCGAAGCTGGCACCGAGTGCGGCCTGACAGGTGTTGTGTGCCGCGCCGTCCCCGGTGAACTCAGGTCGCACCGTCGTCCCACTCATGTCCACATAGGACAGACGCGAGTCGACGCCTCCTGTGAGCGCGCGGCCGGTGGTCGCGGCGAGGGCCCGCGCCGCGTCCGCCTGTCGCTTGCCGAGGATCTGGGTGTTGGCGAACTCGTCCTCGGTGGGCCCGCTGCCCGGCTTCAGGTTGAGGTTGGGCGACATGTCGCCCGCGTTGGTCTGCGCGAAGGCAGTGACCAGGCCGGGCTGCCCGGCGAGGTAGTCGGCGCCTGCGATCTCGCGTTCCCAGTGGTAGGCGGCGTATCCCTTGTTGTCGCCGTTGATGAGCGTGTTGTTGCCGGTCATGCTCGTGTTGTGGGTGGCGAACCAGTTGATCGCGCCCACCGTCCTGCCGCCCCGGTCCATCCGCAGCAGCGAGGTCATCGGGTCGATGCCGTCCGGGAAGGCCGCCCGGTCCTGCGCGGGGTTCTTGTCGAAGGCCCGCCGGGAGCGGTTGGCGCTGGCGTTCTTCAGCTCGCCGTTGGCCAGTGACAGCGACCCGGGCGCGAGGTCGTCGTGCGCCCGGTTGATCGACTCGACGATGCCGTCGACGGCGGCGTCGAAGGTCTTGCCGTGGTAGCCGAACGTGGTGATGTTGTAGAGGGAGTAGTGCGACTGCCCGCCCGGCCCCGCGTGCGTGTGGGTGGCGGTGAGCAGCACGTTGTCCGGTGAGTACAGCGAGCCGTGCTTGACGGCGAGCTTGCGCAGCACCGCCTGCCGCACGCTGCCGAAGACCATGCCGAGGTCGGCGGTGACCAGCGCGACCCGCTTGCCGCTGGCCGGATCGGCGACGATGAACGCCCGGGAGCGCTGCCGCTGGTGGATTCCCGATGTGCGCTGGTCGAGCTTGGCGTAGCCCATCATCCCGCGCTCGGCGGCCTCGCCGGTGACGTCGGCGATACCGCGTCCCACCAGGTACGGGCCGTCGGCGGCGGCCCTGGCGGGCTCGCCGAGCTGGACGAGGGTGGCGGCGCCGACGACCACCGCGAGCGTCGCGCCGAGCACCCCCCTTGGCCGATCTCCGGACAACCAGCGCACAACGACCTCCCGGGTGCCGATGCTCGGTGACCGCCGTCACAGCTCACCGGCGCCGACGTTAGCGAGGTCGTCGGCAAATGTGAATGCTTCTCGCTTAATTGGCGGTACTGGTCAGCCGGTCGATCTGGCGCACCAGGACCCGCGAGTCGGCCGGGCTGACCGTGGTCCACCCCCGCGAGTCCTCCATGAGGTACCGGCCGTGCGCGGTGTCGTAGTAGGCGACGACGTGGTCGGCGCGCTTGCGCCCGAGGCTCGCCCCGAACTGGCCGCGCTGCCCCGGCGACTTGATCATCTGGGCCAGCTGCTCGGCGTCCTCGGCGGAGATCTCGCTCCGGAGCGCGGCGGCCAGGGCCCGCGGGTCGCTCCCGGCTTCGCGTGCTGCCCTGGCAAGGGCTTCGTTGGGCACGGACACCGAATGACCAGGTCCGGGGCCTATCGCCGGGAGTAGTTCCGTTGCCGCGCGCGCCAGCCCCGTGGCGTAGATCGGCTTCAGATGCAGCTTTCCGTCGCGAAGAACCGCCAGAACGCCCTCGTCCTCGTCCCAGGTCGCCGCGGCGACCGCGCGCACCTCTTCGCCGAGCCACAGCCGGGCGTCGACGAGGCGGTCCGGCGCGGCGAGCGTCCTCAGCCACCGCGCCAGCCGCTCGTCGAGGTCCGTCCCGGCCACGAGTCCGCTCGTGCGCAGCTCCTGCCAGGCGCCCGCCACGACGGCATCGCGCTCGTCGTGGCGGGCCCCGCGGGGATTGACGAGCAGTGCCAAGGGCATCTGGCCGAGCCCGAGGTGTTCCCATGCCACCTGGTAGGCGGTGTCGGAGATGGTGATCATCATCTTCTGCTCACTCGCCGATCACGGGTGGGGCGACCATCGGCAACTCACCCACGATGTCGTCGGTGATCTCGTACTTACGCTCGTGCTCCTGATCCTCATCCCGCTGACCAGCACCCAACGCAGGCTGCATGAACCCCGGCCGCGCCCCCGCACCCCCGACGGGCCTGACCGCAGACGGTGCCCGCCTGACCGCAAGCGGCTGCGCCGACGGCGTGCCCACCGGCATGCCCGCGCGCGGCACCAGCCCACCCAGGACAGCGCCCGCTCCACCCCCGACCACACCGCCACCGGGCCCCGCGACCGACCCCACACCGCCACCACCGAGCGTGGAGGGCGGGGGCGTGTAGCCGGCCTGCTCGACCTCACCCAGCGTGGTGTCCGGCACCTCCACACCGCGCTCACCCCGCTGATCCGGAATCGGCGGCACCACCACACCGCCACCGCCCTCACCGATCTCCTGCCCCACACCGACATCCCCACCCCGCGGACGGGCAATCGCCCGGCCACCACCGATCGGACCCGGCCCCGACTTCGGTCCCCCTGGGTCGCCGCCACCGCCGATGCGGGGTGGCTCGTCGTAGTCGGGCACGGGAACGTTCACCGCATCCGCGTACGCCTGCATCACCGCAGCCGCTTGCAGGTGCGCGTTGTGGGCGGAGCGCTCCAGGACCTCGTGATCTTCCTTCAACTGGAACAGATCAGCGAGGGCGTTGCTGTTGCCCAACTCCTCCAGCGACGGCACCTTCTTCGGCTCCGGCATCGAGTTCCGCGCGTGCACGAACGCGTTCATCCCGTTGAGGATGTTCGTGGTCCGCTCATTGGTCCGGTTGCCCGCCGCGGCCGTCCACGTCTGCAACGAGCCGATCTTCCCGGTCGCCAGGTCGGCGGCTTCCCCCTCCCACACCGCGCCCAGACCGCGCAGCGCGTCGCCCATCGCCCGGTACACGCCGTCCAACTTCCACGCGAACTTGTTCGTGAAGTCCGCCGCGGGCTGGTGACCCGCTGGCCCTGCCCCTCGATGGATGGCGTCGAACAGTTCCTGGTGCGAGTAGTTCATCCAGTTCCGGTTAACGTCCACGTCGTCCCCCCGTGTCGTTCGGCTTGTCGATCTGTCCTGTCAGCTCTTGGCGAGGATGTTGCCGAGCGCTAACTCAACGCCGCGCGTCGCTCGGATGCAGACCTCCCCATCGGGCAGCGGCTGCTGCCGTTTCCACCTCATGTACTGCCCACGCAGGACTTGGCCGGATGAGACGCCAATGTTCACCGAGCAGCTCTGGTTGGGGTCCTCGCGCGAATCCAGCTCGATCTCATATGCGGGGAAGCCGAGCACGCGTACAGAGCGAACTTTTCCGTTGACGTTGCCGGGGGCAAACATCTCCATGTCGTGCTTGAGCATTACGTAGAGAGACAGTGACGTTCCGTCGGTGTGGTTGTTGAAGTCGCATGCATCGGCTTTGGAGACCGAGTCCTCCCGCTTGTTCGGCGGTCGGGATATCTGGAGATCCAGTCGCTGAGACTCGCTCAACAGTTCGCACGAGGCAAACCCGTCGATCTTCAGCTCGCGTGGGCGGTCAGGGCTGCTAGTGGTCGCCTTCGGTGCTGGCTGGGGGCTGGCCACCCCTACGTGTGCCACCGTGCAACCGCTGGCGAGCGTGGTTGCCAAGGCCGCTCCGATGATGAGACTGGTGACACGGATGCGCCGCATGCTCATCCCCCGAAGACGGTATGACGGTTGGCGTCCTCGGCTCGGCGATAGTTCCGGCGGGCGTTCTCGAGGCTGCGAATGGCCTTCGTCAGCTCACCTTCTAGTGCGGCGGCGGCCCAGATGGTGCCGCGGCTACCACCCAGATGGCGGCTGCTGACTTCGTCCGCCAATGTCCGGCTGACGTGATCATCACCCATCGGCCGGATCTCTTGCGCGTAGCCAACGTCGTTGGTGAGTTCGCTGAGTTCGTCGAGGGCGTCGTTGAAGATCTTGATGGCTGCGGGGACCTTGTCGAGGTCGATGCGCCATCCCCCGGCGCGCGCGTACTGCTTGGACATCTGAAAACGCCTCCCCTGCGTCTCTGGCCCACGTGCAGAGTAACGAAAGCGGTCGCGTGCAGGGCGCCTTCGGTGTGTCGTACCGGATCGGACGACACGAGATCGAGTTCCTCACTTCTTCGCGAGGATGTTGCCCAGCGCCAGTTCTAATCCACGTGTAGCTCTGCGACAGACCTCCTCCTGGGGAAGAGCGTGCTTCTCTCCCAGCGTGATGTACTGCGACCGCAGCACCTGCCCCGTTGATACCCCGATGTTCACGGCGCATTGTTGTAGCGGCGGCTCGTCGACCTCCGGGCGCACCTCAAAGCCGGGGAAACCCAGGATGCGAACTGCTCGTGCCACACCGTTGACATTCCCCGGAGCGAAGTGGCTCACGTCGTGCTTCAGCATGACGTAGAGACCGAGGGTCGTCGAAGTGGTGTGATTGTTGAAGTTGCACGTGTCCGAGTTGAAAATCGGATCTTCTCGCTGGTGCGGCGGCTGGTTGATCTGGAGCTCGGCCTGCTGGGCCTCGCTGAGCAGCTCGCACGACTTGAACCCGTCGATCTTCAACTCGCGCGGTCGGTCGGCGCTGCTCGTGGTCGTGCTGGGTATCGGCTGCGGGACGGCGGTCCCGATGTGGGTGTTCGTGCACCCTGCGGCCGCCACTGCCGCCATGACCAACGTGATGATGGCACCGGACAGATGCCGCACGTTCATCACCTGGAAACGGTGTGGCGGTTGGCGCTCTCGAGCCGTCGATAATGCTGACGGGTCGCTTCCAACGCGGTGACCACCTTCGTCAGCTCTGTGCTCAGTTGTTCGGCGGCCCAGATCGCGCCACGGCCATCGAGGTGGCGTTCGCTGACTTCCTTGGCGAGCGCTTTGCTGACGTCGTCATCGCCCATCGGCCGGATTCCTCTTGCATCGGCCGCCTGCATGGTGAGGGCTTTGATGTCCTGCAGAGTGTCGTTGAAGATCTTGATGGCGACGGGGACCTGGTCGAGGTCGATGCGCCATCCCCCGGCGCGCGCGTACTGCTTGGACATGTGAAAACGCCTCCCCTGCGTCTCTGGCCCGCAGAAGAGCTTAACGAAGGAGGTGGTGCACGGGATCCCTTCGGTGCGCCTCACCGGATCGGACGACACGAGATCGAAGGACCTGAATCCGGCAATTGCCTAGGGCGTATTCGCGGGGGTGGGCGTGGTAGTTGACGGCGTCAGGGCTGAGCGCGTCCACGGTCCGGGGGATTGACAGTCCGGCGGGGCAAACGCACGGGGGTGGCAGGGCGAGATCCGAGCGCCGGTAGCCTTTCGCGACGTGTCTCCGGTCGTTTCGCCCAAGGCGGCGACAGCCCCGCCGCGTCCCAGCCACGTCGAGCCCGTCGCGCTGTCCGAGCTCGCCGCGCTGGTGGACGCCCGCTTGGAGCTGAGCGCCCAAGATCCAGCGATCACCGGCGCCACGTTGCGCGCGCAGCACGTGCGGCCGGGCGATCTCTTCGCCGCGCTGCCGGGCGCGAACGCGCACGGAGCGGACTTCGCGGCGCAGGCACTGGCTGCGGGGGCGGCGGCGGTGCTGACGGACGAGGCGGGAGCGGGCCGACCGGCCTTGCGCGAAGCGGGGATTCCGCTGCTGGTGCACGACGATCCACGCGGGGTGCTGGGCGCGCTGGCGGCGCGGATCTACGGAGATCCCTCCAGCAAGCTGGCGATCGTGGGCGTGACCGGCACCTCCGGCAAGACGACGGTCACGACGATGATCGAGTCGGGGCTGCGCGCAGCGGGGCACACGACCGGGCTGATCGGGACCGTGCAGACGGTGATCGCCGGGCAGCGCCTGGACAGCGCGTTCACCACGCCCGAGGCCCCGGACCTGCAGGCGCTGTTCGCGGTGATGGTGGAGCGCGGGGTCACGCACGTGGCCATGGAGGTCTCCAGTCACGCGCTCGCGCTCGGCCGCGCGGCGGGGACGCGGTTCGCGGTGGGGGCGTTCACCAACCTCTCGCAGGACCACCTGGACTTCCACGCGGACATGGAGGACTACTTCCAGGCCAAGGCCGCCCTCTTCGACGGGCGCGCGGCCAAGGAGGTGGTCTGCGTCGACAACGAGTGGGGCCGCCGCCTGGTCAAGGACGGCACGATCACGGTCTCGCTGAACGAGGACGCGACCTGGCGCGCCGAGGGCGTCACCGTGGCGGCGAGCGGGGCGCAGTCCTTCGCGGTGGTCGGGCCGGACGACACCAAGCTCGACGCGGTGGTGCGGCTGCCGGGGATCTTCAACGTGAGCAACGCGCTGCTGGCCGTCGCCTGCGCGCACGCGGCCGGGATCGCCGCGGAGGACACCATCCGTGCGATCGGCGAGCTGGACGTGCCGGGGCGGATGGAGCGGGTCAACCGCGGGCAGGACTTCGTGGCGCTGGTGGACTACTCGCACAAGCCCGCCGCGGTGTCCGCGGTGCTGGACACGGTGCGGGACCAGATCGACCGGGCGGGCAACGACGGCCGGGTGATCGTCGTGCTCGGATGCGGTGGTGACCGGGACCGGGCCAAGCGCCCGATCATGGGCGAGGCGGCGGCGCGCCGCGCCGAGCTGACGGTGATCACCGACGACAACCCGCGCGGCGAGGAGCCTGCCGCGATCCGCGCGGCCATGGTGGAGGGCGCGCTCGCCGTGCCCGAGGACCAGCGCGGCGAGGTGGTCGAGATCGGTGACCGCCGCGCCGCCATCCAGGAGGCAGTGCGCCGTGCCCGGCCCGGCGACGTGGTCGTGGTCGCGGGCAAGGGGCACGAGACCGGACAGGAGATCGCCGGCGTCGTGCACCCCTTCGACGACCGGCACGTTCTCGCCGACGCCATCGACGAGCGCTTCGGCATCATCGGGAAGGACCACGCGTGATCCCGCTCAGTTTGGCCGAGATCGCTTCCGCGGTCGGCGGCCGGCTGCACAACACCGACGGCAGCCCGGTGGTGACCGGCTCCGTCGAGTTCGACTCCCGTCAGCTCACCGAGGGCGGCCTGTTCGTGGCGCTGCCCGGGGAGAAGGTCGACGGGCACGACTTCGCCGCGAAGGCGGTCGCGGACGGCGCGGCCGGGGTGCTCGCCGCCCGTGAGGTCGACGCGCCCGCGGTGATCGTGCCGCCGGTGAGCGAGGCCCACCACGGCTCCGTCGCCCTCACCGGGGACACCGACGGGTCCGGGGCCGCGGTGCTCGCGGCGCTGGCCGCGCTCGCCCGCCACGTGGTGGACCGGCTGGCCGCGGACGCGGACCTGAACGTGGTCGGGGTGACCGGCTCCTCCGGCAAGACCTCGACGAAGGACCTCATCGCGCAGGTGCTCCGCCCGATGGGCCCGACCGTCGCTCCGCCGGGGTCGTTCAACAACGAGCTGGGCCACCCGTGGACGGCGCTGCGCTCCGACCCGGACACCCGCTTCCTGGTGCTGGAGCTGTCCGCGCGCGGAGTCGGGCACATCGCCCAGCTCTGCCGGGTCGCCCCGCCGCGGATCGGCGTTGTGCTCAACGTCGGCAGCGCGCACCTCGGCGAGTTCGGTTCGCGGGAGGACATCGCGCGCACCAAGGGTGAACTGGTCGAGGCGCTGCCCGCCGAGGGCGTCGCGGTGCTCAACGCCGACGACCCCCTGGTGGCCGCGATGGCCGAGCGCACCAAGGCGAAGGTCGTCCTGGTTGGACAGTCGCCGAAGGCCGACGTGCGCGCTGAGGACGTCGAGCTGGACGAGCAGGCACGGGCGCGATTCCTCTTGGTGACACCGAAGGGCAGTGCGCAGGTGGCGCTCGGGCTGCACGGGGAGCACCACGTCGGCAACGCGCTCAGCGCCGCGGCCGTCGCGCTCGAACTCGGTGCGAGCGTTGAGGAAGTCGCTCAGCGGCTCTCCGGCGCGCAGCGGGTTTCCCAGCGCCGCATGGAGGTCACCACCCGCGCCGACGGTGTCACGGTGGTCAACGACTCCTACAACGCCAACCCGGAATCGGTGCGCGCCGCGCTGAAGACTCTCGCCGCGATGACGCACGGGGAGCAACCCCGGCGCGGCTGGGCCGTCCTCGGAGTGATGGGCGAGCTCGGTGACGATCACATCGCCGCCCACGACGGGATCGGCCGGTACGCCGTGCGGCTGGACATCAGCCGGCTCGTCGTCGTCGGAGAGGAGGCGGCCCCGATGCATCAGGGCGCCTACCTGGAAGGCTCGTGGGGAGAGGAGTCCGTTCTCGTGCCGGACGTCGACGCGGCCATCGCGTTGCTGCGTGATCAGGTTCGTCCAGGGGACGTGGTGCTGGTCAAGGCATCCAAGGTCGCCGGGTTGTGGCGGGTCGCGGACGCGCTGCTTGAGGGGGCTGGCAAGTGAGGAACATCCTCATCGCGGCGGGCATCGCGCTCGTCGTCTCGATCCTGCTCACCCCGTACCTGATCAAGGTCTTCTCGCGGCAGGGCTTCGGCCAGGAGATCCGCGAGGAGGGCCCGCAGCACCACAAGACCAAGCGCGGCACGCCCACCATGGGCGGTGTGGCGATCATCGTCGCCATCTGGGCCGGCTACGGCGGCAGCCACCTGTTCGTCCAGCTCACCAACCCCAAGCCGGAATCCGGCCCGACCGCGTCCGGCCTCGTGGTGATGCTGTTGACCACGGGCCTGTCGCTGGTGGGCTTCCTCGACGACTTCATCAAGATCCGCAAGCAGCGCAACCTCGGCCTGAACAAGACGGCCAAGCTGGTCGGCCAGTTCGTCGTCACCATCGCCTTCGCCCTGCTGGCGCTGCAGTTCCGCGAGGCCAGGACCGGGCTCACGCCCGCCTCGGTGCACCTGTCCTTCACGCGTGACATCGCCATCGTCTCCTTCGGCACCGTCGGGTTCGTCGTCTTCTGCTACCTGCTGGTCAGCGCGTGGTCGAACGCGGTGAACTTCACCGACGGCCTGGACGGGCTCGCCGCGGGCTCCTCGGCGATGGTGCTCGGCACCTACGTCGTCATCTCCTTCTGGCAGTTCCGCTCCGACTGCTCGGTCAAGCTCGACCCGGGCTGCTACTGGGTGCGCGACCCGCTGGACCTGGCCGTGATCGCGGCCGCCGCGATGGCCGGCTGCGTCGGCTTCCTGTGGTGGAACGCCGCCCCCGCCAAGATCTTCATGGGCGACACCGGTTCGCTGGCCCTCGGCGGCCTGGTGGCGGGCCTGGCGATCAGCACCCGCACCGAGCTGCTGATGATCATCATCGGTGGCCTGTTCGTCATCGAGGCGATGTCGGTGGTGCTGCAGATCGCGATCTTCCGCACCACCAAGCGGCGGCTGTTCCGGATGGCCCCGTTCCACCACCACTTCGAGCTGGCCGGCTGGGCGGAGACCACGGTGATCATCAGGTTCTGGCTGATGGCCGGGATCTGCTGCCTGCTCGGGCTCGGCGTGTTCTACAACGACTGGCTCTCGTTCACCGGAGGCTGAGACCGTTATGTCGACTGTGGACGGCATTGCCGAAGATCCGCTTGCGGGATCGAGCATCAGCTACGCGGGGAAGTCGGTCCTGGTCGCCGGGGCCGGGATCTCCGGCCGGTCGGCGGCGGCCGCGCTGCTCGCCGAGGGCGCCGCGGTCACGGTCACCGACTCCGCCCCGGAGCGCTTCGGCGGGCTGGACGCGGGGATCGGCACCGCGGTCGGGCTCACCGCGCCGCCCGAGGGCACCGACCTCGTGGTGACCAGCCCCGGCTGGCGGCCCACGTCCCCGTTGCTGGTCGCCGCGGCCGAGCGGGGCATCGAGGTGATCGGCGAGGTCGAGTTCGCGTGGCGGCTGGCCCAGCGACGGCCGAACCCGCCCGCGTGGCTCGCGGTCACCGGGACCAACGGCAAGACCACCACGGTCACCATGCTGACCTCGATCCTGCGTGCCGCCGGGGTGAACGCGGTGGCCTGCGGCAACGTCGGCCTGCCGGTCGTCGCCGCGGTCCGCGGGGGCTACGACGTGCTCGCCGTCGAGCTGTCCAGCTTCCAGCTGCACTGGTCGTCCTCGCTGCGGATGAACGCCTCCGCAGTCGTCAACGTCGCCGAGGACCACCTCGACTGGCACGGCTCGATCGAGGAGTACGCGGCCGCGAAGGGCCGGATCCACGCGGGCAGCGGCGTCGCGATCTACAACGCCGACGACGCGTGGTCGACGAAGCTGAGCGAGGGCAAGGACCGCAGGGTCGGCTTCACCCTCGGCGAGCCCGGCCCGGGACAGCTCGGTGTGCGCGGGGATGCCCTGGTGGACCGTGCTTTCGGGGACGGAACCGTCCTGGCGGACGTCGCCGACGTGAACCCGCCCGGTCCGTACAACGTGGCCAACGCCCTCGCCGCGGCCGCGCTGGCCAGGGCGCACGGCGTGCCCGCGGAGGCGGTCGGCAAGGGCCTGCGCGACTTCACCCCGAACCCGCACCGCTCGGTGCTCGTCGCCGAGCACGAGGGCGTCCGCTGGATCGACGACTCCAAGGCCACCAACCCGCACGCGGCGGCCGCCTCCCTGGCCACCCACGACCGGGTGGTCTGGATCGCGGGCGGGCTGCTCAAGGGCGCGGTGGTCGACGACCTCGTCGCCGGGGCGGCCGATCGGCTCGCCGGAGTGGTGCTGCTGGGCGCCGACCGCGCGGTGATCGCGGACGCGCTCGCGCGACACGCACCCGAGGTTCCCGTGCACGAGGTGACGGCGGGGGACCATGGGGCCATGACCGAGGTGGTGCGCGCGGCGCGCGCAATGGCTCGACCGGGTGACGTCGTCCTGCTGGCGCCCGCGGCCGCGTCCATGGACATGTTCGAGGACTACCCGCACCGCGGACGGGTGTTCGCCGAGGCCGTCAAGGAACTGACCGACCGGGCAGGGTGAGCGACGCGATGCCGCGAAGCACCGAGGAAAGCACAGCGAACGCGACGGCGACGGCGAAGAAGCCCCGCTCGATCCGGCGCGAGCGTCAGGGGCGGGCCTCGTCGATGCGCAGCGCGCTCACCGCGTGGCTGAGCCGCCCGCTGGCTTCCTTCCACCTGATCCTCGCCGTTTTCGGCCTGCTCACCGTGCTCGGCCTGATCATGGTGCTGTCCGCGTCCAGCGTGGAGTCCTACTCCAAGGAGGGCTCCTCCTACTCGGTGTTCGTCAAGCAGTTGGCCTACACCGTGGTCGGGCTCGTGCTGTTCTGGCTGATCCTGCGGATGCCGCTGCGGGTGATCCGGCGGATGACCCTGGTGTTCATGGGGATCAGCGTGCTGCTGCTGGTGATGGTGCTGCTGCCGGGGGTCGGCGCGAAGCTCAACGGCGCGCAGAGCTGGTTCAAGATCGGGCCGGTGTCCTTCCAGCCGGTGGAGCCCGCCAAGATCGCGCTCGCGCTGTGGGGTGGGCACGTCCTGGCGACCAAGCGCGCGCTGCTGCACCAGTGGCGGCACATCCTGGTCCCGGTGATGCCCGCCGCGCTGCTGATGTTCGCGCTGCTGATGCTCCAGCCGGACCTGGGCAGCACGGTCACGCTGATCATCATCGTGCTGGCGCTGCTGTGGTTCGCCGGGGCGCCGATGCGGCTGTTCGGCGTGCTCGCGCTCGGCGCCGCGACCGGCTTCGGCGTGCTCGCGGTGACCGCCGGCTACCGGCTGGACCGGCTGACCTCGTTCTTCGACCCGGAGAACGCCTCGGGCGACTCGGTCTACCAGGCCTCCCAGGCGCTCTACGCCCTCGCCGACGGCGGGCTGTTCGGGGTCGGGCTGGGCCAGGGCAGCGCCAAGTGGCGGTACCTGCCCAACGTGCACAACGACTTCATCTTCGCGGTGATCGGCGAGGAGCTGGGGCTGGTCGGCTGTCTGCTCGTGCTGACGCTGTTCGGCCTGCTGGCCTACTCCGGGCTGCGCATCGCCATGCGCAACACCGACCCGTGGATCCGCCTGGTGTCGGCGACCTTCACGGTGTGGCTGGTCGCCCAGGCCGCGATCAACATGGGCTATGTGGTCGGCCTGCTGCCGGTCACCGGCCTGCAGCTGCCGCTGATCTCCTCCGGTGGCACCTCGCAGGTGATGACGATGGTGGTCTTCGGCCTGCTGGCGAACTTCGCCCGGCACGAACCGGAGGCGGTGGCCGCACTGCGTTCGCTGGGACCTGGCAGAGTGGGCCGCCTCCTGCGGCTGCCCGCACCGGAGCCGTACCGGCCCCCGGCCCGCCGCAGGACCGCGAGGGCGGCTGTCCCGCCGAAGCCCGCGGGCAGACCGGCGGTGCACCGCGGCAGCGCGACGCACCAGCTCGACGACCGCCGCAGGACGCGGCGCAACCCCGCGGCCGCGGACGCCAGGCGGCGCGGGAACTGGCGGCAGGCGCAGGACTACCGCTGACCGCACCGGGTCGGCGGCGACAGACAGGAGAGCACCACTAGTGAACGGGCAGGACGGCTCCATCAGCACCACGAGCCCGTGCGTGGTCGTGGCAGGCGGCGGAACCGCCGGACACATCGAGCCCGCGCTGGCGCTGGCCGACGCGGTGCGCAGGCTTCGCCCGGACGCGCGGGTGGTCGCGCTCGGCACCGCGCGCGGCCTGGAGACGAAGATCGTTCCCGCCCGTGGCTACCAGCTGGAGCTGATCCCGCCGGTGCCGCTGCCGCGCAAGCCCAGCCCCGACCTGCTCAAGCTGCCGCTGAAGGTGCGCGGGGCGATCAAGCAGACCAGGGAGATCTTCGAGCGGCACCGGGCCAGCGTCGTGGTGGGCTTCGGCGGCTACGTCGCCCTGCCCGCCTACCTCGCCGCGCGCGGCCGGGTGCCGATCGTGGTGCACGAGGCCAACGCCCGTGCGGGCCTGGCGAACAAGGTCGGCGCGAAGTTCGCCGCCGCCGTCGCCGCCGCGGTGCCCGGCAGCGGCCTGCCGGACGCGAAGGTGCTCGGCATCCCGCTGCGCCGCTCGATCACCTCGCTGGACCGGATGTCGCTGCGAGCGGAGGCCCGCCGCCACTTCGGCCTGCACCCGACCGCGCCGACGCTGCTGGTGGTGGGCGGCTCGCAGGGCGCGCAGTCGCTGAACAACGCCGTCTCCGGTGCGGCCGTCGCGCTCGGCCAGGCCGGGATCGGCGTGCTGCACGCGCACGGCCCGAAGAACTCCCTCGCCGTGCAGGGCGTGCCCGGCGCGCCGATCTACCAGCCGGTGCCGTACCTGGAGCGGATGGACCTGGCCTACGCCGCCGCCGACGTGGTGCTCTGCCGCTCCGGCGCGATGACCGTCGCCGAGGTCTCCGCGGTCGGGTTGCCGGCGGTGTTCGTGCCGCTGCCGCACGGCAACGGCGAGCAGGCGCTCAACGGTCAGCCGATCGTGGACGCGGGCGGCGCGCTGATGATCAACGACGCCGACCTGACGCCGCGGTCGGTCATCGACACCGTGATCCCGCTGCTGCGCGACGCCGAGCGCATCGCGAAGATGGGCGCGGCCGCGCAGGGCAGCGGTCACCGCGAGGCCGACGAAGCGCTGGCCCGCGTCGTCCTCGGCGTCATGAAGGGCTGAACGAACAGTGACCGATCTCGACCTGAGACTGGCCAGGACGCACCTGGTCGGCATCGGCGGCGCCGGGATGAGCGGGATCGCCCGCATCCTGCTGGCCAGGGGCGCGCAGGTGTCCGGCTCCGACGCCAAGGACTCGCGCACCGTGCTCGCGCTGAAAGCGCAGGGGGCGCACATCGGCCTCGGGCACGAGGCGTGGCACCTCGACCAGGTTCCCGGCGGGCCGACCGCGGTCGTGGTCTCCACCGCGATCCGCCCCGACAACCCGGAGCTGGTCGCGGCGCAGAAGCGCGGGATCACCGTGCTGCGCCGGGCGGAGGCGCTGGCCGCGCTGATGTCCGGGCACCGGGTGGCCTGCATGGCGGGCACCCACGGCAAGACCTCGACCACGTCGATGCTGACCGTGGCCCTGCAGCACTGCAGGCTCGACCCGTCCTTCGCCATCGGCGGCGACCTCAACGAGTCCGGGGCGAACGCGCACCACGGTTCCGGCGGGATCTTCGTCGCCGAGGCCGACGAGAGCGACGGCTCGTTCCTGGTGTTCTCGCCGTCGGTGGCGGTGGTGACCAACGTGGAGGCCGACCACCTCGACCACCACGGCACCGTCGACGCCTACGTGGCGGTCTTCGACGCCTTCGTGGAGCGGATCACCCCCGGCGGCGTGCTGATCGCCTGCGCCGACGACGCGGGGTCGGCCGCGCTCGCCGACCGGGCCGAGGCCGCCGGTGTCCGGGTGCGCCGCTACGGCCGCGCCGCGACGGGCGAGAACGACGCGCAGATCCTGGGCTACGAACCGGCCGACACCGGCGGCAGGGTCACGCTGCGGCTGCCGAAGCAGTTGGCGGACAACGGTTCCACCGATCCGATCACCGTGGACGTCGCGGTGGCCGGTGAGCACATGGCGGCCAACGCGGTCGCCGCGCTGCTCGCCGGGCTGGAGCTGGGCGCCCCGTTGGACGGGCTGTCCGCGGGCCTGGCCGCGTTCGGGGGAGTCCGGCGGCGCTTCGAGTTCAAGGGCCAGACGCGCGGCGTGCGGGTCTACGACGACTACGCCCACCACCCGACCGAGGTCGCCGCGCAGCTCACGGCGGCGCGCCCGGTGGCGGGCGAGGGCAGGCTGATCGTGGCCTTCCAGCCGCACCTGTACTCGCGCACCCGGCTGTTCGCCGAGGAGTTCGCCGAGGCGCTGGCCCTGGCCGACCACGTGGTGGTGCTGGACGTCTTCGGCGCCCGAGAGGAGCCCGAGCCCGGCGTCAGCGGGGCGACGGTGGCCGAGCTGGTCCGGCTGCCCGAGGGCAGCGTGCACTACGAGCCCTCGATCACCGACGCGCCGAAGCACCTGGCCGCGCTGGCCCGGCCGGGCGATCTGGTGATCACCATGGGCGCGGGCGACGTGACCATGCTCGGCCCCGAGGTGCTCGCCGAACTCGACCGGGAGCCCGGGGCGTGACCAGGGGCGGCCGGGAAGGCACGCCCCCGGCACGGGAGCGCTCCGCCACGCGGCGGGGCGCTCCGCCCGTGCGCGGCGGGCGCCGTCCCCCGCCGCGGGGCCGGGGCGGACGCCGTCCGGTCCGCCGCGTCCGGTCCCGGGTCCGCCCGTGGATGGTGCTGCTGGTCGTGCTGGTCCTGCTCGCGCTCGGCTACGTCGGGCTGTTCACCTCGGTGCTCGGTGTCCGCACGGTCGAGGTGGCCGGGACGAAGACGATCACCGCCGAGGAGGTCCGCGCCGCCGCCGCGATCCCGGACGGGCACCCGATCCTGCGGCTGAGCAGCTCCGGCGTCGCCGCGCGGGTGAAGGCGCTGCCGGTGGTGGAGTCGGCCGAGGTGGACTGGTCGCTGCCGTCGACGGTGACGATCTCGGTGGTCGAGCGCACGCCGGTCGCGGTCTTCCCGGCCGAGGACGGCACCAAGCTGGTCGACCGAACCGGAACGCCCTACGCCACCGTGCCCGCCGCGCCGCCGGGGCTGCCCCTGCTCAAGCTGGCCCGCATCGCCCCGGACGACCCGACGACGCTGGCCGCGGTCGGGGTGCTCACCGCGCTGCCGGAGAAACTGCGCGTCGACGTGCAGGTGATCAGCGCGGAAAGTCCCGGTGACATCCGGCTGGCGCTCTCCGGTGACCGCGAGGTCCGCTGGGGCGGCACGGCCGACTCGCCGCGCAAGGCCGAGGTGCTGCTGGTGCTGCTGACCCGGCAGGGCTCGACCTACAACGTCTCCAGCCCGGACCTGCCGACGGTGTCCTGAAACACCGTCCACAGTGGACTACATGGCGCAACTCCATGAGCTGCAAGAACTTTCCTACCGGTCGGTCGGTCTGCCGCGGGGTGGGGGAAATCCGGACCGACCGCGAACCCCGGGACCGGCCGCTCGGTAACGTATGGGGCGGTTGGGATCTGGTTCGCGCCGATCGAGGGGGTCTGGGGCGTCTCGGTCTCCGGCGGGTGTTGCCCGACGGAGTGACCGTCGCGTCACCCTCTGTGGCCTGGGCCAGGGATTTTCGTCAGCCTGGTCACGGGTGTGGACACACGCGGCGTGGCTACTGGACCTCGCGTCGAGGCGTGCTTAACGTCCGGACGGAGGGACATGGGTTGACAAGTCCGGGCTTGGCGCCGGGTGGCGAGGAGTCCAGCCCGCAACCACCGAACTTTCCACGCACACGAGCCACGATCAGGAAGGCGGACCGATGACGCCCCCGCACAACTACCTCGCGGTGATCAAGGTCGTCGGCATCGGCGGCGGCGGGGTCAACGCCGTCAACCGCATGATCGAGGTGGGCTTGAAGGGTGTCGAGTTCATCGCGGTGAACACCGACGCCCAGGCACTGCTGATGTCCGACGCCGACGTCAAGCTCGACATCGGCCGCGAGCTGACCAGGGGTCTCGGTGCAGGCGCCAACCCCGAGGTCGGCGGCAAGGCCGCGCACGACCACAAGGAGGAGATCGAGGAGGTCCTCAAGGGGGCCGACATGGTCTTCGTGACCGCGGGCGAGGGCGGTGGCACGGGCACCGGTGGCGCTCCGGTCGTCGCCTCG
This sequence comes from Allokutzneria albata, assembly GCF_900103775.1. GTDB lineage: Bacteria > Actinomycetota > Actinomycetes > Mycobacteriales > Pseudonocardiaceae > Allokutzneria > Allokutzneria albata. The sequence goes on along the minus strand of NZ_LT629701.1, from coordinate 4,386,180 downwards.
ATCGCCCGCAAGCTCGGCGCGCTGACCATCGGTGTGGTCACCCGGCCGTTCTCCTTCGAGGGCAAGCGCCGCGCCAAGCAGGCCGAAGAGGGCATCCAGCAGCTGCGCAACGAGTGCGACACGCTGATCGTGATCCCCAACGACCGGTTGCTGCAGCTCGGCGACGTCGGCGTGAGCCTGATGGACGCCTTCCGCTCGGCGGACGAGGTGCTGCTCTCCGGTGTCCAGGGCATCACCAACCTGATCACCACCCCCGGTCTGATCAACCTGGACTTCGCCGACGTCAAGAGCGTCATGTCCGGCGCGGGCAGCGCGCTGATGGGCATCGGCTCCGCGCGCGGTGAGGGCCGGGCGGTGCAGGCGGCGGAGAAGGCGATCAACTCGCCGCTGCTGGAGGCCTCGATGGAGGGCGCGCACGGCGTGCTGCTGTCCATCTCCGGCGGCTCCGACCTCGGTCTGTTCGAGATCAACGAGGCGGCGTCGCTGGTCCAGGAGGCGGCGCACCCCGAGGCCAACATCATCTTCGGTACGGTCATCGACGACTCCCTCGGCGACGAGGTGCGGGTGACGGTGATCGCCGCGGGCTTCGACGGCGGCACCCCCACCCACAAGAAACTGGAGCCCACCGCGGTCACCAGCCGCGGCCCGGTCGCCTCCGGCCAGGCGGGCCACGTCGGCCAGCACCAGGAGCCGGTGCAGCAGCCACCGCCGCAGCCGGAACCGGCCCCGGTCCAGCAGGCGCCCGTGCAGCAGGCGGCGCCGATCCAGCAGCCCGTGCAGCAGCCCCCCGTCCAGCAGACCGCGGTGCAGCCGGTCCAGCAGCCGGAGCCGCAGGTCAGCACCTACCAGCCGGCGAACCCGACCCCGCCGGTCGAGTCGCCGGTGCAGCGCACCAACCCGACCCCGCCGGTCGGTCTGCCCGGGCACGGCCTCGGCGGGCACGGCCTGCCGTCGCGCTCGGTCCCGGTCAGCGACGACCCGGAGGACGACGAGGTCGACGTCCCCCCGTTCATGCGCCGCTGAACCACCCTTCACGTTGCCGGCCGGACTCGCTTCGAGTCCGGCCGTTTTCGTGGTGGAGAATGAGCTCTCCTGGTGGAAGGAGCGGGTGTGCGGGTTCGTCGGGTGATCACGACCAGGCAGGGCGGCGCCTCCCGCGCGCCCTACGAGTCGTTCAACCTGGGTGATCACGTCGGGGACGATCCGGCCGCCGTGCGGGCCAACCGCGTGCGCCTGGCCGAGGGGATCGGGCTGACCCCCGATCGGCTGGTGTGGATGGAGCAGGTGCACGGCCGCACGGTCGGCGTGGTGAAGGGCCCCGTCGCCGAACCCCTCGAGGCCACCGACGCGCTGGTCACCACCGAGCCGGGGCTGGCGCTGGTCGCGCTCGTCGCGGACTGCGTCCCCGTGCTGCTCGGCGACGCCGAGGCCGGGGTGGTCGCCGCCGTGCACGCCGGGCGGGTGGGCGCGCGGGTCGGCGTGATCCCCGCGACGCTGGAGGCGATGCGGGAGCAGGGCGCGGAGCCGGGGCGGATCGAGGCGCTGCTCGGCCCGTCGGTGTGCGGCGAGTGCTACGAGGTGCCCGCTTCGATGCAGGCCGACGTCGAACGGCACCTGCCGGGCAGCGCGTGCAGGACGCGGTCCGGCACTCCCGGGCTCGACCTGCGCGCCGGGCTCTGGCAGCAGCTGGCCGACGCGGGGGTGGGCCGCATCGGGCTCGACCCCCGGTGCACGGTCGAGGAGCAATCCTTGTTCAGCCACCGCAGGCAGGCCCCGACCGGGCGACTGGCCGCGGTCGTCTGGATGGAGCAGTGAGGCGGTGACCGTTCGGCGCAGCCGCCGCGCGGACGGACGACCCCCGATCGTTGTGACCCGAGCCACGGAGGGACTTCAGTCATGACCGACGACCGCAGGGCCGAGCTGGCCGAGGCGCTCGCCGGGCTGCGGGCGCGGATCGACGCCGCCTGCGCCGCCGCCGGGCGCCGCGCGGACGAGGTCCGGCTGCTGCCGGTCACCAAGACCTTCCCGGCCACCGACATCGCCCTGCTCGCCGAGCTCGGGATGACCGAGTTCGGCGAGAACCGGGACCAGGAGGCCCGCGCCAAGGCCGAGGAGCTGCGCGAGCCGGCGCCGCGACTGCACATGATCGGCAACGTGCAGCGGAACAAGGCGCGCTCGGTCACCCGGTGGGCCTCGGTGGTGCAGACCGTGGACAGCCCCAGGCTCGCCGACGCGTTCACGAAGGCCGTCGCGGCCGCAAGGGAGGCCGGGGAGCGCGACGGGCCGCTGGAGGTGCTGATCCAGGCGAGCATCGACGGCGACCCGGCGCGTGGTGGCTCTCCGTTACCGGATCTGCCCGCATTGGCGGACCATGTAGCCCGTTCGGAGCAACTCGAACTGCGGGGTGTGATGACTGTCGCACCACGTTTCTGGGAGCCCGAGCGGGCCTTCGCCGCGCTGGCCGAGTCGGCCGCAAAAGTGCTCCTTGATCACCCGAATGCCGTGGAGATCTCCGCCGGGATGAGCCAAGATCTGGAGGCGGCGATAGCTCACGGCTCGACCTTGGTGCGTGTCGGAACCTCCCTGCTCGGAGGTCGGCGGTTAGCCTCGCTCTAGCAAGTCGACGGGGCGGCGCCGCTGCTCTCGGCGGTGAGGAGTCGCGTCTGACGACGGGGAAGGGCTGGCGATGAGCGGGCTGCAGAAGCTGAAGGCCTACTTCGGGATGGTCCCCGCCGACGAGGTGGACTACGACCGCGACTACCGGCGTGGCGACTACTCCGACGACTACGCCGCCGACACCGACGACTACGAGCCGTACCCGGAGCGCTCCTCGCGCCGCCGCCGGTTCGGTCGCTACCAGCCCGAGCTCGCCGACGACTACGCCGACGACGCGGGCGACTACGACGTCGAGCCGGACCGCACGCGCGGTAACCGCTGGGCGGGCAGCCCGCCCACCCGCGGTGCGCTCGCGGTGGAGCCCGACCACGAGCCGGTCGGCCGCGTGCGGCCGCCGATCGAGCACCCGGCGCACCCGCTCAGCCGGATCACCACGCTGCATCCGCGCAGCTACAGCGAGGCGCGGACGATCGGGGAGCACTACCGCGACGGCATCCCGGTGATCATCAACCTGACCGAGATGGACAACGCCGACGCCCGTAGGCTGGTGGACTTCTCGGCCGGGCTGGCATTCGCCCTGCGCGGCGCCTTCGACAAGGTCACCAACAAGGTGTTCTTGCTCTCACCGCCCAACGTGGACGTCACCGCGGAGGACCGGCGCAGGATCGCTGAAGGCGGCTTCCTCAACCGCGGCTGAGAAGTGGCAGAGTAGAAGCGTGAATCCGGTCTTTGTCGTCCTGTACTACCTGCTGTTCTTCTTCTGGTTGTTGCTCACGGCGCGGGTCGTGGTCGAGCTGGTTCGCGCGTTCGCGCGGGAGTGGCGACCGGCCGGCGGGGTTGCGGTGACGCTGGAGACCATCTACACAGTGACCGACCCACCCGTACGGATGGCCCGTCGAGTGATCCCGATGGTCCGAATCGGGGGTGTCGGTCTGGACTTGTCGATTATGGTGCTGCTGCTGGTCGTGTTCATACTGATGCGACTGGTAAGCCCCGGGTAACGGGGAACCCGAGGCTGACCAGCAGCCAGGAGTGCGTGAGGTGATCTGAGGATGCCGTTGACCCCCGCCGACGTTCATAACGTCGCGTTCAGCAAGCCGCCCATCGGTAAACGCGGCTACAACGAGGACGAGGTCGATGCCTTCCTCGACATGGTCGAGAGCGAACTGGCCCGGCTGATCGAGGAGAACAACGACCTGCGTGCCCAGGTCGAGGAGCTGGACGCCCAGCTCGGCTCGGCCCGTTCCGAGCTCGACGACGCGCGTTCGCGCTCGGCCTCGGTCCCCTCGGCGCGCTCGATGGACGAGCCCCGCCGCCTGGCGCCGGTCCCGCCGCCCAGCGTGATGGAGCAGACCTCCCCGGGCGGCGGCGACCACCACGTGCAGGCCGCCAAGGTGCTCGGCCTGGCCCAGGAGATGGCCGACCGGCTGACCGCCGAGGCCAAGGCGGAGTCCGACGGCATGCTGTCGGAGGCCCGCACCAAGTCCGAGCAGCTGCTGTCGGAGGCCAGGGCCAAGGCCGACAGCATGGTCAACGAGGCGCGCACCCGCGCCGAGACGATGCTCAACGACGCGCGCACCCGTTCCGACACGCTGGAGCGCAAGGCGCTGGAGAAGTCGACCGCGCTGGAGCGCGACGCGCAGCGCAAGCACGCCGAGGTCATGGGCAACATCACCCAGGAGAAGAACACCCTGGAGAAGGAGATCGACCGGCTGCGCACGTTCGAGCGGGAGTACCGCACGCGGCTGACCACCTTCCTGAAGTCGCAGCTCGGTGAGCTGGAGGGACGCTCCTCCGCCGCTCCGTCCGAGGGCCGCTCCAGCGGGAGCTACACCTTCGGCAGCCGTGCCGCGGAAGCCGGCTGAGCCGGTCTGATCCCGAGAAGTGCTGTACGCAGTCCTGCTGTTGGTTCTGGCCGCTTTCGGCCTGTTGGTCCTCGCCCTCGCCTCCGGGACGACCGGATGGGCGTGGGGCTCGGTGGCGCTGAGCGTGGCCGCCGCGGTGGTGCTGGTCCTGGACTGGGCACGCCGTAGGCGCCGTGACGCGGCCGCTGAGGCGGACGGACGGGCCAGGGAGGCGAAGACCGCTGACACCACGGTGGCGGGCGCAGGGGCGAACTCCGGCCCCGATGACGCCGCCGCCGAGGCGGTGCCGGAGAGCGACAGCGGACGATCTCGGCGGGAGCCCGCCGAGGAGGACACCGACGCGGCCGACCTGCTGGTCGTGGCGGGCCTGACCGACGAGGTCCTGGTGGTCGACGAGCGGCCCAGGTACCACTTGCCCAGCTGCGAGTGGGTCCGGGGACACGCGACGATGCCGTTGCCGGTGCGTGAGGCACGCGAGCTGGGGTTCACCCCGTGCGCGCTGTGCACCCCGGACGCGGTACTGGCCACCGTGCACCGGACCTTGCGGGCCAGGTAGGGAAGAAAGACGTGCGGTGGGGTGGGACTGCCCAGGAGAGGCGGTCCCACCCCACTGACTCGTTTGCGGGCTCGTTTCCGGGCCGAGCACCGCGCTGGTCTACTGCTCCCAGTCGGCGTAGCGGATCGGTCCGAGCGGCGGGTTCGCCCGCCGGTACGCCGGGCCGTCCACCCGGCTGTCCGCGACGAGCGGGCTGTCCGCGTCGTAGGTCAGGTCGTACTCGGCCCAGTAGACGCGAGACGCGATGACGTAGTGCTCGAGCGAACCTTCCTCGATGAAGTAGACGGAGTCCGACCTGCGAATCCGGCCGATCCGCTCCTCCAGCGCGGCCTTCTGAGCCTGGTCGGCCATCCGCACGTGCAATGACTTGACGTGCCTCCAGCTGGCGATGCGCTCCAGACCGAGGAACACGACGTCGAGCACCTTGGCGGCAGATCCGAACGGAACGTCGTCATCGCGCACAGGCATCCCGCGAAACACCGCCCACGCATGGCTGGTGCCGTAGTCCACCAGGCTGAACTCCCGCTCGTCACGCAGGTTCAGCTCAGCACGGACCGGCTTCATCGCCTCTGCCCTTCTACTCGTCCGGACCGCCCCGATCGCCCCCGCACCCCGCGCCGCGGTGGCGATCCTGAATGACTCATTCAGGGCGGGCGCGGGTGGTGGTCTGGGGCGAGGGCTTGGTTTCCAGGAAGCGGTAGCACAGGCGGGTCCAGAGGGGCCAGCGGTTGGGGCGCGCGGGGGGATGGCCGACCGCGGCGGCCGCGCGGTCGAGGAGGTCCTCCAGGAGCGCGTCGTGCAGCCAGCGGATCACCAGCGGCCACAACAGGCGCATGACGCCCTCGGGGCGGCCCGCGATGGTGTGCCGGAGGAGCGAGGTCCCGTGGCGCGGGCCGGGCAGCACCTCGAGCGAGTGCGTGCCCTTGAGCCCCAGGCTCGGGGCGAAGGTGAACTCCACCAGCCTGCCCGGCTCGTAGGCGGTGCAGTCGTACGGGATCGGGCCGTGTCCGCCGCGGGCGCCGACGCCGAGCGGGCGGTCCATCGTCATCGGCAGCCAGCGCTCGACCGGCCAGATCGTGCGGTCGGGGTCGAGGATCCCGTCCAGCAGCGGGCCCGCCTGTCCGGTGCCGACGGGCAGCTCCCGCTCGTGCACGTTGTGGATCATGTGCCACCTCCGGTTCCATACGCCACCGTATGGCGCTGACCGTACGGTAGCGTATGGAGCGTGGTCGGCAAGCGTGATGTGGCACCCAGGAAACGGCTGGGGCGGCGGGACTGGACGGCGGCGGCGCTGACGGCGCTGGACGAGGGCGGGCTGCGCGCGGTGGCCATCGAACCGCTCGCGGCGCGGCTGGGCGCCACCAAGGGCAGCGCCTACCACCACTTCCCCAACCGGGACGCGCTCGTCGCGGCGATGCTGGAGCGCTGGGAGGACGAGCACACCGACGCGGTGATCAGCGCCGTCCGGGACGAGCCGGACCCGCTGCGCAGGCTGCGGCTGCTGATCACGAAGGTGATCACCGAGGACGAGGACCCCTCGATCGAGCTCGCGCTGCTGGCCGCCGCGGACGATCCGCTGGTGGCGCCGGTGCTGCGGCGGGTCACCGAGCGGCGGGTGGACTACATCGCCGAGATCGTCGCGGAGCTGGGCCTGTCCCCGGCGAAGGCCCGGCGGCGGGCGCTGGTGGCGTACTCCACCTACATCGGACACACGCAGCTGGTCAGGATGAACGCGTCGATGTTGCCGGAAACCCGTGCGGCACAACGGGTTTATCTCGACGAGATGGTGGACGTGCTGAGCGCGGGGCTGACCTGATGAGGTTCGCCGTCCGGGTGAAACCGGGTGCCCGCAAGGACTCCGTCGGCGGGCGGTGGGACGCGGGGGAGCGCCCGGCCCTCGTTGTCTCGGTCGCGGCGCCCGCGGTCGAGGGAAAAGCCAACGAGGCGGTGCGCCGCGCGGTGGCCAGGGCGTTCGGGGTGCGGCGGCAGGACGTCGCGATCGTGGCCGGGGATCGCGGGCGGGACAAGGTGATCGAGCTCGACCCGGCTCCGGAGGACGCCGCGCGGCGGCTGGCCGACCTGCTCGGCTGAGGGTTACACCGCTTTCGAAACCCGAGAGCGCAGCGTTGTCAACTCCGGATTCTTGCACCGAGCAGCGACAATGGTGCCCGCACCCGACGAGCGCTGGAGGCGGAGTGGCGGAGCTGTCGCTGGGACTGGGGATCGGCGCGCTGGTCGTGCTGATCGCCGTGCTCGCTGTGCGGGCCTCGGTGCGGCTGGGCTTGCCGTCGCTGTTGCTCTACCTCGGGATCGGGCTGTTACTCGGGGAGGCGGGCTTCGGCATCCTCTTCAGCGACGCCCGCCTCACGCAGTACCTGGGGATCGCCGCGCTGGTGGTGATCCTCGCCGAAGGCGGCCTCACCACGCGGTGGCGCAACGTCCGGCCCGCGCTCGGGCTCGGCATCGCGATGTCCACTGTGGCCGTCGCGGTGAGCATCGGTGTCACCGCGACCGGTCTGCACTACCTGCTCGACCTCGAATGGCGGACCGCGCTCCTCTGGGGCGCGGTGGTTTCCTCGACCGACGCAGCCGCGGTGTTCAGCGTCCTGCGAGGACTGGGCGTGCACCGCAGGATCTCCGGAACCCTGGAGCTGGAGTCGGGGCTCAACGACGCCCCGGTGTACATCGCCGTCGTCCTTCTCGCCAGTCCCGATCCCATCAGTTGGTGGACACCGGCGCTCGTGGTCTACGAACTGGCGGTCGGCGCGGTCGTCGGCATCGCGCTCGGCTGGATCGGCGGCCAGGCGCTGCGCAGGGCGGCGCTTCCGGCCACCGGTCTCTATCCACTTGCGACAGTCGCGGTCTGCGTCCTCGCGTACTCCGCGGGCCAGGAGCTGCACGCCTCCGGTCTGCTCGCCACCTACGTCGCGGGACTGGTGCTGGGCAACGCGAAGCTCCCGCACCGCGGTGACACCCTGTCCTTCGCCGAAGGGCTCGGCTGGCTGGCGCAGATCGGGTTGTTCGTGCTGCTCGGGCTGTACGCGTCGCCGGGGCGGCTGCCGAGCGTGATCATCCCGGCGTTGATCACCGGCGCGGTCCTGGTGCTGGTCGCCCGCCCGCTTTCGGTGCTCGCCTCCGCGCTGCCGTTCCGGGTTCCCTGGCGGGAGCAGGTCTTCCTGTCCTGGTCCGGGCTCCGCGGCGCGGTGCCGATCGTGCTCGCGCTGATCCCGGTGACCCAGGAGGTCCCCGGCGCCCAGCAGCTGATCGACGTGGTGTTCGTGCTCGTCGTGGTGCTGACCCTGGTGCAGGGCACCACGCTGCCGTTGATGGCCCGGTTGCTCGGGCTGGTGCGCCGTGGCGAGCCGCAGGAGATCGAGGTCGACTCCGCACCGCTGGACGAGCTGGGTGCGGAGCTGTTGCAGGTGCGCGTGCCCGAGGGCTCGAAGCTGCACGGCGTCTACCTCAGCGAGCTGCGGCTGCCGGTCGGGGCGACGGTGAGCCTTGTGGTGCGCGAGAAAGCCGGTTTCACCCCGCAGCCCACCACGCGCGTGCAGGTCGGCGACCAGCTGCTGATCGTTGCCACCGAAGAGGTTCGCGCGGACGCGGAGCGGCGCATCCGCTCGATCGACCGCGCGGGCCGCTACGCCAGGTGGAAGGGCGAGTCGGGCGAGTGATCTCGGCCGCGCCGGCAGCGCACAGCCTTGCGGTGGAGGCAGTTCCGGTGCGCACGCGCACTGCGCGCTGTGGCAGTTCAGCGCGCTGGACGATGGCGACTGGAGTGGACTGTCCTAAGAGGACTGCGCACGAGGGTCGCGGCGGCGGCAGCCTCGCCCGGGTCCGGGACGGGAGCGCCGTCCGGCCGCCGAGCTGGTTCCGGGGTGAGGTGTACATCTCGGTGTTACGCGTTGTTTCCCTTGGCGCGCAACACCTTCTCGGCGCTGTGTCGTAGGTCGCGTTCCAGAATCTGGACAGGGGGCTGGCGCGGCGGTGCCTCCTCGGCTACTTTCGATCGCAAGGTCATGAGTGCCAGCGACAAGCCCTAGCTAGCTGGTCGGCAACCCTCCAACCGCGGTGGGGTGCCCTAGGTGAGGACCTGGTTCGCCGCGAGGTGCGGCGGGCAAGCGCGGACTCCCTCCCGGCGAGTCCCACGGCTTCCGGAGGTCGCAGTGTCGCTCGCGTTCGCCCCCATCCGTTCCTCGGTTCCCGCCGTCGTGGGCGCGCGGCTGACGGTTCCGCTGGTCACGGGCGAGCTGGTGCCCTACGCCAACCTCGACCACGCGGCCAGCGCGCCGTGCCTGGAGCAGGTCCGCGACGCCGTCGACGAGCTGCTGCCCTGGTACGCCAGCGTGCACCGCGGCGCGGGTTTCGCCTCCCAGGTCTGCACCCGCATCTACGAGCAGGCCCGGCACGCCGTGCGCCGCTTCGTCGGGGCCCGGCAGACCGACGCCGTCGTCTTCACCCGCAACACCACGGACTCGCTGAACCTGCTGGCGCGCAGCCTGCCCAAGGGCACCAGCGTCTTCGTCTTCGACACCGACCACCACGCCGCGCTGCTGCCGTGGCGCGGTCCGCGGGTGAACCGGTTGCAGACCCCCGCGACGCCGGCCGAGGCCGTCCGCGTGCTCGACGAAGCCCTCAAGGCCGCCCCGGTCGGCCCGCGCCTCGTGGTGATCACCGGGGCTTCCAACGTGACCGGCGAGGTGTGGCCGGTGAACGACCTGGTCCGGTGCGCGCACTCGCACGGCGCGCGGACCGTCCTCGACGCCGCCCAGCTCGCGCCGCACCGGCCGGTGGACGCCAGCACGGCCGAGGTGGACTACGTCGTGCTCTCCGGGCACAAGCTCTACGCCCCGTTCGGCGCGGGCGCGCTGGTCGGCCGCTCCGACTGGCTGCAGCAGGCCGAGCCGTACCTGATCGGCGGCGGTGCCACGCGCAACGTCGTGGACTGGGGCGACCACCTGGGCGTGAGCTGGTCGAAGGTGCCGGAGCGGCACGAGGCCGGTTCGCCCAACGTCGTCGGCGTGCACGCGCTCGCCGTGGCCTGCGGCGTGCTCGCGCGGCAGCGCTGGGAGGATGTGAAGGCGCACGAGGAGAAGCTGTTCGCGCAGCTCAAGGACGGTTTGGCCACCGTGCCGGGGTTCCGCGAGCTGACCCTCTTCGGGGAGGAGGCCCCGGACCGCGTCGGCGTCGTCAGTTTCACCGTCGACGGCCACGACGCCGGGCTGCTCGCCGCCATCCTGTCCGCGGAGTACGGCATCGGGGTGCGGGACGGCGCGTTCTGCGCCCACATCGCGACCAAGCGGCTGCTGTCCACCAGCGGCGCCGAGGGCGGACGGGCGCTGCGCATCAGCCTCGGGCTGGGCAACAACGCCGAGCACGTCTCGCGCGTGGTCGGCGCGTTGCGGCGGATCGTCGCCGACGGTCCGAAGTGGGAGTACGAGCTCGTCGACGGCCGCTGGACCCCGAAGAACGACCCTCGGCCGCTGCCGCCGTTCCTGGCCGACCTCTGATCAGGGACAATGTCCGGGTGAGCGACAATGACCCGGTGAGCACCGAGAGCAGCCCCCCGCTTCCACCCCGCAGGCTCGGCCTGTTCGCCGGGCTGGCCGTGGTCGTGCTGGCGCTGGACATCGTCACCAAGTTCTGGGCCGTCGCCACCCTGGACGGCCAGGAGCCGGTGCGGCTCTTCGGCGGCGCGCTCTACCTGGTGCTGGTCCGCAACCCCGGTGCGGCGTGGTCCATCGGCGCCGACTACACCTGGGTGCTGTCGCTGATCATGGCGGCGGTGGTGCTGGCCATCCTGTACTTCGCGCCGCGGCTGCGCTCCGGCGGCTGGGCGGCCGGGCTCGGGCTCGTGCTGGCCGGTGCGCTCGGCAACCTCGGCGACCGGCTCTTCCGCCCGCCGGGCTTCCTGCACGGGCACGTGGTCGACTTCCTGTCGCTGTTCGCCCCGGACGGCTCGGTCTGGCCGGTGTTCAACGTGGCCGACTCGGCGATCTGCGTCGGCGGCGGGCTGATCGTGCTGATGGCGCTGCTCGGCCGGGAGTACGACGGCACGGTGATCGAGAAGAAGCCCCGGGCTTCGAAGAAGGGAACCTCCTCGTGAGCGCGCGCACGCTGCCGGTGCCGGACGGCCTGGAGGGCATGCGGGTCGACGCGGGCCTGTCGAAGCTGCTCGGCCTGTCCCGCACGGTCGTCGCCGGGTTGACCGAGAAGGGCGACGTGCTCGTCGACGGGCAGCCCGTCGGCAAGTCCGACCGCCTCACCGCGGGCTCCTGGCTGGAGATCACGCTGCCCGAGCCGGAGCGCCCGGTGGAGGTCCAGGCGATCGCCGTCGAGGGCATGGTCGTGCTGCACGAGGACGACGACATCGTCGTGGTGGACAAGCCGGTCGGCGTCGCCGTGCACCCCAGTCCCGGCTGGACCGGCCCCACGGTGGTCGGCGGGCTCGCGGCGGCGGGTGTGCGCATCGCGACCTCCGGTGCCGCGGAGCGCCAGGGCGTCGTGCACCGGCTGGACGCGGGCACCACGGGCGTGATGGTGGTGGCGAAGAGCGAGCACGCGTACTCGGTGCTGAAGCGGGCGTTCAAGGAGCGCACCGTGGACAAGGGCTACCACGCCCTGGTGCAGGGGCACCCCGATCCGTCGCGCGGCACCATCGACGCGCCGATCGACCGCCACCCCAAGCACGACTACAAGTTCGCGGTGATGAACGGCGGCAAGGACTCCGTCACCCACTACGAGGTGATGGAGGCGTTCCGCGCGGCGTCACTGGTCGACGTGAAGCTGGAGACCGGGCGCACCCACCAGATCCGCGTCCACTTCTCCGCGCTGAAGCACCCGTGCGTCGGTGACCTGACCTACGGCGCGGACCCGGTGCTGGCGAAGCGGCTCAAGCTCACGCGCCAATGGCTGCACGCGCGCACCCTCGGTTTCGACCACCCGGCGGACGGCCAGTGGGTGCAGTTCGTCTCCGAGTACCCCGCCGACCTCGCCGACGCCCTGGCCCTTCTCCGCTCCGAGTCCTGACGCACCGTCCTGACGCACCGAATGACTCATTCGGTGCGTTGGGGGGTCAGTCGAGGGTGGACCAGGTGAGGCTGCGCTTCTCGTCGTCGGAGCGGGCGCTCCACTTCACCGCGACGACGTCGGTGGACTCGGGGAGCACGTAGACGGTGTGGCCGCCCGCCGTCTCGCCCGGGTTGACGCCGATGCGGTGCGGCGGCCGGGAGGACAGCGAGACCGGGGCCTTCGAGACCTGCCTGCCGTCCTTGGTGATCAGCACCAGGTACAGGTCGGGCAGTGAGGCGAACGGGATCGGGCCCCGGTTGGTCAGCTCCGTGTGCACCACGACCGCGCGCTCGCCCTCCTGGAGGCGGTAGCCGGCGGCGGTGAACAGGAAGTCGGCCGGGTCGACGACCTCGACCAGCTGGATGCCGAGCTGCTCGCCCTCCAGGCCGATCGTCTCCAGGGTGGTGCCGATCTTGCCGGTGCGCGGGCCGGTCGGGGTCGCGGGCTGCTGGTCACCGCGCGCCCAGGACGAGCTCTGCGGAACACCCCAGGTGCTCAGCACCGGGTCGGCGGGCGCGACCGGCTGCTGGGGCTGGGCGGGGAACGGGACGCTCTGCGGCGGCTGCTGCACCGGGAACGGTGTGCTCTGCGGGAACGCGTGGGGCGGGTGCGCGCCGGTGTGCCCGGGGTGCGCCGGGTACGGGCCGCTGTGCACGGGGTAGGGCCCGCTCTGGACCGGATAGGGGCCGCTGGCGCCCGGGTACGGACCGCTGGGCGTGCCGTGCACCGGCTGCTGGGGGTGGTGGCCCCAGGGCTGCTGTTGCGGCGGGGGAGGGGGCGGCGGGGCGAGGGCGGCACGCAGGCCGTTGGGATCGCACTCGACGCCGACGAGCAACGGGAGACCGGTCGCGGAGAGCGCGACCAGCCGGGAGGCCACCTCTCGGGCGTCCATCCCCGCTCTCGCGGCGATCTCGTGCACGGCCGCACGGCCCGCCTCCGCGACCAGGGCGAGCAAACGGGCATCGACGGGATCGGGCACAGCCACGCACGGCACGCTACCCCGTCGCCGAGATCAACGCGCCGACGCCCACGCCGGGAAAACGCCGGAGCCAGTAGAGCGCGCTAACGACTTCGTTCTTCCGCCCAGGCCGAAGTGTGCGCGTGCAGGTACCTGTTTTGCCTGGTAGGGGCCACTTGAGCAATCAAGTCTGCCGCCCTCGCAGCACAGGAAACGGTCTGGGCACAGCCCTTGTCATCGTTGTCGTACTGGCCCAGGATGGCCGATCTCAGGGGTGAGAACTCCCAGGCCCACTCAGCGACGAGGAAGGTCGGAGAATGCGACGGAGATCCGCGCTCGTGGCAGCGACCGCCATGGCGATGGTGCTCAGCGGGTGCCTCGGGCAGCCCCAGAACGCCGACACCGCCCGCAACGCCGACGCCAAAGAGGTCACGCTGACCATCACCGGCAACGCGGTCGCCGGTGGCAAGAACTCGGCCAAGGCCGCGTGGATGACGGACTGGGTGATCCCCCGCTTCGTCGAGGAGCAGAAGCGCAAGGGCGTGACCGCGCACGTCCGCTTCGACGGCAACGGCGCGGGCGACGAGGACTACAAGACCAAGATCGCACTCGACCTGAAGACCGGCGGTGGCGCCGACGTCATGGCCATCGACGGGATCTGGATCGGCGAGTTCGCTGGCGGCAAGCAGATCAAGTCCCTCGACGAGATCGTCGGCAAGGCCAAGGTCGACGCGTGGGAGGGCTGGAAGCAGATCCCCCAGGCCGTGCAGAGCGTCGGCGTCTTCGACAACCAGCGCTACGGCGTTCCGGACGGCACCGACGGCCGGGTGCTGTTCTACAACAAGAAGCTCTTCGCGCAGGCGGGGCTGCCGACCGACTGGCAGCCGCGCAGCTGGGACGAGCTGCTCTCCGCCGGTGAGGCGCTGAAGCGGCTGCCCGGCGTGACGCCGATCCAGCTCAACGCCGGCACCGCGATGGGCGAGGCGACCACCATGCAGGGCCTGCTGCCGCTGCTCGTCGGCACCGGCAAGCCGCTGCTGACCAACGGCAAGTGGCAGGGCGCCACCAGCAACATGAAGGACGTTCTCGGTCTCTACCAGCGCATCTACGGCGGGAGCGGGCTCGGCGACCCGCTGCTGCAGCAGGAGGCCAAGGGCCGCGACAAGTCCTTCGCCCAGTTCGCCGAGCACAGGATCGGCATCCTGATGGAGAGCGACTACCTGTGGCGCTCCGTGCTGGAGCCGACCAAGGGCGCGGTGAAGATGGCCGACCGGAACAGCTCCGTCGGCTGGGCGATGATCCCGGCCCAGCGGCCGGGGGCGGGCGTGCGCGGGCAGGACTTCGTCAGCATGTCCGGTGGCGCGCTGAACCTGATCAACGCCAACACCAAGTACCCGGCGCAGGCGTGGGAGCTGCTGCAGTTCATGAACTCCGCCGAGGCGGTCAAGGCGCGGCTCGGCGGCGCGGCCCAGATCACCCAGCGCACCGACGTCAACAACGAGGTGCTGGCCGGCGACCCGATGCTGTCGTTCATCGCGCAGAAGGTGTTGCCGCTGACCGAGTACCGGCCCGGTGTCGCCAACTACACCAGGGTCTCCGCCGCGCTCCAGCAGGCGACGGCGGACGTGGTGAGCGGCAAGACCGCGCAGGACGCGCTCAACGGCTACCAGGAAGCGCTGAAGAAGATCGTGGGAGAGAACGAGATTGTCTCCGGCTGACGTGACCGAGCGCCCCACCTCGGTGGCGGGCCGCGCCAAGCGGTTCGCCACCGACGTGGCCGGTCTCGGCATCGCCCGCGCCGTGGGGTTCGTGGCGCCCGCGCTGCTGCTGATCGGGGTCTTCCTGATCTTCCCGGCGCTCTGGACCATCTACATCGGACTGACCAACTACGAGCTCACCGGGCCGAACGCGGTCGCGCCGCAACTGGTCGGGATCGACAACTTCGTCAACGCGCTCGACGACGCGCTGTTCCAGAACTCCTTGTGGCTCACCGCGTTGTTCGTGCTCGGCTCCGCGGTGATCGGCCAGAACATCCTCGGCTTCGTGCTCGCGTGGACGCTGCGCAAGGCCAAGCCGGGGTTGCGCCGCACGGTGGAGTCCTTGGTGCTGCTGGCCTGGATCCTGCCGAGCACCGTGGTGGCCTTCCTGTGGTTCGCGGTGCTGGACCGGGACGGCGGCACGCTGAACGCGCTGCTCGGTTCCGAGGGCACGGCGTGGCTCGTCGAGTACCCGATGCTGTCGCTGATCGTGTTCAACACCTGGCGCGGCACGGCGTTCTCGATGCTGCTCTACAGCTCGGCGCTCGCCGCGGTGCCGCCGTCGCAGCTGGAGACGGCGCGGGTGGTCGGGGCCAGCGGCTGGCAGACCGTGCGCGACATCGTCTTCCCGCACATCCGCGGGCACGTGCTGACGAACACGCTGCTGATCAGCTTGTGGACGGCCAACGACTTCTCGCCGTTCCTGCTCACCGCGGGCGGACCCAACCACGCGTCCGAGACGCTGCCGGTGTTCATCTACCGCCAGGCGCTCGAGGGCGGTCAGCTCGGCTACGCCTCGGCGATCTCGCTGTTGCTGCTGCTGGCGAACCTCGTGGTCGCCGCGGTGTACCTGTGGTTGCTGCGGAGGAAGTCATGAGCCCGCTGATGATGCTGCGGCGCATCGGTTTCTACGCGGTGATCGCCGTGCTGATGGCGTTCTTCGCGGTGCCGATGCTGTGGCTGGCCAGCGCCCCGTTCGACAGCAAGCCCGGGCTCGGGCTGCGCTGGCCGGACTGGACGCTGGACAACGTCAAGACCACCTTCGAGCACCCGTACGCGTTGACCTCGCTGTGGAACTCGCTGGTGATCTGCGTGGTGGCGACGGCGATCACCGCGACCTTCGCCGCGCTCGCCGCCTACGCCCTCTCCCGCGTCCGGATCCCCGGCCGGGACCTGATGCTCTACGTGTTGCTGCTGCTGTCCAGCGTGGTCACCGGGACCGCGGCGATGGTGCCGATCTTCGTGATGATGTTCCAGCTGGGGCTGATCAACTCCCAGTTCGGGACGGCACTGGTGATCGCGGGCGGGATGCTGCCCGCGGCGATCTTCATCCTGAAGGACTTCGTCGACTCGGTCCCGCGCTCCTACGAGGAGTCCGCGCGGGTCTTCGGCGCGTCCCCGTTCCAGGTGCTCACCCACGTGGTGCTGCCGGTCGCCCGGCCCGGTATCGCCACGATCCTGGTGTGGGCCTTCGTCAACGCCTGGGGCAACTTCCTGCTGCCGTTCCTGTTGATCCGCGAGGTCGGCAAGCAGCCGGGCGCGGTGCTGCTGCGGACCCTGCAGGACGAGGGCGGCAGCGCCAACCTGACCGTCATCCCGGTGTTCTCGCTGCTGTACTCGATCCCGGTGGTCGTGCTGTACGTGTTGGTGAACAAGCGCTACGGGTTCCGTTTCCACGGAGGGATCAAGAGCTGATGGCCGGAATCGACATCCACGGACTGTCCACTGTGTACCCGAACGGGGTGCGCGCGGTGGACGGGCTGGACCTGGAGATCGCCGACGGCGAGTTCTTCGCGCTGCTGGGCCCGTCCGGCTGCGGCAAGACCACGCTGCTGCGCACGATCGCCGGGCTGGAACAGGCCGGCTCCGGCGCGGTGGTGATCGGCGGCGAGGACGTGACCGGCGTCGACCCCGGCAAGCGCAAGGTCGCCATGGTCTTCCAGGACTACGCGCTGTTCCCGCACATGACGGTCGCGGAGAACATCGGCTACCCGCTGCGCGTGCGCGGCGAGTCCAAGGCGCGGCAACGGGAGGTGGCCGAGGAGACCTCCGGCGGGCTGAGCCTGGCCGGGCTGCTCGACCGGCGGCCCGGCCAGCTCTCCGGAGGGCAGCAGCAGCGGGTCGCGCTGGCCAGGGCGATCGCCATGGACGCGGGCGTGCTGCTGCTGGACGAGCCGCTGTCCAACCTGGACGCGCGGCTGCGGCTGGAGGCGCGCACGTTCCTCAAGCGGTTGCAGCGGGAGCTGGGGCTGACCACGGTCTTCGTCACCCACGACCAGGCGGAAGCGCTGGCGCTGGCCGACCGGATCGCGGTGATGGAGTCCGGCAAGATCCGCCAGCTGGGCAGTCCGCGCGAGGTCTTCCAGCGGCCCGCCAACACCTTCGTCGCCAACTTCATCGGCTCCACCCCGATGAACCTGCTGGACGCGGTGGTGCGCGAGGGTTTCGTGGAGGTCGCGGGCACCCGCCTGACGCTGCCGTCCGGTATCTCCCTGGCGGACGGCACGCCGGTGACCGCCGGTATCCGGCCGGAGTACCTGAACGCGGGGTCCGGGGACGGCATCACCGGTGTCGTGTCCACTGTGGAGAACCTGGGCGTCTCGTCGCTGGTCACCATCGAGTGCCCCGGGGACGCGCTGGTCGGGCTCACCGTGCCCGAGCAGAGCGAGCCGGAGATCGGGGCGACCGTGACCGCGACTCCGGAACCCGGTCGGCTGCTCGTCTTCGACGAGGCGGGATTGTTGCTCGGCGCGGCCAAGGTCGCGTCATGACAGTCCACAGTGGTCGGTGGATGCGTGATGACCGGGCCGCGAACCCGTGGCCCGGTCTGCCCTTCGAGGTTCCGGCGGGCACGTCCGCGATCACTGTGGAACTGGAGTTCGACGACTCGCGCGGCGCCGTCATCGACCTGGGCTGTGAGGGTGCCGCGGGCTGGCGCGGCTGGTCCGGCGGTGCTCGCCGCACGTTCACCGTCACCCGGGACTGGGCGACGCCCGGCTACGTGCCGGGCGAGCTGGAAACCGGCCTGTGGCACGTGGTTCTCGGGTTGCACCGGGTCCCGGTCGACGGGGTGGAGTACCGGGTTTCGATCTCCTTCGACCCCGTCTCGCGACCGGCGCCGTTGGCTTCCCCGAAGGTGCCCTCGTCACCGCCCGTTCGTCCGTTGCCCGCCGCTGAGGGATTGCGGTGGGTTCCCGCTGACTTCCACTCCCACACCCTGCACTCCGACGGCGCGCTGACCGTTCCGGAGCTGGCCGCGCTGGCGGTGTCCCGGGGACTGTCGGCGCTGGCGATCACCGACCACAACACCGTCAGCCATCACGCCGAGCTGGCGGAAGTGGGGCGGCAGTACGGGATCGCGCTCGTCCCGGGGCAGGAGGTGACCACGGAGTCCGGTCACGCCAACGCTTTCGGGGACATCGGCTGGATCGACTTCCGGCGCCCCGCGACCGAGTGGCTGTCCACTGTGGAGGAACGCGGTGGGCTGCTGTCGGTCAACCACCCGCTCGCGGCGGACTGCTCGTGGCGGCACCCGCTGCCGCGCCGCGCGCCGCTGGCGGAGATCTGGCACTCCAGCTGGCTCGACCCGCGTTGGGGCGGGCCGCTGGCGTGGTGGCAGGCGTGGGGTCGCGAGGTCACCCCGATCGGCGGAAGCGATTGGCACCGTTCAGGTTCCGACGCCATCCCGGGCACGCCGACGACCTGGGTCGCGGTGGACGCCGAGGCTTCGGGTCCGGACGAGCTGACCGCTGCCGTGCTCGACGGCCTGCGCTCGGGGCGCACGGCGATCTCGGCTGGGCTGGACGCGCCCGTGCTGTTGCCCGTGGACGGCGGGCTTGTCGCTGTCGACGCCGATGGTGCTCTCGTGCTCGACGCGGAGGGGACGCGTCGGCCCGTTCGCGGCGCACTGTGCTCGCTTTCGCCCGGCGCTGCCGGTGGCGTGGTGCTCTTCGGCCACGACAGCGCCGTCCTGTCCCTCTGCGCCGGGTGAACGCCTGAACCGGCGCCGTTTGCCACCCCCGAAAACTTGTACCTTCTGTGTATGACTGACAACGGTACGTGACTGTCGCGAGCGTACGGTGCGGCCTGGATTCAGTCTATCGGTCGAAGGGTATTGGCAGGTCAGGACGTACAATCGAACTAATGTTCGATGCGCTCGAGCCGCCTGTTCGGTAGTTCAGGTCGTGACGGGCACATGTGTAACGTCCGCAGCGTCTCTATGGACAAGCTCCGGAGAGTTCGGGGACCGTGGCATGCACCTGGTCTCCTCGTCGCATGAAGGGGGATGGATAGCCATGAGCGCCAAGTACGACGCAACGACGATCGCGAAGTGGTTCATCGCCTGGGCCGGCGAGGCCGCCAACGCGTCCATGTCCAACCTCAAGCTTCAGAAGATCTTGTACTACGCCCAGGGGCACCACATCGCCCGGTATGGCCAGCCGCTGTTCGTGGACGAGATCCAGGCATGGTCGCACGGTCCCGTGGTACCAACGGTGTATCGCAGGTTCAAGCAGTTCGGCGCCGATGAGATCGAACTCGATGAGTTCGACGAGTTCGCCTGGGACGACGTTGACGAGGAGACGGCCCAGTTCCTGATGCTGATCTGGAACACCTACGGTGGGCTGGCCGCGTGGCGCCTGCGGAACATGACGCACGACGAGGACCCCTGGAAGCACCACTTCGTTGATGGCGAGCGCAACCTCGTGATCACGGTGGATTCTCTGTACGAGTACTTCAAGCCGCGTACCCGCGTTTCCTGAAGCGCCCATGGGAAACAAGCCGAGAGGTAAGGCCCCCAAGCCGATCAAGGGGACGATTGCGGATGTGGCGCCGGTCCGTGACCACAATCTGGATACCCCCAAGTTTTGCCTGCGGCATCTCCAGCGCGACTATGACGTGAACAGCCTTCCTAGGGAACAGCAGGCGGCATTCGCGGTCGCACTCCAGCGTCGAGCCGCGATGACCTGGCGAGAGATCGTGATGGCGCCCCGGCATGGACTGGGGACGGAGAGGATCCCTCGCAGGTCGATCAAAGCTCGGATCCCGCTGGCGTTCGAGGACTCGGACGAGTTCCTCGTCCTGCGCTACGACGGCAAACTGCCGATGGCGGGAGTGCGAGCGGGCGATGTGCTCCACGTCCTGTGGATCGAGAAGAACTTCGGCGATCTCTACGACCACGGCTGAAGACGCTTTGTGCCGGGTGAACGTGCACCAGTTGGAGTGCGGTGGTCTTCAAGTCCCGCAAACCCCTGTCCAGGGCGTCGGTAACGGCTACCAACATGGCCGGACGCTGGCGGGGTTTCTCCTTGTTGGTGACACCGGAACAGGGGTTCGGGGGTACTTGAAGACCGGCGAGCCTAGCGGGCGGCGCGGCGTGCGTAGACCTTGCCGCTGACCACGCCGAGGGCGTAGCCGGGTGCGACGGCGTCCAAGGCGTCAACGTCGAGCTCCGGGTCGAGGTCCTTGCCGGAGCGTGCGTTCAGGGTCATCGGTCCCTTGGCGGTCACGTAGGCCACGCCCTTGCGCGCCGCGACCAGCTTCGGAATGGTGCGGGTGGCCGCTGCGTCGGGCAGCTCCCACAGCTTCGCCATCGAGGTCGCGTCGAATCCGGCCAACTGGTAGTTGAAGTAGGTCTTGCCGCAGACGATGAGGCTCTGGTCGTCGGACAGACAGGTCCACAGGCTGTCGAGGGACAGCCGGGGTTTGCCGGTCGTGGTGTCGAGGAGGTGGGTGACGTTCTTGGTCAACTCGCCCGCTGGGGTGCCCGCGAAACTGGCCAGCCCGTCGCCGACCAACCTCGGTCGGCTGAAGTTGCTTTCCAGTGTTCCGTCGAACCTCGGTCCGCTCCAGCGCTGCGCGCCGTCGGTGGCCGAAAGTCCCACCGGCTCGCTGGAAAGACTGTTGACGTAGCGATAGCCGACGACGACATCATTGGCCAGTCCGGTCGCGAAGATGCCGGGCTTGCTCCACTTCACGGTTCCATCCACTGTGGACAAGGCGATCGTCGCCGCCTCTTTCAGCAGGTTCGCTGTCACGACGACGATGTCCCGGTTCGCGCCGACGATACGAGGGTTGCTGTCCGGCAAGGGGACCTCGGCGGAGGCGTCGACCGGCCGTTCCCAGACCTTGGCGCCGGTTCCCGGGTTGTGCGCGGTGACCGTGTAGCGGGTCCGGTCGGGGTTGGTTCCCGTCCCCTCCACGGTCTGCGCGACGGCCATCAGCACCAGTGAGCCGTCGGCGGCGCTGTACGGGCCGGACGCCTTGCTCTTCTTCGGGATGTCCACCGGGTACTCGACGCGCGGAGTGCCGTCGAGGCCGATGACCGTCATGGTCGGCTGCTCGCGTTCGGGGTCGCGAGAAACGACCGCATCGCCCGCGATCGCGTAGGGGGAACGCCCGACCAGCTTGCTTTCTCCGGTGAAGCCGCGCGGGGGGTCGAACAGCGGGGCTGAGGAGGTCGTGGTGGGCGCTGGCTGCTGCCCGGGAGGTGGTGGCGGCTCCTCAGCGCTCGAACAGCTCGTGAGCAGCAGGGACGCGGCAAGGACGGCGACGGCGCGCACACGCATGCGGACTCCGGGTGATGTTTCGGGCCATTACGAAGTTATGCCTCATAACTGAGCGAGGCACCGTAACAGCATGGGCGCGCGGACCCTCCGCGCGGGGCCCTAGGCTGGGGGAAACGGCGATGGGGGGACGGGCGGTGAGCAGGCGGGAGCGGCTGCGGGCCGAACTCGACCAGGACCTGCGCGCGACCGCGCGGCGGCTGTTGGTGGCCAGCGGACCCGAGGCGGTCGCGTTCACCGCCATCGCGCGCGAGCTGAGCATCACGCCGCCGGCGATCTACCGGTACTACGCCAACCGCGACGAGCTGATCCAGGCGCTGGCCCACGACCTGGTGACCGAACTGGTCCAGGGGCTGCACGCGGCGGCGGCGACGGTCGGCGACCAGCGGCCAGGACAGCAGATCCTGGTGATGATGCGGGACTTCCGCGCGTGGTCGCTGCGCAACCGGGCGGAGTTCGCGCTGCTGCTCGGAACGCCGATGCCGGAGGGGCGCGTCGTCTCGGGCAGCATCATGCAGGACTGGATGTGGCTGGCGAAGGCGTTCGGCGTGCCCTTCGAAAGACTGTGGCAGCAGCGGCCGTTCGAGGTGCCCGCGGACGCGGAGCTGAGCCGGGAACTGGCCGCGCAGCTGGACCTCTACCGCGAGCAGATCGGTTTCACCGCGCTGCCGAAGGGCGCCGTTCTGGTGTTCTTCGAGTGCTGGAGCCGCATCTACGGCGCCACCTGCCTCGACGTGTACGGGCACTTCAGCATGGCGGTGCCCGACGTCGTCTCCGTCTACGAGCGGATGTGCCAGGGCGTCTGCGACATGCTGGGCATCGACTACGAGCCACCGGCGAACACCGCCGGTGGCCCGTAGCCCGGGTCAGCGGGTCAGCCGGAGACCGGTGATCTCCCACGCCCTCATGGGAAGCTCCACCGCACCGTCCACCACGGACAGTTCTTCGACCACCGCGCCGGTGAGGTCCACGCGCGCCGCCGCCGTGAGGCCGGGCAGCGACACCGTGGCGGTGCTGGGCGAGTCGGAGTAGGCCACCAGGCGCAGCTCCAAACCGTTGCGCTGCCGCAGACCGCAAGCCGTCGCCCCGGTGACCGTGATGCCCTCGCCGGACGTGAGGTCGTCGGTGTTTCCCGTGCCCGCCAAGGTGATCAGCGGATTGCGGTAGCGCTCCGCCGCCTCCACCAGACCCGCGGAAGCCCAGTCGCCGGTGTGCGGGAGGATCGCGAAGCAGCTCATCGTCACGCCGGGGACCTGCGCCTCGGGGATCGGAGTTGTCGGGCCCGCGGGCTCCGCGCGCAACGGGTGCAGGTTCCGGCTGATGGCCCCGGTGGCGCGCAACAAGGTAAGCGCCAGATCGGAGCCGTCTTCGCTCACCTCGTACTCGGTCACGTTCTGCAACAACACACCCGTGCCCCCGGCGTCCACAAAGGACGATGCGGGGAACGTGGGCAGCGGGTGCTCGCCGTTGCCGCCCTCGTTGACCAGAGCGCGCTCCACCACGGAGAACTGGCCCTCCGCGTGCGAACTCGTCGCGGTGCGGACAGTTGGGATGTGGAAGCGGACGCGGTGGTCGACGCTGCGGTTGTCGAAGGAGACCTCGACGCGGACGAAGGGCTCGTCGACCCGCAGCTCGACCCTCGTCGTCACTCCGACCGACACCGTCTCCGAAGTGCGGGCCGTGCCGTCGAAGTCCACCAGTCCCAACGGCCACTCGTACGTGCGGAGCACCACGAGCGATGCCTGGAGCGGCCCGGTCTCCGCCGTGACGACGGAGACCGAAGTCGGCTTGTCCACCAACGTGTCCGTGACCGGAGGACCGTAGTTGTAGCTGTCACCCGCGTCGCCTCCGTCGACGATGCGACCGACCCCGTCCAGGACCGTGCCGTCAGCGCCGGTGATGCGGAGGGTGCCGTCTTCGTTGACCACAACGGAAACCAGGCCGTTGTGCAGTGCGTTGTCCACAATGGACACCGGTGTGGCGAGCGGTGCCGCCGCAGAGCGGGGGCGAACGGTGGTCCAGCCGAGGGCGGGTGCGGTGGCCAGGGCCAGCAGCTCGCGGCTCGGCTCGTCGATCACCCGGAGACGCCAGTCACCGGGCGTCGCCGCCGCGACGGCCTCGGTCAGCTCGTCCGCGAAACGCTCCACGTCGTAACCCGGGTCGCCCATGCGCCCGACGGTGAAAGTGACGGTGTGGACCGAAGATCCGCTTGCGGGTTCGAGCATTGTCTCGGAGATCTCCGCGCGCTGGATGGCCCTGCTGTACATGACCTGGCCGAAGGTGCGCCTGCGCACCGCGTTCACCACGTCCGCCGCCGGGAAGGTCGCATCGATCAGGTTCCGCTCGGCGCGGCCGATCTCCTGGGTCGGCATCAGGGTCCCGTCCGGGAGTTCGAGCGCGACGTCCGACCACTCCTCCGGCGCCACCACCTGGCAGCGCACGAGGTCCGTGCGCTCGTGCGCGCTCGGGTTGACCACGAGCACCGAGTCCGAGGGTGCCGTGGCGGCCAGCTCGTTCAGCGTGCGGTCGCGGACCGCGCTGCCCAGCTGCTCCGCCTCGGCGATGCGCGCGGCGACCTGCTGCGCGGTGGTGTCCGCGCCGCAGCCGGTGACGGAGTCGTGGCAGGACGCGTCGACCAGGCGCAGCCACGCCATGCTCAGGAAGGGCTCGGCGGCCTGCGGGCACCACAGCGCGGACAGCGGCTCCGCGTAGCGCTCCACCATCCGCTCCGCCTCGGCCATCGCCTGCTTCACCGCGATGCGCACGGAAAGGATGCCCGGCAACAGGTTCGCCCTCGCGTGGCTGCGCAGCTCGCCGAGCACCTCGGGCAGCCCGGCCTCCTCCGGGTCTCGCCCCGCCAGCGCCTCGGCCAGGGTCTCCAGCCGCAGCGTCACCTCGGCCCCGGACGCCTGCACCGCGCCGACCTGGTCCAGCAGCGTGGGAATCGGGGCGCTGTGGTCGGTGCCGTACATGGCCAGCGGTTCGGTGTCGCCGAACCACGCGCGCATCTGCTCGGCGAAGGCGATAGAGCGCTCTACCGTTTTGGCGGGGTCGGTGAACATCACCGAGGCGTTGCCGTAGCCGCCGGGCAGGTACTCGGTGCGCACCGCGGAGCCGTCGGGGGAGACCCAGCGGAACGCGTGCCGGTCGACGCTGCCGGGGACGCCGCGCCACAGGCACGCCTGGTCGAAGCCGAAGCCGCGCAGGATCTGCGGCAGCTGCGCGGTGTGGCCGAACTGGTCCGGGATGTAGCCGACGCGCATGGCCCCACCCAGCTCGGCCGAGCGCGCGAGGCCGATCTCCAGGTTGCGCACCAGGTTCTCGCCGGAGCACAGGAAGGAGTCGGCGAGCACCCGCCACGGTCCGACCGCGAGCTGGCCGGAACGCACCAGGGCGATCACCCTGGGCAACGCGTCCGGCCGGACCTCCAGGTAGTCGTCGACGGCCGCGGTCTGCCCGTCGAGGGTGAACCGGAAGCGCGGATCGGCTTCGAGGCGGGGCAGCACGGTGTCGAGCAGGTCCACCAGCTGGAGGCGGAACCGCTGGAACGGCTCGTACCACTCACGGTCCCAGTGCGTGTGCGGGACGACGTGCACGGTGCGGCGAGAAACAGTGGCGTCGGTCACGAACGGCACCGTAACCGCGGACCCGCCGCGCTGTCAGTGCCGAATCCGCCGAAGTGGAGCCTTTCGCGCTCGGCCGGGTTCAGCGGGCTGAACCTGGTCGTCTGACCAGGGTTTTCCCCGATCGGTCCGGTGCGCGGCACGACGGCCATACCCTTCGGTCGAAGCCGTTCGCGCCGAGGGGGACGCCACATGCCGACGTCCATGCGGTCGGTGACGTTGTTCACCGACGAGTACCTGCAGAACTCCCACGAAGTGCTCGCGTCGCTGCGCGCCGAGGGGCCGGTGCACCGCGCCCGCACCGCCAACGGGCTGCACGTGTGGGTGGTGACGAGGTACGAAGACGCCGTGGCCGCGCTGACCGACGACCGGCTGCTGAAGAACCCGGAGGGCCTGACCGCGGCGATCCGGGCCAACCTCGACGACCCCGACCGCGGGCTGACCTTCTCCGGCGACATCGCCCACCACCTGCTCAACAGCGACGGCGCCGAGCACGCCCGGGTGCGCGGGGTGCTGGCCGGGGCTTTCACCGGTGAGCGGATCGAGCGGATGCGGCCGCGGATCACCGAGATCGCCGACCAGCTGCTCGACGCCATGGCGGGCAAGCGCCGCGTCGACCTGATCGAGGAGTACGCGCTGGTGCTCCCGGGCTCGGTGCTCTGCGAGCTGCTGGGCGTGCCGCACCAGGACCGCGACCGGTTCCGGACGTGGGCCAACATCATCCTCGCGGCGACGGACCCGGACGCCATCCGCGATGCCAGCATCGCCCTCGCCGCCTTCCTGGTGCAGCTCATCCGGGGCAAGCGGGCCGTGCCGGGGGAGGACCTGATCTCGGAGCTGGTGGTGGGCGGCGAGGACCGGCTGACCGAGGCCGAGCTGATCTCGATCGCCTTCCTCCTCCTCGTCGTCGGCCACGAGACCTCGGGGAACCTGATCGCCAACGGCGTGCTGTCGCTGCTGCGCGATCCCGACCAGCTCGCCGCGCTGCGCGCCGACCCCGCGCTGCTGCCGAAGGCCGTCGAGGAGCTGCTGCGCTTCGAGAGCCCGGTCGCGATGACGACGTTGCGCTACGCGAGCGAGCCCGTCGTCGTCGGCGGAGTGGACATCCCGCAGGGTGAGATCGTGATCGTCGCGCTCAGCTCGGCCAACCGGGACGCCGCGCGCTTCCCCGACGCCGACCGGCTCGACCTGACGCGCGAGGCGGACGGGCACCTCGCCTTCGGGCACGGCGTCCACCGCTGCCTCGGCGCCGCGCTCGCCCGGTTGACGGGAGTGGTGGCGATCGGGCGGCTGCTCGACCGCTTCCCCGGGCTCCGGCTGGACGCGCGCGATGGCGAGATCCGTTGGCGGCGTTCGACTTTCGTGCACGGGCTGCACGCGCTGCCGGTGGCGCCCGGGTGACAACGGCGCCCCGGGTCACTGTTGTCGGCGACAATTGGCGGGCGCGTTCGTTGTACTTGGAGACTGTCGAACCACCGCGCGCACGGCATCTAGCCTGCCGGGGTGACGCCTGAGGAACTGCTCGCCGCCGACCGTGAGCACGTGTGGCACCCGTACGGGCCGATGCCCGGGACGCACGAGCCGTTGCTCGTCGAGTCGGCGCGCGGTGTGCGACTGCGGCTCGCCGACGGGCGCGAGCTGATCGACGGCATGTCCTCGTGGTGGGCCGCGGTGCACGGCTACCAGCACCCGGTGCTCGACGCGGCCGTGCGCGACCAGCTCGGCCGGATGAGCCACGTGATGTTCGGCGGCCTGACGCACGAGCCTGCGGTGCGGCTGTGCACGCGGCTCGTGGAGATCACTCCGGAGCCGTTGCGGCACGTGTTCCTGTGCGACTCCGGCTCGGTCTCCGTCGAGGTCGCGGTCAAGATGTGCTTGCAGTACTGGCGTTCCCGCGGCCTCGGGGAGAAGCGTCGGCTGCTGACCTGGCGCGGCGGTTACCACGGCGACACCTTCCAGCCGATGAGCGTGTGCGATCCGCAGGGCGGCATGCACAGCCTGTGGACCGGCGTGCTGCCGGAGCAGGTGTTCGTGCCCGCGCCGCCGGCGGGCTTCGACGCCGATGTGGACACGGCCTACGTGCAGCTGCTCGCCGACGAGATCGAGCGCCACGCCGACGAGCTCGCCGCGGTGATCGTCGAGCCGGTGGTGCAGGGCGCGGGCGGCATGCGCTTCCACAACCCGCGCTACCTGCACGTGCTGCGGGAGCTGACCCTGGCCAACGACGTCCTGCTGGTCTTCGACGAGATCGCGACGGGTTTCGGCCGCAGCGGCGCGCTGTTCGCCGCGGGCCACGCCGGGATCAGCCCGGATGTGATGTGCCTCGGCAAGGCGCTGACCGGCGGTTACCTGTCCATGGCCGCGACGCTGTGCACGCCGGAGGTGGCAGACGGCATCTCGCGCGGAGAGCTGCCGGTGCTGGCGCACGGACCGACGTTCATGGGCAACCCGCTCGCGTCGGCGGTCGCCAACGCCTCGATCGACCTGCTGCTCGGGCAGGACTGGGCGGGCGAGGTCGCTCGCGTGGAGTCCGGTCTGCGCTCCGGTCTCGCCTCCGCCACGGCGCTGCCGGGTGTCGCCGACGTGCGCGTCCAGGGCGCGATCGGCGTGGTGCAGCTCGACCACGCGGTGGACGTGGCGGCCGCGACGAAGGCGGCGGCGGAGCACGGGGTGTGGCTGCGCCCCTTCCGCGATCTGATCTACGTCATGCCGCCGTACATCAGCACGGATGCCGAGGTCAACGCCATCGCCGCTGCTGTCGTCGCCGCCGCCGGGGTTGGGTAGCGTGCCTGCCGTGACGTTGCTCGTGATCACCGGAACCGGGACCGAGGTCGGCAAGACCGTCGCGACCGCCGCCGTCGCCGCGCTCGCCCTGAACGCGGGCAAACGGGTCGCGGTGGTCAAACCCGCGCAGACCGGGGTCCGGGCCGACGAGCCCGGCGATGTCGACGAGGTCGTGCGGCTCGCGGGCGATGTGACCGCGCTGGAGCTGTCCCGCTACGACGACGCGCTGTCCCCGGAGGCCGCCGCGCGCCGCGCCAGGCTGTCCCCGATCCGCCCGGTCGAAGCCGCCGAGGCCGCGTCCGAGCTGCTCGGCGACCACGACGTGGTGCTGGTGGAGGGCGCGGGCGGGCTGCTCGTCCGGCTCGACCACACCGGCGGCACGCTGGCCGACATCGCGTGGAACCTGCGTGCGCCGGTGCTGCTCGTCGCCGCGGCCGGGCTCGGCACGCTCAACACGACCGCGCTGACCGCGGAAGCGTTGCGGCACAGGGGAATCGCCTGCCTCGGCGTCGTGGTCGGCTCCTGGCCCGCGCACCCCGACCTCGCCACCCGCAGCAACCTGCTGGACCTGCCCGTCGCGGCCCGCGCGCCCTTGCTCGGCGTGCTGCCCGAGGGCATCGGCAAGCACGGACGCGCCGACTTCCTGCGCGTCGCCCGCGCCCACCTCGCCCCGCAGCTGGGCGGGGAGTTCGACGCCGTGGCCTTCGCCGAACAGAACTCAGCGTGACGTTGACCGCATTGCCGTGCGGCTTTCTTGCGGCAGACTGCTGCGCTGAGCCGAAGAACCGCTTGCGGGTTCGAGCATTGTGACCGCCTTCGAGACAAGGGAGATCCGGGTGACCGTCGCCGACACCGACGTGCTGGACATCGCGCGCGAAGTTGTCTTGGAGCGTGGAGAGGGCCTGTCCGAGGCGGACGTGCTGCGCGCGTTGCGGCTGCCCGACGAGCGGCTGCCCGAGCTGCTGGAGCTGGCGCACAAGGTCCGGATGAAGTGGTGCGGGCCCGAGGTCGAGGTCGAGGGCATCATCAGCCTCAAGACCGGCGGCTGCCCGGAGGACTGCCACTTCTGCTCGCAGTCCGGGCGGTTCCCGACCCCGGTGCGCTCGGCCTGGCTGGACATCCCCGGCCTGGTCAAGGCGGCCGAGCAGACACGGGCCACCGGCGCGACCGAGTTCTGCATCGTCGCGGCCGTGCGCGGCCCGGACAAGCGGCTGCTGTCCCAGGTGAAGGCCGGCATCGAGGCGATCCGCGCCTCCGGCAACGACATCCAGATCGCCTGCTCGCTCGGCATGCTCACCCAGGAGCAGGTCGACGAGCTCAAGGCGATGGGCGTGCACCGCTACAACCACAACCTGGAGACGGCGCGCTCGCACTTCGCCAACGTGGTCACCACGCACACGTGGGAAGAGCGCTGGGAGACCCTGCTGATGATCCGCGAGGCGGGCATGGAGGTCTGCTGCGGCGGCATCATCGGCATGGGCGAGACCGTCGAGCAGCGCGCCGAGTTCGCCGCGCAGCTGGCCGAGCTCGGGCCGGACGAGTGCACGATGAACTTCCTCATCCCGCAGCCCGGGACGCCGTACGAGAACTACGAGGTGGTGCCGGGCAAGGACGCGCTGCGCACGGTCGCGGCCTTCCGGCTGGCGCTGCCCAAGGCGCTGCTGCGCTTCTCCGGCGGGCGCGAGCTGACCTTCGGCGACCTCGGCACCGAGCAGGGCATGCTCGGCGGGATCAACGCGATCATCGTCGGCAACTACCTGACCAACCTGGGCAGGCCCGCCGATAAGGACCTGGCCATGCTGACCGAGCTGAACATGCCGATCAAGGCGTTGAGCGAGACCCTGTGACGGCTCCCGGCGTGTACTGCGAGACTTGCGGGAAACCGCTGGCGGACAATGAGCACGCGGTGTGCCGGGCGCGGCAGGAGATCAACCCGCCCCGGTACTGCCGCGAGTGCAGGCGGCGGATGGTCGTCCAGATCACCCCGACCGGCTGGTCCGCGCGGTGCAGCGTGCACGGAGACATTGAGGGGTAGCAAGGGTGAGCGAGCAGCAGGGCGGGCGTGCGGTGCCGGTGCGGATACCGGCGGCCACCGACTCCGACTTCTACGAACCGCCCTTCGCCCTGCCCGAGCCGCCGCGGCCCCGGGTGGTGGTCAAGGCGGACCTGCTGCCCTCGCTGAGCGCGTTCTCGTTCATCTCGCTGCTCGGCGTCCCGGTGGCCTTCGCCTGGTCGCTGCTCGCGCCCGGCGAGCGCAAGGTGGTCAACTCCAAGGGCGAGCTGGTCAGCCTGCCCTGGGAGAGCTACCACCGCTACGACGCGCTCGCCGTGTTCCTGATGATCACCCTGGGCGTCGGGCTGCTCACCGGCTTCGGCATGTGGCTGCTGCGCCGTCGGCGGGGGCCGGTGATGATGATCGCCACCGGCCTCGGCTCCGCGGCCGCCGCGGCGCTGGCGATCCAGCTCAGCGGCCTGTTCACCGGGTGGTGGTACCCCGTGCCCGCGTCGCTGCAGATCGGTGACGTGCTGCTGCAGGCGCCGGCGCTGACCCTGTGGTGGGCCGTGCTGGCGCAGCCGACCGCGGCGGTGCTGGCCTACGGGGTCGCCGCGGCGTGGAACGGTGCTGACGACCTCGGACGGCGACTGGCCTAGCCCTGGCCCCGGACCGGCCGGTTTCCCCGAAGGCCCGCCGTGTCCAGGGGCATAGGTCCCGTCTGTCGGCGACAACAGTCCCTAGTGTGATCGACTCCGGTCCCGGAAAAGTGGTAACGGGGTAATGCGGGATACCGCCCAGCGGCTCTCGGTCTTGCGAGGCGATTCTTTCGTGCTGCTGCGTGTTGCGCTTCCTTGCGCCCGGTAGTCCCTTTTGTTGCGTCCGGTCAAACCGTTCTCGTTAGCGGATGTCTTTTTCTGCGTGTCCGCGCTGAGAGGTCGCAACCAATTCTGGTAACAGGTCGTTCAGTGCGCCCTGCGGGGCGATCATCGCACAAGGAGATCTTGATGGCGGTCCTATGCCGACCTGCGGTTGCGGTTCCGGAATACGTCATTACCAGGGAGGACACGCTCGCGATAGCGCGGCAGCTGCACGCGGACCACCCACACCTGCCTCTGGTTCTGCGGCTGATCGGCAATACCGGGGTGCGCAAACGCCACCTCGTTCAGCCGATCGCGCGGACCCTGGAGCATCCCGGGTTCGAGGTCAGGAACCTCCTTTACGTCGAACAGGCTAAGAAACGCATTCCTCCGGTGGTCGGACGGGCGCTGGACAATTCCGGGCTCGACGTGGGGGACATCGACCTCATCATCTACGTCTCCTGCACCGGGTTCACCATGCCGTCGATGACGGCATGGCTCATCAACTCGATGGGCTTCCGCCCGGACACCCGGCAGCTGCCGATCGCCCAGCTCGGCTGCGCGGCGGGCGGGGCCGCGATCAACCGGGCCCAGGACTTCTGCACGGCCTACCCCGAGGCGAACGCGCTCATCGTGGCCTGCGAGTTCTGCTCGTTGTGCTACCAGCCCACCGACGACAGCATCGGGATGCTGCTGTCCAACGGGCTGTTCGGCGACGCCGTCGCGGCGGCCGTCGTCCGGGGGACCGGCGGCACCGGTGTCCGGCTGGAGCGCAACGCCTCGCACCTCATCGCGGGCACCGAGGAGTGGATCTCCTACGCGGTCAAGGCCACCGGGTTCCACTTCCAGCTGGACAAGCGGGTGCCGGGCACGATGCGACCCATCGCGCCCGCCCTGCGCAACCTGGCGGCCAGCCACCACTGGGACGCCTCCGCGCTGGACTTCTACATCGTGCACGCCGGGGGGCCGAGGATCCTGGACGACCTGTCCGCCTTCCTCTCCGTTCCGACCGAGATGTTCCGGCACAGCAGGGCGACCCTCACCGAGTACGGCAACATCGCCAGCGCCGTGGTCCTGGACGCGGTGAACCGGCTGTTCGCCGAGGGCGACCTCGCCGACAACGCACGGGGGTTGATCGCGGGCTTCGGTCCGGGGATCACCGCCGAGATGGCAGTCGGCACGTGGCGCTCCGGTGCCGTCGACACCCCATCGGCGACGGCGCTGAAACCGGCCCTGAGCACGGCGTGAGGAACCGCCCGGTCAGTTCTTGGCGAAGTCGGCGGCGAACTCCGACAGCGGGGCGGGGACGGCGCGGAGGGAACGGAGGATCTCCGCCTCGCGCTTGAGCAGGCCGCGGACCATGCGGAGCCTGCGCACGGGGTCGCCCTCCTCCAGCATCCGCTGCCGGTCGTCCAGCGACAGCAGGCAGTCCTCGGCGAGCACGTGGGCCAGCGTCGTCATGTCCTCCGAGGTGCAGGGCTCCCGCCAGTCCTCCTCGCGCCACGCGGTCGTGCAGTACGCGCGGTGCGCCGCCCGCGCCAGGTCGGCGAGCTTGGCGACGAGGTCGGCGTCGGTGACGGGGGAGTCGGGCAGCCACTCCACCTCGGCGACCAGGTACGGCGCGGCGTGGTGGTCGACGTCGACGAGCCGGAAGCGCCGCCGCCCGCGCACGACGATGTCGTAGCGGCCCTCGGGGAGCTGGCGGGCCTCGCGCAGCAGCGCGGAGCAGCCGACCCGGTGCACGGCGGCCATGTCGTCGGTGCGCATGTCCCACCCCTGGCGCACGGCGACCACGCCGAAGGTGCGCTCGGGACGCAGGCCCTTCACCAGGTCGATCACCAGTTGGCGGTAGCGCGGCTCGAAGACGTGCAGGGGCATGGACGCTCCCGGCAGCAGGACGGCGCCAAGGGGGAAGAGGGGAAGCGTCTCCGTCACCCGGCTGACACTAAGGCCAACGTGCCGAGCGCGCCGGGCGGTCGGCCGACGGCGGGCGGAACACCGCGAAGGGGTCGGTGACCTGCAGGCCCCGGGTGACGAAGCGGAACAGCGCCGCCGGTCGGCCGCCGGAGGGGCCGGGCGGGGCGGTGCTGCCGGTGGGTTCGAGCAGGCCCCTGCGGGAGAGCACGCGTTGCAGGTTGGTGGCCGAGACCCGGTAGCCCAGCGCCGCCGAGTACAGCTCGCGCAGGGTGGAGACGGTGAACTCCCGCCCGGCGAGGGCGAAGCCGAGGTTGGTGTAGGAGAGCTTGGCGCGCAAGCGATCCCGCGCCTTCTGCACGATGGCGTCGTGGTCGAAGGCCGACTCCGGCAGCGCGGCGACGGGGTGCCACGCGGTGTCCTCGGGCAGCACGGGGTCGACGTCGCAGGGGACCAGCCCGAGGAAGGCTGTCGCCACCACGCGTTCGCCGGGCACGCGGTCGGGGGCGCTGAAGACGGCCAGCTGCTCGACGTGGGTGAGCTGGCGGACGTCGACCTTCTCGGCCAGCTGGCGGCGGATCGAGGTCTCCACGTCCTCGCGGGCGCCGAGCCTGCCACCGGGCAGCGACCAGCGCCCCTTGTCGGGGTCCAGGGCCCGCTGCCACAGCAGCACCTGGAGTGAACCGGATCTCACCTGCAGCACAGCTGCGAGCACCTCATGTACCGCCATCGCTGGAATTGATACCATCCATCCCGTTTTCGCTTGTTAGGCGAAAACCTGGGCGACGGGCAAGCGCCCGGCAGGCAGCGAGGAGAACACGATGGCCACAACGGAGATCGCTCCATACGGCGGAGTCACCCCCGACGCCGCCTGGGCGCAAGAAGTGCGGGAACTGGCCAGGAAGCGCGATGCCGTGCTGCTCGCGCACAACTACCAGCTCCCGGAGATCCAGGACATCGCCGACCACACCGGCGACTCCCTCGCCCTGAGCCGGATCGCCGCGGACAGCGACGCGTCGACGATCGTCTTCTGCGGCGTGCACTTCATGGCGGAGACCGCGAAGATCCTCAGCCCGGACAAGACGGTGCTGATCCCGGACGCCCGCGCGGGCTGCTCGCTGGCCGACTCGATCACCGCGGACCAGCTGCGCGCGTGGAAGGCCGAGCACCCCGGCGCCGTCGTCGTCTCCTACGTCAACACCACCGCCGACGTGAAGGCGGAGACCGACATCTGCTGCACCTCCTCGAACGCGGTGGACGTGGTCCGCTCGATCCCGGAGGACCGCGAGGTGCTGTTCCTGCCGGACCAGTTCCTCGGCGCGCACGTGCGCCGCGAGACCGGGCGGGACAACATCCACGTGTGGGCCGGGGAGTGCCACGTGCACGCCGGGATCAACGGTCCCGAGCTGGCCGACCGGGCCGCCGCGTTCCCGGACGCCGACCTGTTCATCCACCCGGAGTGCGGCTGCGCCACCTCGGCGCTCTACCTCGCGGGCGAGGGCACCGTGCCGGCCGAGCAGGTCAAGATCCTCTCCACCGGTGACATGGTGAAGGCGGCCCGCAGCACCTCGGCCACCTCCGTCCTGGTCGCCACCGAGGTCGGCATGCTGCACCAGCTGCGCAAGGCCGCCCCGGAGATCGACTTCCGCGCGGTGAACGAGCGCGCGTCCTGCCCCTACATGAAGATGATCACGCCGGCGGCGCTGCTGCGGAGCCTGCGGGAGAACGCCGACGAGGTGCACGTCGACGCCGAGACCGCCCGCCGGGCGCGCGGCGCCGTGCAGCGCATGATCGAGATCGGCACGCCCGGCGGTGGCGAGTGACGGCGCCGCTGCGCGAGGTCGGCGCGGCCACCTGGGAGGCGCGCGCCGACCTGGTCGTGGTCGGCACCGGTGTCGCCGGCCTGACCGCCGCGCTCACCGCGCACGAACTGGGCCTGCGCGTCCTGGTGATCACCAAGGCGTCGGCCGAGGACGGCAACACCCGTTGGGC
This sequence comes from Allokutzneria albata, assembly GCF_900103775.1. GTDB lineage: Bacteria > Actinomycetota > Actinomycetes > Mycobacteriales > Pseudonocardiaceae > Allokutzneria > Allokutzneria albata. The sequence continues at coordinate 4,351,628 of NZ_LT629701.1, read as the reverse complement.
ACAAGGCGGTGTCGCCGTTGTCTTGCCAGGCCAGCACGACGCGGGCGACTCGGTGGACCGGCACATCGCGGACACGCTCACGGCGGGAGCCGGGCTCTGCGACGAGGCCGCGACAGCCGGGATCATCCGGGACGGCCCGGCCGCGGTGCGCAGGCTGATGCGGCTCGGCGCGGCCTTCGACCTCGCCGAGGGCGGCAGGTTCGCCCGCACCCGCGAAGGCGGCCACAGCGCGTTCCGGGTGGTGCACGCGGGTGGCGACGCGACCGGGGCCGAGGTGGAGCGCGCGCTGCTGGCCTCGGTGCGCGACGGCCGGATTCCCATGCTGCACAACCACATCGCCGTTCAGGCGCTGCACACCCCGGCCGGTCAGGTCGCGGGACTGCAGGTGCTCGACGGCGACGGCGTGCCGGGAGTGCTCCGCGCACCGGCGATCCTGCTCGCGACCGGCGGACTCGGCCAGCTGTTCCAGGCGACGTCCAACCCCGAGGTCGCGACGGCGGACGGTCTCGCGCTCGCGCTACGGGCCGGGGCAGCCGTCGCGGACGTGGAGTTCGTGCAGTTCCACCCCACGGTGCTGTACACCGGAGCCGGTGCGCGCGGCCGGTGCCCGTTGGTGACCGAGGCGGTTCGCGGCGAGGGCGCGGTGCTGGTCGACGCGTTCGGCGAGCGCGTGATGACCGGCGTGCACCCGCTCGGCGACCTGGCTCCACGTGACGTGGTCGCCGCCGCGATCAGCAGGCGCATGGTGGAAACCGGCACCGACCACGTGTACCTGGACGCCACGCACCTCGGCGGCGAAGCCTTCCGGCGGCGGTTCCCCACCGTCCACGCGGCCTGTGAAGCGGTCGGTGTCGATCCCGGAACGGACGGGATTCCCGTTGCCCCGGCAGCACATTTCGCGTGCGGCGGTGTCATGTCCACTGTGGATGGACGCACGTCGTTGACCGGCTTGTACGCGGCGGGCGAGGTGGCGCGCACCGGGCTGCACGGGGCGAACCGCCTGGCGTCCAACAGCCTCCTCGAAGGGCTCGTCGTCGGAGCGCGTGCGGCGCGCGCGGTCGCCTTCGATCTCGGCGCCGGTCTGCTCGGCGATCCGCGCGCCGTGGAGGTCACCGACCTGCCCGCGGCACTCGTCGCCGACCGTCAGCCGTTGCAGGACGCGATGAGCCGGCACGCCGGGATCGGCAGGGACTCGGCCGGGATCGCGGCGGCGCTCAGCGCGCTGGAGTCCTCCGTGCACCGTCCACTGAGGACACATCGGGCCGTTGAGGACGCCGCGCTCGCGCTGGCCGCGCGCGCCCTGCTGACGGCGGCCGACGCGCGCACCGAGTCGCGGGGCTGCCACGTGCGGCTGGACCACCCGGGGCGCGACGACGCGCGGTTGCTGCGGAGCCTGCCGCTTCGCTTGGACGTGTCCGGGCAGCCCGTGCTGCTGGGCGCGATGGCACTCAGCAGTCACGAGAACAGGGGAGGTGCGGCGTGAGGGCTCTTTCACCGGAAACCCAGATCAGCCTGACCGAGGCCGGGCTGGACCTGGAGGACGCGCGCCGGGTCATCGACACCGCGCTGAGCGAGGACCTGCGCTACGGCGCTGACGTGACGACGCTGGCCACGGTGCCCGCGGGCGCCATCGCGGTCGCCGACATCAACCCACGGGTGCCGGGCGTGCTCGCGGGCGGGCCGCTGGCGCTGGCGGTGTTCGACGCGGTGCTGGGCGTTGGCGGTTACCAGGTGCTCGGCGTGCGCCCGGACGGTTCGCGGCTGCACGCCGGGGAGTCCGCGCTCCGGTTGCGCGGGCCGGTGCGGGGTCTGCTGACCGCCGAGCGGACCGCGCTGAACCTGCTGTGCCACCTGTCCGGGGTCGCGACGACGACCGCGGCGTGGGTGGCGGAGATCGAGGGCACCGGTTGCGTCGTGCGGGACAGCCGCAAGACCCTGCCCGGCCTGCGGTTGTCGCAGAAGTACGCGGTGCGCTGCGGCGGTGGGCAGAACCACCGGCTCGGCCTCGGCGACGCGGTCCTGATCAAGGACAACCACGTGGTCGCCGCCGGATCGGCCGGGGCGGCGCTGAAGGCGGCCCGCGCGTACGCGCCGGAGCTGGAGTGCGAGGTCGAGGTGGGCTCGCTCGCCGAGCTGGACGAGGTGCTGGCCGAGCGCGCCGAGCTGGTCCTGCTGGACAACTTCACCGTCGAGGAGTGCGCCGAGGCGGTTCGCCGCAACCGGGCCGCGGGCGCGCCCGCGCGGCTGGAGGCCTCCGGCGGGCTGAGCCTGGAGGTGGCGCGGGCCTACGCGGAGACCGGCGTGGACTTCCTCGCGGTCGGCGGGCTGACCCACTCGGCGAGCGCACTCGATCTGGGGATGGACATGGAGTAGGTCATTCGGTGCTCGGCCCGCGTTCCCGTGTACACCGGGTGATGAGGATGAAGATTCAATAAGGATTGCGCCGAAACGATCACCCGGATGGTCCACGCGGACGCTCTTTTCCGTTAGTATCTGCCCCGCAGGCAGTCGTGCATTGTGAAAGTTGTTCGGACATTCGGGGGTAACTCTGTGGCCACCTCCTCGGATCGCGCAGTCCCGTCAGGCACCGTCTCGTCCTCCGCCCGGCCCCGTCTCCTGCTGCTCTCCAGCGGTGTGCGGGACCACGACTGGGCGTGTGAACGGCTCGGCGGCGACGCCTGGCTGATCACCTGCTCCGGCGAGGAGACACTGCTGGCCGCCGCGCTCGCCGAGATGAGGCTCCGCTGGGGCGTCCCCGACCGCGTCGTACCGCTGGACGGGCGGAGCATCCCGCTCGCGGCGCGGCTCCGGGAGGTCCTCGGGCTCGCCGCCCAGCCGGTCGACAGCGCTCCGCGCGACCGGCGCGAGACGCATCAGCGCGCCGTCGCGGCAGGGCTGCGCACCGTGCAGTTGCTCGACCGCGCCACGTTGGAGGACTGGGACTTCCGCACGCCGGTGATCGCCAAGCCGGTCTCGCGGGCCGACGCGGGCATCCGCAGGCTCACCTCCTCCTACGACCTCGCCGACCTCGACCCGGACGCCGACATGCTCTTCGAGGAGTGGGTCATCGCGCCGGTCTGCCACGTCGAGGGCATCGCCGTGGACGGCGGGATCGCCGCGGCGCGGCTGTTCTACTACGTCGGCCCCGGCGCGGGCCGGGTCCCGGTGACCGACCAGCGCGCGCTGACCCGGCTGACCGAGGCCGCAGCCGACGTGGTCGCCGGCATGGCCCTGCCGGACGGCGCCTTCCACATCGAGCTGTTCGACCTGCCGACCAACCCGATGCTGCTCGACGTCCTGGTCCCGCTGGCGCCGGTCGAGGACCGCGCCCGGACCAAGAGCTGCGTCGCCACGCGGGACCGCCAGCGCGCCCGCGCGAGCGTCCCGGCCGGCGACCCCCGGTTAGCGCTCGACGCCTTTCGCTTCACTGCCGCTTGACATTCCTTTCGCTAGTGGCGGGCGTCGTCGTCATTTCTTTCGGCTCCTTTTCTGGGGTTCCTGATTGACTCCCTCTCGTTGGTTTCCCCACCGATTGGAGAGTTTCCATGGCACTGCCCTCGCTCAAGTCGTTCCTGGCCGTCGGTGCCCTGATGGTGGCGATCCCGCTCGCCGGTGCCCCCGCCGCGCTGGCCGCCACCACCGCCCCGGCGGACGTCCGGGTCACCGTGGACCGCCCGGTCCCCGGCAAGATCGCGATCAGGGCCGCGGCCTTCGCGCAGACCGCCGACGAGGCCGCGAACCACGCCCAGGCGGGCACCAAGAAGGGCCTCGCCGAGCACGAGAAGCGCACCGGCACGAAGTGCAAGCCCATCCACGAGTCGCTTGCGGTGAAGAAGCAGAACGATCTGTACCTCGCCATCGCGGAGCTGCACGCGATCTGTGTGAAGCGCTGACAAAAAAGGGGGAACGGAGCGCACCCGACCCGCTCCGTTCCCTTTTTCGGTCGCTCAGTGGAATGCGGGAACTCCGGTCGGCCGCGATTCCCGGTCCGCCGGGGCCCGGCGGCTGTCGGGGAACCAGAGCACGAACGTGCTCCCGGCCCCGGGGACGCTGTCCAGGCCGACCCGGCCGCCGTGGCCCTCGACGATCTGCCGGACGATCGCCAGCCCGAGCCCGCTGTGCCCGCTCGTCGCCGCCGACCGCTGCCCGGCCTGCCAGAACCGGTCGAAGACGCGGCTGTGGTCCTCCTCGGCGATCCCGGGGCCCTCGTCGCGGACCGCGATCCAGCACCAGCCGCCCGCACCGCCCGAGGTGAGCCGGACCGAGCTGCCCGCGGGAGCCACCCGCACGGCGTTGCTGAGCACGTTCGCCACCGCCCGGCGCAGCGCGTCGCGGTCACCGATCACGGCCGGACCCGGCTCGTGCTCCTCGACCAGCCGCACCCCGGACTCCTCGGCGAGCAGGCGGTACTCGGCCCCGGCGTCCCGGGCGATCCCCGCCAGCTCGATGTCGGCCTCGGCGAAGGCGAGCGCGTCCCGGCGGCCGGTGGCGAGCAGGTCCTCGACCAGTCCGCCCATCCTGCCCACCGCCCTGCCGACGATCGCGGTCGCCTCCTGGCGCTGCTCCGCGCTCGCGTCGTCGCGGGAGAGCACGGCGTCCAGGCTGGTCTGGATGATCGCCAGCGGGTTGCGCAGCTCGTGCGAGGCGTCGCCGAGCAGCCTGCGCTGGTCCTCGAAGGCGGTGCTGAGCCGGGTCAGCATGTCGTCGATGGTCTCGGCCAGCTCGCGCAGCTCGTCCCGCGGGCCGTCGAGGGCGATCCGGCGGCTCAGGTCGGTCGCGGTGATCTCCCTGGTGGTGCTGGTGATCCGGCGGATCGGGCGCAGCGCGCGGCCGGACTGCCACCAGCCCACCGCGAGGCTCAGCAGGAACAGCAGGGCCAGCGCGACCAGCGAGTACTTGCCGAGCAGGGCGACCGCCCCGTAGGTGGTCTCGCGTTCCCAGTCGTCGACCGCGGCCTCGACCTCCTTGGCGAAGATCGCGCCGCTGCCGTCGCCGAGCACCATGTGCCTGACCTTCAGGGGCTTCCTCGTCTCGTCCACCGAGGCCAGGACGCTCAGGTACAGCAGGCCGAGCACGATGACGCCCAGGGTGAACACCCACGCCGAGTACGTGACCGTCATCCGGAAGCGGATCGTCGACGACCAGCGGCAGCGGGTCACCGCAGTTCCTTCAACCTGTAGCCGCGACCGACGACCGTCTCGATCAGCGGTGGCCCGTCGGGCACGGTCACCTTGCGCCGCAACGTGCCCACGGTGACACGGACGGTCTCGGTGAAGGGGTTGGCGTGCTCGTCCCAGACGTGTTCGAGCAGGTCCTCGGCGGAGACGACGTGCCCCGGCCGGGTCATCAGGTACCGCAGGACCCCGAACTCCTTGCGGGTCAGCGACAGCGGCGTTCCCGCGCGCGACACCGTGCCCCTCGCGGTGTCCAGCTCCAGGTCGCCGAGCCGCTGCACGCAGCCGCCGGCGTAGACGTCCCGCCGCAGCAGAACCCGAACCCTGGCAAGGAGTTCGGCCAGTGCGAACGGCTTCACCAGGTAGTCGTCGGCGCCGTGGTCCAGGCCCCGGACCCGGTCGGCGAGGCCGCCGCGCGCGGTGAGCATGAGGATGCGCGGCGGCTGCTCGACCTGCTCCGCCAGGATCCGCCTGCACAGGTCGAGCCCGTCGGCGTCCGGCAGGTTCAGGTCGAGGACGACGAGGTCGTAGGAGTGGGTGCAGGTCTTCTCCAGGCCCGCGCGCCCGGTCGGTGCGATGTCCACCGCGTAGCCCGCGTGCGTCAGCCCGGCCTTGAGCCCGGTCGCCAGGTCGGGCTCGTCCTCGATGATCAACAGCCGCATTCGCCGAAGCTATCGAGGGGCTGGTTTCCGGACTGTTTCCGTCGTGGCCCCTCGGTCAGAGCCTGCGGTTGACCAGCACCGGAATGGCCGCGCGGGCCGGGGCGACCGCTTCGGGGACGATGAGCACCACTCGCGTTTCAGGCTCGTCGGCAAGGGTCGCGTGCACGCGGCCGAACGGATCGGCGACGAGGCTGTAGCCGATCCCCGTCGGCGCGGTGCCCTGCTGGGCGATGCCGATGCTGGCCGGGTCCGCCTGGCCGACCGCGACCACCCAGGACGTCGTGTCCAGCGCGCGGGCCCGGACCAGCAGCTCCCACTGCTCGCGCTTGCCCGGCCCGGCTCCCCAGGACGCGGTCACCACGATCACCTCGGCACCGCGGTCGGCCAGCGCTCGGAACAGCTCGGGGAACCGCACGTCGTAGCAGACCGCGGCGCCCACGGTGGTGCCGCCGACGTCGAAGGTGACCGCCTCGGTGCCCGGCGCGACGGTCGCGGACTCCTGGAAACCGAAGGCGTCGAAGAGGTGGATCTTGTCGTAGCCGTGGTGCCCGCCCGGCCCGGTGATCAGCAGCGTGTTGCGCACGCGCCCGTCCGGCTCCGGCGTGAACATCCCCGCGAGCACCGTGACCCCGGCCTCCAGCGCGATGTCCCGGACGGCGCTCGCCCACGGCCCGTCCAGCGGTTCGGCGACCTCGGCGAGCTTGGGGCCGCCGAAGCAGGCCATGGTCGCTTCGGGGAAGACGACCAGGTCGGCGCCCTCGGCCCGGCGCACCTGCTCGCGCACGAGCTCCAGGTTGGCGGCCGGATCGGGGCCGGAAACGATCTGGCACAGGGCGATGCGCACTGACTCCTCCATGGTGTCTTTGTATGCTCACTGTATGCAACAGGGGACGCGATGAGGTCAGGGCGGGACCGGGCGTACGAGTTCCTGCGGAACACCGTGCTCAGCGATCCGGCGCAGCAGGGCAGCTTCATCAGCGAACAGGACGTGGCCGACCGGATCGGCGTCTCCCGCACCCCCATCCGCGAGGCGCTGCTGATGCTGGCCGCCGAGGACCTGGTCCGCCTGGTGCCGAAGAAGGGCGCCTACATCGCTCCGGTGTCGGGGCGGGAGATCGCGGAGCTGATGGAGTTGCGCGGGCTGATCGAACGGCACGCGGCCGAGCGCGCGATCGGCTCCGCCGCGGTGGGGAAGATGCGGGAAACCCTTGCGCGGCAACGGCTCCTCGTGGCCGACGGGAACGAGGGCGAGTTCATCGACCTGGATCACGAGTTCCACTCCGCCCTGGTCGCGGCGGCCGGGAACGAGCTGATGGCCCGGATGTACGAGGGCTTGCGCGCCCGGCAGATCCGCTGCGGGGTCGCCGCGCTGGTGCGCGCGCCCGGCAGGCAGGAGGCGGTGCTCGCCGAGCACGAGGCGATCGTGTCCGCGCTGGAGGCCGGTGACGTCGAGGCCGCCGCCACCGCGATCACCCACCACCTCGAAGCCACCCGCCACGTCCTGCTCACCACCTGACCTCCTGGGCGGTCACGCGGGGGTGAGGGCGCGGTCTTCGGCTTCGGCTTGCTGGGGGTTCCGGCCGAGGCGGACGCCCACCAGGGTGATGACGCCCGTGACGGCCAGGTAGGCGGCCACGGCCAGCCAGCTGCCGAACTCGGCGAACAGCCACGTGAACAGCAGCGGCGCCACCGCACCGCCGATGACGCCGGCGAGCGTGTAGGCCAGCGAGCTGCCGGTGTAGCGCAGGCGCGGCGCGAACTGCTCGGAGATGAAGGCGGCCTGCGGGCCGTAGAGGAACGAGTGGATCGCCAAGCCGCCGATCACGCCCAGCACCAGCAACAACAGCGACCGCTGCTCGGCGAGCGGGAAGAACACGAACGGCCAGGCGACCGCGCAGACCGTTGCCACCGCATAGGTCCTGCGTCGGCCCCAGACGTCGGAGAGCGCACCGGCCAGCGGGATCAGCACGAGCTGCGCCGCCGAGCCGACCATGATCGCGGTCAGCGCCCAGCTCTGCGGCAGCTTGAGGACCTGGGTGGTGTAGGTCAGCGTGAACACCGCGAACAACGCGTAGAGCACATCGGGGCAGACCCGGCACAGGATCGCCGCGACCAGCGGGCGGGCCTGCGTGCTGAAGACCTCGCGGATCGGGGCGACGGGGCGGTCGCCGTGCTCCTCGATCGCCTTGAAGACCGGCGTCTCCTCCAGCTTCAGCCGGATCCACAGCCCGAAGAGGACCAGAACCGCGGAGAACAGGAAGGCCACCCGCCAACCCCAGCTCAGGAACTGCTCCCGGCTCAGCACCCCGGTGAGCACCGCGAGCACCCCGTTGGCCAGCAGGGTTCCCGCGGGCGGGCCGACCTGCGCCGCCGACGCCCAGAAGCCGCGTCGCTTCGGGTCGCCGAACTCGCTGGACAGCAGCACCGCGCCGCCCCACTCGCCGCCGAGCCCGACGCCCTGGGCGAAGCGCAGCAGCACCAGCAGGACCCCGGCGCTGGTGCCGATCTGGTCGTGCGTCGGCAGCGCGCCGATGAGGAAGGTGGCGATCCCGGTGAGCAGCAACGTGATCACCAGGACCCGCTTGCGGCCGATCACGTCGCCGAGCCTGCCGAAGACGATCCCGCCGAGCGGGCGCGAGACGTAGCCGACCGCGTAGGTGGAGAAGGCGGTCAGCGTCTCGGTCAGCGCGTCGCCGCTCGGGAAGAACAGGTGCCCGAAGACCAGCGCGGCGGCCGAGGAGTAGATCGCGAAGTCGTACCACTCCAAAGCGGTACCGGAGAGGCTGGCGGCGAAGGCGCGCGCCAGTGCGGAACGGCTTGGTTGCTGGGCCATGCGTGTGATACTGACTGTATACAACACGTATGCGCAAGTGGAGGTGGGTCGACCGTGACCGAGCTGGTGTTCGAGCTGCCTGACGGCGCCCGGGTCCCCGTGGCGGTGAAGTACCTGCTCAACGGCGGTTACGCGGGCCGGAGCCAGGAGGATGTGGCCGCCCACGTGGCCGAGCTGGCCGAACTGGGCGTACCCGCGCCTTCGACCACTCCGTGCCTGTACCCGGTGGCGCCGTACCTGGCGCAGCAGACCACGACCGTGCCGGTGCAGCACGGGAAGACCTCGGGCGAGGCGGAGTGGGCGCTGGTCGTGACGGACGACGACGTGCTGCTGACGGTGGCGTGCGACCACACCGACCGCGAACTCGAGGTGCACGGGGTCGCGTGGAGCAAGCAGGCCGCCCCGGACGTGCTCGGCACCCGGGCGTGGCGGTTGTCCTCGGTCGAGGACCGTTCGGACGAGCTGACGCTGACCGCGTGGGCGGACGACGAGGTCATCCAGCGCGGCACGTTGGCCGAGCTGCTGCCGCCGTCCTACTGGATCGAGGAGCTGCGGGCTCGTGGACTGCTGGTGCCGGGCACGGTCCTGCTCTCCGGCACGATCCCCATGCTGCCCGGCGTGAACCAGTTCGCCCGCTCATGGCGCGTGGAACTGGCCTCGCCGGAGGACTCGCTCAGCCTCGCCTACAGCACTTCGCCGCTCCCCGAACCAGTCGGCTGAGGTGGCCGGTCAGTCCATCATGACGTCGACGAGGTGGCGCATGGTGCCGGCGGCGAGTGCGGGGCGGGTCCGTGCGGCTTCGAAGTCGAGTACCGCCTGAAGGGGCATGTCGGCGGCTTCGGCCAGCTGGGCGTGGCTCCAGCCGCGGCGTTCGCGGACCTCGCGGACGAGCTTGGCGAAGTCGCCCACCTCGTACGGCAACAGGGCTTCTGCTTCGGTCGACATGGCCACCACCGTAGCTGTTGCAAGCGAGTGGCAGGAGTTCCTAGGGTCGTCGCGTGCTCCTCACTCGCCGTCGGCGGCTCGCCGGCTCCGCCCTGATCGCTGTCGCGGCACTCACCGCGTGCACGACACCCTCCACTCCCGATCGGCAGAACGGCCCGGACCACACGAGCATGGTGCTGGCGGACGGCTACGAGCCCGAAACGCTGAACCCGCTGCTCGGCTTCGGTGAGGAGGGCGCGTCCAAGCTCTTCGACGGCCTGGTCGAGCACCGCGCCGACCGCAGTGTGCGCGCCGCTCTCGCCGCCGACGTGCCGCAGCCGTCGCCGGACGGCAGGACCTGGACAGTGAAGCTCCGGCCCGGTGTGAAGTTCCACGACGGCAGCACCTTCGGTTCGGAGGACGTCGTCGCGACCTACCGGGCCGTGCTCGACCCCGCGTTCGCGTCGACCGTGCGCGCCAACTACTCGATGGTCACCGCGGTGGACGCGGACGGGCCGTCGACCGTGCGCTTCTCGCTGGCCTACCCCTACGCGCCGTTCGCCCACCGCCTGGTGCTCGGCATCGTGCCGAGCGAGGCGGTGGCGCAGCCCGGACCGCTTGAGCGCTCGCCGTTCAACGGCAAGCCGGTCGGCACCGGGCCGTACAAGCTCACCGAGTGGCGCAAGGGCGACCGCATGGTGATGGAGGCCAACGACGACTACTTCCTCGGCGCGCCGAAGGTTCGCAAGCTGACCGTGGTCTTCGCGATCGACGACAACACGCGGGCGCAGCGGATGAAGGCGGGCGAGTTCGACGGCACCGCGCTGCCGCCCTTGGCTGCCAACGGGTTGGCCGACATGAAGGGCGCCCAGATCATCAAGCACGCCAGCGCCGACTACCGCACGGTCGTCATGCCGATGGCGAACCCGGTGACCGGTGACCGCGCGATGCGGCTGGCGTTGAACTACGCGATGAACCGCGCGGGCATGATCCAGGCGTTGCTCGGCGGACGTGGACAGCCCGCGTCGACGCCCATCCCGCAGGCACTTCCCGAGTTCGTCGAGCCCACCGCGCAGTTCCGTTACGACAAGGACGAGGCCGCGCGCCTTCTTGAGCAGGCGGGCTGGGTCATGGGCGGTGACGGCGTGCGGGCGCGCGGCGGCCAGCGCGCGAGCTTCACGCTGATGTACCCGGCGGGCGACTCCGTGCGCAAGGACCTGGCACAGGCGTTCGCCTCCGACGCCAAGGCGGTCGGCGTCGAGGTCAAGCTGGAGGGCCTGGGCTGGGAGGCCATCGAGCCGCGGATGGGCGCGGACGCGTTGGTGCTCGGCGGCGGCAACCCGTTCGACCCGGACCTGAAGTCCTACCCGCTGCTGCATTCCTCCTTTGCCGCCAACGGGTTCAACAACCCCGGCTCCTACCGCAACGCCCAGGTCGACGCGGCGCTGGACGCCGGGCGCAAGGAGACCGACCCCGCGCAGCGGGTCGCCTACTACCGCCAGTTCCAGCGCGCCTACGCCGCCGACCCCGGCATGGTGTTCCTCGTCTTCCTGGACCACACCTACGTCGTGCGTGACGGGTGGACCGGTTACCAGGAGGTCGTCGACCCGCACACGCACGGCCTGACCTGGGGGCCGTGGTGGAACGTGCAGAGCTGGGTGCCCCGAGGGTGAGAAGCCGCTCGCGGGAGATCGCGGCACTGGCGTTGCGGCGGGTGGTGTTCGCGGTCCCGGTGCTCTGCGCTGTTGCTGTCGGCGTCTTCCTCCTGGGCGCCGCATCGCCGTTCGACCCGATCCACCAGTACTACGGCGTGCAGATCTTCAACGCCTCGGCCGATGAGATCGCGCAGGCGCGGGAAGCACTGGGGCTCAACGACTCCCTGGTTGTCCAATTCGGACGATGGGCGGGCGGGTTGCTGTCCGGGGACCTCGGGGTGAGCCGGTCGTTCCGGCAGCCCGTCGCGCAGGTCATCGGCGAGCGCCTGCCGTGGACGCTGCTGCTGGTGACCGTGGGGCTCGTCCTGGCGGTGCTGATCGCGTTGGTGCTCGGTGTGCTCGCCGCGTGGCGGCAGGGCGGGTGGCTCGACCGCTGCGTCACGGCGATCGGCCACGCCCTGGAAGGCATTCCACCCTTCGTGCTCGCTCTTGTAGCGATCGCGGTCTTCTCGTTGTCGCTGGGGTGGTTCCCGGTCGCGGGGCTGACCGACGCGGGAGCGGAGGCGACGTTCGGCCAGGTGGTGTCACACCTCGCCCTGCCCGCGTTGGTGCTGGCGGTGTCGCAGACGCCGTGGTTGGTGCTGCACGTGCGGCAGTCGTTGCTGACCTCGTTGGCCGAGGACCACGTGACGGGAGCCCGGGCGCGTGGCCTCGCGGATCGCGTCGTGGTGCTGAGGCACGCGCTGCCGACGGCGTTGCTGCCGTTCGTGACGCTGATCGGAGCGCGGGTGCCGGAGCTGGTCACCGGAGCTGTCCTGGTCGAGGAGGTCTTCTCGTGGCCGGGCGTGGCGAGCGCAGTGGTCCGCGCCGCGCTCGCCGTGGATTTCCCTTTGCTGGTTGTGCTTTCGCTGCTCGCCACGACCGCGGTGCTGATCGGCTCGTTGCTCGCGGACGTGGCGGCTGCGGTGCTCGACCCGAGGGTGGGCGTCGATGGTTGACCAGTGGCGACGCGTCGGCCGGGCGCGGACCGGCACACCACGGCTGGCTTGGGGAGCCGTCACGCTCGCGGTCCTCGTGCTCGGCGCGGTGTTCCTGCCGTGGCTGGGTGGACTGGACGAGAGCCTGATCCACTACGAGTCGGTGCGCCTCGCGCCGTCCTTGGAGCACCCCTTCGGCACCGATGCGGGTGGCCGCGATCTGTTGCTGCGGGCGTTCGCCGGGCTGCGTGTGTCGTTGTTGGTCGCGGTGCTGTGCGCGGTGATCTCGACGGTGCTCGGCGTGCTCATCGGCGGGCTGTCCGGGGCCGTCGGCGGGTGGCCGGATCGGCTGGCGATGCGCTTCGTTGACACGCTGAACTCCGTGCCGCACCTGCTGCTCGGCATCGTGATCGTGGCTCTGTACCGCGGAAACCTGACCGCGGTCGTTGCCTCGATCGCGCTGACGCACTGGACGACGGTGGCGCGGATCGTGCGTGCTGAGGTGCTTTCCTTGCGGGAGCGGCCCTTCATCGACGCGGCGATCTCCGGTGGAGCCTCCAGGTGGCGCGTGCTGCACCGCCACCTCGTTCCGGCGGTGGTGCCGCAGGCGGCGATGTCGGCGGTGTTGTTGTTGCCGCACGCGGTGTGGCACGAGACCGCGCTCAGCTTCCTGGGGCTCGGTCTGCCACCGCACATGGCCAGCATCGGCAACATCCTGGCGGAGTCCAGGGCTGCGGTGATGACCGGAGCGTGGTGGGTGGTGGCGTTCCCGTCACTCGTCCTCATCGCGACGACGCTCGCGGTGTCGGGGTTGGCGTCGGTGTGGCGTGATCGCCTTGTGCCGCGCCGCAGATCGGAGTTGGCGCTGTGATCGTCGAGGGTCTGTCGGTGCGTTTCCTGGTGCGCGGAGCCGAAGTCCGGGCCGTCACCGACGCGTCGTTCGAGCTGAGGCCGGGGCGCTTGCTCGCGTTGGTGGGGGAGAGCGGGTGCGGGAAGTCGGTTCTTGCCTCGGCGTTGCTGGGCTTGTTGCCGGGCAACGCCGAAGTGCGTGGCAGCGCGAGGCTGAACGGGCTGGACGTGCTCGCCGCCGACGAGACAACGTTGGCCACCAAGGTGCGCGGCCGGATGATCGGGTTGGTGCCGCAGTCGGCGGTCACCCACCTCACACCGGTTCGCACGGCGCGCAGCCAGCTGGCCGAGGCCGTGCGCGCGCTCAAACCAGACCAGGACGTCGACGAACTGGCCGAACGCGTTGGTTTGCCACCGAAAGCACTCGACCGGTACCCGCACGAGCTGTCCGGTGGGATGGCGCAGCGCGTCGCGATCGCGATGGCGCTGGCCGGTGACCCGCCGATCGTCCTCGCCGACGAGCCGACCAGCGGGCTGGACCGGCCGTTGGTGGACCGGACGATGGATCTGCTGGCCGGGCTGGCTGAGGAGGGCAGGGCGGTCCTGCTGATCACGCACGACCTCGCCGCGGCGCGGCGCTCGGCGACCGACCTCGCGGTGATGTACGCGAGCAGGCTCGTGGAGCTGGGCCCGGCCGCCAAGGTGTTCGCCGACCCGCTGCACCCCTACACCACAGGACTGCTGAACGCGTTGCCGGAGGGCGGTTTCCGGCCGATCCCCGGGCATCCACCGGAGCTGACCCACCTGCCGGACGGTTGCGCGTTCCGGCCCCGGTGCCCGGTCTCGGACACCTGCAGCGGCGATCCCGCGCTGGTGGCCCACGACGATGACCGGCTCGTCGCGTGCAGGCGCCCGTGCTGAGCGGAACCGGCTTGGTCGCCGGCTACCGGAAGGGCGTTCCCGTTCTGTCCGATGTGGACATCAAGATCGACCGCGGTGCCGTGCTCGGCCTCGCCGGGCCCAGCGGCTGCGGGAAGTCGACGCTGGCCAAGGTGCTGACGCTGCTGCACGAGCCGTGGGCGGGGGAGGTCGTGCTCGACGACGTGGTCGTGCGGCGCTTCCGGCACGCCGCCCCGCGCGCCCGGCGAACCGCGATCGGCGTTGTCTTCCAGCAGCCGCGGTTGTCGGTCGATCCGAGGTTCACCCTCCGCGAGGTCATCGTGGAACCCTTGGCGGCCAACGGCTTTCCGGCGGAGGTGGGCGAGCTGGCCGAGCGCGTCGGGCTGACCGAGGACCTGCTCGGCCGCCGCCCGCACGAGGTCAGCGACGGGCAGTTGCAGCGCGCGTGCCTGGCGCGGGCGTTGGCGCTCAAGCCGAGGTACCTGGTCTGCGACGAGATGACCGCCATGTTGGACGCGTCCACCACCGCGGCGCTGGTCGGCGTCGTGCAGGAGGAGGTGCGCGCCGCCGAAGTCGGGGTGCTGGCGATCAGCCACGACGAGGACCTGCTCAGCGTGTGGGCAGATCGTGTACAGCGCTGGGCTGATCTCCTACGGTGAGGGACATGTTCGACGACGGGATCGACCTCGAAGCCGTCCGCACCGATACGCCCGGTGCTCGCGAGCGGATCTTCCTCGACAGCGCGGGCTCGTCCCTCCCGCCCGAACCGGTGCTCCGCGAGACGATCAGCCATCTGCGCCGTGAGTCCGAGGTCGGTGGCTACCGCGCCGCGGCGGAACGCGCCGACGACCTGGAGAAGGGGTATGCGGTCGCGGCGAACTTCTTGGGGTGCGAACCCGAGGAGGTCGCGTTCACCGAGAGCGCGACGCGGTCCTGGCTCAACGCGTTCACCGCAGTACCGCTCGCCGAGGGCGACCGGGTTCTGATCAGCGAAGCGGAGTACGGCAGCAACGCGGTGGCGATCTACCACCGCGCCCGGCTGGTCGGCGCGCAGGTCGACGTGATCCCGTCCGACTCGACCGGCGCGTTGGACGTCGGCGCGCTGCGAGAGTTGCTGGACGAACGCGTGAAGCTGGTGTCGTTGGTGCACGCGCCGACCAACAGCGGCTTGGTGAACCCGGTCCGCGAGGCGGTGGCGGTCGCACACGACGCGGGCGCGTTGGTGCTGCTCGACGCGTGTCAGTCGGCTGGGCAGATGCGTGTCAGGGCCGACGAGATCGGCGCCGACTTGATCTCGGTGACCGGGCGGAAGTGGCTACGGGGTCCGCGCGGGACCGGTGTTCTCGTGGTGCGCGACGGAGTCGAGCTGTGCCCGACGCAGATCGACCAGCACGGGGCGACGTGGCGCATCCCGGACAGCGTGGAGCTGCGGTCGGACGCGCGCGTGCACGAGCTGTGGGAGTTCTCCGTCGCCGACCGGTTGGGATTGATCGCGGCGCTGCGGTACGCGGATGAGATCGGGATCGATGTCATCGAGCGAGCGGTGCGGGCGCGGGCCGGTGCGCTTCGTGAAGGACTGACCGGGATTCCTCGTGTTCGGGTGCACGACATCGGTGCTGTGCGGAGCGGCATCGTGAGCTTCAGCGTCGACGGGATCGGTGCCGAGGCCGTGAAGGACGCCTTGCGCGGCAAGCGGATCACGGTGTCGGCGGCCGGGGCCCACGGCGCATTGCTGGACATGAGCCGACGCGGGTTGACGGAGTTCGTCCGCGCCTCTCCGCACTACTTCGTGAGTCCCGAACAGATTTCTTCTTTTCTGGAAGCCGTTTCGGGCTTGAGTCCGGCTTGATTTGCATATGTCCGCGGAATGGGTGAGCATCGCGGAATGCGTTCCAGGAACATTCTTCTCACGGGTGCCGTCGCCCTGCTCGTCTCGCTGTCGGCGCCCGCCGCCGCCCAGGCCGCCGGATGCGCGGGCGCGAAGCTGCACTGGACCTCCGGCAGCTGGTCAGGCTGCTACACCAAGGGCTCCCACGGCATCGAGAACAAGACGTCGACGGAGATCCAGGTCAGCGGGGGTTACCAGGCCACCCTGCACTTCCGGGGTACCCGGCCGGACGGCAAGCCGGTGACGCCGCCGCAGACCTACAAGTCCGGCAAGCACAAGACGGACATGGACCACAACAACCTGATCGAAATCGTGGTCAAGAAGGTCTGAGTTCGCCCTGGCCCGAAATAAAGGGCCGTCTCCCGGAAATCGGGAGACGGCCTTCGTCACAGCGTCGTTCAGCAGGTCTTGCCGATCACGCGGGGAACGCAGTCCGCGTAGGACAGCAACAGGTCCACGGCCTTGTCGTTGCGGGCGGTCTCCCGCTCGATCACGGTGTCACGCGGGTAGAAGCCACCGGCTCCGCCGCCGCTCGGGTACATCTCGAACGTGTAGGTCCAGATCTTGTGCTGGCCCCACATCCAGTCGGTGATGTCCCCGTCGGTCACGTACAGGTCGCTGCCCTGCTGCGGGGTGTACCCGTTCGTCTGCGCCATCTGCCTGCCGAGCGTGGAGAACGCCTTCTGCTCGTCGGCGTTGAGGCCCGGCGCCGTGTCGTTCTGGGTGTAGCCGAACGGCCACAGCACCAGCTCCGAGTAGGTGTGGAAGTCGATGTTCGCGGTGATCTGCTGCTTGCCGCCGACCACCCGGCTGTTCACCAGGTCGCGGATGCGCTGCGCCTCCGGGGTGGAGAACGCCGACGGGCCGCGGTAGGTCTCGCTGCCGGTGCTGCCGGAGGAACCGCCGCAGCAGCCCCACTTGTAGCCGAAGTTGCGGTTGATGTCGGTGCCGCTGGGGGCCTGGCGGTTCTTGCGCCAGCTGCGGAACTGCCCGGTGGCGATGTCGTACTCCGCGCCGTCCGGGTTCACACTCGGCACGATCAGGATCTCCCGCGAGTCCACGACGCCCTTGATCGCGGAGTTGCTCGCGTAGCCGGTGGTGAAGCGCTTGGCGATGCGCAGGCACATCTCCACGGTCAGGTGCTCGCGCGCGTGGATGTTGCAGTTGAACAGGACTTCCGGCTCGTTCTCGTCGGAGTTGACGTTGTCGCTGATCTTCAGCATCCAGATGTCGCGGCCCTCGTGGCTCTTGCCGATGCTGGAGAGCTTGGCGATGTTCGGGAAGTCCGAGGCCGCCTTGCGCAGTTCGGCCGTCATCTCCGCGTAGTTGTGGTAGCCCGCGTAGCCGGACGGGAAGTCCCGCGCGCTGGGCCCCGAGGTGAGCGCGGCCAGCTGCTCCTGGACGTCACCTTGGAAGGTCTGGGCGAAACCCCTGGCCCGCAACACTCTCGCCTGCTCCTTGGTGGCGGCGACGGTCATCCGGTCGCCGTGCACGGAGTAGACGTCGACGCCGGTCGAGGCGACCGAGGTGCGCAGCTCGACCGTTTTCGCGGTGACGTCGTAGACGCCGGCCGACTCGGGCGGTGCCGCGCCCGCGCTCACCGCGCCGGGCACTATCAGGGCCATACAGATCGCCACCAGCAGGCCGCGATGCTTGCGCATGGGATACCTCCGAGGGGGGCAGGGAATGGTCGGAGAGTGGGGCTTGGCGGGCAGCTCTGCAAGAGACGTTGGTAGGGCGAACCGGACGGATCGCCCTACCAACGTCGAAATCACCCGCATGTACCGCCGACGATGCGCGGAACGCAATCCGCGTAAGTGAGCATCAGCTCGACCGCCTTGTCGTTGCGACTCGTCTCGCGGTCGATCACCTCATCGGGTGGGTAGAAGCCGTACTGGCCGCCGAACATCTCGAAGGTGTAGCTCCAGATCCGGTGCCGGCCCCACATCCAGTCCCGGACGCCGCCGTCGGTGATGTAGAGGTCGCTGGCCTGCTGGGGCTTGTAGCGGTTGCTCGCCGCCATCTGGGTGCCCAGCTCCTTGAACGCGCGCAGGTGCTCGGAGTTCAGGTCCGGCGTGGTGTCGTCCTTGGTGTAGCCGTAGGGCCACATCACCAGCTCGCCGTAGGTGTGCCAGTCGATGTGCGTGGTGATCTGCTGCTTGCCGCCGACCACGCGGCTGTTCACGAAGTCGCTGATCACCTTGGTCTCCGGCGCGGAGAACGGGCCGGCGCCCCGGTAGGTCTCACTGCCCGGCGTCGACGAGGATCCGCCGCAGCAGCCCCACTTGTGGCCCCAGTTGCGGTTGAGGTCGGTGCCGATCCGGCTGCTGCCCGGGTTCGGCTGCCGGTTGAGCCGCCAGCTCTTGTAGGTGCCGGTGGACACGTCGTACTCGATGCCGTCCGGGTTCACCATCGGCAGCACCCAGATCTCCCTGCTGTCCATGAGCTTCTTGACAGCGGGGTCGGTGGCGTAGCCGGTGGTGAAGCGCTGCACGATGCGGCGCAGGCACATCTCCGCGGACAGGTGCTCGCGGGCGTGCTGGTTGCAGGTGAAGATCGTCTCCGGTTCGTTCTCGTCGGTCGCGACGTTGGCGCTGAGCTTGACCAGCCAGACGTCCTTGCCCTCGTGGCTCTTGCCGACGCTGGAGACTTTGGCCAGGTCGGGGAAGTCGCGGGCGGTCTTCTGCAGCTCCGCGGTCAGCTCCGCGTAGTTGTGGTAGCCGGCGTCGGCGGGCGGGAAGTCCCTCGGAGTGACGCCGGGTCCGCTGCGCTCGGCCAGCTGACGGGCCCGGTCACCGATCGGCGTGAGCTTGAAACCCTTGTCGCGCAAGAGTTTAGCCTCACCAGGCAGGGCGGAGACGGTCATCTCCGCGTGGTCGACGCCGAGCACGTCCGCGCCGGAGGAGACGACCTCCGTGCGCGCGTCCGTGCCGGCGACGCCGTCCACGGTGTAGACGGTCTCGGCTTCCGGCATGGTGGCCAGGCCGTACGCCGGGACGATCACGGCCAGGCAGGCGCCGACCGCGACGGCTCTCAGGCCGAGTCGGGTGGCCATAGGGACAACCTCCAGGGGATGTGTTCACAGGGGCAGGGGCGTTCCCACCCGCGCTGGTGGGAACGCCCCTGGAACAGTGCTCGACGCCGCCTCGGCGGAACCGAGCACCTCGGGCGGGAAACCGCCCTAGCAGGTCTTGCCGATCACCCGGGGCACGCAGTCGGCGTACTCCAGGAGCAGGTTGACGGCCTTGTCGTTGCGCGAGGTCTCCGCGGCGATCACGGTGTCCCTCGGGTAGAAACCGCCGCCCCACGCGTTCTTCGGGTACATCTCGAAGGTGTAGCTCCAGATCTTGTGCACGCCCCACATCCAGTCGCCGATGCTGCCGTCGGTGATGTAGAGGTCACTGCTCTGCTGCGGCGTGTAGCCGTTGGTCTGGGCCATCTGGCGGCCCAGCGTGGCGAAGGCCCGCTGCTGGTCGGCGTCCAGGCCCGGAGCGGTGTCGGCCGTCGTGTAGCCGAAGGGCCACAGGATCAGCTCCGAGTAGGTGTGCCAGTCGATGTGCGTGGTGATCTGCTGCTTGCCGCCGACCACCCGCGAGTTCACGAAGTCGCGGACGCGCTGCGTCTCCGGCGCGGAGAACGCCGACGGGCCGCGGTAGGTCTCGCTGCCGGTGCTGCCGGAGGAACCGCCGCAGCAGCCCCACTTGTAGTCCCAGTTGCGGTTGAGGTCGGTGCCGTTGGGCGCCTGGCGGTTCTTGCGCCAGCTGCGGAACTGGCCGCTGGCCACGTCGTACTCCGACCCGTCCGGGTTGACGTTGGAGACGATCCAGATCTCCCGCGAGTCGACGTAGCGCTTCACCGCCGCGTCGGTCGCGTAGGTGGAGGTGAGGCGCTGCACGATGCGCAGGCACATCTCGATGGTCAGGTGCTCACGGGCGTGCTGCCCGCAGGTGAACAGCACCTCCGGCTCGTTCTCGTCGGTGCCGACGTTGTCACTGATCTTGATCAGGCTGAGGTCGCGGCCCTCGTGGCTCTTGCCGATGCTGGAGAGCTTGGCCAGCGCGGGGAAGTTCGCGACCGACTTGTTCAGCTCCGCGTTCAGCTCGGCCAGGTTGTGGTAGCCGGTGTAGCCGGACGGGAAGTCGCTGATGCCGGGGCCGTCGGGGGCCTTCGGCAGCCGCGAGTGGAGCTCGACCTGGAAACCCTTCGCGCGCAGGTCCGCGATCTCGGCAGGGGAACCGATCACCGTCATCGCGGCGCCGTCGAACCCGAGGACGTCGATCCCCGTGTTCGCCACCGCCGTGCGCTGTTCCACGGTGGCGGTGCCGCGCACCAGGTAGACGGCGCGGTCGTCGGTCTGGGTCTGCTGCTGGTTCGCCACGGGTGCAGGGGTCGCTGTGGCAACGGCGGGGATCGAGGCGGCCAGCGCCGCGCAGGCGCCGAAAGCCACCGCGAGCAGGGCCCGCCTGGTTCTTGTCAACATCAAGCCTCCGAACGTTGACGGAGTGTGATCGATGCAGCGTGGCTCAGATCACGGAGAGTCGACAAGACATAACTTCGGAGGAATAGAAGCGTCCTATGGGCTGTAGCCCGTCCGAGTGGCCAGGTTGACGCAGCGCACACCGATCTCGGTTCTGCTCCGAGTGGGCCACCGCCTAGGCTGGGACCAGCGAAAACCACCGACCCTAAGGACTGCCTCTCCATGCTGAGCCGCATCGACCTCCGTGGTCGCGTTCCGTCCGCCGCCGAGCTGCGTGCCTCCCTGCCGCGCGCCGAGGTCGACGTGGACGCCGTGCTGCATCAGGTGCGACCGGTGGTGGACGCGGTGCGCGACCGCGGCGTCGAGGCCGTGCTGGAGTTCGCCGAGCGCTTCGACAAGGTGCGCCCCGCGCGCGTGCGCGTACCCGAGGCCGAGCTGGAGCGCGCGCTGGACGAGCTGGACCCGGCCGTGCGCGAGGCGCTGGAGACCTCCACCGCGCGCGCCCGCCTGGTGCACGCCGACCAGCGCCGCACCGACACCACCACCCGCGTCGCGCCTGGCGGTACCGTCACCGAGCGCTGGGTGCCCGTCGCCCGCGTCGGCCTCTACGTGCCCGGCGGCCTCGCGGTCTACCCGTCCTCCGTGGGCATGAACGTGGTGCCCGCGCAGGTGGCGGGCGTCGAGTCGCTCGTCGTGTGCTCGCCGCCCCAGGCCGCGTTCGGCGGGCTGCCGCACCCGGCCGTGCTCGCCGCGTGTGCGCTGCTCGACGTCACCGAGGTGTGGGCGGTCGGCGGTGCGCAGGCCGCCGCGCTGATGGCCTACGGCGGTGTGGACACCGACGGCGCGGCGCTGGAGCCGGTGGACACTGTCACCGGGCCGGGCAACATCTACCTCACCGCCGCCAAGCGGCTGCTGCGCGGGCTGATCGGCATCGACTCCGAGGCGGGCCCGACCGAGATCGCGATCCTGGCCGACCACACCGCCGACCCCGTGCACGTGGCGGCCGACCTGATCAGCCAGGCCGAGCACGACCCGCAGGCCGCCAGCGTGCTGGTGACGACCTCCGAGGAGCTGGCCGACGCCGTCGACGCGCAGCTGGCCGCCCAGGTCGCGGCGACCAAGCACACCGAGCGCGTGCGCACCGCGTTGAGCGGCAAGCAGTCCGGCTGCCTGCTCGTGTCCACTGTGGACGAGGGGCTGCGGGTGGTGGACACCTACGCCGCCGAGCACCTGGAGATCCAGACGGTGAACGCCGGTGAGGTGGCCGCGCGCGTGCGCTCCGCCGGGGCGATCTTCGTCGGCCCGTACTCGCCGGTCTCGCTCGGCGACTACTGCGCGGGCTCCAACCACGTGCTGCCCACCGGTGGCTGCGCGCGGCACTCCTCCGGGCTGAGCGTGCAGACCTTCCTCCGCGGCATCCACGTCGTGGAGTACACCCGCGAGGCGCTGGCCGACGTGGCGTCCCAGGTGGTGGCCCTGGCCAACGCCGAGGACCTGCCCGCGCACGGCCAGGCCGTCACCGCGCGCTTCGGCGGTGGTGCGACATGAGCGTCCTGGGCTCGGAGTTCACCCTCGACGGCCTGCCGCTGCGCGAGGACCTGCGCGGGCGCTCGCCGTACGGTGCGCCGCAGCTGGACGTCGCGGTTCGGCTCAACACCAACGAGAACCCGTATCCGCCGCCGCCCGCGCTCGTCGCCGACGTCGCCGAGGCGACCCGCAAGGCCGCCGAGCAGCTGCACCGCTACCCGGACCGGGACGCGATCGAGCTGCGCACGGCGCTCGCGGAGTACCTGAGCCGGGCGACCGGCGTCGCGCTCGCTCGCGAGAACGTGTGGGCCGCCAACGGTTCCAACGAGATCCTGCAGCAGATCCTGCAGGCGTTCGGCGGTCCGGGACGCGTGGCGGTCGGCTTCGAACCGTCGTACTCGATGCATCCGATCATCGCCGCCGGGACGCGCACGGAGTGGCTGTCCGCGCCGCGCCGCGCCGACTTCTCGCTGGACGCCGACGCGGCTGTTCAGCTGATTCACGACCGGCAGCCGGACGTCGTGTTCCTGACCAGCCCGAACAACCCGACCGGGCAGTCCATCCCGGCCGAGGACCTGCGCAGGCTGGTCGCGGTGGCCCCGGGCATGGTCGTGGTGGACGAGGCGTACGCCGAGTTCTCCGCCCAGCCCAGCGCCGTCGAGCTGATCGGGCAGCTGGGCGGCCGGTTGATCGTCTCCCGCACGATGAGCAAGGCGTTCGCCTTCGCCGGCGGGCGGCTGGGCTACCTGGCCGCGGCGCCCGCGGTGGTGGACGCGCTGCAACTGGTCCGGCTGCCGTACCACCTGTCCTCGTTGACGCAGGCCGCGGCGCTGGCCTCGCTGCGGCACGCGGACGCCACCCTCGGTTCGGTCGCGGCGCTGGCCGCCGAGCGCGACCGCGTGGTGGAAGCCTTGACCGGTATGGGTTTCTCCGTGGTGCCGAGCGACGCCAACTTCGTCCTCTTCGGACGGTTCGGCGACGCGCAGGCCGCCTGGAAGTCCTATTTGGACCGTGGAGTGCTGATCAGGGAGATCGGCGTCGCGGGCCACCTGCGGGTGACCATCGGGGTCCCCGACGAGAACGACGCCTTCCTGGCCGCGAGCAAGGAAGTGGCAACGGAGGTGCAGCGGTGAACCGGATCGCCAAGATCGAGCGCACGACCAAGGAGTCCTCGATCCACGTCGAGCTGGACCTGGACGGCGCGGGCAAGGTCGACGTCAGCACCGGGGTGCCGTTCTTCGACCACATGCTGACCGCGCTCGGCGCGCACGCGTCCTTCGACCTGGTGGTGCGCGCGACCGGGGACGTGGAGATCGACGCCCACCACACCGTCGAGGACACCGCGATCGTGCTCGGCCAGGCCCTGCGCGAGGCGATCGGCGACGCCGCGGGCATTCGCCGTTTCGGCGACGCGTGGATCCCGATGGACGAAACCCTGGCGCACGCCGCGGTCGACGTCTCCGGGCGGCCGTACTGCGTGCACGTCGGCGAGCCCGACCTGCTGGCCGGCTACACCATCGGCAACAACTACCCGGCCGTGCTCAACCGGCACGTGTTCGAGTCGCTGGCCTTCCACGCGCGCATCGCGCTGCACGTGCGCGTGATCCACGGCCGCGACCCGCACCACATCACCGAGGCGCAGTTCAAGGCGATCGCGCGGGCGCTGCGCGCGGCGGTGGAGCGCGACCCGAGGGTCACCGGCATCCCGTCCACCAAGGGCGTGCTCTGACCCTCCCGAAATCGTTTGGATTCCTGGAAATGCTCGCACGGTTCATTCGCCGCTGAAGCGCGTGTGGTTTCACATTTGCCGCTCCTACGCTTCGGGCGAATTGTCCACCGGCGAATGGAGAGCCATGTCCGGGAGAAGAATGCTGCGTTCCGCCGTCGCGGTTCTCGCCGTCGTCGGCGCGATGCTGACCGGCGTCGCGCCCGCGTCGGCCGCGCAGGTCGGTTGCGACGGCAAGCTCTGCATGTGGGAAGACGAGTGGTACCAGGGGTCGCTCTACGTCCAGGCGTCGGTGGAGGCCGGTTGCAGGGACATCAACGGGTGGAACGGCGACAACGAGATCTCTTCCCTGCACAACCAGACCGGGCGCGTCGTCAGGCTTTTCGCCGATGACAACTGTCAGGGCAGGAGCCTGTACGTGTGCGGGCGCTGGTACCACCCGGATCTCGATGAGCAGGACTTCGACAACGAGGCGGAGAGCTACAGGTTCGAGTGACGGCGCCGGACGGGCACTGACGGGCGTGCTCTAACCTGCGCGCATGGACTTCGTGTACATCGCCCTGCTCGCCCTCGCCGGTTTCCTCATCGGTGGCGCGTACACGCTGTGGAAGTCGATGAAGCTCGTCGCGGTCCTGCTGCTGGTCGGCGCCGTCCTCGCGGGCGCGGGCGCCGTGGCCTGGTGGATGTCGACGGTCTAAGTCCGCTTGAGGTAGCGCGGCGGAACGGCGTCGGTGAGCCAGACACCGTTGGCGCTGCGGTGGAAGGTGTGACCGTCCGCGGCCATCGCGGCGGCGTCGACCACCAGGATCGTGGGTGAGCCGCGGCGGCTGCCCACGCGGCGCGCGGTCTCGACGTCCGCCGACAGGTGCACGGCGTGCCGCTTCATCGGCCGTAGACCCTCTTCGAGGATCGCGGACAGGAAACGCTCGACAGTGCCGTGGTAGAGCACCGCGGGCGGCTCCGCCGGTTCCAGTCCCAGGTCCACGGCGACGCTGTGGCCCTGGCTGGCGCGGATGCGCTCGCCGGTCTCGTCGAAGGCGAAGCGGCGCTTGTCGTTGCCCGCCACCACGGCTTCCAGTTCCTCGCGGGAGATGCGCAGCGCCGCGAGCAGGTCGGCGACGTCCACCCAGCCCGCCGCGTCCAGGGTGATGCCGATCTCTTCGGGGGCGTGGCGGAGGTGGCGGGACATCCGCTTGGACACGCTCACGAGTCTTGTTCGGTTCATGGCACCAGTGCAGCATCCTGCGCAAGTGCGATTCGCGTGTCGCTGAACTGCGTTGGGCTTCACATTTCCCGCGCCTACGGTTCGGGCGATCGTCTTGCTGTCAGCGAGATTGTGAGAATGGAGATTCATGTTCGAGGGAAGAGTTCGCCGTGCCGCTGTCGCGGTTCTCGTGGTCGCGGGCACGATGCTGGCCGGCGTCGCGCCCGCCTCGGCGAAGGCGAAGAACGACTGCCGCAACGACATCTGCATGTGGGAGGACGCGAACTACGTCGGCGACCGCTATGTCGACGAGCCGATGATCGCCGGCTGCCGGGAGATCCCCGGGTGGAACGGTGACAACGAGATCAGCTCCGTGTGGAACCGCTCGGGTCGCCTCATCTACCTCTACAGCGAGGACAACTGCCAGGGCAGGGCCTACGCGGTGGGGTCGGGAGCTGAACTCGCCAGCCTCAGCGACTTCAACGATGACGCCGAGAGCTACCTGGTGACCTGAGCTGTCGTGGTGGGTGGCTGGCTTCAGTCCCGGCCACCCTCGGCCGCGGGCTTGAGCTTGTGCGCTCCGGGGCCGAACTTCGCCTGCTCGTCGTTCTCGTTGTAGAGCCCGCACGCCTTCAGCGACAGGCAACCGCAGCCGATGCACGACGCCAGGCGCTCGCGCAGCCGCTGCAGCGCGTCGATGCGGATCTCCAGCTCCTTGTCCCACGACCGGGACAAGCGGCTCCAGTCCGCCTTCGTCGGCGTGCGGTTGTCCGGCAGCGTCGCGAGCGCGTCGCGCACGTCCTCCAGGGTGAGCCCGACCCGTTGCGCGGAGCGGATGAACGCCAGCCTGCGCAGCACCGAGCGGGCGTAGCGGCGCTGGTTGCCCGCGGTGCGCTCCGAGGTGATCAGGCCCTTGTCCTCGTAGAAGCGCAACGCGGTGTGCGGGACACCGCTGCGCGCGGCCACATCGCCGATCGTCAGCCATTTGGGCACCTCCGCCATGCTCCGCACCCTAGTGCTTGACCTCCAGCTAAGTCGAGGTTGCACCGTGTTCCCATGACACAGGGGACCTTGCGAAGGGGTTGGGCGGAACTGCCCGCCCTGTTCCGGCGGATGACCGGGGACGAGAAGCACGAGTGGGCGGCCACCTCCACGCTGCCCACCCTCTGGACGCTCTACGACCGCGTGCTGAACGTCTCGCCCGAGCGGGTCGACGACCCGGACCGGGACCGTTTCCTGCTCTCCAAGGGGCACGGGCCGATGGCCTACTACGCGGTGCTGGCCGCGAAGGGCTTCCTCGATCCGTCCACTTTGGACGACTGGACCGATTTCGGCTCGCCGCTGGGCCAGCACCCCGACCGCGTGCTGGTGCCCGGCGTGGAGATCGGCGCGGGTTCGCTCGGACACGGCCTGGCACTCGGCGTCGGCCAGGTGCTCGGGCTGCGCGCCCAGGGCCGGACCGAGCCCAGGGTGGTCGTGCTGGTCGGCGACGGCGAGTTCGACGAGGGCAGCAACCACGAGGCCATCGCGCTGGCCGGCCGCCTCGGCCTGGAGCAGCTGACCGTGGTGGCCATCGACAACGGCTCCGCCAGCCACGGCTGGCCCGGCGGCATGGCCACCCGCTTCGCCGTCGAGGGCTGGGACACCGTCTCCGTCGACGGCCGGGACCAGGAAGCGCTCTACCACGCGTTCACCGAGGAGCACCCCGGCCGCGCGCGCGCCGTGGTCGCCGTGATCAGGGAAGAAGGTGCGGAATGACCGCCGCCGATTTCGCCGGGAAGACCGAGCAGGCGCTGATGTCCGGTGACGTCACCATGCGCGAGACCTTCGTCGAGACCGTCACCGCCGCCATGGACACCGACCCGCGGATCGCCGTGGTGACCGCCGACATCTCGGCGGGCAACTTCGCCGAGGCCCGGTCCAGGCACCCGGAGCGCGTGGTCAACGTGGGCATCCGCGAGCAGGCCATGATCGGCGTCGCCGGAGGGATGGCGCTGACCGGGCTGCGGCCGGTGGCGCACAGCTACACGCCGTTCCTGATCGAGCGGCCCTTCGAGCAGATCAAGCTGGACCTGGGGCACCAGGACGTCGGCGCGGTCCTGGTCAGCATCGGCGCCTCCTACGACGACCCCGTGTGGGGGCGGACCCACCAGGCCCCCGGTGACGTCGCCCTGATCGACACGCTCCCCGGCTGGACGGTCCACGTGCCTGGCCACCAGGACGAGGTCCGCTCGCTGCTGACCGAGGCCCTTGCCGGGGACGACCGCGTGTACCTGCGCCTGTCCACGCGCCGCAACGCGCGGGCCTACCCGACGGACGCGGGCTTCATCCCGGTGCGCCTCGGGAGCAAGGGCGTCGTCGTCGCGGTCGGGCCGACCCTGGACTCCGTGCTCGCCGCAACGTCCACTGTGGACGTTACTGTGCTCTACGCGGCCACCGTGCGGCCCTTCGACCACGCCGGGCTGCGCGAAGCCGTGGGCGCGAACGCGAACGTGGTTCTGGTGGAGCCCTACCTCCAGGGCACGTCGGCGCACGAGGTCGGCACCGCCCTGGCCGACGTCCCGCACCGGCTGCTCTCGCTGGGCGTGCACCGCGACAACGAGGTCCGCGCCTACGGCACCGCGGAGCAGCACGACGTGATCCACGGCCTCGACCCCGCCGGCCTGCACCACTCCATCACCCAGTTCCTGGGCTGAGCCCGGGGCGGTGATGCACTGAATGAGTCATTCGGTGCGTTCAAGTACCTCAACGACTCATTCAGTGCGTAAACCCGCGTGGCGGGGGTCACGGGTGAGGGGAACGGGTTCGCGAGCGGGCGGGGGTGACGACTAGCCTGGGGGCGTGTCCCGCGTCGTCGTGCTCGACTATGGCTCCGGCAACCTCCGTTCCGCCGAACGCGCTCTGCGCCGCGTCGGTGCCGACGTCGAGGTGACCGCGGACCATCGTGCCGCACTCGCGGCGGACGGCCTGGTGGTTCCCGGAGTCGGCGCTTTCGGCGCGTGCATGGCGGGACTGCGCTCGGTCCAGGGGCCGCGCATCATCGGCGAGCGGCTGGCGGGCGGACGCCCCGTCCTCGGTATCTGCGTGGGGATGCAGGCACTGTTCGAGCGCGGCGTCGAGCACGGGGTCACCGACGAGGGCTGCGGCGAGTGGCCGGGCACCGTGGAGCGGCTGCACGCCGACGTCCTGCCGCACATGGGCTGGAACACCGTTCGCGCTCCGGAGGGCTCGCAGTTCTTCGCCGGGCTCGACGCGGACGCCCGGTTCTACTTCGTGCACTCCTTCGGCGTGCGCAAGTGGGAGCTGGACGCGGACGGCGCGTTCACCCCGCCGCTGGTGACCTGGGCCCACCACGGGGAGGACTTCGTCGCCGCGGTGGAGAACGGGCCGCTGTGGGCCACCCAGTTCCACCCGGAGAAATCCGGCGACGCCGGCGCGCACATCCTGCGCAACTGGCTGAACACGCTCTAGCAGAAGGTAGTCCCGTGACTTTCACGCTGTTCCCGGCCGTCGACGTGGTCGACGGCAAGGCCGTCCGGCTCACCCAGGGTGAGGCGGGCACCGAGACCGCCTACGGCACCCCGCTGGAGGCGGCCCTGGCCTGGCAGGACGGCGGCGCCGAGTGGATCCACCTCGTCGACCTCGACGCCGCCTTCGGGCGCGGCGACAACCGGGCGCTGCTCGCGGCGATGATCGCCGAGCTGGACGTGAAGGTCGAGCTGTCCGGCGGCATCCGCGACGACGCCTCGCTGGCCGCCGCGCTCGGCACCGGCTGCGCGCGGGTGAACCTGGGCACGGCGGCACTGGAGGACCCCGAGTGGTGCGCGAAAGTCCTTGCCGCGCACGGGGAACAGGTGGCCGTGGGCCTCGACGTGCGGATCACCGAGGAGGGCCACCGGCTCAAGGGTCGCGGGTGGACCTCTGACGGTGGAGACCTGTGGGAGGTCCTGGAGCGCCTCGAACGGGACGGTTGCTCCCGCTACGTCGTCACCGACGTGTCCAAGGACGGAACGCTCCAGGGGCCCAACGTGGAACTGCTGCGCGAGATCTGCGCCCGCACGGACAAGCCGGTGATCGCCTCCGGTGGAGTGTCCAGTGTGGACGACCTGCGGGCGCTGGCCGAGCTTGCCCCGGTCGGCCTGGAGGGCGCCATCGTCGGCAAGGCCCTCTACGCCAAGGCTTTCACGCTTCCCGAGGCACTGGCGGCGGTGCGCTAGCTCTGCTGCAGCTCGGCGTGGATTCGGTCCTCCACCGCCTGGCGTGAGATGCCGAGATCCGCGACGACCTTCGCGCCCGTCCCCGACTCCGCGCGCATCAGCGCCAGCAACAGGTGCTCGGTGCCGATGTGCTTGCTGTTGTGCCGCAAGGACTCCCGCAGCGTCAGCTGGATGACCTTCTTGGCGTTCGCGGTGAACGGGATCTGCTCGGGGACCTCCTGCTGCGCCGGGGGGAGCACCCGCTCCACCGCCGCGCGGACGGTCTGCTCGCTCGCGCCCTCGGCGGCCAGCGCGCGTGCGGCCAGTGCCTCCGGTGCGTGCAGCAGGCCGAGCAGGATGTGCTCCGTGCCGATCTCCGGGTTGCCCGCGGACTTGGCCTCCTCCTGCGCGTACACCAGGACCTTGCGGGCGTCGTCGGTGTAGCGGGCGAAGCTGTCCATGGTCATCTTGTCCATGTCCTTGGGCACGAAGCGCTTCTGCGCCGCCTGCTTGGACACGCCCATGCTCTGGCCGATCTCCGTCCAGGACGCGCCGCCGCGGCGGGCCTGGTCCACGAAGTGGCCGATCAGGTGGTCGGCGAGTTCGCCGAGGCGTTCCGCGGTCAGCACGGCCACGCTGAGGTGGTCCAGCGGCGTGCCGTCCGGGTACTGGGTCTTGACGTAGGTGATCAGGTCGTCGAGTCGTGCCGGTGCTGGAGTCATGCGTCAACTGTAGGTTGACGATCGGCGAATCGTCAACCACGAGTTGACGCATTCGCCGCCCCCTGAACAGCCCCCACCCGCCCGGGGGCACCCCTCCACGATCGTCGCTCGAACGCCCCGGAAAAAGCCAGTTCGGAGTGGTTCTGGCGGGGGGTTGGGCGGAATTCGTCTCACGCCGGGGGCGGGTCGGAGGAGGGGGCGGGCACCGTAGGCTCTTGGTGTGACGGTTGCGGTGCGAGTGATCCCCTGTCTGGACGTCGACAACGGGCGCGTGGTGAAGGGCGTCAACTTCACGAACCTCGTCGACGCGGGCGATCCCGTGGAGCTGGCGCGGACCTACGACGCCGAGGGCGCGGACGAGCTGACCTTCCTCGACATCACGGCCTCGTCCGGGAGCCGGGAAACCACCTATGACGTGGTGCGCCGCACCGCGGAGCAGGTGTTCATCCCGCTCACGGTCGGCGGCGGGGTGCGCGAAGTCGACGATGTCGACAAGCTGCTGCGCGCGGGCGCGGACAAGGTCAGCCTGAACACGGCGGCCATCGCGCGGCCGGAGCTGCTGCGCGAGGCGTCCGAGCGCTTCGGTGCCCAGTGCGTCGTGCTCTCCGTCGACGCGCGCCGCGTGCCGGAAGGCGCGCAGCCCACCGCGTCCGGGTTCGAGGTCACCACCCACGGCGGCAGGCGCGGCACCGGGATCTGCGCGGTGGAATGGGCCGCGCGCGGCCAGGAACTCGGCGTCGGCGAGATCCTGTTGAACTCCATGGACGCCGACGGCACCAAGGCAGGGTTCGACCTGGAGCTGCTGCGGCTCGTGCGCGCCGCCGTGTCGGTGCCGCTGATCGCCAGCGGGGGAGCGGGTGCGGTCGAGCACTTCCCGCCCGCCGTCGCCGCAGGCGCGAACGCGGTCCTCGCGGCCAGCGTGTTCCACTTTGGACAGTTGCGGGTCGGCGAGGTCAAGGACGGCCTGCGCGCGGCGGGAGTGACGGTCCGGTGAAGCGCCCGGTCGAACTGTGGGCGATCCTCGCCTGCCTGGTCGGCGCGGAACTCGTCTTCCTGGGCGCGGGCGTCCTCCGGTGGGCGGCCGAAGGCGGGGCCGACCTGCTCGTGCTGCCGACGGTGCTGCTCGTGCTCGTCCTCGTCGCGGCCGCGAGCCTGCTCACCCGCATCCGGATCGCCAAGGCGGGCGCGACGGCGGTCGCGGTCTTCGCCGCGCTGCTGCACCTGCTGATCGTGCTCGGCGACGGGCCGGGCCTGGCCCGGATCGTGTCCGGAATCGTTGGTGCGGCACACGTCTACGCTGTGGTGTTGCTGAACACCGGCCCGATGCGGAAGTTCCTGGAGAGACCGTGAGCAAACTGGACCCGAAGCTCGCCGAACGGCTGCGGAGCAACGCCGACGGCCTGTTCTGCGCGGTCGCCCAGCAGCGCGGCACCGGCGAGGTGCTGATGGTGGCGTGGATGGACGGCGAGGCGCTGTACCGCACGCTGACCACGCGCAAAGCCACGTACTACTCGCGCAGCCGCCAGTCCTACTGGGTCAAGGGTGAGACCTCCGGGAACACGCAGTACGTGCACGAGGTGCGGCTGGACTGCGACGGTGACACGGTTCTGCTCATCGTCGACCAAAAAGGCGTGGCCTGTCACACCGGAACGCGAACCTGTTTCGACACGGATATTCTTCTTTCGGATTCAGTCGAATAGAGTTTTCTTCGCTTCAGGAACGGTTAATCGGTCTCGCGAATGTCGTTCCTATGGCGAGACTGGGCGTCATGAAGCGGTCCTCCCTGTTTGCCGCCGCTCTGTGCGCGATCCTGTTCGCCGGTGTCGGCAATGCTCCCGCCTTCGCCGCGGCGAAGTCCGGAAACGCCACGTACTACAACCTCTCCGGCGCCGGGGCCTGCGGAGATCACATCAACGCCAGGACGCAGCTGCTGGTCGCGGTGTCCGACTCCTGGTTCGGATCGGGTGATCCCAACAATGATCCGATCTGCAAGAAGAAACTGAAGGTCACTTACGGTGGCAAGTCGGTCACGGTGAGCGTGAAGGACAAGTGTCCGGGGTGTTCCAAAGCCCACTTCGACCTCAGCGAGAAGGCGTTCAAGAAGCTCGCCCCGCTGAGCCGGGGGAACATCGACATCAAGTGGGAGTGGAAGTAGGCCCGATGTCGCCGGTGAGGTAGCGCTGCAGGTTCGGCGCGACCGCGGCGGCGAGGGTGTCGTGGTCGGCCGAGGCGAGCGGCTCCAGCTTGATCACGTAGCGGACCATGCCGAGGCCGGCGATCTGCGTGCCGCACAACGCGGCGCGCAGCGCCGGCCGGTCCGGCCCGACCCTCCGCGCGATCGGCCCGAACACCAGTGTGGAGATGAACTCCCGCAGCATCCGCGCCGCGGTCTCGTTGCTGGAGGCGCTGCGCATCAGCGCGACGAACGCCCCGCCGCCCGCGCCGTCCCAGACGCCGAGGAACGTGCGCACGATGCGCTCGCCCATCTGCTCCAGCGGTCCGGTCAGCAGGATCTCGCCGACGCGCTTCGGGTCCAGCGGCAGCTCCATGGCGCTGGCGAACAAGCCCTCCTTGCCGCCGAACCAGTGGTTGACCATCGCCGCGTCCACCCCGGCCTCCGCGGCGATCGCGCGCACGGTCGCCCCGGCGAAGCCGTGCTCGGCGAAGGACCGGCGGGCCGCGTCCAACAGCGCGCGGCGGGTGTCCTCGCCCGCGGGCCGCCGCCCGCGCCTGCGCGGTGACGTACTCTCGGTCCCGGTGCTCATCTCCACCATCCGTATTCAACGCTTGTGGAAATAATGGGCCGCGGTCACGCCCCCAGTCAACGACCGGGCAGAATGTCCCCATGGTCAGTGTGCTCGCGCCCGGCAGGACCGCGATGGGGGAGATCAGCCCCAGCCGCGAGGAGTTCCGCGAACTCGCCAGGGACCGCCGCGTCATCCCGGTGGTGCGGCGGCTGCTCGCCGACGGGGAGACCCCGGTCGGCGTCTACCGCAAGCTGGGCGCCGCCCGGCCCGGCACCTTCCTGTTCGAGTCCGCCGAGAACGGCCGTTCGTGGTCGCGCTGGTCCTTCGTCGGCGCGCACAGCCCCGCCGCGCTGACCGTGGTGGACGGCCACGCGACGTGGACCGGAACGCCGCCGGTCGGCCTGCCGAGGGACGGCGACCCGCTGGTGGCGTTGCGCGAGACCATGCGGCTGCTGCACACCGACGCGCTGCCCGGCATGCCCCCGCTGACCGGCGGCATGGTCGGCTACCTCGGCTACGACGTGGTGCGCAGGCTGGAGGCGCTGCCGGAGCTGGCCGAGGGCGACCTGGAGATCCCCGAGCTGGTCATGCTGCTGGCGATGGACCTCGCCGCGATGGACCACCACGAGGGCACGATCACGCTCATCGCCAACGCGATCAACTGGGACGACACCGACGAGCGGGTCGACGCCGCCTACGACGAGGCCGTCGCGCGCCTGGACGACATGACCGCGCGGCTGTGCACCTCCGCCGCGCCCAGCGCTGCGGTCTTCTCCCGCCCGGAGCCCCGCTTCACCCGCCGCCGCAGCACCGCCGACTACACCGCGGCCGTGGAGAAGGCCAAGGAGGCGATCCACGCGGGCGAGGCGTTCCAGATCGTCGTCTCGCAGCGGTTCGAGCTGGAGACGGCGGCCGACCCGCTGGACATCTACCGGGTCCTGCGCACCACCAACCCCAGCCCGTACATGTACCTGCTCAACCTCGACGGCTTCGCGATCGTCGGCTCCAGCCCGGAGGCGCTGGTCACCGTCCGCGACGGCAAGGCGACGACGCACCCGATCGCCGGGACGCGCTGGCGCGGCGCCGACGAGGAGGAGGACGCGCTGCTGGCCAAGGACCTGCTGCACGACGAGAAGGAGCGCGCCGAGCACCTGATGCTGGTCGACCTGGCCCGCAACGACCTCGGCCGCGTCTGCACGCCGGGCTCGGTCACCGTGGTCGACTTCTTCCGCATCGAGCGCTACAGCCACGTCATGCACATCGTGTCCACGGTGACCGGCCAGCTCGCCGAGGGGCGCACCGCCTTCGACGCGGTCGCGGCCTGCTTCCCGGCGGGAACCCTCTCCGGGGCGCCGAAACCGCGCGCGATGGAGCTGATCGAGGAGCTGGAGCCGACCCGGCGCGGCCTCTACGGCGGCGTCGTCGGCTACCTCGACTTCGCGGGCGACGCCGACACCGCCATCGCCATCCGCACCGCCCTGGTGCGCGACGGCGTGGCCTACGTGCAGGCCGGGGCGGGCATCGTCGCCGACTCCGACCCGATCTCCGAAGACCAGGAGTGCCTGAACAAGGCCCGCGCTGTTCTCTCGGCGATCGCCACCGCCGACACGATGGCGCTGGCCGTCGACGGGAGCGGCGGTGCCTGAGCACGCGGCCCGGCCCGCCCGCGGTCTCTTGTGGACGGTCGTGCTGCTGTTGCTCGCCGCGGCGGGGCTGCTGTGGGGCTCCTCCTCGGTGGCGTGGTTCGCCGACGCGAGTTCGGCGCTGCGCTCCGCGCGGGACCAGCCGACCGGCGCCGACCAGGTGCCCGCGCTGATCCCGTTGGCGCTGCTGAGCCTCGCCGGGATCGCCGGGGCCATCGCGACCTCGGGCGTGCTGCGCCGGGTGGTCGGCGGGCTGCTGGCGCTGCTGGCCGTCGGCGGGATCGCGCTGTGGGTCGGCTACGCGGCGACGGTGACCGCGGTGGGACCGCTGCTCGGGCTGGCCGGACTGGCACTGCTGCTCGCGGCCGGGTTGATCGTGCTGGTCGGCGGTGCGCGGATGCCCGCGCTCGGTGCCCGTTACGACACCGGGAGTAACGCCAGGGCCGCCGATCCCGACCGGGAGGTGTGGGAGGCGTTGGACTCGGGGAGTGATCCCACCGTCACAGCCCGGAAAGACCCTTGACAGCCAGGACGGATTCGGTGACCCCAGACCGGAAGCGGCACCGCCTGAGAGTTAGCATCCATGAACGCCTCACGGCCACCGTGATGGGGACGGTCGCTATCGGGTGCGGCAGCAACGAACCGATTCGAGCGCCGGAACGAGCCAGCAACGGCCGCGCCGGACGAACGGATCATGCGGAGGAGTGCGCGTGAACGTCCTGGAGTCGATTCTCGAAGGCGTCCGCGCCGACCTGGCCGCCCGCGAAGCCCGGACACCCCTGTCGGAGATCAAGGACCTGGCCGCGCAGGCGGCCCCGCCCAGGGACGTGATGGCCGCGCTGCGCGCGCCCGGGGTCGGCGTGATCGCGGAGGTCAAGCGCCGCAGCCCGTCCAAGGGCGAGCTGGCGGGCATCTCCGACCCGGCCGAACTGGCCCGCGACTACGAGGCCGGTGGCGCGCGGGTGATCAGCGTGCTCACCGAGGAGCGCCGCTTCGGCGGCTCGCTCGCCGACCTCGACGCCGTCCGCACCGCGGTCGACGTTCCCTTGCTGCGCAAGGACTTCATGGTCAGCCCGTACCAGATCCACGAGGCGCGGGCGCACGGCGCGGACATGATCCTGCTGATCGTGGCCGCGCTGGAGCAGAACGTGCTGGAGGCGTTGCTGGACCGCGCGGAGTCGCTGGGGATGACCGCGCTGGTCGAGGTGCACACCGCCGAGGAGGCCGACCGCGCGCTGGAGGCGGGCGCCCAGGTGATCGGCGTCAACGCCCGCGACCTGACCACGCTGGAGGTCGACCGCGACTGCTTCGGCCGGATCGCGCCCGGACTGCCCAGCGAGGTCATCAAGATCGCCGAGTCCGGTGTGCGCGGCCCCGGCGACCTGATGACCTACGCGGGCTTCGGCGCGGACGCCGTCCTGGTCGGTGAGGGCCTGGTGACCAGCGGCAACCCGCGCAGCGCGGTGACCCAGCTGGTCACCGCGGGCTCGCACCCCGCATGCCCCCGCCCGAGCCGTTGAGGAGACGCGCCCCCATGACCCACGACGAGGACCGCGACAAGCACGGGCCCGACGATCGCGGGCACTTCGGCCCCTACGGCGGCCGGTACATGCCCGAGGCGCTGATGGCCGCGATCGACGAGCTGGCCACCTTCTACGACAAGGCACGGGTCGACCCGGACTTCGTCACCGAGTTCGAGCGGCTGCTCCGCGAGTACGCCAACCGGCCGTCGCTGCTCACCGAGGCGCCGAAGTTCGCCGAGCACGCGGGCGGGGCGCGGATCTTCCTCAAGCGCGAGGACCTCAACCACACCGGCTCGCACAAGATCAACAACGTGCTGGGCCAGGCGCTGCTGACCAAGCGGATGGGCAAGAAGCGGGTCATCGCCGAGACCGGCGCGGGCCAGCACGGCGTGGCCACCGCGACCGCGTGCGCGCTGCTGGACCTCGACTGCGTGGTCTACATGGGCGAGGTCGACACCGAGCGGCAGGCGCTCAACGTGGCGCGGATGAAGCTGCTCGGCGCGGAGGTCATCCCGGTCAAGACCGGCTCCCGCACGCTGAAGGACGCCATCAACGAGGCGCTGCGCGACTGGGTGGCCAACGTCGACGACACCCACTACCTGCTCGGCACCGCGGCGGGCCCGCACCCGTTCCCGATGATGGTGCGCAACTTCCACAAGGTGATCGGCGCCGAGGCCCGCGCCCAGATGCTCGACCAGGTGGGGCGCCTGCCCGACGTGGTCGCGGCCTGCGTCGGCGGCGGCTCCAACGCGATCGGCATCTTCCACGGCTTCCTCGACGACCCCGACGTCCGGCTGGTCGGCCTGGAGCCCGCGGGCAAGGGCGTGGACACCGGCGAGCACGGGGCGACGCTGACCGAGGGTGAGCCGGGCGTGCTGCACGGCGCGTTCTCCTACCTGCTCCAGGACGCCGACGGGCAGGTCACCGAGGCGTACTCGATCTCGGCGGGCCTGGACTACCCCGGTGTCGGCCCCGAGCACTCCTACCTCAAGGACATCGGCCGCGCCGAGTACCGCGCGGTGACCGACGCGGAGGCCATGGAGGCGCTGCGCCTGCTCTCCCGCACCGAGGGCATCATCCCGGCGATCGAGTCCTCGCACGCGCTCGCGGGCGCGCTGAAGCTCGGCCACGAGCTCGGTCAGGAGGGCGTGATCCTGGTGTGCCTGTCCGGGCGCGGCGACAAGGACATGGACACCGCCGCCCAGTACTTCGACCTCGTGGGGGAGAACGCCTGATGTCTCTGGCGCAGATGTTCGCCGACTGCCGGGCAGCCGACCGCGCTGCCCTGATCGGCTACCTGCCCGCGGGCTTCCCGACCGTCGAGGGCTCCACGCAGTACCTC
Source organism: Allokutzneria albata (assembly GCF_900103775.1). GTDB lineage: Bacteria > Actinomycetota > Actinomycetes > Mycobacteriales > Pseudonocardiaceae > Allokutzneria > Allokutzneria albata. The sequence continues at coordinate 4,314,659 of NZ_LT629701.1, read as the reverse complement.
ACGGCGATGCTCGACGCTGGCTGCGACCTGGTCGAGGTCGGCCTGCCGTTCTCCGACCCGGTGATGGACGGCCCGACCATCCAGGCCGCCGCGGACACCGCGCTGCGCAACGGTTTCCGGGTGCGCGACCTGTTCACCACGGTGGAGTCGATCTCCGCGGCGGGTGGGCGCGCGGTCGTGATGACCTACTGGAACCCGGTGCACCGCTACGGCGTGGACGCCTTCGCCCGCGATCTCGCGGCCGCGGGCGGGCTCGGGCTGATCACCCCCGACCTGATCCCGGACGAGGCCGAGGACTGGCTGGCCGCCTCGGCCGCGCACGGCCTCGACCGCATCTTCCTGGTGGCACCCTCCTCCACCGAGGAGCGGATCTCCAAGACCGCGGCGGCCAGCAGCGGGTTCCTCTACGCCGCCTCGATCATGGGCGTCACCGGCGCCCGCGACGCCGTGAGCAGCCAGGCGCCGCGGCTGGTCGAACGCACCCGGGCGCACACCGACCTGCCGATCGGCGTCGGTCTCGGCGTCCGCTCCGGCCCGCAGGCGGCCGAGGTCGCGGCGTTCGCCGACGGCGTGATCGTGGGCTCCGCGTTCGTCAACGCCGTCTCCTCCGGCGAGGCCGCCGTCCGCGCCCTGGCGACCGAACTCTCCTCCGCCACCCACCGCACCCCCGTCACCGCCTGACGTTCGTCCCGGAGATGGGCGTTTCCTGGTCGCCCCTGGCGCAAAGTGCCCTTCGATCAGCTGTACGAGCCGCTTGAGGCCGGGGACTGCCGGTGCTGGCGACATGGTGATGTCATGCCGACAACCACCTTCGGCCCGGCATGTCAGACTGGACGCCGGGCCGACACCGGAGGTGACCCGCAGTGGCAGCACCAGCGGAGACGTTCCCGCAGCACCCGCAACGCTGGACGCTCGACGAGGTCCTCGCACTGCCCGAGGACCAAGGGCAGCGAGTCGAGCTCATCGACGGGACCGTCGTCGTGAGCCCTGCGCCCGGAGACAGCACCAGCGTGTCCTGCAACGTCTTCAAGTCGGGCTCCTCGCGGCCACACCGCCGGAGTGCGAAACACTGCCCGGCGTCAACGTCGTGCTGAACGGGGAGCGACTGCTCATTCCCGATCTCGTGGTGACGACGAACCCGGGAGCGGACGCCGTCTACTTCGACGCGACCGACATCCTCATGGCCGCGGAAGTCCTGTCCCCGTCCTCACGGGCCTTCGACCGCGCCCTCAAGCGCCAGTTGTACGCCGAAGCGGCCATTCCGTTCTTCGTCATCGTGGACCCGGTCGCCGAGCCGGTGTCGGCCATCGCCTACGAGTTCGACGGGGCCGGCTACCGAGAGATGGCGCGCAGTGACGACGGGGTGCTGAAGTGGGAACGCCCGTTCCCGGTGCTGGTGGATCTGCAACGGTGAACCCGGGCCTGGCGGGCTGAGCGGCAGCGGCTACGGTGAGCGGCGTGACTGCAACGGTCTCCGCGATCCTGGCAACGATCCCCAGCCCCGACCGGGGGGTTTGGTACATCGGCCCGATCCCGCTCCGCGCGTACGCGCTCTGCATCATCGCGGGCATCGTGGTGGCCATCGCCTGGGGCGAGCGCCGCTTCGTCGCCCGGGGCGGGGAGAAGGGCGCGGTCACCGACATCGCGGTCTTCGCCGTGCCGTTCGGGCTCGTCGGCGGGCGGCTCTACCACGTGGCGACGGACTGGCCGAAGTACTTCGGCCCCGGCGGCAACCCGGTGGACGCGCTGAAGATCTGGCAGGGCGGCCTCGGCATCTGGGGCGCCATCGCGCTGGGCGCGGTCGGCGCGCTGATCGCCTGCCGCAGGCGGGGCATCCCGTTGCCGGCCTTCGCCGACGCGGTCGCGCCGGGCATCGTGGTCGCGCAGGCCATCGGCCGCCTCGGCAACTGGTTCAACCAGGAGCTCTACGGCGGCCCGACGGACCTGCCGTGGGGCCTGGAGATCTACCGCAGGATCGACCCGGTCACCAACCTGGAGGACCCGCTCGGCGGCGTGGCCATGGACCACACGCCGATCGCGGTGGTGCACCCGACGTTCCTCTACGAGCTGCTGTGGAACCTCGGCGTCGCCGCGCTGATCGTCTGGGCCGACCGGCGGTTCCGCCTCGGCCACGGCCGGGTGTTCGCGCTCTACGTGGCGGGCTACACCGCGGGCCGGTTCTGGATCGAGATCATGCGCGAGGACCACGCCACGCTCATCGCGGGCATCCGGATCAACGTGTTCACCTCGGTCATCGTCTTCATCGGCGCGGTGATCTACCTGGTGCTGGCCAAGAAGCGAGGGGAACGCGAGGACCTGGCCGCGCTGCGGGCCGAGCGCGAACCGGAGGAGGCGGCCGAGCCCGAGCCGGCCGCTGAGGAAAAGGCCGCTGAGGAAAAGCCCGCCGAGTCCGTGACTCCGGACCCCACCAAGACCGATAAGACGCCCTAACATCGGTCCCCATGCGCATCCTCGTCGTCGAGGACGATGACCGAGTTGCACGCGGCCTGGTGACCGCGTTGCAGCACGCCGGCTACGACGTGCACCGGGTGGCGACCGCGGCGGCAGCGCTGCAGGCGGGCCACGCCGACGTCGTCCTGCTCGACCTGGGCCTGCCCGACGCGGACGGGCTGGACCTGCTGCGCAGGCTGCGGCAGACCGAGGGCATGGCGATCATCGCGGTCACCGCGCGCGGCGAGGAGCGGGAACGCGTTCTCGGCCTGCGCAGCGGCGCGGACGACTACGTGGTCAAACCCTTCGGCACGGCCGAGCTGCTGGCGAGGGTGGAGGCCGTGCTGCGGCGCACCCGCTCCGCGCGGGCCAGTGCGGAGGCCGACGCCGAGACCATCGAGGTCGGCAAGCTCAAGGTCGACCTGTCCTCCCGTCTGGCCACTGTGGACGGTGAGCAGATCCTGTTGACCCGCAAGGAGTTCGACGTGCTCGCGCTGCTCGTCGCGCGTCCGGGCAGCGTGGTCAGCCGGGACCACATCCTCGACCAGGTGTGGCACACCAGCTGGGAGGCGCGTTCGCGCAGCCTCGACACGCACATCGCGACGCTGCGCGGCAAGCTCGGCGAGCACGTCCGGATCGAGACCGTTCGCGGCGTCGGCTACCGCCTGGCCAGGTGAGCCGTGCTGCGCAGGCTGCTCGGCGTGCTGGTGCCGCTGCTGGTGGTGCTCGCCGCGGCCATGGGGGTCCCGCTGGCGACGGCCATCGCCGAGGGTGAGACGCAGCGGATGTACCTCGACCGCCTCGCCGACGCCAGCCGCTTCGCCTCCATCGCCGACAACGCCCTGTCCTCCGGTCGCACCACGGCGTTGCGGGACGAGATGGTCCGCTACGACGCGCTGTACAGCAGCCCGGCCGCGCTGGTCGCCCCCGGCGGACGGATCATCCTGGCCTCGCGGGAGAACTTCGACCTCACCGTGCCCACGGTCGCCGAGCAGCTGAAGCTGGCTTTCGCGGGCTACCGACCCGACCCACCGGAGGTGGTGTGGCCGTGGCGGGAGGCGCCGCTGGTGGTCGTCGAGCCGGTCGGCCGGGACAGCGAGGTCGTGGCCTCGGTGGTGACCGTGTCCTCGACGGAGTCGTTGCGCACGCAGATCGCCCGGATCTGGTGGCTGCTGGTGCTGGTCGGGCTGGTCCCGATGCTGGCGCTGGTCGCGGTGGCCTGGCCGATCTCGCGGTGGGTGCTCCGGCCGATCCACCAGCTCGACGAGGCGACCGCGCGGGTGGCCGGCGGTGAGCTCGACACCAGGGCGGACGTGGACGGGCCGCCGGAGCTGCGGCGGCTCGCGGTGTCGTTCAACAGCATGGTCGACGTGGTCGGCCGGGCGCTGCGCCGCCAGCGCGCCTTCGTCGCCGACGCCTCGCACCAGTTGCGCAACCCGTTGGCCAGCCTGCGCCTCGCGGTGGAGAACCTGCAGCCGCACCTGCACTCCGAAGCGGCTCGCCAAGCGCACGAGATCGCCGTCGAGGAAGCCGCGGAGATGGGCCGCGTCCTCGACGCGCTGCTCGCCGCGACCCGCCTGGACAGTGCGGCCGCGGCCGAGCCCGTTGAGCTGGACGCCTTGGTGGCCACGCACGAACCCGCGTGGGCGGCTTCGGCGCTGCGGGCGGAGATCGAGCTGCACGTCGACATCCCGCAGGGGCTGCGCGCACTGGAACCGCCCGGCGGTCTCGGCAGCGTGCTGGACGAGTTGGTGGGCAACGCCGTCCGCCTCTCCGGGGGCAGCGAGATCGTGGTGCGCGCGGAGCGGGTCGGCGACATGGTCGAGCTGCACGTGGTCGACGACGGCACCGGGCTGCCGGAGGACGAACGCGCGGCGGCGCTGGACCGGTTCTGGCGATCGCCGCGGCACCAGAACATCGCGGGCACCGGCCTCGGCCTGGCGATCTGCGCCGAACTCGTCACCGCGGCCGGTGGCGAACTCGAACTGCTCTCGCCCGGCCCGCACGGCCTCGACGCCGTGGTCCGCCTGCCCGCCGCCGACTGACCGCGCATCCTGAACGACTCGTTCAGCGCGTAAGGGGCTCAGCCCTTCACGGCGCGGAACCACCGGGCGGCGCCGGAGTGCAGGGGGATCGGGCCGGTGGAGATGCCGGTGCGGATGTTGATGCGCCGGGCCTCGGGGCGGTCCGCGGCGATCGTGGGGGCCTCGACGAAGACGGTGCGAGTCACCGTCTCCACCACGTCGTCGGGCACGTCGTCCCTGGCCAGCAACAAGTTCGGGGTGACGACGGTGGGACACGGCGGGATCGCGCCGTAGGTGGTGGCCGGGATGGTGGCGGGCAGGTAGTAGCCGGAGGGCAGCCGGGCGAGGGCCTGGGCCTGCGCCACGAGCGGCACCAGGCGGATCCTGGTGTGCCGTTCCAGGTCGGTGATCGCCGGGGTGGGGATGCCGGTGAGGGTGAAGAAGGCGTCCAGCGAACCCTGCGCCAGCGCGGCGGCGGACTCCTGCTGGTTGAGCAGCACGGGCGTGAACGACACCCCGGTGACCCGGCGCAGGTTGGCCACGATGAACTCGGTCCCGGAGCCGCCCGCCCCGGTCGACACGCGCTTGCCCGCGAGGTCGCCGAAGTGGCGGATCGGGCCGCCCGCGGGCACGACCAGGTGCAGGAAGCTGTCGTAGAGCCTGCCGACGGCGCTGATGCCGTGTATCGAGGTGTCGGGGTGCTCGGAGATCGCGTCCAAAGAGGACAGTGCGAGCTGCGCCTCGCCCCGGTTGAGCAGGTGCAGGTTCTCCACCGACGCGCTGCTGGGCCGGGCCCGCACCGCCACCCCGGGCAGCGCGTTGGCCAGCAGGGTGGCGATGGCCCCGCCGATCTTCTGGAACACCGCGCCGTCCGGACCGGTGGCCAGGACGAGTTCCCGCAGCCCGGAGCCGGGGCGCGCGGTGCACCCGGCGAGCAGGCCCGCGCCCGCGCCGGCGATCAGCGCGCGGCGGCTCAGCGGGCGGGAGACCATGGGCGGAGAGTAGTACCTCTTGAACGTGAAAGCGGTATCACGCGGACGTTGCGGCTACGTCAGACGAGTCTGAAGTTTCGGGCCAGGCCGTTGTCCTCGCGTTTCGTGAGCGGTCAACATTCCGCGCAACCGTCCGCACGCAACGCAGCCCGAGGAGGGTCGATGGCCGACGCAGGTCGAACGTCCACACCGCAGATCCGTTCGCGGGGTCAAGCATCGGCACGGAAACCGATCTACCGGCACCTGTACTTCTGGGTCCTGGTCTCGATCGCCCTCGGCGTGATCGTCGGTCTGGTCTTCCCCAAGCAGGCCAGCGAGATGAAGTGGCTCGCGGACTTCTTCGTCAACCTGGTGAAGATGGTCATCGCGCCGACGATCTTCTGCACGATCGTGGTGGGCATCGCCGGACTGGGCAACCTGGCCAAGGCGGGCGGGCTGGCGCTGCGGACGATCCTGTACTTCACCGCGATGACGTTGCTGGCGCTGGTCATCGGCCTGGTCGTGGTCAACGTGTTCAAGCCGGGCGCCGACCTGAACATGCCGATCAACGCCGGTGAGGCCGCGGACACCATCGCCAAGGCCAAGGACACCGACGGCTTCACCGGGTTCATCCTGCACCTGGTGCCGGAGTCCTTCGTCGGCGCGTTCACCTCGGGGCAGCTGATCCAGGTGCTGGTGGTGGCGGTTCTCGTCGCGGTCGCCGTGTCGTTCATGGGCGAGCGCGGCAAGAAGGTCATCGACGCGCTGGACACCGTCGCCAAGGTGATGTTCGGCGTGATCAAGGTCGTCATGTACGCGGCCCCGGTCGGCGCCTTCGGCGGCATGGCCTTCACCATCGGCAAGTACGGCAGCAAGGTGCTGACCGGGCTGGCGTTCCTGATGATCGCCTTCTACGCGACCTGCGTGCTGTTCGTGGTCGTCGTGCTCGGCATCGTCTCCCGGCTCGCCGGGTTCAGCGTGCTGAAGTTCGTCCGGTTCATCAAGGACGAGCTGCTGATCGTGCTGGGCACCTCCTCCAGCGAGGCGGTGCTGCCCAGGATGCTGGTGAAGATGGAGGCCGCGGGCGCGCAGAAGTCCGTGGTGGGCCTGACGATCCCGACCGGCTACTCGTTCAACCTGGACGGCACCTGCATCTACCTGACCATGGGCGCGATCTTCATCGCCCAGGCCACCGGGGTGGAGCTGTCGATCTGGACCCAGATCGGCCTGCTGCTGTTCATGCTGCTCTCCAGCAAGGGCGCCGCGGGCGTCACCGGCGCCGGGCTGATCACGCTCGCCGCCTCGCTGCAGGCCTTCGGCGACACCATCCCGGTGGTGGGCATCGCGCTGATCGTCGGCATCGACCGGTTCATGTCCGAGGCCCGCGCGCTGACCAACCTGGTCGGCAACGGTGTCGCGACGCTCGTGGTGGCGCGCTGGCAGAACGCGCTGGACCGCGACCGCCTCAACGAGGTCCTGGACAATCCGTCCCTTGTGGACATGGACGAGCTGATGCGGGCCGACGCCGAGGACAAGGAGCCGGTCAAGTCCTGACCGGGGTCACCACCGGGGTGCCGTCCGGCGCGGCGAGGATCGCGACCTTGGCGCCGTAGTGCGTCGCGACCCGTTCGACGGTCAGCACCTCGGTGGGCGGCCCGACGGCCACCACGTCGCCGTTGTCGACGAGGACCAGCTCGTCGGCGTACTGGGCGGCCAGGGTCAGGTCGTGCAGCGTGCTGACCACGGTGGTGCCGTCGGCCCGCCGCAGCCGGTCGACCAGCTCCAGCAGGGCCTGGGCGTGCCCGACGTCCAGGCCCGTCGTGGGCTCGTCGAGCAGCAGCAGGCCCGCCTGCTGGGCCAGAACCCTTGCCAGCACGGCACGTTGCCGTTCGCCGCCGGACAGTGTCCTCAGTGGACGGTCGGCGAGGTGGTCGAGGTCGAGCCGGGCCAGCACCTCGCGCACGATCACCAGGTCGGAGCGCCCCTCGCGGGCCAGCAGGCCGAGGTGCGGGGTCCGGCCCAGCAGCGCGTAGTCGGTGACGGTCAGCCCCTCCGGCACCACCGGGGTCTGCGGCGCGTAGCCGACCGCGCGCGCCCGTTCCCGCGCGCTCATCGCGCGGATGGGCGCGCCGTCGAGCAGGATCTCCCCGCTGTGCTCGGTGATCCCGGTGATCGCCTTGAGCAGGGTGGACTTGCCCGCGCCGTTCGGGCCGATGATCGCCAGCCAGGAACCCCGGGGCAGCCGGGCGGTCACCTCCCGCACCACCATCTCGCCCTTGTAGCCCGCGGAGACCGACCGCAGCTCCAGCTCCGCCATCACGCACGCTCCTTGCGGGTGGCCCGCAGCACGAAGGCGAAGAACGGCGCGCCGGTGAACGCGGTGATCACGCCGATGGGCAGCTCCGAAGGCGCCATCAGCGTGCGCGCGGCGACGTCGGCCGCGGCGAGGAAGATCGCGCCGCCGATCAGCGAGAGCGGCACGAGCACCCGGTAGCTGCCCGCCACCATCAGCCGGATCACGTGCGGCACGACGATTCCCACGAAGCCGATCAGGCCGCTCACCGAGACTGCCGCCGCGGTCGCCAGGGAGGCGGCGACGAGCACCAGCAGCCGCACGCGGGCCGGGCGCAGGCCGAGGGCCCCGGCCTCCTCGTCCCCGACACCGAGGACGTCGATCAGGCGACCGCTCGCGCACAGCACCGCGGAGGAGACGGCGACGTAGGGCAGGATCAGCAGGACCTCGTTCCACCCCGTGGTGCCGAGCCCGCCGAGCATCCAGTTGTAGATCACCCGCAGGTTGTCCACGTTGAGCTGCTGGACGAAGGTCTGCACCGCGGTGAGGAACGAGGCGACCGCGACCCCGGCCAGCACGAGCGTTGCCGTCCCGCTTCCGGCGGAACGGCCGAGCGCCCAGGTCAGCCCGACCCCGCCGAGCGCGCCGAGGAACGCCGCCAGCGGCAGCGGCCCGACCACCCAGCCCTGCACCAGCTCCTGGGCGGCGGGCACCGCGAAGACCATGAGGGTGGCCGCGAGGCCCGCCCCGGCCGCCGCGCCCAGCAGGTACGGGTCGGCCAGCGGGTTGCGGAACACGCCCTGGAAGGCCGCGCCGGAGATCGCGAGCGCGCCGCCGACCAGACAGCCGAGGACCACCCTGGGCACCCGGATCTGCCAGAGGATCGCGGCCTCCTGCTCCGACAGCGGGGACTCCCCGCCGGTCAGCTGCGCCCAGAACTCGGTGAGCACCCGGCCCCACCCGAGGTCGATCGCGCCGAGCAGCACCGACGCGACGACCACGACCACCAGCAGCGCGCCGCCGACCGCCACCTGCCGCCAGGTGAGCCTGGTCGGCCGCGGATCGCTCACTTGGCGGCGGCTGCCGAGACGGCCGAGGAGACGGTGCGGACGAGGTCCACCACACGCGGGCCCCAGCGGGAGGCGATGTCGTCGTCCAGCGCGATCACACCGTTGTTCTTCACGGCGGTGACCGTCTGCCAGCCCGGGCGGGCGGCCACGGTCTGCGCGTTCTGGCCGCAGCACTTGGTGTCGGCGAGGAAGATCAGGTCGGGGTTGGCCTTGACCAGGTACTCCGCGCTCAGCTGCGGGTAGCCGCTGTTGCTCTTGTCCGCCTCGTCGGCGATGTTGACCAGCCCGAAGCGCGAGTAGACGTGCCCGACGAAGGTCTTGGAGCTGACGCTGTAGAGGGAGTTGTCCAGCTCGTGGTAGTAGCTCATCGGTTTGCCGGAGGACGACACGGCCTTGCGCGTCTCCCCGACGATCTTGTCGATGTCGGCGCGCATCCGCTGGGCGAGCGCCTCGCCGGCCGCAGCGTGCCCCGTGGCCTTGCCCACGGCGCTGACCTGGGCGAACGTCTCGTCCAAGGTCTTGGCGGGCGGTACCAGCAGCACCTGGATCTTCAGTTGCCCGAGCCCGGCGACCAGGTTGTCGATGTCGTTGGAGGCCAGCACCAGGTCCGGCTTCTGGTTGGCGATGGCCTCCAGGTTCGGCTTGAAGCCGGACAGCGTGGTCTTGGGCGCCTCGGCCGGGAAGGTGGACTGGTCGTCCACGGCGACGACCTGCTTGCCCGCGCCCACCGCGTAGAGCACCTCGGTGCTGCTCGGGTTGAGCGAGATGATCCGCTCCGGCCGCTTCTCCAGCTTCAGCCCCGTCGAGCCGCCGGGAACGCTCACCTCCACCGGGAAGTCGGCGGCGGCCGGGGTGGTGGGGGAGGGAGCGGGCTGGCGGGTGGCGCAGCCGGTCAGGGCGACCGCGGCCACGGTCAGCGCGGCGGTCAGGCGACGGAACAGCACTCGTCTCACGTCCTCGGTGCGGGAGTGTCGGATGTCGAGCGCGCGCGGAAGGCGACCTGGCTCGACCGGCTCGGGCTGAGCAGGCCATCACAGTTGCGGGACAGCGCCGGGATCGCACCGGACTTCGCTACCGAGCGGGCGAGGAAAAGTTACCAGTACACTCACGTCTCACCTGGCCAGAACCCAGGACGCGCGTACTGCTACGTCGGGCGCTACATCGTGTCGACCACACGAATCGTTACGCCCCGGTGTGGGATACCACCCAGAAGATGATGCCCCGTTATTTCCGGGCTGTTACAGTCCCCGTAACAAACACGCTGCCTGTGGCATATCCCAGGCGCTCTCAGCGGGCCACCGTCGTCCCGCAGCCCCCACCTTTGGACTGCACGAGGACGACGAGGGAGGTCTGCGCGTGATCTTCTCCGCCATCCCTGGCCGGCAAGGTCTCTACGACCCCAGCACGGAACGCGACGCCTGTGGTGTCGCGATGGTGGCCGACATCTTGGGCCGCCGTTCCCACGGGATCGTGACCGACGCGTTGACGGCCTTGGCGAACCTGGAACACCGCGGCGCCGCCGGTGCCGAGCCGACCAGCGGTGACGGCGCGGGCATCCTGCTCCAGCTCCCGGACGCGCTGCTGCGCGCCGAGCTGCCGGGCCTGCCCGAGCCGGACGAGCACGGCGACGCCCGCTACGCGGCCGGGATGGGTCTCCTGCCCGCCGATCCCGAGCGCCGCGCCGAGGCGGTCGCGCTGATCGAGCGCATCGCCACCGACGAGGGCCTGCGGGTGCTGGGCTGGCGCGAGGTTCCGGTCGACCCCGACGCCGCCGACGTGGGCCCCACCGCCCGTTCGGTGATGCCGCACTTCGCGCTGCTGGTGGTGACGGGGGCCGGGGACGAGCTCCCGTCCGGCATCGCGCTGGACCGCCTCGCCTTCTGCCTGCGCAAGCGCGCCGAGGTGGAGAGCGAGCGCGCGGGCTGCGGCGTGTACTTCCCGTCGCTGTCCTCGCGGACGTTGGTGTACAAGGGGATGCTGACCACCGCGCAGCTGCCCGCGTTCTTCCCCGACCTGCGCGACGAGCGGCTGGAGAGCGCGATCGCGTTGGTGCACAGCCGGTTCTCCACGAACACGTTCCCCTCGTGGCCGCTGGCGCACCCGTTCCGCTACGTCGCGCACAACGGTGAGATCAACACCATCCGCGGCAACCGCAACCGCATGCGCTCGCGGGAGGCGCTGCTGGCCAGCGACCTGATCCCGGGCGACCTCAGCAGGCTGTTCCCGATCTGCACCCCGGACGGCTCTGACTCCGCCTCCTTCGACGAGGTGCTGGAGCTGCTGCACCTGGGCGGCCGCAGCCTGCCGCACGCGGTGATGATGATGATCCCCGAGGCGTGGGAGAACACGCCGGACATGGATCCGGCGCGGCGTGCGTTCTACCGCTTCCACGCCAGCCTGATGGAGCCGTGGGACGGCCCGGCCTGCGTCACCTTCACCGACGGCACGCTCGTCGGCGCGGTGCTGGACCGCAACGGCCTGCGCCCGGCGCGCTGGTGGCAGACCGCGGACGACCGCATCGTGCTGGCCAGCGAGACCGGCGTGCTGGACGTGCCGCCGTCGGAGGTCGTGGCCAAGGGCCGCCTGCAGCCGGGCCGGATGTTCCTGGTGGACACCAAGGCCGGACGGATCATCGACGACACCGAGTTCAAGGCCGAGCTCGGCGGCCGGCTGCCCTACGACGAGTGGGTGCACGCGGGACTGCTGCACCTGGCCGATCTGCCCGACCGCGAGCACGTGGTGCAGAGCCACGAGTCCGTGGTGCGCCGCCAGCTCACCTTCGGCTACACCGAGGAGGAGCTGCGCGTCCTGCTCTCGCCGATGGTCACCGGCGGCGTGGAACCGTTGGGCTCCATGGGTTCGGACACCCCGGTCGCCGCGCTCTCGCAGCGCCCGCGGTTGCTCTACGACTACTTCAAGCAGAACTTCGCGCAGGTCACCAACCCGCCGCTGGACGCGATCCGCGAGGAGATCGTCACCTCGGTCGCGCGCGTGATGGGCCCGGAGCAGAACCTGCTGGAGCCAGGCCCCGCCTCCTGTCGGCACATCGAACTGCCCTATCCGGTCATCGACAACGACGAGCTGGCCAAGCTCATCCACGTCAACGACGACGGCGACCTGCCCGGCTTCGCCTGCACCGTCCTTTCCGGACTGTACGAAGTGGACGGTGGAGGGCTCGCGCTCGCCGAGGCGATCCAGCGGGTGCGCCGCGAGGCCTCCGAGGCCATCGCCGCGGGCGCGCGCACGCTGGTGCTCTCCGACCGCGACTCCGACCACAAGCGCGCGCCGATCCCGTCGCTGCTGCTGGTCTCCGCGGTGCACCACCACCTGGTGCGCACCAAGGAGCGGCTGCGGGTGGCGCTGGTGGTGGAGAGCGGCGACGCCCGCGAGGTGCACCACATCGCGCTGCTGCTGGGCTTCGGCGCCGCCGCGGTCAACCCGTACCTGGCCTTCGAGACCATCGAGGACATGATCTCGCACGGGGCGATCACCGGGATCGCACCGGAGAAGGCGATCAAGAACTACATCCAGGCGCTGGTCAAGGGCGTGCTCAAGGTGATGTCCAAGATGGGCATCTCCACCGTCGGCGCCTACACCGCCGCTCAGGTCTTCGAGGCCCTCGGCCTGTCCCAGGACCTGGTCGACGAGTACTTCTGCGGCACCGTGTCCAAGCTCGGCGGCGTCGGCCTCGACGTGATCGCCGCGGAGGCCGCGGCCCGGCACCGGACGGCCTACCCGGACAACCCGTCCGACCGCGCGCACCGCAAGCTCGACGTCGGCGGCGAGTACTACTACCGCCGCGAGGGCGAGCTGCACCTGTTCAACCCGGAGACGGTGTTCCTGCTCCAGCACGCGACCAAGACCCGCCGCAAGGAGGTCTACCGCCGCTACACCGAAGAGGTGGAGGCGCTGGCGCGCACGGGCGGCACGCTGCGCGGGCTGTTCAAGCTGCGCACCGAGGCGCGGGAGCCGATCCCGATCGAGGAGGTCGAGTCGGTCGCCTCCATCGTGAAGCGGTTCAACACCGGCGCGATGTCCTACGGCTCGGTCTCGGCCGAGGCGCACGAAACCCTCGCCATCGCGATGAACCAGCTCGGTGGCCGGTCCAACAGCGGTGAGGGCGGCGAGGACCCGGAGCGGCTCTACGACCCCGAGCGCCGCTCGGCGGTCAAGCAGGTCGCCAGCGGCCGGTTCGGCGTCACCAGCGAGTACCTGGTCAACGGCACGGACATCCAGATCAAGATGGCGCAGGGCGCGAAGCCCGGCGAGGGCGGTCAGCTGCCCGGCTACAAGGTCTACCCGTGGATCGCCCGGACCCGGCACTCCACGCCGGGCGTCGCGCTGATCTCACCGCCGCCGCACCACGACATCTACTCGATCGAGGACCTGGCGCAGCTCATCCACGACCTGAAGAACGCCAACGAGCAGGCCCGCATCCACGTGAAGCTGGTCAGCGAGGTCGGCGTCGGCACGGTCGCGGCGGGGGTGGCCAAGGCGCACGCGGACGTGGTGCTCATCTCCGGGCACGACGGCGGCACCGGCGCCTCGCCGCTGACCTCGCTCAAGCACACCGGCACCCCGTGGGAGATCGGCCTCGCCGAGACCCAGCAGACGTTGATGCTCAACGGTCTGCGGGACCGGATCACCGTCCAGGTCGACGGCGCCATGCGCACCGGCCGTGACGTGATCGTGGCCGCGCTGCTCGGGGCCGAGGAGTTCGGGTTCGCCACAGCGCCGCTGATCGTGGCGGGCTGCGTGATGATGCGCGTCTGCCACCTCGACACCTGTCCGGTGGGCATCGCGACGCAGAACCCGGAGCTGCGCAAGCGCTACACCGGCAAGGCCGAGTTCGTGGTGAACTTCTTCGAGTTCATCGCCGAGGAGGTGCGCGAACACCTTGCGGCGCTTGGGTTCCGCACGCTCGACGAGGCCATCGGGCACGCCGAGCTGCTGGACACCGACGACGCGGTCGAGCACTGGAAGGCCTCCGGCCTGGACCTCACCCCGGTCTTCGCGACGCCGGAAACGCCGTACGGCCCGGCGAAGCGGCGGCTGCGCGGCCAGGACCACGGCCTCGAGCTGGCGCTGGACCGCACGCTGATCCAGCTCGCCGAGGCGGCGCTGGAGGACGCGCACCCGGTCCGGCTCGAACTCCCCGTGCGCAACGTCAACCGCACCGTCGGCACGCTGCTCGGCTCCGAGGTCACCCGCCGCTTCGGCGGGGCGGGCCTGCCGGACGAGACGATCCACGTGCGGCTCACCGGGTCCGCGGGCCAGTCGCTCGGCGCGTTCCTGCCTCCGGGCATCACGCTGGAGATGGTCGGCGACGCCAACGACTACGTCGGCAAGGGCCTCTCCGGCGGGCGGATCATCGTGCGCCCGCCGCTGGAGTCGACCTTCGCCGCCGAGCAGCAGGTGATCGCGGGCAACGTGATCGGCTACGGCGGCACCCGCGGCGAGATCTTCCTGCGCGGGCGGGTCGGCGAGCGGTTCTGCGTGCGCAACTCCGGCCTCGTCGCGGTGTCCGAGGGCGCGGGCGACCACGCCTTCGAGTACATGACCGGCGGGCGCGCGGTGGTGCTCGGGCCGACCGGGCGCAACGTCGCGGCCGGCATGTCCGGCGGTGTCGCCTACGTTCTCGACCTCGACCCGCTGCGGGTCAACCAGGCCATGGTGGAGCTGCAGCGGCCGCGGCCGGAGGACCTGAAGTGGTTGCGCGAGATCGTGGAGCGGCACCACAAGCTCACCGGTTCCGCGGTGGCCGCGTCGCTGCTCGGCGACTGGCCCCGCCGCTCCTCGGCGTTCACCAAGATCATGCCGAGGGACTACCAGCGCGTCCTCGAAGCCGAGCGCTCCGCTCGCGCCGAGGGGCGCGACGTCGACGCGGCGATCATGGAGGCGTCCCGTGGCTGACCCGAACGGTTTCCTGAAGCACCGCCGCGCCGAGGCCGCCAAGCGCCCGGTGGACGACCGGCTCGGCGACTGGGCCGAGGTCTACGAGGCGATCGAGCAGCCCGCGCGCGACGAGCAGGTCCGCACCCAGGCGGCGCGCTGCATGGACTGCGGCATCCCGTTCTGCCACTCCGGTTCCGCGGGCTGCCCGCTGGGCAACCTGATCCCGGAGTGGAACGACCTGGTGCGCAGGGGCGACTGGGAGCAGGCGTCGGAACGCCTGCACGCCACCAACAACTTCCCGGAGTTCACCGGGCGGCTGTGCCCGGCGCCGTGCGAGGCGGCCTGCGTGCTGTCCATCTCGCACGACTCCGGCGGCGCGGTGGCGATCAAGCGCGTCGAGCAGGCGATCGCCGACGTGGCCTGGGAGTCCGGCACCGTGGAGACGCTGCCGTCGGGGATCTCCACCGGCAAGAAGGTGGCCGTGGTCGGCTCCGGTCCGGCCGGTCTTGCTGCGGCCCAGCAGCTGACCAGGGCGGGGCACGAGGTCACCGTCTTCGAGCGGGACGACCGGCTCGGCGGCCTGCTCCGCTACGGGATCCCCGAGTTCAAGATGGAGAAGAAGGTCCTCGACCGCAGGCTGGCCCAGCTGCGCGCCGAGGGCACCCGCTTTATCACCAACTGCGAGGTCGGCGTCGACCTGCCGGTGGAGAAGCTGCGCGCGGAGTTCGACGCGATCGTGCTCGCGGTGGGCGCGCTGCGCGGGCGCGACACCCCGGAGACCCCGGGGCGGCAGCTGCGCGGAGTGCACCTGGCGATGGAACACCTGGTGCCCGCCAACAAGTTCTGCGAGGGCGACGGCCCGACCCCGATCGACGCGGCTGGCAAGAACGTCGTGATCATCGGCGGCGGTGACACCGGGGCGGACTGCCTCGGCACGGCGCACCGCCAGGGCGCGGTCCGGGTCTACCAGCTCGACCAGTACCCGCAGCCGCCGACCGTGCGCGACGACGAGCGCTCCCCGTGGCCGACCTGGCCGTGGGTGCTGCGCTCCTACGCCGCGCACGAGGAGGGCGGCGATCGGCTGTTCGCGGTCGCCGTCGAGTCCTTCGTGGACGACGGGTCCGGTCAGGTGAAGGCGGTGCGGCTGCGCAAGGTCCGGGTGGAGCGCGACGCCTCCGGCCGCCGCCGGGTGGTGCCGCGGTCGGAGGAGGTCGAGGAGATCCCCTGCGATCTGGCCCTGCTGGCGATCGGTTTCGAGGGGGTCGAGCACATGCGGCTGCTCGACGACCTCGGGCTGGCGCTGACCCCGCGCGGCACGCTGTCCTGCGGCACCGACTGGCAGACCAGCTCGCCCGGCGTGTTCGTCTGCGGTGACGCGCACCGCGGCGCTTCCCTTGTGGTGTGGGCGATCGCGGAGGGCCGTTCGGTGGCCAACGCGGTGGACACCTACCTCACCGGCGCCTCGGACCTGCCCGCCCCGGTGCACCCCACGGCCATTCCGCTCTCCGTGGTCTGACCGCTTCTCCCACGGCCCCCGGACGACGATGTCCGGGGGCCGTTCTCGTGCTCGCGGTCTAGGCCGATCGACTGGTTCGCCCGCTTCGAGTTCTCGAATGACCCGACATCCGGCGGGGTGCGCGCGGGGGCATAGCGCCAAGCTATGGCTACGTGGGATTGTTCGAAATTGAACCTCCATTGGCAGGCTCGGCGACCGGTTGGTCAGGCGAGCCGCGAGGGGAGTTCGGCGATGGTGAAGACGGTGCTGCCGGGCGAGGTCGTGCCGATCTCGCGCCCCGGTGGCGACGACCCGGCCGACGCCGTCCTCCGCCTGCTCATGGCCTACCAGCGGCGGCTGCCCGGCGAGCACCCCGAGCGCTGTTCCGCCTGCGCCGCTCCGCATCTGCGCAAGATCGCGGCGGCCATGGCGACGGGACGCGAGATCCAGCTGGTGCTGCCCGCGTTCCCGGCGAAGTCGCCGAACCGCGCGAAGACGCTCAGCCACCTGCCGGACATGGCCGAGCGGGTCGCGCTGGAGTTCCTGCAGTCGGTGTGCGATCGGGTCGAACGCGTCTACCCGCCCGGCGCGCGCTTCGTGATCTGCTCCGACGGACGGGTTTTCGGTGACCTGATCGGCGTTCCGGACTCCGACGTCACCGCCTACCGCACCGAACTGCTCGCGATGATCGATCGGATCGGCGCGGAGCGGCTGGACGTCTTCGACCTCGACGACGTGCACCTGGGGTTCGACGACCACTCGGCGATGCGCGAGCACCTGGTGACCCACTACGCCGAACCACTGGAGTCGGTGCGCGCCGAGGTGAAGGCGGGCGGTCAGGCGCTGAGCATCTACCGCGGCATGACGCGGTTCCTGTTCGAGGACCAGCTCGGTCCCGACTACGAGGGCAGCAGGGCGGCCGCGCTGCGCGAGGCCCGGCGCCGCGCCTACGGGGTCATCCAGCGCAGCCGGGCATGGGGAGCGCTGCTCGCCGAGCGCTTCACCGACGCGGTCCGCCTTTCGATCCACCCGCAGCCGTGCGGCGCGGAGAAGCTCGGCGTGCTGCTGATGGAGACGGCCGACACCTGGCTGACTCCCTGGCACGGCGTCGCCGTGATGGTCGACGGACGCCCGGAGCTGGCCAAGCGCGCCGACGCCGAACGCCTCGGCGCCACCCTCGTCCGGCGGGGCGGTCGGCCCAGCCACTACGTCCTGTCCCGCCTCACCGGCTGAAGGAAACCGACATGTCTCTTGCACAGCACCAGAAGCTCGGGCCGTTCGGCGTGCTCGTCCAGGCAGCCTCGCCGGGCGCGAACCCGTCGGCACTGGCCCCGGAGGAGCTGCGCGCGCTCGTCCGCGAGCACCACATCCTCGTGCTGCGCGGGTTCCGCAACTTCGCCGACGCCGAGGACCTGACGGCGTGGTGCGGCACCCTGGGCGAGATCATGATGTGGCCGTTCGGCGCCGTGCTCGAACTGGTCGAGGCCGAGGAGCCGACCGACCACATCTTCGACCACAGCTACGTCCCGCTGCACTGGGACGGCATGTACAAGCCGCTGATCCCGGAGTTCCAGGTCTTCCAGTGCGTGAGCGCGCCCGGCGAGGGCAACGGCGGTCGCACCACGTTCAGCGACTCCAGTGGTGTGCTCGCCTCCGCAGGCCCGGAGACGGTCGAGCGGTGGAGCCGCGTCACCGTGACCTACCGGATCCAGAACAAGGTGCACTACGGCGGCCAGGCGGTTTCTCCTTTGGTGGTGCCGCATCCGGCCACTGGTGCACCGACGATGAGGTTCAACGAGCCGCCCATCGCCGACGATGCGACGTTCCTCAACCGGCCGAGCCACAGCTTCGACGGCGTGGCCGACGAGGATGTGCCTGCGCTGCTTGAAGAACTCCAGAAGGCGCTCTACGACCCGCGCCACTACTACGCGCACGACTGGGTGGACGGCGATCTGGTGATCACCGACAACTACACGCTGCTGCACGGCCGCGAGGCGTTCACCCACCGCGCACCCCGGCACCTGCGCCGCGTGCACGTGCTCGGCGACCCGCCTTTCAAGAACCCCGCGCTATGAAGACGCAGCATCTTGCGGGACACCCGCACCCGGTCGGCCCTCGCGTGCGGAAGAAGCGTCGCACGCCGGTGCCTCCTCGTTCTCTTGCCGTGCTCGGCTTCACCGCGTCGACGTTCCTGTTGGCGTTCTGGGCTTTCGGCCGAGTCGAACCGCATTACTACTACACGGTCGCCGTGCGCTCGATGAGCGAGAGCTGGCACGCGTTCTTCTACGGCGCCTTCGATCCGGCCGGGACGATCTCGGTGGACAAGGTGCCTGGCGCACTGTGGTTGCAGGCGTTGTCCGTGCGCGTGTTCGGCTTCCACTCCTGGGCCGTCCTGCTTCCCCAAGCGCTTGCCGCAGCGGCAACAGTTCCGGTGCTGTACTCGGCGGTGCGGCTCTGGATCGGCACGCGCGCCGGGCTCATCGCCGGAGCCGTGTTCGCGCTGACGCCGATCACCGTGGTGCTGGCGCGGGTGAACATCCCCGACACGTTCCTGGTGCTGTGCATGGTTTGTGCGGCACTGGCGACATCCAAGGCGATCAAGGACGGACGCTGGCCGCAGCTGCTCATCGCTGCGGTGTGGGTCGGCGCCGGCTTCCAGATGAAGATGACGCAGGCGTTCCTCGTCCTGCCCGCACTGGGGATCGCTTACCTGGTCGCCGCACCCGGAGGGTTCTCGGGCCGCCTCGGGCGGACAGCGGTCGCGGGTGCGCTGGCCCTCGCGCTCAGCTCCGTGTGGCTCGTCGCGGTCGCCTTGACACCCGCCGTGAACCGCCCGTACGCCGACGGCAGCACTCACAACTCCGTGTGGGAGATGGCGTTGCTGTACAACGGCTTCGGTCGGTTCTCCCACGGCACCGCGGCGACCGACCAGGTGAGCAGCTTCCTCGCGGACTTCGGTGGGGCGGCCGGTCCGTTCCGCCTGTTCAACTCGGAGGTCGGCGCTCAGGTCAGCTGGCTGCTCCCGTTGGCCCTGGTCGCGCTCGCACTCGGCTTGGTTGCCCGCAAGGACTTCCCCCGAGAGCGTGCTGGGCTGCTCCTCTGGGGAACCTGGCTCGTCACGCACACGGTTCTTTTCTCTGCTGCGCCGGGGATTCACCCCTACTACACCGCGGCCATGACCCCTGCCATCGCTGCCTTGGCGGCTTATGCCTTCCACATCAACACGTGGGTTGGGCTCGTTGCGACGGGCGCGTGGGCTGTCGTTTTGTGTATACGAGAAGACTTGGTGTGGCTTGGAATCGTGGTCGCGGTGGGTGTCGTGGTCGCTCTCGTGGCACGACTTCCCGCAGTCGCCGTGGCTGCGGTCTTGGTGGGTCCTGGGGTGTTCACCTCGATGGCTTCAGGGAAGACCTTCGATGGCTTGTCATCGCTCAACCCGGTTGCGGGCCAAGGCAGTGCGCTGTCCGGTGCGGGGATGGCGGCCATGCACGGTATGCCTCCGGACATGCCGTTTCCTCCGGGGATGGGGGACATGAACATGGTCACTCCGAATGCGGGTGTGCTGCGTTACGTGAAGCAGCACCACTCTCAGGAGCGTTACGTGTTCGCCGTTCCGACCGCGAACACCGCGGCGCCTTACCTGCGCGCCGGGTACAGCGTGCTGCCCATGGGCGGGTTCACCGGAGCGGCCGCGGTTCCGTCCATTGTGGAGCTTCAGGAACTGGTGCGGTCCGGCCAGCTCCGGCACGTGCTCATCGGTGGTTTCCACGGCGGCATGGGCGGGGGAGTGTCGATCGAGCGCCAGGAGTGGGTGGCGAAGAACTGCGCCCCCGTGCCGCCCGTGGAGTACCAGGGCGCGTCGGGTCCCTCCGGGCCGCCGGGACACCCCGAGCTGTTGTTCGACTGCCGTCCGGGAGGCGCGCGATGAGTCCCACCCTGCCGAAGCCGCTGGCTTGGGTGTCCCGCAACGCGGTGCGGATCGCGGTGGTGACGGTCCCGGCGTTCGTCGTCCTCTCCTTGCTGCACTGGGCCTTCACCGGTTTCTTGATCATGTCCGACTTCCTGGACCTCACCGTCTACGAGGCCGGAGCGCGGGCGCTGGTCGAAGGCAGACCGCTGTACGAAGCCAAGATCGACGGCGGGATGTTCTCCTACACCTACCCGCCGTTCTCAACCCTGCTGTTCGCGCCGATGGTGCTCGGCCCGTTGTGGCTGTGGAAGCTGTTGGTGTTCCCCGTGAACACCGCGCTCCTGGCCTGCGCGATCTGGCTGTCGCTGCGAATCACGGGGTATGCGCCCGACCGTGACACCCGCCGCGTCACCCTGGGGCTGACCGCGCTGCTGTTCTGGGTGGAGCCGGTCTCGTGGACCATGCACCTCGGCCAGGTCAACCTGGTGCTGCTGGTGATCCTGCTGCTCGGGCTGCACCGGCGGACGGAGGTGTGGCTCGGCCTCGCGGTCGGCTTCGCCGCCGGTATCAAGATCACGCCCGCGATCTTCGTCGTCTACTTCCTGGTCACCCGGCGCTACAAGGCCGCTCTGGTCGCGGTCGGCACGTTCCTGGGCACCGTCGCGGTGAGCCTCGCGGTGACGCCGGGCAACACGCTGCGGTACTGGAGCGGCACGTTCCTCCAGGCCGAGCGCGTCGGCGAGGTCGCCAGCCCGATGAACCAGTCGCTCAACGGCCTGCTCGCCCGTCTGTTCACAGTGGACAAGCCGCCCACGGTGCTGTGGCTCGGCGTCGCACTGCTCGCCGCGCTGGCCGGGTTCTCGGTGGCCGTGATGGCGCATCGCCGCGGGCAGACCCTGCTGGCCTTCACGGTGGTCGGCATGACCGGGGCCGCGGTGTCGCCGATCTCGTGGAGCCATCACTGGGTGTGGTTCGTCCCGCTCGCGATCGTGGCCGCCCACTGGTGGCGCGGCAGCAGGACGAACGTCGTCGTGCTGAGCGTCCTCGCCGTGGTGACGTTCTCCTGGCCCATGCACATGGTCACCGGGCACCGCATGGACGTCCCGGCGCTCGGGGTGATCGGCATCCCGGAGTGGGGCGGCCTCGGCAACATCCACACCAACGTGTACGTGTTCCTCTTCGGCGCAACCCTGCTCTGGATCCGGCGTCGCCTCAGCGTTCCCTCGCAGGTCGCTGTGCCGTAACCGCTTCTGTTGGCAGCAAACGACACCAGACCCCCGGCGAGGTGGCCCGGACGAGCTCGTGCAAGATCCACACCTGCATTGCCGTCGACCTCGATTGTGGATGCAGACCAGTGAAGACCTCTCCCGGATACCGAACCCACTGCCCGTCCGGCTGCCTGCCCGAGGCGGGGGAGACGCCGACCGTTCCGTTGGCGCTCCGCGCTTTCCGCCTCGCGTCGGTGTTCTCCGTGCTCCTGCTCGCCGTGCCCTTGGCCGTCCTCCTGCCGCTGCTCAGCCCGCGTCGCCGCGTCCGTGAGCTGCGGCGGCTGGCGGGACTGCTGCTGCGCGCGCTCGGCGTCCGCGTGGTGCACACCGGCCCGCGGGGCGGTGCCGCGCTGCTCGTGGCGAACCACCTGTCGTGGCTGGACGCGGCCGCTTTGCTGGTGCAGCAACCGATTCACGTGGTGGCCGACGCGCGGACGGCCCGCGGCTTCCTCGGCAGGCTGGTCGCCGGTGGCGGGACGATCTTCCTGGACCGCTCGCGGCTGCGCGCCCTGCCGGACACCATCGCCGAGATCACCTCCGCCTTGCGCGCGGGCCTGCCCGTAGGGGCCTTCCCCGAAGGCGTCCGCCGGTGCAGCTCTCCCGGCGGCCCCTTCGCCCCCGCCGTCTTCGAAGCCGCGCTGCGCGCCGGTGTTCCTGTTCGCCCGACACTGATCGAGCACCGCCTGCGCGGCGGACGCGCCACGTCCGCCGCCGCGTTCCTCGGTGGGCAGACGTTGCCGGAGAACGTGCGCGCCATCGCCGCGATCCGCGGACTCGAAGTCCACGTGCGCGCGCTCCCGGTCCTCGACCCGTCCCGTCACCGCTCGCGTGCCGCCCTGTGCCGCGCGGCCAAGGCCGCCATCGATCGTTGCTCCACCCCCGATCCCGCGGCCTGCCCGGCCGCCAACCCGAAGCCCTTCATCGCCGAGAAGCGCCTGATCACCCCGCGCGACGTCTCCGTCCCGTGCTCCTAGCGGGTCAGCCACCCGCCACGGACGGGATGATCTGGATCTCGGTGCCTTCCGCGAGCGGGGTGTCCGCGCCCGCGAGACGGCGGCACTCCTCGCCGTCGACGAAGAAGTTCACGTACCGCCGCAGCCGACGCTGCTCGTCCCGCAACCGCCGCTCCAGCAACGGATAGCGGCTCGCGATCACGTCCAGCACGTCGCCGAGGGTGGCGGGCGCGGTCATCTCCAGCTCGAACCTGGGGGCGCCACCGGCCGCCGGGCGCAGCACTCCCGGCAGCAACACCGTCACGTTCATCGCGGACCCCCTCAGACCACCGCGGCGCGGACGCAGAGCACGTCGGGCAGGTGCTGGGCGATCAGCGACCACGAGTCGCCCTCGTCGGCGCTGCCGTACACCTCGCCGGTGCGGGAGCCGAAGTACACGCCCGCGGGGTCGGCGTCGTCCACGCACATCGCGTCACGCAGCACCGCCGTCCAGAACCCGTCCTCGGGCAGGCCGGTGCCGAGCGCCGTCCACGAGCCGCCGCCGTCCTCGCTGCGGTACACGCGGCACTTGCCGTCCGGCGGGAATCGCAGCGCGTCCGCGGTCAGCGGGAACGTGTAGATCACCTCGGGCTTGTGCGGGTGCACCACCATCGGGAAGCCGAAGTCGCTCGGCAGGCCCTCGGCGATGGACTGCCACGTCCGCGCGCTGTCGTCGCTGCGGTAGACGCCGTGGTGGTTCTGCGCGAAGAACCGCTCGGGCCGGTCCGGGTGCTGCGCGATCTTGTGCACGCACTGGCCGAACTCGGGATCGGGGTCGGGCAGGAAGTAGGCGCTGATACCGCTGTTGCTGGCCGCCCAGCTGCGCCCGCCGTCGGTGGTCCGGTAGACGCCGCCGGTGGACATCGCCACCGTGACCTCGTCGGGGTTGTCCGGGTGCGGCAGCACGGAGTGGATCGCCTGCCCGCCGAAGCCCGGGGTCCAGTCGGCGCGGTGCGGGTGGTCCCACAGCGCCCGCACCAGCTCGTAGGTGCGGCCGCCGTCGCCGGAGCGGAACAGCGCGGAGGGCTCGACACCGGCGTAGACGACCTCCGGCTGCGAACGCGGTCCCGGGGCGATCTGCCAGACCTGGCCGAGCGAGGCGCCGGTGTCCTCGGGGAAGGCGACCGGGGCGTGGTCCGGCTCCTGCCAGGTCCCGCCGAGGTCGTCGCTGGTCATGACGCTCGGGCCGAAGTGCTCGCTGTGCAGGCCGGCGAGCAGCCGGGGCGTGTCCCCGCGGGTGTCCACCGCCACCGAGTAGACCGCGGTCATGGGGTGGTGCGGGCCGGTGAGGCTCCAGCTCGCCCTCCCGTCGGTGCTCCTGGCCAGCCACAGGCCCTTGCGGGTGCCGATCGCCAGCAGAACCATCACAAACCTCCGAATATCGAAATGCGTGATCCAAGTCACTGCCGGACGCTACGCCGGGCCACCGACAGTCACCCGGTACCGTCGTTGACCATGGTTTTCGGCGGGTTCGGCGAACACGCGATCGACTTCTTCGACGACCTGGAGGCGGACAACTCCAAGGCGTTCTGGACGGACAACAAGCGGACCTACGACGAGGACGTGCGCGCCCCGATGGAGGCGCTGCTGGCCGAGCTGGAGCCGGAGTTCGGGCCTGGCAAGGTCTTCCGCCCGTACCGCGACGTGCGCTTCAGCAAGGACAAGACGCCCTACAAGACCCACTGCGGCGGCGTGGTCGAGCAGGGGCGCGGCGGCGGGGCCTTCTACGTGCAGATCAGCCCGGCGGGCCTGCTCGTCGGCGGCGGCTCGTTCGCGATGGCCGCCGACCAGCTCGCGCGCTACCGCACCGCGATCGACGACGACCGCAGGGGCGAGGCGTTCCGGCAGCTGCTGCGCAAGCTCGAACGCAAGGGCTGGGAGGTCAGGGGCGAGCGCCTCAAGACCCGCCCGCGCGGCTACGACCCCGAGCACCCGCGGATCGAGCTGCTCAAGCACCGCTCGATCTACGTGGTGCGCGAATGGGAGCCGGACGACGTCCTGCACGAGCGCGCGTGCCTGGACCGGGTGCGCAAGGCCTGGCGCGAGCTGGTCGACGTCAACGCGTGGGCCGCCGACCACGTCGGGGTCAGCGAAACCCGCTTCTAGCGGCTCCGCCTCCCGCGCACCGAATGAGTCATCGAGGTACTTGAACGCACCGAATGACTCGTTCAGTGCGTACACCGCACCGAATCCGGCGTTCGCATCGGCGAGGGCCGAAAAGACCACCCGTTCGGGTGGAAGTGCTCAGGCTTCCTCGTCGGCCTGGCGGCGGAGGTAACGGCGGCGCAGCGCACGGCCGCGGGCCGAGCTGGCCCAGGCGTGCAGCAGCGTCCCGGCCGCGAGCCCGGCCCAGTCGGTGAGGATGTCCACCACCTCGAAGGTCCGGTCGACGGGCAGCGTCGCCTGCAGGACCTCCGAGGCCACCGCGTACAGGAACAGGCCGATGGCCAGCGGCAACAGCCGCAGCCTCGCGATCAGACCGGTGACCGCGAGCAGGCAGAACAGGCCGAAGTGCACGACCTTGTCCACGCCGGGCGGCGCGAGCGGGACGCCGGATCTCGGCATGAACAGGATGACTACGCTCAGCAACACCGCGGTGACGAAGGGCAGAACGCGAAGGCTCACGACAAAGATCCTGGCCCGGATTGCGGTATCGGTACAGCAATCGGGTCTAGGCTGCTCGGACGTGAGCCGACGTGCGAAGATCGTTTGTACCCTCGGTCCGGCGACCGCGACCCCGGAGAAGCTCCGTGACCTGGTCGAAGCCGGCATGGACGTGGCGCGGCTGAACTTCAGCCACGGCAGCCACGCCGACCACAAGCAGGTCTACGACATGGTCCGCCAGGCCGCCGACGCCTCCGGACGCGCGGTGGGCATCCTGGCCGACCTGCAGGGCCCCAAGATCCGCCTCGGCCGGTTCGCCAACGGACCGGTGATGTGGGAGACCGGTGACCGCGTGCGGATCACCGTCGAGGACGTGCCCGGCACCCACGACCGGGTCTCCACCACGTACAAGGGCCTGGCCAACGACGCCAAGCCGGGCGACCGCATGCTGGTCGACGACGGCAACGTGGGCCTGACCGTGGTGGCCGTCGAGGGCCCCGACGTGGTCTGCGACGTGACCGAGGGCGGCAAGGTCAGCGACAACAAGGGCCTGTCCCTGCCCGGGATGGACGTCTCCGTCCCCGCCCTGTCCGACAAGGACATCGAGGACCTCGAGTTCGCCCTGAGCCTGCGGGTGGACATCATCGCCCTGTCCTTCGTCCGGTCCCCCGCCGACATCGACCTGGTGCACCAGGTGATGGACCGGGTGGGCAACGGCAGGCTGCCGGTGGTCGCGAAGCTGGAGAAGCCCGAGGCCGTGGACAACCTGGAGGCCATCGTGCTGGCCTTCGACGGGATCATGGTCGCCCGCGGCGACCTGGGCGTGGAGCTGCCGCTGGAGTACGTGCCGGTGGTGCAGAAGCGGGCCATCCAGATCGCCCGCGAGAACGCCAAGCCGGTGATCGTGGCGACCCAGATGCTGGAGTCGATGATCGGCAACTCCCGGCCGACCCGCGCCGAGGCCTCCGACGTGGCCAACGCGGTGCTCGACGGCACCGACGCGGTGATGCTCTCCGGCGAGACCAGCGTGGGCCGTTACCCGATCGACGTGGTCAAGACGATGAGCCGGATCGTCGAGGTGGCCGAAACCGAGATCACCCCCGACGCCGTGCCGCCGCTGTCGCACGTGCCCAGGACCAAGCGCGGGGTGATCTCCTACGCCGCCCGCGACATCGGCGAGCGGCTCAACGCCAAGGCCCTGGTCGCCTTCACCCAGTCCGGCGACACGGTGCGCAGGCTGGCCCGGCTGCACACGCCGCTGCCGCTGCTGGCCTTCACCCCCGAGCCCGAGGTGCGCAGCCAGCTCGCGATGAGCTGGGGCGTCGAGACCTTCCTGGTGCCCGAGGTCGGCTCGACCGACCAGATGATCCAGCAGGTCGACCACTCGATGCTGGCCATGACCGGCCGCTACCAGCCGGGCGACCTTGTGGTCATCGTCGCAGGCTCCCCGCCGGGGACGGTCGGCTCGACTAACCTCATCCGGGTACACCGTCTGGGTGAAGAAGACCACGCCTGACCCGCTGAGGAGCTCCCCGTGACCGAAGTCGCCAGAGCCGCGGCGGCCGACCCCGCGGGGGCCTCCTCCGCCGTCCCGGTCCCGCTGGCCGCCGACGGCGTCCCGCACGGCCAGCCCGTGCTCGACCGCCTGGTCGCGCTGCTGGACCTGGAGCGGATCGAGGAGAACATCTTCCGCGGGGTCAGCCCCGAGGCGTCGCCGGTGCGCGTCTTCGGCGGCCAGGTCGCCGGTCAGGCCCTGGTCGCCGCGGGCCGCACCGTGCCGGCCGAGCGCGGGGTGCACTCGCTGCACTCCTACTTCATCCGCGCCGGGGACCCGAGCATCCCGATCGTCTACGAGGTGGACCGCATCCGGGACGGCCGCTCCTTCACCACCCGCCGCGTGGTGGCGGTCCAGCGGGGCAAGGCGATCTTCGCGTTGTCGGCGTCGTTCCAGACCGCGGAGGAGGGGCTGGACCACGGCGACGAGATGCCGGAGGTGCCGGACCCCGAGTCGCTGCCGACCTACGGCGAGTTCGTCCAGCCGTACAAGGACAAGCTCGGTCCGTGGGCCAAGCTGCCCCGGCCGATCGAGATCCGGCACGTGACCACCCCGCCGTGGCTGACCGGGGAGCCCGGCCCCGCCCGCAGCCAGGTGTGGATGAAGGCGGACGGCCGCGTCCCGGACGAGAACCTGCTGCACGTGTGCCTGCTGGCGTACATGTCGGACATGACGCTGCTGGACTCGGTCCTGGCGCGGCACGGCGTGTACTGGGGCGATGTCATCGGCGCGAGCCTGGACCACGCGATGTGGTTCCACCGCCCGTTCCGGGCCGACGAGTGGGTCCTCTACGACTCGGAGTCGCCCAGCGCCTCCGGCGGGCGGGGCCTGGCCAACGGCCGGTTCTTCGCCAGGGACGGCCGCCTCATCGCGACAGTGGTCCAGGAGGGCCTGCTCCGCCCGGTCCGCCGCTGATCAGCTTGCCCCACCTCCCAGCCGGGTCCGAGGACTCAGCACTGCGCGGTGGGCGCGGCGAGGGTGAGCAGGTAGTTCCTGATCGCCAGGTGGGCGCAGCGGTTGTTCCCGGTCCAGGTGCTGTGCCCGAGGCCCCGCCACGTCAGCAGGTGGCTGCCCGGGATCTGCCGGTGCGCGTTCTCCGCCCACACGCGCGGAGTCGCCACGTCGTGCTCGCCCGAGACCAGCAGCGTCGACCGGGGCGCGGCGCGCCAGGGGTGCGGGTGCCACCGCGTCGGCTGGGTCCAGCCGACGCAGCCCGAGGCGATGTCCCAGAACTCCGAGTACCCGCCGAGGTCGGGGTTCAGGGCGCGTGACTCGCGCACCGCCGCGGGCAGGTCGAACCGGGCCGGGACGTCCTGGCAGATGATCGACCGGTACGAGGCGTAGCTCGGCAGGCTGAACATGCCCTTGCTGACCTGGGTGCCGTCGCCGGTCGACGCGGCCAGCAGCCCCTTCGCCAACGCGGGCAGCAGACCGGCGAGGTTCAGCGAGGCGGTCACGTTCGCCTGCACCTCGCGCGCGGTCACGGCTTTGTCCCCGTCCTTCAGTTCACCGCGGTCCGCCCGCGCGAGCACGTCGCGCAGGACCTGCCGCACGTCCTTCCCGTGCAGCGCACAGGAAGCCTCGCGAGCGCACCAGTCCACGAAGTACGTCCACCCGTCCCGGGTCGCTTCGGCGTTGTCCCGCAGCAGCTGCGCGGTCGGCAACGAGCGGTCGACCACGCCGTCGAGCGCCAGCGCGCGCAGCCGGTGCGGGAAGAGTTCCGCGTAAGCCTGGCCGAGCATGGTGCCGTAGGAGATGCCGAGATAGCTGATCTGCTTCTCGCCCAAGGCTTCCCGCAGCGCGTCCAGATCGCGCGCGATGGTCGCGGTGTCCAGGTGGGCCATCACCGGCCCGGTCTTGGCCACGCAGGACTCCGCGAAGGCGGCGTTGGACCCGACCAGTTTCGCCACGCCCGGCGCGATCGTGGGAAAGCGGTCGACAAGGGGATCGTGCGCGGGCAGAGCGCACTGGACCGGCGTCGATTTCCCGGTTCCCCGGAAATCGACTCCGATCACGTCGAACCGATCCAGGATCTCGGTGGGAAAGAACGTCTGCGGTTGGTTCGCCACCAGGTCCGCGGTGCCCGTGCCGGGGCCACCGGGGTTGAACATCAGCACCCCGAGCCGCCGCCCGGGATCGCGCGCGGGGGCGCGGGACACCGCCAGTTCGATCTTCCCGCTGGAGTTCGCCCGGTCCAGCGGCACGGTCAACGTGGAGCACTGAGCGGTGGCGCCCTCGGTGCACGGCTTCCAGTCCAGGGCGGGCGCGGCCTTCGCCGACCCCGGCGCGGGCACCGCGGTGAGCGCCACGCCGAGTGCGAGCAGGGCGGCTGCGGTTGTTCGCACGACGCGATTCCTTCCTGTCGGATCGGTTCAGCATCGCGCGCGTGATCAGGACGAAACGGGCTTCTCGGGGTCATCTCAGGGGAATATCGGGGAAGTCCCCCTGCGTTGGCGCGGGCCGAAGCGGACAGGCTGGACGGCGTGCTTGGAAAGATCGTCGTACTGGTCGAGGACGGGGTGCCGCTGCTCGACGCGGCCGGGGTCACCGAGGTGTTCACAGTCGCCGCTCGCTACGGCGGCCCGTACCAGGTCCGGCTCGCCTCGCCGGGAGGGCGGGACGTGTGCACGACGGCCGGAGTCCGGCTCCGCGTCGACCTCGCCATCGAGGAAGTGGACGAGGTGATCGACACGCTCGTCGTGACCGGCTCCGTCGTCCGTTGCCCCGGGCGGGAGCCGTCCGTGCGCACCGAGCAGGCCGCGCAGGTCCGCCGGATCGCCCGCCGCGCGCGCCGCGTCGTGTCGGTGTGCACCGGCGCGCTGCTGCTGGCCGCGTCCGGGCTGCTCGACGGAAGGCGCGCCA
The DNA here is from genome assembly GCF_900103775.1 of Allokutzneria albata. Taxonomy (GTDB): domain Bacteria; phylum Actinomycetota; class Actinomycetes; order Mycobacteriales; family Pseudonocardiaceae; genus Allokutzneria; species Allokutzneria albata. Next base: position 4,285,269 of record NZ_LT629701.1, on the reverse strand, counting down.
CCACGCACTGGAGCTGGTGCGACCGCCTCGCCTCGCTGCACCCCAAGGTCGTCGTCCAGCCGGACTCGATCTTCGAGTGGGACGGGCCGGTCGCCACCTCGGCGGGGGTGACGGCGGGCATCGACCTGGCGCTGGCCCTCGTCGAGCGCGACATGGGACCGGAGGCCGCGCGCCGCGTCGCCCGGTCCCTGGTGGTGTTCCTGCAGCGCCCCGGCGGGCAGTCCCAGTTCAGCGCGGGCGGTCAGCCCCAGATCAGCTGCGACACCCCGCTGCGCAAGGTCCTCGACGCCGTCGCGCTCTCGCCGGGGGAGGACCACTCGGTACCGGCCATGGCCGCGCGCGCGATGCTCAGCGTCCGGCACTTCACCAGGCTGTTCAGCCGCGAGATGGGGATCAGCCCCGCCCAGTACGTCGAGCAGACCCGCGTCGAGGCGGCGCGCGGCCTGCTGGAGAACGGTGACGACGGGGTGGAGGACATCGCACGGCTCTGCGGCTTCGGCACCGCGGAGACGATGCGCCGCGCCTTCATCCGCGTGCTCGGGGTGCCGCCGGTGGCCTACCGCGGGCGCTTCCGGACCACCGGGATCTGCGCTGATCCGTTGGCAGGCAACCGCTCCGCCGCCCGGGCACAAGTGGTCCAGACCTATTGACGGAGTCGGCCGGAGCCGCTTACGGTCCTCGCCAGCACCCGCCTCCGCCGCCACGACACCAATGGAGGTGACTCGTGGCACGGAGAACTGCAATCGGCGCAGCCGTGGTCGCGTTGTTGTCCGGATTGCTTGTGGTGGTGGGGAATTCTCCCGCCTCCGCGGTCAACGAGGACTGTCGTCCCGACGGCTTGTACCGCACCGGTGGGGTGGACACGCCCTACTGCCTGAACTACGACACCGAGGGTCGCGAGAAGATCGGCATCAGCCGACGCGTCATCGGCTACTTCACGGGGTGGCGGCACGGCAAGAACAACCAGCCCGCCTATCTGGTCAACAACATCCCCTGGAACAACGTCACGCACATCAACTACGCGTTCGCGCACGTCGATCCGCAGAACCGGATCTCCGTCGGCGCGCAGAACGCCAACAACCCGGCGACCGGCATGGAGTGGCCCGGGGTCGCGGGCGCGGAGCTGGACCCGACGTTGCCGTACAAGGGCCACTTCAACCTGCTGACGAAGTACAAGAAGCAGAACCCCGCCGTGAAGACACTGATCTCGGTCGGCGGCTGGGCGGAGACCGGTGGCTACATCAACGAAGCCGGTGACCGCGTCGACAGCGGCGGCTTCTACTCGATGACCACGAACGCCGACAACAGCGTGAACACCGCTGGTATCAACGCGTTCGCCGACTCCACCGTGCAGTTCCTGCGCGCCTACGGCTTCAACGGCGTCGACATCGACTACGAGTACCCGACCTCCAACAAGGACGCGGGCAACCCGTTGGACTTCCAGTTGGCCAACGCGCGCCGCGCCGGGCTCAACCGCAGCTACCAGGTGCTGATGAAGACTTTGCGGGAGAAGCTGGACGCGGCTTCGGCGGCCGATGGCAAGTACTACATGCTGACCGTGGCCGCGCCCGCGTCGGGTTGGCTGCTGCGCGGCATGGAGGTCTCGCAGGCCACGCAGTACCTCGACTACGTCAACATCATGTCCTACGACCTGCACGGAGCCTGGAACAAGTTCGTCGGCCCCAACGCCTCGCTCTACGACGACGGCAAGGACGCCGAACTCGCCGCGGGAGGTGTCTACGGAGCACCGCAGTACGGCGGGATCGGCTACCTCAACACCGACTGGGCCTACCACTACTTCCGCGGTGGAGTCCAAAGTGGACGCATCAACATCGGCGTCCCGTTCTACAGCCGTGGTCATCGCAACGTGGTCGGTGGCACCAACGGCCTGTGGGGGACCGCGGTCGGCTCCAACTGCCCGCAGGGCCTGACCGCCTGCGGTGACGGTGCGCGGGGCATCGACAACATCTGGCACGACAAGGAGAACGGCAAGGAGCTGGGCGCGGGCTCCAATCCTTTGTGGCACACGAAGAACCTGGAGCGTGGCATCGCGGGCAGCTACATCGGGCAGTACGGGCTCGACCCGGCGACCGATCCCGAGGACCGGCTGACCGGGACCTACACCCCGCACTACGACAGCACCCTCACCGCGCCGTGGCTGTGGAACAACGACAAGAAGGTCTTCCTGTCCACAGAGGACGAGCGCTCGATCGGTGCGAAGGCCGACTACGTCGCGAACAAGGGCATCGGCGGCATCATGATCTGGGAGCTTGCCGGTGACTACGCGTGGAACGCGGCCAAGGGCGAGCACTACATCGGCAACACCCTGACCACGACGATCAGGCAGAAGTTCGCCACCGCCGGGCCGCACGGCAACAAGAAGTCCCCGCAGGCCTCCCCGGCCGAACGACTCGACGTCAAGATCGACTTCGTTGAGTTCCCGTTGGGCGACAACAACTACCCGATCAGCCCGAAGATGCGGATCACCAACGGTTCGGCGCAGACCATCCCGGGCGGGGGGGAGCTGCAGTTCGACTACCCGACCACCGCGCCGCCGAGCATGGCGCAGCAGTCCGGCTGGACGCTGTCGGTCATCCGCAGCGACCACACCGGGCCGAACAACATCGGCGGGCTCAAGGGCGACTTCCACCGCGTCTCGATGAAGCTGCCGAGCTGGCAGAACCTCGCCCCGGGCGCGACCGCCGACGTGGCGCTGAGCTACCAGCTGCCGATCTCCGGTCCGTCGAACTACACGATCACCTTCGGCGGCAAGACCTACGGCATCACGCAGGACTACGCGCGCGGCGGTGGCACCACCACGCCGCCGCCGACCACCACCACGACGACCACGTCCAAGCCGCCGGTGTGCGCTGACGCGCCGTGGGACCGGGCGAAGGAGTACGGCGGCGGCAACACCGTCTCGCACGCCGGGCAGCGCTGGCGCGCGAAGTGGTGGACGAAGGGGGAGGAGCCGGGCACCACGGGCCAGTGGGGTGTCTGGGAATCCCTGGGCGCTTGCTGATTCGTTATCGAGCACGGGCGGTGTTCGCCAAGTTGGACGCAGTGAACACCGCCCGTGCCGGGTACCGTCGCCTCCTCACAGCAGAGGAGGCGTAATGCGTTGGCGATTCACTTCCGGCGTGGTCGCGGTGCTCCTGGTCGGACTGGTCAGCGGATCCGCCCAGGGTGAACCGACCGGGCAGGACGCGCTCCGCCTGGACCTCGACCGCATCCTGGCGGCGCCCGCGCTCAACGGGGCGCACTTCGGTCTGGTCGTGCGCAAGGCGGCCGGCGGTGAGGTGCTCTACAGCCGGGGCGCCACCAGCAGGCTCAACCCGGCGTCCAACGGCAAGCTGCTGTCCTCGGCGGCGGCACTGGAGACCCTCGGGGCGGACCACCGCTTCACGACGGAGGTGCTCACCGGGGCACGGACCGCGGGTGGTGTGCTCCTCGGCGACCTCCACCTGCGCGGCACCGGTGACCCCACCCTGCGCGAGGCCGACCTCGCCTCGCTCGCCGACCAGCTCGTCCGTGCCGGGATCAAGACCGTCACCGGCCGCGTGGTCGCCGACGACACCTGGTTCGACAGCGTGCGGCTCGGCACCGGGTGGGCGTGGGACGACGAGCCCTACTACTACAGCGCCGAGATCTCCGCGCTGACCCTAGCGCCCAACCCCGACTTCGACGCGGGAACCGTTCTCGTACAAGCGCAACCGGATGCCGTCGGCAAGCCCGCGCAGATCCGGCTCAGCCCGGCGACGAGCGTCGTCACCATCGACAACCGCACCGTCTCCGCAGCGCCGGGCACCCCGAGCTCGCTGTCCGTCCAGCGCGAGCACGGCGGCTCCAGGATCGTCGTCTCCGGCACCGTCGCGGCGCCCGACGAGGACTACTCCACGGTCGGCGACCCCACCGCCTACACCGCCGACGTGTTCCTGAAAGCCTTGGCCGCCAAGGGCATCAACGTCATCCGCAAGGACGTCGGCCGCGGCCCCGTCCCGGCGGGGGCGAAGACCGTCGCCACGCACAGCTCGATGACGCTGGCCGAGCTGATCGTGCCGTTCATGAAGCTGTCCAACAACATGCACGCCGAGGCCCTGGTGAAGGCCATGGGGCGCAAGGAGAAGAACCAGGGCACCTGGGCGGCGGGCATCGAGGTGATGTCCCAGAAGCTCGCCGGCCTCGGCATGCCCGCCAACGCCTACCGCATGGTCGACGGCTCCGGACTGTCCAGAATGGATCTCATCACCACCGAGCAGCTGGGCGACCTGCTGGTGTCCGCGCAGAGCAGGCCGTGGTTCCCCGCGTGGTACGAGTCGCTGCCGATCGCGGGCAAGCCGGACCGCATGGTCGGCGGGACGCTGCGCAACCGCATGAAGGGCACGCCCGCCGAGGGGAACGTGCACGCCAAGACCGGTTCACTGACCTCGGTGACCGGCCTGTCCGGCTACGTGACCGCGGCCAACGGCGAGAAGCTGGTCTTCGCGTCGGTGATGAACAACTACCTCACCGCGAAGCCGTCCGGCATCGAGGACGCGATCGCCGTCCGGCTCGCCAACTACCGCGGCGCGTCGGACCGCTCCGTGCCGATCCCCGCCCCGCGCTCCGCAGGCGCCCCCAGCCCGCACTCCGATCTCGAGTGCACCTGGACCCGCACCTGCTGACCCTCGCACCGCCGCTTTCGCACTGAATGAGTCATTGGTGTAGGTGAACGCACCGAATGACTCATTCAGTGCGTTCACCTACTCCTCGTCCAGAGCGTCGCGGAGCTTGGCCAGCGTCCGCGACAGCAACCGCGACACGTGCATCTGCGATATGCCGACGCGATCGGCGATCTGGGTCTGCGTCATGTTGCCGAAGAAGCGCAGCACCACGATCGTCCGCTCGCGCTCGGGCAGGCGCTCCAGCAGGGGCTGCAGGGACTCCCGCCGCTCCACGTCGGCCATGCCCTCGTCCTCCTCGCCGAGCGCGTCGCCGAGGGAGACCCCGTCGTTCTCGCCGAGCAGCATGTCGTCCAGTGACGCGCTGCGGTAGGCGTTGGTCGCCTCGAGGCCCTCGAAGACCTCCTCGCGGGAGACGCCGAGGTGCGCGGCGATCTCGCTCGGGGTCGGCGCCCGGCCCATCCGCTGCGACAGCTCACCGACCGCCGCGCTGATCGACAGGTGCATCTCCTTGAGCCGCCGGGGCACCCGGACCGCCCAGCTGGTGTCGCGGAAGTGCCTGCGGACCTCGCCCATGATCGTCGGCACCGCGAAGGACAGGAAGTCCACGCCGCGCTCCGGGTCGAACCGGTCCACCGCGTTGATCAGCCCGAGCGTGGCGACCTGGGCCAGGTCCTCCTGGTTCTCGCCGCGGTTGGCGAACCGGCGGGCGATGTGCTTGGCGACCGGGAGGTGCCCGGTGACCAGCTTGTCCCTGAGCTCCGCGCGCGCGGGGTCGTCGGGGTCCAGCGCGGCGAGCTCGGCGAACACCGGCGCGTACTGCTCGTACCCGCCCTTGGTCTGCTCCGCCTGTGAGCTCACGCGCCGACCACCGTCCCACTTGCCTTGGACAGCTCGATCCGCACGAGGTGTTTGCCGTTGTCCGACGGTGTGGTCGACGCGGTCACCTCGTCGGCGAGGGTGCTGAGCACCCGCCAGCCGAAGGTGTCCCGCTTGGGCTCGTGCGGCTCCTCGGCCAGGACGCTGACGTCGACGACGACGCGTCCGGCGGTGGGGCTGAACCGGCAGCTCAGCGCCGCGCCGGGGGAGGCTATGCCGATCAGGGTGGAGCAGGCCTCGTCCACGGCCAGCTTCAGGTCGGCGATGGAGTCCAGATCGAAGTCCTCCCGCATCGCCAGGTCCGCTGCCACCGCGCGGACGACGGACAGGTGAGCCGCGTTGGCGCTGACCCGCACCTCGATGGGGGCGGGTACGAAGGTCTGTTCGGCCATCGCGGGCTCGGAAGGGGACACGGTCACTCTGCACCTCGTGGTCGGTCGTGGGTGGCGGGGCACGGTTGGGGCACCTCGATCCTGCCCGACTGCCGGGACGCCCACCGTCCCCGGCTTGTTACCCGTTCAGGGCAACCCTGACACCTGGTTTTGGCACCCCCTTCCCCGGGAAGCCAGCCACCGCAGATCGACGTAGATGACCCTGGAGTGGACCGATGGACGTGGAGCCACCGACCGTCCTCGCAGCCGGGAGGGCGTCGTGACGGCCACGGAGCTGGCCAGCCAGGTCTTCGACCAGCCCGAACCCGCGGGGATGCGACTCGCGAAGGGGGTGCGCCCCGGCCGGGTGACCCCGGCGCGGGACTGGCACGACGTCCTGCCGCTGGACGACCGGGTCGCCCTGGTCATCGGCCAGGTGCCCAGGCAGCCGACCGAGGACGCGGCCGCCGCCGTGGTCGAGCGGTTGCGGGGCGCGCTGACGACCCAGCTCCTCCAGGGGCGGGGCCCCGCCGAAACCGTGCTCGCTTTGCACCGCTACGCCGGCTACGCCCCCGAGGCCGCCGGGACCACGCTGTGCCTGGCCGTCTTCGAACCCGCGACGAGGAGCCTGCGCTGCGCCGCGGCCGGGCACCCCGGAGTGCTGGTGATCAGCGAGTCCGGCTGGGTCCGCCAGCTCATCGGCAGCAGGGGCGGCCCGCTCGCCACGGGGCAACCGGACCTGGGCCGGGAGACGGTGGAGACCGTGGGGCGGCGGGAAACCGTCCTGCAGTACTCCATCGAGCTGGGGCGCTGCCATCCCGGCACGGGACTGGAGAGCGTCGCCGCGGCGGTCGTCGCCGAGCGCGGACCCGACCCGCGCGCGCTGTGCGACCGGCTCGCCGACACGCCGTCGTGCCCTCCGGACGCCGGCGACGCGGTGGCCTTCGCGTTCACCCCGGCCGGGCGCCCTGGCGGACCGTTCGCCCTGAGCGTTCCCGCCGAGCCCGGACAGCTGACCGTGCTGCGCAGGGAACTGGCCGCGTGGCTCACCGCCTCCGGAGTGTCCAAAGAGGACACATTCGCGTTCGTGCTCGCGGTCGGTGAGGCCGCGGCCAACTCCGTCGAGCACGGCTACCACGGTGGCCGCGACGGCGGACTGGTCACCGTCACCGCGGAGGCGGGCGGCGGGGGCGCCATCCGGGTCACCGTCTCCGACAACGGGCGCTGGCGGTACCCGCCGGTCACCGACCACAGCCGGGGCCGCGGCCTGCTGATCATGCGGGAGTCCATGGACGAGGTCCTGGTGCACCGAGGCGAACACGGCACGGTGGTCACCCTGTGCAAGCGGCCGAGCCGCGGGTCGGACGGTGGACGGCACGATCCCGGCGGGTACGAGCTGCGCGTGGCCAGGGTGGGCGAGACGGTGCGCGTCGAGGTCGCGGGAGAGCTTCCCGCGGCCAGCGCGCCCGCGCTCCGCCGCGGCCTGCTCACCGCGGCGCGAGGCGGGGTGTTCCCGCTCCAGCTCGACCTCTCCGGTGTCGGCGGTGACGTCGAGGGTCTGGTGCTGGCCCTGTTCTCGGTCGCGGACGCCGCCGCGGCCGCCGGCAGGCCGCTGGTGCTCGCCGCACCGGATCCCAGTCCCGTTCGCGACGCCATCGCCACGGCCGGTCTGCACCGGATCGCCAACGTGACCGATGCACTGGAGCCCACCACATGACCTCACCCGACACCCGCAGGACCGCCACCACCTCCGCGGACGAGACCGACCTGCCGCCGCTGCGGATCGCGTTGGTCTCCCTCGACGACGGGCCACCGGGCCACGACGGACCGGACGCACCGCCCGCCCTGCACGCGGCCGGATCGCACGTCGCGGCCCTCGCCACGAGCATGGCCAAGGCCGGGCACACCGTCACCGTCTACGTCCGCGCCGACAACCCCAAGCAGGAACCGGTGACCGGGGCCGCGGCCCGCCTGACCGTGGTGCGCGTGCCCGCCGGACCTCCGCGCGAGCTGGCCCCGGAAGACCTCGTCGAACACCTCGGCGAGTTCGGCAGCCACCTCGCCGCGCACTGGACCCGCCGCCCTCCCGACGTGGTGCACGCCCACTACTGGTCGGCCGGGATCGCCGCCGCGCTCGCCGCCCGCGAGGCGAAAGTGCCTGTCGTGCAGACGTTCCAGGCGCTCAGCGCGCCCGCGGACACCGGGGTCCCCGCCCAGCGCTCGAAGCTGGAGCGGCTGGTCGGCCGCGAGGCCGTGCGCGTCGCGGCGACCAGCTCCGTGGAGGCGGACGAGCTGATCCGGCGCGGCATCCCGCGCTCGATGATCTCCATCGTGCCGTGCGGGGTCGACCCGGAGCATTTCACCCCGGACGGCCCCGTCGCCGAGCGCGGCGCGGCGCACCGCTTGGTGTGCGTCGGGGATCTGGTGCCGCACAAGGGTTTCGACACCGCGATCCGGGCGCTGCGAGCGTTGCCGGACACCGAACTGGTGCTCGTCGGCGGCACGAAGTCAGGTCCGGAGGCGCGGCGGTTGTTCGCCCTCGCCCGGGCGGAGGGCGTCGCGGACCGGGTGCACCTGATGGGGCCGCTGTCCGACGCCGAGCTGCCCGCGCTGCTGCGCTCCGCGGACGCGCTGGTGTGCTGCCCGACCGAGGAACCCTTCGGCCTCACGGTGTCCGCCGCCATGGCGTGCGAGACCGCCGTGGTGGCGAGCGAGGTCGGGGTGCTGGGGGACCTGGTGATCGACGGCGTCACGGGGCGGCTCGTACCCCCGGAGGACCCCGAGGCACTGGCCAAGGTGCTCGCCCACGTGCTCGCCGATCCCGTGACGGCGCAGTCCTACGGCGCGGCGGGACGCGACCGGGTCCGGGCGAGGTACTCGTGGGACCGCGTCGCCGAGGACACCGTGCGGCTCTACCGGCAGGCGATCACCGAGTTCGCCTGAGTGTTTATCGCGGAGAGCGCGGGGAACACCGGGAAGTGGACAGGCCGACCGTCCGTGGACGGTCGGCCCGATCGTGGGCACCGCCGCGGGGGGCTGAGCGGACGGTGCGTATTCTCGTTTTTCCAAGCCCGTCGGAGTTCAAACCCGATGATGCGGGATCAGGCCGCCAGCGCGGCACTCACGCTGGGAAAAGTACTGAAGACGTCACCTAGACCGGTGACCTTCAGCGGCCGTTCGACGGAGCGCGTGGAGCTGACGAGGCAGAAGCCGACGCCGTTGTCCTCCGCCTGGTGCAGGCAGTCCACCAGCACCGCCAAGCCGCTGGAGCCGAGGAAGCTCACCTGGCTCAGGTCCAGCACGAGCCGGTCGTTCTTCGCGGTCAGCTGCTCGTCGAGCGCGTTGCGCAGCAGCGGGGTGGTGAACATGTCGATCTCACCGCTGACGCCGAGCACCACGACGCCCTTCGCCGGTCTGCGCACGGACAGCTCGATCAGCTGGTCCGCCTGGGGTGTTCCGGGCTCCGGAAGTCCGGGGAGCAGTGTCTCCGCGCCGTTCACGGAGCGGATGTGGTTCTCGGGCACATTGCCTCCTCCGTCAGGGTCGATGGGACGGAAGGGGTACGGCGATGGGGGCTCCTCACGTGGCACGCGTCCCGCCATCGGCCTTGGGGATGGGCGCACGGCCCCTCCGACCGCGGTTGTCTGCCAACCGCTGCGCTTCCCACCGTAGAGACCTCGGTCCCGGCACACAACCACGGTGCCGCCAGACGGGCTAGCGAATCGGTTTGACCGGGGACGGAACGGGCATTGAAGGGAGCGTGTGCCTCCCGCACACCCCCATCTCGCGCAAGAGGTGAACCGTGTCCGCGACCTTCCACATGCCGGCGCCGCGCCCCGCGGCCGCGGCGGCGCAGGCGAGCGCAGAGGTCCAGTCCCACGTGGACTGGACGGACTTCGGCCGGATTCTGGTTGTACGGCCTGGCAATTTCGGTGACGCCCTGATGCTCACCCCGGCTCTGCGGGCGTTGCGGGCCGCCGCGCCGGACAGCAGGATCGACCTGCTGACCTCGCCGAGCGGTGCCGCCGCGCGGGAACTCGTCGCCGCGCTCGACGGCGTCGTGGTGGGGACGCCGTCCTGGTACGACCGTGCCACCGGCACGGCTCCCGTCGACATCCGCCGGTGCGCCTGGCAGGAGCAGGCGTTGATCGGTTCGCTGGCCAAACGCGGCTATGAAGCCATGATCGTGTTCACCTCCGCGACGCAGTCGCCCTGGGCCGCCGCGCACGCGGGACTGCTCGCGGGCATCGAGGTGCGCGCCGTGCACTCCGCGGAGACCGGGGGACTCGTCGCCTCCCACAGCGTCCGGCCCCCCGAGGGACCGGTGCACCAGATCGACCGCGCCCTGCACCTGTTGCACGGACTGGGAGTTCCCGTGAAGGGCGCGGCGGTCCGCGTCGACATCCCGGAGCGCGCCCGGGCCGCCGCGGACATCGCCCTCGGCGGCAGCAGCACGCCGTTCGCCCTGCTCACCCCTGGCTGCACACGAGACGATCTCCGTTACTCCGCAACAGGATTCGCCACCACCGCGGCGATGATCGCCGATTCCGGGCTACCCGTGCTCGTCACGGGTTCGCCCAGGGAACGCGACCTGGTCGCGGAGGTGGTCTCGCGCGCCCGCCACCCCGGGGTGCGCGCACTGGAGCCGGTGAGCGTCGCGGTCCTCGCTGCCGTGATCGCCCGCGCGGAAGTGCTGGTGGGCAACGATTCCGGGCCCATGCACCTGGCCGAGGCGGTGGGCACTCCGGTGGCGATCGCCTACGGCGGGGCCGACCGCGACGAGGACACCCGGCCGCGGCTGGTCCGCGCCCGCCTGGTCCGCGGAACCGTCTCGTGCCTCGACATCGCCCCCGCGGACCTGGCCTCGGCCGCCCTGGCCGTGCTCCACCGCGCCCCCTCGCTCCCGCTCACCAACTAGGGCTCAGCCGTCGCGGTGCACGGGTTCGGTGTCGTGCGTGTCGGCGGGGGAGGAGACCGGGGGTAGCTCCCGGGTGAGCCGCTTGGCCTCCAGAGCTCCGGTCTCGTCCTCGGCCCGCTGCGTGCGCTCGGCGTCGGCACGCAGCTTCTGCGCGGCCCGGTCCATCTCCAGCCGCCGCCACTTGCGCCGCTCCCGGCCGGTCATCTTCGCCGGCCACAACTGCTGGATGGCGTTGTTCAGGTGCGCGCCGAGCACGATCGCCAGGCCGATGAAGAACGCGAACAGCAGGAACGCGATCGGGGTCGCCAGCGCGCCGTAGGTGAAGCCGGTGCCGCTGATCGAGCTGATGTAGAGCCGCAGTCCGGTCGCGGAGACCAGGAAGAACACCATCGCCAGCACGGCCCCGGGCAGCCCGCGGTGCCACGGCAGCTTCCTGGGCAGCGCGAGCTTGTACAGCGTGGTCAGCGCGAGCACCAGGATCGCGGCCGTGCCCGGGTAGTAGAACCGGCCGACCAGGTCCTCCACCGTGGGCTGCCACGTCACCGGGAACAGCGTCGGCAGCCACTCCGGGCCGAGCGCGAGCAGCGGCAGCCCGATGATCAACAGCACCAGGGTGACCAGGTAGAGCAGCAGCGCGAGGATGCGCTGCCAGACGATGTTGCGCACCCCGTACTGCTCGTGCGCCACGGTGATCGCGTCGATGAACGAGGCCGTCGCCGACGACCCGGCCCACAGCGAGATCAGGAAGCCCATCGACACGACCGCGCCCTGGCCCTTGGTCAGCATCTCCTGCACGGTCGGGCCGATGATCCCGTCGACCACCTCCGGCGTGAAGATCTTGCCCGCGAAGGCGAGGATGCGCTCGTGCACCGCGCGGACCACCTCGGTGCCGAACCACTCCGCGACGTAGCCGATGCTGCCGAGCAGGCCGAGCAGCAGCGGCGGCAGCGACAGCGTCTGCCAGAACGCGGCCTCGGCGGCCTCGGAGAAGATGTTGTCGTGCCACGCCTTGTTCATCATCAGCGACAGCAGGCGTCGCAGGCCGCGCCGCTGCCCCGGGCGCTCGGAGGCGTCGGCCGGCTGGTTTTCGGCGGGCGTGTCCATGTCGTTGCCCAGCATGATGCATCCGCCTTACACAGGCATCACAGGGCTGGGGTTCCGGAGTGTCGCGGATCGCTTTTGCCGATCCGGACCTCGTTCCGGTCCGCCGCACTCCGATCGCCGATGTAGGCTTCCTGGCGCCCTCATCGCTTGCGCGAGCAGAGGGCATTCGCATGTTCGCAGGCGCGGGGCGAAAGGAACGGACAGCAGGTGACCGTAACCGACTCGGCCGTCGCGGAACGACTTTCCACCGCGGAGTTCCGGCCGCTGCGCGCCTGGCAGCGGCGGGCGTTGACCAAGTACCTGACGGCCCGCCCGCAGGACTACCTGGCGGTGGCGACCCCGGGCGCGGGCAAGACGACCTTCGGGCTGCGGGTCGCGGCGGAGCTGCTCGCCGACCGCACGGTCGAGGCGGTCACCATCGTGACCCCGACCGAGCACCTCAAGCACCAGTGGGCCTCGGCCGCGGCGGCGGTCGGCATCGCGATCGACTCCAACTTCCGCAACGGCGCGGGCACCACCTCGCGGGACTACCACGGCGTCGCGGTCACCTACGCGCAGATCGCCGCCCACCCCACGCTGCACCGGGTGCGCACGGAGAACCGGAAGACGCTGGTCATCCTGGACGAGGTGCACCACGCGGGTGACGCGAAGTCCTGGGGCGACGCGGTGCGCGAGGCCTTCACCCCGGCGGTGCGCAGGCTCGCGCTGACCGGAACCCCGTTCCGCAGCGACGACACCCCGATCCCGTTCATCACCTACGAGCCGGACGCCGCCGGGTTCGAGCGCAGCCGCGCCGACCACTCCTACGGCTACTCCGACGCGCTGCGCGACGGCGTGGTCCGGCCGGTGATCTTCATGGCCTACTCCGGCGAGGCGAGCTGGCGCAACAGCGCGGGTGAGGAGTTCAGCGCCCGCCTCGGCGAGCCGCTGGACGCCGAGCAGACCGCGCGGGCCTGGCGCACCGCGCTGGACCCGAACGGCGAGTGGATGCCCGCGGTGCTCAAGGCCGCGCACATCCGGCTGACCCAGATGCGCAACGGCGGTGTGCCGGACGCGGGCGGCCTGGTCATCGCCACCGACCACGAGACGGCCAAGGCCTACGCCCGGCTGCTGGAGATGATCACCGGCAGGCCGCCGACCGTCGTGCTCTCCGACGATCCCAAGGCCTCCGGGCGGATCAAGGAGTTCTCCGACTCGCCAGGGGGCGCTGACGAGTGGATGGTCGCGGTCCGGATGGTCTCCGAGGGCGTCGACGTGCCCCGCCTCGCCGTGGGCGTCTACGCCACCAGCGCGTCCACCCCGCTGTTCTTCGCCCAGGCCATCGGCCGCTTCGTGCGCGCCCGCCGCCCCGGCGAGACCGCCAACGTCTTCCTGCCCAGCGTGCCGGTGCTGCTGGAGCTGGCCAGCCAGCTGGAGGCCGAGCGCGACCACGTGCTGGGCAAGCCGCACCGGGAGAAGGAGGGCTGGGAGGACGAGCTGCTCGCCCAGGCCAACCAGCAGCAGGACGAGCCCGGCGAGGAGGAGAAGGCGTTCACCTCCCTCGGCGCCTCCGCCGAGCTGGACCAGGTGATCTACGACGGCTCCTCCTTCGGCACCGCGGCCCTGGCCGGGACCGACGAGGAGCAGGAGTACCTGGGCCTGCCCGGGTTGCTCGCCCCGGACCAGGTGCGCGACCTGCTCCGGCAGCGGCAGCAACAGCAGCTGGCCGCCGCGGCGCAGAAGCGCAAGGCCAAGGCGGCCCAGGAGCCCCCGCCGCCGCCCCGCCCGCAGTCGGTGCAGGAGCGGATCACCGCGCTGCGCAAGGAGCTGAACACGCTGGTGGCGCTGCACCACCACCGCACCCGCAAACCGCACGGCATGATCCACGCCGAGCTGCGCAAGAAGTGCGGCGGTCCGCCCACCCCGATGGCCTCCATGGAGCACCTGGAGGAGCGCATCGCCACCCTCCGCTCCTGGTAGCCCGAGTTGGCGTTCGACCTCGCCCCCCCGTTCGACGGTCTCGGCAGGGGCGAGGAGCGTGGATGCCCGGCTTCCGGGTGCTCGGACCGCTTGAGGTGACCTCGACGGGCGGCGCGGTGGTGCCGCTGCGCAGTAGGCACCAGCGCGCACTGCTGGCCGTGCTGTGTTCGACGCGGGCGTCCGGTCGGCGTGGACCGGCTCGTGGATGCCGTCTGGCACGGGCAGCCGGCCGCCTCCCACCTGTCCGACCTGCACACCTACGTCTCGCGCAGTGTGGTCGTCGCCGGCGCGGCGACGGCGATCAGGGAACGCATCGGGCTTCTTTGAGGGGGCGGCATGGGATGTGCAGGGGCAGGGCCCTGCCCGTCGCCACCACACGCGCCGAACACAGTTCGCGATCCGGCACTGCTCTGTTCGGGTGCTGTCGTACCTCCGATTGGAAGCTTCTGATCTGCCCTTGAACGCAGTGTTGATCAAGGCCACGGTCGACCGTCATGAACCTCACTCGTCCGTGTGTGGCGCTGGGCGTGACCATCGCCGCCGCGCTCACCGTGGCCGCACCGCCCGCGTTCGCCGCCCCCGCCTCGTCCGACCTGGACTTCTCCGCCGCCCCGCCCTACGCCGGATGGGAGCTGCGGCACGAGAACCCGGCCCAGCCGGTCGTCAAGGACGGCATGATCAACCTCGACGAGCGCACGCAGCTGGTCATCGGCGAGGGCTCGCCGTGGCTGTCGGTGAGCAACGCCCGCGGCTGGGCCGTGCACGCCAAGCTCCGGGTCGACCCGTCGACGCCGGACGCGCCCGCCTGCGCCAGGGAGCTGGTCGGCCACAGCGGCCAGGTGGGCCTGGTGGCCTCCGACGGCGCGGCGCCGACCATCCTCGGCATGAACAAGGACCTGATCTGCCTCAAGACGGTGGACCGGGTGATCAACCTGCCGATGAACACCACCGACCGCGTCCACTCCTACCGCGTCGAGGGCAAGGGCACCCGGATCCGGGTGCTCGTCGACGGCCGCGAGGTGATCGGGCTCGGGGACTGGTCCTGCCGGGTGCACGGGCAGAAGTGCGAGCCCGCCCCGATGGTCATGCTCGGCACCTCCGACCTGACCAAGGCCCAAGTCGATCACCTGGGCCTCACCGCGGGGTAAGTCTTCGGGACCTGCCGAAGGGCAATGTCGCAGGTGAGCGCTCTCACCGCCGCTCACCTGCGACGTTGTCGAAGATCAAAATCCTTCGCATATCGCTCTCTCCCGTGACGTCCTGGTGATCTGGCTGTAGCAAAAGCGTGTTGTCCAGGTCACTCTGAATCGATCCACAATCCTTCCGACCCGACACGAACGGGGGATACGTTGTCGCGCACAACATTTCCCGCTGCCGTGTGTGGACGCGGTGCGTAACGGAAGGGATGGGGCGGATGCGCAGCAACACGCTTGCCCTGCTCGCCGCGGGGTCGGGCCTGGCCCTCGTCCTGGCGGCCTGCGGCAACAACAGCGCGAACCCGGGCACGGGCACCCAGCAGAGCAGCGGTGCCGCGGCCGGGTCCGGCATCAAGGTCGGCGTGATCCTGCCGGACACCAAGTCCTCGGCCCGCTGGGAGAGCTTCGACCGGCCGCTGCTGGACAAGGCGCTCCGCGCCGCGGGCATCGAGCCGATCATCCAGAACGCCGAGGGTGACACCGGCAAGTTCAGCACCATCGCCGACTCGATGATCAGCCAGGGCGTGAAGGTCCTGATGATCACCAACCTGAGCGACGAGAGCGGCGCGGCGATCGAGCGCAAGGCCAAGACCGCGGCCATCCCGGTGATCGACTACGACCGGCTGAGCCTGGGCGGCAGCGCCGACTACTACGTCTCCTTCAACAACACCAAGGTCGGCCAGCTCCAGGGCCAGGGCCTGGTGGACTGCCTCAAGGGCAAGACCAACCCGCAGATCATCCAGATCAACGGCGGGCCGGAGGACAACAACGCGACGCTGTTCAAGAACGGCGCGCTGAGCGTGCTCAAGCCGAAGTACGACTCCGGCGAGTTCAAGCTCGCGGGCGACCAGGCCATCGCCAAGTGGGACAACCAGCTCGGCAACACGACCTTCCAGCAGCTGCTCACGGCCAACGGCGGCAAGGTGGACGGCGTGCTCGCGGCCAACGACGGCCTGGCGGGCGCGGTGATCACCGCGCTGAAGAAGGCGGGGCTGGCCGGTCAGGTCCCGGTCACCGGCCAGGACGCCACCGAGGACGGCCTCGCCGCCATCCTGCGCGGTGAGCAGTGCATGACCGTGCTCAAGCCGATCGACCAGGAGGCCAACGCCGCCGCGCAGCTGGCGATCGCGCTGGCCAAGAACGACAAGGCCGCCGCGGACCGGCTGGCCACCGCGACCGAGCGCGACCCCAAGGGCAACCGCGACGTGAAGTCCGTCCTGCTCACCCCCGAGCTGATCAACAAGGACAACGTCAAGAAGGCCACCGACTCCGGCTTCGTGAAGATCGCCGACGTCTGCAAGGGCGACGTCGCCGAGAAGTGCAAGCAGGCCGGAATCACCCAGTAGGACAGCCGCGGTGGGGCGGCGCCGACGCCCGCCCCACCGCAGGCATTGGCCGCTTCGACCCCTTGGAGGACCCGTGAGCCAGCCCATCCTGGAGCTGCGCGGGGTGAACAAGAGCTTCGGCCCGGTGCACGTGCTGCACGACGTGGACTTCACCGTCCGCCCCGGCGAGGTCACCGCGCTCGTCGGCGACAACGGCGCGGGCAAGTCCACGCTGGTCAAGTGCATCGCGGGCATCCACCCGATCGACTCCGGCGACCTGCTCTTCGACGGCGAGCCGGTCACCGTCGGCAGTCCCCGCGACGCCGCCGCGCTCGGCATCGAGGTCGTCTACCAGGACCTCGCGCTCTGCGACAACCTCGACATCGTCGACAACATGTTCCTCGGCCGGGAGCGGCTGCGCGGCATCACGCTGGACGACGCCGGGATGGAGGAGGCCGCCCGCAAGGTGCTGGCCGACCTGTCCGTGCGCACGGTGAAGTCGGTGCGCACCTCGGTCGCCTCGCTCTCCGGCGGCCAGCGGCAGACCGTGGCCATCGCCAAGGCGGTGCTCTGGGACAGCCGCGTGGTGCTGCTGGACGAGCCGACCGCGGCGCTCGGGGTCGCCCAGACCCGGCAGGTGCTGGACCTGGTCCGCCGCCTCGCCGACAACGGCCTCGGCGTGGTGCTGATCAGCCACAACATGAACGACGTGTTCGAGGTCGCCGACACGGTGGCCGCGCTGTACCTGGGCCGGATGGCCGCCGAGGTGCCCACCGCGGAGACCACGCGCGCCCAGGTCGTCGAGCTGATCACCGCGGGCCGCTCCGGCGACCTCGGCATCGCCGCCCCTGAAACCGCCACCGTCTGACCTGCCGCGCCTGCGCGGTCTTCAGGCACCCCCGGACCCGCCCCGCCACCGTCTCCCACGGCCCAGAACCCCGCGGTCGGAGGCCGGTCGCGACCGCCGCGGTGGTGGTTCGCCGGGCTTGAAGACCGCCGAACCACCGCCGACCTCGCCAAGCAAGGACTTCGTGATGACCGAGACCCCCGCCGACACCCGGGCCACCGCGCCGGGGACGGCAGCCCCGGGATCGACCGGCCCAGGATCGACAGCAGTCGCCGACTTCGGCATCGACACCGCCCAGCGCGGCGTCCACCAGGCGATCGGCGACTACTTCGCCAGGCTCTCCGGCGGCCAGCTCGGCGTGCTGCCCGCGCTGGGCGGCCTCGTCGTGCTGTTCACCGTGTTCACCGTGCTCTCACCGCAGTTCCTGACGCTGGGCAACATCGCCAACCTGCTCACCCAGGGCGCGGGCATCACGGTGATCGGCATGGGCCTGGTCTACGTGCTGCTGCTCGGCGAGATCGACCTGTCCGCGGGCACCGCCTCCGGGGTCACCGCCGCGGTGTGGGCGCTGCACCTGAAGGTGGACGGCAACCTGCTCGGCGGCATGGGCTCGTGGGTCTTCTACCTCACCCTCGTCGCGATGGCGCTCAGCGCCGGGATGGCCGTGCTGACCAAGCTCTACGTCGCCGCGATCCCGCCGGTGCTCGCCCTGGCGCTGATGCTGATCGGCCTGCCGGCCAACCCGTGGCTGGAGATGCTGTTGGCGCTGTGCATCGGCACCGCGATCGGCTGCCTCACCGGGTTCCTCGTGGCGAAGGTCGGCATCCCGTCCTTCGTCGTGACCCTCGCGCTCTTCCTCGCGTGGCAAGGCGTCGTGCTGCTCTACATCGGTGAGGGCGGCACGCTCGCGGTGAACGACGAGGTGCTGTTCAACGTCGCCAACGGCAACCTCTCGCCCCTGGCCAGCTGGCTGCTGTTCGTCGTCGCGGGCGCCGGGTACGCGGCCGTGGTGCTCGGCAGGCACTTCGGCAGGCTCAGGCGCGGCCTGGTCGTCCAGCCCACCGTGCTGGTCGGGGCCAAGGTCGGCGTCATCGTCGTGCTCGGCGCCGCGGCCACCTACGCGCTCAACCTCAACCGCAGCCCGAACGAGGCCGTTGTGATCCAGGGCATCCCGTACGTGGTGCCGATCGTGCTCGGGCTGCTGGTGCTGGGCACCTTCGTGCTCGACCGCACCCGCTACGGCAGGCACGTCTACGCGGTGGGCGGCAACGCCGAGGCGGCGCGGCGCGCGGGCATCGACGTCACCAAGGTCCGGATGAGCGTGTTTGTCATCTGCTCGACCGTGGCGGCAATCGGCGCGATCATCCTGTCCTCTAAGGTCGGGTCGGTGGACCCCCAGGCGGGCGGCGGCAACACGCTGTTGTTCGCGGTCGGCGCGGCGGTCATCGGCGGCACCTCGCTGTTCGGCGGCAAGGGCCGGGTTCGGGACGCGATCGTCGGCGGCGCCGTGATCGCGACCATCGAGAACGGCCTGCGCCTGCTCGGTGAGCCCGCCGCAGTGGTGTCGATCGTCACGGGCCTGGTGCTGCTGCTCGCCGCGAGCGTGGACGCGCTGTCCCGCCGCCGCTCGGCAGCGGCCGGCGTGCGCTGACGCGGTACGGGTCCCACCTTGGGGGAGTGACACGAAGGAGGGCGGGGCCGTCACACCGACAGCGGGAACGAGGCCGGACGAGGTCCGCAGGCACAACCGCGCGGCCCTGCTGCGCAGGCTGCACCTGGACGGCCCGGCCACGCGGGCCGAGCTGGCCGCCGAACTGGGCCTCAACCGCAGCACCATCAAGGCGCTGGTCGACGAGCTGAGCGCGGTGGGGGTGGTCTCCGAGGAGGTCCCCACCCACCGGCACGGCGCCGGTCGGCCCTCGCTGCTGGTGCTGCCGCAGGCCGAGGCGGTCCCGGTGCTCGCGGTGGACGTCGGCGTGGAGCAGGTCTCGGTCGCCCTCGCCGGGGTCGGCGGGCGGCTGCTCGGCGTGCGCAGCTGGACGGTGCGCCGCGGCCAGGGCACCCCGGGGGACGTGGTCGAGGAGATCGGCCGCGCCAGGGTCGACCTGGTCGACGAGCTGGGCTGCGAGCCGACGCGGGCCGGGGTGTCGGTGCCCGGGGTGGTGCGCCGCTCCGACGGGCTGGTGCACGAGGCCCCGAACCTGCACTGGACCGGCGTGCCCTTCGGCTCGCTGCTGGGCGACGCGCTGAGCCTGCCGGTGGACGTCGGCAACGACGCCGACCTGGGGGCGCTGGCCGAGCACACCAGGGGAGTGGCCCGCACCGCCCAGGACGTCGTGTTCCTCTCCGCCGACGTGGGCGTCGGCGGCGGGGTGATCCTCGGCGGGGTCTCGCTGCGCGGCCGCGGCGGCTACGTCGGCGAACTCGGCCACATGGTGGTCAACCCGGCCGGGCGGCAGTGCTACTGCGGCTGCCGGGGCTGCCTGGAGACCGAGATCGGCGAGGACGCGCTGTGCCGGGCGCTGAACCTGCCCGCGGGCACGCCCCGGCCGATGATCGTCGCGGAGCTGCGCTCGCTGGCCGCCGACCCCGAATCGGCGCTGCACCGGCTGGCCGGGTTCGCGGAGTGGCTGACCCTGGGGCTGACGAACGTGCTGAACCTGCTGGCGCCCGAGCTGGTCGTGCTCGGCGGGCTGCTCGCCGTGCTGCCGCCCGCCGTGGTCTCCTCGGTCACCACCGAGGTGCGGAGCAGGAGCCTGGTCGGCCGGGCCGCCGGTTCGGTGCGGCTGGCCACCTCGGCGCTCGCCGGGGACGCCGCCCTCGTCGGGGCCGCCGAACTCGCCTTCGAGCGCGTGTTCGCCGTCAGCTGAACGCGGTCGACTCGGGCGTGTCGCCGTTCGCCGACAGCTGAACCGCGCCGGACAAGCCGACGGGCGGGGATCCGGTTGAGGATCCCCGCCCGTTGTCGTGGGCTGTCAGTTGGAAGGTCTCGATCAGCCGAGTCAGCCTTGGACGATCTGCGCGGCGAGCTCACGCAGCTTCGTCTCGTGCTCGCGGGCGTGGTGCCCGCAGAACAGCAGTTCACCGCCGGAGGCGAGAACAGCGCGGACTTGGGCAGCGGCCCCGCAGCGGTCGCAGCGGTCGGCAGCGGTCAGCTCGGGGCGGGTGAGTGTTCCAGGCATTTCGCGTCTCCCCTCGTCCCGGTACCGGAGGGATTCCGGTACCCGATGATCCAGCTGCGACCACCGGATCCTTGCGGGATCGCGGTGCTCGCTAGCTCCACTCTTACAGACGTTCGGCACGTTCCCGGTGTTCCCGTACCGCCGGCGACGCCCGTCACGCCTGATTTACCCAGATGTCGCAGAGCCCAACACGGCCCGTGGCCGAACCGCGTCTTTTCATTGATCCACTTGACGCCGAAAGCCCACCGCGGACTCCGGTGACGCTCACAGTAAGCGTTGGTACGTGGCCGAATCGTGACCGACACGACGCACCACCTCCCCTGTGCCTGCCCCCGTGGGCTCCCGCGCTTGCAACCCCATCTTTGCCACGCCGCGGCCCCGCTGTCCACAGTGGTTTCCCGGGTTGTAGTCCGAGGAGGACCAGGGGTAAACCCCGATTTCACCCGGCAGCGGGACTGGCACGGTCGAGGTGAGGAAGGGAGTCGCCTGTGGCTTGCCGGGACTGTCGCACGTGCACCGACGCGGCGCTGGTGCGTCTGGTCAAGTGGTGTTTCGCGGTGTTCTGCTACGTCATCACGATCGGGGTGCTGTACGTGCTCAAGCACGGACTGCGCAGGCACTGCCCACAGTGCGGGCACGTTCTGGGCAACCACCGCCGTCGCTCGGACGGGTCGTTCAAGGACTAGGTCCGTCGGGCTACAGCAGTCCCGCGGCGACCTGCTTGGCGCGTTTGGCCGCGTCGGGGTCGCGTTGGATCCCCGCGACCACGATCGCTCCGTCGACCAGCAGCAGCAACTGATCGCCGAGCACCCGCCCGCGCTTGGGGGCGGCGTGCTCGGCGAGTTCGCGCAGGTACCCCAGCACGGCGTCCTTGTGCGCCCGCACCGCTTCGGCCACCGCCGAAGAGTGCGCGCCCAGCTCCCCGTGCGCGTTGATGAACGCGCAGCCGCGGAAGTCGTCCTTGGCGAACCACTCCGTCAGCCAGTCGAAGACCGCGAGCACCCGCCCGCGCGGCGTCCTGCGCCCCTCGTCGACGTGCGCGGCGAGATCGGCCCGCCACCGCTCGTCCCGCGCGCGCAGGTAGGCCGCGACCAAGTCCTCTTTGGACCGGAAGCACTGGTACAGCCGCTTCAGCGAGACCCCGGCCGCCCCGCGCACCTCGTCGATGCCGACCGCCTGGATCCCGCGCTCGTAGAACAGCCGCTCGGCCGCCGCCAGCAGCCGCGCCCCGGCCTCCTCGGTGTCCACCCTGCCCCTTCCCTGGAGAACGAACGTTCTCTACAGTACCGCGAGAACGCTCGTTCTCCGTTGTCCGCCAAGGAGGAAGTCATGGCACTGGTTCCCCCGTTCACCCACGAGACCGCGCTCGCCAAGGTGCAGGCCGCCGAGGACGCCTGGAACACCAGGGACCCCGACCGGGTCGCGCTGGCGTACACGCCCGACTCCCGCTGGCGCAACCGCTCCGAGTTCCTCACCGGCCGCGAGGAGATCCGCGCCTTCCTCCGTCGCAAGTGGACGAAGGAGCGGGAGTACCGGCTGCGCAAGGAGCTGTGGGCCTTCTCCGGCAACCGCATCGCCGTGCGCTTCCGCTACGAGTGGCACGACGCCGACGGCCAGTGGTGGCGCAGCCACGGCAACGAGATGTGGGAGTTCGACGCCGACGGCCTCATGCGCACCCGCGAGGCGAGCATCAACGACATCCCCATCGCCGAGTCCGACCGCGAACTCACCACCCCCGTTTCACCCTGAACGACTCATTCGGTGCGTTCAAGTACCTCACTGACTCATTCAGTGCGAAGCGGCGGCGATGGGGTCACCCACGGGTAACGCCGGCGCGCGGATCCGCGCTGCTTGGCGCACCATCGGTGGGTTGACCCGAGCGAGGGAGGCCGCCGTGCGCAAGCCCTTGATGATCGGCGTGGCCGCCCTCGCGCTCGTCCTGCTCAGCTCCTCGGTCCGCGGTGGCGAGCCGCCGCACCTGGCGGTCGGCCCGGGTGCCCCGGCGGTGTTCCACGGCGACGGGGCCGCCGAGGTGGGCATCGCCAAGGAGTCCGGTGTCGGCGTCGTCCAGCTCGACTGTCCACAGTGCACAGGCAATGTCGTGTTGCGCTCGGACGGCCAGGAAGGCTTGCTGGTCAACGAGATCGGCCCGTACCGGGGCAAGCGGTGGTTCGACCTGCACGCCGACAGCCGGACCACTGCGCTGACGGTGACCGCCACCGGGCGGTGGACGCTGACGGTGGGCGGCACCGATCTCGCCGGGGTGCGCGCGGACCAGGCGGCCGGAGCCGGGGACGACGTGGTGTTCCTGACGCGGCCGGTGCGCTCGGCGGCGGTGGCGCACTCCGGGGAGGGCAACTTCGTGGTGCACTCCGTGGAACTGGCCACCGGGCGGGTGAACCTCGCGGTCAACCGGATCGGCGCGTTCGCGGAAACGGTGGACCTGCGCGGGCCCGTGCTGCTCCAGGTTCGCTCGGCCGGGCGGTGGAGCGTCCACGCCTCCTGACACGACGAAGGCCCGCCCCCACGAATCGGGGCGGGCCTTCGTCGTGAAGCGGCCTAGTCGAGGTAGTCGCGCAGCACCTGGGACCGGGACGGGTGGCGCAGCTTCGACATGGTCTTGGACTCGATCTGGCGGATGCGTTCCCGCGTCACGCCGTAGACCTGGCCGATCTCGTCGAGGGTGCGGGGCTGGCCGTCGGTGAGGCCGAAGCGCAGCCGCACCACGCCCGCCTCGCGCTCGGACAGCGTCGCCAGCACCGACTGGAGCTGGTCCTGCAGCAGCGTGAAGGACACCGCGTCCACGGCGACGACCGCTTCGGAGTCCTCGATGAAGTCACCCAGCTGCGAGTCGCCCTCGTCGCCGATGGTCTGGTCCAGCGAGATCGGCTCGCGGGCGTACTGCTGGATCTCCAGGACCTTCTCGGGGGTGATGTCCATTTCCTTGGCCAGCTCCTCCGGCGTGGGCTCGCGGCCCAGGTCCTGGAGCAGCTCGCGCTGGATGCGGCCGAGCTTGTTGATGACCTCGACCATGTGCACCGGGATGCGGATGGTGCGGGCCTGGTCGGCCATGGCGCGGGTGATGGCCTGGCGGATCCACCACGTGGCGTAGGTGGAGAACTTGTAGCCCTTGGTGTAGTCGAACTTCTCGACGGCGCGGATGAGGCCGAGGTTGCCTTCCTGGATGAGGTCGAGGAAGGCCATGCCGCGGCCGGTGTAGCGCTTGGCGAGGGAGACCACGAGGCGGAGGTTGGCCTCCAGCAGGTGGTTCTTGGCCCGCTCACCGTCGCGGACGATCCACCGCAGGTCCCTGCGCAGCTGCGGGGCCAGCTTCTCGTTCTCGTCCTCGGCCTTGCGCAGCCGCTCGGCCGCGTACAGGCCGGCCTCGATGCGCTTGGCCAGCTCGACCTCCTCCTCGGCGTTGAGGAGGGCGACCTTGCCGATCTGCTTGAGGTAGGCCCGGACCGAGTCGGCGGAGGCGGTCAGCTCGGCGTCCTTGCGGGCCTGCCGCAGCGCCTCGGACTCCTCCTCGTCCCAGACGAAGTCCTCGCTGCCCTTGGCGGGCGGCGCTTCCTCGGCGGGCTCGTCGGCCGCCAGGTCCTCGGTGAGGTCGACCTCGACGTCGGTGAGGTCGGCGTCGTCCGGGCTGCCGTCGAGGTCCGGCTCGTCGCCGTCGCCGGCGCTCTTCGTCGTGGCCTTCTTGGTGCCCTTGGCCGACGCGGCCTTCTTCCCGCCCGCGGCCTTGGTGCCCTTGGCGGCGGTCTTCTTGGCGGTGCCCTTGCCCGAGGCGGCCGTCGACGGCTTCGTCGCGGTCTTGCCAGCCGCGGTCGCCGTGGCGGCCCCCTCCTCGCCCTCGGCAGTCACGGTGGCCTTCCTGGTCGAGTTGGCGCCACCAGCGGCGGCGGAGCTGGAGCGTCGGGTTGCGATTTCTGCGGCTGCCACGTACGCCCTTTCGCGGAGATGGCTCAACGGCAGACCAAGGGCGCGAAGCTCGGTCGCCGGCGTTCTGGGGGTCGTGCCTGACGGGTCTCGCCCGTGGGCACTGTTCCATTGTAACGACGAAGCCGGATCGGGGTTGCGTCCCGATCCACCCTGAATCCGGCTCGATCGCATCAGTGCAGGCAGATCAGGCTGTCAGCCGCTGAAAACACGGCCCGAAAAGACTCAGGGACGAAGACCGGCGCAGGCGGCGGCCGCGGCGCCGACGATGCCCGCGTCGTTCTTCAGCGTCGCCGGGACGATCGGGGTGCGCACGTCCAGCAGCGGCAGCCACTTGTGCGCCTTCTTGCTCACCCCGCCACCCGCGATGATCAGGTCCGGCCAGACCAGTCCTTCGAGGACCTGGAGGTAGCGGTTCACCCGGGCGGCCCACTGCTCCCAGGAGAGGTCCTTGTCCTCCTTGACCGAGGCGGCCGCGCGCTTCTCCGCGTCGTGCCCGTCGACCTCGAGGTGGCCGAACTCGGTGTTGGGCACGAGTTTGCCGTCGAGGAACACCGCGCTGCCGATACCGGTGCCGAAGGTCAGCAGCACCACGACGCCGTCCTTGCCCGCCCCGGCGCCGAAGCGCATCTCGGCGAGCCCGGCCGCGTCGGCGTCGTTGAGGACCACGACGTCCTCCTTGGGCCGGCCGAGGCGCTCGGCGAACAGGGCGGCGGCGTCCGTGCCGATCCACGCCTTGTCCACGTTGGCCGCGGACAGGGCGACGCCGCGCTTCATCACGCACGGGAGCGTGACGCCGACCGGGCCGTCCCAGGAGAACTTGTCCACGATCCCCGCGACCACGTCCGCGACCGCGTCCGGGGTGGACGGCTGGGGGGTCGGGACCCGCAGGCGTTCCCCGTCCAGGGCGCCGGCTTCGAAATCCACGACACAGCCCTTGATGCCGGAGCCGCCGATGTCGACCCCGAACCCGCGCGTGGCGCTCATCCCGTGGTCCCTTCCTGTTCGATTCAGATGGGTGGTGGCCAGACCATAGAGGATTGCCCGGCCGAGCTGGGCATTGCTTCGGGCTCCTGTGGTCGTATGGAGGCCGTGAACCCCGACTTCGAACCTCTCCGGACCACGGCCGTCACCATCGGCACCGAGGCCGCCGAACTGGTCCAGCGCCTGCGCGGCGGTCCCGGCGGCTTCCACGGCGAGGTGGACACCAAGAGCACCGAGACCGATGTGGTCACCGCGGCGGACAAGGCCTCCGAACGGCTCATCCGCTCCCGGTTGGCGCAGCTGCGGCCGGGTGAGGCGATCCTCGGCGAGGAGGGCGGGGCCGATCCGGGCGCCGGGCGGCTGCTCTGGGTCGTCGACCCCATCGACGGCACCGTGAACTACCTCTACGGCCTGCCCTGGTACGCCGTGTCCATCGCGGCGCAGCTCGACGGTGTGTCGGTGGCCGCGGCGGTGGTCGAGCCCGCCAGCGGCCGCGTGTGGAGCGCGGTCCGGGGCGGGGGAGCGACCCTCGACGGGACTCCGCTGCGCGCCTCGGCGACCACGCGCCTGGAGCTGTCCCTCGTCGGCACCGGCTACGCGTACGCGGTCGAACGCAGGGCCCGCCAGGCCGACGTGTCCGCGGCGCTCGCCCGGCACACCCGCGATCTGCGGCGCACCGGCTCCGCGGCGCTGGACCTGTGCGCGGTCGCGGCGGGCTGGCTGGACGCCTACTACGAGCACGGCCTCGGCCACTGGGACTGGGCGGGCGGTTCGCTGATCGCCGAGGAGGCGGGCGCGCTGGTCCGCCTGCCGGACGGCACCGAGGACGGGCTCGGCGGCGACATCACCCTCGCCGCGGCGCCCGGCATCGCCGTGGACCTCGCCGAGGCGCTGCGCGCGGCGGGAGCGGCGAAGATCTGACCTTTCCGCCAGGCCGGACAACGTGAAAGGCCCCCGCCGTGGGCGGGGGCCTTTTCGGACGTCTGCCTGCCGGTTGTCAGCAGTAGGCGGTGCGGGCCGCCTTCACCAGAGCCTGGTCCAGCGACGGCGGCGCGGGGGCGGCCTGCTGGCCCCCGCTCTCCGGCTGCTGCTCGGACCAGATCTTGAGCTGCTCGAAGATCTGCTTCGCCTCGCTGCCGGGGTCGACGCCGGTGAACTTCTTGCCCAGCGCCACGTCGATGCTGCCGTCCTGGCGCTCGTCCCGGACGAACTGGGCGCACGGGAGCAGGAAGCTCATGGTGCGCGCGGCGGACGCCCCGTTCGGGCCGAACCGGATCTGCCCGCGGCAGTCGAGGTCCTGGTTGACGTAGACCGGGTCGTCGGAGGGCTCGTTGGCCTTGTTGAAGCCCAGCTCGACCAGCCGCTCGGCGACCTGGCTGGCCAGGCCGCGCTTGCCGCTGCCGTTGAGCACGGTCACCTTGATGTCGTTGGGGGCGATCGGATCGGTGCGGTCCAGCGCGTCCAGCGGCAGCGCCTGGCCGGGCTTCGCCTGTGCCGTGCTCGCCCCGGGTTTCGCCGGGCTCGGGGCGGGGCAGCGGACCGCGGCCTCGACGTCGGCACTGGTGCTGAAGACCTTGGTCCACACGGACACAGCGAGGACACCAAGCACCGTCAACAGGATCAACGCGGGGACGGGCTTGCGCTTGCGATAGCCCGCCGGACCGATGATCTGCCTCACACTCGCGGCAGCCAAGACCTCTCGTCCTCCCCCACGTCGGTCCGCTCGGACGCTCCCACGGCAGGGACTGGCTCCGATATGGACACTGCTCTCACCGCCTAGCCTAGGCCGTTTCACCGACACCGGTCACATCGGTTCCCCGTGCGTGTCGCGGCGAATCGGGCACATCCGTTCCGCCTCCAAGACGTTTCGCCACCCGCGTTCCGACGTCGGAGTGCGCAACAACACACCCCTGGGGCAACCGGGTGAGCCATCGCGCGTTCCCGGCTTCGGTGAGCTACCCTCTGCGCGCTCCGGGGGCATCGTTGGCACTCCACGCGCGGACCGGAATCGCGCGCGGGTTCCACCACACCGGATTCACGAGACCGCCGTCACGTAAACGGCGGGCACAAATTGGTGCGCTCGGACGTTGTCCAGCGGCACGAACACACAGTCTCAGTTGACCGCAGGGGTGAATGACTAATGGCGACCGACTACGACGCTCCGCGCCGTGGTGAGACTGACGACCTCGCCGAGGACTCGTTGGAAGAGTTGAAGGCTCGGCGCAACGAGACTCAATCCGGGGTGGTCGATGTCGACACCGACGCCCCGGACGAGAACTTCGAGCTGCCCGGTGCCGACCTCTCCGGCCTCTCCGGCGAGGAACTCACCATGAAGGTGGTGCCCAAGCAGGCTGACGAGTTCACCTGCGCGAGCTGCTTCCTCGTGCACCACCGCAGCAGGCTCGCCGAGGAACGCGGCGGCCAGCTGATCTGCCGGGACTGCGCCTAGCACTGGGCACTGGCACGCCCCCGGGACCCGGCGCAGGGTCTCCCGCGAGGGAAACGGGGCGGTCCGGTGCTCAGCCGGTCCTGCGGCCGCCGTGCTCGCGCAGCACGGCGGCGAGGCGCTCCGCATCGCGGACGCTGAACAGCCAGTACGGGGTCGGATCGTTCTCGTCGGTCAGCTCCATCAGCACGACGGGACCGATCCATCCGCGGTGCACCACGAAGGCGGCCGGGTCCAGGTCGCGGCCGAGCGCGGGCCGCTTCTCCGCCGCGGTCAGCGTCGTCACCTCGCCGACGAACTCCAGCGGCAGGTGGGCATCGCCCACCCACAGCTCGCCGTCGCGCACCTGCACGCGCACCCTGCCGAGCCAGAACAGCACCCAGACCACCAGCGGCACGGTGACCAGGTAGGGCAGCCAGGAACGGATGCCCGGGTTGCCCATGTGGATCTCCGCTGCCAGGATCACCGCGGCTGCCAGCGGCAACGGCCAGCCCCACCACGGCACCGACAGGCGCTCGGCGAACAGGGGCTCGTCCGTCTTCTTCCCGGCCGTGTTCGCGCTGCCGGTCTCGGTCCCACTGGTGCTCACGCCCCCAGGGTAGTCTCGCCGGTCGTGTCCAGCCTTGAGGTGCTCCTGACCCGCACCGACCCCGGTGTCCCGCTGCCCGCCTACGCGCGACCCGACGACGCCGGCGTCGACCTCGTCACCACCACCGACCTCGTGCTCGCCCCCGGCGAACGCGGAGTGGTGGGCACGGGGATCGCGGTGGCCCTGCCCAGTGGCTACGCCGGGTTCGTGCACCCCCGCTCCGGGCTGGCCGCCCGTGCCGGGCTCAGCGTGGTGAACACGCCGGGCACCATCGACGCCGGTTACCGCGGGGAGATCCGGGTATGCCTGGTCAACCACGACGTGCGGGAGCCGATCGTGCTGCGCCGGGGCGACCGGATCGCCCAGCTGGTGGTTCAACGTGTTGAGCACGCCGTGTTCCGTGAAGTCGGGTCCCTGCCAGACTCCGAGCGCGGCGCGGGTGGATACGGCTCCACCGGCGGCCACGCGGTGCTTGAATCGGCAGACACGGCTACGGAGGTCTGAGGAGATCATGTTCGGTAGGCGCCGCCGCGAGCGGAAGCAGGCGGAAGAGCAGGCCAGGATCGAGGCGCAGGCCGCGGAGGAGGTCGGCGAGGACGGCCCCGAGGGCCCGTTCGACGAGGCCGACGCGCCCCAGGACGAGATCTCGCGACTGGACCTCGGCTCGGTCCGGGTCCCGGTGCCCGACGGGTCCCAGCTGCAGGTCGAGGTCGGCCAGGACGACGGGGAGCTGCGCGCGGTGCACGTGGTGACCCCGGTCGGCAGGCTGACCGTGAGCGCCTACGCGGCGCCGCGCACCGGTGACATGTGGCGGGAGATCGCCAAGGAGCTGGCCGACCAGCTGCGCGGCGAGGGCCACCGGGTCGTCAAGGAGCGCGGGGTCTGGGGCGACGAGGTCTCCGCGGAGATCGCCAACGAGGACGTCGCGCTGCGCTTCGTCGGTGTGAACGGCCCGAGGTGGATGCTGCGCGGCGTGACCGCGGGCCCCCGCGAGAGCGCGGACGACGCCGCCGAGCTGCTGCGCGAGATCCTGAAGCTGACCGTGGTCGTCCGCGGCCAGGCCCCGATGCCGGTGCGCACCCCGCTGCCGGTGGAGCTGCCGGACGCGATCGCCCAGCACCTCCAGGCCCAGCAGTAAGTTCCCGGCGTTCAGCGGCGCCCGTCGGCGCGGAGGTAGGCGAGCAGGGCCGCGCGCCCGAGGGACTCGCGGTCCGCGCCGAGGGCGCTGAGCGTGCTCACGCCCAGCGCCGACCTCGGCAGGGCGCGGTGCCAGTCCATCGCCACCTGCAACGGGTGCAGCGGATCGTCGACGCACGCGACCACCCCGGCGGGCACGGTGATCGTCGAGAGCTCGGCGAGCGTCGGGGCCGGGGTGGCCGCCGCCGCGTCCAGCACGTCCGCCAGCCCGGCGCCGTGCCGGGTCCAGGAGCGCCGCAACTCGGCCGCCAGCCACGGGTCCACGCCCGCGCACGCCCGGTCCAGCGCCTCGGACAGGCCCAGCTCGCGCGCCGAGGCCGCGCCGAGGCGGGCCGCCACGGCCGCGGGTTGATCCGCCGATCGGCCGATCCACGCGGGCATCGCGAGGAGCAGCCCGATACACCTGTTCGGGTTCTTCACGGTCCACGCCGCCGCCAGGTGCGCGCCGAGCGAGATGCCGCCAGCGAGCACCGGGCCCTGTTCCGCCGCTTCGCTCAGGGCCGAGACGTGCTCGCCGGGCAGCCCCGGACCTGGGGTGATGAGGGGGACACCGAGGGAGCGCAGCGGCCCTTCGAAGACCGCGCGGACGAACTCGTCGTCCGATCCTGCTCCCGGCAGCAGTACCGCCCGTGGACCCGATGCGGACCGCGTGAGCGTCATGACAGATGATCCTGCCTTCGTCGGGGTCGGCCGACACCGGCGCATGGCTACTCTGGATCCGACGACCCGTGCAACGGGTCCCTACGGCACGGGAGCAACCAGCATGGGTGGCAACGGTGGTGGCTATCTGCGCCGCCTCATCCGCCGTCTGACCAGCGACGTCGCTGAGTTGGACGCCGATGACCTCTCGCGGAAAGCGGAGGCGCAGGGCGCTCGGCGTGCGTGTGACTGCCGTTCCGGTGAAGAGGTCACCGTGGTAGGCAGGTTACGCAGCGTCGAGCTGTGTCCGAAAGACGCGGTCGCGACGCTGGAGGCCGAGCTCTACGACGGTACAGACGGTGTGGTGCTCGTGTGGCTCGGACGCAGGCGTATCCCTGGTATCGAGCCCGGGCGGACGATAAAGGCACGAGGCCGGCTCGCTGTGCGGGACGGGCGCAAGGTCCTTTACAACCCTTACTACGAACTGCAGACGACATGACTGAACCCACTCAGACCCCCGAGTCCGCCGAGAAGGCAGGGCGCGCCGAGCCGACCCTGCTGGAGCAGATGGGCGGCCTCGCCGGTCTGATCTCGTCGACCATCCCGGTCGTCGCCTTCGTCACCATCAACTCCCTCGCCGGGTTGCAGCCCGCGATCTGGGGGGCGCTCGGCGTCGCGGCGTTGATCGCGGTGTGGCGGCTGGTGCGCAAGGAAGCCCTGCAGCCCGCCGTCTCCGGTTTCCTCGGCGTCGGCATCTGCGTGTTCATCGCCAACCAGACCGGGGAGGCCAAGGGCTTCTTCCTGTTCGGGATCTGGGCCAGCCTCGTCTACGGCGGGGTGTTCCTGGTGTCGGTGCTGGCGCGCTGGCCGCTGGTCGGGGTGATCTGGTCCACGCTCAACGACACGGGCTTCGCCTGGCGCCAGGACAAGTCGGCGCGGCTGGCCTACGACATCGCCACCCTGTCGTGGGTGCTGGTCTTCGGCGCCCGGTTCGTGGTGCAGCGCTACCTCTACAACGCGGACGAGACCGGGTGGCTGGCCGTGGCCAGGCTGTCCATGGGCTGGCCGCTGACGATCCTCGTCGGCCTGGTCACCGTCTGGGCGGTGCGCCGCGTCGGCAGGATCGAGAAGTCGCACGCCCAGGCCTCCAGTCCCGCCACCGCCTGATCCAGCCGGGGTTCCCCGGGCTCCGAGAGGACCGGGGAACCCCGCGCCGGGTCAGAAGCCGAGGGCGGAGCGGATGTCGGCCTCGACGTCGTCGGTGGCCACGAACAGGAGCTCGTCGCCGGCTTCCAGCGGGTCGTCGCCCTGGGGCACGATCACCCGGCCGCCGCGCAGCACGGTGACCAGCGCGGCGTTGCGGGGCAGGTCGAGGCTCTCGATCGTGCGCCCGGCCAGCGGGGTCTGCTCCGGCAGCGTGACCTCGACCAGGTTCGCCTGGCCCTGCCGCAGCGTCATCAGCCGTACCAGGTCGCCGACGGTGACGGCCTCCTCGACCATCGCGGCCAGCATCCTCGGGGTGGACACCGCGACGTCCACGCCCCACGCCTCGGTGAACAGCCACTCGTTGCGCGGGTCGTTGACCCTGGCGACGACGCGCCGCACGGCGAACTCCGTCTTCGCCAGCAGCGACACGACCAGGTTGACCTTGTCGTCCCCGGTCGCGGCGATCACCACGTCGCACAGCTCGATCCCGGCCTCCTCCAGCGAGGCCAGCTCGCAGGCGTCGGCGTGCACCCACTCCGCCTGCTCCACGGTCTGCGGCTCGAAGTGCTCCCGGTCCCGCTCGATCAGCATGACCTGGTGGTTGCTCTCCAGGAGCTCGTGGGCGATGGACCGGCCCACCGCGCCCGCTCCGGCGATGGCGACGCGCATCAGTGACCCTCCTCCGGCGACTCGGCCGCGGCCTTGGCGACCTCGGTCACCGTTCCGGACAGCGCCGCCACGTAGATCGCGTCATCGGCCTGGACCACGGAGTCGGGCCGGGGGAGCAGGCCGGTGCCGAAGCGCATGATGAACGCCACCCGCGCGCCGGTCGCCTCCTCCAGCTCGCTGACCGGGCGGCCCACCCAGTCCTCGTGCACCGGCAGCTGGAGCACGGCGACGGTGCCGGACGGGTCCCGCCACGCCGACGCCGTGCCCTCCGGCAGCAGCATCCGCATGAACCGGTCGGTCGTCCACGGCACGGTGGCCACCGTGGGGATGCCCAGCCGCTCGTAGACCGCGGCCCGCTTCGGGTCGTAGATCCGGGCGACGACGTGCTCGACGCCGAAGGTCTCCTTGGCCACCCGGGCGGAGATGATGTTGGAGTTGTCCCCGTTGGACACCGCGGCGAACGCGCCCGCCCGCTCGATGCCCGCCTCGACGAGCACCTGCCGGTGGTAGCCGATCCCGGTCACCTGCTGGCCGTGGAAGTCGCTGCCGAGGCGGCGGAACGCCTGCGCGTTCTTGTCGATGACGGCGACGGAGTGGTCCAGCCGCTCGAGCCCCTTGGCCAGCGACGAGCCGACCCGCCCGCAGCCCATGATCACCACGTGCACGATGTGCCCTCCTGCCGACGCGGCTGTCGCACCGTAGCTTCCTCCGTCGCATCACTCGCCTCATCCGGGCGAATCACCCGGACGGGACTCAACCTACCTACGGCTGCTCCGTCTTGGTGAGCGGACCGAATACCCTTCGTCGCGTGTCCAAGTTCGCTACCGCGGCGAAGCGCCTCCTCCTGGGGCGTCCGTTCCGCAGCGACCGGCTCTCGCACACGCTTCTGCCGAAGCGGATCGCGTTGCCGGTCTTCGCCTCCGACGCCTTGTCCTCCGTGGCATACGCGCCCGAGGAGATCTTCATCGTCCTCTCGGTGGCCGGCCTGTCCGGTTACGTCTTCGCGCCGTGGATCGGCATCGCCGTCGCTGTGGTGATGCTCACCGTGGTGTTCAGCTACCGCCAGAACGTGCACGCCTACCCCTCCGGCGGTGGTGACTACGAGGTGGCGATGGTCAACCTCGGCCGGTACGGCGGGCTCACCGTCGGCAGCGCGCTGCTGGTCGACTACATCCTCACCGTCGCGGTGTCGATCTCCTCGGCGATGGCGAACCTGGGCTCCCTCATCCCCTACGTCGCCCAGCACAAGGTGGCCTTCGCGGTCGGGGCGATCGTCCTGCTGACCGCGGTCAACCTGCGCGGGGTCCGCGAGTCGGGCAGCGCCTTCGCCATCCCGACCTACGCGTTCATGCTCGGGATGATCTTCATGATCCTCTTCGGCATGCTGCGCGGGTTCGTCTTCGGCGAGGAGATGGTGGCCGAGAGCGCGCACCTGGAGCTCAAGGCGGAGAACGACCACCTGATGGGCCTGGCCTTCGGGATGCTGATCCTGCGCTCGTTCACCCAGGGCTGCGCGGCGCTGACCGGCGTCGAGGCGATCAGCAACGGCGTGCCCGCCTTCCGCAAGCCGAAGTCCCGCAACGCGGCCACCACGCTGCTGATGATGGGCGGCATCGCCGTCACCATGCTCATGGGCCTGGTGGTGCTCGCGCAGCTGACCGGCGTGAAGATGGCCGAGCACCCGGCCGAGCAGCTGGTCGGGGCGCCCGAGGGCTACCAGCAGAAGACGATGGTGGTGCAGATCGCCAACGCCGTCTTCGACGAGTTCCCGGTCGGCGCCTTCTTCATCGCGGGCGTGACGGCCCTGATCCTGGTGCTCGCGGCGAACACCGCGTTCAACGGCTTCCCGGTGCTCGGCTCGATCCTGGCCCAGGACCGCTACCTGCCGCGCCAGCTGCACACCCGGGGCGACCGGCTGGCCTTCTCCAACGGCATCGTCTTCCTCGCCGGGTTCGCGATCCTGCTGGTGATCCTCTACGAGGCCGAGGTCAGCAGGCTGATCCCGCTCTACACCGTGGGCGTGTTCGTCTCGTTCACGTTGAGCCAGGCGGGCATGGTGCGGCACTGGAACCGGCTGCTGTCCTCGGAGACCGACGAGGCGGCCCGCAAGCGGCTCCTGCGGTCCCGGCTGATCAGCGGCTTCGGCATGGCGATCACCGGCGTCGTGCTGGTGGTCGTGCTGATCACCAAGTTCACCCTCGGCGCGTGGATCGCGATCGTCGCCATGGCAGCGGTCTTCGTGCTGATGACCGGTATCCGCAGGCACTACGACCACGTCGCGGAGGAGCTGGCCGCCGCGGAGATCGCAGTCGGCAAGGCGATGCTGCCCTCCCGCAACCACGCGGTGGTGCTGATCTCCAAGCTGCACCTGCCGACGATGCGCGCGCTGGCCTACGCGCGGGCGACGCGGCCGGACGTGCTGGAGGCGGTCACGGTCAACGTCGACGACGTCGACACCAGGAAACTGGTCACCCAGTGGGAAAAAGAGCACATCAAGGTGCCGCTGAAGGTGATCGA
Organism: Allokutzneria albata; assembly: GCF_900103775.1. Taxonomy (GTDB): domain Bacteria; phylum Actinomycetota; class Actinomycetes; order Mycobacteriales; family Pseudonocardiaceae; genus Allokutzneria; species Allokutzneria albata. The sequence continues at coordinate 4,250,641 of NZ_LT629701.1, read as the reverse complement.
GTCGCCCTACCGGGAGATCACCAAGCCGGTGCTGGACTACGTGAAGCGCATCCGCAGCGACAACCCGCGCGACGTGGTCACGGTGTTCATCCCGGAGTACGTGGTCGGCCGCTGGTGGGAACAGGTCCTGCACAACCAGAGTGCGTTGCGGCTCAAGGGAAGGCTGCTGTTCCAGCCCGGTGTGATGGTGACCAGCGTGCCGTGGCAGCTGGTGTCCTCGCAGCGGGTCCGCGACCGCGCGGTGGTCGCCCCCGGCGCGGTGCGACGTGGGCTCGGCGAACAACGATCTACGAGGAATCCTCAGCGTGACACCAAAAACTGACTGGACCGGCCGCAGGATCGAAGTCGAGGTCGGTGCGGTCGCCCACGGCGGCCACTGCGTCGCCCGGCACGACAACCGCGTTCTCTTCGTGCGCCACGCGTTGCCGGGCGAGGTGGTGGTCGCGGAGGTCATCGAGGACAAGGGCGGCTCGTTCTGCCGCGCGGACGCGGTCGAGGTGCTGCGTCCTTCCGCGGATCGCGTCGATCCGCCTTGCCCCGTGGCGGTTCCCGGAGGTTGCGGGGGTTGCGACTTCCAACACGCCACGCCCGCGGCTCAGCGCTCGTTGAAGGCCTCGGTGGTCCAGGAGCAGCTGAAGCGCTTGGCGGGCTTGGAGTGGGACGTCGAGGTGGAGGCGCTGGCGGAGAGTCCGCTCGGCTGGCGCACCCGCGTTCGGCTCGCGGTGGACCGTGACGGCCGGGCTGGGCTGCGCGGCCAGCGGAGCCATCGGGTGATCCCGATCGACGACTGCCCGATCACCGTTCCCGGCGCGCTGCCGAAGGTTCTGGAGCAGCAGTGGACACCGGGCGCCGAGGTCCAGGTGACGCACGACGGTGACGGCTCCGTGCACGTGACGGAGCTGCAGCGCGATGCGGAACCTCGGCTCGCGATGGGCACGGGGACCGCCGTGGAGCACGCCGCGGGCCGCGATTGGCGGGTGGACGCCAATGGTTTCTGGCAGGTTCATCCCGCTGCCGCGGACACCCTGGTCTCGGTGGTCACGGAGTTCGCCGACACCGTTGCCGGTGCCACGGTCTGGGATCTGTACGGCGGGGTGGGCTTGTTCGGTGCCGCGCTCGCGGAGCGGGTCGGGCCGACCGGTTCGGTGACCGTCGTGGAGACCTCGACGGAGGCGGTGGAGTCCGGCCGTCGTGCTTTGGCGGACCTGCCGCAGGTGAAGTTCGTGCGCGGCAAGGTGGAGCGGGTTCTCGGATCGTCCGAAATGGACGGTCAGTGGCCGGATGCCGTTGTGCTCGACCCGCCCCGCAAGGGAGCCGGTCGCGCGGTGGTGGAGGCCGTCTGCGACAAGTCGCCTCGCCGTGTCGTGCACGTCGCCTGCGACCCCGCTGCCCTCGCGCGCGATGTCGCGGACTTCGCGGCCAACGGCTACCGCCTCGCCGCACTCCGCGCGTTCGACGCGTTCCCCATGACCCACCACATCGAATGCGTGGCCCTCTTCACCGACTGAGCTCCCTCCTTGCCAACGACGTGCCGGAGGATCAGGCGGTGATGAGGGCGTCCACGGCGGTGGGGGCGAAGACGGCGTCGGCGCTCAGGCCCGCCAGGCCGACCAGAGCGGCCTGATCGCCGAGCCGGGCGGGGGAGATGCCGCGCAGGCCGAGGAGGGCCACCGGGTGCGCGGCGTCCAGCACGGCCTCGCGGACCGCGTCGACGAACTGGGGGAGAGCGCCGATCGGGCCGCCGAGGCGGAGCTGCTGCGGGTTGATGATGCTGACCACGGTGGCCAGCACGCCGCCGAGCAGCCTGCCCGCCTCGGCGACCAGTTCGACCGCCTCGGGGCGGTTCTGCTCCACCTGCCGCACCACGTCGAGCAGCGTGCGCGCGCCGCTCGGGCGCAGACGGCGGACCAGGGCCCGGCCGCTGGCCACGGCGGCGAGACAGCCGGTGCGCCCGCAGCCGCACCGCTCCTCGTGGCCTGCCAGCTTGATGTGCCCTATCTCGCCCGCGCTGCCGGTGACGCCGCGGTAGGGGCGGCGCCCGAGCACCACGCCGCTGCCGATACCGGTCGCGACCTTCACGCCGAGCAGTGTGGTCTCCGGCGCCCCGTCGGCGAGGTGTTCGCCGAAGGCCAGCGCGTTGGCGTCGTTCTCCACCAGCACGGGCACGTCCAGCTGGGCGGAGAGCGTGTCGTGCACCCACGTGCCGGACCACCCGGGCATGGTCGGCGGGGCGGTGTTCGAGCCGGACGTGGGGTCGACCTGGCCGGGCACGCCCACGGCCATCGCGCAGAAGTCGTCGGCGCGCCCGGTGCTCTCGAGCAGTTCCCGGCTCAGCTCCAGCACGCGGCGCAGCACGGTGACCGGTTCCTGGCGCGTGGGCACGCGTTCCCGGCGGCACGTGAGCACGCTCGCGGTGAGGTCGGCGACGGCGACGGTCAGGTGGCTCACGCCGATGTCGGCGACCACGGCGCAGCGGCCGGTCTCGTCCGCGGCGAGCAGTTCGGCCCGCCGACCGCCGCTGGAGGCCTGGTGGCCCACGGTGCGCAGCAGCCTCAGCCTGCCGAGCGCGTCCAGCCGTTCCACCATGGTGGCGCGCGAGAGCCCGACCCTGGCCTGCAGCTCCTGCCGGGTCATCGGGCCGCCCCTGCGCAGCGTCTCCAGGACCTGCCCGGGGGAGGCGGGTCCCGTTGGGAACTTGTCCGCGGCGTTGACGTCGACCTGCACACCACCTATCTTGAGCCACCCGCACTTATGTCTAGCATCTAGACGGAAGTGGTGCGAACGAGTCACAAGGAGGTGACTGTGGCCGGACCAGGCCGGCTGTCCCGCCGGGCACTGCTGCGCGGAGCGCTCGTCACGGGGACCGCGTCACTGCTCGGCGGCTGTACCGGGTTCGCCACCTCCGGCACGTCGGGGCTGACGTTCCTGTCGACGCAGTTCACCCCGCTCGACGAGGCGGAGCGCTTCCGCGCCTTGCTGCGCAAAGCCTTCGACGGCGACGTCGGCTACGTCACCAGCGACCCGGGCCCCTTCGTCACCCAGGTCCGCAGCCAGGTCGAGGCGGGCGCGGTCCGGGCGAGCGTGATCGGCGGGCTGCACGGCGACCTCGCCCCGCTCGCGCCGAGCCACCTCGAGGACCTGACCGACATCGTCTCCGACTTCAGCTCGCTGGGCTGGCCGCCGGAGTACCTGGAGCTGGCACGGGCGGGCACGAACCGGACCTGGTACGTGCCGTGGGCGCAGGCGAGCTACGTGCTGGCCGCGCACGTGGACGCGCTGGCGCACCTGCCCCCGGGGGCCGACGCGGAGGACCTCACCTACGACCAGCTGCTGGACTGGGCGATCGCGGCGCGGCGCGCCAACGGCAACCGGCCCGCGCTGGGGCTGCCCGGCGGGCCGAAGGGGCTGCTGCACCGGTTCTTCCAGGGCTACCTGCTGCCGTCGTTCACCGGTGGCCAGGTCACCACGTTCCGCTCCCCCGAGGCGGTCACCGCCTGGGAGTACATGCGCGAGCTGTGGCGCAACTGCGCGCCCGCCAGCACCAACTACGCCCAGATGCAGGAGCCCATGGAGGCCGGTGAGGTCACCATGGGGTGGGACCACGTCGCCCGGCTGGTCAACGTGCCCAGGCGGGAACCGGACAAGTGGCGGATGATGCCCGCCCCGCGCGGGCCGAAGGGGCGCGGGTACATGGCCGTGCTGACCGGGCTGGCCATTCCCAAGGGCGCGCCCGACCAGGATCGGGCACGGCGGCTGATCGCGGCGCTGAGCAAGGCCGAGACGCAGGTCGATCTGTTGCGCGCCAACGCCTTCTTCCCGACGGTGCGCACCTCCATCCCGGACGACCTGCCTGCCGCGATCCGGATGGAGGCGGGCGCGGTCGCCCGGCAGCGGGAGTCCAAGGCCGCGCTGCTGTCGCTGCCCCCGGTCGGGCTCGGCAGCAGGGAGGGCGAGCTGAGCAAGGTCTTCCGCGACTGCTTCGAGACGATCGTGCTCAAGGGTGGCAACGCTCGGTCCACGGTGGACGCACAGGCGCGCGTGATCAACCAGCTGCTCGCCGACGCCAAGGTTGCTTGCTGGGCACCGGATCCGCGCGGTACCGGCATCTGCGAGGTGAGGTGAGATGACCACGGCTGTGCGCACACCGGTGGAGAAGGCACCGAAGCGGCTGGGGATGTCGCCGTGGTTGTTGCTCGCCCCGTCCACCGTGCTGCTGGTGCTGCTGTTCGGCTGGCCGCTGGTGCAGGGCGTGCTCGCCGCGTTCCAGGGCGAGGGCGGGGCCTTCACGCTGGCGAACTGGGAACGGCTCTTCGGCGACCCGTACTTCACCGAGGCGCTGCTGAACACCCTGCTGCTGATCGTGATCGTCGTGCCGATCCAGCTCGTGCTCGCGGTCGGCATGACGCTGCTGATCCAGTCCAAGCCGAGGTTCGGCGGGCTGCACTTCTACATCTGGGCCATCCCGCTGGCCATCTCCGACCTCGCGGCCGGCCTGGTGTGGCTGACCGTCTTCGCCGACCGCGGCTACCTGAACTCCCTGCTCATCGGTCTGGGCCTGTCGGAGAACGGCATCGCCTGGCTGAACTACGACAACCCCACCACGATGCTGCTCGCGGTCGTGGTGGCGGAGATCTGGCGGGCCACGTCGATGGTCTTCGTGATCGTGGTCGCGGGCGTGCAGATGATGCCGCCGGACTACGACGAGGCCGCCCAGGTCTTCGGCGCCTCGGCGTGGCAGCGGCTGCGGTACGTCACGCTGCCCCTGCTCAAGCCGAGCCTGCAGGTCGCGCTCATCCTGCGGACGATCCTCGCGCTGCAGGCGTTCGCGGTGGCCCAGGCGCTCACCGGGCGCAACTTCCCGTTGCTGGTGGGCGAGACCTACCAGTGGTACGTCAACCTGCAGAACCCGGCGGTGGCGAGCGCGGTCGCGCTGGTGATCCTCGCGCTCTCGCTCGGGACCGCGATCCTCTACATGCGCGCGTTGCGCCAGCCCTCGGCGGGAGGCCCCCGATGACGCGTCCGGCCGTCGACCTCGCCCCGCTGCGCAGGCGCAAGCGGCAGCGGGTGCTGGTCCAGCTCGCCTGCATCGCGATCTCGGCGTTCATGCTGCTGCCGATCGTGCTGATCGCGCTGTCCGCGCTGTCCTCCCGCGCCGCGCTCACCGAGTTCCCGAAACCGTTGCTGCCCAGCGAGTTCTCCACCGAGAGCATCGCGGGCTTCGTCGGCGGCGCCGGGGTGGTGCCCGCGTTCGGCAACTCCGTGCTGGCCGGGGTGTACACGGTGGTGCTGTCGCTGCTGCTCGGCGCTCCGGCGGGCTATGCCGTCTCCCGCTTCGCCTTCCGCGGTCGCGACGCCTACCAGGTGCTCATCCTGCTGGTCCGCGCGTTGCCGATCGTCGTGCTGTCGGTGCCGCTGGCCACCATGTTCCTCCGGGTGGGCATCGACGACACGGTCTTCGCCGTCACGCTGGTGCACACCGCGCTCGCGCTGCCGACGACGATCCTGATCACCGCCAGCATCTTCGTCGGCGTCCCCAAGGACGTCGAGGAGGCCGCGCTGATCTTCGGCTGCACCCCGGGACAGGCGATGCGCCGCGTCGTGCTGCCCATGGCGCTGCCGGGGCTCGCCGCGTCCTCGGTGTTCACCTTCGTGTTGTCCTGGAACGAGGTCCTCGGCGCGACCGTGCTGACGCTGGGGCACCGGACCCTGCCCGCGCAGGTGCTGTCCTCGCTGGCGGACTCGCCCAACGCCTACCGCTTCGCAGGCGGTTTCGTGCTGGTCCTGCCCGCGCTGCTGTTCATCGCCGTGATGCGCCGCTACCTGCTGAACATGTGGGGAACCACCCTGCGCTGAGCCGGGCGCCCGACCCACCGAGACGAGAGCACACGATGGCCGAGATCGAACTGCACAACCTGGTCAAGACCTACCCCGGCGGCACCACCAGGGCCACCGACGACGTCAGCCTGCACGTCGCCGACGGTGAGTTCATGGTGCTGCTCGGCCCGTCCGGCTGCGGCAAGACCACGCTGCTGCGCATGGTCGCGGGCCTGGAGCTGCCCGACGACGGGCAGGTCGTCATCGGCGGCAGGGACGTCACGTACCTGGAGCCGCGCAGGCGCAACCTGTCCATGGTGTTCCAGTCCTACGCGGTGTTCCCGCACCGCAAGGTCGGCGACAACATCGGGTTCGGGCTGCGGATGCGCGGTGTGGACCCCGACGAGATCAAGCGGAAGGTGGCCTGGGCGGCGGACCTGCTCCAGCTCACCCCGTACCTGGACCGCTACCCGGCCAAGCTCTCCGGCGGCCAGCGCCAGCGCGTCGCGGTCGCCAGGGCCATCGTGATGGACGCCGAGGTCCTGCTGATGGACGAGCCGCTGTCCAATTTGGACGCCCTGCTGCGGCTGTCCTTCCGTGCCGAGCTGAAGAAGCTCGTCGCGGAGCTGGGCACCACCACGCTCTACGTGACCCACGACCAGGTGGAGGCGCTGTCGCTGGGCGACCGCGTCGCGGTGATGCGCCAGGGCCGGATCGCCCAGTGCGACGCGCCGACCACCGTCTACGACCTTCCAGCCGAGGAGTTCGTCGGTGGTTTCATCGGCAGCCCGCCGATGAACTTCCTCACCGGGACCGTCGTCGCGGGCGGCGATGGCGGTCTCCGGCTCGACCTCGGCGCGCACAGCGTGCCCGTCCCGGACGCCCTGAGCGGATTCTCCGGCCGCCAACTCCGCCTGGGCGTCCGGCCGGAGGCCTTCGGGGTTGACTTTCCACATCACTCCGAAGGCCTCACGGCCGAACTGGAGGTCTTCGAACCCCTGGGGTCCTCCGTGCTGCTGACGGTCGCGCTGGCCGGGCACCAGCTCAAGGTGCAGGCGCCGCCGAGCTTCCGCGCGGAGGCGGGCGATCGCCTGCGGCTGAGCCTGCCCGCGGACCAGTGCCACTGGTACGACCCGGAAACACACCTTCTGCTGGAGACCTCGTGACCGTTGTTTCACCGGCCGCCCACCGCACCACCGCGCGGACCGACCGCCGGGAACCGCCGCCCAACCTGCTCGCCGCCCGAGCCGCGTACGTGTTGCGCGGCAACGACACCGGCTCGCTGGTCACCGCGGCACCCCGGCTGTACCCGCACATGTGGAGCTGGGACGCGGCGTTCATCTCGATCGGCCTCGCGCACCTGGACGTCGGGCGCGCGGTCGCCGAGCTGGACACCCTGTTCGCCGCGCAGTGGAGCGGCGGGATGCTGCCGCACATCGTCTTCACCGAGGACGGCGCCGACGAGTACTTCCCCGGCCCGGACCGCTGGGGCACCCACGAGCTCAGCAAGCACGCCCCGCGCGATCCGCTGACCTCCGGTATCTGCCAGCCGCCGGTGCACGCCATCGCGGTCGGGCGGCTGCTGGAGATCGCCCGCCGCGGCGGCGCGGTGGACCGGGGCGAGGCCGAGGGCTTCGTGCGCCGGTCCTGGCCGAAGCTCTACGCCTGGCACCGCTGGCTGGCCGAGCACCGCGACCCGGGCGGCGAGGGCCTGCTCGCGGTGGTGCACGGCTGGGAGTCCGGGATGGACAACTCGCCGCGCTGGGACTCCGCCTACGCGGGCGTGCGGCCGGGCGCGGACCTGCCGCCGTACGTGCGGCGGGACCTGCGGCTGGTCGCCGACGCCGGGATGCGGCCCTCGGACGCGGAATACGACCGCTACCTGTGGCTGGTCGAGGAGATGCGCCGGGTCGGCTACGACCCCGACCGGGTCGTGGCCACCTCCAGCTTCCTGGTCGGCGACGTGTTCCTGACCGCGATCTTCGCCGTGGCCTGCGACGTGCTCGCCGAACTCGGCGAGGAGTTCGGCGAACCGGCGACGCAGATCGCGGCGCTGCGGGGCTGGGCGAGGCGCTCCCGCGCCGCCGTCGCGGCCACCGTGGACCCGGCGACCGGCCTGGCGCGGGACCGGGACTTCCGCTCCGGGGCGTGGATCGGCACCCGCACCATCGCCGGGTTCGCCCCGCTGCTGTGCGGCGGGCTCGACCGCGCCGCCGAGCGCGCCCTTCTGTCCATTTTGGACGGACCGGACTGGTGCGGGAACCCGGAGCTGACCGCGGCCCTGGTGCCCTCCACCTCGCCGGCCGACGACGCCTTCCGCCCGCGGCAGTACTGGCGCGGCCCGCAGTGGCCGGTGATGGGCTGGCTGTTCGGCTGGTCCTTCGCCCGGCGGGGCTGGGCGGAGCGGGCCGAGCGGCACCGCGTCGAGGGCCTGCGGCTGTGCTCGGACGGGGCCTTCGCCGAGTACTACCATCCGCTGACCGGGGAACCGCTGGGTAGCTTCGACCAATCCTGGACGGCGGCGGTTGTGCTCGATTGGCTCTGCTGAAACGCCGGATCGTGTGAAATCGGCCCCGATGCATTCACCCAGCGCATCGGGGCCGAGCCCGTCCCGAATACGGTCCGGCTGTGTTCCCCATCACGTGAACTGCGCCGATGGGGAGGTCTCCGGAGATATCCGCGAGCGGTTTCCGCAGATCAGCCCTCCAGTCGCCAATGCCGCCCGATCGGCCGAAGGCATTCGCGCGCATCTCCGTAGACTTGCCGTCGGCGCGCAGGACATGGCGCCGGGAAGACAACGGCAGGAGGAGGGAAACGGTGACGCTGCTCGACTCCGTGCGCGGACCCGCTGATCTGAAACGGCTGACCCACGACGAGATGGTGACGCTCGCCGAGGAGATCCGGGCCTTCCTGGTCGACAAGGTCTCCCGCACCGGCGGCCACCTCGGCCCGAACCTGGGCGCCGTGGAGCTGACTCTGGCCGCGCACCGCGTCTTCGACTCGCCGCACGACCCGATCCTGTTCGACACCGGGCACCAGTCCTACGTGCACAAGATCGTCACCGGGCGGCAGGACTTCGGCGCGCTGCGGCAGAAGGGCGGCCTGTCCGGCTACCCGTCGCGGGCCGAGAGCGAGCACGACTTCATCGAGAACAGCCACGCCTCCACCGTGCTGTCCTACGCCGACGGCCTGGCCAAGGCGTTCCAGCTGCGCGACACCCGCAGGCACGTGGTGGCCGTCGTCGGCGACGGCGCGCTCACCGGCGGCATGTGCTGGGAGGCGCTGAACAACATCGCCGGGGACAAGACCCGGCCCGTGGTGATCATCGTCAACGACAACGGCCGCTCGTACTCGCCGACCATCGGCGGGTTCGCCGACCACATGGCGACCCTGCGGCTGCGCCCCGGCTACGAGAAGCTGCTGGAGGACGGCAAGCGCACGCTGCAGAACATGCCGGTGGTCGGCAAGCCGGTGTACGCGGCGCTGCACGCGGCCAAGCGCGGCATCAAGGACGCGCTCAGCCCGCAGGTGATGTTCGAGGACCTCGGACTGAAGTACTTCGGCCCGGTCAACGGGCACGACATCGTCGCCATGGAGGCGGCGCTGGAGCGGGCGAAGGCCTTCGGCGGCCCGGTGATCGTGCACGCGGTGACCCGCAAGGGCATGGGCTACGCGCACGCCGAGAACCACGAGGCCGAGCAGATGCACGCCATCGACGTGATCGACCCGGCGACCGGCCAGCCCACCAAGGTCGCCAAGCCCGGCTGGACCTCGGTGTTCGCCGACGAGATCGTCCGGATCGGAGCGGAGCGCGAGGACGTGGTGGCGATCACCGCGGCCATGCTCGGCCCGACCGGGCTGGAGAAGTTCGCGCAGGCCTTCCCCACGCGCTGCTACGACGTGGGCATCGCCGAGCAGCACGCGATGACCTCCGCCGCCGGCCTGGCCATGGGCGGCGTGCACCCGGTCTTCGCGGTGTACTCGACGTTCCTCAACCGCGCCTTCGACCAGCTGCTGATGGACGTGGCGCTGCACAAGCAGGGCGTCACCGTGGTGCTCGACCGCGCGGGCGTCACCGGCTCGGACGGCCCCAGCCACAACGGCATGTGGGACCTGTCCATCCTCGGCGTGATCCCGGGCATCCGGATCGCGGTGCCGCGCGACGCGGTGAGCCTGCGGGAGCAGCTGCGCGAGGCGGTCCAGGTGAAGGACGCGCCCACCGTGCTGCGCTACCCCAAGGGCGCGGTGATCCAGGAGGTCCCGGCACTCGAGCGCCGGGGTGTCGTCGACGTGCTGCACCGCCCGTCCGCCGACGAGGGCGACGACGTGCTGCTGGTCGCGGTGGGCGCCTTCGGCGAGCTGGCGGTGGACGCCGCGCGCAGGCTGTCCGACCAGGGCATCGGTGTGACCGTGGTCGACCCGCGCTGGGTGACCCCGGTCCCGGAGGAGCTGGTCGAGCTGGCCGCGGAGCACCGGATGGTGGTCACGGTCGAGGACTGCGGCCGCCACGGTGGCTTCGGCTGGGCGCTGGCCGCCGCGATGCGCGACGCCGGACTGGTCATGCCCATGCGGGATCTGGCCATTCCCAACAGGTTCCTCGACCACGCCTCGCGCGACCAGGTCCTCGCCGAGCTCGGCCTCACCGCGCAGGACGTCGCCCGCAAGGTCACCGAGTGGGCGTCGGAGTACGTGCCCGAGGACGCCGAGATCCCGGTGCCGAAACTGAAGAAGTCATGAGAAGTCCGCCCGGAGGTTCGAATTCGAAGCTCCGGGCGGTCCTCTGTGGTCGGACCTGTGGCACCGTGGACGGCGTGCGAATCCTGGTGGTAGAGGACGAACAACCGCTTGCCGACGCGATCGCGCGCGGACTGCGCCGCGAGGGCATGGCGGTCGATGTCGCCTACGACGGTGAGTCCGGTCACGAGAAGGTCAGCGTCACCCGCTACGACGTCGTGGTGCTCGACCGCGACCTGCCGGGCATGTCCGGCGACGAGCTGTGCCGGGTGATCGTGGGCTCCGACGCGCTGAGCCGCGTGCTGATGCTCACCGCGAGCGGGGCGGTGGAGGACCGCGTCGCCGGGCTGTCCCTCGGTGCGGACGACTACCTCGCCAAGCCCTTCGCCTTCCCGGAGCTGGTCGCGCGGGTGCGGGCGCTGGGCCGCCGCGCCACCCCGGCGACGCCGCCGGTGCTCACCGCGGGCGACCTCGTGCTGGACCCGGCCAAGCGCCGCATCACCCGCTCCGGCAAGCCGATCGAGCTGACCCGCAAGGAGTTCGGCGTGCTGGAGGTGCTGCTCTCGGCGGGCGGCAAGGTGGTCAGCAGCGAGGAACTGCTGGAGCGGGTCTGGGACGAGAACGCCGACCCGTTCACCACGACGGTGCGGGTGACCGTGATGACCCTGCGCAAGAAGCTCGGCGAGCCTGGCATCATCGACACCGTGGTCGGCTCCGGCTACCGGGTGCCGGACGCGGCCCAGGCGGCGGGGGCCACCGGCCACGACCAGGCGCGGTGACCGGGCCGGTCACCGGGTCCGGGTGTCTTCAAGTACGGCGCACCCCGCGGTCGCCGACGACGGCGAACCCGGGCGAGGACCGGGGCCGGTCGGGGTCGGTGGGACTTGAAGGCGGTCACACCCCCGCGCGGTGAGGCTGAGAGAGGTCATGCGTCGTCGAGGTCCAGGACTGCGGGTCCGGCTCACCCTGCTCGCCACGGTCCTCGTGGCAGGCGTCAGCGCGCTGCTGCTGTGGCTGGGCTGGATGCTGGTGGGCAACGTCGTCGGCGCCGCGCCGAGCCTGCCCGCGGGCTCCACGGTCACGGTGCAGGGCACCGAGCTGGACGCCGAGCAGTTCTCCGCGCTGCTGCGCGACCGCGCCCGTGAGGAAGTCCTCGACGCCGGGGTGATGGCGTTCCTGTGCGTGGTCGCGGCGACGGCCCTGCTCGTGTGGACGGTCAGCGACCGCGTGCTCCGGCCGCTCCACGAGGTCACCCACGCGGCCCGGCGGCTGTCCGCGGAGTCGCTCGGGGAGCGCATCGAGCTGACCGGTCCGCGTGACGAGGTCGCCGATCTCGCCGACACCTTCGACGAGATGCTGGACCGGCTCCAGGCGTCCTTCGAGGCGCAGCGGCGCTTCGTTGCCAACGCCTCGCACGAACTGCGGACGCCGCTGGCCGTGGTGCGCACGGAGCTGGACGTGACGCTGTCCGACCCGAGCGCCGACACCGAGGAACTGCGCCGGATGGCCGGGGTGGTCCGCCAGGCGACGCTGCGCGCGGAGCAGCTGGTCGAGGGTCTGCTGCTGCTCGCCCGCACCGACGGCGGCGGGCTGGCCGTGCGCGAGGCGGTCGACCTGACCGTGCTGGTCACCAGCGCCTGGCACGCGGTCCGCGCGGAGGCGGCGCAGCGCGGCCTCGACGTCACCATGGACACCCGTCCGGAGCTGGTGGTCGGCGATCCGGCGCTGCTGGAGCGCGTCGCCGGGAACCTGCTGGAGAACGCGGTCCGGCACAACGTCGACGGCGGGTGGATCAAGGTCTCGGTCGGCGAGTGCGACGGCCGCATCCGGCTGGCCGTGTCCTCCTCCGGTCCCGAACTGCCCCCGGCGCAGATCCCGGAGCTGTTCGAGCCCTTCCGCCGCGGCGGAGTGGCCAGGACCGCCAAGCACGGGGCCGGCCTCGGCCTGTCCATCGTCCGCGCGGTGGTCAACGCGCACGGTGGCGACGTCCAGGCCGAGCCCGTGGTGGGCGGTGGGCTGGCGGTCCGCGTCGACCTGCCCACCGCCACCGCCACGCTCTAGTGCGGCCTAGCCGATGGCCTCGCGCAGCCCCTGGTAGATCTCGTAGACCGTCAGGCCCGGGGACACCGCGCGGATGGCGGCCTTCACCACCCACGGCAGGTCGTCGTACCACTTCTTGAACGCCGCCCAGCCAGCGCGAACGGCCGATACGCAGGCGTTCCAGACATTCGGGCCCTTCTTCTTCAGCAACGTGATGATCGCCCTGATCGCCGTGCCGATGCCCTCGGTGCCGACCTCGACCGTGGCGGGCGCAGCGGCCGGAGCGGGCGTGGCGGCGTTCGCCAGCGGCGTCCACGCTCCGAGGCAGGCCGCGAGGGCGAGGGTTCCGGCGATGACGCGCGTCTTCGTGTTCATGGTCGTCCCCAGTCGTCGGTTTCGGTGAACCGTTGTCCACCCGCGAAGACACTGTGCGTGCGGCCGGTCCACCGCCGATACACGCGCTGTATGGACAAAGTGTCTGATCTGGACGTAGTGTCCAGGCAATGGACGAGCGGGTGGAGCGGTACGGGCCGGTGTGCGCGGCGGTCGCCGCGTTGCTGAGCCCTCACGCCGAGGTGGTGCTGCACGATCCGGCCGAGGACGTGGTGCTCGCCGTGTGGAACCCGTTCTCCGGGCGTGCGGCGGGGGACCCGTCGCTGCTCGGGGAGCTGGACGAGGTGGAGCCCGGGACGGACGGGGTGCTCGGGCCGTACCCCAAGGTGCTCGCCGACGGGCGGGCGCTGACGTCGGTGACCGCGATCCTGCGCGATCCGGACGCGGTGCTGTGCGTCAACCTCGACCGCGGGCCGTTCGAGCAGGCCGCCGCGCTGCTGTCCGCCTTCGCCGCGCCGGTGGCGCTGAGGCCGGAGCCGTTGTTCGAGCACGACTGGTTCGACCGCGTGAACCAGGCCGTGGGCTCGGCGGTGCGGCTGCGCGGCCCGGTGGACCGGTGGGGCAAATCCGACCGCGTCGCCGTTCTGTCCGAACTGGACAGCGCGGGGGTCTTCGCCGTCCGTCGTGCCGCACCCGAGGTCGCGCGGGCGCTGAAGGTGTCCCGTTCCACCGTCTACGCCCTGCTGGCCGAAGTTCGTGGGGAGAAGCCGTGACCACGTTGCCCGCCTTCAAGCTCGAAGCGTTCTTCTCGAAGTGGGAGTTCACCGCCCGCTACCACCTCAGCGCCTCCGACGCGCAGACCACGTCGATGGCCGATCTGGTCGCGATGGCCGACGATGAGGACCGCGCCGCGTGGGAAAACCTGGACCTCGGCTACACGCAGACGTTCGGGGACCCGTTGCTGCGCAAGGCGATCGCGGACACCTTCGAGCAGGTGGACGCCGAGGACGTGATCACCTTCGCCGGTGCGCAGGAGGGCGTGCTGCTCGGGCTCCAGGTGCTGCTCGGCCCCGAGGACCACGCCGTCGTCGTGACGCCGTGCTACCAGTCGGCCGAGACGATCGCGCTGTCGCTGTGCGAGGTCACGGGTGTGGCTCTGCGCCCTGAGCGGGACTGGGCGCTCGACCTCGACGAGCTGACCGCCGCGCTGCGGCCGAACACCCGCGTGGTGTACGTCAACTTCCCCAACAACCCGACCGGGAAGTTGTTGTCGCACAAGGACTTCGCCGCAGTGGTCCGGATGTGCGACGAGCGGGGCATCGTGCTGTTCAGCGATGAGGTCCACCGTGGACTGGAACTCGACCCGGCGCGCACCCTGGCGCAGGCGGCGGACCTGTCGCCGCGCGCGATCTCCCTCGGCGTGACCTCGAAGGCGCTCGGCCTGCCGGGCTTGCGCGTCGGCTGGATCGCCTGCCGGGACAAGGACATCCTCGCCCGGCTGGAGCTCGCCAAGCACTACACGACGATCTGCACCAGCGCGCCGAGCGAGGTGCTCGCCCGCATCGCCATCAAGGCCCGCGATCGTCTGCTGGCCAGGAACCGGGAGTTGGTGACGAAGAACCTCCGGATCTTCGGGGACTTCTTCGCGGAGTTCGCCGGGCTCTTCGAGTGGTCCGCGCCGGACGGCGGTTGCGTCGCGTTCCCGCGATACCTTGGCGGGGAAGAGATCGAGCAGTTCTGCGGTCGGCTCGTCGAGGAGACCGGCGTGCTGCTGGTGCCCTCCACCATCTTCGCCTCGGAGCTCACCCCGACTCCTGTCGACCGTTTCCGCATCGGCTTCGGGCGGTCCGATCCGGAGCCCGCGCTCGCCGCGTTCTCGGAGTGGTTGCGCCGGAGAGGTGCCCGCGGCTAGACGTGCGGCGGGTGCTCGCCGGACCCCGCGCCACCACCCGCATGCGTGATCCCCGACAGGGTGAGCCTGGTTGCCCTTCACCCCGCCGCACTCCAGGCTTCCCGCCATGATCACGAAGATGACCCGGACCCTCGTGGCCGGAGCGCTCGGGCTCGCCCTCGCCGGTGCCGCCGCCCCGGCGGCCGTCGCCGCACCGCCCGCCTCGATCGAGGTCACCAAGGAGGCGAAGCTCGTCAAGGGCGGCGCCGCCGCGATGATCGAGGGCACCTACGACTGCAAGGGCGACACCGCGGTGGACGTCCTCGTCGACGTCGACCAGAAGTCCGACAAGGGCAGCGCGCAGGGCAAGGGCAAGGGGCAGGGCCTGCAGTGCTCCGCCGCCGAGCGCGCCGCGGGCAAGAAGAAGTGGAAGGTCACCGTTCCGGTGCAGAGCCGGGGCGGCCTGTTCGTCGCGGCGTCGGCCTACGTCTCGGTCCGCCTGTGCGGCACCGGCACGCTGAACGTCTTCGCCAGCCTCAACCTCTGGGTCAACCTTCGTTTCTAGGGCTCCAGCGGCTCCGCCGGGTTGCTGAGGTAGGCCCGGCGGAGCAACGAGTTCAGCTCGTCGTCCACAGTGAACTCCACCTCGTCCACCGCGGCGATCGGCTGCGTGGCGATGGCCTCGTTGGTCGCGAAGGCCGACCGGAAACCCGGCAGGTCCGACAACGTCAGCAGCCGGGTCTCCACCGGCACGCCGAGACGCTGCAAACCCTTGCGCACCAACTGGAGCGCCACCCCGGGCAGCGCGGGCGCCGCGGGCAGCACAACGCGCGAGCCGTCGTAGAAGCCGACGTTCCACACCGTGCCCTCGGAGATGTGGCCCGAGCGGTTGACGAACAGCGCGTCGTCGTGGCCCGCGAGCCGGGCCAGCCTCCGCTGCAACAGCAGGCCGAACGTGCCGACGTGCTTCACCTGCGGCAGATCCCGTTCGTACACGACGGATCTGACCCGCATGGCGCTGTCCGGCCACGGTGCCGCCGGTCGCACCGTGACCAACGTCGTCGGAGTCACGATCGTGTCCAAAGTGGACATCATCACGTCGGGGGAGAACACGTTCACCCTGACGTTCACCGGATCGGTGCGATCACCCAGTTCCGCGCGGACAGCCGCCTTGACTGCCTCCGCGTCCATGCCCTCGCCGAACACCAGCCGGGCGTCGTGGTCCAGCCGCTCCAGGTGCAGCCCCAGCCCGCGGATCCGGCCGTTCTCCGCCCGCATCGACGTGAAGTGGCCGTAGTTGAAGACCGCGATCGTCCGTGCCGCGTCCATCTCGTTCACCCCAGCTCGGTGAGATCGGTGGACACCGCGAAGGGCGTGGTGGTCACCGGTGTGTCAGTGCGGTTCAGCAGCGGGACCTCTCGCAACCGCAGATCCGCGCTGGTGACCACGGAATGGCCGTCGCGACTCCGGGCAGCACAACGCGCGAGCCGGTCGGCCGGAGAGGTTGTCCCGGTCCCAGTCATGACCTGGTCAGCGTAACGCGAGAGCCCGGTCCGACCAGGCGGACCGGGCTCTCGCGCGGGGGACGGGTCCTACGCCGGGACGCTGGCCACGCCGGGGGCGAGGAAGCGCGATCCGGTGACCTTCTCCGAGATGCCGGAGCGGTCCAGGTACGGGGTGATGCCGCCGAGCCAGAACGGCCAGCCCGCGCCGAGGATCATGCACAGGTCGATGTCCTGGGCCTCGGCCACGACGCCCTCGTCCAGCATGAGCTTGATCTCCTCGGCGAGCGCCTCCAGCGCCCGCGTCTTGACCTGCTCACCGGTCAGCGGGGTGTCGCCGAGCTTCCACAGCGCCGCGACCTCGGGGTCGACGGTCTGGTTGCCCCGCGCGTCCCACTGCCACACGGCTTTCTTGCCCGCGGCCACGAACGCCTTCATGTTCTCGCTGACGGCGAAGCGGTCCGGGAACGCCGCGTGCATGGTCTCCGACACGTGCAGCGCCACCGCGGGGCCCACCAGCTGCAGCAGGATCAGCGGGCTCATCGGCAGGCCGAGCGGCTCGGTCGCCTTGTCCGCCACCTCGAACGGGGTGCCCTCGTCCACCGAGCGCAGGACCTCGCCCATGAAGCGGGTGAGCAGCCGGTTCACCACGAACGACGGCGCGTCCTTGACCAGCACGCTGGACTTCTTCAGCTGCTTGCCGGTGGCGAAGGCGGTGGCGAGCGTGGCGTCGTCGGTCCGGTCGGCGCGCACGATCTCCAGCAGCGGCATCACCGCGACCGGGTTGAAGAAGTGGAAACCGACGACCCGCTCCGGGTGCGCCAGCTTCGAGGCCATCTCGGTGATCGACAGCGAGGAGGTGTTGGTCGCCAGCACGCACTCGGCGGAGACGTGCTCCTCCAGCTCCGCGAACACCTGCTGCTTGACGGCCAGGTCCTCGAAGACGGCCTCGATCACGAAGTCCGCGTCGGCGAAGGCGGCCTTGTCCAGCGAGCCGGTCACCAGCGCCTTGAGCCGGTTGGCCTCGTCCGGCGACACGCGGCCCTTGCCGAGCAGCTTGTCGACCTCGTCGTGCACGTAGCCGACGCCCTTGTCCAGGCGGGCCTGGTCGATGTCGGTCAGCACCACGGGCACGTGCAGGCGCCGCGCGAACAGCAGCGCCATCTGCCCGGCCATCAGGCCCGCGCCCACGACGCCGACCTTGGTCACCGGGCGGGCCAGGCTCTTGTCCGGAGCGCCGACCGGCCGCTTGGCCCGCTTCTGCACCAGGTTGAACGAGTACAGCCCGGCACGCAGCTCGTCGGTCATCAGCAGGTCGGCCAGCGCCTCGTCCTCGGCGGCGAAACCACGGTCGAGGTCGTTCTCGCGAGCCAGCTCCAGCAGCTCGAGCGCCTTGTACGGGCCCGGGGCCGCGCCGCGGGTCTTGCCGTCCACGATCGCCCTGCCGCGCGCCAGAGCAGCGTCCCAGCCCGCGCCGCGGTCGATCTCCGGCCGCTCCGGGGTGACGGCGCCGGAGGCCACGCGCGCCGCCCACAGCAGCGACTGCTCGAGGTAGTCGGCCGAGTCGAACAGCTCGTCGAAGATGCCGAGTTCCTTGGCCTGCTTCGGCTTGAGCATCTTGTTCTGGTTGAGCGCGTTCTCCAGGACCACCGTCACGGCCTTGTCCGGGCCGATCAGGTTCGGCAGCAGCTGCGTGCCGCCCCAGCCCGGGACCAGGCCCAGGAAGCACTCCGGCAGCGAGATCGCCGCGGCGTTGGAGGAGACGGTCCGGTAGTGGCAGTGCAGCGCGATCTCCAGGCCACCGCCCATGGCGGCGCCGTTGACGAACGCGAAGGTCGGCACCGAGGAGTCGCGCAGGCGGCGGAACACCGCGTGCCCGAGCCGCCCGATCGCCAGCGCCTGCTCCCGGCCCTCGACCTTGACGACGCCCGTCAGGTCCGCGCCGACGGCGAAGACGAAGGGCTTGCCGGTGACCGCGATCGCGGCCGGGTCACCCGCGAACGCCTCGTCCAGCGCGGCGTCCAGGCTGGCCAGCCCGCCGGGGCCGAAGGTGGACGGCTTGGTGTGGTCGAAGCCGTTGTCCAGGGTGATCAGCGCGAGCCTGCCGTCGAGGCCCGGCACGGTGACGAACTTGGTGACGGCCTTGGTGACGACCTCTTCCGGGTCGGCGACGGCCGTGACCCCGGCAGCGGTGATGGTCGACGTTTCGGTCACTTGCCCGCTCCCTCGATGTTCGAGCCCGCAAGCGACTCTTCACTCTTCCAGTGCGGGTTCTCCCAGATGACGGTCCCGCCCATGCCGATGCCGATGCACATGGTGGTGATGCCGTAGCGCACGTCGGGGCGCTCGGCGAAGTGCCGCGAGAGCTGGGTCATCAGCCGCACGCCCGAGGAGGCCAGCGGGTGACCGCAGGCGATCGCGCCGCCCCACGGGTTGACCCTGGGGTCGTCGTCGGCGATGCCGAAGTGGTCCAGGAAGGCCAGCACCTGCACCGCGAAGGCCTCGTTGACCTCGAACAGGCCGATGTCCTCGATCGACAGCCCGGTGCGCTCCAGCGCCTTCTCCGTCGCCGGGACCGGCCCGACGCCCATGACCTCCGGGTCGACGCCCGCGAAGGCGTAGCCGACCAGCCGCATGCCCACCGGCAGGCCCAGCTCGCGGGCGGTGGCCTCGTCGGCCAGCACGCACGCGGTGGCGCCGTCGTTGAGCCCGGCCGCGTTGCCAGCGGTGACCCGGCCGTGCGGCCGGAACGGGGTCTTCAGCGAGGCCAGGGTCTCCACGGTGGTGCCGGGGCGCGGCGGCTCGTCGGCGCCCGCGAGACCCCAGCCGGTCTCGGCGGAGCGGGTGGCCACCGGGACCAGGTCCGCGGCGATCTTCCCGGCCCGGTGCGCCTCGTCGTAGCGCGCCTGGGAGGCGGCCGCGTAGCGGTCGGCGCGTTCCTTGGAGATGTGCGGGAAGCGGTCGTGCAGGTTCTCCGCGGTCTGGCCCATGACCAGCGCGGAGGTGTCCACGATCCGGTCGGCCAGGAAGCGCGGGTTGGGGTCGACGCCCTCGCCCATCGGGTGGCGGCCCATGTGCTCGACGCCGCCCGCGATGCCCACGTCGTAGGCGCCGAAGGCGATCCCGCCCGCGACCGAGGTCACCGCGGTCATCGCGCCCGCGCACATCCGGTCGATGGCGTAGCCGGGCACCGAGCGCGGCAGACCGGCCAGCAGCGCGGCGGTCCGGCCGATGGTCAGGCCCTGGTCGCCGATCTGCGTCGTGGCGGCGATGGCCACCTCGTCCACGCGCTCCGGCGGCAGCTCCGGGTGCCGCCGCAGCAGTTCGCGAATGACCTTGACGACGAGGTCGTCGGCGCGGGTCTCGGCGTACATGCCCTTCGGACCGGCCTTGCCGAACGGCGTGCGCACGCCGTCGACGAAGACCACGTCCCGAACGGCGCGCCCCGCGGTGGCAGGTGCGGCCACGGCGTGCTCCTCACTCGGTGTGGAACTCAGGTACTCGGACAGTCGGTATTACCGACCGGTAACCACCACTCTAGCCGCCCCTACCCGCCGGTAACCACCGGCGGGCAGGTGTCTGCTGGGTCACAGCTCAGGAGCCCTCGGGCCTGGCCTGCAGCGCCGTGGTCACCAGGCCCGCGGTCAGGCCGATCTGCCAGTTCCGCGCACCGCCTCTGGCCAGGGCCTCCCGCACGGCCTCCTCGCCGAGGTCCTCGGGCGGTTGCCAGCACAGCCTGCGCACCAGCTCCGGCTGGAGCATGTTCTCCACCGGCATCCGGAGCTCCTTGGCCCGCTCGGTCAGTGCGGCGCGCGCCGCCTGCAACCGCGCGGCCGCCGCCGGGTCGCGCTCGGCCCAGCGGTTGGGCGGCGGCGGACCGTCGTGCGGGGGAGAGGGATCGGGCAGCTCGGCCTTGCTCAGCCCGCGTGCTTCGCGCAGCGCGCCCGCCCAGACGTCCACCTGGCGCCGTTGGGCGCGCCCCCGGAACACGGGCAGCCCCAGCAGCTCCCGCTCGCCTGGCGGGTCGTTGAGGGCCGCTTCCACGATCGCCGCGTCCGGCAGCACCCGCCCCGGGGCGATGTCGCGCTGCCGGGCCAGCGCGTCCCGCGCCTGCCACAGCGCCCTGGCCGCGGCGTACTGCCGGGGCGAGCGCAGCTTGTGGATGCCGGAGGTGCGGCGCCAGGGCTCGGCCCGGGGACCCGGTGCCGGCGCGGTGCGCACGGCCTCGAACTCCTCGAGCGCCCACTCCAGCTTGTCCTGGGCGACGAGCTCCTTCTCCAGACGATTGCGCAGCTCGATGAGCAGCTCCACGTCCAGCGCGGCGTAGGAGAGCCATTCCTCCGGCAGCGGGCGGCGGGACCAGTCGGCCGCGCCGTGGCCCTTCTCCAGCCGGTAGCCCAGCAGCCGCTCGACCAGCGCGCCCAGCGCGACCCGCTCGAAGCCGCAGAGCCTGCCCGCCAGCTCGGTGTCGAACAGCCCGCCCGGCCGCAGGTCGAGCTCGGCCAGGCAGGGCAGGTCCTGGGAGGCGGCGTGCAGCACCCAGTCCGCGCCGTTGATCAGCTCGCCGAGCAGGGCGATGTCCTGGCCCAGCGGGATCGGGTCGACCAGCACCGACCCGGCGCCCTCGCGCCGCAGTTGCACCAGGTAGGCCCGCTGGGAGTAGCGGTAACCGGAGGCGCGTTCGGTGTCCACGGCGTACGGGCCGTGGCCCGCGGCGAGCCGGGCCACCGCCGCGCGCAGCGCGGGCAGCGTTTCGACCACCGGGGGCACCCCCTCCGCCGGCCGGGTCAGCGGCACCGGTTCGGCGGCGGGCGATGCTGGGTCTGAGGAGAGCGCGGGTGAGCCTGAATCCACGCCGTAAGACCTTATGCGCCCGACCGGTCGGTCAGCAGGGGGAGACTCAAAGCTCTGAGGTGTTTCCGGGCAGGAAAGATCCACAGATGTCCTGCGCGCCTCCGCGGGGATGGGCGGGAACGCCCCGCCCTCCCGGCACGGAGGTGGTCGGAAAACCCCTGGTCGGGGGTTGTGCGGGCATGACGAAAAGCGGGACCTCGCACGCACCGCGCGTACGTCACGAGGTCACGCCCTCGTCCAACCCGGTACCGGGCACGCGTAGATCGCGATCACGTGCCCGGCCAGGCGTGTCGTGCCCTCCCCCTCGGTGAGGGGTTCAGCGGATCACGCCGGCCCGCATGGCCAGCGCAACCATCTGTGCTCTGTCACCGGTGCCCAGCTTGCGCCCTATCCGCGACAGGTGAGACTTCACCGTGAGCGCCGACAGGTTGAGTGCCTCGCCGATCTCCTTGTTCGATCGGCCATCGGCAACCAGCTGCAGAACCTCGACCTCACGCGCGGAGAGTTCCCGCGGCGTGTTGTCGGTACCGGGAACCCGGGTGCCGGCCGCGAGGACCGGAGCCACACTGGGATCGGCGTACACGCCGCCCTCGAGGACCCTGCGCACCCCGTCGGTGACGACCATCGGCGAGGCCGACTTCAGCAGGTAGGCCTGTGCGCCTGCCTGGAAGGCGGCCCGTACCGCGTACGGGTCGTCGGAGGATGCCAGGACCACGATTCGAGGCCAGCCCTGGGCACGGAGTTCCGTGACCAGGTCGATGCCACTCCCGTCCGGGAGCCCGAGGTCGAGGATCGCGAGGTCGCACGGCCCCGTGGCGAGCGCACGCGCCCTCGCCTCGGCCACCGATGCGGCCTCGTGCACCGTGCCGGCTCCCATCTGCATGAGTCGGGCCGCGATGGCCTCCCTCAGCAGTGGGTGGTCATCGACCACCAGCACCGAAAACAGCTCTTCCCGCGGGTGCGGGACCATGTTCGCCGGCATGGTGCCGGCTGGCGTGGTTCGAACGGCCTGTCCTAAGCCGACGGCAGCCACGTCACTACCTCCCTGGAGTCGGTCGTGCCCCCCGACCGGCACCGGGACTTTCGACCGATCGGCCGCGCCACCGATCCACCGAAAGTGGTGTCGTCGGAGGCAGCGTAGCCGCCCGAGCGGGTAAGCGGGACGATCAATTGGGTATCTGTCCCGATCGGGTTGTGACTTTGCTGCGCTCTGATCACACGATCGGGGGTTCCCGGCGGGGGTGGTTAACGTCTCGCCGCGATCAAGCGAATACAAGGAGTTGTGGTGCTAACAGACCGGGCCCTGACGATGTCCAGAGAGGTCCTCCGGGCCGCTCCGATCCTCGACGGCCACAACGATCTGCCGTGGGCCCTTCGCAAGATCGCCGGGGACGATCCGGTCGCCGCCGCCTCGGTCCTGGACCTGACGGTGGAGCAGGCGGGCGAGGCGATGCGGACGCACACCGACATCGCGCGGCTGCGGCGCGGCGGTGTCGGCGCGCAGTTCTGGTCGGTCTACGTGCCCTGCGGGTTCACCGGTCACAGCGCCGTGACGGCCGTGCTCGAGCAGATCGAGCTGGTGCACGACCTCGCGGCCCGCTATCCCCAGGACCTCCGCATCGCCGTCACCGCCCACGAGGTGGAGACGGCGATGGCGGACGGGAAGGTTGCATCCCTTCTCGGCGCGGAGGGCGGGCACTGTATCGCGGAATCGCTGGGGGCGCTGCGCGCGCTGTACCGCCTGGGTGTGCGGTACATGACGCTCACCCACAACGACAATGTCCCGTGGGCCGACTCGGCCACCGACGAGCCAGCGGTCGGCGGGCTGAGCGACTTCGGCCGCGAGGTGGTCAGGGAGATGAACCGGCTGGGCATGCTGGTCGACCTCTCCCACGTGGCGCCGTCGACCATGCGCGACGCCCTGGACACCTCGGTCGCCCCGGTGATCTTCAGCCACTCCTCCTGCCGCGCGGTCGCCGACCACGTGCGCAACGTGCCCGACGACGTGCTCGCCCGGCTCGCGGGCAACGGCGGCGTCTGCATGGTCACCTTCGTGCCGCGGTTCGTCTCCGAGGAGCTGGTGGCCTGGGACGACGACCTCAAGGCCGAGCTGGTTCGCGACGGCAGGGACCCCGAGGACGCCGAGGTGTGGGCGGAGGGCCTGCGCGCGCGGGACGCACGCGTCCCCCGGCCCAAGGTCACCGTCGAGACGATCGTCAAGCACGTGGAGCACGCCCGCGAGGTCGCCGGGATCGACCACATCGGCCTCGGCGGCGACTACGACGGCGTCAGCGAGCTGCCCGAGGGCCTGAAAGACGTTTCCGGCTACCCGGCACTGATCGCGGCGCTGCTGGAGCGATCCTGGAGCCCGGAGGACTGCGCCAAGCTCACCTCGCGCAACGCGCTGCGCGTGCTCCGCGACGCCGAACAGGTCGCCGCGAAGCTCTAGGTCGTGTCTCACAGGTCCGTGTTCGCGACAGCCGGGCCGAGCCCGCTCCTGGCGGCGTCGACGCAAAGCCCACGGACAACACCGGTACGCGGCCTTCCCGCCGTCGTGCCAGCAACGACCTCGCTGTGTCCGGACTTCGGCCTGCGGCCGGGGCAGGCTCTCATCGAACGAGACCTACGAGACACGACCTAGCAGTTGGCCTTCCGCTGGCCGAAGAGCGTCACCCCGGCCGGCGGAAGGCCCGCGGCGCTGGCCAGGAGTTCGCAGAAGGCCTGGCCGTGCGCGGCGAGGCGGGTGTCCAGCGCGGTCCAGGAGCCGCGGAGTTCGAGGTCGTGGGTGTGCGTCGGCCCGGCGATGTCGCCGAAGCGGGCCGAGGAGGTCTGGGTGACGGTCCCGCCCAGCGCCGTCCAGTCCGCCCCGCAGGTCTCCAGGGCGTCGGTCAGCCAGGACCAGCCCACCTCGGGCAGCAGCGGGTCGCCCGCCAGCTCGGTGTCCAGCTCCGCGCGGACCAGGACGACCAGCCGGAGCACCCCGTCCCACGCCTGGGCGCCATCGGGGTCGTGCAGCAGCACCAGCCTGCCGGTCGCCAGCTCGCCCGCCGGACCGTCCACCTCCGCGCTGAGCGCGTACGCCCACGGCGCCAGGCGTTGCGGTGCCTTGACCTCGCTGACGTCCATCTCGGGCCGCGGCTGCACCGACCGCAGTGCGGCCACCGCCTCCCGGAAAACCTCGGGCTCCGCCGATATCCCGGTCACCCGACCGACTCTAGGGCTCCGGCGCGCACGACGGCCGTAGGCCACGCCGGTGACCGGGCGTGGGACCATAACGGGGCGATGACGAATCCAGTTGCGGTCTCCGCCCGCCGAGACCTTTCCCAAGCACCGCTGCTCGTCGCCGCGCGTGGCGGCGCGCCGGCGCACACGCCCGTCTGGTTCATGCGCCAGGCAGGCCGCTCCCTCCCGGAGTACCGCGAGGTCCGCAAGGGCACCGCGATGCTGGAGGCGTGCATGACGCCGGACCTGGTCTGCGAGATCACCATGCAGCCGATCCGCAGGCACGGCGTGGACGCGGCGATCCTGTTCAGCGACATCGTGGTGCCGCTCGCGGCCGCGGGCATCGGCGTGGAGATCGTCGCCGGGGTCGGCCCGGTCGTCGCCGAGCCGGTGCGCACCGTCGCCGACGTCGACGCGCTGCCGAAGCTCGCCCTCGACCAGGTCGACCCGGTCGCCGACGCCGTGCGGCTGCTCACCGCCGAACTGGGCCAGACGCCGCTGATCGGCTTCGCGGGCGCGCCGTTCACGCTGGCCTCCTACCTCATCGAGGGCGGGCCCAGCCGCAACCACGAGCGCACCAAGGCCCTGATGCACTCCGACCCGCGGACCTGGCACGCGCTGCTGGGCGCGCTGGCGGAGATCGCCGCGACCTTCCTGCGCGCGCAGCTGGACGCGGGGGTGGACGCGGTGCAGCTGTTCGACTCCTGGGCGGGCGCGCTGTCGGAGCGGGACTACCGCGAGTTCGTGCTGCCGCACTCCCAGCGGGTGCTCGGCGAGCTGGCCGACGCGGGTGTGCCGCGCGTGCACTTCGGTGTCGGCACCGGTGAGCTGCTGCCCGCGATGCGCGAGGCCGGGGCCGACGTGGTCGGCGTCGACTGGCGCGTCCCGCTGGACGAGGCGGTGCGCCGCCTCGTCGCCGCGGCGCCGGAGCTGCCCGTGCCCGTGGTGCAGGGCAACCTCGACCCCGCGCTGCTCACCGCCGAGTGGGACGCGCTGGAGCGCGAGGTCCGCCGCATCCACGCCGAGGGCAAGGCGGCGCGCGGGCACATCTTCAACCTGGGCCACGGCGTGCTGCCGGACACCGATCCCACGGTGATCACCCGGGTCGTCGAGCTGATCCACTCGCTGTAGGCCGTCCGTGCGCGTCGGGATCATCGGAGGCGGGGTCGCCGGGCTGACGGCCGCCCACGAGCTGCGGCGGCAGCTCGGCGAGGCGGTGTCGATCACCGTGTTCGACCAGGCCGACCGGGTCGGCGGCAAGCTGCGCACGGTGCAGCTGGCCGGGCGATCGGTCGACGTGGGCGCCGAAGCCTTCGTCAGCCGCCGCCCCGAGGCGTTCGAGCTGGTCACCGAGCTGGGGTTGACCGCGGAACTGGTGCACCCGGCGAGCGGGGTCGCTCCGGCGGTGCACGCGGGCGGCCGGACGGTCGGCCTGCCGCCGAGGACGTTCCTGGGAGTACCGGCCGAGCCGGCGAAGCTGTCCGCGGTGCTCTCGCCCGAGGGTGCCGCCCTGGCCGCGGCCGAGGCCGGTCTGCCGCCGGTGGAGTGGGGCGACGGGGACGCGTCCGTCGGCCGGTTGCTGTCCGAGCGGTTCGGGCCCGAGGTGGTCCAGCGGCTCGTCGAACCGTTGCTCGGCGGGGTCTACGCGGGCCGTGCCGATGATCTGGGTGTGCGGGCCACCATGACCCCGCTGGCCGACGCGCTGGACCGGGGTGCGACCTCGCTGACCGCCGCCGCGACGGTCGCCGTGGGACCGCCGCCCGCGCCGGGCACCACTCGACCGCCGGTGTTCGGCACGTTGCGCGGCGGGCTCGGGGGGCTCACCGATGCCCTCGCCGCGCACTCGGGAGCCGAGATCCGCGGTCGCACGACGGTCCGGGCGCTGCACCGCACTCCGTCCGGGTGGCGGGTGGAGACGGGCCCCGTGCCGTCGCCGGAGTTCTTCGAGTTCGACGCGCTGGTGGTCGCTGTGCCGAGCCCGGCGGCGCGGAAGCTGTTCGAGCCCATCGCGCCGGTG
This sequence comes from Allokutzneria albata, assembly GCF_900103775.1. Lineage (GTDB taxonomy): Bacteria > Actinomycetota > Actinomycetes > Mycobacteriales > Pseudonocardiaceae > Allokutzneria > Allokutzneria albata. The sequence goes on along the minus strand of NZ_LT629701.1, from coordinate 4,224,234 downwards.
GCCGCCGCGGCCTTCGCGCGGATCGACGTCGCGTCGATGGCGGTGATCTCGCTCGCGCTGCCGCCGGGGACGGAGCTGCCGCGGACGTCGGGGAACCTGATCGCGCTCGGCGAGCGGCACGCTGACGGCACGCCCTTCACCGCGAAGGCGTTCACCTACTCCAGCCGCAAGTGGTCGCACCTGGCTGGCGAGGAGGTGCTGCTGCGCGCCTCCGTCGGTCGCTACGGCGAGGTGGAGACGCTGCAGCGGGACGACTCCGAGCTGGTCACGGCGGTGCTCGCCGATCTCGCGGAGCTGTCCGCTGTCACGGCGAAGCCGGTGGACGTGGTGGTGCAGCGGTGGGGCGGCGGACTGCCGCAGTACGGCGTCGGGCACCTGAGCGCGGTGGCCGAGATCCGCCGCGCGGTCGCCGAGCTGCCGGGCTTGGCGGTGGCGGGCGCCACACTCGCGGGGGTGGGCGTGCCCGCGTGCGTCCTCACCGGCCGGCAAGCCGCGACCCGGGTGGTGGAGCACCTCCGGGCCGGTGCGACCATGGATGCATGGCGCGCCTGAACTACAACGAGCTGAACGACACGATTCGCTACACGATGTGGTCGGTGTTCTCCTTCCCCGCCGGGCAGCTGTCGGGCCACGAGAAGGCCGCCGAGGAAGCCCAGCACTTCTTCGAAGCCCTGGAGGACAAGGGCGATGTCGTCGTGCGCGGCATCTACGACCTGGCGGGCCTGCGGGCCGACGCCGACTTCATGATCTGGTGGCACGCCGAGGAGATCGAGCCGCTCCAGGCCGCCTACACCGACTTCCGCCGCACCATGGTCGGCCGCGTCGCCAAACCGGTGTGGAGCAACGTCGCGCTGCACCGCCCCGCCGAGTTCAACAAGAGCCACATCCCGGCCTTCCTCGCCGGTGAGGACCCGCGCCGCTACGTCTGCGTCTACCCGTTCGTGCGGTCCTACGAGTGGTACCTGCTGCCCGACGAGGAGCGGCGCAAGATGCTCGCCGACCACGGCAAGGAGGCCCGGGACTACCCGGACGTCCGCGCCAACACCGTCGCGTCCTTCGCGCTCGGCGACTACGAGTGGATCCTGGCCTTCGAGGCGGACGAGCTGCACCGCATCGTGGACCTGATGCGGCACCTGCGCGGCACCGAGGCGCGGCGGCACGTGCGCGAGGAGATCCCGTTCTACACCGGCACCCGGACGCCGGTGCAGGAGCTGGTCCGCAACCTGCCCTGACGGTGAAGCGCTCCCCGCTGCAACGTGTGCCCGTCGTGGGGCTGGTCCTCGCCGCCCTGACGGGATGGTGTGCCCGTCGCAGTCGCCGCGCGTTCCCGCGCGGGCTGCTCTGGGTGTTGAGCGTGCTGCTGGCGTGGTTCGGCGCCGCGGGCCTCGTCGCCTCCTGGTGGGTGCACGAGGCGTCGGAGCTGCGTCGCTGGCGCTGGTTGTCCGAGCTGCTCCCGTTGCGGCTGCGGCGTTATCTCGTCGTCGCGCCCAGGGACATGGAGTTCGGACCCGGGCTGCGCGAGGTGACCGGCAGCGCCCACGTCACGGTGGTGCAGCCGGAGCCGGAGCGCGAGTGGACTGTCCACAAAGGACTGGACGCGGTGCTCGTGGTGTTCGCCGCCGACGACATGCCCGAGCCCGGCGACCGCGAACGCTTCTTCGAACAGGCCCGGCGGACGCTGCGCAAGGACGGCCGGATCGTGGTGGTGGAACAGCACCGCGGCCCCGCGACGACCGCGGTCTTCGGCCCGGTGGCGTGGCGCATCCCGCCGCGCGCGGAGTGGGAGCGCGCCGCGACCGCCGCCGGTCTGCGCCTGGTCGCCGCGCGCCGGGTGACCCCCTTCGTCACCGGCTTGGCGTTCACCCCGCTCGCGCACCCCGTCCGCTAGCCGCCTCTTCCCGGCACTCTCCGACAATCGTCCCCAACACCGCGATTGGTCCGTTGAACGCACTGAATGAGTCATTCGGTGCGTTCAAGTACCTCAATGACTCATTCAGTGCGTAAGCGCGGGGGTCAGGGGTGGGGTTCGCGGGACTTGAAGACCGACCAACGCCTGCGGGGTTTGCGGGGGCGGGGGAGGTGGCCGTGGGTGTGGAGCCAGGTGGTGAAGGACTCCGCGTCCGCGCGGTAGCCGACGCCGGTCGGGCGCGGGTTTTCCTTGGCGTAGGAGTGGAAGAGCTCGCGGAAGCGGTCGCCGAGGGCTTCGGCGAGGTCGGGGCGGACCGCGGCCATCACCCTGGTCCGCTTGGCCAGCAAGGATTTCGACTGCACCGCCAGGCGCTCGGCGTCGAAGCCCTCGGGGGCCCCGCCGTTGGCGAGGAGCGCGCGCAGCAGCTCCGCCTGCGCCGCCGCGACGCGCTCGCGCGGGTTCATCGAGCGGCCTCGACCACGGTCCTGATGCTCGCCAGCTCCCCGGCCAGCTCGGCGTCCGTGGGATAGGCGTCGTCCCGCTCCAGCAGCACTCCCGGCGGCTGGACGCGGGCGCACAGCTCGCCGAGCAGGTCCAGCACCGGGGCGGGCACCGCGTGGGCGTGCGTGTCGTGGTAGATCCCGTGCTCGTCGGCCCCGCCCGCCACGTGCACGTACGCCAAGCGCTCCAACGGGATCGCGTCGAGGAACGCCTTCGCGTCGGTGCCCAGGTTGAGGGCGTTGGCGTGCAGGTTGGCCACGTCGATCAGCAGCCAGCAGCCGGTGCGCTCGACCAGCTCGGCCAGGAACTCGCCCTCGCCCAGCTCGGCGCCCGGCCACTCCAGCAGGGCGGCCACGTTCTCCAGCGCGAGCGGGACGGGCAGCACCGCCTGGGCCTGCTTCACGTTGGCGCACAGGACATCGAGCGCATCGCGGGTGCGCGGGACGGGCATCAGGTGACCCGCCTCCAGCCCACCCGCGCGCACGAACGCCACGTGATCGCTGACCAGCGGGGCGTCGACCAGGCCCGCGATCGCGCCCAAGTGCTCGACCTTGGCCATGTCCAGCGGATCGGCCCCGCCCAGGGACAGCGACACCGCGTGCGGCAGCACCGGGGTGCCGCGCTCGCGGAGCAGCCGGAGCGATTCGGGGAGGTCGTGGGCGTGCAGGTTCTCCGCGACCACCTCGACGAAGTCCACCCCGGGCAGGCGTTCCACGGTCAGGTCGATCTCCGGGCGCCAGCCGATGCCGACGCCCAGCTCCGGGATCGCGCTCACGAGCCGCCTCCTCCGCCACCACAACCGCCGCCGCCCCCGCCGCAGGAGGACCCGCCGCCGCTGCTGCCGCACGAGGACGAGGAACTCCCGCACGAGGAGGAACTCCCGCAGGAACTGCTACCGCACGAACTACCGCACGAGTATCCGCCGCTGGTGGCGCACGTGCTGTGGACCATGCCGCTGCCCGACTCGGAGGACGGCACGGAGCCCTTGCGGATCGCGGCGCGGGTGTCCGGGTCGGGGTGCGCGCCGATCCCGCCGAAGGTCACCACGGTGACCGCCAGGGACTCGGTGAGCTGGGCCGCCTCCACCGCGCGCTTGCCCGCCACCGTGCGCAGCGGCAGCTTCCACCGGAGCAGCAGCACCCCGCCGACCAGACCCGCCATCGGCAGTGGGCCCAGCCGGACGTCGCCGGAGATCATCAGCACGAAGAACTCGACCAGGTGCACCATGATCACGGGGTAGGCGCCGCGCCGCGCCCGCATCGCCTCGGTGGGCCCGTTGGTCAGCCCGGCCCACGCCAGCCGGTCCCGGACCGCGGTCACCTGCGGTGTGCGGTGCAGCATGTTGTTCAGTCCCCGCAGGGAAAGCGGCTTCTGCGTGTGCTCGAGCACGAGCGCGTCGATCTCGTCGGTGCCGGTCGCCCCGGGGATCGCCTGGAACTGCCCGGTGGTCCTGGACAGCCGCAGCGCCCCGGCCTCGTGCAACCGCACCACCGACACCTCGACCACCCGGCGCGGCCCGCCCGCGAGGTAGGCGACGTCCACCGTGTTCAGCAGGCTCGTGGTGTCGTGCACCGGCCGGTTCTGGATCCCGTGGCGCACCACGAGACACCAGCCGAGCGCCGCCACCAGGAGCAGCAACCACGTCAAGACGTCCATCAGTCTCCCCCTCCACCGCCGCTGCTGCAGACGGAATAGCCCCCGCCGCCACCAGTCGAGCACGTGTGGATGTCCCGGCTCGACCGCTTCTTCCCCTTCGGGCGCGCGGTGGGGCGCAATTGTGGCACCCGCGCCGGACGGAGTTCCTGGGCGTACAGGCGCAGGCTCTCGTCAGGGAAGTGCGCGAACCCGTGCAGTGCCACCGGCCCCGCCGCCGGGTGGTCGAGCCGGGTCTGCTCCACCAGCCGCGCTCCGGCCCTGGTCGCCGTGCCCAACGGACGGCAGGCCAGCGCGAAGACCGCGATCGGCAGCAGTGCCAACGGAATCGAGACGGCGATCATCCCGAACACCGCGAGAGCGAGCAGGGGGAGAGCGGCGAGCACAGTCCGCGTCCGGTCCCGCGCACCCGTGGCCAGCCCATTCGTGATCAGCCCGTCCGCCAAGGGAAGCAGCGCGCCGCGCTTGACCACGCGAGCGGAGAGGGCCGCCACCGTGGCGGGGCTGCTCAACGGTGCCGAGGCCAGCACCGCCTCTTCGGCGGGAGCCTCCGCGGTCGCGTTCTCCGTTCGCACCAACCCACCGAGCCGCGTCGTGCGCATCTGCCCGTCGTGCAGCAGCCGGGCGATCGCAGCCTCGGCCACGCGCTGCGCACCTCCGCGGAGGTAGGCGACGTCGTAACAGCTCAGCTCAGTGTCCATAGTGGACTTCTGGAGCGCCGCGCACCGCGCGTGAACGGCCAACCAGGTCAGGGCCGTCAGCGCTGAGCCATACGCGACAAGGAGAACCGTGCTCATGTGCCCCCCTTTTTTTGTTCCCTTGTGGACACAGCGCCCCACTCGTGGTCTTCCCACGAGTGGGGCGCGTGCTCTTCACGGTCGCGGTCGAGTCACCGGACGGGAACCACCCGATATCCACCCCCAGCAGGGGACATCGGGCTCACCCGCCGCCGCCTCCACCGCAGCCGCCCCCGCCTCCGCAGCCGCCTCCTCCACCACCGAAGCCGCTGCCACAGCTGCCCCCGCCACCGGTGAACACGACGCCGCTCGCGTACGCGCTCTGGTGCGAGTAGAGGTAGGAACCGTTGCGTCCACGGCGGGTCTGACGTCGCGGGGCCGCGTTCGGTTCACCCTTGATCGCGGCAATTCTGACGTCCTGGTCCGGATAGGCGTCGAAGCCGCGGACGGCGATCTTGCCGAGCAGGGGGTCGCGCAGCGCCGCCGCGTCCAGCCCGGGAACGTGGATCGCCTCCTCCGGCCGCGCGACGACCCGGCGCGCGGCGTCGGCCAGCTTCCTGCCCGCCCAGGTGACGGGTGGCAACCGCCACGCGCGCAGCACCACGATGAACAGCACGGTCAGCACGAGCAGCGTGGTCAGGTAGCCGACCGGGTAGCCGCCCGCGACGCCGGTGAACCAGCGCAGCACGCCGACCAGGGCCAGCAGGACCATCGGCACGACGCCCGCCCTGGCGCGGGAGGCGGCGTCCGGGCCGGTGACCAGGCCGGCCTCGACCAGGCGCTCACCGATCGCCCGGATGCTGCCGTGGTTGCGCAGAACGCGGTTCAGCCGGGCGATCGGGACCCGGGTGGCGGACGACGTCGCGTTCAGCACCGCGGCCTCCACCGGGTGCTCCGAGGTGGCGCCCTTGACGGCCTTCACCCCGCCCGCCGTGCGGGAGGTGTGCAGCCTGCCGGTCAGCAGCAGCCGGGACGCGGCCAGTTCCGCGACGCGTGCGTCGCCGCCGGTGAGGAAGGCGACCTCGTCGAGCCCCAGCGGCTCCGGCGCGCCGGTGCCGCGCCGCGCCGGGCGGCGGGCCAGCAGTGCCCAGAGGACGGTGATCGTGAGCGCGGTGCCGTACAGCGCCAGGAATCCCGGTCCGGAGATGCCCCACGGTTCGTTCATCGCTTCCTCCAACCACGCGAAGGAAGCCATATGGTGCGAGCCGGATCACACCGGCTCAAAGTCTTTTGACCAAGGCTTAGGGCAGCTTTAGGGGAGCCTTGAGGTAAGGCGGAACCGGGGTTCAGCTCTCGTCCGGCACCAGGCGCAGGCTGATCGAGTTGATGCAGTAGCGCTGGTCGGTCGGCGTCGGGAAGCCCTCGCCCTCGAACACGTGCCCGAGGTGGCTGTGGCACCGCGAGCACAGTACCTCCACGCGGACCATGCCCAGACTCCGGTCCTCCCGGAGGATCACCCGGTCCCCGGCGAGCGGGGAGAAGAACGACGGCCAGCCGCAGTGCGACTCGAACTTCGTCTCGCTGCGGAACAGCTCCGCGCCGCACGCCCGGCACTCGTAGACGCCCTGGGTCTTGGTGTCGGTGTACTCACCGCGCCACGCGGGTTCGGTGCCCGCCTCGCGCAGCACCGCGTACTCGGCGGGGGTCAGCTGCTCCCGCCACTCCTGCTCGTTCTTGACCACCTCGGGGCGTTCCATGACGCCACGGTAACCCTCAGAGCAGGTCGATGAGCGTGACGAGCGCGACCACCGCCGCGCTCACCAGCGCCAGGATGACCGTCCAGCTGACCACGACGGCGGAGAGCCTGCGGTGCCCCTCGCGCCGGTTGGCGGCCTCGGCGAAGTCGCCGACCTGGGTCAGGTAGCCCTCGACGGTGTAGGGCTTGGGCACCGACTGGACCCGGTCCAGGTGCGCGGCGAAGGCCTGCGCCTCGGGGTCGTCCGGGTCCAGGCCGATGAGGTCGTCGTGGAACCGCCCCGCCGGCTGGGCGGGGTCCCTGTCACGAGCGCTGTCGCTGTGCTCCTCGCGGCGCATGCGTCCACGGTAGCTGGCGGGATGGCCGCTGGACGCTTGACAGTGCAAGGGTCGCAGGTTGAACTGTCAACAGTGCTGGCCGGGCAGAAGCGGGAGTGCCGAAGGTGTCCAACGATCCGGGCAACCCCCTGAACGTCAGCCTGGCCGAGCGCATCCTGCAGATCCTGCGGGAGCTGGTGCTGACCGGCGAGATCCCGCCGGGCGCGCGGGTCAACGAGGTCGAGCTGGCCACCCGCTTCGGCATCAGCCGCGGCCCGGTCCGCGAGGCGATCAGACACCTGACCAGTGAGGGGCTGCTCGTCCTGCGGACCAACCGGGGCGCGTACGTGCCCAAGGCGGACGCCGAGCAGGTGCACGCGCTGTTCGAGCTGAGGGTCGCCCTGGAAGGCGAGGCGTCCCGGTTCGCGGCGCTGCGGCGCACCGACGAGGACATCGTGGAACTGCGCCGCCGCAGCGACAACGCGCGCGCCGGCTTCGAGTCCGGGCGGCGCTTCCCCTACCGGCTCGACCTGGACTTCCACGGTGCGCTGCTGCAGGCCGCGCGCAGTCCGCTGATCACCGCGCAGGTGCACCTCGTGCAGCAGCAGGTGATCCTGCTGCGCACCACCACCCCGGTGGACCCGGCGCACTCCGCGGCCTCGCTGGACGACCACGACCGGCTCATCGAGGCGATCGAGGCGGCCGACCCCGAGCGGGCCGCCGAGACGATGCGGGTCCACCTGCATCGCGTTCGTGACCAACTGTTGACCTACCTTGACCTGCCGGAACGCGCGTTCTTGAGCTGAGTGGGTGGTGCCGGGCGCTTCGCCGAGCGCACCGGCCACAGTGGACCAACACTGGGGCTCCCTGACCGGGGAGGTCCCCATGCGCCGCCTGTCCGCCCTGCTCTGCGCCTGCGCCGTCGCCCTGCTCGTGCCGGTCCCGGCCGTCGCCGCCGAGCCGCACTGCCAGCCCTTCCAGCGCTCGGTCCCGGTCGTGCTGGGCAAGGCGCTGATGAGCGGGACGCTGTGCCGCCCCGACTTCGCGCACACCGTGGTCGTGCTCGTCCCCGGCGCCACCTACAACCGCGCGTACTGGGACTTCCCGTACCGGCCGGAGGTGTACTCCTTCCGCAGGGCGCTCAACGCCGCCGGGTACGCGACCGCCGTCGTGGACCGGCTCGGCGCGGGGGAGAGCTCGCGGCCGCTGGGCACGCAGGTCACCACGCCGGTGCAGGTGGGCGGGGTGCGCGAGGTGGTGCGGGCGCTGCGGGCCGCGGAGATCGACGGGACGGCCTTCGACCGGGTGGTCCTCGCCGGGCACGCGCTCGGCGCCACGATCGCGATCGGTGCGGCGGACGTGGCCGACGCCGTGCTCGTGACCGGGCTGGCCCACCAGGCGAACGCGGGGGCGCTGGCGGAGCTGGTCGCCGGGCTGGCCCCCGCCGCGAAGGACGCGCTGCTCGGCCCGCGCGGGTACGACCCGACCTACCTGACCACCAAGCCGGGGGTGCGCGGGCAGCTCTTCCACGCCCCGGCCGCCGACCCCGAGGTGGTGAGGACGGACGAGGCCACGAAGGACGTCGTGCTGCCGACCGAGGCGGCGGACGCGGTGGGCCTGGCCTTCGTCGGCGCGCAGTCCGCTCTGGTGAAGGTGCCCGTGCTGACCGCGCTCGGCGGTTCCGACCGGTACATGTGCGGGGTGAACTGCCTCAGCCTGGCCGCGGCGGAGCGGCCGTTCTACCCGGCGGCGCCGTGCGTGGAGGGCCACGTGCTTCCGGAGGCCGGGCACGCGCTCGCGCTCAGCCCCGGTGCGCCGGTGCTGCACCGGGTGGTCACGGCGTGGCTCGGCCGGATCGTCGCGGGTCCGGTGAGGTGCTGATGTCGGGGTGCGTGCTTACCATCGCCCGGTGGCCAAGCAGCAGCCGTGGGAGACGCGGGTAGGCGAGCGAACGGTGCGGGTGTCCAGCCCGGACAAGATCTACTTCCCCGAGCGCGGGATCACCAAGCGCCAGGTCGTCGAGTACTACATCGCGGTGGCCGACCCGCTGCTGAAGGTGCTGCGCGACCGGCCGACCACGCTCAAGCGCTTCCTGGACGGCGTGACCGGGGAGTCCTTCTACGCCAAGCGGATCCCGAAGGGCGCGCCCGACTGGGTGGAGACCGTCCGGATCACCTTCCCGTCCGGGCGGCCCGCGGACGAGGTCTGCCCGACCGAGCCCGCGGTGATCGCGTGGGCGGCGAACCTGGGCACCTTCGACTTCCACCCGTGGCCGGTGCGCAGGCCCAGGGTGGACCACCCGGACGAGCTGCGGATCGACCTCGACCCCCAGCCGGGCACCGATTTCGCCGACGCGGTCCGGGTCGCGGGCGTGCTGCGCGAGGTGCTGGCCGATGCCGGGCTGACCGGCTACCCGAAGACCTCCGGCGGGCGGGGCGTCCACGTGCTGGTGCGGATCCGCCCGGAGTGGGACTTCATCGCCGTGCGGCACGCGGTGATCGCGATCGCCCGCGAGGTGGAGCGGCGGATGCCGGACCGGGCAACGGTTTCCTGGTGGAAGGAGGAGCGCGGCGAACGCGTGTTCCTCGACTTCAACCAGGCGGCGCGGGACCGGACGGTGGCCTCGGCCTGGTCGGTGCGCGGCACCCCGCGCGCGACGGTGTCGATGCCGCTGGACTGGGCCGATCTGTCCACTGTGGATCCGAACGACTTCGACGTGCTGACGGTGCCGGGGATCCTGGCTTCGCGGGGTGACGCGCACGCGGCCATCGACGACGAGGCGTTCGGCATCGAGACGGCGCTGGAGTGGTACGAGCGGGACGCGCGCGCCGGGCAGGGGGAGATGCCGTACCCGCCGGACTACCCGAAGATGCCCGGCGAGCCCAAGCGCGTGCAGCCGTCGAAGGCCCGTACCGCCGACTGAGCTGCTCCGCTTGTTGGAACGTGTGCGGACAACCTTGACTCGTCGCGCCCTCGTGCCCAGACTAGCTGGTGAAACGCGTTTGAAAGGTTTCATTTCGACGCGCGGAGGGAGACGGGCATGACCCAGGTGATCGGCGAGCGGGACGTCACGCTGACCCACGAGGACCTGGTGCTGCTGCGGCTGCTGGCCTCCGGCCTGCCGATCGAGTCCGTGGGGCGGCGGATGGAGCTGTCCGGGCGCACGGTGCGCAGGCGGACCAGGGCCGTGTGCGACCACCTCGGCGTTTCCACCCCGATCGAGGCCGTCGTGTGGGCCGCCCGCCGTCGCCTCGTCTGACCGCGCGGAGTCCGGGTCAGAGGTCGGGGAGGGGATCGGGGGGCATGGCGTAGTCGCCGGACAGCTCGGCGTCGGCGGCGCAGACCACGGCCACGTACTCGTCGTCGAACTCCATCACCAGGTCGCCCAGCGTGATCGTGGGGCCGGCCCCCGTCTCCACCGGGCCCAGCTCCGTCGCCCTCGGGTGCTCCGCCCACACCGACTCCGGCCGGTCGTGGCTGAACGGGCTGCAGGCCAGCACGACCACCTTGCGCTCGGTCACGGCGACGATCACCCCGAACGAACCGCCGTAGCGATCGGCCGACGCCATCGCGGGGAAGAGGTAGTGCAACGCCTCGTTCGGGGGCAGGAAAGCCCGGCAGCGCTGGCGGACGGCGGAGGACAACGGCATGCCGCACCTGTCTGGGTCGTAGGAGCCTGAGCCGAAGTGTCGCCGCTCTCCAGGCGAATCACAAGGACGTGGCCGACAGTGTCCCGACGGGGCCTAGCTCGTTCGAGTCGTTCTCCGGCGCGGAGGGTTTGCCCGCGCCGTGCGGTGCCGATGCGAACGGAGAGCCGAGGAGGTCGCCATGCGTCGAATCGCCGCCGCGCTGCTTGCCGTGCTCAGCCTCGCCGCGCCGACACCACCGCCGTCCACTCCGGACATCGTCGGGGGCACTCCGGCCAGCGCGGAGTCGCATCCGTGGTTGGTGGGGCTGCTCGACGTGAACGGGACCTTCTTCTGCGGCGGCACGTTGGTCAGTCCGCTGAAGGTGATCACGGCGGCGCACTGCATCGGCCGGAAGCGCCCGGCGGATCTCAAGGTCGTGCAGGGGCGCACGCAGATGGCGGGCAGTTCCGGCCGCGTGCTCAAGGTGGCCTCCGCCTGGCTGCACCCCGCGTTCCGCACGGTGATCGAGGGCGATGACATCGCGGTGCTGACGCTGGCGGAGCCCGCCTTCGTGATCCCGCTGACCCCGGCGACGCCGCAGGACGCGCTCGCGTACTGGCCGGGCCTGCCCGCGACGGTCTTCGGGTGGGGGCGGGTCTTCGAGTCCGGGCCGGTGTCCCCGGTGCTGCTCACTGTGGCCGTCCCGGTGGTGGACGACCTGACCTGCAAGGCGGCCTATCCCGTCTACAACCCGCAGAAGATGGTGTGCGCCGGGCGCCCGCAGGGCGGGGCGGACGCCTGCCAGGGCGACTCCGGCGGGCCGCTGGTCGTGGGCGACCGGTTGATCGGCGTGGTCTCGTGGGGCGAGGGCTGCGGGCTTCCCGGCAAGCCCGGGGTCTACGCGCGGGTCGCCGCCTACCAGCCGCTGTTGCAGCAGCAGTTGGCTTAGGACGTCGCTACCGAAGACCTGCTTGCAGGGTCGAGCGTCGCTACCGAAGACCTGCTTGCAGGGTCGAGCGTCGCTACCGAAGACCTGCTTGCAGGGTCGAGCGTCGCTACCGAAGACCTGCTTGCAGGGTCGAGCGTCGCTACCGAAGACCTGCTTGCAGGGTCGAGCGTCGCTACCGAAGACCTGCTTGCAGGGTCGAGCGTCGCTATCGTCGCCGGGTGTCCTCGCGTGAGCTCGTGGTGCTGGGAACCGCCAGTCAGGTACCGACCCGTCAGCGGGCGCAGAACGGCTACCTCCTGCGGTGGGACGGGACCGGTCTGCTGTTCGACCCCGGCGAGGGCACCCAGCGGCAGATGCTGCTCGCCGGTGTGGCGGCCAGCGAGATCGACCGGATCTGCCTGACCCACTTCCACGGCGACCACTGCCTCGGTGTGCCGGGGATCGTGCAGCGGCTGTCGCTGGACCGCGTCGCGCACCCGGTGCACGCGCACTACCCGGCTTCCGGGCGCGAGTACTTCCGGCGGCTGCGCAACGCGACGGCCTTCTACGAGGTGGCCGATCTGCGCGAGGAGCCGGTGCACGACGACGGGCCGGTCGCGACCGGGGACTTCGGCACGCTGACGGCGCGGCGGCTGGAGCATTCCGTGGAGTCCTTCGGCTACCGGCTCACCGAGCCCGACGGCCGGCGGATGCTGCCGGATCGCCTCGCCGCGGCGGGGATCACCGGGCGGTTCGTGCGCGAGGTGCAGCGCGCCGGGTTCGTCGAGGTGGACGGGCGGCGCGTGGACCTCGCCGACGTCAGCGAGGTGCGCCGGGGGCAGAGCTTCGCCTTCGTCATGGACACCAGGCTCTGCGACGGCGTGTTCGCCCTCGCCGACGGCGTGGACATGCTGGTGATCGAGTCGACCTTCCTGGCGTCCGAGGCGGAGCTGGCCCGGCACGTCGGCCACCTCACCGCGGGCGACGCCGGGCGGGTGGCCGCGGAGTGCGGGGTGCGCACCCTGGTGCTGACCCACTTCTCCCAGCGCTATACCGACCCCCGGTGCTTTTCCGAGGAGGCGGCCGCGGCCTTCGGCGGGGAAATCGTCGTGGCCGAGGACCTGAGCACGATACCGATGCCCAAGCGCCGGTGAACGTCCTTTGTCGGAGGTCCCTCCGCTTGGGGTCGTTGTTTTCGGCCGTGCCCATATCGTCTTGCCTTTTCGATTCGTTATCGCCTGCTTATCCGGGGTGCGCCGGACAGGGGTGTCCCGGATGCGTCATCGACGATATCTGGACGAAATTGTCCGGCCCTAGCATCGCGCCCCGTAGGTGTTGTGGCCGGACCGGGGGACGACAGCGTGGCCGTGAACCGTCGAACGAGGTGCGGTGTCCTCGCTCTTGTCGTAGGAGGCGTTGTGTGGGGCATCGGGTACGTGCTCAGCTCGTGGCGGCGTGGTGACGAGGCGCTGGTGGAGAGCCGCAGGCTGGCGGAACGCCAGGCGGTGGCCCAGGACCGGCTCGGCAGGGAGCTCGCCGAGATCAACGGCAGGGTGGCTGCCATTCAGAGACTCTTGGAAGACTCGGTCTAGATCGAACTATCGGAATCCGCGGACCCGCCTTTCGGTCGTGGCCGCCGCATCCGGTGCCCCGGCGCGGGCGCACACCCCTCGATGGTCAGGCGAAACAGCATCGTCGATGCGTTCGGAATATTGGATGTCGCGCAACGTCGAACCCCGGCCGCCGTTGGTGTGATATCGATAGAGCGAAGGCGCAATATGACGTTGTCGCGAGGGACGACGTGATGATGTCGTAAACGGAGAGTGACAGATCGCCCCGGAAGAGTGAGATGCCAGGCGCGGCATCGAAGTCTTCCGCTTCGGTCATGCGTGTGGGCGCGCATGGCGTCGTCACCACTTGTGTATCTGGGTTTCCCTGGAATCTGGGGGTTTCAATGGGCACCCGCTTTGCGTTCAGCATGCTCGGACCACTGGAGGTCCGCGCGGGCGGGATGGTGGTCCCGGTCAGCGGGCAGCGGCAGCGCACGGTGCTGGCCATGCTGCTGCTCGCACCCGGCCGGGTGGTCTCGGTCGACAGCCTCGTCAACGCGGTCTGGGAGGGCGCGCCTCCGGCCACCGGGCGCACGCAGATCGCCATCTGCGTGGCGGGCCTGCGCAAGGCCTTCCGCGCTGCGGGCTGCACCGATGACGTGATCATCACCAGCTCGCCGGGCTACAAGCTGCTCGCCGACGACCACGAGATCGACGCGGTGCGGTTCGAGCAGGAGTGCGCGGCCGCCGAGCAGGCCGCGCGCCAGGGCCTGGTCGAGCGGGCCGCAGACGGGATGCGGGAGGCGCTGGCGCTCTGGCGTGGCCAGGTGCTGGCCGGGGTCTCCGGGCGGGTGGTGGAGTCCGAGGCGGCGCGGCTGGAGGAACTGCGGCTGTCCGCCTACGAGCGGCACACCTCGCTGCGGCTGGAGCTGGGCCAGCACCGTGAGCTGATCGGCGAACTGACCGCGCTGGTGCACGACTACCCGTTGCGGGAGCAGGCGCGCGCGTGCCTGATGCTGGCGCAGTACCGCTCGGGCAGGCGGGCCGAGGCGCTGGAGACCTTCCGCGCGGGCAGGCGCCAGTTCATCGAGGAGTTCGGGATGGAGCCCGGGCCCGCGCTGCAGGGCCTGCACCGGGCGATCCTCAACGACGACGCCGACCTGGCGCTGACCGAGGGAACCCCGCGGCAGCCGGAACCGGCCGCGCGCGCGGTGCCCGCCCAGCTGCCGACCGCGGGCGCGCGGTTCACCGGGCGGACCGCCGAGATGTCCACTTTGGACGAACTGCTGGAGGGTGACGGTCCGGCTGTCGCCTTCATCACCGGGGCGGCCGGGATCGGCAAGACCGAGCTGGCGCTGCGCTGGGGAAGGCGCGTCGCCGAGCGGTTCCCGGACGGCCAGCTCTTCGTCGACCTGCGCGGCTACGACGGCGACGCCGACCCGGCGCGGCCGGAGGACGCCCTCGCGGGTTTCCTGCGCGCCTACGGGGTCGCCGACACGCAGATCCCGGCCGATCCCGGCGAGCGCTCGGCGCTCTACCGCAGCCTGCTCGACGGCAAGCGAACCCTGGTCGTGCTCGACAACGCGGCCTCCTTCGCGCAGGTGCGCCCGCTGCTGCCGGGCAGCGGCGACAACGTCGTGCTGGTGACCGGGCGGGACCAGATCGGCGAGCTGCTCGGCGAGCACTGCGCGCTGCGGCTGCGGCTGACTCCGCTCAGCCGGGCCGAGTCGGTGGAGCTGCTGGGCGCGGCGTCAGCTCGGGAGGGCGACCAGGACTCGGCCGGGCGGTTGGCCGATCTGTGCGGCGGGCTGCCCCTCGCGCTGAGCGTGTCCGCGGCGCGGCTGGTGGCCAAACCGCACTGGAGCCTGGCGCACCTGGTGCGGCTGGTCGAGGACGAGGACCGGCGGCTGGACGAGCTCAGCCCCGGTGGGCGCGGGGTGCGGTCCAGTCTCGACGCCAGTTATCGGCGGCTGTCGCCCGCGACGGCGACGCTGTACGCGCGGCTGGGCCTGCTGGACGTGCCGGACTTCGCGGCGTGGGTCGGCGCGGCCGTGCTCGACAGCGGGCTGGCCGAGGCGGAGTCGCTGATGGAGGAGCTGGTCGACGCGCAGCTGCTGGAGGTCTCCTCGGCGGCCGACTGCGCGACGCGCTACCGGTTCCACCCGCTTTTCCGTTGCCACGCCAAGGAAAAGGCCATGCTCTGGCAGGGCTCCGAAGAGTCCCTCGCGGCCTGCAGGCGCGCTTTCGACACCTGGGTGGCGCTGGCGACGACGGCGTTGGACCGGCAGCCGAGGGAGATTCGCGGCGGGCTCGACACGCGCGAGCATGTCGGTGACCCGGCCGCCTGGTTCGAGACCGAAAGGGCCTCGGTCGTCGCCGCGATCGAGCAGGCGCTGCGGATGGGCCTGGTGCTGCCCGCGCTGGACCTCGCGACGGCAGCATGGCAGCTGCTGGCCACCGAGAAGCCGATGCCGCTCACCCCGGTGCCGACGATCGCGTCGGCCGAGGACGGCGCGGTGCGATCGCGGGCCAGGGAGAAGCGGTGGATCACCAAGCTGATGGGCGAACTGGCCAGCTGAGAGGACGACAGGAATGACCAGCACTGCGTGGTTCCGCGGGTATCGGCCGGTCGCGCGGCCGCGGGTGCGGCTGGTGTGCTTCGCCCACGCGGGTGGTGGACCGAGCGCCTTCCGGTCCTGGCACGAGGGGCTGCCCGCCGACGTCGAGGTGCTCGCCGTGCGCTACCCCGGGCGGCAGGACCGGTTGACCGAGGAGTGCGTCGACCGGATGGAGCCGCTCGCGGACGCGATCGCCGGAGCGCTGACCCCGTTGCTGGACACGCCTTTGGTGTTCTTCGGGCACAGCATGGGCGCGTGGGTCGGCTACGAGGTCGCCCTGCGGCTGCGGGGGGAGCACGGGTTCTCCGTCGACCAGCTGCTCGTGTCCGGCCAGGTACCGCCGCACCGCAGGAAGCCTGGCGGTGAGGACCCGGGCACCGACGCGGTGATCGCGGAGGTGCGGCGGCTCGGCGGCTACGACGCGCAGCTGTTCGAGGACCCGGAGCTGCGCGAGCTGGTCCTGCCCGCGATCCTGGCCGACTTCTCCTTGGTGCGGACCTACGCGGGCGATCCGGCCGAGGTCGTCGACAGCCCGATCGTGGCCTACTTCGGCGAGCAGGACGAGGACGCGCCCGCCGAGGACATGCGGGCGTGGGCGGAGCGCACGACCGGGGACTGCGCCGGACGCAGCTTCCCCGGCGGGCACTTCTACCTGGCCGAGCACGAGGCGGAGCTGCTCCGCGAGATCTCCGCGAGGCTGGCGCCCGCGCACGCCTGATATGGACCCGATAAGGCGGGTTCCTACCGTGGCGGCATGCGCGTGCTGTTCTTGCCGATTCCCGGAATCGGGCACTCCTTTCCCACCGTCCCCCTGGCCTGGGCGTTGCGGGCGGCGGGGCACGAAGTGCTCTTCGGCACCGCCTACGCGGGCGTGGCCGTCGAGCGGGCCGGGCTGCCGGTCGTCGACATCGGCCTGGGGGTGGACCAGCCGGAGGTCTTCGCCGAGCTGGAGCGGCGGTATCCGGAACTGAGTGCGAAGATGCGCGGCGACGACGGCGCCGGGCTCACCGACATGCTCGAGGCGGTTCCGGTGTTCGCCGGGATCACCGAGCAGATCACGTATCCGGTGACCGACCTGGCCGAGGCGTGGCGGCCGGACATCATCGTGCACGGCGCGCTGCACGGGGCCGCGTTGATCGCCGCGGCCAAGCTCGGCGTGCCTTCCGTGGACCTCGGTGACGGCTTCGGCCGGACCGCCGAGGTGCCGGAAGCCATGTACGACAGGCTTTCCCACGTCTTCGCCGAGCACGGGGCGCCGGGTCTGCCCGAGGTGCGGCTCAAGATCGACGTGGCACCACCGAGCATGGTCGGCGGGGCCTCGGAGGGCTGGCCGATGCGGTACGTGCCGTTCAACGGCGGCGCGGTGGTGCCGGACTGGCTGCCGCCCAACGCTGTTGACCCGCAACGGCCGCGGATCGGCGTCACGCTCGGGTCGGTCGCCGTGCACCTCGGCGGGCTCGGCCCGGTCGCGGCCGTCCTGAAGGCGGCGGGCGATCTGGACGCGGAGTTCGTGCTGGCCCTGGGAGACGTGGACACGGAGTCGCTCGGCCCGATCCCGCCGAACGTCAGGATCGCCGGCTGGGTGCCGCTTTCCGCGCTGCTGCCGACCTGCACCGCCCTGGTCCACCACGGCGGCGGGGGCACCACGCTGACCGCGCTGCACACCGGCGTGACGCAGATCGTGTTGCCGGGCGGCGGTGACGGCAACATCAACGGCGAGGCGGTGGACAAGCGCGGCGCCGGCCTGTTCGTCCGCCCGGAGGCGGTGGACACCGCGATGCTGGAGCGCGTCGTCACCGATGAGAAGATGCGCACGGCCGCCGCCGAGGTCCGCGCGGAGATCACCGCCATGCCCACCCCGGCCGACATCGTCACCCGGCTCGAATCCCTCATCGCCTGATATCGGGGAAATAAAGGGGATTCCTACGCTCGAAGCGTGACTTCAGCCATCCGCGCCGAGGCGTCGGCGCCGCGCATCGGCGGAGGCGCTGCGAGGACCGTCCGGCACGTCGTGGCGCTCAGCCGCCGCAACCTGCTCCAGCTGTGGGCCGAGCCGCTGCGGTTGGTGGACGCCACCGTCATGCCGATGGTGCTGTCGCTGATCTTCCTGTACCTCTTCGGCGGCGCGATCGGCAAGGGGCAGGGCGACTACGCGCTCTACCTGATGCCCGGGATGATGGTGGAGGCCATCGCCTTCGCCTCGCGCGCCACCGGGATCGGGCTGAACCTGGACTTCGCCACCGGGATCATGGACCGCTTCCACGCGATGCCGATCACGCGTTCCGCCGTGCTGGGCGGGCGGATCACCGCCGACGTGGTGCGGATGGCCGTCGCGCTGGCGGTGATGTTCGCCTTCGCGTTGCTGGTGGGGTTCCGGGTGCGCACCGGGCCGGTCGAGGTGCTCGCCGCGGTCCTGCTGCTGCTGGCCTTCGGATCGGCGCTGTGCTGGGTCTCGGCCTACGTCGGCCTGCTGGTGCGCAGCCCTCAGGCGGTCGGCAGCGTGGGCTTCCTGTGGATGATCCCGTTGCAGTTCGGCAGTTCCATGTTCGTCTCACCGGTGACGATGCCCGGCTGGCTCCAGGCGTTCGCCGCGATCAACCCGGTCACCTCGGTCTGCGACGCGGCGCGCGGCCTGCTCACCGGTGGCCCCGTCGCACAGCCCGTGCTGCTGTCACTGGCCTGGATCGTCGGCCTCACCGCGGTGTTCGCGCCGCTGGCCGTGCGCAGGTACACCCGCAGAAGCTGAGCACCGCCCCCTGGGGAGTCCATTGTGGAGAGTGGGAATCGATGAGCAGCAAGGAACGTCCTTTGGTCGTCGTCCTCGGCGCCTCCGGTTTCGTCGGCACCGCGGTCACCCGCCAGTTCGTCGGCCGCGACGTGCGGCTGCGGCTGGTCGCACGGCGGCGGATCATCGCGCCCACCGGCTGTCGCGCTGAGGTGGAGACGCTGGCCGGCGACCTCACCCAGCCCGGCGCGGTGGCCGCCGCCGTCGCCGGGGCGGACGTGGTGATCCACCTCGCCGCGCACATCGCGGGCTCGTCGACCTGGCGTGTCGCGGAGGGCGACAGTTCGGCGAAGCGGGTCAACCTCGGGGTGATGCACGAGGTCGTCGCGGCATTGCGCGGACGGCAGGAGCCGCCCGTGGTGGTGTTCGCCGGATCCATCTCCCAACTGGGCGAGCCGCGCGGGCCGCTGATCACCGGTCGCGAGCCGGACGAGCCGGTGACCGAGTACGACCGGCACAAGCTCGCCGCCGAGCGGGCGTTGAGCGAGGCCACCGCCGCCGGCCTCGTCCGCGGCGTCACGCTGCGGCTGCCCACCCTGTACGGCCAGGGAATCGGACCGTCCTCTTTGGAGCGTGGAGTGCTCGCGGCGATGATGCGGCGGGCGTTCGCCGGTCAGCCGTTGACGATGTGGCACGACGGTTCTGTCGCCAGGGACCTGTTGTGCGTTGACGACGCGGCGCGGGCCTTCGTGGCCGCCGTGGACCACGCGGACGCCCTTGCCGGACGAGCGTGGCTGATCGGGACGTGCCTGGCAACGCCGATGGGGGAGGCGTTCCACGCGGTGGCCGAGCTCGTCGCGGAGGTCACCGGCGATCCCGTGGTCCCGGTCGTCCAGGTGGAGCCTGAGCACGCGGTCACCACCGACCTGCTCGATTTCGTCGTCGGCTCCACCGAGTTCGGTGAGGTCACCGGGTGGGCGCCGCGCGTTGTGCTGAGGGAGGCGTTGCGCGGGGCGGCCGAGACCATGCTCGCCGAGCGCGCTCCCGCGCCTGTCGCGGTCCGCTAGGGGCTTCGTGCGTCTGACCCCGGCGGGTCGTGGGGGTCGAACGCGGTGATACGGCAGCAATAACGCGGCCTCGTAGGTTGCGATCGGCAGAGCCAGGACGTGCTAGGAGCCAGCGGGATGGATGAACAGCTGTCGGCGGAACAGCGGCACCGGATGCTCGTCGAGTGGAACGACACCGCCCGCGACGCGCCGGTGGAGTCGCTGACCCGCCTGTTCGAACGGCACGCACGACAGACCCCGGATCGCCCCGCCGTGTTGTGCGGTCAGGTCCGGCTGACCTACGGCGAGCTGAACGCCCGCGCCAACCGGCTGGCGCGGCATCTCGCCGGACTGGGCGCCGGGCCGGAGTCGCTGGTCGCGATCGCGCTGCCGCGTTCGGAGCGCACCGTGGTGGCGATCCTCGCGGTGCTCAAGGCCGGAGCGGCCTACCTGCCGATCGACCCCGGGTATCCCAGGGACCGCGTGGCCTTCATGGTTTCCGACGCCCGGCCGGAGATCGTGATCACCGACAGCACCGCAGAAGACCTGCTCGCGGGGTCGGGCATCAGTACGGTGGGCGTGCTCCCCGGACATGTGCTGCTGCTGGACGATCCTGTGGTCGAGCAGGCCATTTCCGCTTGTGAAGCAACGGATCTCGCGGTCGAGGTCGATCCGGCCAATCCCGCCTATGTCATCTACACCTCGGGTTCGACCGGAACGCCGAAGGCGGCGGTGATCGAGCGGCGGTCGCTGGACGACCACCTGCTCACCGCCTGCGCCGAACATCCCGCCGTGCAGGGCGTGTCCATCTGGCACACCTCCGTGTCCTTCGCCCACACCGTGCAGCAGTTGTTCCCGCCGCTCGCCGTCGGCGGTTGTGTGCGGATCGCGAGCCTGGAGCCGGGCGTGTCCGACGCGGACATCGCGTGCACCTTCCTCAAGGCCACGCCGAGCCACCTGCCGCTGCTGGAAGAACTGCCCGGGAACTTCTCACCGACGCAGGAGCTGATGCTGTGCGGTGAGGCGCTGCTGAGCGAGGCCGTCGACCAGTGGCGGCGGGCGCACCCGGAGATCAGGGTCGTCGGCGGCTACGGTCCGACCGAGGTCACCCTGCACTGCGCCGAGTTCGTGATGCAGCCCGGGGACGAGACACCGTCCGGGGTCGTACCGTTGGGCCGGGTGATGCCCAACTCCCAGGTCTACGTGCTGGACGCGCAGCTGCGGCCGGTTCAGCCAGGCGTCGCGGGGGAGCTCTACCTCAGCGGGTCCGGGGTGGCGCGCGGCTACTACCGGCGGCCGGGGTTGTCCTCGGAACGCTTTGTGGCCAACCCTTTCGGCGCTCCGGGGAGCCGGATGTACCGCACCGGCGACGTGGCGCGCTGGCGGGAGGACGGCATCCTGGAGTTCGGCGGGCGCGTCGACAACCAGGCCAGCGTTCGCGGTTTCCGGATCGAGCTGGACGAGGTCGCGGCCGCGGCGGTCTCCCACCCGGATGTGGCCTACGCGGTCGCGGTCGTGCGGGAGGACCGGCCCGGTGACAAGCGGATCGTCTGCTACGTCGTCGCGGCGGGCGAACCGGTCGACAGGCGCGTGCTGCGCGAGCACATGAGCGAGTGGCTGCCGGAGTTCATGCGGCCCTCGCTGATCGTCGAGCTGGACGCGCTTCCGCTGAACCCCAACGGGAAGGTCGACCGCCGGGCGTTGCCGGCTCCGGAGCTCACCGCCGACGGGCGCGCCCCGGAGACCGACGACGAGAGGGTCCTCTGTGGACTGGTCGCGGATGTGCTCGGACTGCCCTCGGTCGGTGTGGACGACGACTTCTTCGAGCTGGGCGGGCATTCCCTGCTGGCGGTGCGCCTGCTCGGCCGGATCAGGTCGGCGTTCGGCGTGGAGCTGTCCCTGAGCACTGTCTTCGAGTCGCCCACGGTCGAGAAGCTGTTGTGGTGCTTCGACACCGCCGCGGGTGCGCGACCCCCGCTGGTCGCCGCCGAGCGCCCGGAGCTGGTCCCGCTGTCGTCGGTGCAGCGGCGGTTGTGGTTCATCGACCAGTTCGAGGGGCCGAGCCCGAACTACAACGTCGTCTGGGCGACGAAACTCTCCGGGCGGGTCGACCGTGCTGTCCTGGACGCGGCCTTGATCGACGTCGTCGAGCGGCACGAGGCGCTTCGCACGGTGTTCTTCGAGCACGAAGGCGCTCCCTACCAGCGAGTACTGCCATCGGCCCCAGTTCTGTCCACTATGGACTTCAGTGCGGACGCGCTGGCTGAGGCGGCACGGCACACCTTCGACCTCAGCGCTGACCTCCCGGTGCGAGCGACGCTGTTCTCCTCGTCGGAGACCGACCACGTCCTGCTCCTTGTCGTGCACCACATCGCGGCTGACGGCGGTTCGCTGATGCCGTTGACGCGCGACCTCTCCGCGGCGTACGCGGCCCGGATCGACGGGAAGGCCCCCGACTGGGAGCCGCATCCGGTGCAGTACGCGGACTTCGCGTTGTGGCAGAACGAACTGCTGGCCGCCGAGGAAGAGACCCAGATCGAGTTCTGGAAGCGGACCCTCGCCGGATCGCCGGAGCTGCTGGAGCTGCCGCTGGACCGCCCGCGCCCGGCCGAGCCGAGCTTCCGCGGCGACCGCGTTCCGTTCTCGGTGGACGCGCGCCTGCACGAACGGCTGGCCGGGCTCGCCAGGGAGACCGGCACCACGATGTTCATGATCGTGCACGCCGCGTTGGCCGCCCTGCTGACCAGGATGGGCGCGGGCACCGACATCCCGCTGGGCACCGCATCGGCCGGGCGCGTGGACGCGGCGTTGGAGAACCTGGTCGGCTTCTTCGCCAACACCCTGGTGCTGCGCGTGGACACCTCCGGCGAACCGGGCTTCCGCGACCTGCTCGGCCGGGTCCGCGCGACCGATCTCGCGGCCTACGCCCACCAGGACGTGCCGTTCGAGCGCCTGGTCGAGGTGACCAACCCGACCCGGTCCCTGGCCCACACCCCCCTGTTCCAGATCATGCTGACCTACGAGGACGGCGTCGGCTCCCGGGTCGAGCTGCCTGGAGTGTCCACTTCGGACTACCCGATGGGCGCCGGGGTGGCCAGGTTCGACCTGTCCTTCTTCGTCTGGGAGAACCCGGCGGGGGCCGGGATCGACGGCTACCTGGAGTACGCGACCGACCTGTTCGACCGGTCGACGGCCGAGCGGCTGGTGTCCTTCCTGGTGCGGCTGCTCGATGCCGCGATCACCGACCCGGAGAAGCCGATCGGGCGACTGGACCTGCTTTCCGAGGCCGACCGGAACATGCTCGTGGTGGCGTGCAACGACACCGCGGCCGACGTTCCCGAAGCCCTGCTCACCGACATGATCGCCGCGCAGGTCCGCCGCGTCCCGGACGCCATCGCGGTGGTGTGCGGGGACGACAGCCTCACCTACGCGGAGCTCGACGCCCGTGCCAACCGGCTCGCGAGGTGGTTGGTGCGCAAGGGGGTCGGGCCGGAGCGGTTCGTCGGTGTGGCGCTGCCGAAGTCGACCGAGACCGTGGTCGCGCTGCTCGCGGTGCTCAAGGCGGGCGCCGCCTACCTCACCGTGGACCTGGCCTACCCGGCCGAGCGGATCGCGTACATGCTCGACGACGCGGCCCCGGTGCTCGTGCTGACCCGTTCCGAACTCGCCGACCGAGTCCCGGCGGAAAACCTCGTGCTGCTGGATGAACTGGACCTGAGCGAGGTGCCGGACCACGAGGTGAGCACACAGCTCGCGATGCGCAACCCGGCGTTCATCATCTACACCTCCGGCTCCACCGGGCGCCCCAAGGGAGTCGTGGTCGAGCACCACTCGATCAACCACTACCTGGCGTGGAGCCGTCAGCTGTACACGGAGGTGCGCGGCCGGGCACTGGTGCACTCGTCGCTGTCGTTCGACCTGACCGTCACGGGTGTCTACGCGCCGCTGACCGCGGGCGGGTGTGTTCAGCTGATCGAGCTGGACGACGACGGGAGCGCCGACGACGTGGCGCGGCCGACGTTCGTCAAGGCGACGCCGAGCCACCTGCCGATGCTGATCAACCTTCCCGACCGGTTCTCCCCGACCGACCAGCTCGTCCTCGGCGGCGAACCGCTGCTGGGCGAGGTGCTGGACGAGTGGCGCGCGCGCAACCCCGCGGCCACGGTGTTCAACGAGTACGGCCCCACCGAGACCACCGTCGGCTGCATGGAATACGTGATCAAGCCGGGCGACCGCGTGGTTCCCGGAGTGCTCTCGCTCGGCAAGCCCGCCTGGAACACGCAGATGTACGTGCTGGACGGCAACCTCAACCCCGCGCCGGTGGGTGTCGCGGGGGAGCTGTACATCGCGGGTGATCTGGTGACCCGTGGCTACCACAACCGGCAGGGCCTCACCGCGGAACGCTTTGTCGCCAACCCGTTCGGGCCACCGGGGTCGCGGATGTACCGCTCGGGCGACCTGGGCCGTCGCCGCGGGGACGGGCAGCTGGAGTTCATCGCCCGCGTCGACGACCAGGTCAAGGTGCGCGGCTACCGCATCGAGCTGGGCGAGATCGAGGCCGTGCTCGGCCAGGCCCCCGGCGTCGGCGGTGTCGCGGTGATCGTCCGCGAGGACCGTCCCGGCGACAAGCGCCTGGTCGCCTACGTGGTGCCGGACGGGACGCCGGACGTGGAGGCGCTGCGCGCGCGGTGTGCGGAGTACCTGCCGGAGTACATGGTGCCGTCCGCTTTCCTCACGCTGGACGCGTTGCCGCTGACC
Source organism: Allokutzneria albata (assembly GCF_900103775.1). GTDB lineage: Bacteria > Actinomycetota > Actinomycetes > Mycobacteriales > Pseudonocardiaceae > Allokutzneria > Allokutzneria albata. Next base: position 4,200,167 of record NZ_LT629701.1, on the reverse strand, counting down.
CCGAACCGCAAGCTCGATCGCAAGGCGTTGCCCGCGCCGGAGTACGGCGAGCCCACGAGCGGCCGGGCACCCGCGACGCCGCAGGAGAAGATCCTCTGCGAGCTGTTCGCCGAGATGCTCGGCGTCCCCTCGGTCGGTGTCGACGACAGCTTCTTCGCCCTCGGCGGGCATTCCCTGCTCGCGGTGCGACTGCTCAGCCGCATTCGTGCCGCGTTCGGTACCGACCTTTCGCTGCGCGAGTTGTTCGAGGCGCCCACCGTCACCGCCGTCGCCGCAGCCGTCACCGCGAACCCTGTCGAGAAGGCCCGGCCGGCCCTGCGCCGCATGCCGAGGCCGGAGGAGGTCTCGTGATCCCCCTGTCCTTCGCGCAGCAGAGGCTGTGGTTCCTGCACCGCCTCGAAGGCCCGAGCGCCACCTACAACGTGCCGCTCGCGGTGCGGCTGTCCGGTGCGCTCGACCTCGACGCGCTGCGGGAGGCCTTCGGTGACGTGGTGGGACGGCACGAGTCGTTGCGCACCTGCTTCCCGGAGGTCGACGGCGAGCCCCGGCAGCACGTCCTGCCCTCGTCCCGCCCTGATTTGTCCATTGTGGACACCTCTGAGGGTGAGCTTCCGGGCGCGATCACCGAGACCACGAACAAGACCTTCGACCTCACCGCCGAGGTGCCGCTGCGCATCACGCTCTTCCGCCTCGGCGATGACGAGCACGTCCTGCTGGTCGTGACGCACCACGTGATCTCCGATGGTTGGTCGACTCGGCCGCTGCTGCGCGACCTGTCCACCGCCTATGACGCTCGGTGTTCCGGTGGTAGTCCAGAGTGGACAGATCTGCCGGTGCAGTACGCGGACTATGCGATGTGGCAGCGGGAAGTCCTCGGCAGCGAGGACGATCCGGACAGCCTCATCAGCCGTCAGCTCGCCTACTGGACCGAAGCCCTTCGGGGTGCACCGGAACTGGTGGAGCTGCCGACGAGCAAGCCCCGCCCCGCCGTCGCGACGTATCGCGGTAACAAGGTCCGGGTGCGGCTCGACGCACCGCTGGCTGAGCTTGCCCGGGAGACGTCGACGACCCCGTTCATGGTGCTGCAGGCCGCCGTCGCCACACTGCTGACCCGGGTCGGGGCGGGCACCGACATCCCGGTCGGCACGGTCGTCGCGGGACGCACGGAGGAAGATCTCGAAGACCTGGTCGGGTTCTTCGTCAACACCGTGGTGTTGCGGACGAACACCGCCGGGGACCCGACGTTCCGGGAGCTGCTGGCGCGGGTCCGCAGCGCCGACCTCGACGCGTTCTCCCACCAGGACGTGCCGTTCGACCGCGTGGTGGAGGCGGTCAACCCGGCCCGCAGCCTCGGGCACCACCCGCTGTTCCAGGTCGCTCTCGCGTTGCAGAACGCGGACGCGGACGGCGTCGCGCTGCGCGGTCTGCGCGCTGAGGTGCTGCCGACCGACCTGATCGGCATCGCGAAGTTCGACCTGTCGTTCAGCTTGCAGGAAACCGCTTCCGGCGTCGTCGGAACGCTGGAGTACGCGGAGGACCTGTTCGACCGCGCCGCGGCCGAGGCCCTGGCGGCCCGGTTCGTGCGCCTGTCCGAGGCTCTGGTGTCCAATCCGGACAGCCGGATCGGTGAGGTGGATCTGCTTGCCGAGGAGGAAAGGCAGCAGATCCTCGCGGGGTGGAACGACACCGCGCGGCCGTTGCCCGGTGGCGACATCGCTTCGCTGTTCGAAGCCCAGGCGCGGCTCACCCCGGACGCGGGCGCCCTGGTCTTCGGTGCTGACACGGTCTCCTACGCGGAGCTGAACGCACGAGCCAACCGGCTGGCGCACCGCTTAGCGGGCCTCGGTGTGGGACCGGAGGTTGCGGTCGGTCTGCTGGCGGCGCGGTCGATCGATCTCGTCGTGGCGATGCTCGCGGTGGTGAAGGCGGGCGGCGTCTACGTTCCGCTGCACCCGAGCTACCCGGCGTCCAGGATGGCCTGGGCCATGCGGGAAACACGGGCGACGGTGTTGCTCACCGACCTGGCGATGGCCGACCGGAGCTTCGAGCACGACGCCACGGTGGTGGTGTTCGACGCGGAACCGCTCGACGACTACCCCGACACCGACCTGTCCGTGCGGCCGCACGGGGAGAACCTCGCTTACGTCATGTACACGTCGGGTTCGACCGGGACGCCGAAGGGTGTCGCGGTCACCCACGCCGACGTGATCGCGCTCGCCGCCGACCAGCGGTGGCAGGGCGAGTCGCAGCGCAGGGTCCTGCTGCACTCCTCGCACGCCTTCGACGCGGCGACGTACGAGATCTGGGCGCCGTTGCTGGCGGGGAACCAGGTGGTGATCGCGCCGGACGGCGACATCGACGTCCGAGTGCTGACCGAGGTCCTGCGCGCGCACGAGGTCACGTGCGTCTTCCTCACCACCGCGCTGTTCAACCTTGTGGCAGAGGAGAATCCGGCCGCGTTCTCGACCGTGCACCAGGTGTGGCACGGCGGTGAAGCGGTGTCGCCGAGCGCTGTGCAGCGAGTGCTGGACCACTGCCCGGACACGCGGGTGGTGCACGTCTACGGACCGACTGAGACCACGACCTTCGCGACGTGCTTCCCAACGCAGGCGCCGTATCGCGTCGAGGGCACCGTGCCGATCGGCCGTGCGATGGACAACCTCCGCGCATACGTGCTGGACGACGCGTTGCGGCTCGTGCCGGCCGGCGTGCCCGGTGAGCTTTACCTGGCCGGAGATGGGCTCGCGCGTGGTTATGTGGGACAGCCCGGGTTGACCGCCGAGCGGTTCGTCGCGTGCCCGTTCGGCGGCCGGATGTACCGCACCGGCGATGTGGTGCGGTGGAACTCCGACGGGCAGATCGAGTTCGTGGGCCGTGCGGATCACCAGGTGAAGGTGCGTGGTTTCCGGATCGAACTCGGTGAGATCGAGGCCGTGCTGTCGGCGCATTCCTCGGTGGCGCAGGTGACTGTGATGGTGCGCGACGACCGCTTGGTGGCCTACGTGGTCCCCAAGGCTTCGACTGCCGGATTGCGGGAGTACCTGGCGCGGAACCTGCCGGACTACATGGTGCCGAGCGCCCTCGTGGTCCTGGACGCGTTGCCGCTCAACAGCAACGGGAAGATCGACCGCAAGGCGCTGCCCGACCCCGACCTCACCGGTACCACGGGCCGGGCACCGCGCACGGCGCGCGAGGAGATCCTTTGTGGACTGTTCGCTCGTCTCCTCGGCGTGGATCGGGTCTGTGTCGAGGACAACTTCTTCGACCTCGGCGGGCATTCGCTGCTCGCCTCGCGCCTGGTCAGCCGGGCCCGCGCGGAGCTGGGCGTCGAGCTGGGCATCCGTGACCTCTTCGAGGCGCCCACCGTGGCGCAGCTGGCCGAACGGCTCGCTTCGGTCGAGCGGGCGCGACCCGAGCTGCGGCCCGCGGGGGAGCACGACCAGCTGTCGTTCGCGCAGCAACGCCTGTGGTTCCTGCACGAACTCGACGGTCCGAGCCCGACCTACAACGTGCCGTTGGTGCTGCGGATGGTCGGACGGCTCGATGTGGACGCGCTGACGGGTGCTCTCGGCGACGTCGTCGAGCGCCACGAGCCGCTGCGAACCGTCTTCCACCAGGTCGACGGAACTCCGCGGCGTCGCGTGCTCGACTGGACGCCGAGCATCGCCGTTCGCCGCGTCGACGACGTAGAGGGCGCCCTGCGCCAGGAAGCGCGTCGCCCCTTCGATCTCGGTGCCGAGATCCCTCTGCGCGCCGGGCTGTTCTCCACTGGTGCGAACGAGCACGCACTGCTTCTTCTCATGCACCACATCGCCACCGATGGCTGGTCGCACGGGCCTCTGTGTCGAGACCTGTCGGAGGCGTACACGGCCCGGCTGGCCGGGAACGCACCGGACTGGGCTCCGCTTCCGGTCTCCTACGCGGATTACGCGGCGTGGCAGCGGGATCTGCTCGTCAGCGAGGAGAAGACGCAGCTCGACTTCTGGCGCGAGGCGTTGGCCGGACTGCCCGAGCTGATCGAACTGCCGACCGACCGGCCTCGTCCCGCGGTCGCATCGCACCACGGCGACGCCGTCTCCTTCGACCTCAGCCCGGAGTTGCACGGGCGGATCGTTGCTCTGGCGCGCCAGCACGGCGTCACCGTCTTCATGGTGGTTCGCGCCGCGTTGGCCGCCTTGTTGTCCCGCCTGGGTGCTGGGACCGACATCGCGTTTGGAGCGCCGGTCGCGGGTCGTTCGGACGAGGTGCTGGACGGGCTGGTCGGGTTCTTCGTCAACACACTGGTGCTGCGGACGGACCTGTCGGGCGATCCGTCCTTTGTGGACCTGTTGGCGCGGGTGCGGGAGACCGACCTCGCTGCCATGGCGCATCAGGACGTGCCGTTCGAGCGCCTGGTCGAGCTGCTGAACCCGGATCGCTCGCTCGCCCACCATCCGCTGTTCCAGGTCGCCCTGACCGTGAACCGGGACATCGCGGGTCAGATCGAGATGCCCGGTCTCGCCGTCACCGCCGAGGACATGTCCATCGGTGTGGCGAAGATGGACCTGGTCGTCGACGTGATCGAGTCCTATTCCGCCTCCGGTGCGGCGACGGGGGCGCGGGCGACGGTGCAGTACGCCGTCGATCTCTTCGACCGCGCCACCGTTGAGGCCCTGGTCGACCGCTTCACCCGGCTGCTCACCACGGTGACCGCCGACCCCGCTGCCCGGATCGGCTCGATCGACGTGCTGACCGGTGCCGAGCGCGACCGGCTCGTGGTGGAGTACAACGCCACCGACCGGCCCGTCGCGGCCGCCCCTTTCCCCGAGCTGTTCGAGGCCCGGGTGCGCCGTGACCCGGACGCGGTCGCGGTGCGGGCCGAGAGCGGCCCGGTCAGCTACGCGGAGCTGTCCGCCCGCGCCAACCGGCTGGCCCGCCTGCTGATCTCCCAGGGGGTCGGGCCGGAGAGCATCGTCGCCCTCGCCCTTCCCCGGTCGGTGGACATCGTCGTCGCCGAGCTCGCCGTGCTCACCGCCGGTGCCGCCTACCTGCCCGTCGACCCGGCCTATCCCGCCGCTCGGATCGAGTTCATGCTCTCCGACGCCCGCCCGGTCCTGGTGCTGACACTGGCGGAGGTGGCGGGAGATCTCCCCGAGGCGCGGCTGATCGTGCTGGACGATCCCGCGATCATGTCCACCGTGGACGCAATGCCGGACGCGCCCGTCACGGACGCCGACCGGCGCGCTCCGCTGAGCGTGGCGCACGCGGCCTATGTGATCTACACGTCGGGTTCGACCGGAAAACCGAAGGGCGTCGTGGTGTCCCACCTCGGCCTCGCTTCCTTCGCCGCGGCCGAGGCCGACCGTTTCGACGTGCGACCGGGCGACCGGGTCCTGCAGTTCTCCTCGCCGAGCTTCGACGCCTCCGTCCTGGAGCTGTGCATGGCCTTGCCCAGTGGCGCCGCGTTGGTGGTCCCGCCGCGCGGCCCCCTCGCCGGAGAGGAACTGGCCCGGGTGCTGCGCGAGTGCTCCGTCACGCACGCGCTGATCCCGCCCGCCGCGCTGGCGACCGTGCCGCACGAGGACCTTCCCGAGTTCCGCACGCTGGTCGTCGGTGGTGACGCGTGCCCCACCGAGCTGGTCGAACGGTGGGCGCCGGGCCGCCGCATGATCAACGCCTACGGTCCCACCGAGTCCACCGTGGTCGGAACGTGGAGCGGGCCGCTGACTCCCACCGGCTCCGCACCGCCGATCGGCCGCCCGATCTGGAACACCCGCGCCTACGTCCTCGACGCCGTGCTGCGCCCGGTTCCGCCCGGTGTCGCCGGCGAGTTGTACGTGGCCGGTGTCGGTTTGGCACGGGGGTATTCGGGGCGGCCGGGGTTGACCGCGGAGAGGTTCGTGGCGTGCCCGTTCGGTGGGCGCATGTACCGCACGGGCGATCTGGTGCGGTGGAACGCCGACGGTGAGCTCGAGTTCGTGGGTCGCGCCGACCATCAGGTGAAGGTGCGGGGTTTCCGCATCGAGTTGGGCGAGATCGAGTCTGTGCTCGCCGCCGATGAGAGCGCCGCCCAGGTCACGGTGATCGTGCGTGAGGACCGTCCTGGGGATCGGCGTCTGGTGGCTTATGTGGTCCCGAAGGCCAACGTCCCGAACGTGGCGTTGCGGGAGCGGGCGGAGAGGCTTCTGCCGGACTACATGGTGCCCTCGGCGTTCGTGGTTCTCGACGCGCTGCCGGTGACCCCGAACGGCAAGGTCGACGTCAAAGCGTTGCCCGCCCCGGACGTCGAGGTCTCCGGTGCACGGTCCCGCAGCCCGCGTGAGGAGTTGCTGTGCGCGCTGTTCGCCGAAGTCCTCGGCGTGGATCGGGTCGGCGTCGATGACAACTTCTTCCATCTCGGTGGGCACTCACTGCTGGCGACGCAGCTGATCAGCCGCATCCGCACCGTGTTCGGTGTCGAACTACCCGTGCGGGCTCTCTTCGAGGGCGGGACCGTCGCGCGGCTGGCCGAGCGCGTCGACGGCGCCGACTCCGCCCGCGCCGCGCTCGTGCCACAGCCCCGTCCCGCACAGCCTCCGCTGTCCTTCGGGCAGGGACGGTTGTGGTTCCTCTACAAGCTGGAGGGTGCGAGCTCCACCTTCAACGTTCCCCTGGTGTTCCGGCTCTCCGGTGACCTCGACCCCGACACGTTGCGCGCCGCGGTCACGGATGTGGTTCACCGCCACGAAACCCTCCGCACGGTGTTCCCGGACGACTACCAGCTGGTGATCGACGACGTTGAAGTGCCGTTCGCGGTCACCGACGTCACCGAGGACGAGCTCCTGGACACCGTGCGCGCCGCGGCCGAGCACCCCTTCGAGCTGTCCGAGGACGTTCCGATCCGCGTCGCCGTGTTCCGGCTCGGTTCGCACGAGCACGTCCTCTTGCTGCTGGTGCACCACATCGCCGCTGACGGTGTTTCGATCGGCCCGCTCTACGACGACCTCGCGACCGCCTACGCGGCACGCCGAGCCGGAGGCGCACCGGAGTGGGCACCGCTCAAGGTGTCCTATGTGGACTACGCGTTGTGGCAGCGCGAGCTGCTCGGCACCGAGGACGAGCCGGGCAGCGTGATCGGCGCACAGCTCGATTTCTGGCGTGAAGCGTTGGCCGGGCTGCCCGAGCTGGTCGAGCTGCCGACGGACCGGCTCAGACCCGCCGTGGCGTCCTACCGAGGCGCCGACCTCTCCTTCGAGATGAGCGAGGAGCTGCACCGGGCTGTCCACGCTTTGGGCCGCAGGCACGGGGTCACGGCGTTCATGGTCGTGCGTGCCGCACTCGTGGCGCTGCTGTCCCGCATGGGTGCCGGGACCGACATCGCCATCGGCGCCCCGATCGCCGGTCGCTCCGACGAGGCTCTTGACGGCCTGGTCGGCTTCTTCGTCAACACCCTCGTGCTGCGCACCGACGTCTCCGGCGATCCGTCCTTCGTCGACCTGTTGGAGCGGGTCAGGGAGTCCGATCTCGCGGCCTACGCGAACCAGGACGTTCCGTTCGAGCGCCTGGTCGAGGTGCTGAACCCGGACCGCTCGCTCGCGCACCACCCGCTGTTCCAGATCAGCATGAACTTCCAGAGCGATGCTGAGTCGTTCTGCGCGCTGGACGGGCTCGACGTCGAACCGATCGACATCGGCGTCGGAACGTCCAAACTGGACTTGCAGTTCGGCCTGCGTGAGTCGTACTCCTCCGACGGAACGCCCGCAGGCGTGCGCGTCAACGTGCAGTACGCGGCCGACCTCTTCGACCACAGCACGGTCGAGGCGCTGTCCGCGCGTCTGCTGCGCATGCTCGAAGCGGTTGTGGGCGACCCGTCGCAGCGGATCAGCGCCGTGGAGGTGCTGTCCGACGACGAACGGACCCGGCTGCTGACGGAGTGCAACGCCACCGATCGCGATGTGACCGCGGCGGTCATTCCCGAGCTGTTCGCCCGTCGTGTCGCGGAGAACCCGGACGCTCCGGCGGTCGTGTTCGAGCGGGAGACCGTCTCCTATGGACAGCTCGACGCCAGGGCGAACCAGCTTGCCCGGCACCTCGCGAGCCAGGGAGTCGGCCCGGAAACCATTGTGGGCGTGGCACTTCCGCGCTCGGTGGAACTGGTCGTCGCGGTGCTCGCGGTGCACAAGGCGGGCGGCGCGTACGTGCCGATCGACCCCGACTACCCGGCGGACCGCATCGAGTACATGATCAACGATGCCGGGCCGGTCGGGGTGATCACGACGCCGGAGCTGGCGCGGCGGCTGCCGGAGGGCACCACCGTGTTCGAGGCCGGCGGAGTGGACGACCTGCCCTCGCACGAGCTGGACCGACCCGGCCTGACCGTTGACTCCCCGGCGTGGGTGATCTACACGTCCGGATCGACGGGACGGCCCAAGGGCGTCGTGGTGTCGCATCGCGGGCTGGCCGCTCTGTCGGCGACCCAGGTGGAGAACTTCCGCGTGGGACCGGGAAGCCGGGTTCTGCAGTTCGCCTCGCCGAGTTTCGACGCGGCAGGGTGGGAGCTGTGCATGGCGCTGCTGTCCGGTGCGTGCCTGGTCCTGGCCCCCGCCGAACGCCTCCAGCCCGGGGAGCCGCTGGCGGAGGTGATCCGCGAGCAGGGCGTCACTCACGTGACGTTGCCCCCGGTGGCGCTGGGCGTCATGCAGGAGCTGCCGAAGGGGCTGACCCTGGTGGTGGCGGGTGAAGCGTGCCCGCCGGAGCTGGTCGGCCGGTGGTCGGTGGATCGCCGGATGATCAACGCCTACGGCCCGACCGAGACGACGGTGTGCGCGACGATGAGCGCGCCGTTGTCGGGGACGGTGGTTCCGCCGATCGGCCGCCCGAACGTGAACGCCAAGGTCTACGTGCTCGACGGGCGCCTCCGGCCGGTTCCACCGGGAGTCACCGGCGAGCTGTACGTGACCGGTGATTGTTTGGCGCGGGGATACCTCAACCGTCCCGGACTGACGGCCGAGCGCTTCGTGGCTTGCCCGTTCGGTGGGCGGATGTACCGCACTGGTGACCTCGTGCGGTGGAACTCCGCAGGACAGTTGGAGTTCGTGGGCCGCGCTGACCACCAGGTGAAGGTGCGCGGTTTCCGCATCGAGCTCGGCGAGATCGAGGCCGTCCTCACCACCCGGGTCTCCCAGGCCATTGTGATCGTGCGCGAGGACCGTCCCGGGGACCGCCGCATCGTGGCTTACGTGGTCGGTGATGCGACCGGTTTGCGCGAGCACGCCGAGAGCCAGTTGCCGGACTACATGGTGCCGTCTGCGTTCGTGGTTCTGGACGCCCTGCCGGTCACGCCCAACGGCAAGATCGACGTGAAGGCATTGCCCGCTCCGGCCGCCGAGGTCACGGGGGCGAGGGCGCGCAGTCCGCGTGAAGAGCTGCTGTGCACGCTGTTCGCTGAAGTCCTTGGTGTCGGCGAGGTCGGTGCCGATCAGGACTTCTTCGCGCTCGGCGGGGACAGCATCCTCTGCATCGAACTGGCCACCTCAGCGCGCCGCGCCGGGCTGGCCTTCACCGTCCGCGACATCTTCCAGCACCGCACGCCCGAAGCCCTCGCGCTGGTCGCGACCGGGGACGACACCGCGCCTGTCGCGCAGGACGACGACAGCGGCGAGTTCGCCCCCGTTCCGATCATGGAGTGGATGCGGGAGCTGGGCGATCCCTTCGAGGGCTACAACCAGTCTGTCGCCGTGCGGACGCCGAAGACCGCGAGCGTCGACGACCTGGCGAAGGCACTGCGCACGGTGGTCGACCACCACGGTGCACTGCGGATGTGTCTGTCCACAAGGGACGCGAGATGGAGCTTCACGATCGCGCCGCCCGGACAGCCCGACGATCTCCTGAGGAGGGTCGACGTCGCCGGGCTGACCGACGAGGAGTTCACCGCCGTCGCGAACGAGGAGGGCGAGGCCGCGAGACTGCGGCTGGCCCCTGCCGAGGGCGTGCTGCTCCAGGCGGTGTGGTTCGACTTCGGTCCCGACGTGGCCGGACGCCTCTTGCTGGTCGTGCACCACCTCGCCGTCGACGGTGTCTCGTGGCGCATCTTGTTGCCGGACTTGGCTTCCGCGTGGCGAGCCGTCGTCGCGGGTCGAACGCCGTCGCTCGACCCCGTGGTCACCTCGGTCCCGTCCTGGTCGCGCAGGATCGCCGAGCAGGCCCAACAGCGTGCCACCGAGCTGGACCTGTGGCGCTCGGCCCTGGAACGCCCGGAGCTGCTGCTCGGCAGCCGCGCGCTCGACCCGAAGCTCGACACCGTTGGCACCGTTCGCTGCCTGACCACTGAGCTGTCCACTGAGGACACTTCGGCGTTGCTGACCACGGTGCCCGCTGCCTTCCACGCGGGCATCAACGACGTCCTGCTCACGGGTGTCGCGTTGGCGCTCGGGCACTGGCGGGGTGGCAACAGCGAGGTCGTGCTCAACCTGGAGGGACACGGCCGTGAGGACGTCGTCCCGGGCGCGGACCTGTCCCGCACGGTCGGATGGTTCACCAGCCTCTACCCGGTCCGGCTCGACCCCGGCGCCGCGGACTGGGCCGAGGTCCGGGCGGGTGGTCCCGTCGTGGGCCGGGCTCTCAAGTCGGCCAAGGAGCAGCTGCGGGCCTTGCCGGACAACGGGATCGGCTTCGGCATGCTGCGCTACCTCAACCCCGAGACCGCGCGGGTGCTCGCGCCGCTGCCCGTTCCGCAGGTGGCGTTCAACTACCTCGGCCGCTTCGGTGGCTCCTCCGGCGGGCGCGGCAAGCCCGTCGACTGGACCCAGGTCGACGACGTCCCGACGCCCCGGGCCCGGGACCTCGACCAGGCGGTCTCGCACACGCTGGAGATCAACGCGGCTGCGGTGGACCACGCCGACGGGCCCCGGCTGCGGGTGACCTGGTCGTGGGCGGGGGAGCTGCTGTCCGAAGTGGACGTCGCCAGGCTGGCGGAGGCGTGGTTGGAGGCCCTGCGCGGTCTGGTGCGGCACGCCGAGGACCCGGCGGCGGGCGGCCTCACACCGTCCGACCTCTCGTTCGGCCTCGACCAGGACGAGATCGACGAGCTCGAAGCGGAATTGGGGATTCTGGAGTGAAGCGGCCAACAGGGAATCGATCAGCGCTCGAAGACGTGTTGCCCCTCTCGCCGTTGCAGGAGGGCATGTACTTCCACGCCAGCTACGACGACGGCGGAGTGGACGTCTACCACGCCCAGTTCGTGCTGGGTCTCGGTGGAGCGCTGGAGCCCGACGTGCTCCGGGCCGCCGCCTCGGCGCTGCTGCGGCGCTATCCCGTGCTGCGCTCCGGGTTCCGGCTGCGCAAGAACGGTGAGCCCATCCAGGTCATCCACCGGACCGTGCCGGATTCCTGGGCCGAGCTGGACCTGTCGGGAGTGGACGACCAGGACCGGGAGCTGGAGGAGTTCCTGGCGGCCGACCGGGAGCGGCGCTTCGACCTGGCCCGTCCGCCGCTGATGCGCTTCACCCTGGTCAAGCTCGCGCCGACGGCGTACAAGCTGGTCATCACCAACCACCACATCCTGGTCGACGGGTGGTCGTGGGGCGTGCTGATGGAGGACCTGTTCACCCTCTACGCCCAGCGCGGTGACGCGGGCGGCATGCCGTTGGTCGTGCCGTACCGGAACTACCCCGAGTGGCTGTCCAAACAGGACAGCCAAGCCTCGCTGCGGGTGTGGCGCGAGGCCCTGGACGGTGTCGACCGGCCCACCGTGCTCGCCCCGGACGCCGCGGTGGAGCCGGTCGTGCCCGCGCGGATCACGGTGTCCCCGGACGGGCTCGGCGGGGCGGTGGACCGGGTGGTGCGGGCGAACAAGCTCACCGCGGCGACGCTGGTCCAGGCCGCGTGGGCCGCCGTGCTCCAGGCCATCACCGGGCGGGAGGACGTCGTCTTCGGCACCACGGTCTCCGGCCGTGCGCCGGAGATCCCCGGCGTGCAGAAGATGGTCGGGATGTTCATCAACACGGTCCCCGTCCGCGTGCGGCTGCGCCCGGACGAGCCGGTCGCCGACAACCTGGGGCGGCTGCGCGACGAGCAGTCGAAGCTGGTGGCCCACCAGTACCTCCGGCTCACCGACGTGGTCCGGCAGACCGGCCTGCCGACGCTGTTCGACACCTTCGTCGTCTTCGAGAACTACCCCGCCGACTTCTCCTCCCGTGAGATCGCCCCGGGCGTGCGGCTGACCGACGTCGGCGGCCAGGACGCGGCGCACTACCCGCTCCGGCTGGCCGCGGCGCTGACCGACCAGCAGCTGGAAGTGCTGCTGGAGTACCGCCCTGACGTGTTCGACGCCGTAGCCGCGCAATGGATCATCGATGCCTACGTGCGGGCGCTGTGGGATGTGGTCCAACGGTGGGACGAGCCCTTCGAGCAGCCCATCACGCTGTCCGAGGAGAACCGTCAGCGGCTGTTCGGCTCTCTTGCGGTCCTCACGGAGAGCGTGCCGGAAACGACGGGACCGGTCCGCTCGCGCCGCCCCCGCGACTCGCGCGAGGAGATCCTGTGCGGCCTGGTCGCCGAGGTTCTCGGCCGCGACCAGGTGGGCGTCGACGAGGACTTCTTCGCGCTCGGCGGTCACTCGCTCAGCGCGATCCGGCTGCTGTCCCGCGTTCGCGCGGTGTTCGGCGTCGAACTGCCGGTGCGAGTGATCTTCGAAGCCCCGACCGTGGCCCTGTTGTCCGAGCGCGTGCACGGCGGTGGCTCGGCGCGTCCGGCGCTGCGGCCCGGTATCCGGCCCGCGCGCGTCCCGCTGTCCTCCGCCCAGCGACGGCTGTGGTTCATCCAGCAGCTCGAAGGGCCCAACGCCACCTACAACCTGCCGATGCCGGTGCGGTTGACCGGCGAACTCGACCGCGGGGCGCTGATCGCCGCCCTCGGGGACGTGGTGGCCAGGCACGAGAGCCTGCGCACGGTCATCGGTGAGCACGAAGGCGTGCCGCACCAAGTCATCCTCGACGCCTCCACCAAGCCGGTGGTGCAGGTCGTCGACCTCGCCCAGGAGGAGCTGCCCTCGGCGCTGCGCACCGCCGCGGCCACTCCGTTCGACCTCGCCCGTGACCTGCCGGTCCGCGGCTGGATCTTCGCGTTGTCCGAGCGCGAGCACGTGCTGTTGCTGGTGCCGCACCACATCGCCACGGACGGCTGGTCGGCCGGCCCGCTCTGGCGTGACCTCGTCACCGCCTACGGCGCCCGCCGCTGCGGAACAGGCCCACAGTGGACACCGCTGCCCGCGCAGTACGCGGACTACGCGCTGTGGCAACAGGAGCTGCTCGGTTCGGAGTCCGACCCGGACAGCCTCATCAGCGAGCAGCTGGCGTTCTGGCGGGACACCCTGACCGGCTCGCCCGACTGGCTGGACCTGCCCACCGACCGGCGCCGCCCCGCCACGCCCAGCCGCCTCGGCGACATGGTCGAGTTCGCCACCGGAGCCCAGGCCCACGAGGGACTGGCCGAGTTGGCGCACAGCAGCCAGGCCAGCGTGTTCATGGTTGTCCACGCGGCGCTCGCGGCTCTGTTGACCAGGCTCGGCGCGGGCACTGACATCCCGATCGGCACCGCGGTCGCGGGGCGCGGTGACCAGGCGCTGGACGAGCTGGTCGGCTTCTTCGTCAACACCCTCGTGCTGCGCGCCGACACCTCCGGCGACCCGACCTTCCGCGAACTCCTCGCCCGCGTCCGGCAGGCCGACCTGGCCGCGCTGGCCAACCAGGACGTGCCGTTCGAACGACTGGTGGAGGTGGTCAACCCGGTCCGCTCGCCCGCGCACCACCCGCTGTTCCAGGTGATGCTGGCGTTCCAGAACACCGGGGGCGAGATCACCGAGCTGCCCGGGCTGACCGCGAGCGCGGAGGGCTTCGGCGTCGGCGTCGCCAAGTTCGACCTGTCCTTCAGCGTGCGGGAGACCTTCGACGCCGACGGGGCTCCCGCCGGGATCGAAGGAGTCCTGGAGTACTCGGCCGACCTTTTCGAGCGCGACACCGCCCGTGCGATCACCGATCGCCTCGTGGGGCTGCTCACCGAGGCCGCCGCCGAGCCCGACCGCGCGCTGAGCGGGCTGGAGCTGTTGTCCGACAAGGAGAAGCGTCAACTCCTCGCGCCGCCCACCACCGCGCCGGTCGCCACGCTCCCGGAGCTGTTCCAGGCCCAGGTCGCGCGCACGCCGGACGCGCCCGCCGTGGAGTGCGAGGGCGTCGTCCTCACCTACGCGGAGCTGAACGCGCGCGCCAACCGGCTCGCCCACCACCTGATCGCCGAGGGCATCGGGCCGGAGAGCGTCGTCGCGCTGACACTGCGGCGGTCGATCGACTACGTGGTCAGCGTGCTCGCCGTCAGCAAGGCGGGCGGCGCCTACCTCCCCGTCGATCCCGAGTACCCGGCGGAGCGCATCGACTACGTGCTCGAGGACGCGAAGCCCGCGATGACGATCACGTCGTCCATTGTGGACGGCTTGGCGGGCCTCCCGGACACCGATCCCGCCACCGGTCTCACGCCGGACCACCCGGCGTACGTCATCTACACCTCCGGCTCGACCGGCAGGCCGCGCGGGGTCGTGGTCACCCACGCCGGTCTGGCGGCGATGTCGGCCAACCAGATCGCCCACTACCGCGTCGACGGCGACTGCAGGGTCTTCCAGTTCGTGTCGCCGAGCTTCGACGTCTCGGTGGCCGAGCTCAGCCTGGCGCTGCTGTCCGGTGCGTGCTTCGTGGTGCCATCCCGCCAGCTCGCGGGCGCCGAACTCGCCGACGCCTTGGCCGTGCAGCGGATCACCCACGTGATGGTGCCGCCGTCGGTGATGAGCGGCGTGCCCAAGGTCGGGCTGCCGTCGCTGCGGGCCTGGATCACCGGGGCGGAGGCGTGCCCTGAGGACCTGGTGGACTTCTGGGCGCGGGACCGGCTGATGATCAACGCGTACGGTCCGACCGAGGCGACGTGCGACGTGACGTTCACGGCATGCGCTCCGGGGCAGCCGTTGACCATCGGCACGGCCATCAACGGCATGGCCACCTACGTGCTCGACTCCGCTCTGCGCCCGGTGCCGCCGGGCGTGGTGGGGGAGCTGTACCTCGCCGGACGAGGGCTGGCGCGGGGCTACCTCGGCGATCCCGCGACCACCGCGGCTCGGTTCGTGGCCAGCCCGTTCGGAGAACCGGGCACGCGGCTCTACCGGACCGGAGACCTCGCCAGGTGGCGCGGCGACCGGTTGGAGCTGGCGGGCCGGGCCGACACCCAGGTGAAGCTGCGCGGCTTCCGCATCGAGCTCGGCGAGATCGAGACGGCCCTGCGCCGCCACGACGAGGTCCACGCGGCGGTGGCGATCGTGCGGGAGGACCGGCCCGGGGACCGGCGGCTCGTCGCCTACGTCGTCGGTGACGTGCCCGGGCCGCAGTTGCGGTCGCACCTGGCCTCGCGCCTTCCGGACTACATGGTGCCGTCGTCCTTCGTCGCCATGGACGCGCTCCCGTTGCTGCCCAACGGGAAGCTTGACCGCAGGGCGCTGCCGGAGCCGGTCGTCGAGACGTCCGACAGCGCTCCGCGCACCCCGCGTGAGAAGGTCCTTTGTGGACTGTTCGCGGAAGCGCTCGGCGTCGCGGAGGTCGGGGTCGACGACGACTTCTTCGAGCTGGGCGGCCACTCGCTG
Source organism: Allokutzneria albata (assembly GCF_900103775.1). Classification (GTDB taxonomy): domain Bacteria; phylum Actinomycetota; class Actinomycetes; order Mycobacteriales; family Pseudonocardiaceae; genus Allokutzneria; species Allokutzneria albata. Next base: position 4,184,533 of record NZ_LT629701.1, on the reverse strand, counting down.
CTCGGCGTCGAGCTGGCCGGGCGCATCAGCGCGGTGCTCGGTGCCGAGCTGACAGTGCGCGCGGTGTTCGACGCGCCGACCCCGGCCGCCCTGGCCGCGCTGCTGGACGGCGAGCCCACGCAGCGCGATGCCTTCGGGGCACTGCTGCCGTTGCGCACCAAGGGAACCCGCCCGCCACTGTTCTGCCTGCCGCCGATCGCGGGCATGAGCTGGCGCTACACCGGCCTGCTGCGCTCGCTCGATCCGGAGATCCCGGTCTACGCGCTCCAGTCGCGCGGACTGGACGGCGACGAGGAGCGGCCGCAGACGATGGAGGCGATGGTCGCCGACTTCGCCGAGCTGATCCGTTCCGTGCAACCGGAAGGTCCCTACCACCTCGTCGGCTGGTCCTTCGGCGGCAACCTCGCGCACGCCCTCGCGACCCACCTCGAGGACGTCGGCCTGCTCGCCATCCTCGACGCCTACCCCGCGGAGGAGAGCAGGCGCGGCCAGACGGACCGGGTGGCTCTGCTCGCCGACATGTTCGTGGAGTACGCCAAGGTGTATGGCGACGAGGGCGCGGACGTGCCGCGGGACGAGGAGGCGCTGCGGGCGCGGATCGTCGACTACCTCGGGCGGGGCTCCAGCGAGCTGAGCCGGCTGGACGAGCGGCGGCGGTCGACCGTGCTGGACGTGATGGTGACCAACGCGACCCTGGCGCTGACCCACGAGCCCGCGCGCTATCCCGGCGACGTGGTCCTGGTGGTCGCGGGCCGCAGCCGCAAGGACTGGGCCACCCCGGAGAGCTGGAAGTCCACTGTGGATGGAGAGATCATCGTGCACGAGGTGGACTGCCTGCACGAGAACATGATGGAACCGGGCCCCGCCGCGGAGATCGGCGCGATCCTCGAGACGGGCCTGCCGCAGGAGGTGCGACGATGACCGTGATCGCGGAAGCCACCCTGGACCTCGGCGATCCCGAGCTCTACCGCTCCGAGGACCGCTTCGCGCTGTGGCGGGAGCACGCCGCGGCCGACGCGTTGGTGTGGAGCGGACCGGGCAGCTCGCCGCGCGGGTTCTGGTCGGTGTTCTCCCACGAGGCGTGCCGCAAGGTCCTCTCGCCCACCGCCCCGTTCACCTCCGAGTACGGCATGATGATCGGCTTCGACGCCGAGCAGCCGGACAACTCCGGCGGCAAGATGCTGGTGGTCACCGACGGCGAGCACCACACCCACCTCCGGCAGATGGTCGCCCCCTTCCTGTCCAAGGCGATGGCCACCACCCTCGGTGAGTTCATCGACGAGGAAGTGCGCTCCTGCGTCGACGAAGCCCTGGAAGCGGGCGGGGCCGACGTGGCCCTGCGGATCGGCCCGCGCCTGCCCGCGGCGGTGGTCTGCGAGGTGCTGGGCGTGCCCGCGCAGGACCGGGAACGCTTGGTGGAGCTGACGAACCACGCGTTCGGCGGCAACGACAGCGCCTTCGACAAGATGTCGCCGAGCGAGGCGCACTCCGAGATCCTCATGTACTTCTACGAGCTGGTCTCGCACCGTCGCCGCTCCCCGGGGGACGACCTCGTGAGCACACTGCTCGCGGACGGCCGCCTCGGCCCCAGGGACGTGCTCGTCAACTGCAACAACGTGTTGATCGGCGGCAACGAGACGACGCGGCACGCGATCACGGGCTCCTTCCACGCGCTGAGCACGGTGCCGGAGGCGCTTCCGCGACTGCGCGAGGACCCGTCGCTGCTGGGCAAGGCGGTGGAGGAGGTCGTGCGCTGGACCTCTCCCGCGATGCACGTGCTGCGGGTCGCGACGGAGGACGTGGAGCTGAACGGCCGGATGCTGCCCAAGGGAACTCCGGTGGTGGCGTGGCTCCCGGCGGCGAACTCCGACGAACGGGTCTTCTCCGATCCGCGTGCGTTCCAAGTGGACCGTCACCCGAACCGGCACCTGGGCTTCGGCAACGGGCCGCACCACTGCCTCGGCGCGGCCCTGGCTCGCGCGGAGCTCGCGGCGGTGCTGAGGGTCCTCGCGGAGCGCGTGTCGGAGATTTCTCTTGCTGCGGAGCCGAAGTGGATGAGGTCGAACCTGACCCAGGGCTACGTCGGCCTGCAGGTCGAGCTGCACTGAGCCAGTGCACGGGAAAAGAGGGGTCGGAGGCCGCCCCCTCTTTTTCGTGTCTCTGTCAGGCCCGTCGCGCCAGGACGGGCAGGTTGCGGGCGCCGTACATGCCCCCCGACGGGTGGTAGCGGATGTCCGCGTCGCGATCGACCCGCAGCTCCGTGAAGCGGTCGAAGAGCACGTTCAGCGCGACGCGTCCCTCCAGGCGCGCCAACGGGGCGCCGAGGCAGAAGTGGATGCCGTGACCGAAGGCCACGTGCGAGGTGTCACGGCGGATGTCGAAGCGCTCCGGCTCGACGAAGCGCCGCTCGTCGTGGTTGGCCGAGATCACCCACGGCGTCACCATGCTGTTCGCCGGGATCACGTGCCCGGCCACCTCGACGTCGCGCGTGCTCACCCGGCTCACCGTGGTGAACGGGGAGCGGTAGCGCAGGACCTCCTCCAGCGCGTTCGGGATCAGCGAGCGGTCCGCGCGCAGCTCGGCGAAGGCATCGGTCCAGGTGTCCAGCGTCTGCACCGCGTTGCCCAGCATCAGCGTGGTGGTGAGGTGCCCGGTGTGGAACAGGATCGAGGTGAACTTGACCAGCTCGTCCTCGGTCAGCCGCTCGCCGTCGACCTCCGCGTGCACCAGGCTGGTGATCAGGTCGTCCTTGGGGTCGGTGCGACGGGCCCGGCAGTGCTCCAGCAGGTACTGGTTCATGTCCCTGGTCGCCGCGTCGAAGACCTCCAGGAAGTCGTCGGCGCCCGGGTCGATCACGCCCTGCAGGTCGGTCAGCTGGTCGACCCAGACGCGGAAGAGGCCGGCGTCGGAGGAGGGTACGCCCAGCAGTTCGGCGATCACGATCACCGGCAGCGGGTGGGTCAGCGCCTCGACGAGGTCGAAGGCGTCCCCCTCGATCCGGTCCAGCAGCTCCGTGGTCACCTCGCGGATGCGCGGTTCCAGCCGCGCCACCACCCTCGGCGTGAACGCCGTGTTCGCCAGCCCGCGCAGCCTGCGGTGCTCCGGCGGGTCCATCGAGTTGATGTTGCCGCCGGTGATCGGCCTCAGCTGCTCGAACACCCGGCTGGAGTCGTTGGAGAACACCGCGGGATCGGTGATCACCCGGTGCACGTCGTCGTAGCGGAACACGTGGTACTGACCGCGGTCGAACCACACCGGCCGTTCGGCGCGCATGTGCCGGAACCAGTCGAACACCGTGTTCCCGCCGTCGACCTCCGGCACCGAAGTGAGTACTTGCTCGGTCATCATGGGTTCCCGTCGCGTGGCGAAAGCCTGTTCCGGCCACGCTAGGACGGGACCATATTGGGCCGTTATCCCCGGCGATACCGCCACGATAGGCCGCGCGGCTAGCTTGCCGGGTGTGCAGCAGACGATCGTGTTCCCCGGCCGGGTGCTGCGGCAGTCGCTGGCGATCTGCCGCAGGAACCTGTTGCAGCTCAAGGGTGATCCGCTGCAGGCGCTCGACGTGGTGATGCCGATGCTGCTCGCCGGGGTCTTCATCTCGGTCTTCGGCGGGGCGATCGGCGGGACGGCTTCCGGTGCCGCTGCCGGGGCGGACTACAAGCAGTACCTGTTGCCCGGCATCATGATCCAGGCCGTCTCCGTGGTGTCGATGGCCACCGGGATCGGCCTCAACATGGACTTCGACAGCGGCATGATGGACCGCTTCCGCTCCATCTCGATCGCGCGGTCCTCCGTGCTGGTCGGCCGGATCGCCGCGGACCTGTGCCGGATGACGGTCGGCCTGGCGCTGGTGTTCCTGTTCTCGCTCGTCATCGGGTTCCGGCCGGAGGGCGGCGCGCCGGCCACCCTCGCCTCGATCGCGCTGATGCTCGCCTTCGGCGTGGCGCTGGCCTGGATCTCGGCCTTCATCGGCCTGGCCATCCGCTCCCCGCAGACCGTGCAGTCGGTCGGTTTCGCCTGGCTGGTGCCGGTCCAGTTCGCCAGCTCCCTGTTCGTGCCGACCGCCACCATGCCGGACTGGCTGCGCCCGGTGATCGAGCTGAACCCGATCACCCTGGTCTGCGACGCCTGCCGCAACCTCATGCTCGGCGTCGACGCCACCGCGGCGCTGACCGGGGCGCTGCTGTGGATCGGCGCGCTGATCGCGGTGTTCGCCCCCGCGTCCGTCGTGTGCTACTCCCGCCGCTCCTGAGTCTCTGAGCAGCGAAAATGCCGCGATATGGCGGCAATAAGCCCGCGGCATAGCGTGGTCGCCGGTGTGCAACCACGAAAGGAAGCATCGTCATGACGAACCCCTTCGAGGACCCCGACGGCACCTACCTCGTGCTGGTCAACGACGAGGGACAGCACTCCCTGTGGCCGTCCTTCGCGGAGGTCCCGGCGGGCTGGACCGTCGCGCACGGGGAGGACTCCCGCCAGGCGTGCCTGGACTACGTCGAGCGGAACTGGACCGACATGCGGCCGCGCAGCCTCGCCGCCGCGATGGACCAGGGCTGAGGGCGGGGCCGGGCCGATGACGATGGGGATCGAGGTCGAGCGCCTGGAGAAGCACTACGGCGACCACAAGGCCGTCAACGGTGTCGACCTCCGGGTTCCCGTCGGCACGGTGCTCGGCCTGCTCGGGCCCAACGGGGCGGGCAAGACCACCACCGTCCGCATGCTGGCCACCCTGATCCCGCCCACCGGCGGGCGGGCCAGGGTGTGCGGCTACGACGTCGCGACGCAGCCGCGGGAGGTCCGCAGGCTGATCGGGCTCACCGGCCAGTACGCCGCGGTGGACAAGGACATCTCCGGCCGCGACAACCTGTACCTGATCGCCAGGCTGCTCGACCTGCCGAAGAAGCGGGCGTGGGCGCGGGTCGACGAGCTGCTGGAGCGCTTCGACCTCGTGGCCGCGGGCGGCAAGCTCGTCCGGGAGTACTCCGGCGGCATGCGCAGGCGGCTGGACCTGGCCGCGAGCCTGATCGGCGACCCGAAGGTGATCTACCTCGACGAGCCGACCACCGGCCTGGACCCGCGCAGCCGCAACGCGTTGTGGGACGTGGTCCGCGACCTGGTCGCCGAGGGCTCCACCGTGCTGCTCACCACCCAGTACATGGAGGAGGCCGAGGCGCTCGCCGACTCCGTCGTGGTGATGGACAACGGCATGGTCATCGCCTCCGGGACGCCCGCGGAGCTGCGGGCCAGGGTGGGCGGGCAGACCCTGCGCGTGAAACCCATGCGCCCCCAGGACCTGATGGCCGTCGCGACCGTCCTGGCCAACGCGCGCCTCGCCGGTCACGTCGACTACGAGGCGGGTCTGGTGCAGCTGCCCGTCTCCGGGCCGAACGACCTCACGGTGGCCGTGCGCGCGATCTCCGGCTCGGGCATCGCCGTCTCCGGGATCGACACCAGCATCCCCAGCCTGGACGAGGTGTTCCTGACGCTGACCGGCAAGCAGCGCGGCGGAGTCGAGGACACCATCCAGTTCTGGCGCATCGAGTGAGCACGGGCGATAACCCCGGCGATAACGGGAAAAAATGTCGGGTGGATACGTTTTCCCTTGAGGCCAAGCCTGATCCGAGCGGAGGGACCTCGATGGGAGCCCGGGACTTCTGGCAGGACGTGCTCGGGGCAGCCGGGTTCACCGCGCTTCCCCGCTGGACGGCGCTGGTCGACGCTCCCCCCGGGGTCGCGGCCCACGACGTCGCGCTCACCGCGCCGCCATCGGCCGCGGAGCTGCTCGCCGCGCACGCCAAGGTGATCAGCGCGCTCAGCGGTGAACCGGAGATCCGCACGGGCTACCTCCCCGCCGGGTGCGACGGAGTGCCGCTGCCGTGCGCGATCGCGGTCGGCGGCACCTGGGCGGAACTGGTGGCGCAGGCCGACGATGCCGCGAAGGACGTCTTCGCGCACGCCGCAGAACCGTTGCCCGAGGGCGCACTGTTCGAGGTGGTGCTCGGTGATGTCACCGAGCTGCCGGAGGGCGTCGTCCTCGCAGTGTCCGAAAAGGACGGTCTACTGCGACTGCGCTACCGCACCGAGGCTTTCGACGCCGACCACGTCGCCCGGATCGCCGGCTACTACCGCACCGCGCTCGACCGGCCGGACGCGGTGAGCCTGCTTTCCCACGAGGAGCTGGACTTCCAGTTCGAGGGCCTGGCCGGACCCCGGCGCGAACTGCCGGACCGCCGCTTCCACGAGCTCTTCGAGGACCGCGTTCGCAGTCACCCCGACCGGGTCGCGGCGGTGCACGGCGACCGCAGCTGGACCTACGCCGAGCTGAACCGCCGCGCGAACCGCATCGGCCGTGCACTGCGCGCGCGGGGGCTGGCCTCGGAGGACGTCGTCGCCGTTGTCACCGAACGGGACCTGGACTGGTTGGCCGCGGTCCTGGCGATCTTCAAGGCCGGTGGCGGCTACCTCCCGATCGAGCCGCACTTCCCCGCCGACCGCATCGGCAAGACGCTCCGGCGGGCGGACTGCGCCCTGGTGCTCACCGAGCGCGGCAGCACCGAGAACCTGGACCAGGTACCGGTTTCCACCAAGGTCTTCCTCGACGAGGTCTACGCCGAGGACCACGACGACAGCGACCTCGGCGTCGTCGTCGGCCGGGACGACCTGGCCTACATCTACTTCACCTCGGGCTCCACCGGTGAGCCCAAGGGCGCCATGTGCGAGCACGCGGGCATGCTCAACCACCTCTACGCCAAGATCGACGACTTCGGGATCACCGAGGGCAGCGTCGTCGCGCAGATCGCGCCGCAGTGCTTCGACATCTCGTTGTGGCAGCTCGTGTCCGCGCTGCTGGTGGGCGGTCGCACGGTGATCGTCGACCAGGAGGCGATCCTGGACGTCCAGCGCTTCGTCGCCCTCGTCTCCGACGGCGTGGAGGTCATGCAGGTCGTTCCGTCCTATTTGGAGGTCGTGCTCTCCCACCTCGAAGAGCGCCCCGGCGGACTCGGCAGGTTGCGGTGCGTCTCGGCGACCGGGGAGGCGCTCAAGAAGGAGCTGACCGAGCGCTGGTTCGCCGCGTTCCCGGACATCAAGCTGGCCAACGCCTACGGCCTCACCGAGACCTCCGACGACACCAACCACGAGGTGATGGACCGCGCGCCCGAGCGCGAGCGGGTTCCCTTGGGGCGCGCGGTGAACAACGTGCGCGTGTACGTGGTGGACGAGAACCTCAACCCGGTTCCGCTCGGTTCGCCGGGCGAGATCGTCTTCTCCGGTGTCTGCGTCGGCCGCGGCTACATCAACGACCCGGAGCGCACCGCGGCGGCCTTCCTCTCCGACCCGCACCGCGACGGCGAACGGCTCTACCGCTCCGGTGACTTCGGTCGCTGGTTGCCGGAAGGGAAGCTGGAGTTCCTCGGCCGCCGCGACGCGCAGGTCAAGATCCGTGGTTTCCGCATCGAGATCGGTGAGATCGAGAACCGCCTGCTCGGTGTTCCCGGCGTGCGGGACGCGGCGGTGGTGATCGCCGAGTGGCCGGACCGCGGGCGGACCCTGGTCGCGTTCTACTCCACCCCTGAGAACTCGGCAGCGCTGCCGGACCAGTTGCGCGACCACCTCGCGGCGGAGCTGCCGGAGTACATGGTGCCCAGCCACTTCCACTGGCTGGAGTCGTTGCCGCTGACCGGAAACGGCAAGATCGACAAGAAGAGGCTGACCGCGGCCGCGACGGAGCTGAGGACCGGCGACGTGGTCGAGGCGCCTCGCACCCCGACCGAACGACGGATCGCCGCAGCATGGGCGGAAGCCCTCGGCGTCGCGCCGGAGGAGGTCGGCAGGGGCAGCCACTTCTTCCGCTCCGGCGGCACCTCGTTGTCGGCGGTCCGCCTGGTGGTCAAGCTGGATCGGGCGATCTCGCTCAAGGACCTGACCCGGACGCCGGTGCTCGCCGACCTGGCCGCGGCCGTGGACTCCGCGACCGAGAACACCGGCCTGCTCCAACCTCTGTCCACTGTGGAGGGATCAGCGACGCTGATCTGCTTCCCCTACGCGGGTGGCAACGCGGTGAACTTCCAGCCGCTGGCCACCGCGCTGGCGCACAGCGGGATCTCCGTCTACGCCGTCGAGCTGCCCGGCCACGACCTCGCCGCGCAGCACGAACCCTTCGCCGACCCCGAGCAGGTCGCCAAGACCGTCGTCGCCGAGATCGCCCAGCGCGAGATCGGCCCGGTCCTGCTGTGGGGCCACTCCTGCGGAGCAGCGCTGGCCGTGCTCGCCGCGCGTCTTTTGGAGGATCAGGATCACGACGTGCGTCAGGTTTTCGTTGGCGCGCAACTGGTCGGCGAGGTGGCCGAGCGCGAGCGCGTCAGCGCGACCGTCACCGCACTCGGCGATCTGGAGATCACCGGGCGGCTCAGCGGCGACAGCGCCTACACCGAGCTGGGCGGCCTGGACACCGAGCGCGCCGCACTTGTCGGCGCGGCCTACCGGCACGACGTCGTTGCGGCGAACCGGTTCTTCGTCTCGGCGCACGAGGAGGGCGCCCCCAGACTCGCCACACCGCTGACCCTCGTGGTGGCCGCGGACGACGAGGCGACCGAGGGGTACCGGCGCGGCAGCGGGAACTGGCCATTGGTGGCTGAGAACGTCGATGTGCGCGAGCTGGCGGATGGCGGGCACTACTTCCCACGGACCCGACCGGCGGAGACCGCGGCCGTCATCACCGCAGTGAACGAGATGCGCAGCAACGGGAAGGGACTGTAATGGGCACGGACGACTTCGCCGGTCTCGACGGCCGCGTCGAAGAGGGCAAGCCCGCCATCGTCGAGGTGAGCGGTGTCGCCGACGCGGCCGGATGGGCCGAGCGGAACCGGGAGGCGCTCTACGAGGTCGTCGCCCGGCACGGCGCCGTCCTGGTGCGGGGCCTCGGGCTGCGGGGCGCCGAAGATCCGCTTGCGGGATCGAGCATGGGCGCCGAAGATCCGCTTGCGGGATCGAGCATGGACGCCGGGGTCGCGGGCGTGGTCCTCAGGACGCTGGGCACCGAGCTGATGGCCGAGCGCGAGGCGTTCGCGACGCGGGACAGCCACGGCGACGGCGTGTACTCCTCCTCGAAGTGGCCGCCGAACCAGCCGATGTGCATGCACCACGAGCTCAGCTACGCGCTGGAGTTCCCCGGCCTGATGCTCTTCGCCTGCCTCAGCGCGCCCACCGAGGGCGGCGCCACCGCGGTCGCCGACTCCGCCAGGGTGCTCGCCGCGCTGCCCGCCGATCTGGTCGAGCGCTTCGAGCGCGAGGGCTGGCTGCTGACCCGGTGCTACAACGACGAGATCGGTCTGTCCTGGGCCGAGGCGTTCGGCACCTCGGACAAGGCCGAGGTCGAGGAGTACTGCTCCGCCAACGGGATCAGCTTCGAGTGGACCTCCGGCGGGCTGCGCACCAGCCAGCGGCGCTCCGCCGTGGCGACCCACCCCGGGCACGGGGAGAAGCTGTGGTTCAACCAGATCGCCTTCCTCAACCAGTGGACGATGGCGCCCGAGGTGCGGGAGTACCTGGTCGACGTCTACGGCCAGGACAACCTGCCGTTCAACACCCGCTTCGGCGACGGCGGCGAGATCACCCAGGACGTGGTCGAGGTGATCAACAAGACCTACGACTCGGTGACGCTGCGGGAGCCGTGGCAGGCGGGCGACCTGATGCTCGTGGACAACCTGCGCATGGCGCACAGCCGGGAGGCCTTCGAAGGCCCCCGCGAGGTGCTGGTGGCCCTGGGCCTCCCGGTGCCGCTGGCCGCGTGCTCGCCGACCGCCCCGCTCGCCTGAGACCCCCGGAGAACCCGATGTCCCAGCAGGTCCCCGCCTTCTCGGTGATCTCCGGCGGCCAGGTGCAGCGCGCGCTGGCCGGTCAGGAGAAACCCGTCACGGAGCTCATCGAGGCCGCCTACAAGGTGCACGGCGCAGGCGACACGGTGAACCCGCCGTCGTACTTCCTGCGCTTCCCCGACCGGCCCACCTCGCGCATCATCGCGTTGCCCGCCTCGATCGGCGGCGGGGTCGGCGTCGACGGGATCAAGTGGATCTCCAGCTTCCCGGAGAACGTCGCCGCCGGGCTGCCGAGGGCGTCCGCGGTGCTGATCCTCAACGACCAGGCAACCGGATATCCCTTCGCCTGCTTGGAAAGCTCCATCATCAGCGCCACCCGCACCGCGGCGTCGGCCGTGCTGGCCGCGGACTGGTTCACCCGGGAGCGCGGCCGCCCGCCGCGGATCGGCTTCGTCGGCACCGGCCTGATCGCCAGGTACATCCACACCTACTTCGCCGGGACCGGCTGGTCCTTCGACGAGGTCGGCGTGCACGACCTGTCCGCCGAGCACGCGGCAGGCTTCCGCGACTACCTGGAGCGCTCGGGCGAGTCCGGCCGGATCTCCGTGCACGACGACGCCGAAGCGCTGATCCGCGCGTCGGACCTGGTCGTGTTCGCGACGGTCGCGGCCGCCCCGCACGTGAGCGACCCCGCGTGGTTCGCGCACAACCCGTTGGTGCTCAACGTCTCCCTGCGCGACATCGCCCCGGAGATCATCCTCGCGTCGACCAACGTCGTCGACGACGTGGAGCACTGCCTGAAGGCGAACACCTCACCGCACCTGGCCGAGCAGCTGGTCGGCAACCGCGACTTCCTGCACGGCACCTTGGACGAGGTGATGGCCGGCCGCGTCGACCTCCCGGCCGGCCGCCCGCTGGTGTTCTCCCCGTTCGGGCTCGGCGTGCTGGACCTCGCGGTCGGCATGCACGTCTACGAGCAGCTGCGCCGTGCGGGCGAGCTGACCGTCGTCGACGACTTCTTCCACGAGCTGCGCCGCTACGGCTGAGGAGGTGGGGAGCGTGCCGATCATCTCCGAGCCGCAGGACTTCCACGAGGACGAGTTGTTCGTCGACCTGGGAGCCACCTTCGGCCGCAGGCTCTACCTCAAGTGCGAGGGCTTCAACTTCGCGGGCTCGATCAAGCTCAAGGCGGCACGGGAGATGATCGAGGCGGCCGAGCGCAGCGGCGCGCTGCGGCCGGGCACGGTCCTGGTCGAGTCCTCCTCCGGCAACCTCGGCGTCGCGCTGAGCATCCTGGCCGCCAGCAAGGGGTACGAGTTCCTGTGCGTGACCGACGCGCGCTGCAACCTCGCCACCAAGCGGCTGATCGAGACCCTCGGCAGCCGCGTGCACACGATCGTCGAACCCGACGCGGAGGGCGGTTTCCTCGCCGCGCGCCTGCGCTACGTGCGTGAGCTGTGCGAGTCCGACGACCGCTACCTGTGGCTCAACCAGTACACCAACCCGGCGAACTGGAAGGCCCACCACCGCTGGACCGCGCCGTCCATCGCCCGCAACTTCCCCGACCTGGACGTGCTGTTCCTCGGCGCGGGGACGACGGGCACCCTGATGGGCTGCGCGCGCTATTTCAAAGAGCACCACCCCGAGGTCACCATCGTCGCGGTCGACGCCGCGGGCTCGGTGACCTTCGGGGGCCCCGCTGCGCCCAGGATGATTCCCGGCCTGGGCACCGGGGTCCGCCCACCACTGCTCGATGTGTCCTATGTGGACCACGTCGTGCACGTCCCGGAGGTCGACACCGTCCGGGCGTGCCACCGCCTGGCCCGCAAGGGCTTTCTGTTCGGCGGGTCCACCGGGACTGTGGTCAGCGGCGCGCTGCGCTGGCTGGCGGAGTTCGCGCCGGGCGGCGATCCGACCGCCGTGGCGATCGCTCCCGATCTGGGGGAGCGGTACCTGGACTCGGTGTACCAGCGCGGCTGGGTCGAGGAGATCTACGGCCCCGACGCGCTCGGCCTCGACCACGAGGAGACGGTGACGATGCTGCAATCGATGGGTAGTGCCTGATGTCGGTAACAGTTGATGTGACAAGTGCGGTGCCCCGGGTGGTGTCGCTGACCGAGGCCGACGCCGCCTCGGTGACCGAGATCGCCCTCGACCTGCTCGGGGTCGCGGGCGGCGTGATCGACGACCCCGAGTGGGTCGCGGCCGCGCGGGAGGCCTGGGACGAGCTGCCGATCGCCGTGCGCAGGACCGTTCGCGGCTTCCGCAGGGATTCCGGTCCACAAGGGACACTCCTGCTGCGCGGCCTGCCGGTCGGCCTGGACACCCTCGGCGACACGCCGATGGTCGCGGGCTCCGTGCAGCGCGAGGCAACGGTCGGCGCCGCGGTGCTGGCGATGATCGCCTCCGGGCTCGGCGACCCGGCCGCGTTCCGGCCGGAGAAGTCCGGCGCACTCGTGCAGGACGTGGTTCCGGTGCCCGGCAAGGAGACCTTCCAGGGCAACGCGGGCTCGGTGCTGTTGTCCTTCCACAACGAGAACGCCTTCCACGAGCACCGCCCGGACTACGTGATGCTGCTGTGCCTGCGCTCCGACCACGAGGGCATCGCGGGCCTGCGCACCGCCTGCGTCCGCCAGGTTCTCGGCCTGCTCAGCCGGCGCAGCCGGGAAGCATTGTCCCGCCCCGAGTTCATCACCGAGGCACCGCCGTCCTTCGGCGAGGGGAACACGCCCGTCGCGCACGCGGTGCTCACCGGCGCCTACGAGGACCCCGACCTGCGGGTGGACTTCGCCGCAACGCAGCCGCAGACCGAGGCGGGTTCGGCCGCACTGGTGGAGCTGGGCGAGCTGTTCGAGCAGACCGCGACCAGTTCGGCTTTGACGCCAGGGGATCTCGCGATCGTGGACAACCACGTGACCGTGCACGGCCGGACGGCTTTCACGCCGCGCTACGACGGCCGGGACCGCTGGCTCCAGCGGACGTTCTCCCTGTCCAGCCTCCGCCGCTCCCGCGCGTCCCGTCCCGGCGACGGCTACGTCCTCGTCGACTAGCGCGGTGACGGCAGTCCATGCCGAAGAGTAAAGCCATTGATAACGAGGTAAAAGAACCGCCGCCTACGGTCAAGCCGCAGGGCCGGACGATTCCGAGGAGCGTTGGTGTGATCAAGTCAGTGGTCATTGTCGGCGGTGGCACGGCGGGCTGGATGACAGCCACGTACCTCAAGGAGGCGTTCGGCGACCGGGTCGACGTGACGCTGGTGGAGTCCAAGCGCGTCGGCACGATCGGCGTCGGCGAGGCCACCTTCTCCACGGTGCGGCACTTCTTCGACTACCTCGGACTCGACGAGCGGGAGTGGATGCCGGAGTGCTCGGCCTCCTACAAGCTCGCCATCCGGTTCGAGGACTGGCGCCGCAAGGGGCACCACTTCTACCACCCCTTCGAGCGGCTGCGCGTCGCCGACGGCTTCACCATGGCCGACTGGTGGCTGCGGCTGGGCGACGGCGGCGAGGACTTCGACCGCCACATCTACCTCACGCCGACCATGTGCGAGAACAACCTCTCGCCGCGGCTGCTGGACGGCTCGCTGTTCGTGTCCAACCTGGACGGTTCGCTCGGGCGGTCCACTTTGGACGAACAGCGCTCGCAGTTCCCCTACGCCTACCACTTCGACGCCGACCTGCTGGCGAAGTTCCTGGCCAAGTTCGGCACCAAGCGAGGCGTCAGGCACGTCACCGACGACGTGGTGGAGATCGGCCAGGACGAGCGCGGCTGGGTCAGCCACGTCAGGACCAAGGAGAACGGCGACCTGCGCGGCGACCTCTTCGTCGACTGCACGGGCTTCCGCGGCATCCTGATCAACCAGACGCTGGGTGAGCAGTTCGAGTCCTTCCAGGACGTGCTGCCCAACAACCGCGCGGTGGCGCTGCGGGTTCCCCGCGAGGGCGAGCTGGCCAAGACGATGCAGCCCTACACCACCGCGACCGCGATGGACGCGGGGTGGATCTGGACCATTCCGCTGTACAAGCGCAACGGCCACGGCTACGTCTACTCCGACGAGTTCTGCTCGCCGGAGGAGGCCGAGCGCACGCTGCGCGAGAAGGTCGCCCCCGGCCAGGACCACCTGGAGGCCAACCACATCCGCATGCGGATCGGCCGCAACCAGCGCTCCTGGGTGAACAACGTGGTCGCGATCGGACTGTCCTCCGGCTTCGTCGAGCCGCTGGAGTCCACCGGCATCTTCTTCATCCAGCACGGCATCGAGCAGCTGGTGAAGCACTTCCCGGACGAGCGCTGGGACCCGGGCCTGGCCGACGCCTACAACACCAAGGTCGCCCGCGTCATCGACGGCGTGAAGGAGTTCCTGGTCCTGCACTACCGGGCCACCAAACGCGAGGACACCCCGTACTGGAAGGAGACCAAGCTCCGGGCGATCCCCGAGGGCCTGGTCCCGCGGATGGAGTACGCGCGTTCGCTGCTCATCGACGAGTCCGCGATGTACCCGCACTACCACGGGTTCGAGTCCTACTCGTGGATCACCATGACGCTCGGGCTCGGCCTGCGGCCGGAGCACCCGCGCCCCGCGCTGGCGCACATCGACCCGGTCAACGCCAACGCCGAGTTCGAACGGCTGGCCGCGGAAGCCAAGGAGCTGGTGGAGAACCTGCCCACCTGCTACGAGTACATCGACTCGATCAACGGCTGAACCGTGACTGCCGCACCGGTTTCCCGCGACGTCACCGCCGTCCAGGCGTTCCGCGACCTGATGAGCGCCTTCCCCAGCGGGGTCGCGGTCATCACGGCGCTGGACGCCGACGGCGCGCCGCACGGGATGACCTGCACGTCGCTGACCAGCGTCGCGGCCGACCCGCCGACGCTGCTGGTCTGCCTCAACCTGCGCAGCGGGACGTTCGCCGCGGTCCGCGACGGCGGTGGCTTCGCGGTGAACCTGTTGCACAGCAAGGGAAAGCGTGCCGCCGAGCTGTTCTCCTCCGCGGCACCGGACCGGTTCTCCCGCCTGCCGTGGCGGCCCTCGGCCCAGGTCGGCGCGCCGCTGCTGGTCGAGGACGCCTTCGCCACGGCGGAGTGCGTGGTGGGCGACGTGCACGTGGCGGAGGACCACGCGATCGTCATCGGCAAGGTGGTCGACGTCGGCCAGCGCGAGGACGATCCGCTGCTCTACGGCTTCCGGAGCTTCTCCTCCTGGGAGCGCTGAACTCGGAGGGCTGGAGCTGTGGGGGCTCCAGCCCTTCGTGTCGTCTCAGCCCTTCACCTCGTCGTAGGCCCGCCGCGCGCTCATGATCTCCGGCAGCCGCTCCTCGACGAACCGGACGAGCGCGAACAGCTTCTCCGCGGTCTGCTCGCCGAGCGGCGTCAGGCTGTACTCCACCTTCGGCGGGATCACCGGCTGCGCCTCGCGGTGCACGAAACCGTCGCGCTCCAACGCCTGCAGCGTCTGGGAGAGCATCTTCTCGCTGATCCCGTCGACCCGGCGGCGCAGTGCGTTGAACCGGAAGGTGCCCTCGGTCAGCGCCATCATCGCCAGGATTCCCCAGCGCCCGGTGACGTGCTCCAACGCGTCCCGCGAGGGGCACGCCCTGTCGAAGACGTCAGCGAGGAGCTGCTGGTGGGCGTCCATGCCCTTGACCGTACCCCGGGGTACAGCACAACCGAATGTGATAGTACTAACTAGAAGTTGGCGCTAACCAAAAGTTAGTACAAGCTCATCGGTGAGCGCGGGATCGGCCCGCGCCGCACCGCGAGGAGATCGCCATGATCGTCATCACCGGAGCCACCGGCGGGCTGGGCGCGCTGGTCGTCGAGTCCCTGCTCGAGCGGGTCCCCGCGGACCAGGTCGCCGCGGCCGTCCGCAGCCCGGAGAAGGCGTCCGGTCTGGGCGTGCGGGTGCGTGCCGCCGACTACAGCGACCCGGCGAGCCTGGAGCGGGCCTTCGCCGGCGCCGACGTGGTGCTGCTGATCTCCGGCAACGAGTTCGGCAAGCGCGCCGAGCAGCACACCAACGCCATCAACGCCGCGGTCAAGGCGGGCGTCGGCAGGCTCGTCTACACCAGCGCTCCCTTCGCCGACTCCGGCAGGCTGGCGCTCGCCGACGAGCACAAGGCCACCGAGGAGGTCCTGCTCGCCTCCGGGCTGACCTACACGATCCTGCGCAACGCCTGGTACCACGAGAACTACGCGCAGGCGATCACCGGCGCCGCCGGGTCCGGCGTGCTCACCGCGAGCGCGGGTGACGGCCGGGTCGCCAGCGCCGCCCGCGCCGACTACGCCGAGGCCGCCGCGGTCGTGCTGACCACCGAGGGGCACGACAACAAGATCTACGAGCTGTCCGGCGACACCGCGTGGTCCTTCGCCGAGCTGGCCGAGGAGATCTCCCGCGCGTCCGGCAGGGCGGTGGCGTACCGCAACCTCACCACCGAGGAGCACATCGCCCAGCTGACCGGCTTCGGCCTGCCGGAGCCCGTGGCGGGGGTGTTCGCCGACGTGGACGCCAACATCGCCAAGGGCGGGGTGCTCGACCACACCCCCGGCGTGCTGCGCGAGCTGATCGGCCACCCCACGCGGCCGATCGCCGACTACGTCTCCGGCCTGCTCAAGAAGTGATCACAGCGCCGCGGTCGTGCCCTCGGCCAGTTCGGCCTCGGCGGCCATGCGCCTGCCGATGGTCCGCAGCCTGATCCCGACCAGCGTCAGCACGACGCCCCACAGCAGCGCGAAGGCCGCGATCGTGACGATGAGCGCGATCGCGCCTTCGCCGGGGCGGATGAACAGCACCAGGCCGAGCGCGACGGACAGGCCGCCGCTGACGAACAGCAGCCACTCGCGGGAGAGCACCTTGCGCAGCCGCCAGGCGACCACGATCTGCAGCACACCGGCCACCACGGCCCACGCGGCGATCAGGTACAGCAGCGTGAGCGCGGTGATCTCCGGCAGCGTGAACGCGACGACCCCCGCCGCCAGGCTCGCCACGCCGAGCAGACCGGTCATCCACCGGTCCGCCGACGGCGCCACCTTGTCGGCGAGCGCGACCGCGACGGCCACCACGCCGTCGACGAACGCGTAGACGCCGAACACCATGACCAGTGCCAGCACGGTGATGCCGGGCCAGGCGAGCGAGACGATCCCGAACAGGATCGCGGCCACCCCGCGCACGACCACGAGCCACCATCGACGCAGCAGGAAATCACCCATGCGCACATGGTCAACCCGGAGTGCTACCGCTGCCACTCGGAGTGCTCACCGGTCCGGGGGAGAGGTGTCAGTCGGGCGGCGGTGTCGACTCATGCGTGATCACGCATACCGTTGGGGCTTCCGGGGCTCCCACGAGCGTGGAGGTAAGAATGGAAGAGATGTCGGCCGCCGGCGGGTGCAGCTGCTGCGGTAACTGCACGGGTCCTGGCTGCGGTTGCTGCGGAGGCTGCTGAGCCAGCAGAGGACGTGACCGGGTGTGCCCGTCGGACCTTCTACGGCGGGCACACCGTCGCGTTCGCGGGCATCTTCCCGTCCACCAGGTAGTCCTTCAGCGCGGTGCCGACGCACCCGCTGCCGGTGAGCGCACCGTGCCCGCTGCTCTGCCAGGTCACCAGCGCCGCCCCGGGCAGCTGCTCCGCGGTCCGCTTGGTGCCCTCCGGCGGGGTCACCGGGTCCGCCGCGGTGTTGAGCACCACCATCGGCCCGGCACCGGCCGCCCGCACCGGCGGCAGCGGCTGGCTCGGCACCGGCCACGGCCCGCACCACATCAGCCGCTGGCTGAACACCGGCCCGAACAGCGGGCTCCTGCCGCTCCACTCCTTGATCAGCTGGGCCGCCCGGTCCGGCGGGATGCGCACCGTGGTGTCGTTGCACGAGGTGATCAGCGTCCCGTCGAAGCGCGAGCTCACCGAACCCTTGTTCTTGATCACCGGCGCCAGCAGCGCCGCGACCGGGGCCGGGTCCCCGGCGGCCGCCTTGCCCAGCGCATCGCCGAGCGCGGGCCACGCGGACCGGTCGCCCAGCGCGGAGACCAGCGCGAACATCACCGAACCGCCGTTCACCGCGATCCCGTCGGAGCTGGTCAGCGACTTCTCGTTGAGCTTGGCCAGCAGATCGGTCACCGCCTTGCGCGGATCGGCGCCCAGCGCGCAGCCCCGCTTCGCGCAGTCCGCGGCGAACTCCGCGAACGTCGCCTCCGCGGCGGCCGCCTTCGCCTGCGCCAGCCCGATCCCGTCCGCCGTGGGGTCCGGCGAACCGTCCAGCACGATCCGCCCCGCCTTGTCGCCGAACCGCTCGGCGAACACGGTCAGCACCCGCGAGCCCTCACCGCTGCCGATCGCGTGCAGGTGCTGCATGCCCAGCAGCTCGCGGACCTTGTTCAGGTCCGAGGCGCCGCGCCAGGTGTCGTTCGCGGGCAGCTGCTCGTCCAGGTCGAGCATGCACTCCTGGGAGGCCTCCCTGGCGATCTCCAGCAGCTCGTTGATCTTCGTCCCGTCCTTGGCCGTCGGGTCGAAGCCGATCATGCGCTGCCGGATCGCCTCCGGGACGCACTGCAGGTGCTCCGACTCGCCCGTGCCCCTGCGGTCCACCCCGACCAGCGAGAACGTGCCCATCACCTCGGGCCCCAGCTTCTGCGCCAGCCGTGCCGCGAACAACGTGCCCGGCTCGCCGTTGATGTCGTTGACCACCACCAGCGGCACCGGTCCCGTCCCGGCCTTGAGCACCGCGATCCGCGTCGTGCCCCGCCCCGGCCTGCTCGGCGAGTCCAGGTTGTTGGTCACCCGCGCGCACTCGAAGCGCATCGAGGTCCCCGCCGCGTCACCGAGCCGGAACCGGG
This sequence comes from Allokutzneria albata, assembly GCF_900103775.1. Taxonomy (GTDB): domain Bacteria; phylum Actinomycetota; class Actinomycetes; order Mycobacteriales; family Pseudonocardiaceae; genus Allokutzneria; species Allokutzneria albata. The sequence goes on along the minus strand of NZ_LT629701.1, from coordinate 4,165,891 downwards.
TCTGGCTGGTGCAGTCCGACCAGCTCATCCGCGCACCCTCCGGCGCACCGAGCGGCCGCACCGCCACGGGCGCCGCCCCCGACGGTGGGGCGATCACCGGCGGGGCGTCCCCGTCGTGCACCACCGCGGGCCGGTTCGACGGCCCCACCGTGCACGCGGCGCCGACCGCCGCCACGACCAGTGCGACCGCCGTGGTGCTGAACGCGGCCCTACCTCGTGGCACGCCGACCCCCTTGTTCCGCTCTACCCCCGCACCCTTTCACGCCCCCCGTAAACCCCAGGTGAGCGCCCCCGACCCCCAGCACCCCGCCCTTTCGCACCGAATGAGTCATTCGGTGCGCTCAACCACCTCAATGACTCGTTCAGTGCGCTCAACGCACCGAATGAGTCATTCAGGAGCCTGCCCCGGTCAGATCTGGTCCATGGCGCGGTAGATCCGCTTGTCGGAGACGGGGTACGGGGTGCCCAGCGTCTGCGCGAAGTAGCTGACCCGCAGCTCCTCGATCATCCACCGCACCCGCCGCACCTCCGGGAGGTCCCCGACCTCGGCGAGCAGTTCGCGGTACTCCTGCTCCACCGCGTGCACGGCGCGCATCGAGTCCCGGTCCCGCTCCGCGTTCGTCGACAGCTTCCCGATCCGCTGCTCGATCGCCTTCAGGTAGCGGGGCAGCTGCGGCAGCTGAGCGGACCCGGTCGCCGCCACGAAACCCGGACCGACCAAAGTGGACAGTTGCGCCCGGATGTCCGCCAGCGCCTCACGAGAGGCGGGGAAGTCCGGCGCGTCGGCCAGAGCGCGCTGCACGGCCTGCCACGCCGCCACGATCTGCTGCACGTGCCCGAGCACGTCCATCATCACATTGCCCAGCTCCGCGCGGACCTTGTGCCGCAACGCCCCGAAACCGTCGGCGTTCCACGCCGGGCCGCCGCCACCGGCGATCAGCTGGTCCACCGCGCACGCGGCGCAGTCCGCGAGCAGCGCGCCGACCCCGCCGTGCGGGCTCGCGCTCAGCGTCAGCTTGGCCTGGTTGGACAGCCGCCCGTGCACGAGCTTGATCGGCGACGGCGCCCCGAGCAGCAGCAACCGCCGCGTGCCGAGCCACATCGCGCGCCGCTGCTCGTCCTCGGTCTCGAACATCCGCACCGCGACGCTGGAACCCTCGTCCACCAGCGCCGGGTACGCGGTGACCGCGTACCCGGACCGCTGCTGGGTGAAGGTCCTCGGCAGCTCGCCGATCGTCCAGTCGGTGAGCCCGCTCCGCTCGACCGCGTTGCCCGCCGTGGACAGCTCGCGCTGCACCTTGGACTTCAACAGGGCCTTCAGCGCCGTGAGGTCCTTGTCCTCGGCGACCTTGGCGCCCTTCTCGTCGACCACCCGGAAGGTGATCTTGAGGTGGTCCGGGACCTTGTCCAGCTCCCACGCGTCCGGCGCCACCGCGACCCCGCTCAGCGCCTGCAACTGCGTCTCCAGCTCGGCCAGCAGCAGCGCGTCCGACGGCTTCAGTCGCGCCAGCAACGCGTTCACGTAGTCCGGCACCGGGACGAAGTTGCGCCGCAACGCCTTCGGCAGCGACTTCAGCAGCGCGGTCAGCAGGTCCTTGCGCAGACCGGGAACCTGCCAGCTGAACGGCTCTGGCGCCAGCTGGTTGAGCGCCGCCACCGGCACGTGCACGGTGACGCCGTCCGCGTCGGTGCCGGGCTCGAACTGGTAGGTCAGCTTCAACCGCAGGTCGCCGTAGCGCCACTCGTCGGGGTAGTCGGCGTCGCTGACCCCGCCGACCCGATCGTTGATCAGCATCGAGCGGTCGAAGGTCAGCAGGTCCGGCTGGGTCCGCCGGGTCTTCTTCCACCAGGTGTCGAAGTGCCGCGCGGAGATCGCCTCGGCCCCGACCCGCTTGTCGTAGAACTCGAACAGCGTCTCGTCGTCGACGACGATGTCCCGCCGCCGCGCCCGGTGCTCCAGCTCCTCGACCTCGGCCAGCAGTTCCCGGTTGGTGCGGAAGAACTTGTGGCCGGTCTCCCAGTCGCCCTCGACGAGCGCGTGCCGGATGAACAGCTCGCGGCACAGCTCAGGATCGACCTTGCCGTAGTTCACCTTGCGCCCGGCCACGATCGGGATGCCGTAGAGCGTGACCCGCTCCAGCGCCATCACCGCGCCCTGCTTGCGCTCCCAGTGCGGCTCGCTGTAGTTGCGCTTGACCAGGTGCCCGGCCAGCTTCTCGATCCACTCCGGCTCGATCTTCGCCGCCACCCGGCCCCACAGCCGCGTCGTCTCGACGAGCTCGGCCGCCATCACCCACCTCGGCTGCTTCTTGAACAGCGCCGAGCCGGGGAAGATCGCGAACTTGGCGTTGCGCGCGCCGAAGTACTCGTTCTTCGCCGGGTCCTTCATGCCCACGTGCGAGAGCAGCCCGGCCAGCAGCGCCGTGTGCACCTTGAGCGGGTCGGCCGGCTCGCTGTTGAGCGTGATCCCGAGCTGCTTGGCCACCTGGCGCAGCTGGCTGTCGATGTCCTGCCACTCCCGCACCCGCAGGTAGTTCAGGAACTCCGCCTTGCACAGCTTGCGGAACCTGTTGGAGGACAACGCCTTCTGCTGCTCGCGCAGGTAGTTCCACAGGTTCAGGTAGGTGACGAAGTCCGAGTCGGGGTCGCGGAACCGCGCGTGCTGCTGGGCCGCGGCCTCCTGCTTGTCCACCGGGCGCTCGCGAGGGTCCTGAATGGACAGCGCGGCCGCGATGATCATGACCTCGCGCGCGCAGCCGTTGTCCTCGGCCTCCAGCACCATCCGGCCCAGCCGGGGGTCCACCGGCAGCTGCGCGAGCTTGCGCCCGATCGGCGTGAGCTTCTTCTCCTTGGTGTCCAACGCGTTCAGCTCCTGCAGCAGCTGCACGCCGTCGGAGATGTTGCGCCGGTCCGGCGGCTCCAGGAACGGGAACGCCTGGATGTCGCCGAGCCCGATCGAGGTCATCTGCAGGATCACCGAGGCGAGGTTGGTGCGCAGGATCTCCGGCTCGGTGAACTCCGGGCGGCTCTCGAAGTCCTCCTCGGAGTACAACCGGATGCAGATGCCCTCCGACACGCGGCCGCACCGGCCCTTGCGCTGGTTGGCCGACGCCTGCGAGATCGCCTCGATCGGCAGCCGCTGCACCTTCAACCGGTGGCTGTACCGGGAGATCCGCGCGGTGCCCGGGTCCACGACGTACTTGATCCCGGGCACGGTCAGCGAGGTCTCCGCGACGTTGGTCGCCAGCACGACGCGCCGCCCGCGGTGCGCCTGGAACACCCGGTGCTGCTCGGCGGCGGACAACCGCGCGTACAGCGGCAGCACCTCGGTGTCGCGCATGTCGAGCTTCTCCAGCGCCTCCGCGGTGTCCCGGATCTCCCGCTCACCGCTGAGGAACACGAGCACGTCGCCCGGCCCCTCCATCGCCAGCTCCTCGACGGCGTCGCAGATCCCCTGGACCTGGTCGCGGTCCTCCTCCTCGGGCGCGTCCGGGTCGGACAGCGGCCGGTAGCGCACCTCCACCGGGTAGGTCCGCCCGGAGACCTCCACGATCGGCGCGTCGCCGAAGTGCCGGGAGAACCGCTCCGGGTCGATCGTCGCGGAGGTGATGACCACCTTGAGGTCCGGGCGGCGCGGCAGCAGCTGCTTGAGGTAGCCCAGGATGAAGTCGATGTTGAGGCTGCGCTCGTGCGCCTCGTCGATGATCAGCGTGTCGTACTGGTGCAGCAGCCGGTCGTTCTGCAGCTCCGCCAGCAGGATGCCGTCGGTCATCAGCTTGACCAGCGTGTCGTCGCTGCCGCGGTCGGTGAAGCGGACCTTGTAGCCCACCGTCTCGCCGACCTCGCCGCCCAGCTCCTCGGCGACCCGCTCGGAGACCGTGCGCGCGGCGATCCGGCGCGGCTGGGTGTGCCCGATCAGCCCGCGCACGCCGCGCCCCAGCTCCAGGCAGATCTTCGGGATCTGGGTGGTCTTCCCCGAGCCGGTCTCCCCGGCCACGATGACCACCTGGTGGTCCCGGATCGCCTCCAGGATCTCGTCCTTGCGCTGGCTGACCGGCAGCTGTTCCGGGTAGGTGATCTTCGGAACGGCGGCACGCCGCCGCGCCACGCGCAGCTCGGCCTGCTCGACTTCGGCGGAGAGGCGTTCGACCAGCGCCTGGCGGTCCTTGGCCCGGCGGGCCCCGTCGATTCGACGGCGCAGGCGGCGCTCGTCGCGGAGCATCACCTCGGAAAGACGATCTGCCAGGGCTGTCAGCGGAGACTTCGTGACCGGTGTTCCCATCGCACTACCAGGATAGGTCGCGGGCGCTCGTGGTTTTTCGCTAGTCCGCCGGCCGGACCTCGCCGGAGAGCACCGAGGGCAGGTCGTAGCGCGCGGGCTGCTCCAACTGGTCGTAGCGGCAGGACGCCGCGTCGCGGTCCGGCCGCCACCGCGCGAACTGCCCGTTGTGCCGCAGCCGCGCCGGGTGCGCGCCCTCGGTCTGGCTGTAGGAGATCTCCAGCACCCGCTCCGGCCGCAGCGGCTCCCACGCCTGCTCACCCTTGCGCCAGCGGTTCTCCCCGCCGGGCAGCCTGCGGTCGGTGTGCTCGCCCAGCCACGGGTGTCCCTCGGCGGCGTTCACCCGCAGCTCAGCCAGCTCCTCGACCAGCGCCCGCCGCCGCGCCATCGGGAACGAGCCGACGACCCCGACGTGGTGCAGCACGCCCCGCTCGTCGTGCAGCCCGAGCAGCAACGAGCCGACCGCCGTCCCCGGCTCGGTCTTGACGTGCCACCGGAACCCCGCGACCACGCAGTCCGCCGTCCGCGCGTGCTTGATCTTGGTGAGGACGCGCTTGCCGGGGGAGTAGGGCGCCTCGGCGGGCTTGCCGATCAACCCGTCCAACCCCGCGCCCTCGAACAGCGTGAACCACTCCCGCGCGGTGGCCGGGTCGTCCGTTACCGGCGTGATGTGCACCCGCTCGCCCTGCGGCAGCACCTCCTCCAGCCGCTTGCGGCGCGCGCTGAACGGCTGGTCGAGCAGGTTCTCGTCGCCCACCGCGAGCAGGTCGAAACCAATGAACCGGGCGGGCGTTTGTTCACTGAGCAGGGTGATCCGGCTCTTCGCCGGGTGGATCCGCTCGGTCAGCGCGTCGAAGTCCAGCTCCCCGTCGCGGTCGATCACCAGCTCACCGTCGACGACGATCCGCTCCGGCAGCTCGGCCAGCAGCGCCGCGCACATCTCCGGGAAGTAGCGCGCCAGGTCCTTGCCGTTGCGCGACTGCAGGTACACCTCGTCGCCGTCCCGGAACACGATGCACCGGAACCCGTCCCACTTCGGCTCGTACCAGAGGCCGCCCTCGTCGGAGACCGCGTCGGCTGGGCCGGCCAGCATGGGCAGGACCGGGGGAGTCAACGGCAGCGCCATAGCCGCGCATTCTCACAGCTCGCCCCCACCCCCGCAGCCCTTCCCGCACACTCCCTCGCCCCTCGACCCCCTCGCGCACACCCACCGCTCACCGCACCCCACCCCACACTCAACGCACCCGCCCGATCGAGTACTTCCCGCTTCCTCCCCCACCAGTGCCGCGTTGGTGCTTTGAGTGCATTGAATGAGTCATTCGGTGCGTTCAACTACCCCGATGACTCATTCGGTGCGCGAACGGAGACGCTGGGCGCCGCGTCGGCGCGAGCACGTCGCACTGGCGACTGGTCACGAGGAGCGCGTCACCCGGCGAGCACGTGCGGGGAGTTGTCCACATCAACCACGCTCGTCCACAACCCGGGCCGATGTGGATCTTCGACGTGGGCGGGGGTGGGACACTGGGATCGGGGTCGCCCCCCCTGGGAGGGCGGGGGCTGGGTTGGTGCGCTCACGACACCCGAAAAGCGGCGAGAGCAGCGAAAACACCAACCCGAGCCACGCCGTCGCCGACGTCGGCGAGCGGTCGGTCAGAACTGGTCGGCCAGCAGCCAGCGGAGGCTGCGCGCGGCCAGCAGCTTGTTCGGCAGCGCCCGGATCAGACCCGGGATCAGCTTCGCGCTGCGCTCCATGTCGTCGGGGCCCTGCGCGCCCTGGCCGATCGCCCGGCGCGCCACCGCGGCCACCCAGTCCACCTCGTTGCCCAGGTCCCCGGCCGCGTCGACCACGTCCAGCGGGCGCTCCAGCGCACCGCCCGCGGCCCGGTACCCGGCGATGACCTGGCGCAGCGTCTCCCGCACCGGGCCGTCGTCCTGGTTCCACCCGGACACCGACAGCGCGCAGCCCGCCAGGTCCTCCCTGGGCACCTTGGCCGCGGCCATGTCCCAGTCCACCAGCACCGGGCCCGTCGCCGCGACCAGCACGTTCTTCGCCCGCAGGTCCGCGTGCGTGAGCACGTCCGGCAGCCAGCGGGTGGCCGCGATCTGGGTGAGGTCGTAGATCTCCTCCACCACCGGGGCCAGCGCGGCCAGGTCGCCGCCCCACTCCGCCCCGGCGTCCTTGGACAGCTCCACCAGCTCCTGCCAGCGGGTCGCCTCGGTGGTCCCGGTCGGCGGGAAGGCCCAGCGCGGCTCGGCGGGCATGGCCAGCGAGTGCAGCGCGGCCAGCGTCCGCCCGGCCCAGTTGCCCACGATCGCGTCGATGGGCTGGCTGATCGAGCGGCCGTTCACCCAGCGGTGCACGCGCACCGTCGCCGGGGGACCGTCGGCCACCGGCACCTCGGCCACCACGCCGCCGCCGGGCGGGGGCACGGGCTCCGGCATCCGGATCCGCGCGTGCCAGGCCGCCAGCTCCAGCCGCCACGCCGCCTGCAACCACGGCATCCACTCCGGGTTGTCCTGGCGGTTCATCTCCTTGACCGCGTACGACCCGCGATCGGTGTCCAGTCGCCACATCCGGTGGACGTGGCCGCCGGGAACGGCACGCAGCCGGGCGCGGGCCTGGCCGAGTCCGAAGACCTCCGCCACGTCCTGCGCCTGCAACGTGCTCATACGTCGCCCACCGGCAGCGCACAGCTGCGGTGTGGATGGGCTGGCGTAACTCTGGGTAGTCATCTTCTCGGCATTCTTGGTCACCGCCGCCTTGGCGAGGGTTACGCGGATAAGGCCTGACATGGGCCGTGGTGGTGGATCTCCTCCTGACCAGAGGCGCCGCCGGTGGTCCCGGGTGCCCCGCCGTCGTGGTTCTAGCCCTCGGCGTTGGTGGTCGCCGCGGGCTGTTCGAGGCCAAAACTAGGGCAGCCCTTCGGCCGAACGGCCGCTCAGCGGACGCCGTGCGCCGAATAGACGGTGAGCATCGGTGGTCGTCCACGACAGTTCGGCCGGACGTAAGAAATGTGACCGCGCGTCGCCCAGAGGTCGCTGAACGGCGGCAGCCGGACGCGCCGAACGGTCGAGAGGTTTAGGCGGATCAATGAGACGCAGGCCACATCCTGGTTACCGCGCGTGAAACCGCTTGAGTGAAATTGCAGTCCGACGCATAATCATGCGTATGGCAATTCGGGTCGCGGTCGCCGGTGCGAGCGGGTATGCGGGCGGGGAGCTGCTGCGGCTGCTCCTCGGGCATCCCGAGGTGGAGATCGGCGCGCTCACGGCGGGCGGCAACGCGGGCACGCCGCTCGGCGCGCACCAGCCGCATCTTGCTCCGCTCGCCGACCGCACGCTGGTCGAGACCAGCGCGGAACAGCTCGCCGGGCACGACGTCGTCTTCCTCGCCCTGCCGCACGGGCACTCCGCCGAGATCGCCGCGCGCCTCGGTCAGGACGTGCTCGTCGTGGACTGCGGCGCCGACTACCGGCTCGCCGACGCCGCCGCGTGGCAGCGCTGGTACGGCGGCGAGCACGCCGGGACCTGGCCCTACGGGCTGCCCGAGCTGCCGGGCAGGCGGGAGGAGCTGCGCGGCGCGCGCCGGATCGCGGTGCCCGGCTGCTACCCGACCGTCACCTCGATCGCACTGGCCCCGGCGCTGGCGGCCGGACTGATCGCGCCGGAGGTGGTCGTCGTCGCGGCCTCCGGCACCTCCGGGGCGGGCAAGAGCCTCAAGCCGAACCTGCTCGGCTCCGAGGTCATGGGGTCGGTCAGCACCTACTCCGTCGGCGGCGCGCACCGCCACACCCCGGAGATGACGCAGAACCTCTCGGCGGTCGCGGGCCGGCCGGTGTCCGTGTCCTTCACGCCGCTGCTGGTGCCGATGTCCCGCGGCATCCTCGCGACCTGCAGCGCCCCGGTCGCCGACGGCGTGGACGCGGCCCGCGTGCGCGAGGTCTACGCGAAGTACTGCGCCGACGAGCCGTTCGTCCACCTGCTCCCGGAGGGCAGCTGGCCCGCCACCTCCTCGACGCTCGGCGCGAACACCGTCCACCTCCAGGTCACCGTGGACGCCGACGCGGGCCGCCTCGTGGTGGTCGGCGCCGAGGACAACCTGACCAAGGGCACCGCCGGCGGAGCCGTGCAGTGCATGAACATCGCTCTCGACCTGCCGGAGACCACCGGCCTGCCCACCGTGGGAGTAGCACCGTGACCAGTTCCCTGCCGCTCCGCTCCGCCGGGGTCACCGCACCGGCGGGCTTCCGCGCCGCGGGCATCCACGCGGGCATCAAGGCCTCCGGCAAGAAGGACCTCACGCTCGTCGTCAACGACGGACCGCTCGACGTCGCCTCGGGAGTGTTCACCACCAACAAGGTCAAGGCCGCGCCCGTGCTGTGGTCGCAGCAGGTGCTCACCCAGCACCGGGTGCGCGCGGTCGTGCTCAACTCCGGATGCGCCAACGCCTGCACCGGACCGGAGGGCTTCCAGGACACCCACGCCACCGCGGAAAAGGTGGCCGAGGTCCTGGACTGCGGAGCCGGGGAGGTCGCGGTCTGCTCCACCGGCCTGATCGGCGAGCGCATCCCGATGGACGCGCTGCTGCCCGGTGTCGACGCGGTGGCCGCCGCGCTCGCGAGCACGAACGAGGCCGGGGTCGACGCCGCGACCGCGGTGATGACCACCGACTCCGTTCCCAAGTACGCCGAGCTGAGCCACCAGGGCTTCTCGGTCGGCGGCTTCGCCAAGGGCGCGGGCATGTGCGCCCCCAACATGGCGACGATGCTCAGCGTCATTACGACCGACGCGGTGATCGACGCGGAACTGGCCGACGCCGCACTGCGCGCCGCGGTCGGCACGACGTTCAACCGGCTCACCGTCGACAGCTCCACCTCCACCAACGACACCGTGCTGTTGCTGGCCTCCGGAGCCTCTGGCGTAACGCCAACCGCCGACGAGTTCACCGGCGTGCTGACCGCGGTCTGCCGGGACCTTGTGCTTCAGCTGCAGGCCGACGCCGAGGGCGTCACCAAGCATGTCAGCGTCACCGTCTCCGGCGCGACCGACGACGCCGACGCGGAACGCGTTGCCCGCGCGGTCGCCGACGACCCGCTGGTCAAGACCGCGTTCTTCGGCTCCGACCCGAACTGGGGGCGGATCGCGATGGCCGTGGGCAAGGCGGACGCGGCCGTCGATCCGGACCGGTTGGACATCACCCTCAACGGCGTCAAGGTCTGCGCGGGCGGCGTGCGCGGCGAGGACCGTTCGCTCGCCGACCTCTCCGGCAAGGAGATCACCGTGCTCGTCGAGCTCGGCCTCGGCGCGGGCACGGCGACCGTGCTCACCACGGACCTCTCGCACGCGTACGTCGAAGAGAACTCGGCCTATTCCTCATGAACGTCAAGCGCGCAGCGGAAAAAGCCGCTGTTCTCATCGAAGCCCTGCCGTGGCTCCAACGCTTCCACGGCGCGATCGTCGTCGTGAAGTACGGCGGCAACGCCATGGTCGACGACGAGCTGAAGCACGCGTTCGCGCAGGACATGGTCTTCCTGCGGACCGCGGGCCTGCACCCGGTCGTCGTGCACGGCGGAGGCCCGCAGATCACCGCGATGCTCGACCGCCTCGGCATCCCCGGCGAGTTCCAGGGCGGCCTCCGCGTGACCACGCCGGAGACCATGGACGTGGTGCGCATGGTGCTGGTCGGCCAGGTCGGGCGCGAGCTCGTCGGCCTGATCAACAAGCACGGCCCGCACGCGATCGGCATGTCCGGCGAGGACGCGAACCTCTTCACCGCGCAGCGGCGCACCGCCACCGTTGACGGCGAGCCGGTGGACATCGGCCTGGTCGGCGACGTGGTCTCGGTGAACCCGGACGCGGTGCTCGACATCATCCACGCCGGGCGCATCCCGGTCGTCTCCAGTGTCGCCCCGGACCCGGAAGGCGTCGTGCACAACGTCAACGCCGACACCGCCGCGGCCGCGCTGGCCATCGCGCTCAAGGCCGAGAAGCTCGTCGTGCTCACCGACGTCGAGGGCCTCTACGCGGACTGGCCGGACAAGTCCTCGCTGATCGACAGGATCGACGCCGAAGCGCTCGAGGGCATGCTCCCGGACCTCGCCAGCGGCATGGTGCCGAAGATGGAGGCGTGCCTGCGCGCGGTCCGCGGCGGCGTCCCCAGCGCCCACGTCATCGACGGCAGGCTCGCCCACTCGGTGCTGCTCGAAGTCTTCACCAGCTCGGGAATCGGAACCATGGTCACCCCAGGGAAGGAGCAACAGTGATCGCCTCCAACCAGGAAGGCGGACAGCGCTGGCGCTCCGCTCTCATGGACAACTACGGCACCCCGTCGCTGACACTGACCAAGGGCGAGGGCTCCTACGTCTGGGACGCCGACGGCAAGCGCTACCTGGACCTGCTCTCCGGTATCGCGGTCAACTCGCTCGGCCACGCCCACCCGGCGGTCGTCCAGGCCGTGAGCGAGCAGATCGCCACCCTCGGCCACATCTCCAACTTCTACTCCGCCGCACCGACGGTCGAGCTTGCCGAGCGGTTGCTGGACCTGCTCGGCGTGCGCGAGCTCGGCAAGGTGCTGTTCTGCAACTCCGGTGCCGAGGCCAACGAGGCCGCGTTCAAGATGTCCCGCCTCACCGGCCGCACCAAGATCATCGCGACCGAGGGCGGTTTCCACGGCCGCACCATGGGCGCGCTCGCGCTGACCGGCCAGCCCGCCAAGCGCGACCCGTTCACACCCTTGCCGGAGAACGTGATCCACGTTCCCTACGGCGACGCCGCCGCGCTTGAGTCCATTGTGGACAACGAGACCGCAGCGGTGTTCATCGAGCCGGTGCAGGGCGAGAACGGCGTGATCGTCCCGCCGGACGGCTACCTGCACGCCGCGCGCGAGATCACCGCCCGGCACGGCGCGCTGCTCGTGCTCGACGAGGTGCAGACCGGCATCGGCCGCACCGGCAGCTGGTTCGCCTTCCAGCGCGCGGGAATCGTGCCGGACGTGGTGACACTGGCCAAGGGCATCGCGGGCGGGCTGCCGCTGGGCGTCTGCGTCGGCATCGGCGCCGCGGCCGACCTGCTCGGTCCCGGTCAGCACGGCACCACCTTCGGCGGGAACCCGGTGTGCTGCGCCGCCGCGCTCGCGGTGCTGCGCACCATCGCCGAGGAAGGTCTGTGCGAGCACGCCGCAGCACTGGGCAAGGACATCGCCGCGGGCATCGAGGAGCTGGACCACCCGCTGGTGCGCGGTGTCCGAGGAGCCGGGCTCCTGCTGGGGATCGCGCTCAACCAGCCCGTCTCCGCCGCCGTCGCCACCGCGGCGCGCGACGCGGGCTTCTTGATCAACAATGTGCAGCCGGACACGATCCGGCTGGCGCCGCCGCTGGTCCTCACCGACGACGAGGCCGCGAGCTTCGTCACCGCCTTGCCCGCCCTGCTGGAAACCGCGAACGAGGAGACCCCGTGAGCCTGCGCCACTTCCTGCGCGACGACGACCTCAGCCCGGAGGAACAGCTGGCGGTGCTGGACGTCGCCGCCGAGCTGAAGACCGCGCCGCAGGGCCGCACCCCGCTGGCCGGGCCCAAGGGCGTCGCGGTGATCTTCGAGAAGAACTCCACCCGCACGCGCCTGTCCTTCGAGGTCGGCATCGCCCAGCTCGGCGGGCACCCCGTTGTCGTGGACGGCCGCACCATGCAGCTGGGCCGCGAGGAGACCATCGAGGACACCGCCCGGGTGCTCTCCCGCTACGTCGACATGGTGGTGTGGCGGACCTTCGCCCACGCCCGCATCGAGGCCATGGCCGGGGCCGCGACGGTCCCGGTGATCAACGCGCTGACCGACGAGTTCCACCCCTGCCAGGTCCTGGCCGACCTGCAGACCATCCGCGAGCGCTTCGGCAAGCTCGCCGGGCTGACCCTGACCTACCTCGGCGACGGCGCCAACAACATGGCCCACTCGCTGCTGCTCGGCGGCGTCACCGCGGGCATCAACGTCCGCATCGGCGCCCCGGCGGGCTTCCAGCCGCTGTCCTGGATCTACGACGCGGCCAAGCAGCGCGCGGCGGAGACCGGAGCGACCGTCGAGGTGCTGCACGACCCGCTCGCCGCGGTCGACGGGGCGAACGTGCTGGTCACCGACACCTGGACCTCGATGGGCCAGGAGAACGACGGCAAGGACCGGGTCGGCCCGTTCCGCCCGTTCCAGGTCAACGAGACACTGCTGGCCGCGACCGGGACCGAGTCGATCGTGCTGCACTGCCTGCCCGCGCACCGCGGCTGGGAGATCACCGACGAGGTGATCGACGGCCCGGCCAGCGCGGTCTGGGACGAGGCCGAGAACCGGCTGCACGCGCAGAAGGCGCTGATGACCTGGCTGATCCAGGAAGGGAGCCGCGGATGAGCTTCGAGGTGAGCCATCCGCGCGCCACCGCCGCGGCCACCAGGGCGGCCCGCCAGGCGCGCATCGTGGAGCTGGTCCGCCAGCTCTCCATCCGCAGCCAGACCGAGCTGGCCAAGATCCTCGGCGCCGAGGGCATCGACGTCACCCAGGCGACGCTGTCCCGCGACCTCGACGAGCTGGGCGCGGTCAAACTCCGCGGAGCCGACGGCGGCGCGCCCGTCTACGTCATCCCCGAGGACGGCAGCCCGGTCCGCGGCATGGAGGGCGGCACCTCCCGGCTGACCAGGCTGCTCGGCGAGCTGCTGGTCTCCACCGACCACTCCGCCAACCTCGCCGTGCTGCGCACCCCGCCCGGCGCCGCGCAGTTCCTCGCCGGAGCCGTGGACCGCGCCGCCCTGCACGACGTCGTCGGCACCATCGCGGGCGACGACACGATCATGGTGATCGCCCGCGAACCCGTCTCCGGCGCCGAACTGGCCGAGCGCTTCATGGCCATGGCCGGGCACAGGGACAGTGACCAGTGACCGACTCCGCAGCCGCCGAGTTCACCCGTGCGATCCAGGCCAACGCGTTCGGCGCCCCGCTGGGCGGCGTCTGGGACCGCACGCCGGAGCCCGCCGACCCCCTGGACGTGGTGATCACCTTCGACCAGGGCGTCCCCGTCGCCCTCGACCGCGAGACCATGACCGTCCTCGAAGCGCTCCGCGAGCTGAACCGCCGCGCGGGCGGGCTCGGCTCGCTCGCGCTGACCACCGCCCACCAGGCACTGGAGAACGTCACCCTGGAGAGCGATCTCCTCCGCTTCAAGGGCGAGGTCGACCGGCGCTGGGCCGAACTGGTCCACAGTGGACAGTGGGAATCGCCGCTCAAGGCCGCGCTGGACACCTTCATCGCCGCATCGCAGGGGCGGGTCAGCGGCGAGGTCCGGCTCCGGCTGCACGAGGGCCGCGCCGTGGTCACCGGACGCCGCGCCGAGGACTCGCTCTACGATTTCCAGCAGACCCTGGCCAGGGATTTCCGGGGTCGCACGAGGGATTTGCAGAAGGGGTACGTGTGACTGAGCAGCAATCGGCCCAGCTCTGGGGTGGGAGGTTCGCGTCCGGCCCCGCCGACGGCATGGCCGCGCTGAGCGTCTCGACCCACTTCGACTGGCAGCTGGCCGCCTACGACATCGCCGGATCGCGCGCCCACGCCCGGGTGCTGCACCGCGCGGGCCTGCTCTCCGCCGACGAGCTCGACCGCATGCTCGCCGCGCTCGACGTCCTGGCCGCCGACGTGGCCTCCGGCGCGTTCGGCCCCAGCCCCGACGACGAGGACGTGCACACCGCGCTGGAGCGCGGCCTGCTGGAGCGGGCGGGCAGGGACCTGGGCGGCAAGCTGCGCGCGGGCCGCTCCCGCAACGACCAGATCGCCACGCTGTTCCGGATGTGGCTGCGCGACGCCGCCCGCCGGATCGCCGCGGGCACCATCGACGTGGTCGACGCGCTGCTGTCCCAGGCGAAGGCCCACCCCGGCGCCGTCATGCCCGGCCGCACCCACCTGCAGCACGCCCAGCCCGTCCTGCTCGCGCACCACCTGCTGGCGCACGGGCAGAGCCTGCTGCGGGACGTGGAACGCCTGCGGGACTGGGACCGCCGCGCCGCGGTTTCGCCCTACGGCTCCGGAGCGCTCGCCGGTTCCTCGCTCGGCCTCGACCCGGCCGCCGTCGCCACCGACCTGGGCTTCGACGCCCCGGCGGAGAACTCCATCGACGGCACGGCCTCCAGGGACTTCGCCGCGGAGATCGCCTTCTGCCTCGCCATGCTCGGGGTGAACCTCTCCAGGATCGCCGAGGAGGTCATCATCTGGACCACCGCCGAGTTCGGCTACGCCCGGCTCGACGACGCGTGGGCCACCGGCAGCTCGATCATGCCGCAGAAGAAGAACCCCGACGTCGCGGAGCTGGCCAGGGGCAAGAGCGGCAGGCTGATCGGCAACCTGACCGGGCTGCTGGGCACCCTCAAGGGCATGCCGCTGGCCTACAACCGGGACCTCCAGGAGGACAAGGAGCCGCTGTTCGACTCCGTCGCCCAGCTGGAGCTGCTGCTCCCGGCGATGGCGGGGATGCTCGGCACGCTCACCTTCGACACCGACCGGATGGCCGAGCTGGCGCCCGCGGGCTTCACCCTGGCGACCGACATCGCCGAGTGGCTGGTCCGCAACGGCGTGCCGTTCCGGATCGCGCACGAGGCCGCGGGCGAGTGCGTCCGCCGCGCCGAGGCCAAGGGCATCGGGCTGGAGGAGCTGAGCGACGCCGAGCTGGCCGAGGTCAACCCGAGCCTCACCCCGAAGGTCCGCGAGGTCCTGACCGTCGAGGGCTCGATCTCCTCCCGCGACGCCTACGGCGGCACAGCGCCCGCAAGGGTCGCCGAACAGCTCGACCGGCTCGTCGGGCGGCTCAGCCCGCACCGCGACTGGGCGAAGTGAGATCTGGGACCCCCTTCCACCCGGGAGGGGGTCCTCTCGCATTGTCAGACCGACGCGGGAGAGTGACCGGGTGACCCTGATCCGACGCGAAGCCCTGGCCATCGATCCCGTCCCCGCCTCCCGCGTGCTGCTCGGCAGCGTCCTGGAGGCCGACACGCCGGACGGTCCCATCGGCGTGAAACTCGTCGAGGTCGAGGCGTACCGCGGCGGCGACGACCCCGCATCCCATTGCTACCGCGGCAGAACCGCGCGCAACGCGGTGATGTTCGGCCCGGCCGGTCACCTGTACGTGTACTTCGTCTACGGCATGCACTTCTGCGCCAACGTGGTCAGCCTGCACGACGGCGAACCCGGCGCCGTCCTCGTCCGGGCGGGCGAGGTGGTCACCGGCATCGACCTGGCCCGCCGCAGACGCCCCAACGCCCGCAACGACAGCGAGCTGGCCAAGGGCCCGGCCCGGCTGTGCTCGGTGCTGGGACTGACGCGGGAGCAGAACGGCATCGACCTGACCGATCCGGCCTCACCGGTCCGGCTGCTCGCCCCCGAGCCGGACGAGCCGATGGAGGTGCTCAGCGGCCCCCGCGTCGGCGTCGCCAACGCCGTCGACGTGCCATGGCGGTTCTGGATCGCCGGCTCGGCCGCCGTGAGCGCCTACCGCAGGGGAGCCAAGCGCCGCCCTGCCTGACAAGTGCTTTGACCAGGTGGGCGACAATGGACGGCGTGAGTGAGCACATTCTCGACGAGCTGTCCTGGCGCGG